>CAVUPE010000044.1:0-69042 GCA_963743265.1 uncultured Alphaproteobacteria bacterium | reverse complement strand
AGCTCTTCGGGTGTCGACGCTTTCGGGTGCCTGCGTTCTCTGCGTGCTCGTTCGGCACTTGATGGGGTAAGCTGGGTGCAGCGCGGCTCGGTTGAAATCGCAGTCGGTCATAGGTTGACCGCGTGCTACAAAATCCGCGCCGTCGTCTGCTCCCTCCCTCGGGCGTCGCTCCTTTCGGGAGCTGGATTCGGCCTCCTGTCTCGTGGCTTGCCGGGCTTAGGCGAACTCGAACTCCGTCCCATCCCGCAGCATCGCATGCATGATGATCGCGAGGCGGCGGGCCAGAGCGACCCTCGCCTTGCGCATCGTTGATCGCCTGGCGATCGCGAAGGCCCAGTCCTTGAGTTTGAGCTGGCCCTTGTAGCGGGTCAGCATGACATTGGCGGCCTCGTACAGCAGGGTCCGCACGCGCCTGTCGCCGCACTTCGAGATGCTGCCGACGTAGTCGACCTCGCCCGACTGATGCCGCCTGGGAACCAGACCCAGATAGGCGCCGACGTCTCGGGATCGGCGGATGCGCGAAGGATCGTCGATCGCGGCCACAAAGGCTAGCGCGGTCAACTGGCCGACGCCTGGGATGGTCATCAGCCGACGGCAGGCCGCCGAGGCTCTTGTCATACGTCTCATGTCGGCGTCGATCGCGGCGACCGCCGTCATCACTGCGATTCGTGCCGCAATCAATCCCCGCATGGCGACAGAGAGACCAGCGATCCCCTCGCTTGCTTTAAGGGCGCTATCGATGAAGGCGACGGTGAGCGCGCGAGGGAGCCGGATCCCGAACACGATTGCGAGACCACGGATCTGATTTTCCAAGGTCACCCGCTGGCCGACCAACTTCTTGCGCGCGATGATCAGCGAGCGGACCGCGTGGGCCGATAACGACTTCACATGCACGGGCTTGAAGAAGCCGGTGCGAGCCAAATGCGCCAGCCCTCGCGCGTCATTGCGATCGGTCTTGTGGGTCGCCAGTGACTTGAGCGCCTGGTAGGCCTGTCGGCTCTCGACGCAGACCACCGGAAGACCAAGCTGGTTCAACCCGTGAAACAGGATCGGCGCCATGCGTCCGGTCTCGAACACGATGCGATGACAAGTTGGCGCTTTCGCCAATTCGCCGGCGATAGCCTCCGCCGTCAACTCGGTCTTGCTCTCGCGAACCACCACGCCTTCGCGATCGAGAACGCAAACATGCGTCTCATCCATCGAGATATCGAGGCCAGCAAAATAGTCCATTGAACGGTCTCCTCTTCCACATCCTGGCCGATCGTATCGGCCTTCGCAGAAGAGCTCCCGCCCATTACCCGATGTTGAAAAACTCGCAAATTGAGCAACTGCGAAAATCTCGTCCCGGCGCGCATAACGTCGTCTAAGCCGGGGGTCGTCACGGCAAGCCATGTGGGAGGGTCACAGGCGGCAAAGCCAGCCAGTCCGCCGAACCCCTAAGGAATTTTCCATCGAGGCTGCCAGCGGTCTTCTGAATTGTGATCGACGCAAAAATTCGAGTTTTTCAACGGTATCAATTGAAAGCAGTCTTTGCCAAAACGAACACCCGACGCCGAGCTGAGTTGGCCGGAACTCCTCGCTCGTTTTCGCCCTTAGGTTCGCGCCGCGCCGACCCGCTGTTCGCTCAGCGACTACGTGTCAAAATTGATGGAAGCGGATCTTGAACACCGGGCCTCCCGTGCCCGGAGTCGGAAGAGAGGAATCCCTCCAAGTTTAAGCCGCCTCGAAAATCCAGCCCCACAACCGGCGATCCCAGGCAATCCGCCGTTTTCAGCCTCTTCGCCTCCAAGCCATTGGCGGAGCTAGGCATTTCGGCTGCGGCGTTCGGTTGCAGCGAACAAATCCTTGGCTAATCCGCGATCCCTCCGTATACTTTCCCCTCGATGGAAATCCGAAGGTTCCCAAGTGTCCAGGAGGGAAAGGCGAACGCGCGACCCGTTTCGCGCCCAACCGGACAGGCGGGGCGAGAGGAAGGGGATTTTTTTACTCCAAACGGCCGTAACCCATTGAAAAGGCTCATTCCCAAAAAATAAACGCTAGTAAACGCCAGCATTTTTACTAACGTTTATTAGCGTTTACTGACGTTTATTGGCGTTTAAGAGCGCTTGTACGCGCGAACGCTGTTAATCGCCGCTAGCCGAGGATCACGCCCGACTGGATGCGCCAGACGTCGGCGGCGTTCATCCGCGCCCAGGCCTCGCTCAACGAATTGTTGGCGTCGATCGCCCGGCAGGCGTCCTCGATCACGAAGGTCTCGAACCCCTCGCGGCGCGCGTCCAGCGCCGTATGGGCGACGCAAAAGTCGGTCGCCAGGCCGCAGGCGAAAACCCGTCTCACCCCGCGCGCTTTAAGCAGCGCCGCAAGGCCGGTCGTGGTCTTGCCGTCGGCCTCGACGAAGGCGGAATAGGAGTCGACCGCCGAATGCATGCCCTTGCGCAGGATGAGGAAGGCCAGATCGACTGCAAGGTCAGGATGCAGCGCCACGCCGGGCGTCCCCTGCACGCAGTGTTCAGGCCAGAGCGTCTGGTCGCCGTAATGGAGGCGCTTCGTATCGAAGGGCTTCGCGCCTTCGTGGCTCGCCGCGAAGGAGGCGTGGTTCGCGGGATGCCAGTCCTGGGTGAAGACGACGTGATCGAACCGGCGCGCCAGCCGGTTGACGAGCGGGACGATCTCGTCGCCCCGATCGACCGCCAGCGCGCCGCCAGGCATGAAATCGGCCTGCAGGTCGATCGCAAGAAGGACGTCCTGGTCATTGATCGGGATTGCCCGGGCCATCGGGATCGATTCCTCTTATCGCGGCAGGCGCGCGCCATCGGTTGCGCTCGTAGCCCAAAACGACGAGCAACGCGAACATCAGCGGCAGGATCAGATACAGAAACCGGAACACCAGCAAGGCCGCGACGACATTCGCCTGGGGAGCGTCCGGCATCGCCTTGAGAAAGACGAACTCCAGCACGCCGAGCCCGCCAGGCGCGTGGCTCACAAGCGCAATCGAAAACGAGGCGACAAAGACGCCGAGCACGACCAAAAAGCCGGGATTGGCGGCCGCAGGAAGTGCGAAATAGATGATGCCCGACGCGCCGATCAGCTCCAGAGGTCCGGCGAGCAGCTGCCGCGCCGCGATCGGCGGACGCGGGTAGACAAGCTCATAACCGCCGATCTTGAGCGGCGGAAAATGCAGCAGGGCGCCGACGAGGTAGAGGCTCGGCGCCGCGACGAGCGCCGCCGCAACGGCCTGGCCGAGCCAGAGCGGCGCGCCGGCGAAGCGCTCGGCCAATTCGGGATGAAGCAGCAGGCAAAAGCCGCCAACCAGCGACGCGCCAAGCACAAACGTGAATGAGCAGAACGCGACGAGCACGCCGATCTCGCCGACGCTGAGCCCCTTCTCGGAATAGGCGCGATACCGCACCACTGCGCCCGAAAGCACCGAAGCGCCGATATTATGGCCAAGCGCGTAGGCCGTGAACGAGGCGACCGCCACGTATCGCCAATTGATGCGGCGACCGAGATGCAGAAGCGCAATCCGATCGTACCAGGCGAGCGCGGCATAGGCGAGCGAGGTCGAACCGATCGCCAGCAGCCAACGGGCGGGTGAAATCGAGAAAAGCGCGCTTTTCAGGCTGGCGAGCGACAGCCCGCGCAAATCTTTGAACAACAGCCACGACGATATCGCGACCGCGCCGAAACCGATTATCGGCCATGCGGCGGCGTGAACGCCCTTCATCCCAATCCTTGATCTCGCCTGGCGCCCCGCCTGCCATCCCTGCCCGAGCGAGGCGGCGAAGGCAACACTGGCGCGCTCGCAGTCCGCTTGCGCCTCAGCCATGTCCGAGCTTTACAGCGAGAACCGAATCATGCCTGACCTTCACCTCCCGCTTCGCCGACGGGCAGGAGGAGCTCGCCGATTCCCGCAATCGCCACGGCATTATCAGCGAAAGGCCAGAGCGCGCTCCGAGCGCCCCGGGTTCGCATTCGCTATGTTAACCGAGCCGTCGCACGCAATCGAGCCAATCCGGCGGCCAATCGGGCAACTCGAGCGCACGATCCAATGCGCCAACTTGACGCGGTGGCGGCCCCAGCGCATCTGCATATTTCCGATGCCAACACTCGTTCTGCCTTTTCCAGCGATCAATCCTGTTCTCGTCCAATGGGGTCCGCTGGCCATCCGCTGGTACGCGCTTGCCTATATCGCCGGCCTTGTCCTGGGTTGGCTGCTCATTCGCCGGATCGTATCCGACGAGCGATATTGGAATGGGAAAATGCGCCCGAGCGCGGACAGCATCGACGATTTGCTCGTCTATTGCGCGTTCGGCGTCATCATCGGCGGGCGGGTCGGTATCGTTCTGTTCTACAATGCACAATATTACTTTTCCCATCCGATCGAGATCTTCAAAATCTGGGAAGGCGGAATGTCCTTTCACGGCGGGCTGATCGGCGCGCTGATCGGCATTCTCCTGTTCAGCCGTCGCTACAAGGCGCCGGCGTTGACTGTGCTCGACCTGTGCTCGCTGGTCGCGCCGATTGGCATCTTCCTTGGCCGAATTGCAAACTTCATTCGCCCTGAACTCTGGGGCCGCCCGACTGACGTCCCCTGGGCCATCGTCTTCCCGGGAACGGACGGCCTACCGCGCCATCCAAGCCAGATTTACGAAGCCCTGCTCGAGGGGCTTCTGGCTTTCGTCATCCTTTATACCCTCGCGCAAATGGGCGCTCTGCGCCGTCCGGGCGTTCTCACCGGCGTGTTCGCGATCGTCTACGGCGCGGCGCGCATTTTCAGCGAGTTCTTTCGCGAGCCCGATCCGCAGCTCGGATACTTCAGGTGGGGGTTGACGATGGGAATGGTCCTTTCGCTTCCGCTCATCATTGCCGGCATCGGAGTTTTGGCGTCGAGCTATCGGCGGGGAATCTCGCCATGACGCAGCTCCTGGATGAAGTCAGAGCAATGATCGTCGAGCGCGGACCGATCACGGTCGAGCAATATATGCAGTTGGCGCTCGCCCATCCTGATCTCGGCTATTACATGAACCGAGATCCATTCGGCGCAACTGGGGATTTCACGACCGCGCCGGAGATATCTCAGATGTTCGGCGAACTGATCGGGCTTTGGGCGGCTGAAGTATGGTCGAATATGGGCTCACCCGATCCGGTGCGCCTCGTCGAACTCGGGCCGGGGCGGGGCACGCTGATGAGCGATGCGCTCCGCGCCGCTCGCATTGTTCCGGCCTTTCGCAGCGCACTCGACGTCCGGCTCGTCGAGACGAGTCCGGCGCTGGCGGCGATGCAGCACGACCTGCTCGTCGATTCCGGTGTTGCGGTGTCCTGGGCCCAGACTCTTAGGGAGGTTCCGGACGGGCCCGCGATCGTGATCGGCAACGAGTTTCTCGATGCCCTGCCCGTGCGCCAATTCACGCGGATGAACGGCCAGTGGCGCGAGCGCACGGTGCGTGTGAACGGCGACGGCGCGCTTGTCTTCGACGTCGCGGACAAGCCCGAGCCGTATATTAGAGCCAATGCGGCAAACGGCGAAGTCCTGGAAGTAAGCCCTTCCGCCCATCGGATTATGTTTGAACTCGGCGCTCGGGTCGTGAAGCAGGGCGGCGCGGTGCTGCTGATAGACTATGGCCACGTGGTCACCCGATTTGGCGATACTCTGCAGGCCGTACGGGCGCACCGCTATGTTGACCCGCTCGGTGCGCCTGGGGAGTGCGACCTAACCGCGCATGTCGATTTCGCCGCGATGGCGCGCAGCGCGAGCGCGGCCGGCGCCGCCGTCTATGGGCCGATCGACCAAGGCGATTTCCTGCGCGCCATTGGCATCGACTTGAGGACAAAGGCGCTGGCCGAGCGCGCGACTCTCGACCATGCAGAGGAATTCGAGCGGGCGCGGGCGCGGCTGGTGGGCAAGGGTCAGGGTGAAATGGGCGCTCTGTTCAAGACAATGGTGGTCGCCGACCGCAGGCAGCGCCCCCCGCCCGGGTTCCAATCCGCGACCGCCAAGTCCGCGTGAGCGCGGCTCAATTCCTGACCGCGGAATCACTGCAGATTCCCGGGCTCGCGCACGGCTTTTTCACCCGTCTGGGCGGGGTCTCGCAAGGCGTCTATGCGTCGCTGAACGGGGGCGTCGGCTCACGCGACGCGCCGGAGGCGGTGACCGAAAACCGCGCCCGCATCGCGGTTGCGCTTGGAACGGCGCCGGAGCGTCTTGCCGTGCCGTTCCAGATCCATTCGCCCGACGCGGTCGCGATCTCGGCGCCGTTCATGCCAAGCGCCCGCCCGCGCTGCGACGCGCTAGTGACGGCGACGCCCGGTCTGGCGCTCGGCGTGACGGGCGCAGACTGTGGCATGATCCTGTTCGCCGACGAGAGCGCGCGCGTCATCGGAGCAGCACATGCGGGCTGGAAAGGCGCGCTGACCGGGGTCGTCGAAGCCACCGTCGCGGCGATGGAGCGGCTTGGCGCCAGGCGCAGCGACATTCTCGCCGCGCTCGGACCCTGCATCGGCCACGGATCCTACGAGGTTGGCCCAGAGTTCGTCGCCGCCTTCGCCGCCGGCGACGATGACACGGCGCGCTACTTCATGCCAAGCCGCAGGGCCGGCCACTCGATGTTCGACCTGAACGCCTATATCGCCGAGCGCGCCGCGCGCGCGGGGGTCGGACGCTTCGAGGATCTTCGCCTCGACACCTACGCCGACGAAAGCCGCTTCTTCAGCTATCGCCGCGCCACGCATCGCAAGGAGCCGGACTATGGCCGGTTGATGTCGGTCATCGTAATGAATTGAGCCGTTGGCCGCCAATTCCCGTTGCTTGACAGGCCGCCCGGGCGCGACCAATTAAGGCCCAATCCGTTTTGTGACGATCGGCGCGATGAAACGCGCCCTGAAGGAATTGCGCATGTTCGCTCAGGCCTTGGCGAACCGGTCCGCCGAGGCGCGAGCGTGAGCGACCGGCGCTTGCACCACGCCGACGGCGCCGCCTTTCGACATGCGATGCGAGCGCTCTCTTCGGGGGTCGCGATCATCGCCTGCGGTGAGGGCGACGCCCGCGCCGGCTGCACGGCGACGTCGCTCACGTCGCTATCGCTGGCCCCGCCGACGCTCATCGTTTGCCTCGCGCGCACGTCCACGACGCTCGCCCAACTGCGCGAGGCGGGCGCCTTCTCGATCAACCTGCTCGCCGCGCGCCATCAGGCGCTCGCTCACCGCTTCAGCGGACATAGCGGCGTGCATGGACCCCGACGCTTCGATGGCGAGCAATGGGTCACGCTCTCAACCGGCGCCCCTATCCTCGCCGACGCGCTCGCGGCCTTCGATTGCCTGGTCGAGGAGGTCATCGAGCGCCACTCGCATGCGATCGTTCTCGGCGCGGTCGTCAGTCTCAAGGAGGGCGTCGACGAACCGGTTCTGGCGCGCCGGCGCGGAGAGTACGCGCCCCTGGCCTGATCCCGCGGAGCCCGCCGGGGCCTTGCTCCATCGACCTCGCGCAACGTCACGGTCTCGGCTGAGCCAGCCAAGTCCGTCCAAGCTAAACCAAGCTAAACCAAGCTAAACCAAGCCGCACCAAATTAAACCAAGCGAAATTGCTTGGTTTAATTTGGTTTTATTCGTCCGAATCGGGGCTTTTCAATGGGTTACGGCGAATCCAAATAAGAAACCTGCTCCCGTGTCTCACTGTGTCCCAGACGCCACGAATTCTCGCTCTCCTGTCTCCTTTCCGTCAGTGTGCCCGCGGGCGCGGAATTGGTCGGGCGATTGTGCGGTTTATAGCACGGTTTTCGGCTTTTAGCAATCAATTGTCGATATATTTCTGATTCGAGTCCGGCGCTCGGCCATTCCGTCGATTCCGCGATGTGGCGGCGGCGCGAGGCGTTTGTCGAAAGTTCGAGGCTGCGGGACCGTCGGCGCATCGTGCCGTTCCAGCTTGACGGCGCTGCGAAGCTCAGCGCAATCCGTCTCCCTGCGCGAACGCCGACTGTGCCTTTTTTGATTCGACACATGCAAACTACTTTTCGCCGATGCGCCACATTTCTGGACCTGCAACCTTTAGATTGCCGACTTTCGTAAGGTATTTTGACGAGAGGACTGTTGCATCTTAAGCACACGCTCGCGACAATCGTGTTCTGTCCACGGCGTATTTAAGAATAAAGTGTGGCCTTTCGTGGCGGAATGAGTAATCCCGTCTGAAAGAACTTCGAGGAGTTCGCAGAATGCCTTCAACATGGCGCGTCCCGTACTCGTGACATGCGAGCGTCCTATCGTTGTCCGAGCCTTGCCGAACAAAGGCCACAGACACACAACTCTTCCTGCTGGCCCCGGATGCGCATTCGGTGGAAATCCGCGGTCTCTGCTCACAGATCCTGCTGATCGCGCCCCTTGCCCTCGCAGCCGCGAGCGGCGCGAACGCGACGGACATCGGCCCCGGACCAGCAACAGGGCCGCTGTTGACGTAACCGCCGACGAACAGTCCGGTTACCGTCGTCGGCTATCACCGAGATCGCGACGCCCGGCAACGGTATAAACGCTCCTTCAAATGCCGGTCCGGGCGTCAGTCTGAATATCAGACACCGAATCTAGGACCAGCGACCCGGGGCTGATCTCGATCACCAGCGGCGGCGATCGGGGTGGCTAGCAACTTCCCTCACCAGCCATGCGACGATCAACATCAACTCAGGCCCCGCATGGCCCCGTCACAATCTGTGAGCGGTCGGCTCAGCCCTAGTCGATTCTGGGGACTCGTCGCTCACGGCGAACGCTAATGGCGGCAACTTGGTCTTTCACAGCACTGCTGCCGATTTCGGCGTGGTGGCTCAATTTGGCGCCAAAATCGACATGACCGGGGCCACCATTATCTCCGACGGCGGCGTCGGCGCGGTCCTCATCGGAGGCAACCTCACCGATCTTGGCGCAGCCAAGCTACCCTGACGAATGTCGACATCTAGCACAACGGCAAGCGATCGGGCTGGATGCCACCCGCATGGGCACCGTCGCGACGATGACGGGTGGCAGCATCACGGTAATGGGTGATGGCCTCGCTGGCCTGTACTCAGATACCAATGGGGTGACCAATGTCACCAACGTCAAAATCACGACGACGGGTGCTAATACGTACGGAGCCTTTGCCGAGGCAACGATCGCCGGCACCCGGCTCTGGATATCACCTGGCGGCGGAACGATCCACATCACCGGCGGCTCGATCACGACTGGCGGCACGGGCGCCTTCGGCGTCTTCGCCCAAGGCCAGCCCTCGGTTCCCTCGACGATCACGCTCAACAACTCAGCCATCACCACCACGGGCGACGGCGCCGTGGGCTACCGCGCCGACGGTGGCGCCATCAGCGCCACGAATACCACCACCCAGACGTCTGGTGCGGCGGCGCCAGGTGGCATGCTCAGCAACGGCGGCACAGTTACGATCAACGGCGGGAGCGTGACGACCACAGGCGCGGGTAGCTTTGGGTTCCTTGTTCAGCCGTTTACCCCTGTTCCTGGGTTGACCCTGACCTCACGGTTGCCCATGGTGCTTCTGACCCCTGAGCCTACGTTGCCCAACGTGCTTCAAATCAGCAATGCGACGGTGAACTCGGCGGCGGACGCATTCCGTGTGGAAGGTGCGATTGCCAATATCGCCGTAAGCGGATCGTCCGTCACGAGCGGCAACGGGGTGCTGCTGAACACCCTATCGTCTGGCACCACCACCTTGACTGCCACCGCTTCGCAACTGACCGGGGCCATCACGACGGATTCCAGCAGCACGGCGAACGTGACGCTGCAGGGCAATAGCACCTGGACCATGACCGGCAGTTCCAATCTCACCAACTTGGTCAACGATTCCAGCACCATCATCTTTACGCCGCCTGCTGGTGATCCTACCCTGCTCGCGAGCTACAAGACGCTGACCACGACTAACTACACCGGCGCTGGCGGCACGATGGCCATCAACACCTTTCTCGGCGGCGACGGCTCGCCCTCCGACAAGTTGGTCATCAGCGGCGGCACGGCCACCGGCAACACGATGGTGCATGTCACCAATGTCGGCGGTCCGGGAGCGGAGACGACGGCAACGGCATTCAGGTGGTGAACGCGATCAGCGGGGCGACGACGGCGCCGGGCGCGTTCGCGCTTGCTCGATGGCGAACTGCGCGCGGGCGCTTTCGACTATGATCTGTTCCGGGGCGGCCTTGGCGGCAGCAATCCCAACGACTGGTTCCTGCGCTCCGACTTCGTCGTGCCGCCGAGCCGCCCGGTGACGGTCGCGCCGGTCGAGCCGGTCGCGCCGCCTCGTGCCGATCCTGCCGACGCCCCGACTGATCCGCCGCCGAACCCGCTGCCGCCCGGCGTCGCCTTTCCGATCATCGGGCCGGAACTCGCCACCTATGGGGTGGTGCAGCCTCTGGCGCGGCAATTGGGGCTCAGCATCCTCGGCACGCTCGACGACCGGAGGGGCGACACTTACGAGCCGGATGGTTGCGCCGTTGCGCCTGCGGTCGAGACCTCGTCTGTCGATCTGCCGACCAGGAAGTCAGTGGGTCTGCCGACCCGGAAGGGGCCGACGCTAGCCCCGTGCCCGCTCTTCTCGCCCTCAGTCTGGGGGCGCTTCTTCGGCCAAACGATCCACAACCACTATCAAGCCTTCGCCGATCCCAGCGCCAACGGCGATCTCGGAGGCTTCCAGGGCGGCATCGATCTTCTGCGCGGATCTCTGATCGCCGGCCAGTACGAGCGCGCCGGCCTCTATGGCGCCTATGGCGACGTGCACGCCGACGTGAACGGCCTCGTCACCAATCCGGCGGCGACCGCCTATGTCCTCAACCGCACCGGATCGATGAACCTCAACTCCTGGTCGGCGGGCGGCTACTGGACGCATACCGGGCCCGGCGGCTGGTATCTCGACGCCGTGCTGCAAGGGACCTGGTATTACGGCTCGGCCAGCACCCAGTTCGCCAGGCTGAACACCGACGGCACGGGCTTCATCGGCTCCCTGGAGGGCGGCTATCCCTTCTCTTGGCCGCAACTCGGGCCGGGGTTCGTGATCGAGCCGCAGGGGCAGATCCTATGGCAGAAGGTTCAGCTTCCGGCACGACTATGACGGGCTTGGCGATGTCGCGCTCGGCGACACGACGGGGCCGAGCGGGCGCATCGGGCTCAGGACCAAATGGACGATTGTGACCGCGGGCGGTCAGGTGTGGCAGCCCTATCTCAGGGGCAATCTCTGGCGGGATTGGGGGGCTGAGGCCGACGCCGTCTATTCGGGGACGGACCTCGTGCCGCTGGCGAGTCAGGTCACCAGGCTGGAGCTTGGCGGCGGCCTGACGGGACGGATCAACGCCAACGTCTCTGTCTTCGCCAATGTCGACTATGAATTTGCGGTCGGCGCCAGCGAGAGCGAGAAACGAAGCGGCGTTCGAGGCGCGTTTGGCGCCCAATATACTTGGTGAGTCTCTGAGCCTCACGCCTCGGCGATGAGGTGGAAAAACGACCCCGTGACGCCTCCTCTTCGCGAGCCTGCCGGCGCTTCCGGCGCGCCGTAGACGTCGCGAACAAAGGCGAAGGGGTCGTCGCCGCCGGTCGCAACAATGGTCGCATAGTGGAACTCGTGGCCACGCAGCACCGAGCCCGCGGTTCCAACCGCGCAACCCGACGCGAGGCGGGCCTCGCGATAGCCGAGCGTCATCCGACGCTTTTCAAAACTGGTTTCGACGCCGAGCAGGCCCGCCATTGCATGAGCGGCGCCCGAGGCGTCGGTAAGGCTCTGGCCCAGCGCCATATAGCCCCCACATTCGCCGTGCACCGGACGCGTCTCAGCGAAACTGCGTAAGCCCTGGTGAAACCGCGCCGCCGCCGCAAGCCGCCCGGCGTGCAATTCCGGATAACCGCCCGGAAGCCAGCACAGGTCGCAATCGGAAGGCGGCGGTTCGTCGGCGAGCGGCGAGAACGAGACGATCTCGGCCCCGGCCGCCCGCCAGCCTTGCACCAGATGCGGGTAGATGAAGGAGAACGCCGCGTCGCGCGCGAGCGCGATGCGCTGCCCTGGCGGCCGGACGGCGGGAGGCGCCGACGAGGACGAACGGAGGTCGAGTTCGCCGGCCAGCGCGAGCACGCGGCCGCAATCGACATGCGCCTCGACGAAATCGGCGATCGCCTCGAGGCGCGCTTCGAGCCCCTCCGTCTCCCCCGCCTGCACCAAACCGAGATGGCGCTCGGGCAGCGTGACCTTCTCGTTGCGCGGCAGCGCGCCGACGACGGACATGCCCATCGCCTCGATCGCCTCGACGACGAGCCGGCGATGGCGCTCGCTGCCGATGCGATTGACTATGACGCCCGCGACCTTGAGCCGTGCGTCGTAAGCAGCGCAGCCCTTGACGATCGCCGCGGCTGATTGCGCCTGCCCCGATACGTCGATGACCAATAGGACCGGCATGCCGAGCGCCGCCGCGACGTCGGCCGACGCGCCGGTACGCCCAGTCTCGCCCGGAACGCCGTCGAACAGCCCCATCGAGGCTTCGCACAGGGTGAGCGCACTTTGCCCCGCCGTTTGCGCGGCGAGCGTGGCCAGAAGGTCGGGCGCCATGGCCCAGGAATTGAGATTGACGCCTTCCCTTCCCGAGGCTGCGGCATGGAAGGCCGGGTCGATATAATCTGGACCGGACTTGAGGCCGACGACATCGACGCCCCGGCGCTTGAACGCGCGCAAGAGGCCGAGCGTCACTGTCGTCTTGCCGCTGCCTGAGCGAGGGGCGGCGATCATGAGCCCGCGTGTCATGAGTGAGTCACGAATGCGAGTAAGGCGCGAACGGATCCAAGCGCCGTGCTCTCGCCTCGTCCTGAGGCGCGGCGAAGCGGCCTCGAAGGACGCTTAGACCCGCGCGAAGGCCGGCGCCAGCTGGTCCGCCCTTCGAGGACCTGGCGCGCGCAGGGCCGCCTCAGAGTGAGCGCAGATTGCTCGCCCTCGCTCATTCGCCGTCGCCCTCCCTCGGCGAGCAACCGGTGCGAAACCGCCGCACGTAATCCGCATTGTAAAGCTCGCTCTCGCGAAAGTCCTCGGCCCCGAGCGCGGGACCGACAAGGATCAGCGCCGTGCGCTCGATGGGCGTCTCGCGCAAAGCTCCCACGATTTCACTGAGCGTTGCCCGCACGATCCGCTCGTCCGGCCAGGAAGCGCGGGCGACGATCGCCGCCGGACAACCGGGCCCGTAAAACGGCGTGAGCTCGGCGACGACATCCTCGAGCGCATGAATCGAGAGATGGATCGCGAGCGTCGAGCCAGTCGCAGCGAAACTGGCGAGCGTCTCGCGCTCAGGCATCGGCGAAGCGCGGCCCGAGGTGCGGGTCAGCACAAGGGATTGCGCGAGGCCGGGCAGAGTCAGTTCGCGCTTAAGCGCAGCGGCGGCGGCGGCGAAAGCGGGCACGCCGGGGGTGACCGTGTACGCCACCCCTGCCCGCTCCAGGCGCCGCAATTGCTCCCCCATGGCGCTAAAGATCGAGAGGTCGCCCGAATGGAGCCGCGCCACATCCTCGGCCCTTGCGGTCGCCTCGACACAGAGCGCAGTGATGGCGTCGAGATCGAGCGGCGCCGTGTCGACGATCCGCGCGTCCGGCGGGCAATGATCGAGCAAGGCGCGCGGGATCAGCGATCCCGCATAAAGGCAAACGGGGCAGCGCGCGATGAGATCGCGCCCGCGCATTGTGATGAGATCGGGAGCGCCCGGACCGGCGCCGATGAAGTGCACGGTCATCGTTGTTCCGGGGATAGAGCGACGGCGCAGGTCGCGCCATCGGCAGCAAGCCGTGGCCCGAGCAGGCGTGCGCCTTCGCCGGCGCCCGCGAGCGCCGCGGCCTCGGCGATGTTGGGCGCGCCGAAGCGCGCTTGCGCGGGCGCCGACGGCGTAAGGATGCGTTCGGCCTGCGCGTTGAGCGCGGCGAGCGGCAGCGGCGTGAGTGTGACGCCGAGAATTCGCGCGGCCTCGATGAGCCCGGGCTCAGCGGCCTTGGCGGCGAGCGTGAAGATGCCGATCTCGCCCTCGGGCGCGCCCGCTTCTTTAAGCGCCCGGCGCGCCAGCGCCGCGATCGCCTCGCCTGCCACGCCGGCGCGGCAGCCGACGCCGATGGCGACGATCCGCTTCATGGCTTGACGAACCGCCACTGCACAATCGGCATCGCCGCGCGCCAGCCGGAATAGCGCCCGACCGGCTCGGCATGCGCGATCGCGATCTGCGTAAGCTCCCCGCCCCAGCGGGCGCGCCAGTCGACGCAAGCGGCCTGCGTTTCCAGCGTCACGGCGTTGACGACCAACCGTCCGCCACGGCGCCAGCGCATCGCAAGCGCGTTCGATCATCCGCGGCGCGCTGGCGCCGCCGCCGATGAAGATCGCGTCTGGCTTTGGCTAAGTCAGCGAAGACGTGCGGCGCCTCGCCGGTGACGACCGAGAGGCTGGGCACGCCGAAGCTCAGCGCATTGCGTGCAATCCGCTCCGCGCGGTCGTGGCGGACCTCAATTGCGACCGCCTTGTTGGTCGGGTCGGCGAGCATCCATTCGATGGCGACCGAGCCTGAGCCTGAGCCCACGTCCCACAACAGCTCGCCGCGTCGCGGCGCGAGAGAGGACAGAGTCATCGCGCGGATTTCGCGCTTGGTGATCTGCCCGTCGTGCTCGAACCATTCGTCGGGCAGCCCGGCCGCGCGGGGCAGGACACGAGCGCCGCGTTCTGCGACCACCTCGAGCGCGATCGTGTTCAAGGCGGCGACGTTGTCGAGCGCAAGGTCTTGCGCTTCGCTCGTGCGAATTCGCTCGCTCAGGCCCCCCATCGCCTCGCAGATTGTGAGCTTCGATCGTCCCATGCCGCGCGCCGTCAAAAGCGCCGCCAGCTTGGCCGGCGTGGCGCCGTCCCACGACAGCGCGATAATACGCGCGCCAGGGCAAAGATGGGGAATGATCGCTTCGAGCGGGCGCCCGTGAAGCGTGAGCAAGCGCGCAATCCTGCTGGCTCCAGCCGAGCCGCGACGCGGCGAGCGCAAAGGCCGACGGCGCCGGGACCGAGATCATTTCATCAGCCGGGAAACGGCGCATCAGCATGGCGCCGACGCCGAAGAAGAACGGATCGCCGCTGGCGAGCACACAGATCGAGCGTCCGCGGCGCGCTTCGATGGCGTCGAGCGCGTTCTCGATCGGGGACGGCCAGATCATCGTCTCGGCTTCCGACGGCCCTGCGAGAGCGAGATGGCGCTTGCCGCCGACAATGAAGACCGCTTGCGCGATGAGCCGTCGCGCGGCAGGAGTGAGCCCCTCGATCCCATCCTCGCCGATCCCAACGACGGCGAGCCAGCGTTCCTTGCTCATGGAGCCGCCCACTGAAGCCGCTTCGTCTGCTCATTCTCGGCGGCACGTCGGAGGCCAGCGCGCTCGCGCGGCGGATCGCCGATGAGCCCGATGTTGCGGCAATCCTGTCGCTTGCGGGGGCGACGGCCGAACCTGCTCCGACGCCAATCACGCGACGCATCGGCGGCTTTGGCGGCGCCGAAGGCTTGGCGGCGTTTCTCGCCCGCGAGCACATCGACGCCGTTGTCGACGCGACCCATCCGTTCGCTTCGCGCATCTCGGCCAACGCGGTCGCCGCCTGCGGCGCGATCCGGACGCCGCTTGTCGTGTTCAGCCGGCCGCCTTGGACGCGCCAGCCTGGCGACCACTGGATCGAGGTCGCGACAATCGAGGAGGCCGTCGACGCTCTCGGGTCCGCCCCCAGATCCGTCTTCCTTTCGCAGGGTCGCCTGCAGCTCGCCGCCTTCGCGCGAGCGCCGCAACATCGCTACATCGTGCGAGCGATAGACCGGCCGCCGGAAGTCGACGCCTTGCCTGATCACAAGCTGATCCTGGCGCGCGGTCCGTTCTCTATCCCGGACGAGCTCGCGCTCATGAAACGCGAGGGGATTGAGACGCTGGTGACAAAGAACAGCGGCGGGCGCGCGACCTACGCCAAGATCGAGGCGGCGCGCGCGCTTGAGATCGAAGTCGTCATCATGCGCCGGCCCCCTGCTCCCGAAGCCGAAACGCTTCACGGCCTCGATGCGGTCATGTCCTGGATAGCCGCTCATCGACGAGCCCCATAGGCGCGCGGCGTCAGCATCCATGGGCGCGCGCCGTCGCGCGCGATGAAGCGCGTCTCGCTCGAGCCGATCACGACCAGCGTCGCCATGTCGACGAGGCTGACGTCAGCTTCGCCGAGCGTCGTCCGAGTCAGTGTCTCGTCGGCGCGCCCGACCGCGCGAGCGAAGGCGACCGGCGTCGTCGGCGTCTTCACGCCTCGCAGCAAGTCGAACGCTTGCGTGATGCGGGTAGGCCTTGCTTTCGAGGCCGGATTGTAAAGCGCGATGACGAAATCACCATCCGCGGCAGCACGGAGCCGCCGTTCGACGATGGTCCATGGCTTCAAATTGTCGGAAAGCGAGATGGCGCAAAAGTCATGGCCAAGCGGCGCGCCGAGCCTGGCCGCCGCCGCCTGCATTGCGGTTACGCCCGGCGCGACCTGAATGTCGAGCTTGAGCCAGCGGGGGTTTTCTTCAAGAGCCTCGAACAAAGCCGCGGCCATCGCGAAGACGCCGGGATCGCCGCCGGAGACAAGCGCGACCGCACGGCCTTCCGCGGCAAGCTTCAACGCAAGGCGGGCGCGATCCATTTCAACCCGATTGTCGCTGGAATGCGCGCATTGGTCCGGCCGCAAGGCGAGCCGCTCCACATATGGGCGGTAGCCGACGATATCGCTCGCCGCCTCAATCGCCGCGCTCGCTTCCGGCGTCATCCATTCGGCGGGGCCAGGACCCAACCCCACAATCATGACGCGGCCGCTCACGGGCGGCGCCCTCTCCCCGGCGCGAGAATGACCGAGAAATAGGGCGCGGCGTCGCCCTGCTTCTTGCACAGCGGGGTCACGACCTCGCCCGCCATTGTTGCGCGCTCGACATAGATGGCGCGCTCCGCCATGCCAGCCGCGACAAGCGCCTCCTTGGCGCGCGCGAAGTTGCGGCCGATTTTCATGATCACTGCGGCGTCGGCGAGCGCAAGCCGGCGCTTGAGCTCGTCGAGCGGCAGCGTCGCGGGCAGTACGACGAGCGCATCGTCCCCCCAGGTCATCGGCGCGGCCGCCACGCCCCAGGCTCCGCAAATGCTCGACACGCCCGGCACAATGCTGACATCGAAATTGTCGCGCAAACGAACGAACAGATGCATGAACGAGCCGTAGAGCATCGGGTCGCCCTCGCTCAGAAGCGCCACGTCGCGGCCAGCTTCAAGATGCGACGCAATCGCGACCGTGCATTCCTTGTAGAAACGCGCCAGCGCATCTCGATAGGGCGGATCGTCGAAATGCGTTTCCTCGGTCATCGGGTAGTAGAGCGGCAGCTCGACGTGGGACGGCTTGAGCCAACAGTCGACGATCGCGCGCGCATTGCCGCGTCGTCCAGCCTTGGCGAAGAAGGCGACGACGGGCGACGCCGCAATGATTTTGGTCGCCTTGACCGTGAGTAGATCGGGATCGCCAGGGCCGATTCCGACGCCATAGAGGCGGCCAAACGCGCTCATTCGATGTCGCTCGCCAGCGCATTGACGGCGGCCGCGGCCATCGCGCTGCCGCCCTTGCGCCCGCGGACGACGATGGCCGGCAAGCCGCTCTCGATCAGCGCCTCTTTCGATTCCGCCGCGCCGACGAAGCCGACGGGCATGCCGATGATCGCGGCAGGACGCGGCGCGCCGGCAGAGATCACTTCGAGGAGGCGAAACAAAGCGGTTGGCGCATTGCCGATCGCGACCACGGAGCCGCCAAGGCGTGGCAGCCAGAGGTCGATCGCCGCCGCCGTGCGCGTCGTGCCGAGCTTGGCCGCGAGTTCCGGCGTGGACGGGTCGGACAGCGTGCAAACAACGTCGTTGTTCGCAGGGAGTCGGGCGCGGGTGACCCCTTCGGCCACCATGCGCGCATCGCAGAAGATCGGCGCGCCGGCGCGAAGCGCCTCGCGCGCAGCCTCGGCTGCGCCCGGCGAGAAGTCGAGGTCGCGGGCCGCCTCCACCATGCCGCAGGCGTGGATGATCCGGACCGCGACGCGTTCCTCGAGCGGCGAGAAACGCACAAGCTCGGCCTCGCCGCGAATGATGGCGAAGGATCGGCGATAGATCGCCGCTGCGTCCTTTTCGTAGGCGTAATTTGACTTCACAACAGCCTCTCGGCCGCGTACATCCTCGCGCCCTCATCAGCGAGGAGCTGCGCGACCTCGACGTCCGAAAGGCTGCGCCGAACGGGCATATCGCCGGCTCTGCCGCCGACGATGAGATCGTAACCGGTCGCGGTCGCCGTCAAAGTCGCCGCTGTCGCGGTGGGCCTGGCGCATCCTTTGGTGCAGCCGCTGACATGAAGACCCACCCCGTCTCCCTTGGGCAGCAACTCAGCCCAACGCGTCGCATCGTCGCGTACGCTTCGATGCCCGTGCATGCAGGCAGGAGCGCCCGGGCAAGCGGCGATGCGCAGACGCGGATCATCCGCGTCGACGATAAATCCGAGCTCGGACATCGAACGAACCAGCGACTCCGCGCCGCGCCGGTCGAGGCCGACGATCAGGAACGCCCGCCAGGGCGTAAGCCTGAGCGCGCTCGCGCCGAGCGCCCGCGCACGTTCGATCAGCGCCTCGAATCGAACTGCATCGATTTCACCAAAGGCCGCTGCCGCCCCGACGACGACCGCCGCGCCGAATTCGCGCACGCCGAGGATGTCATGCAACAGAGCGTGTCGTTGCGAACGGGCGCGCCGCTGCGTCTCGCACCCCGCCTCTGCAAACACGGCGGAAGCTCCTGTCCGCTCGACCAGCGCGCGCATCCGTCTCGGCGCCGTCTCGCCAGCCCCGGCAAGCGTGAGGAACGCGAGGGCGAGCCGCGCGGCGACATCGCCGGCTTCCGCGGGCGCACATTGCGCAGCCAGCGCATCGTCGCCGGCGAGAAATACCGCGAGCGTCCCATCACGCGACGCTTCGAACCGGACATCCGCCTCGACATCGCCCAGCGGCAAGCGGCCAAGCGCGTCGAGGACGAAGCTGAACTTGGCTGGTAATTGGCGTAGAGCCTTGTCCGCCCTGAGCCGCGTCTCCAGTGCAGCGACGCTCGGTCCGAGGTCGAGTAAAGCTTCGGGATCGAGGTCGTCCAGCGGACTTGCAACGATGTTGCGCAGGCGCTCGATCTCAGGATCGGCGTCGATGAGCCCCGCGTCCTCAAGCCGCGTATGAAGGTCGGGAAGCGTCGCATCGCGCAAACCGCGCAGGTGCAGATTGGCGCGGGCTGAAAGGCCGAATGACGCCGTTGCCGCAGGCAATCGCGGCGTCCGCGAGCGCAGCGGCCTGATCGAGCGACAGTCGCCCTCTCGGCGCCCGCACGCGCGCAAGCAGTCCGTCGCCGGTCTCCATCGGCTTGAGAGCGCCCGGACACCAGCCCTTCCGATAGGGCGATGCCGGGCGTAGGCTACCGGCGCGCAACGCGAACGCGCTCATGCCGCCTCCTGCAGCACCGAGGCCAGAATGCGCGCGCTTGAATTGCGGCGCGAGAGCCAGAACCCGCGCTTCGCCGCCTCCTCGAACACGCCCGCCATGTGACACGCAGCTTGACGATTGGCGTTGACCAGAAACGCGCGCACGGAATCGTCGCCCAGCGTGGCGTCGAACATGAGATCGAATTGCGCGCTCGCGACCGCATCCGTCAGCGCAGCGAAACAATAGAGATTGTCCAGCGACTGGGCGATTTCCGCCGCGCCGCGATGGCCGTGGCGCATCTGTCCCTGAAGCCAGCGCGGATTGGCGGCGCGTCCGCGGAGAGAGCGCGCGATCTCTTGAGCAAGGGTGCGGATCTTAGTCACACCGGGGATGGTCGAGTTCGAGATGATAGAGCGCCGGATTTGCTCCCGTTTCCGCCGCAGCCGCGGCGAAGCCGCCTTCATGCTCGGCGAAGGCGTCGGCGTCGAGCGCGTCCTGGCCGGGCAAGTCCTGCGCATGAACGAAAGCCTCGGCGCCCGCGACCTTGGTTCGAAACTCCGCCGCGGCTTCGCGTGCTTCGCCCTCGCCCTCATAGGCATGGCTGGTCGCCGCAAGATAAGCCTCCGCGAGCTCGGAGCGCTCAGTCCATTCGCCCCGGGCGATGCGCGCGCCGAGCCCCACGCCGTAGCTGCCCGGCGCCGCGCCGAATATTCGCGCCAAACTCGCGCCCTCAAGACCGGCGAGCGGATTGTCCTCGGCGCTTTCTTCCAGCGCAGCGACGGCGCGAACCGCGGCGGAAAATAGCGCGATCTGGCTCGGAAAGACGTCGCGGAACAGGCCGGAAATGCGCAACGTCACGTCGACCCGCGGCCGGCCCAGCATGGCGAGCGGCAAGATCTCGAAGCCGCTGACGCGAGTCGACGCCGCGTCCCAAGTGGGCCGGCAGCCGATCAGCGCAAAAGCTTGCGCGAGATCATCGCCTCCGGTGCGCATGGTCGCCGAGCCCCACAGGTCGAGCACGATGCGCTTCGGCCATTCGCCATGGTCCTGCGCGTAGCGCTTGCAGATCTCTTCGGCCGCGCGGCGCCCGATCTCCCACGCATTGCGGGTCGGGGCCGCTCGCGGATCGATGGCGTAAAGATTGCGGCCGGTCGGCAGAACGTCGAGCCGGCCGCGCGCCGGCGCGCCAGCCGGCCCCGGCGGCACGAACTGTCCTCCAAGCGCGCGCAAGAGGCCGAGCGACTCGGCGGCGCCTGAGGCGGCCACGCGTTCGCTCAGTGTGTCCCTCGCGATCGCGTCAAGATCGAGCTCCGCCGCGAAGCCGTCGGCGCTCTCGGGCGACCGGCCGAAGATATGCAGGCCGTCGCCGATCCGCATCTCCTTCATGTCGCAGAGCCAGGCGTCGAGCGCGACGAGCGCCTCCTCGGGCGGCTTGTCGGCGGCGGCGCATTCCGTGAGGAGCCCACTGTTGCGGCCCTGTTCGAGAATGAGCGCTGCAATGGCGCGCGCCCGGCGCGGATCGAGCGCTTGCGCCTCGGCGAACTCATCGAACAACCCTTCGAGCTCGAGCGTTGCGCCGTACGATCCCGCGGCGATCAACGGCGGCGTCAGATGGCCGATCGTGACCGCGCTGATGCGGCGCTTGGCTTGCGCGGCTTCGCCGGGATTGTTGACGATGAACGGATAGATGACCGGCGTCGGTCCGAGCAGAACTTCGGGCGCGCAACTTTCGCTGAGCGCGACCGCCTTGCCCGGCAGCCATTCGAGCGTGCCATGCGCGCCAAGCTGAATGATCGCGTCGACGTTCTCCTTGCGGGCGAGCCAGAAGTAGAACGCGACATAGGCGTGGCGCGGCGGCAAGTTGAGATTGTGATAGTCGCCCTTGCGCGAGGACGAGTCGCCTCTGTCGGGCTGGACTGCGACGATCAGCTTGCCAAGCCGCACGAAGCGAAACTGGAACGCCCCATCGATCGCGTCGCGGTCATCGGCAGGATTGCCCCAGGCAGCGAACAGGGATTGCCGGAAGTCCGCCGGAGTCGAAGCGAGCTCGGCTTCGTACTCGGCGAGCGTCAGCGCAGCCTCAAGCGGCCCTTCCTCGAGCGCGGCGATAAGTGACGGCGCGTCCAGACCGCAAGCCACGTCGTAGCCTGCGGCGCGCAGGCTCTCGCTGATCGCGACGGCGCTCGCTGGCGTATCGAGGCCGACCGCATAGCCGGTGCGTCCGCCTCGCGCCGGATAATCCGGCAGAACGCAAGCGAGGCGCTTGTCCGAAGGAGCTTTGCGCCGAAGCCTCGCCCAGCGGAGAGCAAGCTCGGCGGCAAACTCGATGCGGTCGGCAAGCGGTCGATGCTCGACGGCGGCGAATTCGGTCTGCGCGTCGCGCGCGTTGGGCGCCTTGAATGAGATGGCGCGCGTCAGGATTCGTCCGTCGATCTCCGGCAGCGCGACATGCATCGCCAAATCCGAGGGCCCAAGTCCGCGCTGAGAGGCGCGCCAGGCGTCGAGGCTCGTTCCGGCCAGCACGACCTGCATGATCGGCGCATCGAGTGCGTCGAGCGCCGTTCCCTCTTCTTCGTCCAGACGCGCGGAAAAGGCGGTGGCGTTGAGCACGACGTCAAACCGCTGCCGGTCAAGAAAGGCGCGCAGCGGCGAAAGCGCCGCCTCGTCCTTGAGACTGGTCACGAAGACGCTTGTAACTGCGAAGCCCTTATCGCGAAGCGCCAGGGCCAGCGCTTCGATCGGTTCGAGATCGTTCGCCAGATAGATGGAGCGATAGAAGATGATGAGGGCGTGCGCTGCGCCCGGCGCCGTCCGGAAACAAGCAGCGTCGAAGCGGCCAAAAGCGCTGACCAGAACCGGCGGCGGAGCGGGCGTCACATCTCCAATCGCTGCGGCGAAAAAACCAAGGCACGCCGCCATGTTCTCAGGGCCACCCTCGTCAAAATAGCGCCAAATCTGCAAGACCCCATCGGAATCAAGCGTCGACGCCTCGTCAAGGCGCGCGTCGCGGCGCCGATCTCCCGGCAACAGCGCGAGCTTGACGTCGCTCCGGCGCGCCAGCGCACTAAGCTCATCGACTCCGTAGCGCCAATAATCCGCGCCCCCCAGCACGCGCGCGACGACGAGCTTAGCTCGCGCGCACACCTTCTCCAGATAAAGGTCAATCGAGAACGGGTGGCGCAGCGCCGCGAGCGGCGCGATCCTGAGCGTCGGCCTTGGCTCGGGAAGACCGTCATAAGCGCGCGCCAGCGCGGTCAGGTCACTGTCGGAGAAAGACAGGAAGACAATATCCGCCGGCGTCTGACCCAGATCGAGCGCTTCGACGGTCTCGTCGAGCGTCCTTGTTTCGATCCGGGGGACATGCATCGTCGGAAGAGCTTATCAGGCCCCGAGCGCCGAGGCGACGGCCTCGCGGTCGACGCCTCGCTCGGCGATGACGACGAGACGGCTCAGCCGCGGCTCTCCCACGCCCCAAGGCCGGTCGAAGTCGCGACGAAAGCGCTGCCCCACGCCTTGCACCAGCATCCGCAGCGGCTTGCCGGCGACTTCGATAAAGCCTTTGACGCGCAAGATGTCGTGGGCGCGCGTCGCCGCGACGAGCCGATCGATCAGCGTGTCAGGATCGCGCACTGCGGGAATCGTCACGACGAACGTGTCGAAATCGTCGTGATCGTGCTCGCCTTCGGCGTCATGATGCGAAGGGCGCGCGGCGAGATCGTCCTCAGCCGCCGCGCTGATGCCGAGCAGGACGTCGGCGCCGATCGCGCCCTCGCGCGCCGACGCAATCTTGACCGCGCGCGGTACGACCCCGGCGATCTGCGCCTTGAGGGCTTCGAGCTGCCCTTGTCGATGAGATCAGCCTTGTTGAGCACGACGAGATCGGCGCTCATGAGCTGATCCTCGTAGACCTCTTCAAGCGGGTTATCGTGGTCGAGCGACGGGTCGGCCAAACGCTGTTCGAGCGACGCGCGCGGGATCGTCGGCGAAACGACCCTCGGCGACAGCGGCGGCGTCGACCACCGCGACGACGCCGTCGACCGTGAGCCGGGTGCGCAAATCCGGCCAGTCGAAGGCCTTGATGAGCGGCTTGGGCAAGGCGAGGCCCGAGGTTTCGACGACGATATGATCCGGCTTCGGCTCGCGAGCGAGCAGCGCGGTGATCGCGGGAACGAAATCATCGGCCACCGTGCAGCAGATGCAGCCATTGGCAAGCTCGATGATCGCGTCTTCCGGGCAGGCCGCGTCCGAGCAGCTCTTGATGAGATCGCCGTCGACGCCGACGTCGCCGAATTCGTTGATGATGAGCGCGAGCCGCCGGCCGCCGGCATTGGCCATGAGATGGCGGATCAGCGTCGTCTTGCCGGCGCCGAGAAAGCCGGTGACGATGGTGACGGGCGTTTTGGCGAGCATGCGGAGCTGATCCTTAAGCCGGCGCAATTCCAGCGGACGCAAGCGGCGGCGTGCGCGAAACGACGCCTTTGCGAAAGCAGAGAGGCCGCTCGCGCCAGGGAACGATGCCGTCCGGCGAAGCCGCGTAGCGGCGAGCGGCGACGCACGATGTCCTCGAGGTGCGAGTCGCGGTCAAGATCGCCGACGACGTAAGTCCACTTGCCAGGCGCGGCGAGCGCGACGGTGCATGGCCGCTTGCAAACGGAGAGGCATTCGACGGCCTTGAGCGCAATGCCGGGCTCAGAGCCAAGACGCTCGGCGAGCGCTTCGAACAGGCCGGGCCCCATTGGGCCTGCCTCAGACTTGCAGGTGACGCAGACAAGCAGCGTCGCGACGGCGGACGGGCCGCTATGGGCGTTCATGACGCGTCAATCCCAGTCGGCGAGCCATCGGCTCGGCGTCAAATCGGGAATCGGTCGCTTGGTCATCAACGCTCCTTAGCCGCCCCTCCGGCGGCATTGCGGAATCCATCGGCGCACGGCAGGTCTCCTGGCTCGCAACGTATCGCCGACGCCGCCTTCCCAGACCTATGAAAAGCCCAGTGGCGAGAAAAGCGTCGGCACGCCGCTCACAGTCGCGGGGGCGGCCACGGATCGACAAAAAGCCTACCGTGTTCCCTTTTCACCCTCGGGCGTAATCGAGGGACCGTGCGCCGGTCATGTTCCAGCTTCGGGAGGGGTTGTCAAATGGAGGGCAGACCGCTTTCGTGGGCGGCGAAGTCAGAGAACCCCGCCGCTGACGCGTCGGAACTTCCTTCGGCGCGGGATCAGAACATCGAAGCAAGACCCGCACGGATTTCGGCAGGCAGATCTTCGAGCGATTTGGGCGGCGAACCTCGAGGTCCGAACAACGTTCTGCAGCTCCCACAACGCTGTGATCTTGGCGTCTGCGACAGCCCGGCTGCGGGTCAGAAGGGAGGTTTCAGTCTCCGCTGAAACGTTCTCCGCGCCGAACAAAGTTTCAGCGAAACGGCGCTCCATTTCGTACTGCAGGAGGGCGAGTGCGTCCTCTGTCGGCCACACGGAACGTTACATTAGAGGAAGAGCAAAATCTGGCGCTGACCCCCATGAGGGTCGAAGCGCGCACGACCGCAGGCGCGCAAACAGCCACCGAGGCGAGGCCTCGGAGGAATTGACGCCTCGGGGCGATAAGAGAACCCATCCTTCGTAATTCTCAGGCGCTCAGTAGAAAATACACGCGGCAAATTGCATTCGCTGACGCGAAGACTGAAGATGGGGGCACGAATCTAAATTCGCCTTCTGTCGTTCACCTCGAAATCTAGCAGAATTGTCGGGCTTCGTAGACCTCCCAAATCGGGGGAGTTCGGAACAGCGGTCCTGACCCACACGCAACCTGCGGTTTCTTTTGACGGGGCCTTGCCGTGGTTTGCGCGCTTCGATCCGGAACGCTAGGCGTCAGAACCGGGCTATCTCGCCATTGCCCTTGCGAGAACCGACATGAGCTCGCGATGCGTTAAGGCTTGACGCGCGGCGCCTTCAGCGCCGAGCATGGCCTAAAGGCGCGAATCTCGTTCGGGCTGGCGGGCTTGCATGGAAGCGATGGCGTGCGCTCGGACTGTCAAGGCGATCGCTGCGGCGATCGCGCTGCCTCTCCTTTCGGCTTGCGCGGGCCTCCACCTCGATCAGGCGCCGAACCAGGTCATCCAGCGGACGGAAGGCGAGGACAACTACGCTGAGAGGCAGAAGGCTGGGCCCGTCGCCGCCCGCGTGCTGCCCTACGCCTTGCTGGCGGAGCAATCATACGATCCCACGGTCTACGCAACTCACAGGATCGCGCCGCGCGCCACCGCATGCGCCGACGACGACCCCAAGGATTGCGACGCACGCGCCGACGGCCAACGCGCAGCCCGCTGGCTCGATGAGTGGCGCTATGTCTGGAGCTGCAATGGACCGGACGAATGCGGAGTGCTGACGGCCGGGCAGGGCGAGCGTGTCTCGGACGGCTTGGGGGTCCAAATCTGGGCGCGCAAGGGCGTGAGATGTCCCGAAGCTGTCATCGCCTTTCGCGGAACCGTCGGTGGCGACAAGGGAGACTGGGAATCCAACTTCCACTGGATCTTGCGCGCTTTTCCCATCTACGATCAGTACGAGCAGGTCCGCGACCATGTCGGAGACTTCATCGGCCATATCGAACGCGACAAGTGCTACCGCGCGGGTTCGACGGAGATTATCGCCGTTGGCCACTCGCTCGGCGGCGGGCTGGCTCAGCTCGCGGCTTATTCCGATCGGCGCATCCGCCGCGTCTACGGCTTCGATCCCTCTATGGTGACCGGATTTTATTCGATCAACCCCCCGAACCGGGATCGCAACGTGCAAGGATTGGGGATAGAGCGCATCTACGAATTCGGCGAAGTCCTCGCCTACCCCCGCCTGATCATGCTGCACTACATCCCCTTGTCCCCTTGCAATCCGCGTGTCGTCAGCGTCCGCTTCCGGGTCTTTCAAGGCGCTCCGATCGCGCTGCACAGCCTGACCGATCTCGACAACGGGCTGCTTCGGGTCGCCAGAGGCTCCCGACCGGAAACGTCGCCGATGGTCCTTGAGCGGTGCGGCGCGACGCCGAAGCCGCCGCTCGTCGCATCGCAATGATCCTCGCCGGAGAGCTCCCCATGAGCCGCCCTGAAGACGATCGGCACAAAGCGAAAATGGCGAAGCGCAAGGCCGCGCAGGACGCCGAGGTCGCCGCGAAGCCAATTCTCGAAAAAGGTCTCCTGATCGTCCACACCGGTCCGGGCAAAGGCAAGTCGACAGCGGCGTTCGGACTCGCGTTGCGCACGCTGGGGCGAGGCCATCGCGTTGGCGTGGTGCAGTTCATCAAGGGCGCGTGGTCGACAGGCGAGCGTATGGCCATCGAGCGCTTCGGCGCCCAGGTCGAGTGGCGCACGATGGGCGAGGGCTTCACCTGGGAGACGCAGGACCGCGCGCGCGATGTCGCGGCGGCGAGCGCCGCGTGGGCGGAAGCCAAGCGCATGATGGCCGATCCCTCGATCCGTCTCCTCGTGCTCGACGAGCTCAACATCGCGCTTCGCTACGACTATCTGCCGCTCGCCGAAGTTGTCGCAGCGCTCGTTGAGCGACGCGCCGGCCTGCATGTCGTCGTGACCGGGCGCAACGCCAAGCCGGAAATGATCGAGGCCGCCGATTGCGTCACCGAGTTTGCGCTCGTTAAGCATCACTTCGCCGCCGGGGTGCGCGCGCAGGAGGCGATCGAGTTTTGACCGCTCGGGCGCTGATGTTCCAGGGGACGGGATCGGACGTCGGCAAGTCGCTCCTCGTCGCAGGGCTTTGCCGCGCGTTCACGAAGCGCGGGCTTCGCGTCCGTCCCTTCAAGCCGCAGAACATGTCGAACAACGCCGCGGTGACGGACGACGGCGGCGAGATCGGCCGCGCCCAGGCGCTGCAGGCGCGCGCATGCGGCGTTTCGCCCAGCGTGCACATGAACCCGGTTTTGCTCAAACCGCAAAGCGAAGTCGGCGCGCAGGTCGTCGTCCAGGGCAAGGTTATCGGCAATGCGCCGGCGCGCGAATATCAGGCCCTCAAACCCAAACTGATGAGCGCCGTGCTCGACAGCTACGCGCGTATAAGCGCAGACGCGGACCTCGTGCTCGTCGAAGGCGCGGGCAGCGCAGCCGAGATCAACCTGCGCGAGGGCGACATCGCCAATATGGGCTTCGCCCGCGCAGCGAACTGCCCGGTCGTGCTGATCGGCGACATCGATCGCGGCGGCATTTTCGCGCAGATTCTCGGGGTCAAGGCGGCGCTCGCGCCCGAGGACGCCGCGACCATCGTCGGCTTCATCGTCAACAAGTTCCGCGGCGACGCGAACCTGTTCCTCAGCGGCATGATGGCGCTCGAAGCGCATACGCACTGGCGGGCCTTCGGCCTTCTGCCATTCTTTGCCGACGCAGCGCGGCTTCCGGCGGAAGACGCGTTCGGCCTCGGCGACAAGAAGCCGCGAGCCGAGGGCGCGGTGACCATCGCCGTGCCAATGCTGGCGCGCATCGCCAATTTCGACGATTTCGACCCGTTGCGCATGGAGCCTTCTGTACGGCTTGTTTTCGTGCGCCCCGGCGAGCCGCTGCCGATCGCCGATCTTGTCATCCTGCCCGGCAGTAAGGCGACGATCGCCGATCTCAAATTCTTTCGTGAACAAGGCTGGGACATCGACCTTCTCGCCCATGCGCGGCGGGGCGGGCGGATTCTCGGAATCTGCGGCGGCTACCAGATGCTGGGCAAAAGCGTGTCCGACCCGCACGGAATGGAGGGGCCGGCGGCCGAGATCGACGGTCTCAAGCTGCTTGACGTCGCCACCGTGCTGACCGGCGAAAAGACGCTGAGCCAAGTCGAAGGCGCGTGCCTCACGAATGGCGCGCCGTTTCGCGGCTATGAAATGCACATCGGCGAAACGAGCGGGCCGGACTGCGCGCGGCCGCTCCTGCGGTTCGCCGATGGGCGGCTCGACGGCGCAATCTCTTCAGAAGGCCTCGTCTCCGGGGCCTATGTGCATGGGCTGTTCGCCGACGACCGCCAGCGCGCGGCGTGGCTCGCGGCGCTCGGAACGACGACCGGACTCAGCTACGAGGCCGCGATTGAGCGTACGCTCGACGCGCTCGCCGACCATTGCGAGGCGCATCTCGATGTTGAGGCGTTGCTCGCGGCTGCGCGATAGGGCCGCATAGGGACTAAGCTCACTTGGCGTGACCCGCTGTCATCGCGGATTGAGCGGACCTCTACGTCCCGTCACCAGGTTCCGCAGAATGATGCTTGTGCTTCGCGTGCTTGGTCGTATCATCGCTTCGTGCCGGCGTGGCGGCTGGGCTCGCCCCGCCCCCGCACTTCGCTTCCAACACGCTGGTTTCCTTGGCCCCGCGCAAGATCGCGTTGTTCACCGTGTCTGTCCCGACGAGCAGCGGTCCCGTGCTCGTCCACGATCCGTCTTGATTGCGCTTCCACTCTGCGCAGCTCAGCGCAAGCGACTTGCCGTGGACCTGGACGGTATCTTCCTTGGCGTCCTTGGCGTCTTGCGCGACAGCCACACCGAGCATGGCGATAAAGATCCCGAACAGCGCTGCGACTCGAAGCATTGGGTCTGCCTTCGTGCGAAACATCAGCGTCCTCATCGAAGCACCGTGAGACGGCGAAGTCGAGTCGGCGCCAATTGAATTCGACTCCTAAGGCGCGTTCCGAACGCCTTCGCTCTCGGCGGTCTTGACCAACGAGTCCGCATCGTCCGGCAACAAGAAGCGCCGCGCCACGAGATCGTTAGCGGCGTTCTTAAACGCCGAGAGATAGGCTTCCTTTGTCGGATACCGCTCCTCGATCGAGAGCCGCGGATCGCCAGTCGCCATCCGCTCGGCCTTCGTGGCGGCGAACGGGATAAAGCTGCCCTGCAAATTGCACATGCCGTTCTCGAAGCGGTCCCTGCGGCCGAGATTCCAGCCCGTGTAGGTGCCAATCGGAGTCTGCAGGAAGACAGAGCGGATTCCCGCCAGGTCGTTGCCATCGGCGTCGACCTGCATCTCGAGTACGCCGTAACTTCCCGATCCGACCTGCGGCGGCTCGCGCGTGATGACGCCGCTCGAATCTTCGGCGCGGTAGAGCGGGCCGAAATCGAGAACGTGGAGATTGTCGTAGATTCGCAACGGCGAAACCGCGGGCCGCTCCACTTCGCCATAAAAGTTTGCGGGAATCTCGGGCAAGCGAACCCTATCTGGCGGGACGAGCGTGCCGTCGGCGATGCTCGGCTTGGCGCTCGGCGGCGGTTCGACCCCATCGCGCACCCATGCGGTGAAAGCGGTCAACAACGCGCGCATTGTCCAGAGCTGTGGGTTCGGATTCGGTTGCTGCTGACAATTGCCGAAAGGCGCATGCGCAGCGAGCGGCAGGGAGGCTGCTGAATGTTGGGTGCTCGCCATGATGTAGGTGCGGACGCTGGGCGGATCATTGGCGTCCGTGCGGCCGAGCGGATCGGTCAGGCCGAGCGATTGACGGCCCTCCCACATCTCAAGCGCAGTTGCGACATGAAACAGCTTCGGACAGGTATCGGTCGCGTTGCATCGATCGAACAACCCTCCCGTTCTCTGTGTCAGAGGATCGGTCTGGCGCGCGTAGGTGAAAGGGAAATCGTAGGCCGGATAGAGATGGTCGGTTTGCTCGCCCCAGGCCCGCACCGGCTGGCCGAAGCGAACATTCAGCGGCATCAGGCCGCCGCCAATGTGCGGAAAGGCGCCGTCGAAGACGCGGCGACCCGCCTCGTCGCGGTTGAAGCCAAGCGCAAGAAGGCTGCGGATCATCCGTCCGCTCTGCGAGCTGCCTTCGATGATGGCCAGATTGTCGGGCCGATAGACCGGATTGGCGGCGCCCGCGTCATCCTTGTCGGAATTGCGGAGGAAGGCGCCGAGGTCGCGAGCGGCGGCAAATCCTAAGCCCCCGACCGTCGGATCCTTGGCGCGATAGATCAATTCGTAAAGATGTCCCGGTTTGAAGCCGTCGCGATAGCAGACATGCTTTTCGTCTGGCGTCAAAGCGCCGCCCTGGTCGCATGTTCCGAAGCTCCAAGCCGAGTTCGGAATCCGCTCCCGCGGATCCTGCTCGCGCGCCCGCACGGTCAGCGTCGGCAGAAAGCCGTCCGCAAATGGCGTGGAATTGTCCACATTCGCGGTCGGATAGCTGTCGTAGCTGTCGATTGGGTAGTTCTGGATCTGCTGACTGAGGCTGATCGGCAGGCTAGTGGCGGGAACAGGCGTGATGATCTCGGAGCGCACGGTTCCAGTGATCGCCGAGCCGTCGTGATTATGCGCGACGATTGGCGGCATGCCGATGCGGCTCATCCCCGGACGCACGTCCATTTCCCAGCCGAACCACACCATCGTGTAGCCTGCTCGCATGAGCCAGCCGTCCCCGGGAGACGACAGCGCATTCCGGTCGGCGACGCCGCCCATAACGCCGGCGTTGAAGGAGCCCGGAGCGAGCTTGTTGCCGCGATTGTTGACCTCGAAGAACAGGATTCGATTGCCGCGGGCCATGTCGGCAGGCTTCAGAAGCTCAATATTGGTCACATATTCGACCATGCCGCGCGCATTGCGGGGCGCGAGATTGATGTCCTGAATGCCGGAGTTGGCGGGATCGGCGGGATCGAGCTCCCCCGTGACCCGGCCGGTCAGATGCTCATAAGCGCCAGCGTCGCCAAACGACTGACCGCCGAAAGCAGGCTCCGTTTCGGTGATCTCGATGTGGGTGATCCGCGCGTCGGCCTCGGCCGTCATGCAGGCGACGGCAGCCACGCCGATCGCAACGCGTCCCAACCAATCCCTCATAGTCCTCTCCGGATAGCGGCGCTTCCCACGGAGAGGATAGCCAACGACTCCAGGAGCGTCACTGCCTCGATCATTATTATACGTATATATGTATCACGTACCATATCTGCGGCGAGGAGGTGGCCTGTGGATCGGAAATGGCGCCGCAAGTCCCTGGAATCGCTCAAAACGGACTCGGAAATGGCGCCCTTACCACGATCATTGTCCGCCTAAGCTCCAGACGGCGGCCGCCACCGCGGCGAGCGCCGCGCCCTCAATCACGCACGCCCGCTTATAGAGCCGTAGCGCCTGTCGGATGTCGGCGGCGTCGGCTTCGCGTCGCCCCTCCCCCATGAACGCGTCGTCGACCAGGGTCTCTCCATAAACGCGCGGGCCAGCCAGCTTGAGGCCGAGCGCGCCGGCCATGGCCGATTCGGGCCAGCCGGCGTTGGGTGAACGATGGCGTGCGGCGTCGCGCCGAACGGCTCGCGCCGCACCTGGCGCCGAGGCGCCCGGAGTCAGGAGGGCCGCCAAGATGAGCCACAGCGCGGCGAGACGGGACGCCGGCAGATTGACGAGATCGTCGAGTCGCGCCGCGGCCCAGCCGAAGGCTTTGTACCGCTCGTCCTTGTGCCCGATCATGCTGTCGGCAGTGTTGATCGCCTTGTAGAGCGCGCCGCCGACGAGGCCGCCGAGCGCTATCCAAAAGATCGGCGCGACAACGCCGTCGGAAAAGTTCTCCGCAAGGCTCTCAATCGCCGCGCGCGCGACCCCTGCTTCGTCCAGCACATCCGGATTGCGGCCGACGATCTTCGCGACCGCTTTGCGGCCCTCGTCGAGACCCGCGTCGAGTCCATCGGCGACCTCGCTGACGTGACCTGCGAGACTGCGTTGCGACGGCAGGCTCGCGGCGAGAACGGCAAGGGCGGCGAAACCGAGCGCGCCGCCAGAGAGCGCACACGCGGGTCGTCGCCCAGGCGACGAGCGCGACCGGCGCGAGATAGAGGCAAAGCGCAAGGACGCCCGCCGCCCGTCGCGCGGCGAAGCTCGCCTCGGCGCGATTGAAGCTCGCCTCCAGCCACGTGAGCCAGCGGCCCATCCAAGTGACGGGATGGCCAATCGCACGATAGAGAGGCGCCGGATAGCCGATCGTCGCTTCCAAGACAGCGGCGGCGAGCGCAAGCGGCAGCGAAAGCAGGAGCGACATGACGGCGGGATTGTTTCGGACCGCGGATTACGGAACGCTCACCTATCACGGCGGCGCGCTTGAAGTCGCGCGTCAACTCGCGCCCGGGGCGCCCGAGCCCTGGATCGATCTCTCCACGGGCATCAATCCGCACGCCTATCCCCTGCCAGATCTTGAGCCCGAAGCATGGTCGTCGGTTGCCCGAGGGCGGCGCGCTTGCGAGGCTCGAGGCCGCCGCGGCCCTGCGCTACGGCGTCGCCGCAGGAAGCGTGGTCGCGGGTCCCGGTTCGCAGGCGCTTATCCAAGCCCTGTCTCATATACTGCCGCGCGGCGCGGTCGGCGTGTTGGCGCCCGACCTACAGCGGCTTTGCCTCCGCCTTCGCCGCCGCGGGCGGTCGCGTCGTCGAAGCGAATCGGCTCGACGACATGGGCGACGTCGACGTCGCGATCGTGGTCAATCCTAACAACCCCGATGGACGGATCACGCCGCGCGCCGCGCTGCTCGATCTTCACGAGCGCCTTGCGCGACATGCGGGCGCGCTCATCGTCGACGAGGCCTTCGCCGATTTCGATGCGGAGAAGGAAAGCCTCGCGCCGTCGCTGCCTTCGAGCGGCGCCGTCGTGCTGCGCTCGTTTGGCAAGGCTTACGGCCTGGCCGGGCTGCGGCTCGGTTTCGCCCTGGCGTCGCCCGACATCGAACCGTCGTTGCGGGCCGCGCTTGGCCCCTGGCCCATCAGCGGCCCGGCGATCGCGATCGGGACGCGCGCGCTCGCCGATTCGGATTGGCTGCAAGGAACGCGTGCGCGCCTCGGCGAAGACACAGCCCGGCTCGACACTCTCCTGCACGGGGCAGGCTGGCGAATCATCGGCGGGACGAGGCTCTTTCGACTGGCCGCGCATGCTGACGCGCGCGCCGCCTTCGAGCGGCTGCTCAACGCAGGGATCCTTGCCCGCCCGTTCGCGGACGCGCCGGATCGCCTGCGATTCGGGATTCCCGGCGACGAGAACGCATGGGGCAGGCTCGGCCACGGCTCTTCAAGACTGACCTGCTTGCCTTCCCGCGCGCGCCGCATAAAAGGCGCGCATGGCCCATCGCGCGCCGCGAAGTCTTCACGATTCCCTCCGGGGCGCCGTTTCTGCCGACACTAAGCCGCGCTCTCCTGGACGGCGTGCTGATTGAAGGCTTTCCCGGCGCGGGCGGTCCGATGGCGCTGGCCGACGCCACGATCTACGTGCCGACGCAGCGCGCCGCTCAGGCGCTGGCCAAGGCGCTGCTCTCGGCCAGCGGCGGGCAGAGCCTGCTGTTGCCGCGCATCGCTCCGCTCGGCGCCTTCGAGCCTGACGAGACGGCGACGATTTTCGACCCCGAAGCGGAAGAGGCGCCCCGGGCCGCCGTTCCGCCCGCGGTCGGCGCGTTGACGCGTCGCCATGTGCTCGCGACCCTCACCCGCGCCTGGGGAAAGGCTCTGAAAGGCGCGATTCGCCAGGCGGACGCGGAGGGGCGGCTCATCTTCGATCCTGCCGAGCCGGCGCTGGTCGCGGCGACGCCCGCGCAAGCTTACGGGCTCGCCGGTGATCTGGCCGCGCTGATCGACGACATGATCATCGAGGGCGCGCCGTGGACGAGGCTCGAAACGCTCGCGCCTGAGCTCTATGATCCCTATTGGCGCATTACCCTCGATTTCCTCAAGATCGCCTTCGCCCGCTGGCCCGAATGGCTCGCCGAGCGCGGCCTCATCGACCGGGCAAAGCGGATCGCGCTCCTGATCGAGGACGAAATCAAGGCGCTGGAGGGGGCGCGGCGCGGTCCGACCATCATCGCCGGCTCGACCGGCGCCAATCGCGCAACCGCCCGCCTCATCGCCGCGATCGCGCGCGCTCCCAAGGGCGCTGTCGTGCTGCCCGATCTCGACCTCAATCTCGACGATCGAACCTGGGCGATGATCGGCGGCAGGGACGACGGTTCGCGGGGGCTCGCCGGCCATTCCCAGGCGCTGTTGCATCAGCTGATTGGCGCAATCGGGGTCAAGCGCGAAGATGTCACAACCCTTGGCGCGCCCTCGCCTGCGCTTGCGGCGCGCTCGGCCTTCCTAAGCGAGGCGCTCCGTCCTGCCGAATCGACCGATCTCTGGCGTGAACGAGGGTGGACCTTGTCGCCGCTGGCCCTCGCCACTGCGCTTCAAGGCGTCGCAATCATCGTCGCCGACAACGAGAACGAAGAGGCCCTGGCGCTGGCGATTGCGATGCGCGAAACGCTCGAGACACCGGGCAAGACGGCTGCCCTCGTCACGCCCGATCCCTCGATCGCGCGCCGGGTCTCAGCTGAGCTTGCACGTTGGGGAATAGAAGTCGAAGATTCGGCCGGACGTACGCTGGGGCAGAGCCCGGCGGGGACGCTAGCCAGGCTCATTCTCGAGGCGGCGATCAAGTTCACGCCGCGCTCCCTTCTCGCGCTCCTTGCGCATCCGTCGGTCCGCTTTGGCCGCTCGCTTGGCCAAGTCGAAGCCGCCACGCGGGCGCTGGAGCTCGCGGTCTTTCGCGCCATCCCCCTTGCATCGCTCGATGATCTCGAAGGGGCTTTTACGGCGGCGCGCACAGCGGCCAACGACAGACACGCGCATCCCGCCATCCGCCGTCTTGGCGAGGCCAATCGTTGTGCGGGGGAGGCGCTCGCCCGCGACGTTGCGAGCGCGCTCGCTGCCTTACGCGGCCTTGGCGCCTCCGCTTCCCTGCGCGACTGCCTCACTCAGCATCGGGCTGCGATTTCTTCCGCGGTTGTGGGAGCGCAGGGCTTAATGGAGGAGCCGCACGGTTTCGAGCAACTGATGCAACTCGTGGACGAATGGAGCGAGGCGGCGGTCGAGAGTTTCCCCACCGCGCTCAACGAATACGCGGCTTTGTTCGACGACGCGTTGGCTGGGGCGCGCGCTCCGCCGGCAAGCGGCGGACACCCACGCCTCACGATCCTCGGCCTGCTCGAAGCGCGTCTCTTGAGCTTCGATCGCGTGCTTCTGGCGGGCCTCGACGAAACGGTCTGGCCGCCCGCGGTCGAGACCGACGCCTTTCTCAACCGGCCGATGCGCGCCGCGCTCGGCCTTTCGGCGCCAGAGCGGCGCATCGGTCAGACGGCGCACGATTTCGTCGGCGCGCTCGGCGCGCGAGAGGCAATTCTGAGCCGGGCGAAGAAGCGCGGCGGCCAGCCGACCGTCGCCTCTCGCTTTCTGCAGCGCATGGGCGCTGCGGCGGGCCCTGGCGCGATGAAGGAGCCGGAAGAGCGCGGCGAGTTCTATCTCGACCTCGCGCGCGCGCTCGATCGGCCGACCGATTTCCAGCCACAACGAAGACCGGCGCCCCGCCCTCCGGTCGAGCTGCGCCCAAAAGCGCTCAGCGTCACTCGAATCGAGACTTTGCGACGCGACCCTTACGCGATCTACGCCGAATACATTCTCCGATTGAAGGTGCTCGAGGCGGTCGAGCGCGACATTGGGCCACGCGAAACGGGAATGGCGTGGCACGCCACGCTCCAGGAATTTGTCGAAGCGTATCCGTCTGGAGCCCTTCCTTCCGAGGCGCGCGACCGTCTCTTGTCCATTGCACAAACCTGCTTTGCGCTGTTTCGTAACAATCCGGCTTTCGCCCTGCAATGGCCGAACATCGAAAAGGGCCTCGACTTCTTTCTCGCCTTCGAGGGCGATACGCGCGGCGCCGTTGCGCAAGCCTGGGTCGAGCGGCAGGGTGTAATCGCTTTACAGCTTGCGAACGGAACGCCGTTCAAACTTAACGCGCGGGCGGACCGGATCGACGTTTTGCAATCGGGCGGCGCGCGACTCATCGACTACAAGAGCGGAGCGCCGCCCACCGCCAAGGACGTCAAGGCAGGGTTTTCGCCGCAACTGACCCTGGAAGCAGCGATGCTGCGCCGGGAGGGATTCGAGGAGCTGCCGCCACTCGAAGCTGAGGAGGCGATCTATCTCAAGCTTGGAGGCGCAGCGGGCGGAGAGGAAAAACACGCAGGCGGAAAGGGCGAGAATATCGGAAAGCTAGCCGAACAGCATTTCGCCGGACTTCAGACGCTGCTCGATGCGTTCGCCTGCGAGGACACGCCCTACCTTTCGCGCCCGTTCCCCAAATTCGTGCCCCGTTTCTCGGACTACGACCACCTCGCGCGGGTCAAGGAATGGTCGGCGACCGGCGGCGAGAGCGATGCGGGGGATGCGCAATGAGCCGCGCTCTGGTCATTCCAGAACCCTTAAAGCAGCGACAAGCCCGGGCCTCAGATCCGAAAACGTCGGCTTGGGTGTCCGCCAACGCCGGCAGTGGCAAGACCCATGTCCTCACACAGCGCGTGCTTCGGCTGCTGCTCAATGGAACGCCGCCCGCGCAGATCCTGTGTCTCGCTTACACCAAGGCGGCGGCGGCCAACATGGCCGACCGCGTGTTCAGCAAACTCGCGCTCTGGACGAGTCTCAGCGACAACGCTCTGGCGAAGGCGATCGTCGAATGCGGCGCGGACGCGCCGGGTCCGCACGACCTCATCTTTGCGCGGCAATTGTTCGCGCGCACCATCGAGAGCCCTGGCGGCCTCAAGATTCAGACGCTGCACGCCTTCGCCGAGAGGCTGCTGCGCCTCTTTCCCTTCGAGGCCAACGTCCCGGCCCATTTCAAGGTTCTCGACGAGCGCGAATCGAAGCGGCTGCTCATCGAGGCGCGCGACACGTCGCTCGTCGAGCTCGGCGCCTCGAGCGCGAGCGCGGGCGCGCTTGACCTCGTCGCGCGAGAGGCTGGCGCGGCCAGATTTGATGAGCTTCTGACGGAGGCGCTTGGCCGCGCCGAGATCTTTGGCGCCCACGACAACGCGCTCGCCTATGCCGCCGCGCTTCGCGCTCCCCTCGGTCTTGCGCCGGACGTGACCGTCGCGAGCGTCGAAGCCGAAATGCTCGGCGGCGACGTCGGCCGCATGCGACGCCAGCGATGGGCAGAGGCTCTTGAGGCCGGCAAGAAACAAGACCAGAAAATTGCCGAGAACCTTCGCGCAGCGAACGAAGACGACGCGGGCCAAGCTCGTGTCCAGGCGCTGCTCAAGGCATTGTTCAAGGAGGATGGCGAAGGCGGGCCCCACGGAGGCGAGGACGGTCAACTGACGACCAAAGCGCTTCGCGGAAAATCTCCGGCGCTCGAAGACGATTTGCGTCGTGAGCAGGACCGCCTGCTCCCATTGCGCCAGCGCAGGCGCGCCGCTTTGACGCTCGAGCGAAGCACCGCTTTGTTCGTGGTCGTAAGATCAATTCTGACCGCCTTCGCACGGATGAAGGCCGAGCGCGGCGCGCTCGATTTCAACGATCAGATCGCGCGGGCGCTCACGCTGGTGACGCGCTCGAGCGCCGCATGGGTGTTGCATAAGCTCGACTATGGGCTCGATCACCTGCTGCTTGACGAAGCCCAGGATGCGTCCCTGCCGCAATGGGGCATTCTTGAGGCGCTGAGCGCCGAGTTTTTCGCAGGCGCCGGCGCGCGGCCCAAGAACCGCACCGTCTTCGCGGTCGGCGACGAGAAACAGTCCATCTTCGCCTTCCAGGGCGCGGCGCCCCAGATGTTCGCGGAGTTGAAGCGCGCATTCGCCGAGCGCCATCGCCACTCCGAGCGGCCATTCGCCGACGTGCCGCTGACCTTTTCGTTTCGGTCGTCGCAAACGATTCTCGACGCCGTCGACATGACATTCCGGACGGAACTGGCCTGGCGAGGCGTGACCGCCGACGGCGAGCCGCCCCCAACCCACGAGGCGATTCGCCGCGAGTTGAAAGGCGTTGTCGAGCTGTGGCCGCCGATCGCCCCGAGCCCCGCGCCCGACCCGGAAGACTGGAGCATGCCGCTCGACCCGCCCTCGCAGGACGACCCCCCGGTGGTCCTCGCCAAGCGGATCGCTGAAGTCATCAAGAGCTGGCTGAGACCGACCTCATCTGAGCGCGTGATCGATCCAGATTCCGGCGAAATCAGGCGCATTCGCGAAAGCGATGTCATGATCCTGGTGCGCAGCCGCAACGCCTTTTTCGAGGCGATGATCCGGGCGCTCAAGGCCGCAGACGTGAAAACGGCCGGCGCCGACAGACTCAAGCTCAAAGACCATATCGCGGTGATGGATCTCATCGCGGTCGGTCGCGCAGCCCTTCTGCCGGACGACGATCTGACGCTGGCCTCTGTGCTGAAGTCGCCGCTCATCGGTTTTGACGACAACACGCTCATGAAAATCGCGGCGCGACGAAGCGGTTCGCTCGCCGATGCGCTCAATAGTTCTGACGAAAGCGTCGCTCGGAATGCAGCGCGTCGCCTCGTCGAATGGCGGGCGCGGGCGAAGGCGCTTTCGCCTTTTGGCTTCTATGCGCTGCTGCTCGGCCAGGACGGCGGTCGGCTAGCGCTGATCGGCCGGCTCGGGCCCGAGGCCGCCGACCCGATCGATGAGTTCTTGACCCTCGCGCTCGCGCATGAGCAGCGCGAGGCGCCGTCGCTGCACAATTTTCTTAGCGAGGTCGAAGCGGCCGACGTCGAGATCAAGCGCGACATGGAGGTCGAGACGGAGGGCGTGCGCGTGCTGACGGTCCACGCCAGCAAGGGACTTGAGGCGCCGATCGTCTTTCTGCCTGACTCCTGCGGCGGTCCCGATGCGCGGCACGAACCCAAGCTGCTGCGTCTTAAATCACCGCGACCGGGCGATCCGCCGGTCTTGGCCTGGGCCAGGAAGTCGATCGAGGACGCCGACGCGGTCGCTGCGGCGCGGGCTGAGGCGCGCGCGGCTCAGGCAGGCGAACATCGCCGCCTACTCTATGTCGCCATGACTCGGGCCGCCCAGCGGCTCATCGTCGCCGGCCATGAGACGTCGAAACGCCGGCCGACCGATTGTTGGTATGAGCTTATTCTCTCGGGCCTTGGCGACGCGCTCGTCGAAGCACCGGCGCCATTTCGCGCGGGCGGGACAATCCTGCGATTTGGCGAGGGCCTTCGCGCCGAGGGCGTGGGCGAAACCGCGCCCGCACGCGCCCTCGACTCCCTGCCCGGCTGGCTCGTCGCAAACGCGGCGCCTGAGACCGTTGCTCCTCCGCTCAACCCTTCGCGCGCCGGGGGCTCCGGCGGGGGCGACCGCGAACGCGCGCTCGAGGGACGGCTTGCGCACGCTCTGCTCGAGATGCTGCCCAACCTCCCGCCGCAGCGGCGCCCGGATGCGGCGATCGGCCTACCTGGACGCATGGGGCGGCGCGCTTGCCGAATCAGCACGCGCGGCGCTCGCCTCGAAGGTTCTGGCGACGATCGGCGCGCCAGAACTGAGGCCTATTTTTGGCCCGGAGTCGCGTAGCGAAGTCGCGTTGGCGGGAGTTCTGTCCCGGCCGGGCCGGTCCGACTTGGCCTATAGCGGCCGTCTCGACCGGCTTGTTGCAACCGACCAGGGTGTATTGATCGTAGACTTCAAACTGGGCGAAAAGCCCGACCGCCCAGCCGAGGCCCACGTCGCCCAACTTGCGCTCTATCGAGCAGCTTTGCAGCCTCTTTACCGCGGGGCGACGATTCGAGCGGCGCTCGTCTATCTCGACGGGCCGACGCTCACGCAGATCAGCGCAGAGGCGCTCGACGCCGCTCTCAACGTCATCGCTGCCGCGTCATAAACACGTTATAGCGGCCGCCTCAATCCCAGCTTTTCGTTGCAATTCCGCTGGGGAGCGATGTCTTGATTGCCTTGATGAGGTCGCATTTGCTGGCCAAGGGTCTGCGCGTGATGACGAGCGGAACGCGTCAGGGCGGGCGCCCGATATTTTTGTGTTTTGGTCTGGGGAAGCTTGGGCGGGGGCCACGGCGGGGTTCCGTCTGCGCGGTTGCCGGGTTGAGTCTGGCTATGCTGCTGGCGGGCGGGGACTTGGCGGCCCAGGCCCAGAAAATCCCCTATGGCATGGTGCCTTACGGCCGTCCTGTCTATAAAAACGGCAAGACGAATGTTGTGGCATGGCGCCTGGCGGGGCAGCGCCCTAGGCCGATACGCGCGTCAGTCCGTCGCGCCGGCGGCTGCTAAACCGGTCCTCGCCCTCGCTCCGGAGCCGAGCCCAACCGGCGGTTGCGAAGGACTTTGCGGTGCTTGCGGACCCCGGCGACGCCAGGGCAAGCCGGATGGCCAAGGATTTCGCGACTGTCATGGGCGCCAGCGGCGCGCCGGGGCGCGCGATCGTGGGCTCCACTTCGCCAAATGGTCTTGGCAAGGTCCTCGAGACCGACATGGCGGACTTCGCCATTGTCTCACTCGATAGCCTGCTGTCGAGCGCCAAGGGCGACCCTGAATGGATCAAGCGGGTCCCGTTCGTAGCGCGCCTCGCGCCCGAAACCCTGGCCGTGATCGCGCCACGCGAAGTCAAGTCGATCAACGACCTCCAGGGAAAAACTGTGAGCTTCGGCGATCTGGACAGCGCGACCTCGACCGCGGCAGAATGTTGTTTTCCCGCCTGGGCGTGACTGCGAATCAGACCAACCAACCCTTGCCGGAAGCGCTCGACCGGCTCGCGGCGGGCAAGATCGACGCGGTCGTCGTGCTCGGCGCGGAAGAAGCGGCCCCGCTCGGCGACTTCGGCAGCGACGGACGCTTTCACATCGTGCCCGTTCCGTGGTCGCCGACTTTGGAGCCGGTCTACGCTCCGGCTCACGTCACCGCCGCCGACTGGCCTAATCTTGTCAGCGCCGCCGATCCCGTCGAAACGGTCGGCGAGCCGATGGCGCTCATCGCGCTCGATGCGGCGCCGGGGTCGCCGCGCGCGGACGCGCTCGGGCGTGTTGCGCGGGTTTTCTTTGACAATTATGACGGTTTCCTGGGCGACGACCACGATTCGCATTGGCGTGACGTCAATCTGGCGGCCGAGGCCTCGTGGCCGACCGAATCATGGCCCCGGCTCGGGGCGGCGCAAAGCTGGCTCGACGCGAAAAGGCCGTCGGCCGATGGATCTCTCGAGACGTTCCGCGCCTCGGCCAAGTCGGCCGCCGCGTCGGCCGGCTGGCCAAGCGCGGCCGATTCGGATCGGCTCTATGACGGCCTGACGCGCTGGCGCGGGCTGATGCAGTAGGGAGACGAACGCTGGCCATTTCCTGGAAAGCCCTGTCGAGCGTCCTCGCCGCCGTCATCGCTGGCATGCTGGTGCTGGCCGCGCTGGCCTCGGCTTGAGCCGTCGGCCATGCACGTGAAGGCGGTGGTCGAGCAGCCTATTTTCGTTACTCAGATTGCCGCCCCATCCAAGCAGACGGCTACGGCTCTGACGGCCCTGCCGATCGACAAGCTCGCGATCGGAAAGCTGGCGACCGCGCTCCGCGATCAGCCCAGCGCCTTGCGTCAACAGGCCGCAAGCAGCCCCGCCGCGACGCTGGCAATACCGATCGACGAAGCGCGCCGGCTGTGCGCCGAGGGCCTCGTCGCCTTCGCCAAGGGCGACATTGCGACCGCGCGCGCGTTCTTCGTCAGCGCTGCCGCGGCCGGCGACGCTCGTGCGCTGGTTGCGCTCGGCGACACGTTCGATCCTGCGACCCTCAGCCACCTCGGCGTCGTCGGGCTCAAAGGCGATGAGGCCAAAGCGCGCGACTATTATGCGCGGGCGGTCACCGCCGGCGCGATCGGGGCTCGAGAGCGAATCGCCGCTTTGGCGGCGAAATAGCGCGAGCCGCGAAGCGAGCCTCGGCGCTTCACGGCGGCCGTTCCATTCGTCTTCTCTGCACGCCATGCTCGGAGGCGCACGAGCGGCCGCGGCCGTGGCGAGCCGCATCGATCCGTTTGGGATTTCTTGGCCGCTGGCCGTTTCGCTGTGAAAACCCCGGTTTAGGGTGTTGGATTGTCTTGGATTTCCTTGGATTCTCCTCGTCAGAATCGAGACTTATCAATGGGTTACACGGCAATAAACGCGCGAAAATATTTTCTAGTTGCGCTTTCCCCTGACGCTCATGACGCATAATGCGAGCGTCGCAGGTCGAGGCCTGACGCGGAGCCAGATGTGTCCATAAGGCAAGCTTAGCTCACTTTCTGATTTTCCGCAAGCAATTGCAATCACTATTGCGTCTGCCTCCGACGGCAATTGTTCTGCCGCAGCGCTGACTGCTCAACGCTTAGCATCGCGAGCACCTTCGACGCGTTTCAAGCCCCCGCAGGCGCAGATCCGTTCGCGGCGCTCAGGCGAGCGCAATGCGCGGCGTCGGCCCGGCGCGCGAACCCGCTCGTCGGCGTGCGTCTCGAACCGCTTGAAATTGTCGCGGAACATCTGCACCACGCGCCCCGCGACTTCGGCGAATTCGGCCTTGTTGCGCCAGGTCTTGATCGGTTCGAGAATATGAGGCTCGACGCCCGGAACCTGCCCCGGCACGGCGAGACCAAAGTACGGATCGGTGCGGAAATCCGCGCGCTGCAGACGAACCGTCGAGCGCAGCCGCCACCAGACGCCGCGTCACCCGGATCGGCATGCGCCTTCCGGCGCCGAACTTGCCCCCGGTCCATCCGGTGTTGACGAGCCAGCAATCGACATGATGACGCGCGACCAGTTCGCGCAGGAGCTCGCCGTAAACGGTCGGGTGCAGCGGCAGGAACGGCGCGCCGAAACAGGTCGAAAATGTCGCTTGCGGCTCGGTGACGCCTTTCTCCGTGCCCGCGACCTTGGCCGTGTAGCCGGACAGGAAATGGTACATCGCCTGCGCCGGGTCGAGTTTCGCGATCGGCGGCAACACCCCGAACGCGTCGCAGGTCAGCATGATGATGTTCTTCGGATGACCGGCGCGGCCGGTCGCCGATGCGTTGGCGATGAAATTGAGCGGATAGGCGATACGCGTATTCTCGGTCCTCGATTCGTCGTCGAAGTCGGGCATCCTCGACGCCGGATCGAGCGTCACATTTTCCATCACCGTGCCGAAACGTTCGGTCGTCGCGTAAATCTCCGGTTCGGCCTCGCGCGACAGCTTGATCGCCTTGGCGTAGCAGCCGCCCTCGAAATTGAAGATGCCGTTGCGGCCCCACCCGTGCTCGTCGTCGCCGATCAGCGTGCGGTGCGGATCGGCGGAGAGCGTGGTCTTGCCGGTGCCGGAGAGGCCGAAGAAGATCGCGGCGTCGCCGCCCGCGCCAGTGTTGGCCGAGCAATGCATCGGCATCACCTGCTTCGCCGGCAAGAGGTAGTTGAGGACGGTGAACACGGATTTCTTCATCTCGCCCGCATAGCTCGTGCCGCCGATGAGCACGATCTTGCGCGTGAAGTCGCAGGCGATGATCGTCTCGCTTCGCGCCCCGTGCCGCTTGGGGTCGGCGCGAAACGAAGGCAGATCGACGATCGTCAGCTCCGGGACAAAGTTCGCCAAATCTTCGACCGGCGGACGGATCAGGAGATTGCGGATGAACAGCGAATGCCAGGCGTATTCGGTGAAGACGCGCGCGCGCAGACGCAACCCTGGATCCGCGCCGCCGTAAAGATCCTGAGCGAACAGCGTCTTGCCTTTGGCGTGGGCGATGAAGTCGGCGAGGAGAACGTCGAAATGCTCGACCGTCATCGCATTGTTGTTGTCCCACCAGACAAGCCGCTTCGGTGTTCGCGTCGCGGACCACGAACTTGTCCTTGGGGCTGCGTCCGGTATGCACGCCGGTGTCGGCGACAAGCGGCCCATGCGCCGCGATCTGCGCTTCGTTGCGTTGCAGCGCGTGCTCATAGAGCTGCGGCGCGCCGAGGTTCCAGTGGATCGCGGCAAGATCGCGGAAGCCGAACCGGTCCGCGCCGAAGCCGAGATTGTGCGCCCCGTTCTCGATCATGCCTCAAGCGTCCCCCTGCAAGCGCGCGCCGCCGACGCATGCGCGCAAATCCAAGCAATTTCGCTCCGTGAGGTCAACCCGCCGACAATCTAGGTGTGCCCACCAACAAGCAAGAGAGCCGCATCAAGATGATCGCGAGTATGCTCGGTGCATGTGGAGATGAATTGGCGCGGAGCGGGCGAGATCACTGAATTGGGATACGTCTCGCGCCTGGAGCGGGGACCATTCGTATTCCGCGCTCGTGCTCTGCAAAGGTCCGATCCGTCGATAGCGGCCCTGGACGAGTTCGTCTTTCTCAAGGCGATGCCGGACGCTCCCCAGGCGAATGTCGTCGCGGCCTTGCTGGTGTTCCGGTTTCTGTATCTGATCCTGCCGCTGATGTTCGCGCTGCTCGTCGTTTTGGGTTACGAGCGCAACCGATGGCGCGCGCCTGCCGCGATAAGAGGAATCGATCCCGATGGCCCGGGCAATCCCGATCAATGACCAGGACGTCCTTCTTGCGATCGACCTGCAGGCCGACTTCATGCCTGGCGGCGCGCTCGCGGTCGATCGGGGCGACGAGATCGTCCCGCTCGTCAACCGGTTGGCGCGCCGGTTCGATCACGTCGTCTTCACCCAGGACTGGCATCCCGCGAACCACGCCTCCTTCGCGGCGAGCCACGAAGGCGCGAAGCCGTTCGATACGAAGCGCCTCCATTATGGCGACCAGACGCTCTGGCCTGAACACTGCGTGCAGGGGACGCCCGGCGTGGCGCTGCATCCTGACCTTGCAGTCGATCTTGCCTTCCTCATCCTGCGCAAGGGCATGCATTCGGCGGTCGACTCCTATTCCGCCTTCGTCGAGGCCGACGGCAAGACCACGACCGGCCTTGCGGCGCTGCTTAAAGCGCGCGGGGTGAGACGGGTTTTCGCCTGCGGCCTGGCGACCGACTTTTGCGTCGCCCATACCGCGCTGGACGCGCGCCGCGAGGGCTTCGAGACCTTCGTGATCGAGGACGCCTGCCGGGCGATCGACGCCAACAATTCGTTGAGCGAGGCCTGGGCGCGGATGAACGCCGCCGACGTCTGGCGCATCCAGTCGGCCGTGATCCTCGGCTAGCGGCGATTAACAGCGTTCGCGCGTACAAGCGCTCTTAAACGCCAATAAACGTCAGTAAACGCTAATAAACGTTAGTAAAAGTGCTAGCGTTTACTAGCGTTTATTTTTTGGGAATGAGCCTTTTCAATGGGTTACGGCCGTTTGGAGTAAAAAAATCCCCTTCCTCTCGCCCCGCCTGTCCGCTTGGGCGAGAAACGGATCGCGCGTTCGCCTTTCCTTCCTGGACACTTGGGAACCTTCGGATTTCCATCGAGGGGAAAGTATACGGTGGGATCGCGGATTAGCCAAGGATTTGTTCGCTGCAACCGGACGCCGCAGCCGAAATGTCTAGCTCCGCCAATGGCTTGGGGGCGGCGAGGCTAAAAACAGCGGATTGCCGGCGATCGCCGGTTGCGAACCGAATTTCGAGGCGCCTCGGCGCGGGGGTTCGCCATTTCAGATCCGTACGGCCCTTCGCGCCTGTTCGAGGCCGATGTCTTCAAGAACCGGGACTGCCTTTGGGCAAAGTGTCGCCGTTCAGCCGACAATCGCTGTTCTTCTGAAGCGGATGTTCGCTCGGCGGTTTCGATCGTCTACTGCGGGGGATTCCGGTCATCGCCCTCAGAGTTTGCGGCCCCCATCGTCGGATCAGTGGGGAGTCTCCTCACCAAACGGCACGGGTCGCCTTGCCTGCTGGCGGTTCGTCTTAGCCGCTTCCCGCGAGCCAGCGCGCGCATTCGGGCCCGAGTTCGGCGAGCGCCTTGGCTTCATAGGCTTTGCTCTCCTCAGGGGTGAGCGTGTCGCGCCAGCGCCCGTTCGTTCCCTTGTGGATGAAAGTCTTGGCGCCGCCCTCCCAGAATATGCCGCCGAGGGGCGCGGCGAGTTCGGCGTGGGCCTTCATGTAATCGAAGCTGCAATGTTCGACGATCGCAGAGAACTTGGCTTCGTCGATCGGAACGTCGAGAAACTGAGCGATCTCCCGGATGGAGCCAGGGAGGTCCGCCTTCATTTGATTGAAGTGCATCAGCTTGACGTTCGGCAGTTTCCGAATCGCCCACCAGGAGCGGACATTTTCCCAGAAAGGCCAAAAGGGGTAGCCGTCCTTCTCAAACCACTGCTGGTAATATTCATGAATCGACGCCGGCGGCTTCTCAATGCGATCGCCGACCAACCCCGGCGTATTGTTGAGTGCATCGTACCAGGTTTGGGTGGCGTTCGCGTGATGATTGTACATGCTCCAGATCGCGTCACGGCCGTCGCGGCCGATGTAGAGATATTTGGCCTTTGGCGAGAAAACGAGGGCGTCCACGGGAAGGTGGGTCTTGACGAAGCGCCTGTGGGGGATTTGTTCGAGACCCGCGATCGCCTCCGACGGTATGATGCGCAGGTCGACCCAGGGCGATAGATGCGAGACGTCAATCCCCTCGGCGCCGTTGAAAATCAGCTGGCACAGAATCTGCTGAGTCCAAGTCGTACCAGACTTCCCGTAGGTGGCGACAACGATGTCGTCGGGCCGGAATTTGAAGTGGTTCCAGACTTCCGAATTCATGTGGTGATTGTGCATTTCCCGCGTTTTTACCGGCCACGCGACAGCGGCTGCGTTCGCCATGAAATATTTTCCTCCTCAATTCGCTTGATAACAAAGTCCGACGGCTGCGCCGCCAGCCCCCCAGGAATCGAAACCCCTAGCGTAAGTTGTAATGGCGCGTCGTCGCAACCGCAAATGCGGTGCTCAATCCCAACCTGGACGGGCTAATCGGGAATTCCCAAGACGCGAGCGCCCTCGGCGATCTTGTCCAGAATCGCGGGGGCAAAACCAAGTTCCCTGACCATGCGAAAATGGAAACCGGGCGTCAGTTCGAGCAATTTGCCAACGACCGGCTTTGCCTCCTCCGTGCGTCCCGCCAAGCCAAGTGACGCGGCCAGAAAAAATTGGAACATGCTGAAGCGGGAATTCAATTGAAGGCCCGCGCGAAAATGCAAGGCCGCCTCGTCGAAACGCCCCTCTTAAATCGCCGCCAGGCCAAACGCTCCATGAGCTTCGAAGGCCTGGCTGTCGAAGGGGCTGAGGCGTAGCCCGCGGGCGGCGAGGGACGTCGCCTCAACCGGCTGGCCGACGATCGCGTGGATGTGGGCGCCGATAAAGTGCGCCTGGGCCGAGGAGGCGTTCAACGAGAGCGCCCGGTCTATGGTGCTCAAGGCGGTCGCGAAATCCCTGCCTGTGTGCGCAATGATGACCGCTGCGGTGGCGAGGGCGCCCGCGTCCTCGCACCCGCTGTCGATGGCGGCGCGCGCGTGCCGCTGTGCGGCCATCTTGTCCTCTTCATTGAAGCCACCGCGGAGGAAGCAAATCTGACGGCACCAAGCGAGTACTGCGTGCGCCGCGCCGTAGTCAGGTTCGAGCTTCAACGCGTCTTCAAGAAAGCCGGCGGCGATTCTGGCGTCGGCAGGCGCGCGAGTCGCCATATGCGGCAAAGCGCGCAAATAAAGGTCGTAGGCGCCGAGGCTGTCGGGATGCTTTTGCCGGGCGCGCTCGATTTCGGAGCGCTGCAGGTTCGGCTCGACGATGCCTATCACCTTGTCGGTGATCTGATCCTGGAGCTCGAAGACATCGTCGAGGGCGCCGTCGAACCGGTCGGCCCAGAGATGCGCGCCCGTCTCGGCCTCGATCAGCTGTGCGGTGATGCGCAGCCGATTGCCCGCTTTGCGCACGCCGCCCTCCAGCACGTACCGCACGCCGAGCTCGCGCCCGACCTGACGAATGTCGACGGCTCGCCCCTTGTAGGTGAAGCTCGAATTGCGGGCGATGACGAACAGCCACTTGATCCGCGACAGACCGGTGATGATGTCCTCGACCATGCCGTCGACGAAATAGTCCTGCTCCGGATCACCGCTCATGTTCTGGAACGGCAGCACCGCGATCGAGGGCTTGTCGGGAAGGGCGGGTGATGGCGCGGGTCTTTCCTCTTTGGCCGCCGGGACCGGCGCGATCGGCGCCGAAGGCTTCGCCTGGGCAGGGAGCCCGACCTGAAGCGAATAGACGCGTACGGGATCGACGATGTTCTTGAGCTGGGTTTGGCCCAGGTCGCTGACTTCGAGGTCGAGCCTCGCGCGCACCTGCCGGTAGGCGTCCTCCGAGAGACAGATCGCGCCCGGCAGGGCGATCCCCTCCAACCTCGCGGCGATGTTGACGCCGTCGCCCATGAGGTCGCCGTCGCTCTCCTCGACGACATCGCCCAAATGAACCCCGATACGGAATTCGATCTGGCGATCGGTCCGGCACGCCCGCGTTGCGCTCGATCATTGCGTTCTGGATCTCGACCGCGCATCGCACGGCATCGACGACGCTGCGAAACTCGACCAGCGCCCCGTCGCCCGTGCGCTTGACCACGCGTCCTTTATGAACGGCGATCGTCGGATCGATCAGATCGCTGCGCAGCGCGCGCAAACGCGCAAGCGTGCGATCCTCGTCCGCGCCGGTCAGCCGGCTGAAGCCGACCACATCGGCGGCCAGAATCGCCGCGAGTTTTCGGGATTCGGTCATTGTGCCCCAGGCTCAAATAGCACGACAGCTTGCTCAGAGTCGCCATTTTCCGCGAACAAGGGGCGATTTGGCGCCGTTGCTCGAAGGGTTGTTAGGGTCGATTCCTGCACGGGGGCGTCTAGCGCAAATCTCGGCGACAAGTGTCAATGCCGCGTACAATCGCTCTACCGAAAATCACTGCTCGGCTTTTGAACGCTCCAGCTCCGCGATCGCGAGCTGTGAAAGGTCACGCAGGAGGGAAATGCCGACATTCTCAAAGTGACGCGGTCTCACGTCGAGAATACAGAGCGTACCGACGCAGCAGCCGTTGCTAAGGATCAGCGGATGACCAGCATAAAAGCGCACGCCCGGGAAACCCGTGACATAGGGGTTGTCCGCAAACCGCTCATCCAGGAGGGCATCGCTGACCACGAGAGGTTGACGCTCGAATATAGCGTGACCGCAAAAAGAAGCGTCACGAGGGACCTCGCGAAACTCCACCCCGTAGCATGACTTAAACCACTCTCGATCCCGCTCCATCAAAGCGATCAGCGCGATCGGGACATCGAAGGCTGCGGCAGCAACACGAACAACGCGATCAAAACGCTCCTCGGGCGGCGTCTTCCACAGGCCAAGCGACCGGGTTACACCGGGTCGCCGCAAGCCGCCGGTCTTCATCATTCGGTTCCGGGGGCCGCACCCAGCGGCAGGCCGCGCGCATGAGCCACGCCCTGATCCGCGCCTTCGCATAATTCGGCGAGTAGGGCTCCACGAGAACATCGGTAAACCCGTCATCGACGCCATCCGCACGGGCGTGGTGCTCGCTCGACATGACGACGACGATCGGCAACCCGTCCCCTATGTCGCGCAAGCGCCGGATCGCGCGGCAAGCCTGGGTCGCGCGATCATCTCCGGCATCCTCGAGCAGCACCAGCATCGGCTTTTCTCGCTCTGCGAGCGCCGGCGCGTCTTCAACGGCGCATACATGAGCATGCACCTCATCATCGCGCAGGAGATCGGAAAGCTCGGCGATTCTTGACGGCGTCGTCATGGCCACGACAGCGGACCGGCCGGCGAGCGCCGTGCCCGGCGGTGCTTCCGCCGAGAGCCACGATTTGGCGACCGCCACGAAAGGCCTCCGAGAGAGCTCTACCTCATGCCCCTCGGCGGCGGCAAAGACGTGAGGCCCGGCCGGGCGAAAACCCTCGGGACGCAGCGAGTCGACGAGAGCGTCGATCGCTGCGTCGTCGCGCATTGGATCATGATGGGTGAGCGCGAGCTGTCCCACCTTCGCAAGTCGCGCGACGGCATAGGCGTACTCGATGGTGCTGTGGCCCCAGCCGATCTTTTGTGGGTATTCGCTGGCCCGGTACTGCGCGTCGTGCACGACCAGGTCGGCGCCCGCAAGAAACTCGGCGTGGCGGCGATCTTCCCCGAGAAGTCGCCGACGCCGGTAGCAAGCGCATGTGAATGAGGTTCGTGATCGCACGCATAGACAAAGGCGGCGCCGTCGGCCTCAAGCCGGTAGCCCAAGGTGAGCGCCGGATGATTGAGGTAGCGGCAGGTAACCTCGATGTCCCCAATCCTCAGCCGTCCCTCGACGAGCTCGCGATAGCGAATTGTGGCGCCGAGCTGCTCAAGGGTTACGGGAAAGTAGGTAGATTGCATCTGGCCAGCCGCAAAGTCTGCCGCAAGCCCTGGTGGAGGCCGCGCGGCCCGTAGATGTCCCACTCAAAGCCGGGAACGAAAAGTGGCGCGAAAAATGGGATACCCTGAATGTGGTCCCAGTGGGTGTGGCTGATCAGAATATGACCGCGTGACGGCTCGCTGCGCGCCATCAATTCACGCCCGAGAACCGTGGCGCCAGTGCCCATGTCGAGAATGACCAATGTGCCCGCGCTCGATTGGACCTCGATGCAGGATGTGTTCCCGCCATACCGAAGTGTGTGCGGGCCCGGTGTCGCGATAGATCCTCGCGTGCCGAAGAAGCGGACGCGCATTGCCCCTCCCTACTTCCTCTACACCTACCACACCTAGTCTAACCGAGGACCGCTTTCTCTCGCTTTCTGCACGTTAATAAGCCCAATCCTGAAGGACAACAAAAGGTCGATTTGAGCCGTTCGCCCAGCGGTACGGTAATGAAGCCAATTTCGCCGTTGCGCCAACGTGTGGAATGATCGGAATCCGCCGCGTAGCGGCTGCTAGAGTGATTGGGGTTTGAACCGTGAGCGCTGAGGGGCCGTTTCGGTGCTCCAAGAACAAATGGATTTCAGCGAGACGGGCGACGAACCGGATGCCGCCGCGCCTAATGTCAAATCGGTGTGCTGACGTGATCTCGTTCACGGGGACGCCAGAACCGCATCTTCCGGCAATTGGATGACTACCGCTTCGAAGGGCCCCTGTGCGAGATGACCTCCGTTTTGTGGCCGCTTCCCATCGTGTCCTCCATGAGCCAGGCGTCCCCTGGGTTGAAAGTGGCGGCATCGCAATAGCCGTTGTTTCGTTGCGAGCGCGAATGGCCCTCGGCTGCTTGATTGAGTTTGTCCTCGTCGACCAACAGTCCCTCCATACGAATTGAGTAAACAAGGTCGACGCTGAACGCTTAAAAAAGCCCGCCATCGAGCATCGGTGGCGGGCGTTCCTTTACTGCGACACGCCGTAAGCCGCGTTGACCTGTTTTTTGAAGTCGGCGAAGTCAGACTGGTTGCCGTTCAGCATGGTGCTCCATTCGCGCACCAATGCCGCCGAGGCGATGGCCTCTTTGATTTGTGCGTCCGTGGCGCCAGCGTGCTTGGCGGCGAGCGTGTGCGCATAGATGCAATACTGGCAGGGGATTTGCGCCGCGACGCCGAGCGCGATGAGTTGTTTCGTCTTGTCGTCCAAGGCGCCATTCGGAATTCATGACGGCCATGTATTCCTGCCAGGCGGGCGCGGCGCTCGCCTCAGGCACGACGTCTTTCATGAATTTCGGCATGTCTTGAGCGTCTGGCCGCGACCGGCAGGATGCTTAACGCTACGGTCGCAAGTAGGATTTTCATCGGTTGTCTCCATGTTCGGTTTCACTAAACAACAAACAACTAGAAAATCTGACCATTGCATATTCAGTTTCGGCCTATTTCCTCCTCCTTCTCTTGTTTGACCTGCGCGAGGCTATACCGTGCAATCGCCGCGCCTGGCGACGGCAATTCCGACGAGGCATGCGGCTTCAATTCGAGTATGCGACATGAATCTGTTCGTGCGTAGAGGCGGTTGAGCATCTGATCGACCATGGCCGCCTTAGAGGCTTCTGACCCTCTCCCCATTGATTTTCCGCCCGGGGGATTTCGCCAACACGATTGGTTGATGTTGTTGAATCTGTTAGATCACGATTTGGCTCGGGGCGCTGTGATCTGGATCACACCCCTGTGATCTGGATCACACTTCTGCGATTTCGTGGGGCGCGCGCCCGCTCGGCCCGAGCGGCGGACGAGCGCGGCGATGGCAGCCAGGAATTGCCGCTTTGCGTCGGATAGAAGCCGGTCCACACAACGCGCAGAAACTTCCGGTTTGGGGTCGATTTGAGCCGTTCGTCACGCGGTCCGTGTGTGACTGCTATTTGCGCAATTTCGCCGTTGCGCCAACGTGTGGAATGATCGGAATCCGCCCGCAGCGGCTGCTAAGTGATTGGGGTTTGACCCGTGAGCGCTGGGGGGCCTTTTCGGTGCTCCAAGAACAAATGGTTTTCAGCGAGACGGCGACGAACCGGATGCCGCCGCGCCCAAGGTCAAATCGGTGTGCTGACGTGATCTCGTTCACGGGGACGCCAGAGGCGCATCTTCCGGCAATTGGATGACTACCGCTTCGAAGGGCCCCTGCGAGATGACCTCCGTTTTGTGGCCGCTTCCGGTCGTGTCCTCCATGAGCCAGGCGTCCCCTGGGTTGAAAGTGGCGGCATCGCCTGTGCCCGGAGTGACTCGAACGCTTCCGGCCAGACAGAAGAGGATCTGGCGGGCCGGCGTCCGGTGACGTTCACCGCTCCAGCCGACTGGCAACTGAAGCAGAACGAAGCGCAACGCCGGCGTCGCCTTGGACACCGGAAAAGGCTGCGCTGGCGGGGCAAACAAAGTCATTTCGCGTTCGATCTCAAACGTATCGAAGCGGCTTAGACCGAACTCGTTCGCGTGAAGCCTTTGCACTTTGACTGCAGTCATCATGACGTTGTCTCCTCATGCATCCGCTAGGGGCCGTTCTGGCGGCCCGTGAGCGGCTTCACAGACGCCATGCGCAAAGGGGAGAATGGACGGTGTAGCTCGACGAAAAATGACCAGCTTTGCTCAGACTGCCTGCGTATCGGAGTTACTGCCTCAACCTGAATCGCGGAGAATCCGCTGTCTCATGCGGAAGGCTGAGTCCGGCGTGCTCGGACAAATGCGAGCCCCGCAAGGCCCAAGAGCATCATGGTCCAGGTGGCGGGTTCGGGCGCCGCGGGAGCCTACCCCCCGAGATAATATCAATCGTGAAGCTGTCGGCGGTCGCCCCACTCCCCCAAGTCCACACATAATCGCCGGGCGTCAAGCCTAGGCTCGTGATCGTCGCGCCGCTCCAGGTGGCGGTGCTTGTCCCCAGGGATGCGCCGGAAACATAGCCTAGCGGAACAGCGACAACGCCTCCGCTCGTCTCGTCGAAAGTGCCGAGCCCGACTATGGCGCCGTCGCCGCTGTCGGCAAGAAATTCGTCGCCAGGTCCAAAGGCGATGGCCGGTCCCGTGATGCCGCTGTAAAAGGTGTCATCTGTCGGGGTCGTTGGTCCGACGATGACAGCTCCGCCGCTTGCTGCAATAAGCGACGTATCAAGTTCGTCGCCGAAGAATGCGAGCGCGTCGAAATTGATCGATCCTGCGCCGGTCGCCGTCACGCCAGCCATGGACGGCTGAATGGTCAGGGTATAGGCGGCCTGCGCGCGTGGGACGCAGAGGCCGAAGCCGATGAGCATCGCCACGCCGAGCGCCGTTGCATGAGCCATCTGTTTCCTGAGCGCCATTTCCTTCCTCCCCCTGTGCGATTGGATGCTGTCGACCAACCGCATTTGCAGACCTACGCCGACCGGCTCAGCGCTTCAATCTGGGCCTCAGGAAAATGGTCGATGGGCTGCCATTTGAAATGCTAGCTTGGTGAATAGAGGTGACATACGCTTGCCGCGATATTACCATAGAATTAACCAAGTTGGCCGAGCGCGACTTACATAATTGCTTTGGGTCGTTGCCGTCACGTTCGTTGCGAACCGCAAACAAGCGCAGTCCCGACGGCGCCGCAATGTCGATCCTGGCGTTCCCAGGCGGTCTTGCGGGAAGGCGGGAAGAGAAGGGGGGAATGATGCGAAACAAACAGACATCGGTGATGGGTCTCGCGGGCTGCTCGGTCCTGGCGATCCTCGCCGCCAGTTCGCCGGCGAAAGCGCAGACATGCCCCACTGGAACGGCAGTTCCGTTCCAGACCATCAAGATCTTCAATGATACAAGCCAGTATATTTTTGCCGAGCTCGAGGTCGGTCTGAACGATCCGGATCAATGGATCCAGATGGCCTGCAACATTACCCAGACCCAAGCCAACCAGGGGAAGTTCCATTACGCGACGACCCTGACCAATCGGTTCTATATCAACGGGCCCAAGACGGCATCGCGCCGGGTGGGAGCCGTGTGATCACGCTTCCCCTCTATACTCAATTGGCTGCATCCGTAGACCCTACCAAGCCAAACCAATATGCCGAATGGTGGCAGGGCCAAAACATGCAGATTTTCGCCAGCCCGACAAACTCGGCCGCCAGCGGCCTATGCAAACTCTTTTAGCGGAATGGCGAGACCAGACCAGAAGAGGCTCTTGTCGGCGGCGTCGAACCCCACCTGGCCGACCTGCGTGACCGAACCAGAACAACGTTGCCGTTGCTGCCCGCTGGGCCTGATGGCCTTCTTCACCGATGACAAAGGCACCTTGCCGAAGTTTGGCCCGAGCCAACTGGTCGAAGCCACCCTGGGCGCGACACAGGTGCAAAACGTCGTCAATGACTCCCTGCCGATTTCGCTCAATGTCACCCAAGCCGATTTCGACGTGAGTTACGTCAACGTCGCCTACATCGCGGCCGCGATGGGGCCCTACAAGAACAACCAGTCCGGATACGTCGGTTCGCCGTTGCTGATCTCCCAGTTCCAACCCAAGCTTCTGGCTTTCCAGAAGAAGTTTAATTGGCCAAGCTTCATAGACCTTGACGGCACAAACGGCCCGATTCCCAAATTGCCGTCGACGCTGGAGCTGCTTGCGAGACTGAGCGGCGTAAACGCGCCAACCGATCTCACTCCGGCGAACATCCTGGCCCACCAACGTATGGGCGCCTATTCAGACAATTCGGACGGATTGGGCGACCTATTCGAGCACGTGCCAGCACAGCCCCCAAGGATTCACGACGTTTTGCGACGCCATCCTCGACGTCAGGGACCTCTTCAACGCAAATTTCAAGCAATATCAGGCGCTCTTCGCCGCTGGGACATGCAACGGAACCCCGGTGACGGAGACGCCGGATCGGATCGATTGCGCACGTCTATGGCTGGGGGCCATGGACTGAGGCCGCGGTGGACTCAGCCGGGAAGCCCACGGGCACCGGCTGTTCCCCGACCGCCAATCTGCTCGAAAACACGCCCGGCTATGCGGCTAACGATTTTGCTCTCTATGGCGAGGTCAAGCTCGAATTCGATAAATTGAATTACGGGACGTATTCCAACGCGCCTTACGCGTTCAACCCTTGGGTGCAGTTCATCCATGGGGATGCGATCCTTCCCGATCAACTCGGGATGCCGGGCGTCTATGCCTATTCAGTGGACGATGCCGTCGGCAACCTCAACGTGGAGGCGCAAGGCTACATCATCGATATCGGCAGCACGAAACATCTGGAAAATCAAAAGCGGGCTACGCCGCCGGTCAATATTTCGTTGGGATATTCGTCAGCAGCGCCGGTCAGGTTTGTGACTTATGGCGTCTGCGGCAACGCCCCATCCCAGCAAAAGCCGGTCAATCCCGCCAATCCCCAATTTATCATCAGCCCCACGGATCCGGAAAATTGCCCCGTGTTCCTTACGGACAACAAGAATCCGCCGCAGACCTACACGTTCAAGGTCACGACGCCGCCGCCGTTCACGTTAATTCCGACCGCGGATGTCAGAAAAAATCTCGCCAGTTGGTCAAGCGGCAACGGCAATCCCACGAAATACAACACGACCACCGTCATCGACTGCAGCGGCAACACGGGGATTGCCCCGTCGCAGTCAAGCAAGGCTTGGTGCTGTACTTTGTTGCCCTTCAATGGCCAAGGCGTATTCGCCTACTCGACCCCGGACGTCCCGCCCACCGCCCACCAGACTTCTGATCCATAGCGTGGTGACGATTCCAGCGATGACGTCCAGCACCAGCATGGCTATGACCTGCAACATGGGGAAACCGACCGCTCACTGAGGGCGAATTATAAGGCTTCAGGCCGCCTGAGGCTTCGCCCTCCGCGTTCGACGATAGCCGACGAACCCAAGCCCTGCGAACCCCAGCAGCAACATCGCCCAGGTCGACGGCTCCGGAACGACGAAGACGGAGAAGTCAAACGACAGAGTGTTCTCGGGGTTCAATGCAATCTTCTCCCCCAGGTCGTCGGTCGTGCCAACGGCGAAAGTGCCGACCGGCTGATTCAAGGTGTTATAGGCATAGTCGAATAGTTCCGGAGGTGTGCCAGGTATAGTTACGCTGAAGGAATCAAAGTGCTCGAGGACGGCAATTAGGACGTCGAGGATCGCTTGCGCTTGCTTGTCGTCTTTTCCCGTGAACTCGGCGAAGACATTGACGAAGGCCTGCCAAATATCAGCGCCCGACGATCGGGCCGATTATAGCAGGGGGGCTGCCGAATATTACATGGCCATTGAGCGTGATTTCATACGATCTCTGCCAAAGTACGGGTTTAGTTTTATCCAGCGACCCCAGATCGTCGACAACATCATAGTTGCCGGTGATCGTGGTGAAGTAGGATCCATTGTTCTTAAGCTCTATTGCCGGCTGGCCGTTGGACGGCGCCGCCGCCGCCGAAAGACCGCCAGCGGGATTCCAATCCAGCGTCAGGGGATCCTGCGGATCGCCCAAATCTATCGAGAAGCCCTGCTGCAACGCAGCGTGCGCGCCGCCTGGAGCCATAAGACCCGCCGCAAGTGTGGCGGCAAGAAATATCCTGGATGCGATCGACATGGCGCGAATCCTCCCTTGTGAAGAGGGTCAGGCAGCCCTTGTCCGAAGCGAAATAAATAACAATCTAGTTACGTAGTTTGCCTGAAGGACTGAGGCCCTCAAACGTCCGCCTGGATTAAGTCTCGCTCTGGCGCCGCCGACCCTCGAGTTTGGCGAGCCCTGACGCAAGCGTCAGGCTCTTGGCTTGGCAGGAAAAAGAGAAATTGCTGGGGACATCCGAAAACTCTCGGATACGAGAGCATGCTATCGGATATGGTATCGCCGTCAAGTGTGAAATATCGTTTGCGATAGCTATCGCTCGGAAGCGAGAGCAAGGACAGGATGGCGTTTGCGGAGACCGAAAAGGAATGGGCGGAGCGCGTCGCCAGACATCTAAAGGCAGAACTCAAACGTGCCGACGTGACCTATGAGGAATTGGCGGTGCGACTCAGAGAGCACGGCTTCGAGGAAACCAAGGCGAGCATCACAAATAAGCTTTCGCGGGCGACATTGAGCGCTCATCTTTTCCTCGCCAGCCTGGCGGCTATAGGCCGTTACAGTTTACGAGTTGAAGATATTTAACCTTGTCCATCGCCGTCGACGCATCGTGGTCGCCGGACACGAAACATCTCGCGGCGTTTGCGCCATAGTACGGAAAAATAGTTCCTGAAAGCTTATCCGAAAGTTGGAAGCCCTCGCGGGCGCGCGCTGACATGTCGGCTCGAAGCTCGGCCGCGAGCCATGCCCCGTCTCCGTCGTGAAAGGAGGGCGTCCATGGTCCCGCGTGCAATGTCGATCTGTTCAAGCTTTCTCGCGCTTCCCGGCCATTCATAGGGCCGATCGACCGGGGTTAACCTCTGATTAACCGGCATCGCCGCATCTGATGGGGGCCGACGATAAAGTTTAGCGCGCGGCTCCGCCGCTCCCATTGCCTGCTTTAAGCCCGGGTCTAATGATCACGCTTTACCATCATCCCTTTTGCCCCCATTCCCGCTTCATCCGCCTCGTGCTTGGGGAGATGGGAATCGAGCCTCGTCTCATCGAAGAAAAAGTGTGGGACCGGCGCCGGGAGTTCCTGTTGATCGCGCCCGAAGGCGTGACCCCCGTCATGATCGAAGACGATAGGCACAGCCTGTCGGGAGCCGCGGTGATCGGCGAATATCTCGACGAGACACGCGGCTTGGGTCTCGGCGATCGTCGGTTGATGCCGGATGAGCCGCTGGCCCGCGCCGAGGTGCGGCGGCTCACGCATTGGTTCAATGTTAAGCTATTTAATGAAGCAAGTCAATGGCTTGTACAGGAAAAGGTCAACAAGCGCTTTATGAATATCGCCCAGGGGGGCGGCGCTCCGGACATGCAGGCAGTGCGCGCCGCGCGCGCCAATCTGCGCTATCATCTGCGCTACATCGGCCATCTTATCGGAGCCCGTAACTGGTTGGCCGGCGACCGGCTGACGTATGCGGACCTCGCGGCGGCGGCTCACCTATCCTGCATCGACTATCTGGGCGACGCGCCTTGGGACGAGAACGAAACCGCCAAGATCTGGTACGCGCGAATGAAGTCGCGCCCGTCGTTCCGTCCGCTCCTGGCCGAGCGCCTGGCGGGAATGATGCCGAGCGTCGTCTACGCCGATCTCGACTTTTAGAGCGCTTACGCGAGAAAGCGCGCGCGCTCGGCTTCGACGCCTGCCGCGTCACGTCCGTCGACCCGCCCGTGCACGGGCGCGAGCGCCTTGCCGCCTGGCTCGCCGAAGGCGCGCACGGCGACATGATCTGGATGGCCGAGACCTTCGAGCGGCGGACCGATCTCCGCAAGCTCATGCCCGACGCGAGGAGCGTGGTCATGCTGGGCCTCAATTACGGGCCCGCAACGGACCCGCTTGCGGCGCTCGCGCGCCCTGAGACTGGGGCCATTTCCGTCTACGCGCGCCACCGTGACTATCACGACGTGCTCAAAGGCAAGCTCAAAGAACTGGCCGCCTTCCTGGTGGCAGCAGCGCGGCCGGAAAAGGCGGACGTAAAGGTCTTCGTTGACACGGCTCCGCTGCTCGAGAAGCCGCTGGCCGCGCGCGCGGGGCTCGGTTGGCAAGGCAAGCACACCAATCTGGTGTCGCGCGAATTTGGCTCCTGGCTGTTTCTGGGCGCGATCCTCACCGACCTCGATCTGCCGCCCGACCCGGCGGAATCCGACCATTGCGGACAATGCCGCGCCTGCCTCGATGCGTGTCCGACCGGCGCGTTCCCGGCGCCTTACCGGCTCGACGCCCGGCGCTGCATTTCCTATCTCACCATCGAGCACGAAGGCCCGATTCCGCGGGAGTTTCGGTCCGCGATCGGCAATCGCATCTATGGCTGCGACGACTGCCTCGCCGTCTGCCCGTGGAACAAGTTCGCGAGCGTGGGGCGGGAGGCGAAGCTCGCGGCGCGCGCCGACCTCGAGGCGCCGCCCTTAGCCGAACTCGCTCGCCTCGACGATGCGTCGTTCCGGTCGCTGTTCGCGGGCGGCCCGATCAAGCGCGTCGGCAGGGCGCGCTTCGTGCGCAATGTGATGATTGCGATTGGGAACTCGAAGGATCGCTCGCTCGCCAAGGTCGCGGAGGAGCGATTGGACGACGAAAGTTCACTCGTTCGCGGAGCGGCCGTATGGGCGCTGGCGCAACTGATCTCTCAAGAGGAACTCTCATCCTTCGCGTCGGCACGCTTACGAAGGGAGAGTGACGCAACAATTATCGAGGAGTGGCGCGACGCTCTGGCCGCGCCGCTCTGACGGTGATCGTTGTCTTGACGCCGCTCAGTGCGACGGCGCGGGCTCGGTCTGGTGCTTGAGCCTCTCGATCTCGTCCTTCAGATGAAGTTTCTTGCGTTTGAGTTCGTGGACCTTGATGTCGTCTGGCGCCGGGTGGTTGACTTCGGCTAGGATCGCTTCCTCAATGGCCTGGTGACGGCGCACCAGTTCGCTGAGATGCGAATCAATCGACATGGGATATCTCCCTCATGTTCTTGGCAACGAAATTGTGACATAACCAGCGACCGACGCAAGCGGCAAAGTGGCGCCACGTTGTGAATATTGGCGCCGAAACCCCGACATTTTGGGGGAAGATTTCGCCGCTTCAGGCATCGCGGTGTAATAACCTTAATCAGTAGTTAAATTGGCCGCCCAGCCGCGGCGCTCGGACTGGAGCCCGCGCGGCGAGCGTTGAGAGGGTGGAACGCCTGGCGTAAAGTGCGCAAGGATGAATGAGAAGGGGCTCACGCCGGAGGAACACGCGGGGCTGGTCGCCCAGCTTGAGCGGCTGCGCGAAGAGCACCGCGACCTCGACGCGGCGATCGAGGCGCTCCGGGCCGCCGGCCAGGCCGACCAATTGCAATTGCAGCGGCTGAAGAAACGAAAGCTCCTGTTGCGCGACAAGGTCGCGCGGCTCGAAGATCAGCTCACGCCGGACATTATCGCCTGATCAGCGCGCTCGCAGCGTCGATCGCTGGCTTCATGCTCGCCACGCCGTCTTCGCACCGTTCCGCTGCAACCGTTTCCGGTCGAGCACGTTAGGTGGCCAAACCCAACGGAGGCATGCCCATGCCCTATGACGTGAACGCCGATCTTCCGCCGTCCGTACGCTCGCATCTGCCCGAGCACGCCCAGGACATTTTTCGCGAGGCCTTCAATCACGCCCACGCCGCGCACGCGCAGGACCCCCGCCAGGAGGAAGCCGCCTTCCGCATCGCCTGGGCGGCGGTGAAGCGCGAGTACGAGAAGGCGGGCGACGAGTGGGTGGCGAAGCGGTGAGGAGCGCAGATACGCGGCCTTAAGCGCTGGACCGCCGCGGCAAAAAGAAAAGGCCGCCCGGAGGCAGCCTTCGTCGTTGTCCCTTGCTTGCGCGTTTACGCTGCGACGCGGGCCTTGGCGGTCTGGCGATAGCCGAGGAAGCCCAGTCCAACGAAGCCCGCAAGCATCATCGCCCAGGTTGACGGTTCGGGAACCGGGGTCGGGGGTGGCGTGATCGGCGTGCCGCTGAAGTTCAGAATTGGCGCCGAAAACACCTGCAGTTCGCCGCCCACCATCTGCGGAGTGAAGGTCGTGAAATTGTTGCCCGCTGGCGTGCCTTGCCACCAGCCATCGAGATTGACCGTACCGGGCGGCTGCTCGCCCACCGGGCCATTAACGCCCTGGAACCAGTCGACAATGTTCAGGCCCAGACCAAGCACATTCTCGAAGCCAACGAAGTAGGTTTGGCCGGCGGTCAACGTGACGGGCGAAAAGCTGACCCCTTGAGCGCCGCCGCTCGCGCCAACCGAGACGGTTCCGGTCGCGATCGGGGCGCCCCCCGCGGTGTTTTCCAACACGACCGTCACAGTCCTTGTCGCCACCGGGGGGTTATCGACAGGCTCGAAAAAGGTGGAAATGCCGGTCAGATTGTAAGACATCGAAGGCTTATAGTCCCAACCGATGTTGTCGACCGAACCGCCGAAGAGAAGGAAGGCGGGAGAAAACTGCCGTTGATGTTGTCGATAATGGCTGCGGACGCGCCGCCAGATGCGGCGGGGACGCCCATGATGAGCGCGCTTAACAGTAGGACTGATCTTTTCACAGTGATACCCCTCTTGCTGGATGAGAGGCGACAAGGCGAAAATTGGCTGAATGCCCCCGCATTGGCGCCACACATATGAACATGACTGCCGCGATGTAACCTTACGGATACAACCGAATGGATGTCAAGGCCAGAAGGTAAATTTAGAGACCCTGACGCCCGATGAGGCGATCGGCGCTCAGGCGCCCCTCGGCTCACGCGCCCGCAAGCGCTCGGCCACCTGCTCGTCGGTCAGCCGCGCTTCATAGATCGAGCGCCACTCGATCAGGCGCGCGGTCGCAATGGCGATGACGATCGCAGTCAGCATCGGCAGAGCGAAGGCGCGGGCCTGGCCCGTCAATTCCATCATCAGCACCAGCGACGAGATCGGTCCCTGCGTCGTGGCGGCCAGCATCGCGCCCGCGCCTAGAAGCGCGAAAAGGCCGATGTCGCCTCCCGGATGAACCTGGAGCCACAGCTCACCCAACGCGGCGCCCGCCAGCGCGCCGGCGGCGAGCGAGGGCGTGAACAGGCCTCCGGGGGCGCCGCTGGCCACCGAGGCGACCGTCGCCAGCGGCCGGAGAAGCAGGAGAGCCGCGAGCGCGAGCGGCGCCAGCGGGTGCAGGAACAGGAGCTGGGCGACATCCTGCCCGTTGCCGAGAAGCTCGGGGAAGACAATCGAGATCAGCCCAATGACCACGAGGACGAGCGGGGGCGCGATGAACCGGCGCCAGTCAGAAGGCCGAGCGCGATCGGCCCAGGCGATCGCGCGGACGAAGGCGACCGACCACAAGCCGATGAACGGCGAAGCGATGACCGCCCAGAGGTAGACGTCGGGCGAGATTGGGTAGAGCGGAACGGTATAGAGCGGCGCATTGGGCACGACGAAGCTCGCTGTCTCCGTGGCGATCAACGCGGCCGCAAGCGCGGGGATGACGAGCCGCAAAGCCAACGCTCCACGCAGCACTTCAAGCGCAAACAATGCGCCGCCGAGCGGCACGCTATAGACCGCGGCCATGCCGGCGCCGGCGCCGATCGCGACCACCAGGCGGCGCTGTTCGTCCGACAGCTTCTGAAGGCTCGAGAACAGATTGCCGAACACCGCGCCGAACTGCTTGGGGGCCCCTTCGCGGCCGAGCGGAGCGCCCATGCCGACAATGACAATTGACAACACCGCGCTGCCGAGCGCTCGCCACGTCGGGAGCCGGCCGGCCTGAAACCAGATCGCCGTCGTGACGTCGATGCCGTTGCCGCTGGCGAGCCGCTTCAACAGCCATTGACCCGAGCTGGTCAGGAGGCCCGCGGCGAGCAGCAAAACGAGATGGCGCTGCGGACTGGCCTGCCGCGCCGCTTCGAACAGCGCGGAAGGCTCAGCCGCGCCCCAGGCGAGCTCCTGCGTCGCGTCGAACAGCAGCGTCAGGAGGGCCGCGCCAAGGCCGGCGCATAGCCCGGTCAGAACGACCGCGATCCAGAAGCGGATCGCGCCCGGGTCGCGAAGCGTCGCGGGCACCTTCGCGCCGGCCGCGGGCTCCGCGGCGCCGACGCTGGCGGACTTTGATCCCGTGTCCAATACGCGTCTCCGCCTGAGCGCGCCGGTCCGGGACGCGCCGAGCAAAACGCCTAGCGCGCGACGGGGACGGCGCAAAGGTCATTTGCGTCAACTTGCGCGCCCTCGAGCCTTCCTTTAAGCGCGAGCCCCATGAATCGCGTCGACTCGGGCCTGTGAGCGGGGCGCCTGTGAGTGGGGCGTCGAAGCCTGTCGCCATCATCATGGGCAGCCAGTCCGATTGGGCGGTCATGCGCGCCGCCGCGGAGACGCTTCGAGCGCTCGGCGTCGGCTATGACGCCCGGATCGTCTCCGCTCATCGCACCCCCGACCGGCTGGTCGCCTTCGCCAAGGGCGCGAAGGCCGCGGGCTTCAAGGTGGTCATCGCCGGCGCAGGCGGCGCGGCGCACCTGCCGGGCATGACCGCGGCCATGACCACGCTTCCGGTGTTCGGCGTGCCGGTTGTCTCGAAGGCCCTGTCGGGTCTGGACAGCCTCCTGTCCATCGTGCAGATGCCGGCCGGCGTGCCCGTGGGAACGCTCGCGATCGGGGAGCCAGGCGCGGTCAACGCCGCGCTGCTCGCCGCGGCCGTGCTGGCGCTGAGCGACGAAGCGCTTGCCGCGCGCCTTGAGGCGTGGCGGGCTGCGCGCACGGCCGAGGTCGCCGAGCGCCCTGAGGAGGATCGCCCCAAGTCGAGGATCGCACCAAGTCTGAGACTGCCGGGCGATGATCCTCAGCCCCGGCGCGACGATTGGCATTCTCGGCGCCGGCCAGCTCGGGCGCATGCTCGCGATGGCCGCGCTGAAAGTCGGTCTCCGCACCCACATCTTCGCCCCTGAGGCCGAAGCGCCAGCCTATGACGCGGCGGCGGCGCGGACCGTCGCCGCCTTCGATGACGAGGCGGCGCTTGCCCGCTTTGCTCAAGGTGTCGACGTCGTCACCTTCGAGTGGGAGAACGTGCCGACGTCGACGGTCGAATTTCTTGCAGAGCGTGTGCCGGTCCGGCCGGGCGCCCGTGCTTTGGCGCTCACTCAGGACCGGCTGACGGAAAAGACGTTCTTGCGCGATCTCGGCCATAAGGTCGCGCCCTTTGTCGGCGTCGAGGATGCGGGAGCGCTCGTGAGGGCGGTGGCCGAGCTCGGCCGCCCCGCCATTCTCAAGACCCGGCGGTTCGGTTACGACGGCAAGGGCCAGTCGCTGATCCGCGAAGGGTCCAACGTCGCCGCGGTTCATCGCACGCTGGGCTCGGCGCCGATGATTCTCGAGGGCTTCGTCGCTTTCGAACGCGAGGTGTCGGTGGTCGCGGCGCGCAGCCTGGAAGGCGAGATCGCGGCTTACGACCTCTGCGAAAACGAGCACGAGCGCCACATCCTGGCCCGCACCCGCGCGCCCGCGCGCGTCAGCGCGGAGACGGCGGCCGAGGCCAAGCGCATCGGCGCGTCGGTGATCGAAGCGCTCGACTATGTCGGCGTGCTGGCGGTCGAGATGTTCGTCACCCGCGACCACCACGGCCGTGAAGCCCTCGTGGTCAACGAGATCGCGCCGCGCGTTCACAATTCCGGCCACTGGACGCTCGAGGGCGCGCAGACGTCGCAATTCGAGCAGCATATCCGCGCCATCGCCGGCTGGCCGCTTGGCTCGACGACACGCCGCGGCCGGGCCGAAATGCACAATCTGATCGGCGAGGACGCTGAGGATTGGCGCGATATCCTCGCTCAGCCGGACCTTGGCCTGCATCTCTACGGCAAGCTCGAAATCCGCCCGGGCCGCAAGATGGGTCACGTCACGCGCGTTTTCCCGGAGACGCCGAGCCACGACTGAATTCTCGCGCGCCCGCGCCTTGACAGGCTCGTCTGCCGCTCCTTATAGGGGCGGCTCGCTTTATGCGGCCGGTTCGCCTTGCAGCTGTGAAGGCGTCGATATCGGCGGGATAGCTCAGCTGGTTAGAGCGGCGGAATCATAATCCGTAGGTCCCCAGTTCAAGTCTGGGTCCCGCTACCAAAAATAACCCATATATCTCAACAGCTTATCTAAGAAGGCCGGCTTTGCCCGGCCTTTTCTCTTTGCCGCGTTTTGCCACGTTTGTTCATGGTTTGTCGTGTGCTACAATGACTCCGTGCGGCAAACACGCGGCAAAATTCCCCCCTTCGTGCCATTCGCACTAGAGTTCGCCATCGCTCTTTTGCCGCCGATCTCGCGCGGGGCTAACGGACCTCCCCTCCACGCTCAACGACTCGTCGAGCTCTGGAAAGTCGAAGAGAACGACGCCGTCCGCGCTCGAGCAGGCCTTTCGGCTCCTCGACGCGAAGGCTGTCCAAGGCGCGATGATGCGGACAGGAATGGCGCTGAACGACGTCAGCGACTTCGAATTCGGCGATTCGCGCTATTGGGCGTTTCCCGACCTCGAAGCCATGTTGCCGGAGTTGCGGGAAACGGCGTGGCGGGCGATGCTGGAGGGCAAATTGATAGTCGAGGCGGTCAAAGGCCTGCAGGGGACGCGCCGCCGCATGATTCCAGCCGCCGAACTGGTTCGGCTTCGCCCGGATTGGGCGGTCTCATGCCTCTGCCGACGCGAACAGGATGAATTCACCGCCGTGCGCGTTCGGCGCGCGCCGCGTGAGCCCGTCAAGCAACGATGGCGCAAGCAGCTCTCCCGAATTGCGGTGCGCGACGTCACGCTTGAGATCGCGGCGGAATACTCGCCGGGCGCTCAGCCTCCGTTCGACGAGTTTTGGGAGAAGCTGAAGAACCGCCTCGGCCGAAGGTGACACGGCAAGTCGCGCGAGACGCCTTAAAACACTTTGCCCCCCAACTGCTCGGGCGGCGCGGGTATCGCAGCAAAACTTAAATCGCCGGCTTAAATCGCCGACTTTTTTCACTCGGCGATTTGGCGATTGTTGCCGGTCGAGTTTTCATCATTCAACGTAGCGCGACGCCGCATGAAAGGATGTCGCGCCAATGGACACCAGCGAACAGCCGGAACGGATCGCCGATGATTTGCTTGTCGGCGCATCCAAGATCGCCGACGAGCTCGGCGTCTCAACCCGCGCCGTATATCATATCGTTCGGACGAAGCGGCTGCCGATCGGCAAGCTCGGCAAAAATCTGGTCGCGTCACGTCGCTCGCTCAGGCGCGCCGCTCACCTACCGGCGCACTCCCACCTCAAAGGAAAATCGAAGATGCCAATCGCCCTCAAAAACACTGCCTCGGTCCTGCCTTACATCCGCTACTCCCCGCAGGCCAATTCGATGACGGTCGCCGGTGAAGACAACGTGGCGCGCGAGATTTTATTCCTCGGCAAGTCTTTCGCCGCCGACCCCGAAAACGGATCACCGGGCTGGCTCCTGATCGGGGAAGGAGTTCCGCGACTGGCAACCTTTTCCGCTCGCCGGTGTCGCGCCGCGTTCCCCCGGTCCCAACTACAAGCGCGGCTTCTCAATACTGTTTTGCGCGCCAAAGCTCCTGGGCAGCCCTGAGGCGCACGAGATGTGCGCTTCGACTGGCGCGTTTTTGTCGTTCGCCGAGCGCCTCTACAACGAAGCCGAACCGAATTTCGGCAAAGGCAATGTACCGATCGTCAGGCTCATCGAAGCCAAGGAAATCAAGATCGGCAAAGGAAAATCACGCGAGCTGAAGTTCGAAATCACCAAGTGGATCCCGCGCCCGCCGCGTTCATCGAGGCGTTGGCGAAGCTGAAAGCGTCCGTCCCGCCCGACAGAGACCCTCGACGGCATGTTCCGCACCGGCGAGGACATACACTGGCAGACCGCCAAGCGGATGTACGCGCTGCCCGACGACGCGGTGAAGGAGGAGCACGAGCTGCTCCGCTCGAACGCCAAGACGGCGAACTTCGCGCTTTGCCTTCGGAATGGGGCTCGAGACCTTCTACAAGCGGCTGCGCGGCGATCGTCCGGAGCTCTCGATCGTCGAGGCCGACGCGATCCGCCAGGCGTGGCTAAACACTTTCTACGACGTCGCGCTCTGGCAGAAGCTCCACGCCGCCGACTCCCGCCGTAAGGGTTACGTCGAGACCCGGCTCGGCCGGCGCTGGTGTTGGTCGTGGCGCGCCATCGATCCGGAGACGTTGCCCGAGGACATTCCGTTCCGCGACGATCTCCTGATCGGCTTCTCCAAGCCGTTGAGCCTCAACTTTCCGGTGCAGGGCAGCGCCGCAGAAGTCATGGCGCTCGCGCTCGTCAACACCCATCGGGCGCTCAAGGGGTCAAGCGCAAAACTGATCGCAACCGTGCACGACGAGCTCGTGCTCGAATGTCCGACCCCGCTGGTCGCCGAAATCAAACAACTGGTCGCAGACGCGATGACAGCGGCCTTCACCCGACTGTTCCCCGAAGCGCCTATCGACGGACTGGTCGACGCGGCTTCCGGCCCGAGCTGGGGAGAGTTGGAGTGAAACGACATGGACATCGGGACGAGAGGAATTCGTCATCCATGCCGCGCTGGTCGAGTGGCTCCGACGGTTTCGGCGAGACGGCGTCGTGTTCTTTCATCCGTCGTCCGGCGAAGAACGCACCAAGCGGGTTCATCCGAAAACCGGAAAAGTCTTCTGTCCTGGCGGGACGCGTTTGCAGCGGATGGGAATGCGGAAAGGCGTCCCGGATCTCGTGATCCTCCACTCCGGCCGGATCATGGGTCTCGAGGTGAAGAGTCCCGGCGGAACACTCTCGCGTGAACAAAAAGAGTTCCGAGTCGAGTGGGAACGGGCGGGCGGGATCTATGCCGTGGTCCGGTCGGTGGAAGAAGGAAGAGCGTTGTTGGAAGAGTGGGGAGTGGTCACGGCAAGTGTCGTCGGGCTCGAGGGTCTTGAAAAGCCACGCCGATGGCGTGCGGCCGACGAAGAGGAGATGCAAACGTGAGCCTCGTCCTCCACCAGCCAGTCAGCAAAAAGGCCTCTGCGGTCGCCCGCCACGGTGGGATTGCGCCGACCAGATTCGAGCGGCTCTCGAACGACAATTACTTCACGCTCGATGCGCACTGGATCGTGCCGGCGCTCCTGTCCAAGGTCAAGATCGTCGGGCCAGTTTTGGAGCCGGCGGCTGGCGTCGGCCATCTGGTTCGCGAGCTACGCCGCGGCCACGGCCTCGAGGTCATCGCCAGCGATTTGCATGCCTACGAGGCGCCACTGGCCCCGGACATCGGAGTCCGGGACATTTGGGCGATCAACTCGCTCAAAGGCTTCAAGTTCGTTGTCACCAATCTCCCCTACCGGGACCAGGATCAACTGGGCGCGCACCTGGTCGCGCTCGGCGCCCGAGACGGCTGCGGCGTCGCTTTGCTCACTCGTGCCGAATGGATCGTGGCGCGCAAGCGCCGCAGCCTCGTCCATAAGCACCCGAACTTCACCGGCGTACTCCACCTAACGTCGCGGCCGCGCTGGTCCGAGGACCGCATTGCCTCACCGCGGCACAATTTCATTTGGGCTGTGTGGTCGGCAGCGCCACGGCCGCCAGGGTCGCTGCCGTGGGTCCAATTCGCCGATAGGGTCCCTGCAGGCCGTGGCGTGCGAAGGCCAGCCGCGCCAGCAAGGCGGCCCCTCGCGGCGGCCCCGTCTTCGAGCTAGGATGGGAACCAAGGGAGATCGTCATGCCCACTGACACCGGCGACGAGCAACCGAACAGCAACGGTGACCTCGCCTCGATCGCGGTGACGACCGAAGCCTCGAAGTCGGACGTGGTCAGCGCCGTGGTCAATGCGCGGTTGCGCAGTTTCGTCGCCGAGTAGAATCTCGCCAGTTCGGCTTGACGGCGAGTCCGCTGCGATGATCTCCGCGCCCATGCCATTTTGGGCGGTCTTGAGCCGGCCCGGTTGTTCCGCAATGAGCGAAGGGACGCGTCGATGAATCGGGAGAAT
>CAVUPE010000043.1:0-46264 GCA_963743265.1 uncultured Alphaproteobacteria bacterium | reverse complement strand
CGGCTTCAAATTTGTTCTCTCCGTTGTATCCTGTTCAGGTTCAGAATCATCCCTCACGCCAGTAAGACCTCGATTTACGACTCTGGCGAGACAATGCGGCCACGCAGCGAACGCGGCTCGACGCCGACCATCTCGACCTGCATCAGCTCGCCGATCAGCGACTGGGGCCCCTCGGCAAACACGGATTGCATGGTCGGCGACCGTCCGATGAGCTGGCCCTCGTTCCGGCCGGGCTTCTCGAACAAAACATCGAGACGCTGCCCCACGCTTGCCCGGTTGAAGCCCTGCCGCTGATCCTCGATGAGGTCCTGAAGCGCCGCTAGGCGGCGAGCCTTGGTCGTTTCGTCAACCTGGCCGGACATCTCGGCGGCGGGTGTTCCCGGCCGGGGCGAATATTTGAAGGCGTAGGACGAGGCGAAGCCCACTGTCCGAACGAGCGCGAGTGTTTGATTGAAGTCGGCGTCGGTTTCGCCGGGATAGCCGACGATAAAGTCCGAGGAGAAAGCGATGTCCGGGCGGGCCGCGCGCATACGCTCCACAACGTCAAGATAGTCGGCGATGCGGTGGCGGCAATTCATCGACTTCAGCACGCTATCGGAGCCGGATTGGACCGGCAGATGAAGATAAGGCGCCAGAGCCGGAACGTCGCGATGGGCCTCGATGAGGTCCTCGCTCATGTCATTGGGGTGCGAGGTCATATAGCGCACGCGACAAATCCCGGGCACCCCCGCAGCGGCGCGGATCAAGCCGGCAAGCCCGATCACTTGCCCGGCGAGCGTCGAGCCCATGATAGGCGTTGACGTTCTGGCCGAGCAGGGTGACCTCGCGCACGCCCGCGTCGGCAAGGCGAACGATCTCATCGAGAATGCTGGCGAGGGGCCGCGAGGCCTCGGCGCCGCGGGTGTAAGGCACGACGCAGAACGAGCAGAACTTGTCGCAACCCTCCTGCACGGTCACGAAGGCGGTGACGCCGCGCCGACGAATCGCGTCAGCCGAAGGAGCCGGCAGCCGAGAGAATTTGTCCTCCGCCGGAAATTCAGTGTCCACGACGCCAGGACGGATTCGCGCCTCGCGCAGGAGCTGTGGCAAGCGATGATAGCTCTGGGGGCCGACGACAACATCGACTGCAGGCTGGCGACGCAGAATTTCCGCCCCCTCGGCCTGGGCGACACAGCCCGCGACAACCAGCATCATCCGCCTGCCTTCGCGCCCGCGTTCCGCCTTCAGCTCACGCAGCTTGCCCAACTCGGAGTAGATTTTTTGCGAGGCGCGTTCGCGGATGTGGCAGGTGTTGAGAACAATGAGATCGGCGTCCTCGACCCCAATCGCCTCGCGGTACCCAGCCTCGGCGGCGAGATCAACCATTCGCTCGGCGTCATAGACGTTCATCTGGCATCCGAATGACTTGATGAACGCCCGTGGGTGCGATTCCCATGAGGGACTTGCAATCCCATCCGCGTCTTCAAGCACACTCGATTCGGACAATTAGGGGCTCCAGAGGGGTCCAGCGCTAATGTAGGCGCTTTCCGGTCGCGGGGAAATAGCCCGAAAGCGAGATCGCTCGGGCTGAGCGTTATATACCATCAATATGATGTGATATATGGTCATCTCATGCCAGCGACTTGCGCATGACGACCGCGGTGGCGCGGGTTCCGTCGCTGCGGCGATAATAGCCGGCGCGCTCCCCGACTTTGACGAACCCGAAGCGCTCATACAAACCTAGAGCTGGCGCGTTGTCCTTGGCGACCTCGAGGAACATCGCGTTTGCCCCCGCGTTCGCCGCCTGACGCAAGTTCTCGCTGAGAAGCGCCCGTCCCACCCCTCTGCCCTGAAACGTGGCGTCGACGGCGATGGTCAGAATCTCCGCTTCGTCCGCCGCCAGACGCGACAAGACAAAGCCGCGTAAGCGGCCGCTGACCGGATCGAGCGCCGCGGCGCCGACGGTCGAGGAACTCGCGATGAGCGCGGCCATCTCCTCCGGCGACCAGGGATGGGCGAAGCCCTCGGCGTGCAGGCGCGCGCAGGCGTGCGCCCGGTCCGGCCGAAGAAGGCGAATGATGGGCGGCGAGGATCGGCGTAGGCCGAAGATCATGGGCTTGATCAAGCGCTCAGGCCGGGGCCCTGGCGATGGGTTCGGCCGCATTTGGCCGCGCGTCCGGCGGTTTCACGTAAACGGGGCGCGCCGGGCTGGTTGAGGGGTCGACGGCAAGGCCCATCCACGCGAGCGCGACAATGTCCGGCGCGACTCTCGCGGCGTCGAGATCGTAGGGCAATCCGGCGCGCTGGGCTTCGCTCGCGACGATCGCGGCGGCATCGCCTGCGAACCAAGCTGGCCCGGCGCCAATCGCTCGCACACATTCGCGGGAGGTGTCGCAACGTGGCGGCCCGAGCGGGCGACCCGACGCCTCGAACAACTGAAAATAGACCGAGCCATGGCGAGCGTCGATCGTGGCGGCGATGATTCCAGTTCGAGGCTCGCTCAAGAGCGGCGCGGCGAATGCGGCCAAAGTTGAAACTCCGACTACGGGAATGGCCAGCGCCAGCCCCATCGCCCGCGCCATGGCTAGGCCGATCCGGATGCCGGTGAACGAGCCGGGACCGGTTGCAACCGCGATCCGCGTCAGCGAAGGAAAGCCACCTTCAATGCCACGCATGGCCTCCTCGACCATCGGGGCCAACGCGTCGGCGTGGCCCCGCGCCATCGGCCGACTCATCACTGCCAGAGGCGCGGCCCGGCCGCCTTCGAGGACCGCGACCGACGCTGCTCCACAAGACGTGTCGATCGCTAGGATGCGCATATCTACCGCCTTGAAGGTCCGCTATCGCGTAATAAGCGTTCCCGCGCCGTAATCGGTCAGGAGCTCGATCAGCACCGCATGTGGGACCTTGCCATCCAGGATCACGACGCCTTCGACGCCCCTCTCCAGCGCATAGATACAGGTCTCGACCTTGGGGATCATGCCGCCAGTGATGGTGCCGTCGGCGATCAGGCCGCGAATGTCGTCGATCCGCAATTCCTTGATCAGACCTTTGTTCTTGTCGAGCACGCCCGGAACGTCGGTGAGGAACAGGAGGCGCTTGGCGCCGAGCGCGCCGGCGACCGCGCCGGCGAATGTGTCGGCGTTGATGTTGTAGGTCTGGCCGTCGGGCCCTTGCGCGACCGGCGCGAGGACCGGGATCAGCTCCCGGCCGAGAATCTGCTCGAGTACGGTCGCATCCACTTTGTCGGGCTCGCCGACAAAACCAAGATCGACGACGTCTTCGCCAGGGCCATGCGGGCGGTGGACCTTGCGCGCGGTGACCATGTTGCCGTCCTTGCCGCAAAGGCCAACCGCGCGTCCCCCTTCGGCGTTGATCGAGCCGACGATCTGCTTGTTGATCGATCCGGCGAGCACCATTTCGACGATTTCCATCGTCGGCTTGTCGGTGACCCTGAGGCCCCCGGAGAAGTGCGACTCGATGCCGAGCTTCTTCAGCATCATGCCGATCTGCGGACCGCCGCCGTGCACGACGACCGGATTGATGCCGGACTGCTCCAGAAGCACCATGTCCTTGGCGAAGTCGCGCGCCTTGTCCTCGTCGCCCATCGCGTGGCCGCCGTACTTCACGACGACGATCGCATCGTCGTAGCGCAGCATGTGCGGCAGCGCCTGCATCAGGATTTCGGACTGCTGCTGGGGCGTGGGGTTGAGCGGCTCGGCCATCGGGGCTCCCAGGGGCGGGTGGCCGCTTCTAGCCGCTCGCGGTCGGAAGCTCAAACGGTTTGGAGCTCCGGCATGTCTATCGAAATTTATTGGATTTGACCGCACTTCGCCTCCCGCCGATACTCTTGATCAAGGTAAGTTCCGTGCGGAGGTCGACCGCACGTTTCAAGGGAGAGAACTATGAGACTTTCAGCGGTTCTAACATTCGCGGGCATGATCGCGCTCGCTAGCTCGGGCGTGGCTTTCGCCGGCGATCCGGACAGTTGCAAGACTGTCAGGTTCTCGGACGTCGGCTGGACGGACATCACCGCGACGACCGCGATCGCCAACGAGATCTTCAAAGGTCTCGGCTACACGCCGAAGATCACGGTTCTCTCGGTTCCGGTGACCTACGCTTCGATGAAGAACAAGGACATCGACGTGTTTCTAGGCAATTGGCAGCCGTCGATGGAAAACGATCGCAAGCCCTACGTCGAGGACAAGTCGGTCCTTGTGACCGGCGCTAATCTGCCGGTCGGAGCAAAATATACGCTCGCGGTTCCGCAATACACCTATGACAAGGGCCTCAAGGATTTCGGCGACATCGGGAAATTCAAGGATTCGCTCAAAGGCAAAATCTTCGGCATCGAGCCCGGCAACGACGGCAATCGTCTCGTCCTCGACCTCATCAAGGGCGACAAGTTCGGCCTGAAAAGACTTCCAGCTCGTCGAATCGAGCGAGCAAGGGATGCTGGCCGAAGTGCAGCGAGCGACCAGCCACAAGGAAGATGTCGTTTTCCTCGGCTGGGCGCCCCATCCGATGAACGTCAACTTCAAGATCCAGTATCTGACCGGCGGCGATGACAGCTTCGGCCCGAATTTCGGCGGCGCGATTGTCTACACCAACGAGCGCGCTGGCTGGGCCGAGCAGTGCCCGAACGCGGCCAAGCTCATCAGCAATCTCATCTACACCGTCGACATCGAGAACCTTGTCATGAACAAGATTCTCACCGACGGCGACGAAGGGCCGAAGGCAGCCCAGGAATGGCTGAAGACCAATCCGCCGCAACTCACCGCCTGGCTTGATGGCGTGACGACGTTCGACGGCAAGCCGGGCCTCGACGCGGTCAAGAAGAGCCTCGGTCTCTAGGTGTAGCGAACGACTCCTGAGCGAGCCCTTGCCGTCCGCGCGACGCGCGGACGGTCCCTAAGAGGGCTCGCTGGTATCCTTGTTGGAGGGGCGGCGTTGGAGAGTTGGTTCACCGAACCGAAAATTCCGCTCGGACGCTGGGTTAAGATCGGGATCACTTGGCTGCAAGACAACGCAGCCGGATTCTTCGATGCGGTGACGGCGCTGATCGACTTTCTGGTCGACGGCTTCACTGCGATCCTCCTCCACATTCCTTTTCTCGTCGTCGTTTTCGCCCTTGCGGCGCTCGCCTATTGGATGCACCGGTCCTGGCGACTGGCGGCGTTCGTGGTCATCGCGTTCATCGCCATCGCCAATCTCGGATATTGGCAAGCGACGGTCGAGACGATTTCGCTGGTCGGCTTCGCGACCATCGTGAGCGTGCTAATCGGCGTGCCGCTCGGCATCGCCTCGGCCCATCGGCCGTGGCTCTACGCTTTGTTACGGCCCGTGCTCGACCTGATGCAGACGCTTCCGACCTTCGTCTATCTCATCCCGACCCTGGTGCTATTTCATCTGGGCTCGGCGCCGGGATTGATCTCCACCGTCATTTTCTCCATCGCCGCGCCGGTCCGCCTGACCTATCTCGGCATCGTCTCGGCGCCGACGCCGCTGAAGGAAGCCGGCGAGGCTTTCGGCGCCACGAAGCGACAATTGCTGTGGAAAGTAGAATTGCCTTACGCGCTGCCCACGATCATGGCGGGCGTCACCCAATGCATCATGCTGAGCCTGTCGATGGTCGTCATCGCGGCTCTCGTCGGCGCAGCGGGGCTCGGCGTGCCGGTGGTGCGCGCGCTCGGAACCGTCAACATTCCAATGGGCATCGAGGCCGGCGTGTCGATCGTGCTATTGGCGATCGTGCTCGATCGCGTCTTCCGCAACCCCGAGCGAAAAGGAAGCGCGTAAGATGTCAGCGGTCGTTTTCGACAACGTCGACATCGTGTTCGGCGACAAACAGGCCGAAGCGCTCTCGATGGTCGATCGCGGCGCAACGCGCGACGAGATCCTCAAATCGACCGGAGTCGTTCTTGGCGCAGCCGGCGTCACTCTTTCCATCGAGCCGAGCGAAATTTGCGTGCTGATGGGCCTGTCCGGATCGGGCAAGTCGACGATCCTGCGCGCCGTCAATGGCCTCAATAAAGTGGCGCGGGGCAAGGTGCTTGTCCGTCATGGCGACGGGGCCATCGACGTCGCCCATTGCAGTGCCGACGAGCTTCGGATGCTGCGCACGAGCCGCATCGCCATGGTGTTCCAGCAATTCGCGCTGTTGCCGTGGCGCACGGTCAAGGAGAACGTCGGTTTTGGGCTCGAACTTCGGCGCATGCCGAAGGAGCAGATGGATAAAATTGTCGCCGACAAGCTCGCCATGGTGGGCTTGACCCAATGGGCCGGCAAATTCGGCCATGAATTGTCCGGCGGCATGCAGCAGCGCGTGGGTCTGGCGCGCGCCTTTGCGACCGACGCCGACATTCTTCTGATGGACGAGCCGTTCTCGGCCCTCGACCCGCTGATCCGCGACAAGCTGCAGGACGAGTTGCTGCTGCTGCAGAAGGATCTCAAAAAGACGATCATCTTCGTCAGCCACGATCTCGATGAAGCGCTGAAGATCGGCAACCGGATTGCGATTCTCGAAGGCGGCCGGATCGTTCAATGCGGGACGGCCGAGGATATCCTCTTGCGCCCGGCGGACGCTTATGTCGCGGAATTCGTCAAGCACATGAATCCGCTCAACGTGCTACGCGGCGGCTCGCTGATGACGCCTGCAGCCTCACTCCGCCGAAACGACAACGAGGTGATGCTGGACCGCGGGGGTCGAGTGCGGATCCAGCTCGACGCCGAAGACAGGCCGGTCGGCGTGACTCTTGACGGAAACGCCGGCGCCATGGCGGTTGCCGACCGCGTTACCGGCGAGGTCGCGGCACGGGCCGAAGACGTCGATATTGTCGTTGCGCCGATTGACTTGAGGATGCGCTCGGCGATCGCGTTGCGCAGTCTGTCGGGCAATCCGATCGTGCTGGTCGACGACCTCGGCCGCATGGCGGGCTTATGCGGCGACGACGAGATCTATCGGGCGCTGCTCCAGCAGCGCCGGGCAGCGGGAGAGGCTTGAACGGACATCCCTTGCCGAGCACGGGTTCGCCGCGTCCACTCACAAAAATTGCTAAATCCAATCTGAATTGAGTATTTGTCGTTGCGCGCCTTTGGCGCCAGAGAGCAGCGCCTGCAGTGAACGTTCCAAATGCCCGTCATCATCAATAGCCAGGAAATCCATCCCTTCTTGCCGTCGCTCGGCAGCCCGCTGGCGATTGACCGCAGCAGGGCCGAGCGACAAGACATCCGTCCGCTGGAGATCGCGATCATCAACCTGATGGCGGACAAGATCTCGACCGAGCGGCAGCTCGCGCTCTGGCTCGGCAATACGATGCTGCAGGTGAACCTCAGCTTCGTCGCGACGGATTCTTACGTGCGCGGCGTCGCGGCCGGGCGACGCACTCACAACACGCCAGCGGATCACATCCGCAAATTCTACAGCGCCTTCACTGATATCAGGGACAAGAAGTTCGACGGTTTCATCGTGACCGGCGTCAATGCGCTGAAAGACCGGGTGGAGCAGGAAAGCTTCTGGCCGGATGTCGCAGACGTTCTGCAATGGACAACGACGAACGCCTTCTCGAGCCTCTTTCTCTGCTGGGGCGCGAAGGCGGCGCTGAAATTCTTTCATGACATCGACAGCCACAAGGGCAAGCAGAAATTGTTCGGCCTGTTCGAGCATCAGCTGGTCTCCGATAAGACCGGCCTCCTGTTCGGCTTCCCTGACGTTTTCCCGGCGCCCGTGTCACGCTGGAAGAGCCCGCGACGCGAGGATGTTTTGAAAGTCCCGGCGCTCGAGATCGTCGCGGACTCCGATGAGGCTGGACCCAACATGCTGGTTGAATCCGAGCCGCTCGACGACAACAGCGCGCTTTTCCCTCGCCGGGTCTACATCCTCAACCATCCGGAATATGAGACGGACACGCTCGGCGTCGAATATCATCGCGACTCGGCAAACGATCCCAACTGGCCGCTGCCCCGACACTATTTCCCTGGCGACGATCCTTCACGCGCCGCGCCCAATCTTTGGCGCCACACGGCGCACATCTACACGAACTGGGTTAAGTCCCTGTACGCCTCTACGCCCTATAATGTGGACATGATCCCCAATCCCTCGAAGCGCATCGAGGCTGTTCAGCCTCGTAGCGCCGCGTTCTTCGGGTCATAAGGGCTGTCGGGGATCACGATCGCGCGGCGCATCTCGCCGAGGATGCGCACGTCGACTTTGCCGCCAACGTCTGAGAACTCCGGCTTCACCATCGCCATCGCCAGCGACTTGGCCGTTCGCCAGCCGTAGCCGCCGGAGGTCGTGCGCCCGATCATCGCGCCATTCCGCATCACCGGCTCAGAGCCGCGCGCGTCAGCGTCGGTCACGCCCTGGACCTCGAGCGTGACGAGCTTGTTCTGAAAGCCCTTGCCCTTCCAGGCGATGAGCGCGTCACGCCCGAGAAACGGACCTTTGTCGAAATCGACGAATCTCTGGAGGTCCGACTCGAGCGCGGCATATTCGATCGAGAGTTCGCGCCCAACGAGCTTGTAGGATTTCTCCAGCCTCAGCGAATCCATGGCGCGAATGCCGAAGGGCTTGACGCCAAACGGCGCGCCCGCCTCCATCAAGGCGTCGAAGATCGCGTTCTGCATTTCGATCGGATGGTGCAGCTCATAGCCAAGCTCGCCAACGAAATTGACCCGCATGGCGATGACGGCCGCCGCCTTGATCGAGAGGCGCCGCGCGGTCAGCCACGGGAACGCCTTGTTGGAGACATCGATGTCGGCGACCTTGGCCAGCACCTCGCGCGAGCGGGGGCCCGCGAGCACGAGCACGCCGCGCTGTGTCGTCACCTTGTCGATGCGCACGCTATTGTCGGTGGGAAGAAGTTTTTCCAGCACGTCGAAATCATGCGTCTCAAGCGCTCCGGCGGAGATGAGATAGAATCGCTCGGGCCCGATGCGCGTCAGTGTAAACTCCGCCCGCACGCCGCCGCGTTCGGTCAAAAGATAGCTCAGCGTGACGCGGCCGATCGCCTTGGGCACGGCGTTGGTGAGAATGGAATTGAGCCAAGTCTCTGCGCCGGGACCGGAAACCTCGCATTTCGCGAAGGCCGACATATCCATGAGGCCAACGTTCTCATGCACGTTGCGGCACTCTTCCCCGACGAATTGAAAATAGTTCGAACGGCGAAAGCTCCATTTCTCGCGCGGCTTCTCGCCTGGCCCAACGGGGGGATGATTCTCGTTCAGAAGAACGTCGGGCTTGGCGAGATCCGCCTCGCTCAACGCGTAGCCTTGCGGCGCGAACCAATTCGGCCGCTCCCAGCCGTAAACCGAGCCGAACACAGCGCCCAGCTCCTTCATCCGCCCATAGCAGGGCGTCTGGCGCAGCGGGCGCGCGGCGGCTCGCTCCTCGTCGGGATAGTGCACGGTGAAGACCTTGGCGTAGGCCTCCTCATTCTTCTCGACGAGATAACCTGTATCCGCGTAGGGACCGAAGCGGCGTGGATCGACGCCAAGCATGTCGATGGTCGGCTCGCCTTCGACGATCCATTCGGCGAGCTGCCAGCCAGCGCCGCCCGCCGCTGTCACGCCGAATGAATGGCCTTCGTTGAGCCAGAAGTTTCTTACCCCCGGCGCTGGGCCGACAATGGGTGAGCCGTCGGGCGTATAGGCGATGGCGCCATTGTAGACCTTCTTGACGCCGACCTCGCCGAACGCGGGAACGCGCGCGATCGCGGTTTCGATGTGGGGGCCAAGGCGATCGAGATCCTCGGGAAACAGCTCGTATTCGCTGTCCGACGACGGCCCGTTGACGTAGCAGGCAGGCGCGCCATTTTCGTACGGACCCAGCAGCAAGCCGCCGGCTTCCTCGCGCATGTACCAGGCGGAATCCGATTCCCGTAAGACCCCCATTTCAGGCAAGCCTTGCGCCTTGCGTTTGACGATCTCGGGATGCGCTTCGGTCACGATATATTGGTGCTCGACCGGGATCACCGGCACGTTGATTCCGACCATGCGGCCAGTTTGCCGCGCGAAATTGCCGGTCGCCGAAACGACATGCTCGCAAGTTACGTCGCCCTTGTCGGTTGAGACTTTCCACTCGCCGCTTGGCAGCCGCCCGATGGCGGTGACCGTGGTTTGACGGTTGATCTCGGCGCCGCGATCACGCGCGCCGCGCGCCAGCGCCTGAGTCAGATCGGCGGGCTGGATATATCCGTCCTCGGGGTGCTGGATGGCGCCGAGGATTCCATCGACATCGCAGAGCGGCCAGATCTCTTTGACCTGATGCGGCGTCAGGAACCTGACCTTGACGCCGATCGTCTCTGCGACGCCTGCGTAATATTGGTACTCGTCCATCCGGTCGCGGGTGCGGGCGAGGCGAATGTTTGACACTTGCCGCAAGCCGGGGTCGAGCCCGGTCTCTTGTTCGAGAGTCTGATAGAGCGCGACCGAATATTTATGGATCTGCCCGACCGAATAGCTGAGGTTGAACAGCGGCAAGAGGCCCGCCGCGTGCCAGGTCGAGCCCGAGGTCAGCTCCTTGCGCTCGATGAGGACGCTGTCGGTCCAGCCCTTCTTGGCGAGATGGTAGAGCGTCGAGACGCCGACTACGCCCCCGCCAATCACTACCGCCCGCGCATGCGTTCTCATTTCAAATCCCTCACGGCTGCGCCGGCTCTCTTCTTGTCTCTTCGCGAAGGTGCGCGCATCAATAGTTCATGTCCGGCATCGACGCCTTGCGCTTGTCGATGAATTCGCGGATCGCCTCGTCCTTGGCGGGGTCGAGGGGCGGGGCTTCGTATTCCGCCAGCATCGACTTCCATAGAGCGTTGGCGCGAGTGGCGGCGTCCTTTGAACCTTCTTCGCGCCACTGCTCGACCGAATTGTTGTCGGCGATATTGGAGCGATAGAAGGCGGTTTCAAAATTGGCTTGGGTGTGGGCGCAGCCCAAGAAATGCCCACCCGGCTCGACCTGATGGAAGGCCTCCATCGCCTGGCCATTGTCGGTGAAGTCGACGCCTTTGGCGAGGACGTGCATCGCCCCAAGCTGGTCGAAATCGAGCACGAACTTCTCATACGACGCGGTTAGGCCGCCCTCCATCCAGCCAGCGGCGTGGAGCACGAAATTGGCGCCCGCCAGAACGGTCGGCAGAAGCGTCTGCGCGCTCTCATAGGCGGCTTGCGCGTCCGGAACCTTTGAGGCGCACAGCGAACCCCCCGTGCGGAATGGCATGTTCATTCGTCGCGCGAGCTGGCCCGCGCCGAAAATCGCCAGCGCCGCCTCGGGGGTGCCGAAGGTCGGCGCGCCCGACTGCATCGAGAGCGTCGAGACGAAGGTTCCGAACACCACCGGCGCGCCGGGGCGCGTGAGCTGGCAGAACGCGGTTCCCGCCATCACCTCGGCCAGCACCTGGGTCAGCGTGCCGGCGACCGTCACCGGGCTCATGGCGCCGGACAGAATGAACGGCGTGATGATGCAAGCCTGATTCGAGCGTGCATAGACCTCCGCCGCGCCCAGCATGCTCGAATCCCAGACCAGCGGTGAATTGGCGTTGATAAGGCTCGTCATCACCGTATTCTCGCGCACGAAGTCCTCGCCGAACAGAAGCTCGCAGATGCGGACGCTGTCCTCGGCCCGTTCGGGCTTGGTCACCGAGCCCATGAACGGCTTGTCCGAATATTTGAGATGCGCGTACACCATCTCGAAGTGCCGCTTGTTGACCGGCAGATCGACCGGCTCGCAAACGGTGCCCCCGGAATGGTGGATGTAGGGGCTCAGGTAGGCGAGCTTGACGAAGTTCTGGAAGTCTTCGAGCGTCCCATAGCGGCGGCCCTTGTCGAGGTCGTGAACGAATGGCGAGCCATAGTTGGGCGCGAACACCATCGCGTCGCCGCCTATGAGCACGTTGCGCTCAGGATTGCGCGCGTGCTGCACGTATTGCGACGGCGTGGTGGCGCAGAGGCGCCTTGCCAGGCCGCGCGGAAAGCGCACCCGCTCGCCCTTGATGTCGCAACCCGCGCCGCGGAAAAGTTCGAGCGCGCGAGGAAACTCGCGAAACTCGACGCCGACTTCCTGAAGCAACGTCTCGGCGTTGCGCTCGATCGTCGCCAGCCCCTCCTCGCTGACAAGTTCGGTGAGCGGAATTTTGCGGGTGATGTATGGGATGGAGGAGAGCGAGCGCTGGGCGCGCGCGCTTCGGCGCGCCTCGCGGCCGCGGCGCGGCTCTCTGGCGGCGGCCGGCGCGGTATCTGTCATGATGCTCTCGCTTTCCGAAGCTGTTATTGGCCGTTCGACCGGGAGCTTGCGCCAGAGCGGCGCCGATTTGAACCCGAAAATTGAGGCCCGGGCAGCTACCTTTGCTTCGTCTCCCAGTCCGGCGCGACATAATAGGGCGCGTTCGACGCGGGCAGGGGAGCGAGGCCGCGTATCAGGTCGGCCGCTTTTTCAGCCAGCATGATCGTCGGAGCGTTCAGATTGCCGTTGGTGATCGAAGGCATGATCGACGAATCGACAACGCGCAGCGCCTCGACCCCGATCACCCGGGTTTCCGGATCGACCACTGCGAAAGGGTCGCTGGGCGACCCCATCTTGCAGCTGCACGATGGGTGGTAGGCGGTATCGATGTGGTCGCGCACGAAGGCGTCGATCGCCTCGTCGCTGACGGCATCGGCGCCCGGCTGAATTTCGTCGCCCCGATAGGGGTCGAAGGCGTGCTGTGCGAAGATCTCGCGCGTCAGCCGCACGCAAGCGCGCGTCTCGATCCAGTCCTCGGGATGGCTCATGTAGTTGAACTGGATTCGCGGCGGTTCGGTCGGGTCGCGAGACTTCAATCGCACGGACCCGCGACTTTTCGACCGCATTGGCCCGACATGCGCCTGGAAGCCGTGCTCGCGCGCCAGCACCGAACCGTCATAGGCGACGGCCATGGGCAGAAAATGGAACTGAATGTCGGGATAGCGGACCCCAGCTCGCGAGCGGATGAAGCCGCCGGCTTCGAAATGATTGGAGGCGCCGAGGCCGCTCCCGCGCGCAAGCCACTCGGCGCCGATGAGGGCGCGTCTGAAGAGACCCGTGTGCGAAAACAGCGTGATGGGTTGCTTGGAGGCGACCTGAAGAGTGAATTCGAGATGGTCCTGCAGGTTTTCGCCAACCCCGGGCCGATCGGCAAGGACGTCGATCCCGAGAGAGCGCAATTCCTCCGCCGGCCCCACGCCTGACAGCTTCAACAATTGCGGCGAATTGATCGGGCCGCCGCACAGGATGACCTCGCGCCGCGCCCTCGCCGTCTGCTCGCGGCCACCGCGTCTGTAGTTGACGCCGATCGCGCGGCGCTCGTCGAAAGCGATCTGCGTCGCGAGCGCATGGGTGGCCACTTCGAGGTTGGGGCGTTTCATCGCGGGCTTGAGATAGGCGTTGGCGGTTGACCAGCGCACGCCGTTCCTGATCGTCATACCAAGAGGGCCGAAGCCCTCTTGCCGCTCGCCGTTGAGGTCGGCGCTGACGGCATAGCCCGCCTGCCGGCCCGCCTCGATGAACGCGTCATAGAGAGGATTCCGTTTATGCCCATGCGCCGTCGTCAGCGGTCCGGTGTCGCCGCGATAGGCGTCGGCCGCCCCGCTGAAGCTTTCCGCGCGACGGAAGTACGGCAGCACGTTGCGATATCCCCAACCCCTAGCGCCTTCCTCCTCCCAGCGCTCGAAATCAAGCGGATGCCCGCGCACATAGACCATGCCATTGATCGAGGACGAACCGCCGAGAACCTTGCCGCGGGGACAGGCGATGCGCCGTCCGCCAAGATGCGGCTCGGGCTCGCTCCAATAACCCCAATTGTAGGTCTTGGAGTTCATCGGGATCGACAGAGCCGCCGGCATCTGGATGAAAAGGGAGCGGTCGGATCCGCCGTATTCCAAGACGAGCACGCTCGAGCGGCCATCCTCGGTCAGCCGATCGGCGAGCACGCAGCCCGCCGAACCGGCGCCGACAATAATGTAATCGAAAGCCCCACCATCCATTCGAGACGACGCTCGCTCAACCCACCGCTTCGCTCCCGACTATGCCTCCGGCGCGGGGCGATGCGACACAATGCTCTTGGCTGAACCCGACACAAAGATTGCGCTTGACAGCGGGTCTCAAATCTCTGGCGAGCGGCGTGGCGCTATTTCCCTGTCCGCTCGCCGCCGTTGAGATTTCTCGCAACAAACGTCATTCGCATGAGGTGGGAAATGTTGCGCGCTTGCATCTTTTGAATGACGGCGGCCCTGTGGTGTTCGGCCGTCCTCGAGCTGATGCGCAAGTGGTGAGCGATGAGCTTGGTCGGCAACCCCTCTAAGAGAAGGGCGAGAACCTCCCGCTCGCGCTGTGTTAGCAACGCCTGCCGGGCTTTGAAAGCCTTCATTTCGAGTGGAGGGTCGTCGGCCTCGTCGCTGCGCGACAGGGCTTCCTCGACAGTGGCCAGCAGCGCCTCGGCGTCGAAGGGCTTTTGGACAAAATGGAAAGCCCCCGCCCTCATCGCCAGGACGGCCGTCGGCACATCGCCGTACGCCGTTATCATGATGACCGTCGAATCTCTCGTCGCAGCGACGACTTGCCTCAAAAGTTCGATGCCGCTCATGCCGGGAAGTTGGTTGTCAAGGAGGATGCAGGCCGGCTCCTCCACCGGATTCAAGGTCAGATATTCTTCGGCGGAGCCGTAGGATCTCGACTCGATCTGGGCGGTCGACAGCAGCAAGGTCAGCGCATCCCGCACTTTTACTTCGTCGTCGACGATGTGCACACAACGTTCATTCAGCATCGTGATCGCATCCATTGATCGGCAGCTCGACCACAAAGCGCGCGCCCCCCGTCGTGATCGGCTCCCACCAGAGGTGGCCCGCGTGCCTCTGAACGATCCGCCGGCTTAAATGCAAGCCAAGCCCCATCCCTCGGGGCTTGGTGGTCTGATAGGCGTCAAAAATGTTGTCGGCGAGCTCCGAAGCCACTCCCCTGCCGTTGTCCTCGACCCGGAGCACGATTGCATCGCCTTTTGCCGCGACCCGCACGGTCACGCGCCCACGCGCGTCCGACCGCTCTGCAGCGGCGTCAATCGCATTGGCGACGAGATTGATAAGAACCTGCTCAATCTGGACCCCATCCGCCCTGACCAGAGGGACTACACCCACCGTTTCAGCGTCTACCTGAACCCCACGCGCTGCTGCGTCCTCCCGACAAAGCTCGCCGATCCTCTCCGCAAGCGCGGACACATCGATCGCCTGCAAGTTCAAGTTGCCGTTCGACACGAAATCCCGAATGCGCTCCAGAACTTCGCGAGCCCGCTGAGCCTCAGCCTCCGCCTTGACGAGCGCATCCATGACTGGCGCGGTCGCGACGCTCGCCTGGAGCAATCGCCGTGCGGCATGCAGGTAGGTCGCCACTGTCGACAGCGGCTGGCTGACTTCGTGAGCGAGCGCCATGCCCATCGCGCCAGCTCGCGCGTTGGACACCATCCGAGCCAGCTCCCTCTTTTGTTCGCGCAGGCGCAGCGCGGCGTCCTGACGCTCCGTCGTGACCGCGCCAAGCAGCAAGCCGGTGATCGAAAGCACCAGCATCAGCAATTGGAGTATGGCGAAATCCGTCGTGTTGTAGCCGACAAACGCAGTGAGAACGGCAAGGGTCAGCTGGATCGTCACCAATGCAAGCGCGACGCCAGCGTACCCTTCCCGCATCGCCACCCAGATGACCGGCAAGAAAAGAAGGTTAAACAGATAGTATAATTTGTCTCCGACACCCACGAGCGCAGTGAATCCAAGACATATTCCCAGTACGAAGATGAAAATCGTGAACAACGTATAGCCGGACCAGCGCCACGGTGGAGACGAGTATACGAAGGTGGCTGTTGTTGCAGGAATGATCGTGACTATCCCGAGCGCGTCGCCGATCCAGCAATGCACCATCGCCACAAAGACCTTTTCCGACGACAATTCGCCGCCCAGATACAGCACACCACAATATATAAACGCCGATAACGCCGCGCCTGCCGGGACAAGAAGGAGGAACGTCACCACGTCGGGCAGCCTGAACTGCCTGATGTCGAATTTCAGGGTATTCTTCAGAAGGAAGGCAAGACCAACATAGGCGATCGTCAAGGAGAGTTCCGCCGCGACGGTCACACCGATGCTTCGATGAACCCCCGCGATCGAAAAGTCGACGAGAACGGCAGCCAGGAAAACGAACGGCGCAAAGGCGACGCTTTCGATGAGCAGCGCAACACTTAAACCATCGTCAGGGCTCCACAGCGTGATCCCGAGGCGATCGAATTCATGCCACTGCGTGAGGAGGTTAAGCGCGAAATAGGCCGCCATGAATGCGGCGCCGGTCCCCCAAAACTTGGGACCAAACGCAGCCACGCCGCTCCAAGACCGGTGAGACCGGAGCGGCATGTCATGCGAGTTCATGAGGGCCATTTCGATCCCCGAGCTGCAGAAGAACGATATTGCATTTCGCCTCTAATTCAAACCGGCCTCGACATAGGTAGTTTTACTTATCGTCCTTCGTATTGATGTAGGTGTACTGTAGCGCGTCGAGCCGGTCCATGCCGTTGTCGGCCGGTCCCGCGATCGATGACGCCGAGCGTTCGCCTGGACCGCAGCGCTCGGCGCCGCCCCTGGACCGGGGCGTATTCGCGGCGCTTGCGCGCCTTGCTTGGCGCGAACGCCCTCATCGACGCCGGTTGACCAACCCCTGCCCTTTCGGCGAAGTCCCCTGCCAACTGGCCGATTCGGGAGACCACGACATGGCCGAAAGACTGCGCGTCGCACTGCTGTTCGGCGGTCGCTCGGCCGAACACGACGTGTCCGTCATGTCCGCCGGCAACGTGTTCCGAGCGCTCGACCCGGCGCGCTACGAGACAGTTCCGATCGGCATAACCCGGTCCGGCGCCTGGCTGCTGTGCTCGCTTCAAGACGGCGCGTTTCCCGTCGCTGTTCCGGAGAGCGGACCGCACGTCGCCCTTGTTCCGGGCGGCGCCGGGCGGCTCGCCATCCTTTCCGGAGACGGACGGAGCGCGCCGACTTGTCGCGCGCGGTCGACGTCGTCTTCCCGGTTCTGCATGGCCCCTTCGGCGAGGATGGAACGGTCCAGGGCGTCGCGGAAATTGCGGGCGTGCCCTATGTCGGTTCCGGCGTCCTCGGCTCGGCCGCTGCAATGGACAAGGATGTCGCCAAGCGGCTCATGCGCGATGGCGGCCTGCCGATCGCGCGCTTCTTAAGTTTTATCCGGGGCGACAAGCCGGCCTTCGAGGCGGTCGTCGCCGAGCTCGGCCGCCCGGTGTTCGTCAAGCCGGCCCGCCTCGGCTCGTCGGTCGGCGTCAGCAAGGCGGGGACGGCGCAGGAGTTCGCGGAGGCGATCGCCGAGGCGTTTCGGCATGACCGCAAGATCCTGGTCGAGGAATATGTCCGCGGCCGCGAGATCGAGTGCGGCGTTCTCGAGGACGAGCATGGTTCGCTCTCCGCCTCGCCGCCTGGCGAGATCGTGCCCAGCAACCGCCACGGCTTCTACACCTACGAGGCCAAATATCTCGACGAGCAGGGCGCCGCGGTGAAGGTCCCGGCTGACCTCGCCCCCGAAGTCAGCGACAAGGTTCGCAAGCTGTCGATCGAGGCCTTTCGCGCGCTCGGCTGCGAGAGCATGGCGCGGATCGACTTTTTTCTGCGCGATGACGGCAGCCTGATCGTCAATGAGGTGAACACTCTGCCCGGCTTCACCAACATCAGCATGTACCCGAAGGTCATGGAGGCGCTCGGGATCAGCTATCCCGAGCTGGTCGACCGCCTCATCCGTCACGGGCTGGCGCGAGCGGGCATGGGCCCGGAAAAAACGGAAACGCGAATGCGGGCTTGATCGCGCCCTCGCGCAAAGTCCGAACTCCAGGCGGCGACTTCACGTATTCTCTCCCGTCCCAATCTGAGCAGCAAGCGGGGCGCGAACGTAACAAACGCCCCGTCCGCGTCGAAGCCATTCATGTGACGCTCGCTTCCACATTTCGGCGACTGGCCTTTGCTCCGCTTCCGGCGCCACCGGGACTGTTCGCTCTGCCGCTCCGACTCATTGTCGGCTACGGATTTCTCGAGCATGGCTACGCCAAGCTCGTTCGCGGTCCAGACGTCTTCATTGACATCTTGCACGCGATCGGCATGCCGTTCGCATCCTTTCTGGGCTGGGCGACAATCATCATCGAGGTGATTGGCGGACTGCTGATCCTCTTCGGGGCTTTCGTGCCGCTCGCCTCCGTGCCGATGATCGTCGTGCTGTTGGTCGCGATATTCACCGTCCATCTTCCGAACGGATTCAGCTCGATCAAGCTTATCGCCTACGACGCGTCAGGCGCGCATTTTGGACAGCCCGGCTATGAGACCGACCTTCTCTATCTCGCCGCTCTGCTGGCTCTGTGCCTCGGAGGCGCCGGGCCCTTCTCGCTCGATGGTTATGTCAGCGCGCGCCGAGCCAGCGTCCACCCTCAGCCCGAATCGCCTTCGAACCGGCGAAACTCTCACACCGCGCCCTTGCTTAGCTAAGATTTCCGAGACGGCGCGCGCGGCACACCAATCTGGAGTGATCCTCTCGCGAGTTTAGAAAGAGGTGTGCGTCGCCGCACATCGTTTGCGACCACAATCTCTCGCAAATGCAGCCACAATTCCTTTCTAAGCCGTCAGGGTCGACCACGACCAGGATACGCGCCATGGCGATTTGCGTTCTCGACTTGATGGCTAGGTTTGCGTCGAGATTTGTCCACGAGCTCCTACCGGTCGCTCTGGCGAGCGTGATCGGGGCGCTTGTGGTCAATCATTATGGTCGTCAGCCAGCCTCGCCTTCCGTCGTCGTTCAGGCGCAGCCCTCGGCGTCCGAGGACGCGATCGCGCAATCGTTGCGCGAGGAGCACGAACTGATCGCGAGCTTCGTGAAGCGCACTCAGGAGAGGGAGATCGACGACAAGCGTTCGGAGAGCGTCGGCACGCAGGTCGCATCGGTCGCCCCGCCACCCCTTTTCGTCGCGGATCCGCCCTTGCCCGAGCCACGACCGGCGGCGCCGCAGAAGGCGGTCCCGCGGGTCGCGCCAAAAGCCGCGGCCAGGAAAAGGTTCGCCGCCGGCGGAGGCGCTGGCGCCCGAGCCAGCCCCCCCAGCCATTGTGTCGGAGAACCCATCGGTGGTGGCTCCCTCACCCGCGCCGGCCCAATTTGAGTTCGAGCCACGAGCGCGGCCGATGATCCGCTTCGCTGGCGCCGTGCGGGAGTGGGTCGCGGACGTAGCCCAGGCGCCTGGCCGCGTGGCTTTCGTGCCCCGCTTGCCTGATTGGCCTTCGGCGCCGTCGCTCATCCGGCCGCTGGCGCTCTTCCGGCAGAACTGATCCAGCTACGCGCTCTGGTTCCACGCGGTCACGAACGTCCGTGCGGCGCGTGAAACCTCTTCGACGCTTGCGCCGGGCTTATAGAGCGCGGAGCCGATGCCGAAGCCGCTCGCGCCAGCTCGCCGATACGGACCCACACGCTCGGGCGTCACGCCGCCGACCGGATAGAGTTGCGTCTCCTTCGGCAAGACAGCCCGCCACGCCTTCACGACGTCAGGGCCAAGCGCTTCGCCGGGAAAGAGTTTCAGGCCCGACGCGCCTGCCTTGAGCGCCGCAAAGGCCTCGGTCATCGTGGCGACGCCAGGCACGACGACGAGCCCGAGCTTCACTGCGCGCTCGATTACAGCGGGATCGGCGTTGGGCGCGACAACGAGCTTGGCGCCAGCTTCAGCGACCTCGTCGACCTGACCGGGTTCGAGCACCGTGCCCGCGCCGACGAGAATCTTGTCGCCAAACAGTCGCGCAATGAGTTCGATGCTCGCGAGGGGATCGGGCGAATTGAGCGGCACTTCGATGGCGCCGAAACCGGCTTCGACAATGACCGCGGCGATCGAATCCGCTTCGTCCGGCGTGACGCCGCGCAGGATGGCGACGAGCGGGGTCGGAGCAAGCGTCACATTCACAGAAGACCCCCATAGCGGGCGATACGAAAAAGCCCGCGCGCCGCGGCGCGCTTCGGCGCCGCGCGTGCGGGAACGCCGAGCGCCTCGAACGCGGCGAGGTAGCGCTCGACCAGCGCCTCGGCGCCTGCGACATGCGGCGCTTCGCCGGGAAAGAGCCGCCGCGCCTCGCCAATCTCCGCGCCGATCAAGAGGCCGGAGAGATATTCGCCGGCATCGTCCTCCGCGAGGGCGCCCGTGAGCGGCAGCGATCGCGCGCCAAACAGGAGGCCGATCACGCCCGACTTTCCTTCACAAGTCGCGGCCGCGGCGCCGCGGTGAACGCCGAGCGCGAACGCTTCTCCCGGACTCTTCGCGGGCGCGGCCCTGGCGAAGGCGCCGGCGACCGTATGGTCCCGCAACGCCGCAAACAATTCGCCGGTGACGAAGGTCTTGAACGCGACGATGCGATCGCCGTCGACCTTCGCCCATTTCGAATGCGAGCCCGGCAGCACGATCAGGCGAGCGCCGGCATCGGCGATTCCGAAGATTTCCGTTTCCTCGCCACGCATCACATCCGGCTGCCCGGCTTCGTCGACGTAGGACAGGCCGGCGGCAAGATGAACACGCCGGCCATCGGCCTCGACTTGCGTCAGATGCGCGGCGACCTCGCGCGGGCCGGCCGGACATTTGACGTAAGCCGCCTCGCGCCAGCCATGCCGGCTGCCGACCATGCCGGAAGCGATAATCGGCAGAGACGGATGGGCCTCGAGCCATCGACCGGTCAGGCGCTTGAGCGTCGCTGGATAGGCCCCCGCCGCGACACTGCCGATCCCGTCGCCCGAAGCGACCTCGTCGAGGACCTCGCCATCCGGCGACATGAGATAGCCGCGAAAGCTCGACGATCCCCAATCGATGGCGATGAGCACGGGCGACATGGGGGCCGATTGACCACGCTCGAGCAGCGCGGTCAATTCGGCAACGCGATTCGCGATAGGCTCATCATTGACAAGGCTAGGCGTGGGCTTCTATTCGCCAACTCTGGCTGGTTGGGATTCCGATAAAATGAACCGTCGTCAGTTCGGTCGCGTTGCGGTCGCGACCGTCGCCTTGCCGTTCAGCCCTGCGCTCGCTCAGCGTGTCGATAAATACGCGGACCAGCTCACCAACGGCGAGTTCAACTGGTTCCCAGACCGCTCGCCTGACGGCCCGATTATCGCCATTGTCTCGATCCCCGATCAGCTGGTCTATGTCTATCGCAACGGGGTGCGCATCGCGGCCTCGACCTGCTCGACCGGCAAACTCGGCCACCGAACCCCGACTGGCGTGTTCAAGATCCTGCAAAAGGACAAGAACCACCATTCGTCGACCTACAACAATGCGCCGATGCCCTATATGAACCGGCTCACCTGGTCGGGCATCGCGCTGCACGCGGGACAATTGCCCGGCTATCCCGCGTCGCACGGATGCGTGCGCCTGCCTAAGGAATTCGCCGAACTCCTGTTTGGCGTCACCAAGCTCGGCATGACCGTCGTCATTGCTGACGACAAATCGCAGCCGGAAGACGTGACCCATCCCGGCATGGTGCTGGGCGAATATGCCGCGCGCGAATTCAACGCGGTCGATAGCGCAATCAAAGCGACGGAATATTCGGAAGGTCACGAGCGCGCGCCGAAATCGCCGAGCGTGGTGGTCAGCAGCGCCGACAAGTCGATTCAGGTGTTCGACAATGGCGCGTTGGCGGCTTCGGGCAAGGTCGAGATTCAGAATCCAGAGAAGCCGCTCGGCGAGCGTGTGTTCACCCTGAACGGCGCGGACGATCAGTCCGGTCTGCTGTCGTGGCAATCCGCCGAAGTCGGAGCTGACGGGAAAGACGACCGGCGAAGACAATGGCGCAGCTCTGCGTCGCATCAAGGCCGACTTGCCGGCGCGCGAGGCCGTTCGCAAACGGCTCAAGTTCGGCATGACCATTGTCACCACCGACCAACCGGCGGACGCCAAGAGCCGGTCGGGCGACGGATTCGTGGTTTTGGATTCGCAGAGCTGAGGAGAGACGAAGCCTGCCGAGATCGAATATCAGACGAGTTGGATCGGTCCGGGATATTTGGCGACGACCCGATCTGAAGTCACCAGCGTCAGCCGTTCCACGATCGCTTGAGCAACGAGCAGGCGGTCGAAAGGATCTTTGTGAATCGGAGGCAGGTTCTCTAGCGCCCCGACATGGGCGCCGGTCACTGGAAGTTCCGCGTAGTCGTTGTCGAAAAGGCTTCGACGAAGCGAACTGACTTCGATGCGAAAATCTTCGCGGCCTTGCCCCGACTTGATCGCGATTTCCCACAAGCTGGCCGCGCTGAACGCCAACTCGCTCTCCGGCTCTCCAATCAAAGCGCGGGCTACGGCGGACAGCCTGCCGCTGTCAGCAATCGTCCAAAGCAGGATATGCGTGTCGAGCAGGAGCCTCATTCGTCGCCGTAGAACAAGGTCTCGATTTCCTTCTGACCGATCGTATCGAAGTCGTCCGGCACGGTGAATTGACCCTTCATAAAATCGAACCGCCTGGGCGCGGCCGGCGCTTCGACCGCCGTCACCTTGACCAGCGGCTTTCCAGCCTTCGCGATAATGAACGGCTCACCTTTAGCCGCGGCCTCAACAAGCCGAGAGAGGTGGGTCTTCGCCTCGTGAATGTTGAAGGTTTTCATGAATACGTCCTCGACTTAGTTCATAAGACTTAGTTCGACGGTGCCTGCCTGTCAAGGCGAGGCGCCGACCACCCCACAGCGGGCGCCGCGCTTAGCTTTCGCTGATCGCCGCCGCACTCCGTTCCTGCTCGCGTAACCGGAAGCGCTGGATCTTGCCGGTCGCGGTCTTCGGCAGTTCGGCGATGAAGGCGATGGCGCGCGGGTACTTATACGGCGCAAGGCGATCCTTGACGAAGCGCTGAAGCTCCGCCTCGTCCGCCGCAGCGCCCTCCTTCAAGACCACGAACGCCTTGGTCTTGATCAGGCCGTCGGCGTCGGGCGCGCCGATCACCGCGGCTTCCAGGACGGAGGGGTGCTGCATCAGCGTCGCCTCGACCTCGAACGGGCTGACCCATATGCCGCTGACCTTCAGCATGTCGTCGGCGCGGCCGGCGTAGGTGTAAGAGCCGTCTGCGTTGCGCACATATTTGTCGCCGCTCCTGGTCCAGCGGCCCTCGAAGGTCTCGCGCGACTTCAAGCGATTGCCCCAGTACATCAGCGCGGCCGAGGGCCCGTGGATGTAAAGGTCGCCCGGTTCTCCGTCCGCAATCGGCCGCCCCTCGTCGCCCCGAAGTTCGATGTCGTAGCCCGGCACCGGCCAGCCGGTCGAACCGTAGCGCACCTTGTCCGGACGGTTGGAGATGAAGATGTGCAGCATCTCGGTCGAACCGATGCCGTCGACGATGTCCACGCCGAAATGACGCTTGAAACGCTCGCCAATCTCGGCCGGCAGCGCTTCGCCTGCGGAGGAGGCAAGCCTCAACGCCACATCCTCGCGCTTCGGCAGCAGGTTCGAAGCGAGCATGCCGGCGAAGCCGGTCGGCGCGCCGTAGAAGATTGTCGGCTTCACGCCGCCGACGCCGCCTAGCCAGCGTTTGAACACCGCCTCGGGCGTCGGGCGCTCGGCCATGAGCAGCGCGGTCGCGCCGACGGCGAGCGGAAAGGTCAGCGCGTTGCCGAGCCCATAAGCGAAGAAGAGCTTGGCGGCGGAGAAGCAGACGTCGCTTTCCTTTAGATCCAGGATCGCCTTGCCATAAAGCTCGGTCGTCCAATACGGATTGGCGTGCGAATGCACTGTGCCCTTCGGCCGGCCGGTCGAGCCTGACGAATAGAGCCAGAAAGCGGGATCGTCGGCCTGCGTGCGGGCGGCCTTCATCAGCGGCGCCGCGCGGGCAAGAAAATCCCCGAACTCGAACTCACCGGCTCCAAGCGGTTGCGTAGGGCGCGACACGACAAGCGTGTGGACCTCGTGATCCGACTTCGCGAGCGCGGTCTTCAGCGCCGGCTTGACGGCGCCGCTGACCACCGCGGCCTGGGCGCGCGAATGTTCGAGCATGTAGGCGAGATCGTCGGCGGTGAGCAGCGTGTTGACCGCGACCGGAACGATTCCCGCGAGCATGGCGCCTAGGAAGGCGACCGGCCAGTCGGCGCAATCCTGCATCAAGATGAGGGCGCGTTCTTCGCGCTTGACGCCTCTCTCCTTGAGCGCCATGGCGAAACGTCGGACCCGCTCGTCGAGCTCTCCGTAAGTCACCACGCCGATATCGTCGATGAACGCCGCCTTGTCGGGACGCCCCACATTGGCCTCAAGCAGATGCGCCGCGAAGTTGAACGCCTCCGGCGGCGGTTCAACTGAGATTCACGGTCATCGGCGCCCTCCCTGGGCCGGGCGCCACAGAAGGCTTGCCCGCCTCAGCTTGATGCAATATTGTGCTTATCATTGTTCTAGGGAGGGGCTCGAATCTTGTCAAACACGCTTCCCTCTTCGCCCGCTGCCTCGGAAGCCTCCACGCCTCGGGGATCGAGGAAAAGCGCGCCTGACGATCTCTCCGTCGGGACGGACGATTCCGCGCCGAACGAGACTGCCGAGGAGGCCAAGGAGCCGTTTTTGGCTGCGCTCGGCGAGCGCGCGAAAGCTTTGCGCACGCGCCGCGGGCTGACCCGCAAGGCGCTAGCCCGCGCCACCGGCGTCTCCGAGCGGCACCTGGCCAATCTTGAATATGGCGTCGGCAACGCCTCGATCCTGGTTCTCTTGCAGGTCGCTCAGGCGCTGCAATGCTCGCTCGCCGAACTTGTGGGCGATGTCACCACGCAATCGCCGGAATGGCTCTTGCTGCGCGAGATGCTCGCTGACCGCGACGAGGCGACGCTTCGGCGGGTGCGGCTGGCGGCGCTGGAGCTGACCGGCGGCGCTTCACCGCCCATCAACGAGACGCCCGTCCGCTCGTCGCGGATTGCGCTGATCGGCCTGCGCGGCGCCGGGAAATCAACGCTGGGCCGCATGCTGGCGGAGGATCTCGACTTTCCGTTCGTCGAGCTCAGCCGCGAGATCGAGAAGCTCGCCGGCTGCAGCATCAGCGAGATTCTCGGGCTTTACGGCCAGAACGCCTACCGTCGCTATGAGCGCCGCGCGCTCGAGGAAGCGATCGAGGCCTATCCCGAAGCGGTCATCGCCACCGCGGGCGGACTGGTCAGCGACCTCGTCAGTTTCAACCTTCTGCTGCGCAACTGCACGACCGTGTGGCTAACGGCCGATCCCGAAGACCATATGAGCCGCGTCGCGGCCCAGGGCGACTTGAGGCCCATGGCCGCGAGCCGGGAGGCGATGGACGACTTGAAGTCGATCCTCGCCGGCCGCGCGGCGTTCTATTCGAAGGCCGACATGCGCGTGGACACGAGCGCTCAGCCCTTGGCGGAAACGTTTCAGATCCTGCGCGCCCAGGCCTGCGAGGCGATCGGCCTTTCGATCGAAGGGCCATAAGCCACGGCCTTGTCTGAGGGTGGACAATGCACTATGATGCAGCACTTGCACTAAATTGCCTATGAATGGGAACGCCATGGACCGGGTCGATTATCAAACCGAGCCGTCCCGCTACAAACACTGGAAGCTCAAGTTCGACGGGCCGGTCGCGACGCTGCTTGCCGACTTCGACGAGAACGCCGGCTTGCGGCCCGGCTACAAGCTCAAGCTCAACAGCTATGACCTCGGCGTCGATATCGAGCTCCACGACGCCGTCAACCGCATTCGTTTCGAGCGCCCGGAAGTGCGGGTTGTCGTCATCATGAGCGCCCGCGAGCGCGTGTTCTGCTCGGGCGCCAACATCTTCATGCTTGGCCTCTCGGGCCATGCGTGGAAGGTCAACTTCTGCAAATTCACCAACGAGACCCGCAACGGTCTGGAGGACTCGTCCAGGCACGACGGCTTGAAGTTCCTCGCCGCCGTCAACGGCTCGTGCGCGGGCGGCGGCTACGAACTGGCTTTGGCGTGCGACGAGATCATCCTCATCGACGACCGCTCGAGCGCCGTCAGCCTGCCGGAGGTGCCGCTGCTCGGCGTGCTGCCCGGAACCGGTGGTCTCACCCGGCTGACCGACAAGCGCCACGTCCGCCATGATCTCGCGGACGTCTTCTGCACCACCAGCGAAGGCGTGCGCGGCGAGAAGGCTGTGGCCTGGCGCCTCGTCGACGCGATCGCCAAGCCGGCGCAGTTTCAGGCGAAAGTGCAAGAGCGCGCCCAGGCGCTCGCCGCGAGCAGCGATCGTCCTTCATCGGCGAAGGGCGTCGCGCTGACGCCGATTGAGCCGCACGATTGAAGCCGACGCGCTGAGCTATGCGCACGTCAAGGTGACAATCGATCGAGGCGCGCGCGCCGCCACCTTCGTGATCAAAGGCCCAACCGGCCCTCAGCCACAGGACGTTGCTGCGGTCGAGGCGGAGGGCGCGAACTGGTATCCGCTGGCGCTCGCCCGCGAGCTCGAGGACGCGATCCTGTCGATGCGCACCAACGAGCTCGACATCGGCGTGTGGCTGATGAAGACCGAAGGCGAGTCCGAAGCGGTTCTCGCTATGGACGCGACGCTCCATGCGCTCAGAGAGCACTGGTTCGTGCGCGAAACGATCGGCTATCTGCGCCGCACATTCAGCCGGCTCGACGTCACCTCGCGCAGCCTGTTCGCGCTCGTAGACGAGGGCTCCTGCTTCGCCGGCTCGCTCCTTGAAATCGCGCTCGCCTGCGACCGGATCTATCATCTCGCTGGCGGCGAAGGGCATGCGCCCAGGATCGCGCTGAGCGCAGCGAACTTCGGCGACTACCCGATGGCGAGCGGACAGAGTCGCCTCGGGCGGCGCTTCTACGACGAGCGGCCGGCGCTCGAGCCGCTCAAGGCCAACATTGGCAAGCCGCTCGACGCCGAGGCCGCCTTCGCCCTTGGCCTCGCGACCAGCATTCCCGATGACATCGACTGGGCGGACGAGATCCGCATCGCGGTCGAAGAACGCGCGTCGATGAGCCCTGACGCCTTGACGGCGATGGAGGCGAACCTGCGCTTCGACGGTCCCGAGACGCTGGCCACGCGCGTCTTCGGCCGCCTCACCGCCTGGCAGAACTGGATCTTCCAGCGCCCGAACGCGGTCGGCGACAAGGGCGCGCTCAAAGTCTACGGCAAGGGCGAAAAGGCCGCGTTCGACTGGAACCGGGTGTGATGGAAGCGTCCGAAGCTGCGGTCATCAGGCAGCACCTGATCGACCCCGAAATCTGCATCCGTTGCAACACCTGCGAGTCGACCTGCCCGGTCGGCGCGATCACCCATGACGCGCGCAACTATGTGGTCGACGCGAGCATCTGCAATCTCTGCATGGCCTGCGTTCCGCCCTGCCCGACCGGCAGCATCGACAATTGGCGCTCAATGCCGCGCGCACAGGCCTACAGCACTGAGGCGCAGTTCGGCTGGGATGCTTTGCCGGCGGAACTGAGCGCGGAAGAACTGGGCGGCGCGCCAGACGCGCTCGCGGTCGCCGCGTCCCCTCAAGCTGCGCCGAACGGAGCAAGCGAGGAAGCGGCGTTCGAGGTCAGCGCCTATGCCGCGGTGATCCCGCCATGGTCGGCCGCCAGTCCTTACGCCAATCTCTATGGCCCGAAGGCGGCGGCGCGTTCGGTGACCGCGTCGGTCGTCGGCAACGTTCGCGTCACCGAAGCCGGCAAGGACTACGACACCCATCACATCGTGCTCGATTTCGGCGCGATGCCGTTTCCGGTGCTCGAAGGGCAGTCGATCGGCATACTCCCTCCCGGCGTCGATGCAGACGGACGACCGCATCACCCGCGGCAATATTCGGTCGCGAGCCCGCGCAACGGCGAGCGGCCCGGCTACAACAACGTGTCGCTCACCGTGAAGCGGGTGCTGGAGGATCATCAAGGCCGCCCGGCGCGCGGAATCGTCAGCAACTATCTCTGCAACCTCAACGTCGGCGACAAGGTCGAGGTGACCGGACCGTTCGGCGTGAGCTTCCTCATGCCGAACCATCCGAAGAGCGCGATCGTCATGATCTGCACCGGCACCGGAAGCGCGCCGATGCGCGCGATGACCGAGTGGCGGCGCCGCTTGCGCAAGTCGGGCAAATTCGAGGGCGGCAAGCTGATGCTGTTCTTCGGCGCCCGCACCAAAGAGGAGCTGCCGTATTTCGGGCCGCTCGGCAATCTGCCGAAGGACTTCATCGACATCAACTTCGCCTTCAGCCGCACGGCCGAGCCAACCCAAGCGCTACGTGCAGGACCTCATGCGCGAGCGGGCGGCCGATCTCGCGCCGCTCATCGCCGATCCGCGACGCCTATTTCTACGTCTGCGGCCTCAAGGCGATGGAGGAAGGCGTGGTGCTCGCGCTGCGCGACATCGCTTTGCAGGCCGGGCTCGATTGGGAAACCCATGGGCCGGCGCTCAAGCGCCACGGACGGCTGCATCTGGAGACCTACTGCCGCAACTTTCGAACAGGAGAAACCCATGAGCGCTGAAGACATTGTTGGCGACGCGGCGGGGGCGATGAGCGCCGATCGTTTCGTCGAGATCAGCTACGACGATGTCATTCCCAACAACGTCGCGCTCGGCTCGGACAAGCAGCTTCAGCGCGCGCTCGAGGGCTGGCGGCCGAAATATCTCGACTGGTGGACCGGCATGGGCCCGGTCGGATTCCAGCAGTCGGAGGTCTATCTGCGCACCGCCGTCGGCGTCGATCCGGCCGGCTGGGCGAAGTTCGGCTATGTGAAGATGCCGACCTATCGCTGGGGCATTCTGCTCGCGCCCAAGATCGAGGGGCGCACGATTCCGTTCGGCCGCCATAAGGGCGAGCCCGCGTGGCAGGAAGTGCCGGGCGAGCACCGCGCGCTTCTGCGCCGGCTCATCGTCGTGCAGGGCGACACGGAGCCCGCCTCGGTCGAGCAGCAGCGCTACCTGGGCGCAACGGCGCCGAGCCTCTACGACATGCGCAACCTGTTCCAGGTCAATGTCGAGGAGGGCCGCCACCTGTGGGCGATGGTCTATCTCCTGGTCAAATATTTCGGCAAGGACGGCCGCGAGGAGGCGCAGGCGCTGCTCGAGCGCCAGAGCGGGCAGATGGACAATCCGCGCATCCTCGGCGCCTTCAACGAGCAGACGCCAGACTGGCTGTCGTTCTTCATGTTCACCTTCTTCACCGACCGCGACGGCAAGATGCAGCTCGCGGCGCTCGCCGAAAGCGGCTTCGATCCGCTCTCGCGCACCTGCCGCTTCATGCTGACCGAAGAGGCGCACCACATGTTCGTCGGCGAGACCGGCGTGCAGCGAACGATCGAGGCGACCTGCGCGGCGATGGTCAAGGCCGGCATCAAGGATCCCAAGAACGTCGAGGCGGTGCGCAAGCTCGGCGTGGTCGACCTGCCGCTCCTGCAACGCAAGTTGAACTTCCACGCTTCGGTCACCCGCGATCTGTTCGGCAGCGAAATCTCCAGCAACGCCGCCGAGGTGTTCGGCGCGGGCATCAAGGGGCGCTTCAACGAAGCGAACCTCAAGGGCGACGATCACGTCCTGCAGGACGCGACCTATCCCGTCACCCGCGTCGTCGACGGCAAGCTCGTCGCGGAAGACGCGCCGGCGTTGCGCGCCCTCAACTCGCGGCTGCTCGACGACTTCATCGTCGATTGCCAGGGCGGGATCGACCGCTGGAACAAGTCGGTCGAAAAGGCCGGAATCGACTTCAAATTCGTTCAGCCGCACAAGGGCTTCAACCGCAGGATCGGCGAGTTCGGGGGCAAGCGCATCAGCCCGACCGGCGAAGTCCTCACCGAAGATCAGTGGAACGCGAAGAGCGGCGACTGGCTGCCCAACGAAGACGACATGGCCTTCATCGTTTCGCTGATGAAGCCGTGCCACGAGCCCGGCAAATATGCGAGCTGGATCGCCCCGCCGCGCGTCGGCGTCAACAGTCAGCCGGGCGATTTCGAATATGTGAAGATCGCCTGACGGCGTCTCCTCCCCCTTGTGGGGGAGGATTAAGGAGGGGGGTCGTACCGCCCTTCGCGATGAGCCAGCGATGGCGTATTCATAATCTCCTCGGCCCGCGCGACCCGCACCCCTGCCCGCCCCCACAAGAGGGGCGGGTGCGCTAGGATCAAATTTCGACCTAAACGCAATGCTTCAGTGCCGCATCTCGATGCGCGAGAGAAAGCTCCGCAGCCGCTCGTGCGGCTGCTCGCTGAAAACTTCGCGCGGCGTGCCCTGCACCGCGACCCGGCCAGCGTCCATGAACACCACGCGCGCGGACACGTCGCGGGCGAAACTCATTTCGTGCGTGACCAGGATCATCGTCATGCCGTCGGCCGCCAGTTCGCGCACCACGTTTAGCACCTCGCCAACCAGTTCAGGATCGAGCGCCGAGGTGATCTCGTCGAGCAGCAGCACTTTCGGATTCATGGCGACCGCACGCGCAATGCCGACGCGCTGCTGCTGACCGCCTGAGAGTTCGTAAGGCAGACTGTCGCGCTTGGCGGCAAGGCCGACGCGCGCCAGCCAGCGATCGGCGATGTCGCCCGCCTCGCCCTTACTCAGCCTGCGCACCTTGCGCAGGCCCAGCATCACGTTCTCCCGGGCGGTCAGATGCGGAAACAGATTGAACAGCTGGAAAACCATACCGATGTCGGCGCGAATGCGCGCGAGCTCGCGCTCTCCGCGACGACGGCGGGCGACCCCCTCGCCGCTGTAGCCGACCTCAACGCCGTCGACCGTGATCGAGCCGGAATCATAGGTCTCCAAGCAGGTTCACGCAGCGCAGCATGGTGGTCTTGCCGCTGCCGGAAGCGCCAATGACGCTGACCACATCGCCCCGCGCGACGTCGAGATCGACGCCGCGCAGCACCTCGTTCTGGCCGAAGCTCTTGCGCAGCTCGCGCACCTTCACAAGCGGACCGTCGCTATTCGCGGACATAGGCGAAACGGGCCTCCAAGCGTCGGCTCAACTGGGAGAGCGTATAGTTGATGGCAAAATAAATCAGCGCGCCCAGCACATAGAGCGGCAGCGGCTGGAACGTGCGGCCAATGACCTGTTGCACCGCGAGCATCAAATCGACGATGCCGACGAGCGAGACCAGCGCGCTGCCCTTCACCGTATCCACAACCGTGTTGATCCATGGCGGCAGGAAGCGGCGCAGAGCCTGGGGGAAGATGACGTAGAGCATGCGCTGCCCGAAGGTGAGGCCGATGGCGCGCCCTGCTTCAGTCTGGCCCGGGTGGATGGATTGCAGCGCGCCGCGCGTCACCTCGGCGACGTGAGCCGTCTCGAAGGCCGCCAGGGCCGCGACCGCCGCCCACCAGCCGCTGACATTCACCTTGAGCGCCGGCATCGCGTAATAGACAAAGAAGATGAGGGTGATGAGCGGCAGGCCGCGGGCGATGTCGCTGTAGGCGCGCACCGGCCACGCCACCCAGCGGGGCGCGTAAGTCAACGCCGTGCCGAAGAGGACGCCGAGCACGAGCGCGATCACCACCACGATGGCGGAGATCTGCAATGTGACCAGCAACCCCTGCCACAGGAACGGAAGCGCCTTGAGCATGGCCGTCATGCGCGGCGCAACGCGTAGCGACGTTCGACCTGGCGCAGCAGCAACAACAGCGCCCAACCCGTCACCAGGTACATCGGGGTCACGACGGAATAGACCTCGATGATGCGGAACGTGTTGGTGGAGATCCAGTTCGCGCCATAGGTCAGTTCAGGCACCGCGATCACCGAGGCGATGGCGGTGTCCTTGAACAGGGAGATGAACGCGTTCGACAAGGACGGCAGCACGATGCGCAACATCGTCGGGATCTGCACATAAAGCGCGCGCTGCCAGGGCGTAAGCCCGATGGCGCGCCCCGCATCGATGAGGCCGCGAGGAATGGCGTCCAATCCCGCGCGGAACACTTCCACGAGATACGCGCCGGCATAGATCGAAAGCGTGACGATGAAGCTCGTCGTCGCGCTGTAAGCAAAGCCGCCGACGCTGGGGATGCCGTAGAACACCAGATAGACCAGCAGGATCAGCGGCACGTTGCGGATGAATTCGACATAGGCGCCGATCAGCGTGCGGACGACACGGCCGCGCCCGTGCGCGAGCAACGCGAGGGTCAGGCCAATGACGACGCCCGCGGCGATGCCGATCGCCGCGAGCTCGAGGCTGAGCGCCAGTCCCCACCCCAACCGCCCGAAGTTGCGCCAAACGGCAGCGAAGTTGAGGTGGTAGTGCACGAGCCGCCCGGCGCCTTACATGGGCGGGAATCCGGTCACCCGCGGCGGGCGCTTCTCGCCGAAGAATTCCTCGTAGGCCTTGTCGTAAATCCCGTCTTCGTGACCGTACATGGCGACGTCGAAGCAGGTGTTCACAAATTGCAGCCAGTCGAGATCGCCCTGGCGCATCGCGGCGCCGTAAAGTTGCGCCTGCCCGGGAATGTCGCCCTCGACCGGATTGGCGTAGACATCCGGGTTGCGCTTGACGAGCCATTTCACCGTCGAAGCGTCGACGAGCGCAACATCGGCGCGCCCCGCCGTGATCGCCTGGAAGACGTTGGCCTGGCTGTCGAGCTGCAAAACCTGCGCCTGCGGCAAGAGCTTGTGAACGAGGTCGTCAGCGTAGACGTTCGCGAGGATCGCAGCGTTCACCGCAGCGCCGGCGGCGACCAGCTCCTTCAGGGTCTTGTATTTGCTTTTCGGCGTGACCATCAGGCCCGAGCCCTCGATGTAATAGGGGCGCGAAAAGGACACAAGCTGGGCGCGCGAGGATGAGATGGTCATGAACTGGATGACGATGTCGACCTTGCCCGTCGTGACGTTCGGAACCCGAGCGGCGGGATCCTGACGCACGAACTCGACCTTCGCATCGTCATCGAACAGGCCCTTCGCCAGGATGCGCCCCATGGCGATGTCCATGCCGGTCAGATTGCCCTTGTCGTCCTCGAAGTGCCAAGGCGGGTTGGTGCTGCCGGTGCCCACGATGAGCTTGCCGCGATCGAGCGCGGTGCGCAGCACGCTCTCCGACGCCGCCTGCGCGGCCGCCTTCTGCGGGTCGAGCGCTGCGTCCCGCGGCGAGCACGGCGCCGGCGGCGGCCCCGAGGCCGAGCACGTTGCGGCGTTGCATGAAGCTATCCATGTTTCCTCCTCCTGACGGTCCGGCCGACTGGCGCGCCGCACGTCACTATACTGCCCCAAATCACGATCGCCAGTGACGGGACCTTCGCTTACGCCAGTCCCTCGGCTTTAAGCGCGCGCTGCACCGCCGGGCGCTCGGCCATTCGGTCGCGGTGATCGAGCACCCGCGGGAACGTGGCGGGATCGACGCTGTCGACCTCCATCCAGCGCGCGATGGTGAAGAGATAGGGGTCGGCGACCGTGTAGGCTTCGCCCATCGCCCACGGGCCGCGGAACATCTTTCGCTCGATCAGATCGAAGCAGGCGCCGACCGACTGCGGCACCTTCTTCTTCATCGCCTCGTGCGCCGCCGGATCGTCCGCCCACCGATAGCCGCGAGCGCGATGGGCGTGCGCCACATGCACCGTCGCGCAGAGATAGTTCATGAAGGACTGCAGCTCAGCGAACGCGAAGGGGTCGCCGAGCGGCGCGAGCTGCGCCTCCGGATGGGTCTGCGCGATATAGGCGAGGATGGCCGGCGTTTCGGTCAGCACGCCGCGCTCAGTTGCGAGCGAGGGCACCCGGCCTTTCGGATTGATCTTGAGATAATCGGGCTTCGTCTGCTCGGCGGCGCCGAAGTCGATCCATCGCGTTTCGTAAGCGGCGTCCGCCTCTTCGAGCGCGATATGCGAAGCGAGCGCGCAGGTGTTGGTGGCGTAATAGAACGTGAGCATCGGCGCTCCGAAGGCTTGGGGCCAGACTGGCGCCCCCGCCCTATAACGCCACGATAAGTCCGCGTTGTTCAAGCGCCTTGACGACGCGATCGGCGAGCGCCTCGGCCGTGGCCTCGCCGGAATTGAGAATCAGCTCCGGCGCTTCCGGCGCTTCGTAGGCCTGGTCGACGCCGGTGAAGTTCTTGATCTCGCCGGCCAAAGCGCGCTTGTACAGGCCCTTGGGATCGCGGGCGATCGCTGTCTCGAGCGGCGTATCGACGAAGATCTCCAGAAACTCGCCCGGCGCCGCGGTGTCGCGGACGAGCTGCCGTTCGGCCCGGAACGGCGAGATGAACGAGCAGAGCACGATGAGGCCAGCGTCCGTCATCAGCCTCGCCACTTCGCCGACGCGCCTGATGTTTTCGACGCGATCGGCGGCGGTAAAGCCCAGATCCTTGTTGAGGCCGTGACGAACATTGTCGCCGTCGAGCAGCGCGGTATGCACGCCGCGCGCGTGAAGCTCGGCCTCGACCAGATTGGCGATCGTGGATTTCCCTGCGCCCGAGAGTCCGGTGAACCAGAGGATCGCCGGCTTCTGGTGCTTGAGCGCCGCATGCGCCTCGCGGTCAATTGTCGCGCCGTGTCGATGCACGTTGGTTGCGCGCCTCAGTCCATGCGCGATCATGCCCGCCGCCGCCGTCTCGTTGGTGGCGCGATCGATCAGGATGAAGCCGCCGGTGTCGCGATTGTCGGCATAGGGGTCGAAGGCGACCGGCATGGTCGTCGCGATATTGCAGAAGCCGACCTCGTTGAGATCAAGCTGTTTCGCCGCCAGCTTCTCGAAACTGTTGACGTCGAGGCGATGCTTGAGGTCGGTCACCGAAGCGGGCGTTGTGCGTCCGCCGATCTTGAGCAGGTAGGAACGGCCGGGAAGCATCGGCTCGGCGCTCATCCATAAAACATTCGCCGTGAACTGGTCGGCGACCTCCGGGCGAGCGCCCGGGCTCGACAACACATCGCCCCGGGCGATGTCGATCTGGTCGGCGAGGGTCAGCGTGACGGCGTCGCCGGCTTCGGCGGCCTCGACCTCGCGGTCGCCGACCAAGAGGCTCACGACCGTGCTCTCACGTCCTGAATCGGCGGCGACCACGCGATCGCCGCGCGCGACGCGTCCGCTCGGGATCGTGCCGGCGAAGCCGCGAAAATCCTGGTGGGGACGATTGACCCATTGCACCGGCAGGCGAAAAGGCGCGCTCCGGCGGTCCTCCTCGACTTCGACGCGTTCCAGATAGTCCAGGAGATGCGGGCCCGAGTACCAGGGCGTGTGCGGGCTCGACGACGACACGTTGTCGCCATGCCGCGCCGAGATCGGCAGTGCGATCAGCGAGCGAAAGCCAAGCGTCTCGGCGAATTTCCTGTAATCAGCTTCGATCTGGCGAAACACGCTCTCGCTGTAATCGACAAGGTCGATCTTGTTGACCGCGAGCACGACGTGCCGCACGCCGAGCAGCGAAACGATGATCGAATGGCGATGCGTTTGCGTGAGCAGCCCCTTGCGCGCATCGACCAGCACGATCGCGAGGTCGGCGTTGGACGCGCCCGTCGCCATGTTGCGGGTGAACTGTTCATGGCCCGGCGTATCGGCGACGATGAAGGAGCGCGCTTCGGTGGCGAAATAGCGATAGGCGACGTCGATGGTGATGCCTTGCTCGCGCTCAGCCTCGAGGCCGTCGACGAGCAGCGCGAAGTCGATCGCGTCCTCGGTCGTGCCGAACTTCTTCGAATCCTTTTCGAGCGCGGAGAGCTGGTCGTCGAAAATGAGCTTCTTCTCGTAGAGAAGCCGCCCGATGAGCGTGGACTTGCCGTCGTCGACCGAGCCGCAGGTGAGGAGGCGCAAGGTAGGAAGCGCAGAGACGCGAAGCGGGGCGTTCATGAGGAAGCTCTTTTTCCTGTCACCCCCGCGAAAGCGGGGGTCCAGAGATGCGGCGCAATCGCTGGAAGCCTTGCGCCTGAATCTGGATGCCCGCTTTCGCGGGCATGACATTGACCGGAACTCCGATCGCCGCAGCTCATCAGAAGTACCCCTCGCGCTTCTTCTTCTCCATGGAGCCCGCCTCATCGGTATCGATCAAGCGGCCCTGCCGCTCGGAGGTGGTGGACTTGCGCATCTCGGCGATAATGTCGCGGAGCGTGTCGGCTTCCGACTCGACCGCGCCGCTCAGCGGATAGCAGCCGAGCGTGCGGAAACGAACCTTGCGCATCTGCGGCGTCTCGCCGGGCAAGAGCGGCAGCCGGTCGTCATCGACCATGATGAGCGTGCCGGAGCGCTCGACGACGGGGCGAAGCTTGGAAAAGTAAAGCGGCACAACCGGAATGTCTTCCGCCTGCACGTATTCCCACACGTCGAGCTCGGTCCAGTTGGAGAGCGGAAAGACGCGCATCGATTCGCCTTCGCGGATGCGGGTGTTGAACAGCCGCCAGAGTTCAGGGCGCTGGTTGCGCGGGTCCCAGGCATGGGCGGCCGAGCGAAACGAGAAGATGCGCTCTTTCGCCCGGCTCTTCTCCTCGTCCCGCCGCGCCCCGCCGAAAGCGGCGTCGAAGCGGCCAGCGTCGAGCGCCTGCCTGAGCGACTCGGTCTTCATCACCTGGGTGTGGAGCTGGGAGCCCGAGGCGATTGGCGAAATGCCGCGCTTCACCCCGTCCTGGTTGATATGGACGATCAGATCGAGGCCAAGCCGGCGCGCCGTCTCGTCCCGAAACGCGATCATCTCGCGGAACTTCCAGGTCGTATCGACGTGCAGCAGCGGAAACGGCGGCTTGGCCGGATAGAAGGCCTTCATCGCCACATGCAGCATGACGCTCGAATCTTTGCCGATCGAATACAGCATCACCGGATTGCGCATCTCGGCGACAACTTCCCGCATGATGTGAATGGACTCGGCCTCCAGCCGCCTGAGGTGGGCTGGCAATACGCTCGGCATCGAGGATTCCCTTGACAAGGGGCGCTACATAGGCGGCCTCCAGGCCGAAGGCAATGATTTAAGCTATATAGATAAGTTGTTATTAGAGACATGCATCTTGAGTTTGTGTTTTCTTGGTTCGGACGCGGATTGACTCTGTCCGAGCCGGCGACCATCGATAGCGCCGCGTTTGTCCGACGGTTCGAAGGGAGATCGCGCGTGAGCAATCCCATAATCATGGCGCCGTCGATTCTGTCGGCGGATTTCGCCAAGCTCGGCGATGAGGTGCGGGCCGTCGCCGCGGCGGGCGCGGACTGGATCCATCTCGACGTGATGGACGGGCATTTCGTGCCCAACATCACCTTCGGGCCGCCTGTCGTCGCGGCGTTGAGGCCGCTCACCGACAAGCCGTTCGATTGCCACCTGATGATCGAGCCCTGCGACCCCTATCTCGAAGCCTTCGCCAAGGCCGGCGCCGATCACATCACCGTCCATGCCGAGGCGACCCGGCATCTCGACCGCTCGCTGCAGGAGATCCGCGCGCTCGGCAAGAAGGCGGGCGTGGCGATCAACCCCGGGACGCCCGAGAGCGCGATCGAATATGTGCTCGACCGGCTCGACTTGATCCTGGTCATGACCGTCAATCCCGGCTTCGGCGGCCAGGCGTTCATTCCCGCCATGCTCGACAAGATCGCGCGGGTGAAGCGCATGATTGGGACACGCAAGATTCACATCGAAGTCGATGGCGGCGTCGCGCCGGACACCGCGCCGCTTTTGGCGCGCGCGGGCGCGAATGTCTTTGTCGCCGGCTCCAAGGTGTTCGAAGGCGACCCGAAGGCCTACGCCGAGAACATCCGCGAGATCCGCGAGGCGGCGTAGGGCGCGGCGATTTTGGATAGAGCCGCAGCCGGCCCGTCTTGTCATTCTCGCGAAAGCGGGAATCTAGCTAGACGACTGCGCGCCTGCGACGCTTTCCGGCCCCGGGCTGACGGCGGCAAAAGGCGAAGGACTGGAACGACAATCGCTTGCAGAAAATCAGAATTCAGGGCAAGCTTGCTGCATGAGCAATCCTACCTTCCACAGGCCCAAAATTGTGGCGTTCGTTCTCGGAGTCTTCGGGCAAGGGCGGAGAAGCGACCGAAAAATTTTTTGCTCGGTTATTCCTCGTAACCCATTGATAAGTCTCGTTTCGCACGAGAGAATCCAAGGAAATCCAAACGAATCCAAGAGCTCATAATCGGGGATTTCGCGGCGGATCGGCCGCGGCCCAAGAAAACCCAAACTGACTGGACCCACGTCGCCGCTGCCGCCGAGAGGGCGCGAGCCAGACCGACTCACCGCCCCATGCAGGCGTCGGCGAGTCGCTTGAGTTCGGCCCGGCGCTCGGGCGCAAGCGTCTCCAGTCGGTCGGCGTCGCCGGAGCGCTCGACAGCGTCGGCGACGCATCGGCAGCCGGTCTCGCACTCGGGCGCAGGCCGTCCTTGGGCGACGCAGGCGCGCTGGCAAGAGGCGAGAAAGCCGGTCATGTCCGGCTTCGGCGCAAGCGGGCCCCAGGCGGTCAGCGCCGCGAGAAGCCCGATCAGGATCGGCTGATGCACGAGATAGATCGGCAGGCTGTGCCGGCCGGCGAAACAGATCGCGCGCGCCGGCGCCGACTACGGCGCGCCAACGGTCCGGCCGCTTTAGCCACGTGAGCACGCCCGGCAAGCGCGTGACGCCGAGGCCGAGGAAGACGACGCCCGCCCATGGCAGGAGCGGGCGCCAGTCGAGCGTATTCGGCAGCGCCTCGCCGAGGCCAAGCCATAAAAGCCAGGGCGGATCGAACAGGGTCGAGCGGCCGAGCCACGGCGCGGCGATCGCCGCGAAGCCCATTGCGAGGCTGGCCCAGGCCGGCGCCGTCACGAACGGCGCGGCGATGAGGCTCGCGACCGCGATGCAATGAAGAATGCCGAAGGTGATGGGCTCGCTGGGCGCGAAGACGAAGCTGCCCGCGGTCACCAACGCCGCCGCGCCGGCGACGATTGCGAGGCGCCGCCAGAAGGCTCGAAGGTTAAGCCCGTTACGATGGGCAAGCGCCAGCGACACGCCGACCAGGGCGAGAAACGCGCTCGCCACAATGTGCGACAACAGCCGCATCTGCGGCGTGAACGGCAGCATGGGCGAGGCAAGCCGAAAGTCGGCGAGGTCCCAGCTGAAGTGGTAGATGGCCATGCCGACGAGCGCCAGGCCGCGCGCGCAATCGACGGCGTCGACGCGGCCCGAGTGCTCGCCCGCGCTGTCCTCCCCGCCCGCTGCGCCGCTTCACGGCGCCGCGGCTTCGAACAACGCCTCGTCGAGAGTGAACGCGCCCTCGTATTCGACCGGGCCGGTCATCAGCACGTGGTCGTCGGATGGCCGCCACTCGATGATGAGGTCGCCGCCCGGCAGACGCACCGTTCCTTTGCGCTCCATGAGCCCCAGGCGGACCGCCGCGACCAGGGTCGCGCAGGCGGCCGAGCCGCAGGCGAGCGTCAGTCCGACGCCACGCTCCCACACCCGCGCCGTCACGTCGTCGCGAGCCAGAATCTCCGCGAAGGTGACATTGGCCTTTTGCGGGAACATCGGATCGACCTCGATCCTTGGGCCGAGGTCCGCCGCGTCGATGCGCTTCAGGTCAGGAACGAAGAACACCGCGTGCGGATTGCCCATATTGACCACGGAGGCGAGGCCCAGCTCCGCCGGAGCTTCGCCATCCGGCCACAGATCCACCCGACGCGTGTCGGGCACAGCATGCCGAAGCGGAATGGCGTCCCAGTCGAGCCGCGGCGCGCCCATGTCCACCCGATAGGACCAGGGTCCGAGCCGCTCGCACGCGATCACGCCGGCCTCAGTCTCGATGTTGATGGCGCTCGACCCCGAGTTCGCGGCACAATCGATCGGCGACGCAACGCGTCCCGTTGCCGCACGCGCCCGCGAGCGTGCCGTCGTTGTTATAGATGAGCACGTCGGCCGCGGTTCCCGCCGTCTTCGGATCGCGGAGCACCATCATCTGATCGTAGCTAAGGCCCGGCGCGCGATGGATCGCGCGCGCGTCTTCCGCCGTCGGGCGAGCGAGCGAACCCCGCATGTCGAGCACGAGGATCGCGTTGCCCGCGCCGTTCATGCGAGCAATCGTGCGCCCGGCGAGCGGATGGCGGGAGATCAAGCCTTGCCTCCTCTTGGAGTTCGGGCGCCCGCCGCCCACGCAGGCGGGCCGACCTGTCGATCGCCCGCGCGCCAAGCCGCGTCACGGCGTCGCGCAAGCTCGTCATCGACAATGGGCGAGGCGGCGGCGCTCGCGGCGGCTTCCGCTGCGTCAGAGGGGAGCGGCGCGGGGCGGCGCTTCTCCTTGAGCGGAGGCAGCGGCCCTTGCCGAAAGGCGATCTTGTCGACGCATCGCCAGCCGAGATGCGCGTTCACCCGAGCCAGGATCACTGAGGCGCTATGCTGCGCCTCGAGCGCGAAAGCGCCCTCGACCCTGAGCACCAGGGTTGCGGGAGCCGTTGGCGCGTCGGGATCGCGTTTGGCGGCTCGAGGCGGCCATTGCAGCTCGATCGGCCGGGCGTGACGCGCGAGCGCTTCACCGACGATGGCTGGCCAATCGGCGATCAGGCTTGTTTCGCCCAAGCCGCGCGCGGCCAGCGCCTCGGCGATCAACCCGGGGGTGAATTCAGCCAACGGCTTGGCGCCGCCCCGCGCGCGCTTCATATCATCGCTTCGGCACGGAAAGTGAGGACTCGGGGCATGAGGTCGATGGCATGAGCGCCAATGTAAGCTTGCCAACGTCCGAGGCAAAGCGAAAGGCGATCGTCGCCCGTACGCTTGCATGGTGGGACCGCCACCGCCGCGCACTCGCCTGGCGCGCGGAACCTGGGGAAACGCCCGATCCCTACCGGGTCTGGCTCTCCGAAGTGCTGCTGCAGCAGACGACGGCGCAGGCGGCGACGCCCTATTATCAGGCCTTCATTGCGAAATGGCCGCGGGTCGAGGACCTGGCAATGGCGCCGATCGAAGCCGTGATGAGCGCGTTCGCGGGTCTAGGCTATTATTCGCGAGCGCGGAACCTGCACGCCTGCGCCAAGGAAATCGCTCGTCGGGGCGGGACATTTCCAAGCGAGGAAGCCGACCTGCGCGCGCTTCCCGGCGTTGGCGCCTATACCGCCGCGGCGATCGCGGCGATCGCCTTCGGACGCCAGACCGCGCCCGTTGACGGCAACATCGCCCGCGTTCTGGCGCGGCTCTTTGCTGTGGAAAAGCCGATCGCCCGCGCGCGAGGCGAACTTGCTGCGGCAGCTCACGCGCTGGCGCCAAGCCGCCGGGCGGGCGATTTCGCTCAGGCGCTGATGGACATCGGGGCGACTATTTGCCGCCCGCGCAATCCCGATTGCGGTTTATGCCCGCTCGCCCGAGATTGCGCGGCGTTCCGCGCCGGAGCCCCCGAGGCCTATCCCCGGCGCGACGGAGCGAAGGTGAGACCCCGCCGGCAGGGCGCGGTGTTCTTCGCCCGCCGTTCCGATGGGGCCTTTCTCGCTCGCCGCCGACCGGCTCATGGTCTTCTCGCCTCGACCATCGAGCTGCCGGGCACGCCGTGGACGAACAAAGGCCCAAATGGCGAGCTTGCCAACGCCGCGCCGGTCGCGGCGCGCTGGCGGCGGCTGCCGGGCGAAGTCGAGCAGATTTTCACCCATTTCGCGCTGAGCCTCACGGTCTACGCCGCGGACTTTGAGGGCGGCGCCCCGGGCGGCTGCTTTTGGGTCGCGCCCAACGCGGTCGCCGCGGCGGGATTCTCGAGCATGATGCGCAAGGCGGTCGAGCACGCCCTCACCCAGGGCTAAGGCGCGGGGGTCGATTGTTATGGAAAGGTCAAGGCATCGCGGCTAGTGTTAGTACAATCCTTAGCTGCGAAGGAGCCTCATTTTGGCGGGTAAAACCAGTGAATATCCATGGCGCCTTTGATCGCGCCGGCAGCGTTCCGCCTGCCGTCCGATGAGACGCTGCGGGCGCGCTTTGGCCACGTCACCACCTGGGTCTTTGATCTCGACAATACCCTGTACCCCCCGGATAGCGGGATTTGGCCGAGGATCGACGAACGGATCACGCTGTTTCTGATCGAGCTCTTTGGCATCGACGGTCAGTCGGCTCGCGCGCTGCACAAACATTACTATTCGCGCCACGGCACAACCTTAAGCGGGTTGGCGCAGGAGCACCTCGACCTGACTGACCGCTTTCTCGAGTTTGTTCACGATATCGACCGCTCGAGCCTCAAACCGGACCCCGTTCTTGCGCATGAAATCGGCAGGCTGCCGGGGCGGAAACTGATCTTCACCAATGGGTCGCGAAGCCATGCGATCCTGACCGTGAGACAACTCGGCCTCGACGGGCTGTTCGAAGAGGCCTTCGACATCGTCGCCGCCGGCCTGACGCCAAAGCCTGCCGAAGGCGCGTACGACGTCTTTTTCGAGCGATGCGGAGTCGACCCGCTTGCAGCGGCGATGTTTGAGGACGTGACCAGAAACCTCGCCGTGCCGAAGGCGAAAGGCATGACGACCACCCTGGTGACGACCAAGGTGGGGCGCTTGGACCATCGCGACGCGCACGACCAGGCGATTTCGGATGCGGCCAACGTCGCGGATTTCGTGACCGACGATCTCTCGGAATTCCTCGCGCGGCTGAACGCCCAACTCAGCGCATAACGCTGGCGGGAGCCGCCGCACCGGCCGCGGTTGACGCGATCGCGGCATCTCATGTTTCTCAGGTGCGTTCCGGCGTCTTGAGGCCGCAAGGATTGAGCTTACGAGTCATTGATCGTTTTGACGCAGTACAATCTTGGCGCGAAGAATTTCGGTGACAGGAACGGGAACGCCTGAACAAAATCGCCGGATAGGTCGCAATACTTTGTTGTTACAGATGATCAATCCTGGCGCCGGCCACGAAACGGCCGAAAACTTCGACGTAGCCGCCGGGCGCGAACGTAGTGGCGCGGAGCGCAGATAGTCATTTGGCCGCATATCGGACAATACGTGGCGACGATCGCAGCCTGAAAAACGATTGGGAGTTGGAGACGAATGCCAGTTCGGATCGGGAAGCGTTTCCCACTATCCCAAGTCGCTTCCGCCGCGGTCGCCGAAGCCAGACTTGCTGGGCGGGCCACGCCCAACGTCCTTCGCTACCTTGCGCCAATTGTCGCCTGGGCGGCCGCATCCATAGCTTTGGGTCTCGTTGTTGGCCTCGCGGCGGTTGTCCTGCCCCCGATGGGCGCTTTTGGAATAGTCGCCGTCGCCGCGGTCGTCCTGCTCTGGGTGATGCCAGATCTGCCTCTCGTGTCGGCGGGCCTAATTCGCAAGGCGTTCTTCGTCATGCTGATCGCCGATCTTTCCATTCCCTTTTATTATATGATTCAGTTCTCCGGTCTGCCTTGGATTTCTGCCCGTCGCCTCGCCACATTCGCGCTCATCGTTCCATTCCTTATCGCCATTGCAGCATCGTCCGACGTCCGACGGCGTATTGCTGAGCGTATTCGCGCCTCATTGCTCATTTTTATTTGCGTGGCCGGATACCTTGCTGTGGCGGCGCTATCAATTTTCACGTCTATGCTTCCAACGGAATCCATCTCGGCCCTAACCGACGCCATCCTATCGTGGTATGTGCCGTTCTTTGCGATGATTTATATAGCTAGAGATAGCGATGATATCGTATTCATATTAAAGATCATATGCGTTTGCGCCTTATTCAACACAGCGGCCGGAATCGTGGAGTTCCGCCTAGAGCATCGATTCTTCATCGATATTTTTCCGAGGGGTATGCTAGACACTCTGATTGAAAACAACAGCAACCTGGGTGTCCTTCTGCCTAACGCTGGCGACTTCAGAAATGGTTTATTTCGGGCCGCGTCGATTTTCATTACTCCGCTTTCTTTCGGAGAGTTTGAAATTGTTGCTATTCCGATTGGTCTATTTTTTGCTTTGCACCGAGAGAGTTTATTTGAGAGGGCGCTCGGCTGGGCGGTCGTATTCGGCGGATTACTTGGAATTTACGTCTCGGGGTCGCGGGGCTCCTGGGTCGGAGTCATCGCGTCCCTAGCTGTATTCGTGGCCAGCTGGTCAATTCGCGAAGCGATGAAGAGTAAGGCCAGTCTGGCCCCAGCAATCGCCGGTTTGGTCGGCGCCATTGGGTTTGCCGTTGTTATCGCATTGCTCACTTTCTCGCACAGCACGCATGATATGGTGCTAGGGGGCGCCGCCCAGGCGGGCAGCACGGAAGCGCGACACGAGCAGTGGCTTGCTGCAATTCCGTTCATTAAGTCAAATCCGATCACCGGGCACGGTTTCGAGATCGGCGGTTACGTTATCCAAAGCTCAATCGACAGCTACGTGGTGTCGCTCCTCGTCGAGACGGGGATCCCCGGACTTGTATTCTTCGCGGGGTTGCTCCTGCTTCCAATCTGGTACGGTCTGCGGAGCTATCTCTCCGACATCTCGGAATCTGGCGCGGCGTCCGGCGCGGTGGCCTGTAGCTTCGTCGCGTTCACCGCCTACAGACTTGCCCTGTCGCAGAAGGAAAATCACATGTTGATCTTTTCTCTGCTCGCGATCGTCGTTGTGCTGAATTACGAGTACGCGCAGAAACGAGTTCCAGAGCGGCTAAGCCGAAAACCAATAGGTTTGAGGTTCCATTGAAGGCGGGGACTAGTGCCGAAGATAAGCGCCCGTCGGCTGGACGAGGCAGGGCCGATGAGAGCCGACGCGAGGCCTTAGCGGCGCGCATGGCCAGCCTGATCCTGGCGGTGTTGATTCTGTTTTTCCTGGTCACTTGCGTCCACATGTTCAGCCACTGGCTTTAGCGGTCTGGGAGTGCGCGCTGCGAAAGGCGGTGCCGCGGCTGCCGGCTGTCGATGCGCGACGTGGTAATATCTCTTGCATAAGCTCCAGACGACGACATCGCGCGCGAGCGCTTGCCGGCCGTTCTTACCGGCGCGGTGTGGTTTGTTCACGGTTGGCCGGTCGCCAAACGCCCGAAACAAGAGTTTGAGACGCGCCTGAAGCGGGCCCGGCCTTCAAGACTTGCCGGTGCTTGTTCTTGTTGGCCAAGGGCATCTGTCGAGAAACAACGCTCACGGGATACTCTTTGCGCTCTCCCGATGGCCGGGGATCCTGGAGATGAGCGAACGGCAGCTTAGAGGCTGATATTCTCAGCAGAAATAGTTCGAAAGGGTATCGTCAATAATGAGGCTGTCATGTCCGGTTGGATAGTGAAAACAAGACTCCGGCAATTGGTAAATATCGGGTTATGGCAGGCGGTTTTTTATACTCTGCAACGAGCTCGAGTTCAGCTTTTGGGTGCGTCTGAGCCGTACACGCTCTATTGCAGATATTCTCGATACGGTTTGCAGTGCAGGCCGATGACAAGCGACATAAATGTTTTCACTCAGATTTTTATGAGCCGTGAATATCGATGCCTAGACGAGGTGCAGGAACCGCGTTTGATTATCGATTGCGGCGCAAACGTTGGATATTCCTCAGCCTATTTTCTAAGTAGATTTCCGAAAGCACGCCTCATCGCAGTCGAACCCGATCCAAAGAACTTCGCGATGCTGCTAAATAACATTCGGCCCTTTGGTGGACAAGCAACAGCAATTTGCTCGGGCGTATGGTCGAGAGAGGTCGGTCTCGTTTTCTCCGAAGAACCGTTTGGCGATGGTCGCGAGTGGGCGCGAACTGTCCGCGCGGCGAGGGACGGCGAAAAGGCGGACCTAATGGCGAAGGACATAGGAACGTTGCTAAGGGAGTTGAAAGATTCGAACGGATTTCAATTCTAAAAGTCGATATCGAAGGATCAGAAGCGGAGGTCTTCGGATCGAATTACGAAGCATGGATCGGGAAAGTAGATACCCTGGTGATTGAACTTCACGGCGCTAAGTGTGAAGAAATATTCGCCAAAGCGATTGCCAACGAAGACTTTCGAGTAGAGCAGTCCGACGAGCTCATCGTATGCAAGAGAATTCGATGACTTGTCCGCGATAATCGAAGACTGCGGCGACCGCTATCGAAACGTGAGAGCCTGTGCCTTCAAGCCCGATGGTCGACGCCGCCCAACCAGAGAGACGCACCCGGAGGCGGCGTAGCCCGCTAACAGTGTTATCCGTGCAGCCTGCTTTTAACCGGATCACCGGACCGGTATGGCCCCGACCAGCAATTCGCATCGACCGCGAATTGGGGGACGACGACTGCGCGACCCGCAGGATCGGGCGTCCTCATACATATGTCGAGTTGCTCATCCTAGAAAGCGATTCCCAAGCAGGAATGCTGGCATTGGCCGAACCCCCATGATGGCCATGCGCAGATCAGAGTGCGATGGCGGCATTCGCTAGCTGACGCCACGAAGACCATCCGACGATGATCCGCTGTACCTCTCAAGGGGCGAAGGGGCCCTGCCGAATTGAAGTTTACCCTTTGCACGATTTCCAGCTCCTCACGACAATCAAGCCGGAGGAC
>CAVUPE010000042.1:0-21482 GCA_963743265.1 uncultured Alphaproteobacteria bacterium | reverse complement strand
CGTGCGGAATGACGAAGCGCAGGGCGGGAAAATCCTTGAACAGAGCACCTTGAATGAACTGCATCACCGCCGTCGTGTCGGCGTTGATGTAATGGGCGCCGGTGGTGTGGAAACCGGAATTGCAGCTCGTCGAGACATGCACCATCGCCGGGATGTCCCACTCCACGATCTTCTCATAGATCGGATACCACCGCGGATCAGTCAGCGGCGGGCTCGTCCAGTAGCCGCCGGACGGATCGGGGTTGAGATTGACGGCGACAAAGCCATAGTCCCTGACGCATCTTCTCGAGCTCCGGAATGCAAGTCTTCGGATCGACGCCGGGGCTCTGCGGCAGCATCGCCGCGCCGATGAAATGGTCCGGAAACAATCGGGAGACGCGGAAGCAGAGTTCGTTGCAGATCGAGGCCCAGGTCGAGCTCACGGCGAAATCGCCGATGTGATGGGCCATGAAACTGGCGCGGGGGCTGAAGATCGTCAGATCGCAACCGCGCTCCTTCATCAGGCGCAACTGGTTCCCCTCGATCGACTTGCGAAGCTCGTCGTCGCTGATCTTCAGCTCTGCGACCTTGGGCGCTTGGGCGGGATCCTTGATGCCGGCGATCTGCCGGTTGCGCCACGCCTCCAACGCTTTGGGCGCCGTTGTGTAGTGCCCGTGGCAATCGATGATCATGCGCGCGCCTCCTGGTCGAAGACCTCCGACGCCGGAGGCCTCCGGTCAAGCCCGGCGCGGGCGATCAGAACGGATTCCAGGTCGCCCGCTGCGTAAACTTGAGATAGTTGAGATTGATCCCCAGTCGCCAGCCTAGTCCCGTGCGGATGGGAACGACGACGACGCCCTTGGCGCCGACCGCCGTGAAGCCCAAGCCTCCAATAAAATAGGCCGACCCGTCCAATCCCCCGAAGCGGTCAAAAATCGCTCCGGTGTCCGGCAGATTGTAGACCAGCATCATCGTCCGATCGCCGTCAGCGCCGGCGTCAAAGCCAATCGACGGTCCTTGCCAAAAGATCGGCTGGTTGCCGGCGTTGCGGGTATACATTTTGCCTTCGCCGTATCTCAGACCCCCCACGAAGGCGCCAGACGCCTCTTGACCAAGGATGTAGGCGTTGGGCAGGCCCCAACGGCGGCCTGCTTCCTGAACCGCATCGGCCAACCCGTGCGACACACTGCCAAAAAACCGCTGGCCATTGTCGACGATTTCGCCGGGAGAAAACTGCGCGGGCGCGTCAGCTTTCGCCGGGCCGGCGAAGGCGACGGCGCCAGTCGCGGCGATCGTCATAAGCTCTCGACGAGAGATGGTTCTCATTGCGACATCCTTCGAGGCTGGCGCTGCTCAATTGTGGTGCGGCAGCGCAGCAGGCGCTTACGGATGGTCAATCATCGCTCAACCGAGTTGACAGAAAATTAATGATGGTCGGCTTTTGCCTTGCGCGAAAGCGGGCGCTCATCGCCCGACCGCGCCGAGGGGACGCATCTAGTCCATGATTTGGACAATGCGATTGTTGCTGAGGTCGATAATGGTGCGACGGCCGTTGACTGTCGCCGTCCCATAGCCGGGCCGATCCGAGATTGGCGCAGGAGTGACGTCGTTTGGGAGCGTCTGCCCTTGGGTTGGGTGCCCAGAGACCGTGACGCGCGGACCGTTGCCGACGGCGCCATAGTTCGGGGCCGAGGGAGTTGACTTGCCGGCCTTGGCGGCGGAGGAGGCGTCGAACCTGGCGGCGCAAAGACGCCGCGCAGGCCTCCGGACTGGTCCTGGGCGCAGCAGAGTGATCCCAAGCCCAGCAAAGCGACACACGAAAGAATGAGCGCGCGCATAATGACCTCCTGCGCGGACCCTCGGATCGGACACAAGAACAGCACGCCCGACTTTGAGGGATGGACCGTGCCCAAGATCTTAGCAGGCGCAGTCGACAAAAGCCAGGATTTCGAGCCGTGCGGATCGGCCGACCCCTCAGAGAGGCGATAGCCACATGTCGAGCACCGCGCAGCGCTGCTCCTCAAGCACCACCCTCAGACCCTCGGCGACTGCCGCCTCGACGTCTTGCGGGCGCTTGACCACCCGCGCATAGGCGCCCCCCGCCGCAGCGGCGATACCCGAATAGTCGGGTGGCGGATCGAAGCTCAAATCCAAATCCTTGGCGCGGCTGGCGAAGCCGTCCGGATGAACAGCGAGGGCTGAAAATCTCGGCGCCTTCCAGCCGCGATTGTTATAGATGATTTGTAGGAACGGCGTGCGGTAGCGGCGCGCCATCCAGTGCACGGTGGACGGTGCGGAAAACATGTAGGAGCCGTCGCCGGTGAGGGCCACGAAGGTCTTCTCAGGAGCGGCCAACTTCATTCCGATCGCCGCGCCGCCGGTCCAGCCCAGCGAGCCGCCGCCGCTCGCGAACATCGTGCCCGGACGCTCGCGCGCCATATGATCGCAGATCGCCGGATAATTGGTGATGCCTTCATTGAGCACGACCGCCTCGAGCCCGACCTGACGGCGCACGCAGGCGGTCAAATATTCGGGCGTTATGAGGTCTTGGCGCGGCGCCTCGAGACGGTCGAGCTCGGCCTTTCGCTCGCGATGGCGCTCGGAATAATGACGGCGGCGGTGCTCGGCGGCTTCTTCGTCGATCTCGATGCGATCGAGGCGATCGTTCAACTGCGCGAAGGCGGTCGCCGCATCGGCTCGATAACATTGCTCGCGCCTTGATCGACCAGAGCGGCGTCGATTGCTTGAGCGGATCGACGTCGATGATGGCGATCGAGGCGCCATCGCTCGGCTTGCTGACCGTCGGAATCCACGGCACGTCGCTATCGACGACCAGAATGAAATCGGCTTCGGCCAGAGCGCGGTTCTGGAACGGATGGTTCCAATGATTGCCCTGGTACAGCGGATCGTTGTGCGGATAGTTGACGTAACTCGGCACGGACTCCAGCACGCCCACGCCAAGCCGGCTGCAGAAGCGAACGAGCTCGGTCACAGCGGCGGGATTGCGGCCGACGTAAGAGGTGACGATGAGCGGCCTCGCGGCCTTTTGAAAGGCGTCGACGAGGCTCGCGACGGCGGCTTCGGCGAGCGGCGTCGGCGCGATCGGCGGCCATTCAGCGACAGTCAATCGCAACGCTCTTGGTTTCCGCTTCCATCACTTCGCGGGCGCCGACGAGATAGACCGGTCCTTTGGGATCGCTGTGGGCGAGCTGCAGCGATCGATGCACGATCTGCTTCACGTTGCCCGCGTGGCGCAGCTCGTTGTCGTATTTCATATATTGGCGGACGATGCCGCGCTGATCGGGCACGTCCTGAATCCATTGGATGAATTCGTTGCGGCTGCCGGTCGCCTCGCCCTCCTGGGTGGCGGGCGACAGGCCGGCGAACACGAACACCGGAATGCGCGCCTTCGCGGCGTTGTGGACCGCTCCGCCAAGCGATTGCGTGCCGCAGTCGACATGGACCACGACGGCCTGGGCGCGTCCGGTCAATTGCGCGTAGCCGTGGGCGCAGGTCATCGCGACCATTTCGTGCGGGCAGGTGACGACTGCGGGGATCGGCCGGCCCAAAGATCGCGCCTCGGCGATCGCCTCGATGAGAGCGGGATGGTCGCTGCCGAAATTGGCGAAGATATAAGAGACGCCCGCTTCCTGCAGCGCCTCGAGCATGGCGGCGCTCGCGGTATACATTCAATGCCCTCCCGATCCTGCGCGTCGCTCGAAGTTGGCGCTCCGCCGCCGCGTTAACGCCCGGAGTTCTGGCCTTTGAATTTCGCCGCGAGTTGATCGGCGCCTCTCGCCAGCAGTCCGATGTCGGAGCCGACCGCGGCGAACAGGCAGCCGCGGTCGATGTAGTGCTGGGCCAGCTCCAGCGTCGCCGGTCAAAATCCCAGGCGCGCAGCCGGCGTTCTTGATGCGCGGAATCATGTCGTCGATGATCTTGATGACATCGGGATGGTTGGGTTGGCCGAGATAGCCAAGCGCGGCGGAAAGGTCGCCCGGGCCGATGAATACGCCATCGACGCCTTCGACGCTCGCGATCGCTTCGAGGTTATCAAGCCCGCGCTTCGTCTCGACCTGCAAGAGAAGACAGATCTCGGCGTTGGCCGCCGCGTGGTATCCCTTGATCCGGCCGTAGCGCGACGCCCGCGCCTGTCCCGCGAAGCCGCGAAAGCCATCCGGAGGGTAGCGAACCGACATAACCGCCCGGCGGGCTTCCTCCTCCGTCTCCACATAGGGAATGAGCAGCGACTGCGCGCCGACATCGAGCAGGCGCTTGATGATCACGGGGTCGTTCCAGGCGGGTCTGACAACGGAGTGCGCTGTGCCGCCGCTCATTGCCTGAAGCTCGGCGAGCACCATCGGCAATTCGTTCGGCGCATGCTCGGTGTCGAGGAGAATCCAGTCGAACCCAGCGTCCGCCAGGATTTCCGCGACGATAGGACTTGCCAGGCTGTGCCACAGGCCAAGCTGCAATTTGCCGGACTTCAGCGCATGCTTGAAGGGGTTGTGGAGTTTGTCCATTTGGGACTGCCTGAGAGTTGAGAAGCGAGCGGCTCCTGGTCGCCGTCGAGGCCGCTCCATTTCATATACTGGCGGAAGGACGCACGCATCCCGCCCCCGCCTTCCCCAGGCGAGGCTCGCCCTATGCGCGGCTCGGCCACCGCCGGGCGCGGTAGTCGCGGATCATCTCGCGCGCCGCGTTATGGCCGGGCGCGCCTGTGACGCCGCCGCCGGGATGAGTTGAGGCGCCGCACATGTAGAGGCCCCGAATGGGCGAACGGTAGTCGGCGTGTCCGAGCACGGGTCTTGCCGAGTAAAGCTGATCAAGGCCGAGCTTCCCATGAAAAATATCGCCGCCGACAAGGCCGAATTCGCGCTCGAGATCGAGGGGCGAGAGGATCTGGCGCGCAATGACCGACGCTTTGAAGCCCGGCGCATAGGATTCGACCGTATCGATCATGAGGTCGGCGACCTGCTCGCGCGCCTCGTCCCATGAGCGCCCGTCCGGGAGCTTCGGCGCGACATGCTGGCAGAACAGCGACGCGACATGTCGCCCAGGGGGCGCAAGCGAATCGTCAAGCGTCGAGGGGATCAGCATTTCGACGATTGGCGCGGACGACCAGCCGGATAGCCGGGCGTCGATGAACGCGCGCTCCATATAGGCGAGGCTCGGGGCGATCACGATTCCGGCGCCGTGATGCTCGGCCGGCTCGCGACCGGGAAGCGCGGAGAAGCTCGGTAGTTCGCTAAGCGCGAGGTTCATGCGGAACGAGCCCGAGCCGCTGCGATAAGAACCGATGCGGGCGCGGAAGTCAGCGGGCAGGGCGGCCGGATCGACTAATTTTTCGAAGGTGAGCTTCGGGTGCAGATTGGAGACGACCGCGCTTGCAGCGATCCGCTCGCCCTTATCCGTGACGACGCCAACGGCGCGGCCCTTCTCGACCAGGATCTCGTTCACGGCGCAGTTGGTGCGAATGTCGACGTTGCGCACGGCGCAGGCGCGCGCAATCGCTTGCGCGATCGCGCCCATGCCGCCGATCGCATGGCCCCAAACGCCCTTTTTGCCGTTCACCTCGCCCCAGCAATGGTGGAGAAGCACATAGCCAGTGCCGGCGGCATAAGGGCTGTCATAAGTCGCCAACGATGCCGTCGAAGCCTAGGATTGCCTTGATCGGATCGCTCTCGAACCAATGGTCGAGGACGTCGCCGGCCGAGCGAGTGAAAAGTTCGAGAAGGTCGCGCTGTCCTTCGAGGTCGAGCGAGAGCAGTCGGTTTCCGACTTTGGCCGCATCGACGAGGGCGCCAAGATTGGCGGCGAGCCCCTGTCCCGTCGCCAGATTGGGCGGCGTCGCAAGCGCGAGGGCGCGCAAAACGTCGGTCAGGCCCTCAAGCCGCGCCTCGTAGGCGTCGAGCCGCTCGGCGTCCCGAGCAGAGAATTTGGCGACTTCCGCTTTGGTGCGCCCCGGCGCGACCTTGAGATAGCGCCCATCCGGCAGGGGCAAGAAGTTCGATAAGCGGGCGCTCGACGATGCGCAGCCCATGGGCGTGAAGCTCGAGATCGCGGATAATCTTTGGGTTCAGAAGCGAGACGGTATAGGCGGCCACGGAATTGCGAAAGCCGGGGTGAAACTCCTCGGTCACCGCCGCGCCGCCAACTTGCGCCCGGCGCTCCAGCACCGTGACTTTGAGCCCGGTCATCGCGAGATAGGCGGCGGCGACGAGGCCGTTGTGACCGCCGCCGATGACGATGACGTCAGGCATCAGGATCGCGCGAGGTTGGCGCGGCGACCCTCATCCGGCGCTCCGCGCCACCTTCTCCCCGAGGGAGAAGGGCTTCCCCATATTCCCCAACGCCTCTTCCCTAGGGAGAGGGCGCGCTGACCCTTCTCCCTCGGGGAGAAGGTGGCCCGCAGGGCCGGATGAGGGCCTACAGCCGCGCTAGACGTCAAACCGCACCCCTTGCGCGAGCGGCAGCTTCGCCGAATAGTTCACGGTGCTCGTCTGGCGGCGCATATAGGCCTTCCAGGCGTCGGACCCGCTTTCGCGCCCGCCCCCCGTCTCCTTTTCGCCGCCGAAGGCGCCGCCGATCTCGGCGCCCGAGGGGCCGATATTGACGTTGGCGATGCCGCAATCGGACCCCGAGGCGGACAAAAACGTCTCCGCCTCGCGCAGGTTGAGCGTGAAGATCGACGACGACAACCCTTGCGGCACATCGTTCTGGATCGCGATCGCCTCGTCCAGGCTCTCATAGCCGAGCGTGTAGAGGATGGGCGCGAAGGTTTCCTCGCGCACGATCCCCGACTGGTCCGGCATCTCGACGATCGCCGGCTCGACATAGGCGCCGCCGTTCGGAACGCCCTTGGCGACCGATCCTCCGCCGTAGACCTTGCCGCCCTCTTCTCCGGCGCGCTTAAGCGCCGCCTGCATCTTGTCGCGCGCCGGATGGTCGATCAGCGGACCCACGAGCGTCCCGTCCGTACGCGGATCGCCGATCGGCAGGCCGGCATAGGTCTTCACCAGCTTATGCGTGAGATCGGCGCGAATCGAGCGATGGGCGATGACCCGGCGCAGCGAGGTGCAGCGCTGTCCGGCGGTGCCGACGGCGGAGAAGACGATCGCCCGCACCGCCATGTCGAGATCAGCGGAGGGGGCGACGATCATCGCGTTGTTGCCGCCGAGCTCGAGGATGGGACGACCGAACCGCGCGGCGACTTTGGGCCCAACGATCGAGCCCATGCGGGTCGAGCCGGTGGCCGAGACGATCGGCACACGCTTCGATGCGACCAGCGCCTCGCCAATGGCCGGGCCGCCGATGACAAGCTGGGCAAGGCCTTCGGGCGCGTCGGGGCCAAAGCGCTTAAGGGCGCGTTCGAGGATCTTCATTGTCGCAAGCGCCGAGAGCGGCGTCTTCTCCGACGGCTTCCAGATCACCGGATCGCCGCAGACGAGCGCGAGCGCCGCGTTCCACGACCAGACCGCGACCGGAAAATTGAAGGCGGAGATGATCGCGCACGGCCCCATCGGATGCCAGGTCTCCGTCATGCGATGGCCGGGGCGCTCGGAAGCGATGGCGAGGCCGTACAATTGCCGCGAGAGGCCAACGGCGAAGTCGCAGATGTCGATCATCTCCTGCACTTCGCCCAGGCCCTCGGAGACGATTTTGCCGACCTCGAGGGTGACCAGCGCGCCAAGCGCCTCCTTAGAAGCGCGCAGTTCCTCGCCCAGCAGTCGCACGAGCTCGCCGCGGCGCGGCGGCGGCATCTCGCGCCAGGCAAGGAAAGCAGTGTGGGCGCGCTCAATGATCACTGGCATGTCGGCGGCCGGCGTCTCCCGTATGCGGGCGATTTCGGAACCGTCGATCGGCGAGCGGATGGGGAGCGAGCCGCCCGTAAGCTCCGCAGCGGTGAAGCCTAAGCGTTCGAGAATGTCCTCGCTGGTCATGATTGCCTCATCTGCTTTGATTTGCGTGTCCGCACTGGCGTCGGCGGCTCCGGGAGCGCGATGGCCTCTTTCGACCGCAAATTCGCTCTCCCGGCAAGCCCTGCGTCATCAGGGGCCTTGCTTCCGATTGGTGAGCCGAGCCCATCGCGAGCCGCACATTAAGATAAATTCACGGGACGCGCCCATTTCGAGGAGCTATTGGTCGAACTGCTGGCCCTACGCCGTTGCGGGGGAGGGGCCGAGCCACTATGTTTACGTGGTGCGGGTGCGCCCGTAGGGGAGCGATGGCATGTCGCGTTCGACCAATATCCTTCTGGCCTGCATAGCGATGCTGGGGGCGATGCTTCTTGCGGTCGAGATGACACCGCACAAGCTGATGGCGCGGACCCACGACGTGTTCAACATCGACCAGCATCTGCCGACGAAATTCGGGGATTGGAAGCCGGTCGAGGGGCTCAACGTCGTCGCCCCGCCGGCCCCAGATTCGCTCGAAGCCACGGTCTACAATCAGGAGGCGTCGCGGGGCTTTGTCGACCCGGACGGGCATGTGGTGATGCTTATGGTCGCCTACGGCGAGAGCCAGAGCGATCGTCTGCAACTGCATCATCCGGAAGTCTGCTACACGGCGCAGGGCTTCCGCGTATCGCGCACGAGCGCAGCCAAGCTCGACTATTCCCCCTCGATGCCGCCGCTCAATATGACGAGGCTTGTCGCCCAGCGCGAGGATCGGATTGAGCCGATCAGTTACTGGATGCGTATCGGCTACGACAATTCAACCAGCAATTGGGCCCGCCAAGCGTTGAAGCTTGGATACGGCCTGAGAGGATGGGTGCCGGATGGGGTGCTGTTTCGGGTTTCAACCCTCGGCGTCCCGGCTGACCTAAGCTTCAAGATCCAGGACAAATTCATCCACGACCTGTTGAACTCGGTGGACCCCGAGACGCGGCAATTCATGGTTGGCGACCCCACAAAGGCGCTGCTGTAACCCCAATTAACGGGCGATTGAGCGCAGCGCGAGAGGCGTGAACCGCGCCCAGAGATAGGCCCCTCTGGCGGCCTTCAGACCGGCCTCGTCGACAAATGCATGTCCCGTACGGTATTCGCGTAAAGCGCCCGATGGCGTGGCCGCGGGTTACAACGGGGATTTCATGGAGCGCATATGGCTCAAGTCCTATCCAGAGGGCGTCCCGGCCGAGATTGACGCGAGCGCGGTTGGCTCGCTCGCCGATTTCATCAAGGCAAGCTTCGAAAAATTTCGCGATCGGACCGCCTTCGTCAGCATGGGCAAGGCGATGTCCTATGGCGAACTGGATCTGAAGTCGCGGGCATTCGCCTCCTATCTTCGAAATGTTGCGGGCCTGCCGAGCGGCGCCCGCGTCGCGCTGATGATGCCGAACTCTGCTGCAATATCCGATTGCCGCATTCGGCTCGCTCCGGGCCGGCTATGTGGTCGTCAACTGCAACCCTTTGTACTCGCCGCGCGAACTCGAAGAATCAGCTGGCCGATTCGGGCGCGCGAGGCGATTGTCGTCCTGGAGAACTTCGCCAGCACGCTAGAACAGGCGATCGAGGGCGCGGCTGCCTTGAAAACCGTCATCGTCACCGGCGCGGGTGACCAGTTGGGCGGCCTCAAGGGAGCGCTTGTCAATTCAGTCGTGCGCCACGTCCGGCGCGCCGTCCCGGCTTGGCGCCTTCCGCAGGCGGTGCCTTTCAATCGCGCGCTTGCACTGGGATCGCGGAGCCCTTTCGCGGAGGCGCCGATCTCGCCGGACGATCTCGCCTTTCTTCAGTACACCGGCGGGACCACCGGGGTGCCGAAGGGAGCGATGCTGACCCATCGCAACATGGTCGCCAATCTGCGCCAGATCCATGCCTGGATCGCGCCGGCGGTGAGGTCAGAAGGCGAAATGTTCGTGGCGGCGTTGCCGCTTTATCATGTGTTCGCGTTGCAGGTGAACGGCTTCGTGCCGCTTTTGATCGGCGCCTCGAATCTCATGATCGCCAATCCGCGCGACATTCCGGCGCTGGTCAAGGCGTTGCGGGGAGCGCCCTTCACCGCCATTCCCGGCGTCAACACGCTGTTCAACGCGCTCTTGAACAACAAGGACTTCGCCAAGCTTGATTTCTCCCGCCTGCGTCTCGCCCTCGGCGGCGGCATGGCGGTGCAGCGAGCGGTCGCTGAGCGCTGGCAATCAACGACCGGCAAGCCGCTGATCGAGGCTTACGGATTGACCGAGACCTCCCCGGGGGCGATCGCCAACCCGCTGACCATCGACCATTTCACCGGCGCGATCGGCCTGCCGATGCCCTCGACCGAGATCGCCATTCGCGACGACGACGGCCGCGACCTCAAGCATCGGCGAAGCCGGCGAACTCTGCATCAAGGGGCCGCAAGTCATGGCGGGCTACTGGAACCGGCCCGACGAGACCGCCAAGGTAATGACCGCCGACGGCTTCTTACGCACGGGCGACATCGCGCGGGTCGATGAACGCGGCTACGTGTTCATCGTCGATCGCAAGAAGGACATGATCAATGTCTCCGGCTTCAACGTCTATCCGAACGAGGTTGAGGACGTGGCGATGGGCCATCCGGGCGTGCTCGAGGCCGGCGCGGTCGGCGTTCCTGACGCCAAGACCGGCGAAGCGGTCAAGCTCGTCGTCGTCCGCAAGGACCCAACGCTGACGGAAGCCGATCTCATCGCATACGCGAGGCAATATCTGACCGGCTACAAGATTCCTCGGCATGTCGAATTTCGCGACACGCTGCCGAAGACCAATATCGGCAAGATCCTGCGCCGCGAATTGCGCGGCGAGGATCGACCGGCGGAGTGATGACGGCAGCGCGGCGTCGCCTGCTCTGCTTAGGGCGCGCTGGCGGCGTTGAGCGCGTCCATGTCGGCTCCCGTCAGCGCAAGCTCGGTTGCGCGCACAAGGCTCTCGGTCTGTTCTACCGAGGTGGCGCTGGCGATCGGCGCAGTGACGCCGGGCCTCGCCATGATCCAGGCGAGCGCGACTTCCGCCGGCTTGGCTTTGTGCCCCGCCGCCACCGCCTCGAGCGCATCGAGGATGCGAAATCCCCGTGGGTTCAGATAGGCCTTGACCCCGTCGCCGCGCGGACTCTTGGAGAGATCGGCCTCGCTGCGGTACTTGCCCGACAGGAAGCCCTTGGCGAGGCTGAAATAGGTGATGACCCCGATCTGCTCGCGCTCGCAGAGCTCGGCGAGGCCGCCTTCGAATTCGCGACGGTCGGCAAGATTGTATTCCGGCTGCAGGACCTCGTAGCGTGGAAGCCCCTTGGCCTTCGACGCCGCAAGCGCCGCCTCGAGCAGCTTGACGCTGAGGTTTGAGGCGCCGCACCAGCGGATCTTGCCCTGCTCGATCAGGCGCTGATAGGCGCCGAGCGTGTCCTCGAACGGCGTCGCCATGTCGGGCCAGTGCGAGAGATAGAGGTCGATCGCGTCGGTCTGCAGACGCTTCAGCGACGCCTCGACCGCCTCCGCGACATAACGCGCCGACAGGCCTTCCTTTCCCTTGCCCATCGGCGAGCCGACCTTGGTGATGACGATGATGCGGCTGCGATTTCCCCGCGCCTTCATCCACTCGCCGATGATCGTCTCCGATTCGCCCCCTGAATTGCCTGGGGCCCAGGCCGAATAGACGTCAGCGGTGTCGATCGCGTTGAGGCCCGCCGCCGCGAACCTGTCCAGCACGTCGAACGACGTCTTTTTGTCGGCAGTCCAGCCGAACACGTTTCCGCCGAAGACGAGCGGCGCGATGGAAAGATCGGTGCGTCCGAGGCGGCGGGTCTGCATGCGTTTCTCCGTGATTTCGCAGAGGATAACTTAAGATCAGGTGCGCGGGGAAGGGCGGAAGGCGCACGTTTCCGTGTCGGGGCAATCGCGCCGATGGAGCAGCGAAGTCGGGCCTCAACGGGGCCTCAAAGCCGCCCGGCCGGAGAGGAAACACGCTCTTCACGCGAACGCGATTTGGCGAACGGGCGGGTTGTCCGTTAAGATGACGGGCAACCTCCCAAGAAACCCCATGACCTCTCTGACAACTCACCGGCCGCTCGTGCTCGCCGCCGTAATGGCCGCGAATTTCATGATCGCGATCGAAGCGACCATCGTCTCCACCGCCATGCCCCAGATCGTTGGCCAGCTCGGCGGCCTGCCGCTTTACAGCTGGGTGTTCGCAGCGTTTCTTTTGACTCAGACTGCGACCACGGTGGTGTTCGGCAAGCTGGCTGATCTCGCCGGTCGCAAGATGGTCATGCTGACCGGGATTGCGATCTTCCTCTTTGGTTCGATCCTGTGCGGGTTCGCCTGGTCGATGCCGTCGCTGATCATCTTTCGGCTCGTACAGGGCATCGGCGCAGGCGCGGTTCAGCCAACCGCCATGACCATCGTCGGCGACCTCTATTCAGTGCACGAGCGGGCGAAGATTCAAGGCTGGCTGGCCAGCGTCTGGGCGCTGTCTGCGATCCTCGGACCGCTGGCTGGCGGTCTTATCATCCAGCATTTTTCCTGGGCCTGGATCTTCTGGATGAATCTTCCGATCGGCGTGCTCGCCGCCGCCGGGTTCTGGGCCTATCTGCACGAAAAGAAGGTCCCCGGCCGCGGCCGGATCGACCATCTGAGCGCCGGCATTTTCACGGTCGCGATCGCCGCCATCATGGCCGATCTCACCGCGCTCTCGACCTCCGGCCGGTTTGAGATTGGGCTCATCACCCTGGTGGCCGTGATTGCGGTCGTCCTGTTCGTCCTGCAGGAGCGGCGATCGCCGGAGCCGATGATTTCGCTCGAGCTTTGGGGGCGCCGGCCGATCGCCGCGACCAACGCCGCCTCGCTTCTCGCGGGCATGGTGATGATCGGGCTGACCACATTTCTGCCGGTGTTCGTGCAGGGGGTGATGCAGAAATCGCCGCTGATCGGCGGTTTCGCGCTTTCCGCGATGGTGCTTGGATGGCCAATCGGGGCGACGGTCGGCGTGCGCGTCGGCCTTAAGCGCTTTGGCGTGCGCGCCATGCTTCGCGTCGGCGGCGTGTTGGTCGCGGTGGGCTCGCTCGTCTTTATCGTCTTGAACCAGGAGAGCTCGCCCATCGTCGCCGGCCTTGGCTCGCTTGTCGTGGGCGTAGGGATGGGCCTTTCCAGCAGCGCCTCCATCATCCTGATCCAGGAAATCGTCGATTGGTCCGAGCGTGGAAGCGTGACCGCGTCGTATCTCTTTGCGCGCAGTCTCGGCAGCACCTTCGGAGCCACGGTGTTCGGCGCCGTGCTCAATTTTGGGCTCCTGCGATCCGGGCACGCAGGCGCGACGTCGGATCAACTGCGGCAGTTGCTGGAGCAAGGTTCAGAAGCAGTCGGCGAACCTGGGCTTCGCGCCGCGCTCGAACAGTCGCTTCACCTCACCTTCGTGTCGATGTTCGCGGTCGCGCTCATGGTTGCGGCGGCGCTGTTTCTGGTGCCAAAGGTCGCCTTCGCCGCGCGGCGCGCGCTCGCCGAATAGGCGAATTAGGCCGCCGCTTCGGCGCGCTTTTCGCCGACCGCGACCGCGAGCGTCATCGCCAGGCAAAATGTCGCCGACAGCGAACGGAACGAACCGAAGTCGCTCTCGACGATCTCGAACCGGACATCGGCGAGACCGGCGAGCGGCGAGAGCGCGCTGTCCGTGACCACGACGATCGGGACCCCGGCGCGCCGAGCGCGCTGGGCGAGGTCGACGGTGAATGGCGCATAAGGCGAGAAGCTGACCGCGATCAGCGCGTCGTCCGCGCCCGCCTGCGCCAGCTGTTCAGGCCCGAGTCCGCCCACATTGTCGATAAGCGAGGCCTTTATGCCGAGCTGAGAAAGCGCATAGGTCAGATAGTGGGCGACGCAGAACGAACGTCGCTGGCCGAGGCAATGGATCGTCTCCGCGCGCGGCCAGAAGGCTCACCGCCCTATCAAGCTCGCGCCGCTGCACATTGTCGCGCAGCCGAGCGATCGACGCGGCCGCGGAATCAGCGAATCCGAACAGGAGATGGGTGGGGTCGCCGCTATCGCGGGCGTTCTGCTGCAGCGCCCGGAGGCGCTCGGAATAGTCAGGCCAGCGGTTGCGCAGGCGCGAGCGAAACACCTCCTGCAGCTCGGAAAAGCCGGCCAAGCCCAGCGTCTGGGCGAAGCGCACCAGAGTCGAGGCCTGCACCTCGGCGTTGCGGGCGAGGGCCGAAGCGGTGCCGAGCGCAAATTCGTCGGGGTGCTCGAGCGCGTAAGCCGCGGCCTGGCGTAGGCGCTTCGGCAGGTGGGGCTCAATCTCAATCAGGCGGCGCTGGAAGTGGTCGAAGCTCTCTGGCGGTTCGATCGTGGCCTGATAGCTCATTGTCTTCCTTCGCGCCGCGCGACGCTTGCGCTCGCCTGCGCTATTCTCCCTCGCGCGGGCACGAATAGAACAGATATTCCAATCTGTGTCGCGTATGAAATATTTGTATTGGCGAGCGGCGCCGGGTCGGGGCCGTCCAATCGGGAGGGGAACTATGCGCACGATTGGCGTCGGACTCATCGGCACTGGCTACATGGGCAAATGCCACGCCCTCGCCTGGACGGGCGTTCATGCGGTGTTCGACGACACGCCGATCGTTCGGCGCGTCATGCTGTGCGAAGTCGAAGAGGGGCTGGCGCGGCGGCGGGCCGACGAGTTCGGCTTCGAGGCTTCGACTGACGACTGGCGCGCGCTGATCGCGGATCCGGGAGTGGAAGTCGTTTCGATCACCACACCCAACGCCTTGCATGCTCCGATGGCGATCGCGGCGCTCGAAGCGGGCAAGCATGTATGGTGCGAAAAGCCGATGGCGCCGTCGCTCGAGGATTCCGAGCGCATGGCGGCGGCGGCGCGCGCCTCGGGCCGCGTCGCCATCCTCGGCTACAATTACATCCAGAGCCCCGCCGTCCGCTTCATCGACAAGCTGATGAAGAGCGACGCGATTGGCCTGCTCAGCCATTTTCGCCTCGAAATGGACGAGGACTTCATGGCCGACTCCGAGGCGCCGTTTTCCTGGCGCAGCCAGGCGAGCTCCGGCTACGGCGCCTTGGATGATTTCGCCGTCCACCCTTTGAGCCTGATCGCGACGCTGATCGGGCTGCCGAGCGAGGTTTTCGGCGAGATGAGCAAGCCTTACCCGAACCGCCCCGACGGCGCCGGACGTCGAGAGGTCGAGACGTTCGACATCGCGGCGTCGCTGCTCAGGATGGCCGACGGCGCGTCGGGAACGATCCAGGTCAGCCGCTGCGCCTGGGGCCGTAAGGGCCGCCTGCAATTGCAGCTCTTTGGCGCAGGCGGCGCGATCGTCTTTGACCAGGAGCGTTTCAACGAGGTCGGACTTTTTGTGGCGCAGGGGCCGGAGGAAGCGCGGGGGTTCAAGCAGGTCCTGATGGGCCCGGCGCACCCGCCCTACGAGCGGTTCATCGTCGCGCCCGGCCATCAGCTGGGCTTCAACGACCTCAAGATCATCGAAGCCCACGAACTCCTGAACCGCATCCTGGGCCGGCCGGCGCTGACCGTGGATTTCGAGGCCGGCCTCGCCATCGAACGGACCGTTCACGCGATCGCGCGCTCGAGCCGCGAGGGGCGGTGGGTGTCGGTCGATTGACGTTTACTTAAATTGCGCGCCGAGCCGCTCCATCGTCGGGCGGAACGCCGGGAAGGAGGTCGCGATCATCGCGACGTCGTCGACCGCCATCGGCTCGAAGCGTCGCGAGCCCCATGACGAGAAAGCTCATCGCGATCCGGTGATCCATGTGGGTCGCGACCATTCCTCCGCCGCGCGGCCGGCCGCCTTCGACGATCAGATCGTCGCCCTCGATCGCGCAGTCGACGCCGGCGGCCTTGAGCCCGGCGGCGACCGCGGCGAGACGATCGCTCTCCTTGACCTTAAGTTCGCTCAAACCCCGCATGCGCGTCGAGCCGGAAGCGAAGGCGGCGGCGACCGCCAGGATCGGATATTCGTCGATCATCGAAGGCGCGCGCGCGGCGGGAACATCAACGCCTTTGAGCGTGCCCGCGCGCACCCTCAAGTCCGCGACCTCCTCGCCGCCTTCGCGACGTTTGTCGAGCGTCTCGATATGGGCGCCCATCTCCTTCAGCGTCGTGAGAAGCCCGGTCCTGAGCGGGTTCATCATCATCCCCTCGATGATGATGTCCGACCCCGGAACGATCAGGGCGGCGACGAGTGGGAACGCCGCCGACGAGGGATCGGCAGGAACGACCACGGTCGCGGGACGCAATTCCGGTCGGCCGACGAGCGTGATCCGCCGCCCCTCGCCCTCGGCTGAGACCAGCGACCTCCGCGCCGAAATGGGCGAGCATCTTCTCGGTATGGTCGCGCGAGGCTTGATCCTCGATCACGGTGGTTACGCCGGGCGCGTTGAGGCCCGCGAGCAGGACGGCCGATTTGATCTGCGCCGAGGCGACCGGGCGTGCGATATTCGATCGGCGCGGGATCGCGGGCGCCCTTGAGCACGATCGGGCAGCGCCCGCCTTCGGCTTCGGATAGAACCTGGGCCCCCATCAGCCTGAGCGGGTCGAGGATGCGCCGCATCGGCCGCTTGCGCAGCGAGGCGTCGCCGTCGAAGGTCGCGGTGATTCCGTGGCCGCCGACGACGCCCATCATCAGCCGGCAGCCGGTGCCGGCGTTGCCGAAATCGAGCGTTTCGCGTGGCGGCGGAAGCGCTCCGATCCCGGGGCCGCGAATTCGCCAACTGCCCGGCGCGAGACGCTCGATCTCAGCGCCGAGCGCCTGGCACGCCTTGCCGGTGCCAAGCACGTCGTCGCCCTCGAGCAGCCCTTCCACTTTCGTTTCGCCGCAGGTCAGAAGGCCAAACAGAAAGGCGCGATGGGAGATCGATTTGTCGCCCGGCGGGCGGACGCGCCCTTTCAGCGGTCGCGCGCGTTTGGCGCTGAGCGGCGACGCCGCGGAAAGATGCGACGGGCGAGCGGACACGAAAGACCTTCCTTGCCGGGAGATGCAGCCGCGCGAGGCCGCGGCGGCCCGCGCTCGTATCACCGACCATAGCGCCTGTCGACCATTGAAAAAGCGCATTGACACGAGAGGGAGCGGTGACTAACCGGAGCCCTCCTGAACACCGGCCTCACCCACGGGGAATTGATCGCAGTGGCCAAACCCGAACTCGGAACCAAGCGTCAGTGCCAGAACTGCGGCGCTAAATTCTTTGATCTCAACAAGGATCCCATCATCTGCCCGAAATGCGGGACGGTGTTCCAAGGCGCCGCGGCGGCGCGCGCGCGCCCAACCGCCAAACCCGAAGAAGAAGAGGACACCGAGGTCGCGACGCCGGCCGGCGTCGAGGTGGTTTCGCTCGACGAGGTCGAGGCGAGCGAGAAGGCTGCCGAGCCGGTGGTCGACGACATCGATGTCGAGGAGGACGACGCGGAGACGCCCGACGACCCATTCCTGGAAGAGGAAGAGGAGGATGACGACGACGTCACCAACCTCATCGACGGCGACATCGCTCCTGACGAGGAAACCTGAGCGGGGAGGAGATTTCGCTGTCCTCGCAGACAGGCTGGCGGGGGACCCGCGGCTTTTTTGGCCCGCGGCCCTTGTGGACGCCTCAAGTTTGCGGTTATACCGCCGCCCTCGGAAAGTAAGGCGCGCTTCGCCCAATCGGAGCGCGATGTTTTTTAGAAAACGGGGCCATAGCTCAGTTGGGAGAGCGCTTCAATGGCATTGAAGAGGTCGTCGGTTCGATTCCGTCTGGCTCCACCATCACCAACTCCTTGATATTACTGAATGATTAATTGTGCGTGATCCCGCGTGGCAACGGTAACTATTCCGCGAAAGGTTCCATAGAGGTTCCAACGATGGTCGGCGTAGGCCGCATTCGTCGCCTAGGCGCAGAGGTCCATCATGGCGGCTTTCGATTGTTGCGTGCCGCGCGGCCGGCTCGAGCGGCTAGCCGCGCTCCGCGACCGGCATTCTAAGGGCCGCGGGCGCGGCATAAAAGGGCGATGGGAACAGGCGTCCGCCCTTTTGATGGGAACAAATTCCGCGCTGGTCGCGTCTAATCATCAAGCGCGCTTAGTGGCCCCCCACATGACCAAGACAACCCCACAGATTAATTACGCAGTCCAACGCCACAACGCCAACTTCGATAACTGGGACACGATCCGGGAGACGATCACCCCGCTCGAAGCGCGCGCCCGGCGGCTCATTCGGTGGAAGCGGAGCCTGCGCACCCGCTGCAAGTTCCGGCTCGTTAAACTAGAGACGCAGACGACCATCACGCCGATCGAGGCCGAGCCGTAGTGGTGGCGTCCGGTGACGACCAAACTCGCCAAGGGGAAGCGAGTTCGCGCCATCGCGGGGAATTCGCGAACGATAGCTCGACGACAAGAACGAAGCAGAACATTCCCGGGCGAAAAAAAACCGCGCGGTCGGTCGTAGCCCCCTCTCGCGCGGGGTTTTTCCTGCCGCAGGCATCGCGTGCGTAGTTTCCGATGGTTGCCGCGGAGCGCCATTGCTCCTACGCGGAACTGTCTAGGCCGCGCTAGACTTCGGCTGGTGCGGACCTGCGCAAACGGACACATGAGAAGCGCCATGACGAGGGATGAGTTGCGACGCCAGAACGCGCGCCTCCGGGACCAGATTGCTCAGGTTCTGGAAAAGGATCCAGAGCTACGCGACGTGACTGAAGGAATAGCTTTGAGACAGGACCTGCATGTGGAGGTCGGGACTCCATTCCTCGAACGAACACAAGGCAAGCTGCAAGAGCGGGCGCTAGCGATAATCGAGCGTCGCCCCGAGCTAGAGCACTATTTCCACGACTGACCGCTGAAGGCTTACCAACACCGGCCGCACCGTCGCCTTTCAACGTCCCTTACCGCTTGAACGGCGGAACAATTCCGCGCTCATCGTGTTTTAACTTCAAGCACGTTTGCCACCCGGCCAAGTGCGCCAATAGGCCCCGCGTCGAACCCCCACTTGCGCGGGGTTTTTCCTGCCGCAGCCATCGCGTGAGTAGATTCCGACGGTTGCCGCGGAGCGCCGCTGCTCGTACGCGACACTGCGCGCTTAATTCGCCCTAACCCAAGCCTGCAACTTTGCCCCGCGGAAGCCCAACACTCTGGCGGGGCTTTTTTCTCATGCCCATGGTGGTGCCATGCATCAAAGAACGACCGCCTTGGAACGAGCGTTTCAGCTGGCGAGATCCGGTCGGTCACCGTAACGGAGATTATCACCTCGCTTAATCGCGAGGGATATTCGGCTAGCCAAATTGAAGGTCCGCTCCTGAAGCGACAGTTAACCGATTTAATTAAAGCTGCTCGTCGGGGCCGCGCGGGGACAACTCTTCGGGCGGCGCCTGAGGCCGGCTGGCCTTAAGTGTAGCGCCGATCTCTTGCTTTCGTTCGCTTTCTGTTCTAACGTCGGCCCATGCCCAACCCCGACGAAAAGCTCACACTTGCCGAGCCCGAAGACCTCACCGCCACCGGCAAGCGCAGGGTCAGGCCAAAGCCTAGAATGTAGGCCCGCCTCGCCACTACTTGGGCAGAGGCTTATCAGCATCGGTCATTTGTAGTTGTGCGGATCAGTCATGCACTTGTTGAACTCGCCGTGCTGCTGGTCCTTGGGCAGATGCTTGCCCGCCACCTGCGAGGCGCAGACCTTCATCTGCTGGCAGTGTCCTCCGCAGTTGGCGAGGGCCGGAGTGCCCGTGGCGACTAGGGCCGCCGCGATCAGCGCGAAGACTGCTATCTTGATCATCTGCGTTTCCTTCCTTCCCTTGGGGCGCGGAGGTGAGCCTCCTGCACCGCCCGACATGGGATCATACAGATGGCTAATGGTCAAGAGGGAGGCGTAGGATGCACTCTTTGGCCCTGCGTAGGAGACTGCGCGGGGCCCCTGGAGTTAATCCGCTCCCCATTCACGTGCGCCTGACACTGCCTGAAGCGCACATTAGGCGCTCCTGAAGTGGACCCAGCGCGCAGCCACTGCGTTCACCGGGCGCAGCCCATGAGGGCGTATGAGGTGGGCCACTGAGCGCCGAGGGCGCGGCTGAACGCAGTGGCTGGACCCCCCCAGCACCAGCCTTGTTTGTAGTCTCGCTCTGCTGGGCGGACCCCCCAGCTAGGGCCTTAGGCGCGGCAGTGGTTAGGCAAACCCCCTTCCCGCAACTGCCGCGCCCCTGTGAGGCTCCGCTGACGAGCCCCTGAGGTGGGCCTGACGTTCCCATTAAGCGGACCTGAGGGGGCAGCCTGGAGGGCGATGGATGGGCTGCGCCCGGATTGAGCACTGACACTATGGGCTGCGTTGACACACGCCGTCTCGCATCGTGGACTTGGCCCATTCCAAGGAAGGAGCGCACAATGTCAACCAAGTTCGTGACCTTCATCAACCCGCACACCAACAAGCCCATATTGGTCAGGACCTTGATAGGCCGCCTTACGCGGACCGGATCAAGCCGTAGCGCGAAGGCGACCGGCGTCGGCGAGGTCTTTTGGGATCGGCAGAGCGCCCTCTCCGTCAGCCCCTCGCAATGCGGATCATCAAGTCGTTGTAGCTTTCGCCAGGGCCGCGCATCGCCTTCAGCCGGTCCGATCACGCCGAGAAGCTCATCGGAACAAACGAGGTTCGACCCTGGTTAGCCTCACGTCTCGAGGACTAACGCCATGCCCAAACCAGACGACGATAGACCCCAGCCCGAACCGCCGCCCGTTAGGCCGCCAACTCTGCCTCCCGATTTCCCCGATATCCCGCAAAACCCAAGCTCCGAGTTGCAGCCGCCTCCTGACCCTTCCGCGACCCCCGATAAAGTTGCGGGCACGACTCCTGCTCCGGCCGAACCCGAAACTCAGGGGAACCCGCGTCCCGCGACAGAAAAGCCCCGCGCCGGGGCTTGACCGATGCGGGGCTAACGAGCGCTTCTTGGCTGGGGGCTAGCATCGTCAGCGAGCCTTCGGCCATCCGTATCTTCGAGGCGATCATTGAAGGCGCGCTTGCCAGCGTCGCGCCGTCTCGTATGAGACATCCAGCGCGCGCTCAGCGAGCAGATCTTCGACGTCGCGATAGCTGAGCGTGAAACGCCATCTCATATCCCGCAACACGCACCGCGCCCGGAGACACCGAGCCATTTGTGTCGCATGAATATAAGGCATTAGGTGGGGCGCACGCTCCACCGGTTTATTGATGGAATTCAAAGGTGGCATCAGTCGAAGGCGCGATCGATGGCGCGCCCAAAGCAAGCCTGCTGCTAATGAGTCTCGCCGCTCTCGGGATCGTATTCGGCGATATCGGCACCAGCCCCCTCTACACGTTCAAGACCATCCTCAACCTGACCGGCTCGAAGCCAGACACGAGCGCTCGGTCGATTGCGCCTCCGTGGCCCGAGCGGCGCCAAAGACGAGTTTCTATTGGCCGCCACCGCCCAAAATCTGCGGAAACTGGCGAAACTCATCCCCTTCCCGGAGCCGGCCTTCGCCCTGTGAGGCGAAGAGGCGCCGCTTTGCTTCGTTGGCAGCCGGCGGTCACGAACATCGTGCTCGCCTTAAGACAGGGTTATTCAACATCGG
>CAVUPE010000041.1:0-97314 GCA_963743265.1 uncultured Alphaproteobacteria bacterium | reverse complement strand
GGTCGGCTGGCAGAACTTTCCGGTAAGGTAGATCGAGGTCGCGGTCGCCGAAGCGAGCATCGCGCAATTCTTCTCATGCATAAGGGTGTTGACGGCGAGACCGACGCCGGAATTGGCGAGGTCGACGATCGCGTCAACGCCCTCCGCATCCACCCATCGCCGAGCAATCGCCACCCCGATGTCGGGCTTGTTCTGATGGTCCGCGAAAATGATCTCGACCTTCAGGCCGCCCGCCTCCTTGGCGAAGTCCTCGGCCGCCAGTTGGGCGCCGACCAGCGATCCCTTGCCGACCTGATCTGCGAACGGCCCGGAGAAGTCGCTCAACACGCCGATCTTGATCGTGTCGCCCGGAATTTGCGCGGAGGCGTCCGTGGCCAAGCCGACCACCCGCGACGGCGAACGAGGCGGCCAAAAGCGATAGCGCGAACCGTGCACCCAAAAGGCGATCCTCCTCGTTACCGTCCGGGCGCAAATACCCGATATCGCCGAACTCGGGTTTATACTGCGCTGGCCCGGCCGACTGGACAAGCCTGGCAGCCAGAAGCCTCGCCGATGTGCGAAGGTCTGCCGGAAGGGGTGAGGCGATGAGGAGTTGTGAAACCAAAGCGAGGAATCTGAGATCGGCGAAGCCATGCTGGCCGCGCGCGGGTCGGGCCAGTTCCGCTCGCCGCATGGGGGCTTGCTGCCTTGCTCATCTTCGGCCCCCCTACCATTGGCGCCTGCTTGGCGGCTACCGATAGCGCCATCTGACCCGGCCAAGAGCGTCGCCTTGCTCAACGTCCAGTTCCTGAACGACCATCAGGATCTCGAGCCGACGCCGCTGCGGAACGGGCTGCGCATCGCCTTGATCGCGTCGGTCTTCAAAGCGAAGCTTGAGACCTCCGGCCGGTACCACTTCGTCTCCATACCTGCGGACGCCGCCAGCAAAATTGCCGCCGGTCCGGAGGTCGGAGCCTGCGGCGGTTGCGAGTTCGGCTATGGCGAAGAGCTCGGCGCCGATACCGTCGCGTGGATCGTGATCCAGAAGGTCTCGGATCTCATCCTCAACATCAACGTCTACATGGCCGACGTGAGAGTGGAAAACTGGCGTTCGTCCACGGCGTCGACATTCGTGGCGACAACGACGAATGGTGGACGCGGGAAATCACTTATCTGGTGAAGAACTTGTTGTTGCCAGCCATGACGGCGCCAGCGCGGCGCGCGTACCGCCTGCACTTCAAGGCGAACGCACACCGCCGCAAGTCGCGCATAACACCAGCAAACGTTAGTAGATTAGAGTTGGCCGCGTCGAGCTCGTCGGCCTCGCTCGCGTCCGGAAAGCAGTGCGAATTTACCATGGGAAGAACAATAGCACACGTATGAATTTCGTAAAGCAATTGTCCCTTGTATCAGCGGCCGCTGATTGTGTTCGCCGAAAGACCCGGCAACGCCTGCCCCGCCTATCCGATGAACCGGCTGGAAACCGCGAGGCTGCAGGGACGCCTCCGCCGCCTTGCCATGCCCTCTGTGCTGTGGCAGGAAGCCCCGCGCTCTCTGGACGCGCGTCAGATGCTGCAGTAGCTCAGTGGTAGAGCACTCCTTTGGTAAGGGAGAGGTCGAGAGTTCAATCCTCTCTTGCAGCACCATCAATTCAAAGACTTAGTCAGTTCCATTTTTCTTGCACCTCGAGCGACGTCTTCTCTCGAACGTCCCCAGTGGCTTATCCGCGACAAGGGCGTGCAACATATGCTGCGCCGGGCGCCCTGCATGCGGGGATTGGCGGTTCGCATGCGCCGGGCGGCTCCGTCGGAACGACAAGATCGCCGCGGCTCAAGCTACTTGGTATTCCATCAGAGTTTGCCTGATCAGATCGGCCACCGACGACACTTTCAGGACGCCGGACGTCGAGTGGCCGGCGCTCCAAATGTCGCGCCAGCGCGCGGGTCCGCTTTCACGTGCTCCGATGTCGATGTCCTTGCTGATTTCGATCGCGCCACGCTCGGCAGCAGATCGGGATCGAGACCTGCGGCGACGATCGACGGCCTCAACATATTGGTTTGCAATCCCGTAAACGCGCGCGTGAGAACAATGTCATCGGCGCTGCTCGCCACCAGCATGTCCTTGTAACGTTGGTCAGCCATGCTCTCGTGCGTCGCGATGAATTGGGTGCCCATATAGGCGAGATCGCATCCGAGTGTCCGAGCGGCCCGCAACGCGCATCCATCGCTTATGCCGCCGGCGAGAACGATCGGGCCTGAGAAAAAACGTCTGACTGCGCGCGTGAATGCGAATGGGTTGAGCCAGCCCGTCTGGCCGCCAGCGCCTGCCGTCAGCAGCACCAGCCCGTCAGCCCCGGCCTCGACCGCGCGCTCGGCGTGACGCAGGCTCGCGACGTCGGCGAAGACCAACGCGCCAGCGTCATGAAGCGGGGCAACGACGGCGCCCGGCGAGCCCACGCTCGTGATGACGAGTTCTGGAGCGTGCTTGAGCACAATCCGCAGATCGTCCGCCAGGCGGGCGTTCGAGCGGTGCACGATCAGGTTCGGACAGCTCGGCGCGCAGGCGACGCCTGCTTCGTCGGCGCGGCGCCGCAGGCGCGCGTCAATTTCGAGTAGCCATGAGTCGAGTTGTTCTGCGTTACGGCAGTTAGCGGTGGGGAACGAACCGATAACCCCATGTCCGCAGGCAGCAACCACGAGATCGACGCCCGAAACCAGAAACATCGGGGCCGCGATGAGCGGCAGGCTCAAGCGTTCCGCAAAGCGCGCGAGCGGGTCTTTTGGGTCCGACATTGGGCTGCCGCCTCGCGCTTGAGCAGGTTCGCAGGTCGTGTCTGTTATTTTAGCACAATCGGGCAACATTGGCGCCGCGGACGGCGAACAGGCAACAATGACCCGAAGTGGAAGGCCCGCTTTTCAACGTCCGACTCTCCCCAGACAAAAGCGGAAGTCTCGACGACAGTCGTAGGCGACAACCGGCGACCGCATGTCCTTGCGCGCTGTCGCTTTTGGGCGCGGATTCTGGTTCGGCTGCTATCGCGCTCCTGAACGGAGCGTACGCGAAACGAAATTATTGTGCGGAACCTCAAGCGCTTTCTCTAGAAGGACCCGTCGCTGTCATCGCGCCACGACAGGACGCGAAAAGGTTCGTCTTCATTCTGCATGACGAGGATAACGACCTCGGCTCGCGCGGTGCGGCCGTTGTCGAGCCGAATTTGCATCCGGACCCGAGCGGTCGGATTTGGCTTGTCGGTGGCGAGCGCGTGCGCGGATCCGAGCAGTTTCAACAACGCCTCGCCGTCCTCGGGACTCTGCATGCGTGCGCCAGGAGCTTTTGCAGCTGATCCTTCGTGACATTTGGCAGAGCGGCCAGAACCTCCGGCGGCGCGACGCGAATGTCGATCTCAGGGTGTCCACTGTAGACGGTCACGAGCGGGAGTACGCGTTCGACGATATGCGGGGGGAGACCGAGCACCAAGGGCAGTTCGAGAACGTTCTGAAATGGGGCCTGGCGCGGCGCGTAGTCCAGGCCGGCTTCCTTGTAGGCCTCGACTTCATCGTTTTGACCGGTTGCATTCGCCTTCTTGCGCCAACCGATGATTCGGTCGGCGAAGCTTCCCGCTTGAGAGGGATCTACGCCGACGGCGGCGAAGAGACCCTCCAGCAAGTTCTTGGGGGCCGCGTTGAGATCGACCCGCGCGCTTTCAGAAACAAAACTCGCGTCGATAGTCGCCCGCGCCAACCGAACCGTGAAGGCGCCTTGTGGCGGTCGGGCCTGTTCGGGCACGGCGAGAAGCTGATAGGCGCTTAGCTCGATTCCTGTAGATATCGCGTTTCTGATCCGTAGCCGGTCGTCGTTGATCTGGGTCGCGAACGCGGCATTGCCGAGATAGATCGAATAAGTCGACGCGAGTGCAGCGAGAGCGGCGAGGATCCATAGGACGACGACAAGGATAAACCCGCTATCACTCCTTGGCTTCAACGTCTTCTGGTTGCCGGGTCCAGACTTCATGGCGCGCTGCCGCCCATGAGAGTTGATTTCGGTGGTTGCGCAGACGGCGGCGCGGACCCTTCTGTTGGCGCATCCTCTCCCGTCCCTTCGATGCATTGCTGGACGGATTTTTGAGTAATGCATTCCGCGGGCACATTCATGTGCAAGAGCGTGGCGGTCGATATCGCGAGAACCCTGTCGGTCGCCGCGTCACGCACCTCGATCCGCGCCGCCGCCGGCAACAGGACAGGTTCCTGCCACGAACCTCCGCCAAAGCCTGTCGGCGCCCGCGAAAGCGAAGGAAACCCGAAAGGGGGCCCGTATGAGCACGACAGGATCTGCGAAATACAGCTGTGCCTCGATCGGTCGATTGGGATCGAGCGGCTTGAACGGCGCGTGCGAGCGCACAAGCGCGAAGCCGCGTTCGTCCACGGTCTCCGCAATTTTCACAAATTCAAGATGCCGGGTCGTTCCCGGAGCATTAGCGACGCGAATGAGCATCACCTGTTTTTCGTCGCCACGAAAACACGGTGCCTTGGACGCGCTACTCGGTGCAACGAACTCGGCCGCCTCACAGATCGGCGGCCAGACGCTGAAGACCGATGTCCAGGGTCTCCAGGCGCTGTACGCGGCCAAATCCACGATGCCAGTTAGGCAACCATTGGCCGGCGACGGCGCCGAGCGATACGATGAGTGCACCCATCAAGGCGACTGAGACGAGCGCCTCGAACAACGTGAAGCCGGCAATCCCGCGATTTGTGGGGCCTTGCGCCGGCTTCTCGTGCTCATTGGACGCCGGTCTTTACCAGCCGGACCGTATCGAAGCTCAAAGGAACGCCGCCCGGTCCTTGCACCGTCAGGACGACCGTTTCGGGCGTCCAGCGCGTTTGGGCGCGTGGGTCGACGAAAGCGGCGCTGAACGGCGCGGCGTCGAGTCGCCACCGGTAGCCGGCCATCTCGCCGGATAGCGTTCCGTTCGTGAGTTCACTGCGTCCGGGCAGCCCTGCAAGGATCTGCTGGACGTTTTCGACATCCGCCAGATGACGTTCGACGTATCGACCGGTGCGAAGCGACGACGCGCTCAGTCCGGCAATCGCCGACAGCACAATCATCATGATGGTCAGAGCAACGAGGGATTCGACGAGCGTGAACCCGCGCGAATGGCTATTTGGCCGCGGCGTCGAGCGAAACAACCTCAGCCCCTCCCGTGAGCCAATTGACGCGAACCTGATAGCCGATGTTTCCGCGCCGCAACTCGATGGTCCCTCCGCAGGACATGCCGCTGGGGAAAAAGTCGATCGTCGCGCCGGCGCTGCGGCCATTGCATGTTTGCGCGAGCAGCGCGTCGAAGGCGACGTCGTGCGGCAATTGAATACGTCCGGCGCCGGCGCCGGACCGTATGACGCCCGTTCTCGCGTCGAGCGCGGTTGCGATCTCCGCCCGACGCCGGATGGCCGCGGTGCGATCGGCGGTCAGCAGCGACGCGACCTGGAGCGCGTAAGCTTCAAGCCGCGCGTGGGAGGTCGCACGCGGTATGGCGGGTAGAACAAGGCTGGCGAGCAGCGCAATGATCGCGAGAACGCAAACGACCTCGATGAGCGTAAATCCCGCGGCCCGCCTCATCGCCGACTACTGCGAAGTGCTCTTGATCTCGGCGATGCCGCCGGCGTCCGCCGTCGCGCCCGGTCCCGACGAAGTGATTTCATAGGGCGCATGGTCCCCCGGCGCCCGGTACCGATAGGGTCGGCCCCAGGGATCCGCGGGCACGGACGCCGTCTTGAGATATGGCCCGTTCCACGAGAGGGCATTCGCCGGCCGCTGCACGAGCGCCGGAAGACCCTCCGAGGAGCTCGGATAACGGCCGTTGTCCAGATAAAATAGGTCGAGCGCGGACGAGAAGCTTTCGATTTGAATCCGCGCCGTCTTGACCTTCGATTCGCTCAAGTAGTTCAACACTCGCGGTCCCACCAACGCCATGATCAGGCCGATGATCGTGATAACCACGAGCATTTCGACGAGCGTGAATCCATGTTCTCCACCGCGGCGCAGCGAGCGGCTACGGAAGAATCGACGAACCGCGTTCATATTCAGATTCCTCGTGCGATTGATCTATTCGGCGACTTGATTGACTGACAGGAGTGCGGTCATGACCGAAACGATAAGACCGCCGACTATCATGCTTATCACGATGATCGAGGCCGGGCCGACTATTCCGACAAGCCGGTCGAGGCTGCGTTGCAGTTTGGCGTCGTAAAAGTCGGCGACGCGCCCCGCCAGCATCGACAATTGCCCGGCATCCTCTCCGAGGCGCAAAGTGCGCACCGCCATCGGGGGGAGCGCCCGCGTTTGCGCCACTGCGTCCGACAACTTGCCGCCCTGTCGCACCTTGTCGACGACCTGGGTCCAAATCGACACGTCGCTCGAGGTCGCCATCATTTCCGCGAGAACGCGCAGGCTCGTCGGCAAAGTCACTCCGCTCGCCAGGAGCAGGCCCAGATTGCGACAAAACAAGGCCGTCCGGCGATATCCCAGGATTGGGCGGATGAGCGGGAGGCGCGAGAACGCGTCGATCACCCCGGCGCGCACCGCCGAGCGACGAGAAAGCAAAAAGCCGACAGACAGCAAGCAGGCGAGAGCAACGAGTATTGTATCCATGTCATTGCGCAGGAAATCAGAAATGCTGAGGAAGGTCACCAAGACCGGATCCAGCTTCGCGTTGAAATCTTTGAAGACATTTGCGAATTGCGGCAAGACGACAAGGAGGAAGAACAGCAGAACGGCGCACGCGCCCAACAGCAGGAAAGCCGGGTAGCGCAAGGTGTCGGACAAACGCCGACGCAGCGCCTCGGCGCGTTGGCGCTCCAGCGCTGATCGCCTCGAGGATAGGGACCAGATTGCCGGACGCCTCGCCCACGCGGACGAGCGCGACGTAGATCGGGGGAAAGACGCTCGGGTGATGCGCAATAGCGTCAGCGAAGCTTTCTCCCGCGAGAATTGCCGACGTCATTTTCGTCGCTGTCGACCGCATGCGGCCAATATCTGAATCGGCGGCCAGCAACTCCAGCGCCTCGTTGATTCTCGCGCCGGTGCGCAGCAGCAAGGCGAGATCGCCGGTGAAGATGGTCACGTCTTCCGGGCGCGGCCGCGAAAAAAGGACAAAGGCGTCCCCTCGCTTGATCAGCGCATTGTTGTCCTCGGTGACGGAGTCGATCGGGATCAAGCCCAAATATTCGATGCGCTTGCCGACCTCGGCGGCGGTCGGCGCGGCGATCGATCCGCTGATGATCTCGCCGACTTGACTTAGAGCTCGGTACCGGAACGTCGGCATTTCATCACCGGATGGTTGTGACGCGCAGCGCTTCGGCGACGGATGTGGCGCCGCCGCGACATTTCACGACCGCGTCGTCAATCATGGTCGTCATTCCGGCCCTCGTTGCCGCGGCGTCAAGCGCTCCGGATTCGGCGTTCGGCCCGATCAGGTCGCGGACCTCCCCGGTGACGTCAAGAACCTCGAACACGCCCGAGCGGCCGCGATACCCGATGCCGCCGCAACGCTCGCAGCCCTTTGGGCTGAAAACGGTCTCGCCGCTCTTGAAGCCCAGCGCAGCGAGCCTCGGATCGGCGTCGAAATCCGCCGAGGTCAGGCTCCGTTGCGTCTTGCAGCGCTCGCAGAGCACACGCACCAGCCGCTGGGCGATTACGGCTCGTAGCGTCGACTTGAGCAGAAACGCCTCGACCCCCAGGTCGATGAGTCTGGGAACCGCCGCAGTCGATGTTTCCGTGTGCAGCGTTGTGAGAACGAGATGACCGGTGAGCGCCGCATGAACGGCGATGCTCGCAGTCTCCGCGTCACGCACTTCGCCCACCATGATGACGTCGGGATCCTGTCGAACGAAAGCGCGCATCGCCGTGGCGAAGGTGAGACCGATCGCGGGCTTTACCTGAGATTGATTGATCCCGGGAATTTCGTATTCGACGGGATCCTCAATCGTCAGAATCTTGCGTGACGGCAAATTGAGCACCGAGAGCATGGTCGCAAGTGTCGTCGTCTTGCCGCTGCCCGTGGGGCCGGTGACCGCTATCATCCCATGAGGCAGATCAAGCAGGCGCCGCACCTTTTTTTCGTCGTTGGGCGCCAGGCCCAATCGCGGAATGTCGAGCAGACCGCGATCGCGCGTCAACAGGCGGATGACGGCGGCTTCGCCGTGCTGGGTCGGCATGGTCGCGACACGGATGTCGATGTCGGCCCGCGCCGCCTGTAATCGCGCTGCGCCATCTTGGGGAAGACGGCGTTCCGCGATGTTAAGTCCGGCAAGAATTTCGACTCTTGAAACGAGCGCCTGCGGCAACACGTGCGCCGGAGGGGGGACCGCTCGCAGCAGACCGTCCACCCGCATCCGCACATTGAGCCCGTTGCGAAACGGCTCGATGTGAATGTCGCTCGCCCGCAGTTCGACCGCCTTTTCGATAAGGTCGTTGACCGCGCGCACAACCGGCGCCCCGCTCGCGAGGTCGCGCAAATTGTCGACGTTTTCGTCGGCGCCGCCGACCTCCGGTGCGCGACCGCTTGCGCTGGCGTCGGCGGCGTCAAGCGCGTCGCCCAACACGGTCGCGATGTCTTCGAACGAGGCGACTGCGATTTCGATGGGCGCCCCAAGAACGATCTCAGCGGCCTGTAGAGCCTGCGTGTCAGCCGGGTCGCCCACAACGACCGCAAACGTCCCGCCGTCTCCTTCGAAGGGCAATAAAGAGGCTTCGCGCAAGAATCTGGGCGCGAAACGATCCGCCCTAGAACGCAGTTCCGCCAATTCGAGCAGCGTAAGCCTGCGCAGGCCGAAAAAGGCGGCGACTTCGTTGGCAAACTCATGGGAGGAAAGATCTGTGGATTCCCACAGTCGCCTTAGCGGGGAGTTCGAATCCGATGCATCTGCAGAAGCAAATGTTCGAGCTGTTGCTTGATCAATGAGTTCCCGCCCCAGCAAATAGTTCAAGAAATCAGCAACAGTCCCGTCGCTCTGGATACTAGTTGTGCTTTGGATATTCATCGCCTATCCCGAGACAACGAGTTTTCACTATGCCACAATTGCGTTCAAACGACCAAAGTCATTTTGGTATACCTGCTCCAGGCGGCTGGCGCAACCATCGGAGTTTGTGCCCGAGGCCTTTCTAGATCGCCAAACTGCTCGACGACCTCTCGCTTTTTTACCAAATATCGTAGGCCGCGTCAGCGCGTCTGAATAGTGCTCCTTTCACAATTCTTCTTCGACCGGCAAGGCCGCACGGCGCAATCGCCGCCCAAGGGAACAGCGGCCGGCTTACCTAACTGAGGCTTGAACCATCCCGCGGATTCACGCCATGTCGGAAAAAAGCCGCCAACCAGACTTGCTGAGGGCGGCCTTTGATTGTTTCAGGCTCGATATTTACTTGATGGAGCCGTTGAGGCCGCTGGGGAAAAACAGGCCGCTCGACGCATTCTTAGCGCCATAGACAATGTTGAGCACCTGCCGCGTCGTTCGATCGAAGGCGATGGCGTTGTTGCCGGGCGGTGAATTGCTCGGGAAACCGCCGAGAAGCGAACCATTCATAGCATTGCTCAAGTTAGCGATCATCGGAGCCGCCGTGGTGCCAACGCCAAAATCATTCTGATTCTGAGTGCCAATCGTACCGTCGAGCGTCGCTCGGAGGTTGGAGATGGCGGTGGTTTGGCTCGAAAAGCCGCCAACGAACAACGATGTCCGAACTATGCCTGCATGATAGGCCTCGGCCGCGAGAATGCCGGCAGCCTTATCAAGGATAGCCTTATTTGTGATCAAGGGCGCGGCGCCGTGATAGGCCGTAACGCCTACGTCCTCGAATATGTAGGCTCCAAGAAGGAAACTGTCGGGGTCCGCGTAGGGGCTGAAGCCCGTTCCAAGACCGGCAGCCACCGCGGCAGTTGCGAAACTGGTTGAGAGGTTGAGGGCCGGACGTGAAATCGCGGAGCCGGTTAACGCGGTCAGGGCGGCGCGAAGAAACTGCACGTGTTTGTGCTCCTCTTGCGCAATCTCCTCGGCGTAGGCCTGAACGATAGCGTTGCCCTTAAAATTGACCATAGATCCGCCTGTAACCGGACCAGGACTCGGGCCAATGTCTTGAGCCGGCAGTCCCACGCCGGTGGCCGCCCGGAGGTAGAATTCGGCCTCGAGATATTCGAGATTCAGCGCAAAGGTCAGAATAGCGGCGTCAGTCACCGCTTGCGCGTTCGCGTTAGTGGACGACAAACCACCCGCTCCGAGAGCGGCGACGCCAGCTGCTCCCAACCCCAAGCTACGAAGAACCTCCCGACGACCCTTTACGATCTTCGGTTGCTGAGTGAAGCTGTTGAATTCCTTGGCCATGTTGTGCCTCCTTTGCCGCAAGTAATCTTCCCGGCTTCTTTCCAAGTGCGCCCCATTCCACCGGGTCGAAGAATTGGGCAAAGCATAGATTCAACAATCCCAAGAATAGTCTCTTCGAGTGCGCCAGAGGCGAGGTCGAGACAAATGCCTCCGCCCTGACGAGACGGTAACGATTATAGAAAGCGAGGTGCGTTTTGAGCTGCGCTGGAACGATAAGCGCAGCGATACTTACGCGGTCTGCGGTGCTCTGATCTTTTTGCTGCCAGCGACCGCTCCCAAGGCGCCCAGGCCTGCGATCAGCAGGACCCAGGTTGCGGGTTCCGGTACGCCAGTCGTGGCGATAAAGGCGCCTGGCGTGCTATTGTAGCCATACGAAATCACCTCGGGTCCGAGGGTCGTCGCGAAGCCGTAATGGACGCCGTCCGGCAGGGAAAATTCCAGACCTATGCTGGTCTCGGCTACGGAGAAGCCAATGCCGGCCGCAGCCGGAAACGCGGCGAAGCCATAGCCGGTGTCGCCGATGACGGCGCCCAGTTGGAAAGATACCGGCGCCAAAAACGAGTTCACCAATCCGTCGCCGCCGGTGGCTACGGCGTCTTCGGTGAGCGGGTCGGTGCTTGTGCTGGAGATGTCTGTGAAGGTGTAGGTCGCTATTCCGCCCCCGAAACTGATCGTATAGGGCGTCGAGCTAAAGTTGGCGGCTGGATAAAAAAGAACAACTGCTGCTTTGGCGTTGGCTCCGGCAAATAGGCCGACCCCAATAGCCAGGCAGAGTGTCGCTGAACTCCTCGAGAGACGTTTTCGGATGTTCATAGATGCTCCCTCGCCTAACGAAGCCGACGCTCCGTCTAGGGAATACGGGCCCACCCCGCGGCGGGATGAAAACGAAGCGTTCACGTTTTCGTGATCACTGCGCTGCCGCGATCGAGAGTGGTCTGCGCCCTTCGTTCAAGACGCGACGTTTCCGCCCGCGCCTGGGCGTCAAATGATCAACTTGAAGAGTATGTTAATATGGTTAGACGAGCTGGTTTGACCCAAGATTCGTCTGATGTTTTGTCTGATGAACGCGTTTGATCTATCTGTCAGGCGGTAGGAGGCACATCCAACCATGAACCCGCTGCGTCAAATAATGCTGGTGCTGTCGCACTGGGTGGATGACGTGGCCTCTGCAATCCTGTCGATCGTCAGCGCCCTTCGACCGACAAGGAAATTCCAAGTTGTGGAGCAGGAAGACTCCACATTTGTTGTGAAAGTGCTCCGAAAGCGGTCGGCGCGTCCCAGCGCCGAAGCGCCCCTGCGCTTTACCGAAGGGAAATTTGTCGAAGACGCCGGAGCCCGGATTCTTTCGCGCCTTGCCGGCGGACAAGTTGAGATCGTCCTCGCGAGGCGTCGCTTTGCCTTCCGTTTCCTGGAGCTGCCGGGACAAGCCTCCGGTTTTCTCGACGCCATCATTCGTTCGCAGATTGACCGACTGACGCCTTGGAGCTCAACCCAGGCCGCTTTCGGCTGTGACCCGCCGAAGGAAACGTCGAGGGGCCGGATCGGCGTCGTCGTCGCCGCCACTGCGCGTTCGGCTATAATGCCCTTCGTGACCGCGCTCGAGGCGTTCAGACCGAACTCGATCGTGGTCTCGACGGCCTCTGAGGCAGGAGGCGACGAACGCGGAACGACGGTTTTCTCTCAAGAGACAAATCGCGAATTGTCGATTCAGCGCCTGCGTCGCTTTCTCATGGCGGCGCCAGCGGCTGCGGGACTGGCGGCTATTGCGGCGTTCGCGGCCTGGCTCCAAGTCGGCGCTGATCTGGAGGACTCCCGGCTTCAGATTTCTCGGCAAATGAACGAGCGGCGCGTCGCCCTTTCCAACGAGAGCGCCGGCGTCTCCGAAGTCGCCACAGCGAAGCTCACGCAAAAGAAACGCGAATCGCCCGCGACGGTCATCGTGCTCGAGTCGCTGTCGCAAGCCTTGCCGGACGATACCTATCTGACCGAACTGCACGTGGCCGACGGCAAGCTGGAGATCACTGGCGTCACGCGCGAAGCCGCATCCCTGATCCGGATTATCGAGCAGACCGAACAGTTCAGGAACGCCACTTTCTTTGCGCCAACGACACGCGCGCCCCTTGAGGCCGGCGAACAGTTTCATATCGAAGCTCGAATCCTCCCGTACTTTCCGGCGTTTCCATGAGTTTGGCGACCCTGACGACTTCGGTGCCTGTTCGCCGGCGATGGCTGTCGTTGCTGGTCTACTTAATTGTGCTGGTCGGTCTCGTCGGGGTCGCCGTCGACACGCTCTCGAGCCTCCTCGACTCGTACGCGGCGCTTGATAAGAACCGCGCAATTCTCGACCGTCTGGATCGCCAGACGAAGCGAACGACGCAGCGCCAGGGCGAGCCGGATGCGGTGGACAATGGGCCGCCATTTCTTATTGGCAAGACCATCACGATTGCCGGCGCGGCTTTGCAGGAACGCGTCGAATCCGCGGTCAAGAAAGCCGGCGGCAATGTGCTGTCTTCCCAGATCGATTTGCAGGGTCCACGGTCCGCGGAAGGATTTGTCGGCCTGACCGAGAGTTCTCGAAATCGGCCAAGCCGCTCTGCAACCGCTGCTCTATGATTTGGAGGCGGGCATGCCGTATCTTTTCGTCGAGAATCTTGCGATACAGGCTCCGCAGGCCTTTGGCGAGGCGGAAGGCACTCCGATGCGCGTCCTCATGCAAGTGTCCGGGCAATGGCAAGAGCCGCAGTGAGGCGCCTTGCCGTCGCATTGGCGGCGGCCGGGCTTCTAACCGGGCCTAACGCGCGCGCCGGCGGCCCCCAATTGCGCGAGTTCTCTGTTGCCGCAATCGGGACCGAACCCGTCGTCCCCGACGTGAGCGTGGCCGCGCCTGCTGAAGGCGAGATCCCCGATAACCCAACCCCCGCCGACGGGTAATCCCTTGTGGGCCATTCCTGCTTCAAAACTTTCGGCTACTCGCGACCGCCCGCTGTTCTCTGTGTCGCGCCGGCCTCCGACCCCGGCGGCGCCCGCCGCGCCTGCCCCAACGTCGACCGTCGCGCAGGCCCCCGCGCCGGAGACGCCGCCTTTTACCCTGGTTGGAACCATCGTCGGCGGCGACAGTCGGATCGCGATCTTCTACGACGACACCTCAAAGATCGCCTCGGGAGTTCGCGAAGGCGAGCGCGCCTCGGGTTGGACATTGCGCTCCGTCGACCCTCGTTCGGCGACATTGGAGGAGAGCGGCCGGGTGGTGACGCTCGCTCTGCCCGAGCCCTCCGGAGAGATTGGCCCTCCGCCGACGCCGGATTCCGCACCGCCAACAGTCGGCAAGCGCCGACATCTCAATTCAGACGGGCTTTATTAAGTCAGGAACGCCTCGATCTCTTGCGCGCGTCGCCCGAGCCGAGCTTGGCGCTCGGCGTCGGCTCGCGCCTGCAATTATCGAGGGATGTAGAGACGCCAGTTGAGCGCCAGATAAGGTTCGGGCTGCCATTCGTACGCCACCCGTCGGGCCTCTGCGAGTTGCGCCTCTGTCATCTTCGAAGCGACCGCGTTGCGAATGAGCGCCCAGCGGTCCCGCAGTCTCGGCTCGGCATGCGCTACGGCCAGGTTCAGCCACGCTTGTGCGAGCACGAAGTCCTGCGCCACGCCCTGTCCCTTGTCGTACATCAATCCAAAGAAGTATTGGGCCGTCGGAACGCCGGCCGACGAAGCGAGTTGAAGCCAGTACGCGGCGACGGCGAAATTTTGCGGCACGCCCTGACCGCGCAGATACATCACGCCAAGATAGGTCTGCGCGCGTGCATCACGTTCCTCAGCAAGGGGCAGAAAGATCTGGCCCGCCAGTACGTAGTTGCGCGCGGCGTAAGCGCGCGAGCCGGCTGCAAAGGCGTCCGCGCGCGCAGCGGAGACGAAAGTCGTCGACAAGATAAGAAAAAGAAAGACGCGAGAGACGGCCACGCGAATCCTCGTGCGTCGGGTTCGGGCTACGGCGTTCCGGGCTTCCGCTTGGTTGCCGATCCACCTCCAGATTTTGCGGCCTCTGGCTGCGCTAGACACCCGCGAACCTCCTTGTGAGAGCGCCTAATTTAGGGGCGTGAGCGTGTCCATGACCCACCCCAACCATATCGCCGGGGCAAAAAAGGCTCCGAACGGAATCCGGCCGAGGGCGCGCACCATCCGCGCCCGTTTCCTCTGCCGAAACACGTAGGCGGCAAGAGCGGTGATCGCAGCGATTTCAATCGCAATCGGCAGCATTGGCAAGCTAAGCCACGCCCCCGCCGCCCCAGCCAATTTAACATCCCCAAGACCAAGGCCGTCGCGACCGCGAAAGCGCCGATAGGCGATGTGCAAGAGCAAAAACAATCCAGCAGCGAAAGCCGCGCGCGAAATCGCCATTAGTGCGGCCGCAAAGGCGACGTCGGAGTTTGCCGCCGCCGCGTGGACGACGCCAAGCGCGAACGCGCCTCCGCTCAAGGCGTCGGGAACGACGTATCGCCGAGCGTCCGCCGCTGCGACGCCAAGCATCAAGAGGCCGAGCGCGCCCCCAAGCGCGCCGTCGATTCCAGGCGCTATCGCGATGCTCACAAGCAGCACGCTCCCGCCCAAGAGGCTCCATCCAAGGCTTAGACCCGGTCTTCGAGCGTCCGTCCCGGAGCGATTGGCGCGTTCGAGTGAAATGCCCGCGTCCATCGCGTTGGCGGCCTCAGCTGCACCGGACTCGTGCGCTGTCACTGGAGCGTCCTGTGGGGCTCGGGCAAGAGTTTGGGCAGCCCCAGCGAACCCAGTTGGCCGCCGCGCATTTTCGATCGCAGCTCTTCGGCGACGACGGACGCGTCCGCGCCGTCATGGATGATCTGGGGCCGAATGAAGAGGATCAGTTCGGTGCGGGCGATCGAGTTGTTCTTCGACCCGAAGGCGTTCCCAACAACCGGGATTTGGTCCAGGATGGGAATCCCGGAATGGGTGACATTCTGAGTTTCCTGGATCAATCCGGCGAGCAGCACGGTCTGCCCGTTCGCGACCGACAACTCACTCTTCACTCGGCGCTCGGAAATCGTCGGAGTCAGATTGGTGGTCGTGGAGGCGGGGACGCCGTTGGTGAGGTTCTCGACCACGGCGCTGATTTCCTGCTCGATGTCGAGAAGGACGGTGCCGTTGGAATTTACCCGCGGCTGAACCTTTAAGATGATGCCAGTGTTTTTGTAGTCAACCGTGTTCACGACAGCATTGTTGGCGCTGAGCACTGTTGCGCTGCCGGTGGTTATCGGCACCTGATCGCCAACTTCCAAGGTAGCCGGTTGGTTGTCGACGACCACAAGAGACGGATTAGAAAGAATCTTGACGTCGGTGTACTGGTGCAACGCGTTGATGACCACCCGCGGCGAGAGCGCGTTTCCCAACACAACGTTGAATCCCGGGAGCGTCGGGGTGATCGGCAGTGTGCTCTGGGAGACGTTCAATACAGCTCCCTTGTCGAGAAAAAACTGCACGCCGTAGTCCAATTGGTCATTGAGCGTGACCTCGGCGATCGTTACGTCGATAGCGACTTGCAGTTTTGGACGGTCAAGCTGGATCAGAGCGCGCTCAATGACGCGGTAATCTTCCTCGCTGGCGTAAACAAGAATCGAATTGTTGGCGACGTCGGCCGTGATGCGCACATTCGGCAGGGGCGCGCCTCCAGCGCCGCCAGGGCCGCCTCCGCCCAGAGGTCCGAGTGTCCCGGCCGTCGAGATCGCGGCTGCAGCGTCGGCGCCTTGGCCCTGGCCCGGTCCTTGGCCGGCCGCCCCTGGCCCATTTGCGTTCGGCGTTTCCTGTTTTGCGCCGCCGGTCAGCCGATCCACTGTGCTTAGGGTCGTAGCCCCGGCGTTTGGCGCGATCTGATTGGCGGCGGACTCAAGGCCAGTGGACCCGCTACCCGTAAACATATTGGACAAAAGGGCCGCCATCTGCTTTGCGTCGCCATATTTCACGCGATAGACCTTGACCCCGGTGCTCGCCACTGAAGACTTGTCCAGTCTGGAAATCCAGGTCGACGCCATGCGCAGCAATTGGGGTTTCGAGGTCACGACCAGAATCGAATTTTGTCGCTCGACCGCCTGGAATTTCACCATATTATGGCTGAGGCCGCTCTCGCCCGAGTCCATGATCTTTTCCAACTCCGTGACCAACGTCGCCGGCGCGCCGTTGTAGACCGGATATATCCCGACGGACTGGCCCCGCAGCCAATCGACGTCGAATGTGCGAACGGTGTCAACCGCGGCTTGACGCTCGGTGCCCGTTCCTAAGATAAGCAGGATTTTGCCGCTGGGATCCGACCGGATCGTACCGGGCTTGGATTCGAATCCCTCCATCAGCTTGACTAACGTCTCACCAGACACGTACTGGACTGGAATAACCGTCAGGCCGTATCCCGGCTCAGTTGACCCGTTAGCGCCCGGGCGATCAATCGATCCAATCGCTCCATCGGTCGCGGGCAGGATGCGGTAGCCGACGACATCGCGAACCAGCAGCAGGTTGTTGACTCGCAACGCGTTTTCGAGAACGAAAAGCATGTCGCTTTTTGCGATCGGACGGCCGGACGACAGACTGATCGTGCCTTGCGCGCGGGGATCGATTGCATAGCCGACGTTGAGGATATCGCCCAACACGACCTTGGCGACCGTTGCGACCGGCGTATTCTCGAAGTTCAAGGCGAAGCCGCCCGCTCCGTCGTGCTCAGGGGCCGGATTGGCGACCGCTTCGACCGGAGCCCCGTAATAGCTGACCCCCTTGGGTTCCGCTCCGCCGGTGTTTGCATTTCGTGTCGCCTCTGGAAACCGAGGCTGGAGATCCGCCGAGCGAACGGCGTCGTATGCGTTTGGGGGGTCCTTGCTTGGCGCCGCGTCAAACGCGGTTTGCAGACACCCGCCAAGCGAAACAATCGCCACCGCTACCAAAGCTAGGGGTAATAACCCGAGAGAAGGGCCACTCTTGTTCCTCAACGGCGTCCCCGGGTCGCAGCGTCGCATCCAGTTGGAATGGATAGTGCTATTTCCGCAATAGCATGGAAACAACTGGTATCAAAATTGTGTGACTGGCTATGGGACTTACGGTCACCCGATGCATCTATCCGCTCGTTCGGAGAAACCAATGAACATCCGCAGTAAACTTGGCTGTTGCGGTGAAATGCCTGAGTCACTCACAGCATAGATGTCCGGTCGCTACGGAGCGCGACTTAACCCCCGTTTTGCCAAAACGGCGAGATTGCGGAGCCATGTGCTGGTGCTGGGTCGTTGGGCGTTCGATACGCTGTTTCCAATCGTTGGATCGGCTTAAGGGGTTAAATCCAGTCGTGGCTGCACCCTAGGCCCTTGCGTCTGAACTGCCGGCGCAGAGGCCCAGCCCTCAGGCGCCCAATCATCGTTTTCTGTACGTAAGGGGTCGCGAACGGTCCGCGAGCCACGCAGCGTTCGCGAGCAGAACCGGCGGTCACCTTCGGCGAAGCGCAACGGAACCCACTGCCGAGTTCAGCAAATTTCTTTTTTTCGCCTCTTGACTGTGGTTCACTATAGTGTGATGTTCCACGCATACCGCTACGTAATTCAGAGCCAGAGGGTGGCTCGTTTAAACTGGTAAAACTGGGTCGGGGGACTCAACATGAGAGGTTTGGCTGTTGCCGCAGCGCTGTTTGGCGCTCGGAATGAGCGGTGCTGCGCGCGCGACGGAGGTCGTGCTTTTTGACGGAACGGTGACCGCTGACATCGGCGCAACGGCCCCGTTGGGAATTGATCCGACCCTCGGAAACTCAAACGGCGGCTTCGGCGGCGGTCTGCTCAGCGGCGACATCGGGTTCTTGGCGCGCGCGGGCAAGATCACCATCACGGTTACGGACCTCGGGACCACCGCGAGCGCCGTACGGGCTCGGTTTACCAAGTGCTGCTGGACACCAACCCGCTTGGCGTCACCAGCGCCACGGCCATCGACGCCAGCACATTCAGCACGGGCACATTCAGTCTCATGGCGACGGCCGGCTTCCACGATCTCGGCATCTGGGACTTTATCTCAACATTTCAGGGCTTCTCTTCGCCGTATGGCCCGGCTGGCGGGATCGTGGACGGGGACTTCGCGCAGGCGAATGTCTCCGTTCTCGTCACCGAGGTGCCAGAGCCCGCTTCGTGGGTCTTGATGGGAATGGGGCTGGTTAGCCTTGCCATGATCGCTCACAGGCGCAAGCGCGCGCAAACCGCCATCTGAAGTCCGCGTCGCCGGCCGCCCAGGCTACATTTTCGTTGCACGTCTAGTTGTTTGTTGTCGCTACCGCAAAACCCAAGGAGTTTAGTAATGTTGAAATGGATTGCCATTCCCGCAGTCAGCTTGCTGGCTATGCTTCCCACCGCGTCGAACGCCCAACTCGCTTGCGCAATTCCCGCGACGACCGTCAACGCATTGCAGGCCAAGCTGGCGATCGTGGTTACTGAGAACAACGGCGGACTTTTCAAACCAAACGAGATGTGGTCTGCGATTGTCGATCGCACCGGAAAGCTCTGTTCAGTGATCAGCAACTCGCCCGACGCATGGCCGGGCAGCCGTTCGATCGCCATCGCCAAGGCGACCACGGCGAATGGTTTCAGCAATAACAAGCTGGCGCTGTCGACGGCGAACCTCTATGCGCCGACACAGCCCGGCGGCTCGCTCTATGGCTTGAATAACTCGAATCCTTTCAACCCGGCGTTCCAGCCCCAGGGTTCGGGCCATGGATTCGTGCCGGGCGGCGTCATCACTTTCGGCGGCGGCGTGGCCCTGTATGACAGCGGGAAGGTGATCGGCGGACTTGGCGTCAGCGGCGACACCTCCTGCGCGGATCACGCGATTTCCTATAGGATGCGGAAGGCCGCCGGGCTGGATGGGATCCCTTCGGGAGGTGTGGGTCCGAACGGCACCGACAACATTTCGTATGCAGATGTGGGCACTACGCCGACTGGCTTTCAGCATCCACATTGCTTGGGGCCGGGGACTGATGTCACGCCCTAGCGACGGTTCGAGACGCTTGCGGAGGGTCGCGGTCGCCCGTTGGAATGCACGTGTTCGGTGTACGCCACGAGGCTAGCGTATAATCGGGTAGCCCCCCGCTGACGGCGGCGGGGGCATGGGAAGGTCCCGTTCGCCGAACTGCGCGGAGCTCCGCGTCCATCCGGTACTCGGCTTCTGCGTCGTCGGCGATGCGGCTGTGGGCATGGGATTCCAGGGAGACCCGTGTCTCATTCTCGGCGATGTTCGTCGCGCCGCCGAACTTGAGCCTGGCAACATAAAAACGGCATCGAGGGCCGAAGACATACTGCTTCTGGCGAACCTTCGGCGAGTGGCGGATCAATCCAGCACTTGAAAAAAGACCGATTGGTCACATCCCGATCGCTATCGGCGCTAACGTGTCCAACCGGCGACAAGTAATCGGATAGTCTCCTTTCGAATGTTCCTCAACTGTCGTTCAGTCGCCATCGGCAGCCCAGTTCGATAAGCGATTTTAGCGCTCCGATAACCTTTGCGCGCCATCATCCAATCATGTCGGACGCAACGGCGCCGCCCGAGCCCAAGCCGCAACCCTCGCTCTTCACGCGTGTCCGCGCCGTCGAGGCTGAACTTGAGACCATGAAAGCCCTGGTCGCTGGCCTCGCGGAAGATCACGAAACCCTGCGGAAGGACCGCGACGAGTGGCGCTGGCGGGCCGAATATCTTCTGGCGGAGCGCCAGAATGGGTTTCTTGACCGATGGGGCCGGCGACTTGCGGAAGTCGCCAAACCCTTGGTTCGGCGACTGAACGCGCTCATGTAGAGAGCGGAGCCGGCGCTCCGCGACGCTTTCCAGGCGCCCCCGAATTCGGTTCGCTCGTCTCAAGAAAGACTGTGGCGCTTGCGCCGACAGGGCGGGCATCGAGTCGAGTGGGGTCTCGACGAAGTGCGGAGCGACAGCCTGGCCGTGTTCAAACAAACAAATTGGAGGAACGGCGATGAAGCGTATGGGTATGGTGATCGGCATCAAGCCGGAGCGGATAGCCGAGTACAAGAAGACGCACGCCGCGGTATGGCCAGAGGTGCTCGCAAAGATTTCCGACTGCAACATGCGCAACTACACGATCTTCCTCAGAGAGCCCGAGAACCTCCTGTTCGGCTATTTTGAGTATCACGGCGAGGATTGGGCGGCAAATTCAGCCAAGATGGCGGCCGATCCGAAGACGCAGGAATGGTGGGCGATTCACAACCCGATGCAGACGCCGCTTGCCTCTCGCAGCGAAGGCGATTGGTGGGCCATGGCGGAGGAGGTGTTTCACACCGACTGAGCTCGGACCTCGCGTGCGCGCCCCACCGAGGGTGGCAATCCGCGAGGCGCTTTGCACGGGTTACGTAAAGGGCTTCGCCCGGACCGAAGCGGATTAGTACACGCGGTCGCTGACCGCGTCTGCCGCGCTAAGGCGCGTGTCAGCGGCTCCGAGCCGGTTGCCGCCACGATTTCAGCGAAAACAGCACCAGCGACGCGGCGATCAGGCCCGAACCGAGAAAAAACGTGAGATCGATGACGAAGTGGAGGTCGGCCACCCAATGCGACAGCCCGAGCGATATGAAAGCGGTCAGCGCGGGGACCAGATTCAGAAACATGGTGACGAAGCCGTTGTCCCCGCCGGTGACGGTGAGCGCGACCTGATACATGACGCGGCCGAGCGACGCGGCGACGATCGTGCCGAAGATCATCAGCAAGATCGGCCCGAGCTGATCGAAATTCAGCTCATTCCGCCAGTACAGAAGGGCGAGGCAGCCGGGAATCAGGATGACGTTCGCGGTGAGAAAATTGGCCGCGATCGCCGCGGATTCATCGTAAGCGCTGAACCATTTGCCGACCAGAGTCCCCCCAAGCGCCGAGGCCAATGGCACGGGAATCGCATAGAGCCAGCTGCCGTGAACGAAACTGTCCGCCAGCGCGCTGATGTTTGACGTGCCCTTGTCGCCGAGTTGGCTCCAGGCGACCGCCATCGCGCCGATGAACGCGCCGGCGAAACAGCCAAAAAATGTCGCCCGGGAAATCGGGATTGGAACCCCGGCCAGCACGAGCGCCACCAACGCGGCCCAGAACGGCGAAAGGTTCAGAATTGCCGAGATGATGATCGGATGAGCGTTGCTGAGTCCGAAATTGTAGAGCAGGAGGCCGGTCAGTCCGATCGCGAAGATGACGGCGAGATAGCCGTAGTTGAGCGGCTTTCGCAGCAAGGCGACGAAATCTCGACGGCTTTTTGCCCGGCTCATCAACAAGGGGAGGGATACGAGCAGGGAAACCTGGGTCAGCGCCACAAACTGCAAGGTGTTGAGATGCTTGGCCGCCGGGAAGGAAAATGGCTCCTGCGTCGCATAGAGGAAGGCCGTAACGACCGAATAGAGGCTGCCAAGCCGGTAATTGATCGAGGACGCATCTTGAGACATAGCCCGCCCCCCTTAGCCTGCGAGGACCAAAGTCCACAGGCGTCCTTTTTAGCCACAGATCGATGCGCCGGCGCCGTTGACAGCGCATCCAGAACCGATCCTATCGAAGCGGATGACCCTCGTCAGGATTCTCTTACTCTCGCTCGTAGCGATCGGGGTTCCTATTTGTGGATTCGGCATGGACATTGAAGCGACCCCTCAGGGGGCTCTTTGCGGCGGGCGCGCCTACGCTCGGGTCAGCGTTCCCGACGGCGCGTCGCCTTATGTCGAACTCACTGCGGACGGGGTGAGCGGCCCATTCTTGCTGGACTATGGCGCAACGCGAAGCTCATTGTCGGCGTCAGCGTTTTCGGGCCCGGACGGATCCATGAGAACGGCGACGATCTCGCTTCCCGGCATCGAGAAGGCGAATTTTCACCTCGCCCGCTACTACCTTCTGCTTCAACCAGGAACAGGACAGCTTGGGGTCATTGGCGACGACCTCCTATCCCAATTTACCGTGCAACTGACGGAAAATACTGCGTTCCTGAGCGCCGAGACCTGTCGACCCGAAGCCCTTATCGGGCGGGGCTTCACGCCAATAGCTCAAAACGGCTTTTTCTCCTCCGACCCTTCCAAAGCCGGCGCTCGCCTTCCCAACGTTCCGGTCGTTTTTCTGCGTCTCGGGGACGTTCGCGTCTGGGCGCAAATCGACACCGGCTACGAGGATTTCGTCTACTCCCGCTCGATCGACATCAACCAGGCCTTGTTCGATCGGCTTGTCGCGAACGGCGCCAAGCTCGAGCGGGTCGAAGACATTGACATCTGGACATGCGACGGGCGGGAGCACTGGCCTGTTTACCGCGTCAACAACCGCCCGCTCGGAATCGAAAACGAACAGGGGCGACGAATTGTCGAAACGGGTGAGTTCCATTTGATCCTGAAGTCCACGAACAGCTGCGGAGGGATCGCAGACATGTCTGAGCCTGCAGCCCAGCTCGGCGCCTCTTTCCTCGGTCTTTTCGGCGACGTGATTTTCGACCCGAGAAACACGACGGTTTGGCTCGGCGCCCCGCGTGAGGACGCGGCTCCTAACGGGAACGTCGGCGGTCAGTGAGCCGTTTGCGCTTCGATCGCCGCGAGCCGTGCGCCGATCGCCTCTAACAGCAACTCGTGCGCCTTCGCTGCGATGTCCTCCATCGAGGGCGAGTTGGCGAGCAGCGAACGCGCGCGGCCCACAATCTCGGCTTTGGTCGGAATGTGAGGCAGGTTGAATTCGCTGAACACTTCCAGCGGGGCGAACGGCTGCGCCTGGGAGAGGCGCGCGCGAAGATCGGCCAAACCGCTCTTTCCGAGTGCGGCGGCGACCGCGGCCGCGATACGGTCCGGATAGTAGCTGTCCGCAACCAGCGCGGCGGCGCGGCTGATGACCCGACTTCCGAGCTTGTGCTGGTTTTGCATGACCTCGAGGGTCGGGCGCTTCAGATTCCAAACGAGGCCCAGACGCTCGAGCAGCGTCAGGAGATAGAAGGTCGGGTCATATTCCCACCAATAGAAGCCCTGGCGCGCGCTGCTCTGGTAGGCATGGTGATTGTTGTGCCAGCCCTCGCCCATGGTGATGATGGCGAGAAGCCAGTTGTTGCGGGAATCGTCGCCGGTGATGTAGCGCCGATTCCCGACGAGATGGGCCAGGGAATTGATGCAGAACGTCCCGTGATAGACGGCGACCGTGCTCCAGAAGAAGCCGACGATGAGGCCTGGCCAGCCGGCGATGGCGAAGCAGAGGACGGCGAGCACGAAAGCCGGGAGCTGTTCGTAGCGGTGGAGCCACATCAACTCGGGATATTTGGCGAAATCCGCTATCCGATTGACGTTCATGGTCTCCTGGCCGCGGGAGAAGATCCAGCCGACATGACTGTAGACGAATCCGGTGTGGCGCGGTGAATGAACGTCGAGTTCCGTGTCAGAATGGAGGTGGTGGTCGCGATGGTTCGCCGCCCACCACAAGACACTCTTTTGCGACGTCGATTGCGCTGCGACTGCGAGGACGAATTGGAAGGTCCGGCTGGTCTCATAGGCGCGATGGGAAAAATAGCGATGGTAGCCCGCCCCGATGGCGAAAATCCTGAACCAGTAAAGGCCGACGCCGATCGCTACCGCCTCTGCCGTCACGCCGGTCCAAATCGCGGCGAAGCACGCCAGGTGCACGATGATAAAAGGTATCGTTGACGGATAAACAATATCGGTCGAGGAGTCGCGGTCAATGGACGGCTCCAAGCCTGAAGGCGTGTCTTGGCTCATGGAAACGAACGATCCGATGCTTCCGCGAACGACTGACGTCCGCTCATAGGTTGCAATAATAACATACGACGGGTCGGACCGACAAAACTTACGACAGACGATCGGGCCGAGGACCGCGCCGCAGCTCCCGGCGATCGATTAAGGCGGCGCCGACGGTTTTCCAAACCAGCGGGCGGCGGCGCGCTAAAATCAAAGCGCCCTTAATGGATGATCCGCAGGATGCGATTCGAGGGATCGACGAGCACGAGGTGACCGTTGACGAAGGCTGAGCCCATTCCCCCCGGTCGAGGCGTCACCTGCGCATTTCCCGGCACGACCTGCCCGGGCGTGACCGGGCCCGTGTAGCCGGCGGGGCGGCCGAGTGGAGCGGGACGTGCATAGGGCCCTCGCGTGGCGGGAGCCGATTGAGTGGGCGGCGCGCTGAGATCTGATCCCACCTTGCCGCCAACCGCGCCGCCATCCGGTCCATTCTGCTGCGAGTAGCCGACGGATGGGATCGTCAGCACGACTGCAATGAGACCGATGTGTGAAGCACGCATCGAAGACCTCCTCGTGAGGATACGAGAGTGACGATGAAGAACGCAAGTATTCGCCAACGGTTCCGATCGTCAAGCGATATGTTGGTCATATCGAAATTCAGCCTTGGGGCGGTCGAATCGCGACCCGAAGGCCTCGTCGAAAGCGATTGTCCCGCGATCCTAGCCCGCGGTGGCCAGAACTCCAGGCGAGGGTCGCGAATTAGAAGTCGCTGGCGAGCCCCTTCACCTCCCAGTCGCCATAGCGCACGGGATCAAGGCCGCCGCGGCCATTCAGTTCTTGTGGCGTCTCAGGCTTGGGCTGGCTGCGGCGCGCCTCCGCGTCCGCCAGCGCCCTTCGCGCCGCCGGCGGTAGGTCGCGTCCGACGGACTCGCCCGCCTCTCGGCTGGCGGTTGACCCCGAAAGGCTGTCGTTCATATTTGCGCTCGCCTCAACCTCGTTCGTCGCTTGCCGGCTCACGCGCAACCTATGCGCTTCCCATTTCATGGCTAGCCGACGCAAGTCTGCCTTAGATTTCGCGTATAGTCCTGCACTTGGCGGCCGGCAATTCTGATTCGAGGCGAGGCTCGTTTGGCGCGACAATCGGGCGGATTTCATGCGGGCCGACCGGAAGCGCCGGCTCCTCCGCCGCCGGGCATGGCTGCGCGGGTCGCTGCGGCGCGCGCCGTCGCCGAAGCTTTGACTTTGTCACGTCCGCTTGAAGAGCGGCTTGCCGCCGACCTCATGCTGCATCGGGGCGGCCTTGACGCACGGGACCGGGCATTGACGCGCTCGATCGCCACCGTTGCGCTCCGCCGACTCGGCACGATCCGCAAGGCTCTGGCGCGGCGGCTGGAAAAAGGCATGCCCAAGCGCGGCGGCGCGCTGGAATGGACGCTCGATCGTCGCCGCCGCGCAAATTCTGTTTCTCGACACGCCCGACCATGCCGCGGTCGACCTCGCGGTGAAGGCGACACAGGCTGACCCGGCCAGCGCCCCCTTCGCCGCGCTCGCCAATGCGGTCTTGCGCGCAATCGCGCGCGATCGCGATGACATTCTGGCCAGTTCCGATCCTCTCGACGACGATACCCCCGCCTGGCTCGCCCAGCGCTGGCGCTCGACCTATGGCGAGAGCGTCGCCCGCGCCATCGCTGCCGCGCACCGTTCGGAGCCGACGCTCGACCTCAGCGTCAAGAGCGACGCCTCCGGTTGGGCGGAACGGCTTGGGGGGATCGTTCTGCCGACCGGTTCGGTGCGCCTCGACACGCATGCGCCTATCGTCGAACTTGAAGGCTATGGGGACGGCGAATGGTGGGTACAGGACGCCGCGGCGGCGCTGCCGGCCCGCCTTCTTCGGCCCGGTCCGGGCATGCGCGTCGTCGACCTCTGCGCCGCGCCCGGCGGAAAAGCCGCCGAACTCGCTGCGGCGGGCGCTGACCTGACGACGGTCGATCGCTCAGCCGAGCGGCTCAAGCTGCTCGCGGCCAATTTCGAGCGCCTGCGCCTCAGATCCGAGATCGTGGTCGCCGACGCGCTTGCCTTCGATGCGCCGCCGTTTGACGCTGTGCTGCTGGACGCGCCTTGCAGCGCGACCGGCACCATACGCCGCCATCCCGACGTCGCCTGGATCAAACGACAGGGCGACCTCACTCCGCTTGTCAAACTGCAGGCCGAATTGCTCGACAAGGCGATCGCCCTGACGCGGGCGGGCGGCGCCATTGTCTACTGCGTGTGCTCGCTCGAACCCGAGGAGGGCGAAGCGCAGATCGCGGCAGTGCTGCGCCGCAACCCAGACGCACGGCGCCTAGCCGTTACGCCGGAAGAGGTCGGGGGTCTCGCCGAATGCGTCACCCCGTCGGGGGACTTGCGAACGCTGCCTTGCCACTTATGGGGCGACAATCCGCGGCGTTCCGGCCTGGACGGATTCTTCGCCGCCCGGCTGGTCAAGACAGGTCAGCGTGGCTGAAGACGGGTCACTGGAAGAAGGGAAATGGGCCCTTGCCATGCAGACGAAGCCATTCGGCGCCGTTTTCCGCCTCATTCTTGGCCTGATTGTCGAAGTTCCATTGGCGCTCTTTTGGCGTAAGCGACTGGGTGGGGATCACTGGCCCCCAGCCGACGGTGCCCCAGGCCGACGAATTGCCCTGTTCCGCGAGCGCCGCGCTGGACAGAAGGGTGAATCCAGCGGCGAAACTGACAAAGAAAGCAGCTTTAAACATTGGACTTTTCCTTTATTGGGAACGGCTCTTCGAAATCCGACGAGTCGCGCACAAGAACGTTCATTCAATATAACCCTCAACCCCGCGGAATATTCGATTTGGCAAGGGCCCGCGGTAGCGCGCGACAGAGGACTGCTCGCTCACTCACTTGGACGGATAGTGGCCGTATCCTCCGTGCTGGCGAATCCAAGCCGCTCCGGCTCTTGCACGCTCCTTGCTCTCGTTGGCGTGATTCCACGAACGCTGGAAGGGCGTCAGCGACTGCGTCGGGACGGTGGGGCCGTATCCCTCAGTGCCATAGGAAGACGAAGCGCCGCTGACAGCGAACGCCGGGACGGACGGTAGGGCGAGGGCGGCGGCCAGGCCGATCAATGCAAATGTCTTCAGCATAGGGTTCTCCTTAAAAAGTCGATCCACCAGCCTGTCTGTCACATAAGGAACATTCGAGGTCCGGCAATGCTCCACCGGCGCATGAAAGCCATAACATTTTGGTGAGCGGAATCGCGCGGTTCGGCATTTCCTGAGCGGCCCAGCCTGTGCTATTGCACTGCAGCAAACCGGCACAATTGGACTGGGGCGTTCGCGCTAATGGCCACGGATATCGTCAGGATCGGGCGGGCGCTCCTCTCCGTTTCCGACAAGACGGGCCTTCTCGATCTGGCGCGCGCGCTCAGCCCCCTCGGCGTTGATCTCCTCTCGACCGGGGGCACGGCCGCGGCGCTGAACGCCGCCGGCTTCGCGGCTGTCGACGTGGCGCAGATTACCGACTTTCCGGAAATGATGGATGGGCGGGTCAAAACGCTGCACCCGCGGGTCTACGGTGGTCTGCTGGCGATCCGGTCCGAGCCGGCGCATCAGGCGGCGATGCTCGCCAACGGAATCGCGCCGATCGACCTCCTGGTCGTCAATCTCTATCCGTTTGAAGCGACGCTGAAGCGGGACGCCTCGTTTGAGGACAAGATCGAGAACATCGATATCGGCGGTCCGGCGATGATCCGCGCCGCGGCTAAAAACCACGACGATGTCGTCGTCATCGTCGACGTGGACGATTATCCGGCGTTGATCGACGAATTGCAGCGGGGCGAGGGGACGACCAGTCTCGCGTTCCGGCGCAGGATGGCGCAGAAGGCGTTCGCCCGCACCGCGGCCTATGATGCGGCGATCTCCAATTGGCTGGCGCAAGAGATTCACGAGCCGGCGCCGAAATGGCGTGCTTTTGGCGGGGTTCTGCATCCGAGCTTCGGCGCGCTTCGCTATGGCGAGAATCCGCAGCAGCGCGCGGCGCTTTACCTGAGCGCCGAGGCGCGCCCCGGCGTCGCGACCGCGCGCCAGATCCAGGGCAAGGAACTGTCCTACAACAATATCAACGACACCGACGCCGCTTACGAGCTGGTCGCCGAATTCGATCCGGCGGAAAGCGCCGCAGTGGCGATCATCAAGCACGCGAACCCCTGCGGCGTCGCTGTCGGCGAGTCGCTGCTCCAGGCTTATGAAAAGGCGCTGAGCTCAGATCCCGTGTCGGCGTTCGGCGGCGTGGTGGCGCTCAACCGGCGGCTCGACGCGGCCTCGGCCCGCAAGATTGTCGAGATCTTCACCGAGGTGATCATCGCCCCGGAGGCGGACGACGAGGCCTTGGCGATTATCGCGGCGAAAAAAAACTTGAGGCTTTTGCTCGCCGGCTCGCTTCCGGATCCGCGAGCGCCAACCGTCGGCGTGCGATCGGTGGCAGGGGGTCTGCTGGTCCAGGATCGCGACAATGGCGTGCTGGAAGAGGGAGCGTTCAAGGTTGTGACCAAACGGGCTCCGACTTCGCGCGAGATGGCCGACCTGAGGTTTGCATGGGCGGTCGCCAAGCATGTGAAGTCGAACGCCATCGTCTACGCCAAGGACGGCGCGACCGTCGGAATCGGAGCAGGCCAGATGTCGCGGGTCGATTCCGCGCGTCTCGCCGCGCGCAAGGCCGAGGAAGCCGCCGAGATGGCGGGCTTGCCCGAGCCGCTTACCCGGGGCTCGGTCGTCGCCTCGGACGCCTTCTTTCCATTCGCCGACGGCCTTGTGGCGACGATCGAAGCTGGAGCGACAGCTGTGATTCAGCCGGGAGGATCGGTCCGCGACGCCGAAGTCATCGCCGTTGCTGACGAAGCGGACGTCGCCATGATCTTCACCGGCATGCGGCACTTCCGGCACTGACGGATCATCGGCTGAGATCCGAGTCCGGCGGGGTGCCAGAGCGCCGCGCCGAAGCCGTCACGAAAGACTATTGGTCCGGCGAAACGATAACGGAGATTTGATCGCGCGGGACGCCACTGAATTGAATCGCCAGCGGGCGGGCGGGCAAGTCGAACTTGACGCTCTTGCGTGCGCCTTCGCATCCCATCGCCCCAGTAAACGCAGTCGGATGCAGGTAGGCCCCGCCATCGAGGACGTCGACCCAGCCTTCCGAGGAGATCGTGACCCGGTAGGCGCCCGGCTTGGCCGGCGCGGCGAGGACAAAATGACCAGCGAATGCGGAAGCCGACTTCGGCGCCCTCTCGGGCGCTTTCGGCAATCCGGCGGCCGAGAGGGGCTGCAGCTCGAGCGTCATTGCGACGTCGTAGGCGAGCGCTCCACCGTTGGGAAGTGTAGCCTTGTCGGCGCGGGTGAGCGCCGCACGCTCGTGGTCGAGCGGCCATTTAAATCCGTTACAGCCCGAACCCTCCTGCGCTCGAGCCAACCCAGGCGCGGCGGCGATGAGCGCCGCAGCGATTAGCCAACGGCCAAAGCTCATTGCACGGTTGTCACGGTCGCCGGCGCATCGGGGCTTCGCAGCGTCTCGGCCTTGGCCCCGTGCAGGAACTTGACGGCGGCCTCGAGCTGAGTGTCCTTGTCGCGATCCGGCGGCACGTAGGCGTCAGAGCCCTTCTCCTCCTCGCCGTCGTTCTTCAAATGACCGAGCAGCGAGGCTTCTCCCAAGCTGGAGACCTTGCCCTTCAGGTCGTCCGGAATGTTTTCGAGCACCTTGATGTCCGGATCTATGCCCTTGGCCTGAATCGACCGGCCCGAAGGCGTGTAGTAGCGGGCGGTGGTCAGCTTGAGCGCGCCATTTTCTCCAAGTGGCAGGATGGTCTGAACCGACCCCTTGCCGAATGTGCGCGTGCCGATCAGCGTTGCGCGCTTGAGATCCTGCAATGCGCCGGAGACGATCTCCGAGGCCGAAGCTGAACCGCCATTGATGAGCACCACCACCGGCTTTGCTTGCGATAGATTGACGCCGGAGCGGGCGGAGTAGTGCTGCCCCTGGTCGAGACTTCGGCCACGGGTCGAAACGATGTCGCCGTTGTCGACGAATGCGTTGGTGATCTCGACCGCCTGGTTGAGCAGCCCGCCAGGATTGTTGCGCAAGTCGAGGACGTAGCCCTTCAAATTCGCCTGCCCGGGTTCGGCGCGGAAATGATCGAAGGCCTTGCGCACCCCGTCGTAGGCTTCCTGGTTGAACTGGGTGATGCGGATATAGCCGATGTCGCCACCCTCCAGGTGCGAGCGCACCGACTGAACGTGGATGATCTCGCGGACGATCGTGATCTCTTTGACGTCCCCTTTCGACCCGCGCTCAACCGTCAGCTTGACCGGCGACTTGGCTGGGCCGCGCATCTTGTCGACCGCTTCCTTGAGCGTAAGGCCCTTGACCGCCGTGTCGTCAATGCGGGTGACCAAATCGCCGGACATCATGCCGGCGCGCGCCGCGGGCGTATCGTCGATCGGGCTGACCACCTTGACCAGTCCATTTTCCATCATCACTTCCAGGCCAAGGCCGCCGAATTCCTCGCCTTTCATACTGATCTGGAAGTCCTGCAAGGCCTTCGGATCGAAATAATTCGAATGCGGGTCGAGAGACGCCAGCATGCCGTCGATCGCCGACTTGATCATCTTCTCGTCGTCAGGCTTCTCGGCGTAGTTGTCGCGCACTTTGTTGAACACTTCAGCAAAGAGGGCGAGCTTGTCATTCGCGCTGGAGCCGGCGGCGCGCAGCGCATCGTGCGAAGCGCCAACCAGCACCACGCCGGCGGCGACTCCATAGGCAAGATAGGAGAGACCCTTCCTCATCGGCGTACGCTCAGCTCCATAGGTTGTCTTGAGCGCATCAATTCGGCTTGGCGGGAGTCGCCTGGCTCGGATCGGTCGGCGAGGAGGATGTCGCCGCCGCCGCGGGCGTATCGCTCTTCACCGGGGCCGCATCGGCCTTCACCGCCGGATCCGGATGCTTGACCCCGTGCAACAGATCAATGGCGGCGGTGAGTTGCTTGTCGTCCTTCTCGTTCGGCGGGACATAGGCTTGCGAGGCTGACGTATCCTCGGCGCCGTTGGCGAGATGACCTTTGAGCGAGGCCTCGCCCTTCATGTCGTCCTTGCCTTTGAGATCGTCCGGCACATCCTCCAGGACTTTGATGTCGGGCTCGATCCCCTTTGCCTGGATCGATCGGCCCGACGGCGTGTAGTAGCGCGCCGTCGTGAGCCGCAGCGCGCCGTTCTCGCCGAGTGGCATGATCGTCTGCACCGAACCCTTGCCGAACGACCGGGTGCCGATCAACGTTGCGCGCTTATGATCCTGCAACGCGCCGGAGACGATTTCAGACGCCGAGGCGGAACCGCCATTGATGAGGACCACGAGGGGTTTGCCTCCCGACAGGTCGCCGCCCGGCTTGGCGTCGAAACGTTGCGTCTCATCGGGGGTGCGCCCGCGGGTCGAGACGATCTCGCCTCGGTCGACGAACGAATTGACGACGTCGATCGACTGGTCGAGCAAGCCTCCCGGATTGTTGCGCAGATCAAGGATGTAGCCCTTGAACTTATCGGCCGGAATCTCGCTGTGCAGCTTGTCCATCGCGCTCTTCAGGCCGTCTTCGGTCTGCTCGGTGAACTGGGTGATGCGGATATAGCCGATGTCGTTGTCCTCGACATGCGAGCGCACCGACTGGACGTGTATGAGATCGCGGACGATGGTGAAATCCTTGACGTCCTTCTTGGGGCCGCGGACGATCTTGAGCTTCACGGGCGAATTGATCGAGCCGCGCATCTTCTCGACCGCTTGGTCGAGTGTCAGCCCCTGCGTCGGCGTATCGTCGATCGCCGTGATGAGGTCGCCCGAGAGCACGCCCGCCTTGGCGGCTGGTGTGTCGTCAATCGGTGTCACGACCTTCAGGAGGCCATCTTCTTGCGTCACCTCTATGCCAAGCCCGCCGAACTCGCCCTTCGTCTGCACCTGCATGTCGCGAAATGACTTGGCGTCCATGTAGCTCGAATGCGGATCGAGCGAGGAAAGCATGCCGTTAATCGCGGCCTCGATCATTTTCGATTCATCGGGCTTTTCGACATAGTCGTTTCGGATCTTGTCGAACACGTCGCCGAACAGATTGAGCTGCCGATAGGTGTCGGCGGCCGCAGCGTAAGCCGCCGGACTGACAAACAGCAACGCCTGCGGCGCCGTAGCCGCGGCTGCGGCTCCCAAAACGACGCCAACTCCCAAGTAACCAGCTTTACGAATCATCCGCGCGCCTTCTCGATGTCTGACTTTGCCCACCACGGCCCCGGATCGATCGCAGTTCCGTCTTTGCGTAGCTCTATATAGAGAACTGGGCGCGCCGCGCCAACTGCGGCCGACGTCGCCGTGCGGGCGGATCCGTCGCCCATGACGCCGACCGGTTCTCCCGCCAGTACGAACTCGCCGGATTCAACATTGATTCGAGACATCCCGGCAAGCAGGACATAATATCCCCCGCCGGCGTCGATGATCAAGAGTTGCCCATAACTCCGATACGCGCCGGCAAAAAGGATTGCGCCGTCCGCCGGCGCGGAGACGGTCGCCCCGGCGGGCGTCGCCAAGGAGACGCCGCGTTCGATCCCTCCAAGGTCGTCCGGCGAGCCGAATGCCTTCAGAATCGCGCCCGCGGCGGGCAGCGGCACGCGCCCCTTAGCGTCGGCGAAGGCGATTTCGGGCTTCAACCGCGCCGTATCGGCGGCGTGCGCGCCCTGCGCCCGCGCCTCGATTTCAGCGGCTGTCGCTACGTCGGCCGCGTGGGCCGCGTCCGCCGCGGCTTTGCGGGCGGCGCTCTCGCTGTCCAGCCGGGCGATGAGGTCCTTAAGCGACGTCGCCCGTCTGGCGAGTTCGGCCGCGCGCTCATGCTGAGAACCGAGTGCGTCCTGCGCCGAGGCTAGGGACTGCTGGCGCGCCTCGATAAGCGCGGCAAGGCGCATTTTATCGGCTGCGAGCGCTCGGCCCTTTTCGGTTAGCTCATCGCGCTCCTGGGCAATCGACTCCCGGGTCTTAGCGAGGGTCTCAAGATCGTGGCGCGCCGCCTCGATCTCCGATTTCAATTCCGGGATGACCGACCCCAAGACCGTCGCTGCGCGCACCGCTTCGGACATGTCATCAGGCTTGACGAGAATGGCGGGGGGAGGATTGCTGCCCATCCGCTGGAGGGCGGCGAGTACGTCCGCGATCACCGCCCGCCGGCGCTCGAGCGAGCGCGATAGCTCGTCGGCCGTGGCGTTGAGCCTCGCCAACTTGTCGGTCGCTGTCGAGGCCCCGCGCTCGGCGTCCTGCACTCTGGCCGTCGTTTCGATCAGCGCTGCGGAAAGGCGCGCCCGGTCGGCGCGAACGGAGTCGATTTCCGTCTCGATCGCCCGGCGCTGGTCCTCCGACTCGCGCAGCGTGTCCTCGACGCCGCGCAGCTCTAGCTCTTTGTCCGCGCGCTGCTGATCACTCGCCGCCGGTGGATTTGGCGGGGTCGCCGGGTCGGCGAGCACGCCCCAGGCCGTGCTTAACGAAGCGACCGAGACGGCCGCCCCGGCGCAACTTATCCATTTTCGCGGTCGCCGCATGGCTGGCAGGAATCACCAAATCTAGCCAATATCGGGGCGACGGAGACGTTCCGGCCCCTGTCGCCTCATCGCTTACAGACGGCGCAACGAGGGATCGCGCACATATCGAAGATACGATCGAACCTTCCGGAAGCCCGCGCCTCCAAATAGTCGCTCCGCCTCATCGTCCGGGATGAAGGGTAGCACCACCGTGTCATCGCCGGGCTTCCAATCGACCGGCGTGGCCACACGGTATTTGGCGGATAGTTGAAGAGCGTCGATGACCCGCAGGATTTCATCGAAACTGCGGCCGACGAAGGCCGGGTAGGACAAAATCAGCTCCACCCGTTTCGAGGGCGAGATGATGAACACATTGCGCACCGTCTGGGTCTCGCCGATCTTCGATCCGTGACGGAAGTGAGTGGCGTCGAGCATGCCGAAGAGCATCGCCACTTCACGGTCCTTGTCGGCAATGATCGGAAAATTGACCTCCGCGCCTTGGGTCTCGTTAATGTCCGCTATCCACCGCTCGTGATCGGACGCGCTGTCCACGCTAAGGCCAATAACCTTGACGCCGCGTTTGCTCCACTCCGGCGCGAGCCTCGCGGTAGCCCCCAGCTCCGTGGTGCATACGGGTGTGAAGTCCGCCGGATGCGAGAAGAGGACGCACCAGGAATCACCAACGAATTCGTAGAAGCCTATCGGGCCCAGGCTGGTCTCGGCCGTGAAGTCGGGAACGCTATCGCCGATCCGGATGTAGCCCTGCTTTTCGAGTTGGAGGTGCGCTTTGGAGAAAACGTTCTCCGGACCTGCGTATTTGAACTCGAAACCGCCGCGCGGCGCCTCCTCGGGATCGGGCAGCAGGCTTTCATATTCATGGTCGAACAGCTTGACGGTTCGCTTCCTCACGGCCCCCGCGAAGACGAATGCGCCGTCTGACTGACGCACAAGCGGGAGGTCGAATCGAAAGGAATTGTTGCCGAGAAACTCTTCCTCAGCCGCGGTATTGACCCGTTGAAGCAACTTGTTCCGGTGCGGAAATCGGCCAAATCGCCTGATAACCGCAACGTGCCTGTGAAAGATCTCGTGAAAGGCGTTGAGAGGGTCGTCTGGCAGGAGCATGGCCATCGCCTGATCCCACTCCTGCATACACAGATGCTGGTCGTCGAGGATCTCCGAGTGGGTAAGCACGAGGCAGAGAAAAACCCGCTCGATCGGCGCCAAGCGCGCACTCACGCCAATTCGCAGCCCACGCCTGACCAAGGCCCTGCAGTGCGCGTCGCACGCGTACATCTTGGCCGTTTCGCGATACATGTTGCGCGGGAACTGGTCGAGTAAGATCACCAGCGCCACCAGGATCCGGGGATGTTCGACGTCCAAGGCCCAATGGTCGTAGTCCCCGCGAGACGCGAGAGCGACCTCCACCCCGAAGCGATTCCAGATCTCCTGGTCGGTCTGCTCTGATTTTCCGAACCATAGGTTCAGGCAGTCCTCGATGCCCGGGCGAATCATGTAGGCGAGCACCTGTTCAGCCTTGTCGATCTCCGCGCTGGCGATCTCCATGCGCTCGCGATGGAGCAGGGTGCGGAGGTCACGCCGCAAATCCTCCGTTTCCTCGAAAGTGAGGGCCTCCCGCTCCTCGAGGCCGGCAAGGATGACCTGGAGACTTTGCTGGACGCGTCTCGCGAGCAGTTGTCCAGATTCCAGCGTCTCTGTAAAAAGCGCTTCGCTCATCAGTCGTTTGACACTCCAGCCCGCCAGGGCCTCCGCGGACGCCTGCCCTGGCAGGCCCCGGCATTACGAAGGAAAACTGGGGTCAGGCCCGAGGCGAATTGTCCAAACATCGCGCGCTCATGACAGTCAAGTCCAGCGGGCACGCGGAAATCAGGCGCGATGATAGGGATGGCCGGCGAGAATCGTCATTGCCCGATAGAGCTGTTCGCCGGCCATCACCCGAACCAGCTGGTGGGGCCAGGTCATTTGACCGAAGCTCAGGACCCGATGCGCCAAAGGGCCGAGCGATGGGTCGAGTCCATCGGGTCCGCCGATCGCCACCGCATAGGCTGCTTGCGACGCGTCCCGCGCCCGGCCGATGTCGGCGGCCCAGTCCTCGCTGGTCGCCGAGGGCCCTCGCTCATCGAGCAAAACCAGCGCAGCGCCTTTGGGCGCCGCGGCGAGGATCGCCGCGCCCTCCGCCGCCCGGCGTTCCTCCGGACGACGCGCCCGCGATTCGCCAATCTCCCGTAAGTCTACGCCGGCGAGGCCCGCGCCCCGTGCGCCCTCGGTCAATCGCTTGAAATAGCGATCGAACAGCAAACGCTCGGGGCCCGCCTTGAGTTTGCCGACGCAGACCAGCGCGAGGCGCATGGTCAGCTCTTGGCCGAAATCTCCCGGCCGATCGGCGCTCCACATCTTTTCCAGGTTATAGAATCGGCGAACGTCTGGACGGAAGATGTGGACGATTGCGTTCTGGGCGTCGAGCAGCACCCAATCGCAAAGCGGCATTCCTTCAATTTTTGGTGGGGGATAACCAGCCTCGCGACAGGCTTTGACGACCCGGTCGGCGATGGCGCCGACATGCACGCTAGAACGCCCCGAGGCGATGATCATTTGATCTGCGAGCGTCGTCCGGCCAGAAAGGCCGATCGACACGATTTCTTCCGCCTTCGCGTCCTCGAGCGCTTCAACGATGATCTGGGACAGACCACCAACCGTCAGTGAGGTTCCGGAAGCGGCTGGGCTACGGGCGGCAGGCGCCACCACAGGATGAGACGTCAGATTCAGCGTTGCGTTCCTCTCCGCAGGGGTCGATTTGCTCGCGCAACTCAAACATGCGACCTCCGGCTGCGCATTTCAAGTTCGGCGTTCGAGACGGTGTTTACATCGTCAACACGATCTTGCCGACATGGTCAGCGTTTTCAATGCGTTCGTGCGCTTTCGAGACTTCCGATAAGGGAAAGACCGCGTCAATGACTGGCCGGCAGCGCCCCTCTTCCAGCAGGGGCCAGACTTTGGCGCGCAGAGCTTCGGCGATCACCGCTTTTTCCACCGGCGATCGGGGGCGCAAAGTCGAGCCGGTGTGGACAAGGCGCTTGGTCATGATGGGCCTCAGATCGACCGTCGTCTTTTGTCCTTTGAGAAATGCGATCTGCACAATGCGCCCGTCCAGCGCCGCCGCCTCGATAGTTGCGCTCGACGTAGTCGCCGCCGACCATGTCTAGAATAACGTCGGCCCCCCGACCTCCCGTTGCGCGAAGCGTCAGCGCGACGAAATCATCCTTGCGGTAATTGACGCCGAGATCGGCGCCCAGTCGCTGGCAGTGCGCTGCTTTCTCGTCCGATCCGGCGGTGACGATGACGCGCGCGCCGAACGCCTTGGCGAGCGCAATCGCCGTGGTGCCAATGCCGGAGGCCCCCCCGTGCACCAGCAAGGTTTCGCCGGCTTTCAGCGCCCCGCGGACGAAGACATTTGTCCACACGGTGAAATAGGTTTCCGGGATGGCCGCCGCCACGACCGCGGTGAGGCCGGTCGGAATGGGCAACGCATTGGTTTCATGGGCGATGCAGTAATCGGCGTAACCGCCGCCGGGGACCAGCGCCGTCACGCGTGCGCCCAGGCGGTGGACCCCGGCGTTCGGTCCGAGCGCCGCCACTTCCCCCGCGATTTCCAGGCCGAGCACGTCGGTCACGCCGGGCGGCGGGGGATAGTGGCCCTGGCGCTGATGGACGTCGGGCCGATTGACGCCTGCGGCTTCGACTCGAACCAGAATCTCGCCCTCCGAGGGAACCGGACGCGAACGGAGCTGAATTTCCAGCGCCTCAGGGCCACCGGGACGGGGCGCGACAACTGCCCGCATTCTCTCAGTTTGGTCAGCCACGCGACGCTCCCTCGTTCCAACCGTATTGCTTCACGGACCCGGCCGCATTTCATCAATCGCCGATCGCGGAGGCCGTGGCTCCATCCTCTGGCGGTGCGGCGCGAAATGCAGGAAGCGCCTCGGCCCGGGCCCAGAAAGCTCCGAGATTGGGATAGCGGCTGGTCTCCACGACGTCGGCCAGAAGCGCGTGGGTGTAACCGAAGGCGCAGGCGACGGTAATGTCAGCAAGGCCTAATTCGGCGCTAATCCATCCCGACCCGGGCAGTTCCGAGTTCAGAGCGCTCAAACCCGCCGTCAACTGACCCATGACTCGATCGACCCACGGCTCGTGCTGCTTTTCGGTCGGGCGCAGCATGCGCTCATAGTGCCGCTGCACCGCCTTTTCCATCAACGTCAGGGCTAGGCCCGTCGCCCGTAGAGCTGCCAGGCGCTGTGGCGCCATCGACGGCGTCAGCGCGGCGATGCGGGGATCCATGCCGGCCAGGTGATTGAGAATGACGCTCGAATCCATCAACGCCACTCCATCCTCAGTGAGGAGGGTCGGCGCTTTCAGGAGCGGGTTCAGCTTTGAGAATTGATCAACGTGCCGAAAGAGCGAGATTGGCCTATGTATAAAAGGAGTTTTGGCGATGATCAGTGCAATCGCTACTCGACGCACATAAGGCGAATCAAGCATTCCGATCAGTTGCATGAAGTTTCCCCGTCGGCGCGCCGCCCTACTAGGGAAGGAAAGAGCCAAAACGCAAGGGGCGACAGGGGGATGGAACAACGCGGCTGGGGGGATAGCTTGCGCTCGCACGCCATGGGGGGTAACTAATCTCACAGCCCGTCCGACTCAACGCGGGCCTCAAAAGCGAGCGAAACAACAGTTTTGACGACATTGGCGGCTGCTTTTCCGCGGCTGGGCTCCCGCGGCGACCGCGCGACGGTCGGCCCCGACCTCGGAGTCGAGCCGCCGATTCGATTGGGTGATGAGCGGTTCGACCGCAACGAGCGGCGCACCGCATCGTTTCGATGGCTCGCGGGCGCGTCACTCGCTGGTCTCTGCGGCGTGACCCTTATCGGCGCCGCGCTGTATCTCGATCTCGACAGCCAATACAATTTTGCCGAGGCGCCGGAATTCGCCGCACCGCCGCGCCCGGCGGACTCGCAGGAAGCGGGCGTCAACCCCAGCAAGGGCGATCGGCTCCTGCGCCCCGTCGATATTGTCTCGGACAAACAGACGTTCAAGGCCCCCACAATCATCAAAGTCGGCGACAAGGAAGTGGTAAAGGCGCGACCCTTCACCCGTCTCGAAACCACCTTGACCCTGACTCCGACCGGGTTCGCCGACGCGGTGCCCGCGTTCAACCCCCTCAAGATCGTCAACGGCGGAACCGACGTCGCCGAAGCGCCGCCTGATCCAGGCCCGGTGCAAGACAACGCGGAAGTAACGTTTCGCGTCGGGGATCTTAGTCTGAGTGACGTGGAACAGACCTCGGGAGAATTGACTCAGGCCGAGGCGGAAGCGCAGGTCGTGGAGACGCTGAAAGCGCCTGCCGAAAAGGCAGCCGCTCAATCGCTCCCGCCGCAGATCCTGTTGATGCGAACCAGTCGCGCCGGCGAAGCGCTGAGGGAGCTCTCCGCCTACGCGACTGCGGGCAGTGTAAGCCCCAGCACCCCGTTCGCCTCGATCGAAGTGCGGATGATTCCCGAAAACGTGAGCAACGTGGTCAAGGCGAACCCGGACGACACGTCTCCGAACGAGAAGCTCGTTCAAATGCGCCATGGCGAGAGTTTCGAGGACGTGCTCAAGGCCAACGGCGCAAGTCCAGAGGCCATCCTGGCCATCCTAGTCGCGTTCGGCGTCAAGCATGGCGAATTGCCGGTCAGCGAGGGACAGAAGATCCTTCTCTTGCCCGACGAGCCGGCCGTTCGAGGTCAAAAGCCGGGAATAGCCCGGATCTCGGTGTACGCCGACGATCAGCTCAAGGCGACCGTCGCGATCACGGATGAGGGTGGCTACAAGCCGGTGACCCTGCGCACCGCGCAAGCGCCGCGCAGGCCCAAAGCGGCGGACGACGAGGGCGCGGGCGGCGGGATGAGCCTCTATCAGAGCCTCTACGAGACGGCGCTCAAGCAGGGCCTGCCTCGATCGATCATTGATGTGACGACACGAGTTTTCGCTAACGACGTCGACTTCCAGCGCGCAACGGCGGCAGGCGATTCGCTCGAGGCGTTCTTCTCAGATCCGGACGACATCAATCCGCGGCCGGAGCTGCTATGCGCTTCGATGACGGTCCGGGATCAGACGTTCAAATATTACCGCTTCCAGACGCCCGACGACAACATGGTCGACTTCTACGACGAGAACGGCCGCTCGATGCGCAAGTTCCTGGTGCGCAAACCGATCGCGGAGGGCGACATTACCTCGCCGTTCGGGATGCGCTTTCATCCAATCCTGCACTATGCGCGCATGCACACCGGCGTCGATTGGGCGGCGCCGATCGGCACGCCGATCTACGCCGCCGGCAATGGCGTCATCATCAAGGCGGGGTGGGATGGCGGGTACGGACGGCGGGTCGAAATCCAACACGCAAACGGCTATGTCACCGCCTACAATCACATGTCGTCGTTCGGCCGCGCGATCGTCGAGGGCGCGCACGTCGTTCAGGGTCAGACTGTGGGTTATCTTGGCGATTCGGGACTAGCGACCGGCCCGCACCTGCATTACGAGGTGATCATCAACGGGAACTTTGTCGACCCGATGGCGATCAAGCTGCCCCGCACGCGCGAGTTCGACGGCAGGATGCTTGGGGCGTTCAAGCGGGAGCGCGACCGGATCGATCAGCTCATGGCCGAGTCTCCCTCCGCCGCAGCGATGGCGGCGGAGAGGCCCACGCCCTCGCCGGTCGCCGCGACCGCGGAGCTTCAGCTGAACTCGACCGCAAGTCCCCCGCCGGCGCTTGCGCCGAACCCCAACGCTGCGCGAACTTCGCCCGGGCTCAAGCCGGTCCCGCGCAGTTCGGCAAGCGACCAGGATTGACGGCTTTTCGACAATTTCGCCCCGTCCTGGTCGAGAACGAGCCGGTGGTGCCGATAGCGCGGCGCCGGAAGTCCGAGCAGCGCCTGCAGCAAGCGGTGGACCGCGGTCGCGGCAAGCAGGTCGCGCCCGCGCACGACATCGGTCACGCCCTGCAACGCGTCGTCGACCACCACCGCCAGATGATAGCTCGCCGCCAGATCGCGGCCGCTGAGGACAATGTCGCCCCAAATCTCCGGAGACGCGGGACGCCGCCCGGGAACGGAGCCTTCGCCATATTCGGTCCAGCAGAGATGCGCCGGCGAAGCGTCGAGGGCGCGCCGCATGTCGAGGCGGAGGGCGGCCTTGTCGCCGCGGGCCATTCGGTCGCGCGCTTCGGCCGGAGATAAAGCGCGGCAAGTTCCCGCATAGAGCGGCGCGCCGTCCGGATCGCGCTGACCGCTGGAGGCGCGCGCGATCTCCGACCGGCTGCAAAAGCAGGGGTAGACCAGGCCGCGCTGGTCGAGGCGCGCGAGCGCCGCCGCGTAGTCGTCGCCATGCTCGCTCTGCCGGCGTGGCGCGGGAAAGCGAAGCCCGAGCCAGGCGAGGTCGTCGACGATGGCGGCCTCGAATTGCGGTTTGCAGCGCGTGCGGTCTAAATCCTCAATGCGCAGCAGCACGCGGCCATTGGTTTCGACGGCGATGCGATCATTCATCAGCGCCGAATAGGCGTGGCCGAGATGCAGCGCCCCGTTTGGCGACGGCGCAAAGCGGAGGACAGGGGCAGTCGCGAGGATTTCATCGGCCATGGGGGCAAAGCGAATACCTAAGCCAGGGGTCCGAGCAACCCGGCGCCCTAAACGTCGTCCAGCCAAGAAAAGAATCTATCATCCCGGTCCCCCGATCGACGATGAGGCGACGCTCCAGGCAGCCGCTGAGCGCCTGCTCGCCAAAGATCCAGAGCTTATCGAGCATTTGATCGCGATCGGAGGGCCCCCGCCTCTTCGCCGGAGGGAGGCGGGCTTTGCGGGGCTGGCTGCAATCATCGTGGCGCAGCAGGTTTCGACGGCCAGCGCGGCGGCGATTTTCGGCCGATTGCAGGCGTCCATCGTCCCGCTCGACGCGGCTGAAATCGCGAAAGCGACGGAAGCGGACTTGCGCGCCTGCGGATTGTCGAACGCCAAAATCCGCGCTTTGCGTGCACTTGCCCACGCAATCGTCGAAGGCGGTCTCGATCTCAAGGGCCTTGCCGATCTCGACGCTGAGGAGGCCCACAAGGCGCTGGTCGCGGTCAAAGGGATTGGTCCCTGGACGGCGGACATTTTTCTCCTCTTTTGCCTCGGTCACCCCGACGCCTTCCCTGCGGGCGACGTGGCGTTGCAGGAGGCCGCGAAGGTCGCCTTGAACCTGAAGCGCCGACCGGACGTGGCGCGGCTCGAGCGGATTGCCGAACGCTGGCGCCCGCTCAGGGGCGTCGCCGCCCGCATGCTCTGGGCCTATTACCGGGGCGTCAAGGCGCGCTCGGGGATGGCTCTTGCTGACGGTTCGCGATAAGCCTGACCGGATCATCCCCGGAGCCTGTATCCAATGAGCGCCGCCTTGGACGGACCACGCATCCCGGCGGCCGCCGGCCGAACCAGCCAACTGGTCGTGTTCCTGCACGGCTACGGCGCAGACGGCGCCGATCTCATCGAGCTGGGCCGCCAATGGCGCAAGCTGATGCCGGAGGCAGCCTTCGTCTCGCCGCACGCGCCCGAGCGCGCCCCGGGGGCGCCGATGGGTCGGCAATGGTTCGCGCTTTCCAACCGGTCGCCGGACGATACGGCCGGCGGCGGGGAGCGATGGACGGGCGCAGTCAAGGCGCGTGGCGCGATCGACGCTTTTCTCGACGCCGAACTCCAGAAGCTCGGTCTCGACGATTCGAAGCTGGCGCTGGTCGGGTTCAGCCAGGGCTGCATGATGGCGCTGCATGTCGGTCTCCGACGTCCGCGGGCGCCCGCGGCGATTCTAGGCTTTTCCGGCCTGTTGGTTGGCCCCGACCGGCTCGCCGAAGCGACGGCGCGCGATGCGCGCGGCGCGCCTCCGCCGATCCTGCTGATCCACGGCGATCAGGACCCGATGATCCCGCTTGACGCGATGTTCATGGCGGCGGAAGCGCTCGCCGGGGCGTCGATCCCAACTCAGTGGCATGTCTCGCCTGGGATCGGCCATGGGATCGACGCCGAGGGCCTGCGGCAGGGCGGGCTTTTTCTCGCCAAGGCGTTCGCGGACCGAAGGCGTTGAGCGAGTCCGCCGGCCTCGCGACGGCGGACTGGAGGAGGGGCGCGGGCGCTGTGCGATTCTGCGCGTGATCTAGTCTTTTCAGCCGCCTAGGCTCATTTTTCTGCAACTTGCGCAACCCGAAGGCGGAGGCGGCTGCCGCCGTCACGATAGCCTGAAGTCTCGGGCAAAAAACATAGACGAGTGGTATTGAAGATACCATCGCCGCTGCGATCCCCGGTGGGTTGGGTCGCCCCTCCGCCCGCCTCGCCGCTTCCTCCCTCATTTCCTGTCCGGAGTGTGATCTGGATCACAGCGGACGTTGCGGCATGGCGTTAACTCTACGTTAGCAACCTAGAGGGAATTGCATCATGAAGAGGATCTTGGTCGCGGTGGCCTGCCTCCTCCCGTTCGCGCTGGCCGCTGAAGCGGGCATCAATCGACATTCGCCGGAAGGCGCCGTCAAGGACGCATACGCCGCCGATCGAGCGGCGATTGAAGGCCGTGGCGATGGCGTCATGGGCGACAATACCCTGCGGGCGCGGTTTTTCTCACGTTCGCTGTTGCGCTCGATCGCGGCTGAGGAGATCATCGCCGGCGTCCGCGACGGGCCGCCGGCCGACCTCCGCGATCCGTTCAGCGACCACGCGCCCCACCTCGTCGCCCTGAGTGTGGCCCCGATCTCGGAAACTCGAGACGGCGCCAAGGTGCTCGCCGAGTTCGCCCGCGGCGACGGCGCCCGGGAGCGGTTGACCTACGCCATGCTGTTCGAACGCGGCGAATGGCGCATCGACGATATTTCCTACGCCACGCTGGACGGCCAAAGCCATACCCTGCGCGGCATGCTCGCGGCGAACTAGCGCAAACGATTGCCAGCAGTTCGTCGCGAAACTCACACGCGAGAGGAGGCCTAAATCAAGGATGCGTCATAAGGCGTAAGATCCCATGCATTAGAATGGGCTGCGGACGCACTGCCTCTGGCGGCGGTCCTTTTCGGGTCGTCCTTGATTTGGTTCTCCTCTCGCGTCGCTCTTCCGAAGCTCGAGCGCCGCTGGCCGATTTCGTTCTGGTCGGGAACGACATCGAGAGCGGATTTACGCCATCCTCAAAGTGAGCGCGCGCCCTTCCGGCGGACGCTCTGTCAGCCTATGATCTCAGGCGGGGCGGAGGAGGCTTTGATGCGCAAAGGCTCGCGGATCGATCTGGCGCTCTGCGCCGCCACCGTCGCTTGCGCTCTTCGTTACCCAAGCGCCCCAGGCGGACGCGGCGGGCGCTCCGGTCGCCGTCGACGCGGCGATCGTGTTGGCCGCGGACGTCTCCCGCAGCATCGACGACGAGGAATTCGCGCTCGAGCGGCGCGGCTATGGCGAGGCGATCCAGAGCCAGCAGCTCATCGATGCGATCTCCACTGGGCCGCACGGCGCGATCGCGCTGGCTTATGTCGAGTGGGCCGGCGATGGCGAAGAGCGGGTGGTGGTCGACTGGGCAGTGATCCGCAATGAAGCGGACGCGCGCACATTCGTCGCCGCGATGGCCGCGGCGCCGCGCTCGTTTCTCGGCCGGACCGCAATCGGCGCGGCGATCGATTTCTCCTTCGCGCTGTTTGCCGAGAGCGCCATTGAGACGAGCCGGCGGGTGATCGACGTCTCGGGCGACGGCACCAGCAACCAGGGCCGCCTGGTGACGGAGGCGCGTGATGCGGCGGTCGGGGCAGGGCGCGGTGATCAACGGGCTCGCCATCTACAACCGCAAGGCGGCGGCGACGGGCGGCTATCTCGCCATGCACACCAACCCGCCCGGCGGCCTTGCCCAGTATTACCGCGAAAACGTGACCGGCGGCCCGGGCGCCTTTGTGGTGCAAATTGACGATTTCCGGACTTTTGGCGAAGCGATGATGCGCAAGCTCGTCACCGAGATTTCTGACGCCCGCCTGCAGGGCCGCTGAGCGGGCGAATGGGCGCCAGTCCGCGCAAGTAAACGCCTATAAACGCCAGTAAACGAGCATAAACGCTAGTAAAATGGCTGGCGTTTACTAGCGTTTATTTTTTCGAATCGGGCCTTTTCAATGGGTTACGGCCGATTCGAGCAAAAAAATTCTCTCGCCTCTCAGCTCCCCCGCAAGATGTGTCGCAAGCGGGCAGATCGCCTCAATGCGTTCCCTTTCTTTTCTCGCCGTGCGCCGTCTGATCCATCGAACAAAAGAGCATATCACCGAATTCTGTTTTCTCCAAGCAATTGTATCATTCTTTTCGCCTGCGGCCAGCGGGAACCCGGATGCCCTACCCCGAAACGGGGCAGGCAATTGGACGGCTTCCGGTCCGGTTTTCACGTCGCAAAGGATCGCCCTGAGATTCCCCGGCCGCCTTCGCCTCACGCTGTTGGCGTCTCGCGCTGAACCTATCCGACCAAGCCATAGGACTGGATCCCGCGCCACTAGACGGGATAGTCAATTCGATAGCTTCCATTGGGCCGGCCTCTGGCGCTCTTGCTGGCCGTTTGGGCCGCGATCTCGGTCCAGGTCGAGAGGCTCGACGTGAGGGGACGCGATAGTTGAAGGCTGAGCGGCCGTCCTGCGGAAATGTGAGTCCTGCGAGCCGCTTGTGATTCGACGGCCCCGCGCCATCACAATCCGAGATAGGCTTTCTGGATCATCTTGTCCTGGCGCATTTCCGCCGGGGTTCCGGCGCTGACGATCCGGCCATTGTCTAGGACATAGATGTGATCGGCGAGCTTGAGGCTCTGGTAGGCGTTCTGCTCGACGAGGACGATCGATTGGCCGCCCTCGGTCAGGCGGCGAAGAATTGAAAACAGATCGCTGACCAGCCGCGGGCTCAGGCCGAGGGAGGGCTCGTCGAGGAGGAGGATTTTCGGCTCGGACATCAGCGCGCGGGCGATCGCCAGCATCTGCTGCTCGCCGCCGCTCATCGTTTTGGCGAGCTGTTGGCGGCGTTCGGCCAAGCGCGGAAACAGCGTCAATTGCTGCTCCAGCCGTTCGGATTGGCCGGCGCGGGCGCGCTCGGGATAGGCGCCGATGCGAAGATTGTCGATCACCGACATCTCGCCGAAAAGACGGCGGCCCTCCGGCACGAGAGCGATGCCGGCCTCGACGATGCGGTGGGGCGCCTCCTGTTCGATCGGCCGGTCGTGGAACAGAATCCTGCCGCCCGACTGCGGCCGGACGAGACCCGCGACTGTCTTCAAAAGCGTGCTCTTGCCGGCGCCATTGGCGCCGAGAATCGCCGTGGTGCGGCTTGGCGCGATATCGACGGTGACGTCGTGCAGCGCCTCATGTTTGCCGTAAGCGACGCTGACGTGCTCAAGCCGCAGCATCGTCGTCTCCAAGATAGACCTGCATCACTTTCGGGTCGGACAGAACCTCGGCCGCCGTTCCCTCCGCGATCTTCATGCCGGCGTTCATGACGACGACATGGCCGCAAAGGGCGCGGATCGCTTCCATCACATGCTCGACCATGAGAACCGTAACGCCTTCGCGCTGGATCCGGCGAATGAGGTCGATCCCGATCTTGAGCTCGGTCGGGTTGAGTCCGGCAAGCCATTCGTCCAGCAAGAGCAGTTGCGGGCGGGTCGCCAGCGCGCGGGCGAGCTCGACGCGCTTCTGGTCGATATAGGTGAGCTGTGAGCCGATGAGTTGGGCCCGGTCCGCCAGACCGACCCGGTCGAGGAGGGCGTCCGCTTCGCTCAGCGCTGCGGCGGGGCCTGTCGGATCGCTGCCGAACATTCGGCCGAGCATGACGTTCTCGCGCGTTGTCATGCCCGGAAGGATGCGCACGAGCTGGAATGTTCGGGCGATGCGGGCGCGGCATATCTCGAACGATCGGACGCCGATAATCTCATCGCCTTGAAAAACGATCGACCCGGCGTCCGGCGGCAGCTCGCCAGTGATGAGGTTGAGGACGGTCGTCTTGCCCGAGCCGTTCGGGCCGATGAGGCCGGTGATGCCGCCTGCGGGGATATCGAAGGAGAGGTCGCGGACAGCGATGAGACCGCCGAAAGCTTTCCTGAGGCCATGGACGCTAAGCACGGCGCCCGGCGGCGGGCCGACGCCGTCGCGGACCACGAGCCTCGGGCCCGACCGGGTGAGGCGGCGCATGAGAGGATGAAGCGCCGAGCGCCGGCGCGGGACGACCGCGCGCATTTCCGCGCCCGTCTCGTTGTCCGCAACAGCGTCGGTCGGAGGCTCCTGCGGCGCCGGGGCGCCGGACGCGCTCCTAGCGGCTCGGCGCGCGCGGGTCAGCACGCCGTAGAGCTGCTCGATCCGGGGCGCGATTCCGCCCGGGATAAAATAGACGATTACGACGAAACAGACGCCGAGCGCGATGGTGAAGTATCTAGAAAATGCGCCTACGAGAAAATCGGACAGAAGCACCAGCAGTACGGCGCCGATCGCGGGGCCCCACGGCCTGCCCGGACCGCCGAGCAAGGCGGCGATCAGCACCTGGAACGACCACGCGTTGCCGAACCCGACCGTAGGATCGATGCTTGGGTAGCGCAGCGCATAGACGCCGCCGACCAAGGACATCATCGAAGCCGCGATCGCAAAGACCAGCACCTTGATCCAGGTGGCGTCGATGCCAGTATGCCGGGCGACCGTCTCGTCCTCGCCGATCGCGCGGAGCGCGTGACCTAGCCGGGTGGTGCTGACATACCAGCTGCCAGCGACCGCCACCACGGCCAGGACGAGCAGCATTTCGTAGATGACAATCGAGTCGATGCTGATCGTAATGAAGCGATTCAGTTTGTTGGTGATGTTGATTTCGTACCAGCTCGACACTTGGCGCATGAGTTCGGTGAGGCCAAAGGTGAAGATGACGAAGTAGACGCCGCGAAGGCGGAGCGTCGAAAGCCCGACGACGAGCGCAAAGAGGAAACCGATGATCGCGGCAAGGGCGAGACAGGCCGCGAGATTCAGGCTGACATGCGCGACGGCGACTGTGTACATTCCGACGCCGACGAAGGCGCCGGTGGCCAGCGAAATGTAGCGGGTCGGGCCCGAAAAGAGCGCCCAGGCCGTCGCTAGGGCGATATTGGCGAAGTACACGATGCCCGTCGAGACGCCGTAGGCCGAAACGGCCAACGGCAGGGCGGCCAGGATGGCGGCGCCGATAATCGCCGCCAAGAATATCAGCCGCTTCGATCCGTCAGCCACGGGCGAACAATCCCGTCGGCTTGATCAGGAGAACCAGAATGAGAATCGCATAGTTGATGGCCAGCGTGAGGCCGGGATCGACAAGATATCCGCCCACCTGTTCAGCGACGCCCAACAGCAGACCGGCGGCGATCGCGCCCGCCATGCGGCCGGGGCCGCCGACAATAATGACGATCAGCGCCTTGAGCGTATAGACGATGCCAGAAGAGGCGCTGCTGGCGATGAATGTGCTGACCAGCGCGCCGGAAATGGCGACCATCGCGCCGCCAAGCGCGAAGGCCAGCGCCGACAGTTTGAAAACGTCGATGCCAGTCAGGCCGGCGGCGATAGGGTCGATGGCGATGGCGCGGAGCGCTGTGCCGAAGCGGGTCTTGCGCATGACGAGGATCAGGACGCCGCCAAGGATCATTGCGGAGGCGAACGCCAGCAGCCGGTTCGCCGGCAGGCTGGCGCCGAAAAAATGGACCGGGGAAGACAGGAAGTAATAGCCGCGCACATTGCCGCCCCAGTAGACCTGCTCGAAACCCTGGAAAACGAAGAGCAGTCCGAAGGTGCACAGCACCACGTCGCCGTCGAGGGCGTCCTGGTTGGGCGCCCGCCGTATGAGCGGCAGTAGAAGAAAGCGATAGATCAACCAGTTGGCGGCGAAGGAAATCGGGACGCTCGCCACCAGTCCGAGCAGCGGATTGACGTGGTAAAGGGTGATCGCGAAAAAGGAAGCAAAGGCCCCGGCCGTGAAGAACTCTCCATAGGAGAGGTTCAGCATCCGGGCGATGCCATATTGCAAATTCAGCCCGAGTGCGATGAGGCCGTACATCCCGCCGAGGATGAGGCCGTTCAACACGACTTCGAACATTTGTCAGCAAAACCCCCGACGCCGACGGGCGGATATGGGTCCGCCCGCCCTGTCTTTCAGTCGGCCACTAGGCCCATTTCGGCTTCGGGAACAGCGGCGGCTTCGCGTTCTGCTTGTTGGCGGGGAAGACGCCGACCATCTTGCCGCCCTGCCACTGGCCGACCGCCCACGGACTGGCGTTCAGCTGGTCCTTCCAGGTTATGTCGCCCCAGAGCGTGTCCTTGCCGCCCTTCGCCATCTCGTCGCGGATCTTCTTGCGGTCGATCTCGCCGACCTTCTCGATCGCCTGCTGCACGATCTGAAGGCAGGCATAGACCTGAACTGCGCCCGCTTCCGGCTCCTGGTTGTACATGGCTTTCATCGCTTTGGCGTAGTCTTCGTAGCCCGGCGCGGAGGGATCCTGTCCGCCGTAGGCAAAGATGCCTTCGACCTTGTCGGCGCCGAACTGGTCCCGATAGCCCGGGAAGACGCCGCCGATGCAGACATAGAATACGTCCGGACTGAAACCGAGCTGTTGCGCTTGCCCGGTCACCATGAAGGTGTCCGGTGGGTAGCTGAAAGAGAAGTAAGCATCCGGATTGGTCGCCATGACCTGGCGCAGCAGCGGCTGCAGATCCGTAACGTCGGGGGGATAGCTCTTGTTGAAGACGAGATCCAGACCGGCTTTCGGGGCGAGCTTGGCGAAGGCGTTGGCCATTTCGACGCCGAGCTCAATGCCGATATTGGTCGCAGCGACGCGCCCCTTGATCTTTCCATCTTTTTTGAGCTGGACGAGCCAGTCGATCATCGGCTGGACCAATTCGTTCGGCTGAGACAGCGACCAGAACGCATAAGGCCAGTCATTGGCCTTGGTGTAGAGAACCGAATCGCCGGCGGTTGTGTAGATCACCGGATATTCATACTTGTTGGTGATGGGGGCCGAGGCGATGTTCCAGGCCGTGCCCCACGGCGCCAGCATCATGTCGACCTTGTCGTCGAGAATGAGCTTCTCGGTGAGCTTGGTCGTTTCGTTGATGTCGAAACGGCCGTCGTAATAGACGATCTCGACCGGCACTCTCTTATTGTATTTCGACAGCATCAGGCCGCCGGCGTCGTTCACCCTCTTCGCCCAGAGGTCATACTGGGAGATGGTGGTCGATTTCGAGCCATCGACGAAAAGGCCAGACATGCCGACCGCGGTTCCGAAGCGGATTTTCGTCGGCGCCTCGGCCGCGGCATACACGTTTCGAGGCAGGGTCGCCGCGCCGACAGCGGCGGCGCTTCCCTTGATAAACGTCCGTCTTTCCATTGTTCAACTCCTCCCGTTTTTATTGTTTCACTTTTTTATTCATTCACTCGTTGGAGAGCGCCTGTCGTGTTTTCCGTGGCGCCGGATCTGCACCGACCGGACTACGCCGCCGCTCGGCTCCAGAGGCGCTTCGTGGCGAGTTCCGCGCCTTGCGCAAGAGCCTCGAGCTTCGCCCAGGCAATCTGCGGATGCACACGACCGCCAAGCCCGCAATCGGTCGAGGCCACGACGTTGTCGCGTCCGACCGCCTCAGCAAAGTTGGTGATCCGCTCGGCGACGAGTTCAGGGTGCTCGATGAGGTTGGTCGAGTGGCTGACGATGCCGGGCATGATCACCTTGCCCTCGGGGAGCTTGATGTCTTTCCATAGCTTCCACTCGTGCCCGTGGCGGGCGTTGGCCGCCTCGAAGGAATAGGCCCCTGCATTGATCTGCAACATCAAGTCCACGAGGTGCTTCATCGGAATGTCGGTCGTATGGGGTCCATGCCAGCTCCCCCAGCAGAGGTGGAAGCGAATTTTCTCCTGGGGCAGCCCGCGGATCGCGTGGTTGAGAATCTCAACGCACTTCTTCGTGTAGGCCCTGTAGCCGTCAACGCTCGGCTCTTTCTTCGACTGATCCCAGTTCTCGGCGAACGCCGGGTCGTCGAGCTGGACGCTCAGCCCAGCGTCAACGATCGCCTTGTATTCCTCGCGCATCGCGTCCGCGCAGGCGTACATCAGCTCTTCTTCGCTCTTGTAATATTCGTTCGCCATCCGCGAGACGCTCGCCGGCGCGATCGAATTGATATAACCGCCTTTCTCGACCCCGGCGGCTTTGAGAGCGGCCTTGAGGTTGGCGATATCGCGCTTGATGTCGTCCTGCCCTTTGTACTTGATCGGGCCCCTAACAACGGGGTGGTGCTCGGTCATCCACTGCTCGGGAATCCCGCACCCGGAGTGGGGGTCCATATAGGCCTCCTGGAACTTGGCCATGTCCCGGCGCTCACCCCAATCGCTCACCACAAAATCGTTGGGCGCCATTGGGGTTTTCGTCTGCGCCGAGAGTGTCGAACCCCAGAGGCCTGACTTGACGGCCTCCACACCGCCCAGGCGCGGGATCACATAGGACCACCACGCGCCATAATCCCAGGCCCAGCCGACGTTGTGGGGCAACTCGCCATCATTGACGAGATCGACGCCGACTTGTTTCTGGTGGCGGACCACATCGTCGACGCCATCTTTGATCTCTCGGTCATACGCCGCCTTGTCAAACTGCTCGCCGAGGGACCGCTTATGGGCAAGCTCGACCAGTTTCTTCGGAGTCGGCAGCGCCCCCACGTGGGTCGTCAGAATGCGGTCAGCCATCTTCCCTCCTCCATGCGCGCGGTTGCGATTTTGTTAAATCCATCAAACGCCGTCCGCTGCGACTCCACAGTCGCGCGGTCGATACCGTGATCCTTCAGCTGAGACATGAAACTGCCGTCGATTTTCAAATAGTCGATCGGAGAGTTTCTAAGGGAGGCGGACGAACAACGACAACGCGCCGCTTGGCGATTTCCGAGCGAGCCGCGCTCAAATCGGCGCGTGTCGTCGTTCGCGCGCAACACTTGCCCTGAGTCCTCCCTGCGGTCGGCGCCGACCCGATAAAGACGCGCCGTTCCCGCGCGATTGCTGGCTGAATAATAGCGACCGATCCCGCCTTCGCAATAAGATTTTATGAGATAATAAATTTGGCTTCTTGGTCGTCGTCGCGCCCCGCTCCGGAGCGAAGACCGACGGCGGGTCGGCGTCACGATCGACTGCGGCTTCATGGTTGGGACGCAGCTTGGGTTCAAACAATTCGACGCGCCGCGCTAACGGGGATTCTCTGCTTGCACATTTTTTATGGAATTATAAAATCGACCCAAACCTGACGCTGCAAGACTGCGGAACCGCGTTGAGACATCGGGCCCCCTTCATCGTAGGCGTCGGCGGAACCCTTCGTATCGGGTCGACCTCTGAACGTGCGCTGGCGTTTGCCCTGGCGGCTGCGGCGCGGCTGGGCGCGTCGACGGCGATGTTTTCTGGCCCCGCGGTCGCTTTGCCTCATTACGATCCCGCGGAGGGCGAGCGCGGGCCTGAGGCGAAAGCGCTGGTCGCGGCCTTGCGGCGCGCGGACGGCGTCATATTCTCATCGCCCAGTTATCATGGCTCGATTTCAGGCCTCCTGAAGAATGCGGTCGACTATGTTGAGGACATGCGCGCCGACCCGCGGGTCTATCTCGCCGATCGCGCGGTGGGCATCATCGTTTGCGCGGACGGCATCCAGGCGATGGGCTCGACGCTCGCGTCTTTGCGCGCGATCGCGCATGCGCTGCGCGCGTGGCCGACGCCGTTCGCCGCCGTTGTCAATGCGGCCGCGCGGCCGTTCGGACCCGATGGGGCGTGTCAGAGCGCCGAGGTGGAGCAGAGCTTGCGGCTGGTCGCCGCCCAGGTGGTGGAATTTGCGCAAATGCGGATCGGCCACAGCGGCGCGCGGATCGATCACGAGCGCGCGGCGCTTTCGAGCGCCGAACTCGCCGAGCGCATGACGCAGATGGAGATGACCTTCCGGCTGATGGGATGAGTCGGGCGGGGAACAAGAGAAACTTCAGGGAGGAGACGATGACGGCGCGCTTCAATTTCATGCACTTCATGCCCTATGTGCATCTGCCCAAGAACCACAAGGACTACCACTCGCTATGGGTGGACTTCCCCAACAAATACTACGACCCCGGCAAGGCGGCTGCTTTGTATGATCGCTATCTCGACGAACTCGAATTCGCCGACAAGGTCGGCTTCGACGCGATCGTCGTGAACGAGCATCACAACACCAGCTATTCGATGATGCCGGCGCCGAGCCTCATCGCGGCGGCGCTCATCTCACGCGTGAAAAAGGCGCGCATCTGCGTTTGGGGCACGCCGCCCAACCTCGAATATCCCAATCGGCTCGCCGAGGAATATGCGATGCTCGACGTGATGTCGCGCGGACGCCTCGAGGTCGCCTTTCCGCTCGGCACGGGCATGGAATATTGGGCCAATCCGGTCAATCCCGCGACGGCGCGCGAGCGCCACAAGGAATCGATCGAAATTATCCTGAAGGCCTGGACGCAGGACGGGCCGATGAGCCACTACGGCGAGTTTTATACCTATCGCTTTCTCAATCCCTGGGTGCGCCCGGCGCAGCGGCCTCATCCGCCCTGCTACATAGTCGGCACCGGCAGTCCCGAGACGGTCGAACTCGCCGCCGAATTGGGCTTTGGCTATTCCGCAGTGTTCGTGACCAAGAAACGTGCGCAGGAGCTCAACGACAATTTGCGCAAGCGCTCGGCTGCCTATGGTCATCAGGTGCGGCCCGACCAATTGCCCCTGGGCGTCATGACCTATGTCGCGGAGACACAGGAAAAGGCGGAAGCCGAATTCGCCGACCACATTCGCTTCTTCTTCGAAGACGCCCTGCGCACCGTGCCGCAATATCTGGCGCCCCCGGGCTATCTCTCGATCGACCAGCTGAAGGCGCGCGCCGCGGTCGGCGACAAATTGCATGGCGCTTTTGATTTCAAGTTGGTGAGCGACGCCTTGTTCGTCGCCGTCGGCACAGCCGAGAAGGTCGCCAATCAGATCGGCGAATGGGGCGAGATGATGGGCACCACCCATTTCAACATCCAGGGCGCGCTTGGCGACATGCCGCATTGGAAAGTGACGAAGAACCTGCAGTTGATCGCTGAGGATGTGATGCCGCGCGTGCGCGGCAGGCAGCCCGCGCGTCTTGCGGCGGAATAAGGCGGGGAGGAAGCCAATGGTCGATTTCAAGAAAGAGACGCTGAACATCAACGGCGTCGACACGGTCCTTTACTCCGCAGGCAAGGGCGAGCCGCTGCTCTTCCTGCACGGGGCGGGCACGTTCCACGGCTACGAATTCGCCAAGCCATGGGCGGACAAGTTCCGCGTCCTACACCCGTATCATCCCGGATTTGGCGAATCGGGCGACGATCCGGCGATGGATACGTTCAACGATTACGTTATGCATTACGTCGGTTTGCTGGACGCGCTTGGCGTCGACAAGGTCCATCTTGTCGGCTTCTCGCTGGGCGGCCTTCTGGCGGCGCATTTCGCCTCCCAGCAGCGTGAGCGCGTGAAGACGCTGACGCTCGTCGCCCCCGCCGGCATGCGCAGCGCCGAATATCCAACGCTCGATGTGCTTGCCACGCCCGGAGAGAAGATCGTCGCTAGCCTGGCTTCGAATTTCGATGTGCTCAAGCCCTGGCTGCCGACCGGGCCGGACCCCGAGTTCATGGGCGCGCGCTATCGCGAAGCGACGACGCTCGCGCGCCTCTTATGGGAAAAGCCCTGGGACCCGAAGTTTAAGCGCTACCTCCACCGCATCGACGTTCCCACCCTCATCGTGTGGGGCGACGAGGACAAGCTCGTGCCGCCCCAGCAGGCGGAGCTTTGGAAGAAGGCGCTGCCGAAGGCCAAGGTCGAGATTTTCAAGGGCGCCGGCCATCTCGTGCTCGACGAGAAGCCGGAAGCCGCCAAGGCCGTCGCCGCTTTCGCGGCGGCCGCCTGACCGAGTCGCGGGCCGGCCCGCGGGGCCGGTTCGCGACCCATCCGTCACCCGGCGAACGGTCCAGGCCTCGTCGGCAATCCCGGCCTGTCGACCTATTGCGCCGGCGAACGCGTGCGCATCACGCGGTCTGCCTTGGCGATCGAGAGTGTCGCGTTGTTCTTCGCGGCGCCCTTTAGATGGCGGCCTCACCGCTCAATCGCGGTCCTCTTTCGCGCTGAAGGCATCAGTTCCTCCATCACCTCCGGGACCGTGTGAAGATAAGCTCGCATCTGGTCGAGCACCGTGGTCTGCAGGTCCGGTGACACCGGCGTACGATAGACGTAGCGGCGTATCCCGAGAAAGACGGTGGTGGAATGCATCCCCCAGACCAGCTCGATCTCACGCGGCTCCGCCGGCCGGCGTTCGAGGGCGGGATAGCCGAATGTGAAGCGCGCTTCGCCAATGATCGAAAGTAGCAGCTCCTCCTGCACGCGACCGAGAAATTCCTGCGCGAAGGTCGGATCGCTTAGCGCCGCGTACCAGAAGCTGCGATACCAGCGCGCGCTGTAGATATGCGGGAGGTAGAGCGCGTAGAAATCGGGGATGCGCTCGCACAACGCGCGGCTGCGGTCCGTCAGCACCTCGCGCCAAGCCGGGTCCCAATGGGCGAACTGAATCTTTTCGCGAATGCCCGCGATGAGATCGGCGCGTGTACGGAAATAGCGGTGCACCAGCGGCTGCGTGACGCTCACCCGATCGGCGAGCGCCTGGATTGTGATGCCCATGCCCTTTTCCGAGAAAATATCGAGGGCGGCCTCGAGCAACTCGCGCCGGCGCTCCTCGGCGGGAAGATTGCGCTTGCCGCGGCTCTTGGGCCTTGGGGCCCTCTTGGCGGGATCGTTCGTCTGTCGACGTTGCACGGGGCTTGTTTGGCATGGAAAACGCGCCGTGGGAATTCTGCTCGGCTTTGCCGGCGTCGCCTATTTCGCAGGGCGAGAGAGAGCCGGAAGAGACGTTCTCCGTCTGAAAACAGATCCTCCTGGGTTGGCTAGGCCGCGGAACAACCGCGGGGTGCGCGCGCGCCGCGTCAATCCGGACAAAGGATCGTTGACTGTTGCGCCCTTCCCCTCCAGTCTAACATCTATCGACCTTATCTTTGGGCGCCCTTTGGCCCCTGGACGGCCCCACAGTCATCTTCTGGAAATCCAAGTAGTCTAGGGGGATCCAATGAAATCTTACGCTTTTGCCGTTGGAATCGCTCTTTCCGCTTGCGTGCCTACGAACGGGGCGAGCGCCAATCTCATCACCAATGGCGGCTTCGGCGACCCCGATGGGAACTTCACGAATAATACCGGAACCGGGGGTGATAATGTCCCCGTAGGGTCCTCCGATATTACCGGCTGGACCATCTCGGGCGCCTATCCCGCGCTGTGGATTCCGAGCGGCGGCTTTTATGGCGGTTTGGGACCGAGCCCAGGTAATCCGAGTTCCTTTTTGCTCGACCTCACGGGCACCATCAACACCGCGCCTTACGACAGCGTCTCGCAGACGATCGCAACGACGGCGGGCGCTCACTACACGCTGACCTTTGACTTGGGCAGCGCGATGCAGTGGGGCCTCCCGGACGGGGTGACGGCGAGCGCAGGGTCGACTTCGGGCACGTTTACCAGCACGAACCCCGGCGATAGCACTAATTTCTGGAATTCCGAGACTTTGAACTTCGTTGCGACCGGAACGAGCACGCTGATCACGCTCGCGGGCGCGAGCGGCTTCAGCTACATTGGCGTGGACAACGTCGCTGTTGTCGAAACTTCCCGGGGGCGTCCCCGAACCGTCGACCTGGGCCATGATTCTCCTCGGCTTTGCCGGCGTCGCCTATTTGGGATATCGCAGGGCGAGAGAGCCGAACGAGGCGTTGTCCGTCGGATAGCCGATCCTGCCGCGCTGTTGGGCGGCGCAACAACGGCGAGGTTGCGCGCGCTCCGCGACAGACAAATTGGCTCCTTGATGAGAAAGCGCTGGCGCCGCGGCGCGAAATCTGTATAAGCGCGCGATCCACGCCCTTAAGAGCGCGGCTTTTGTGTCGCGACCGACCTGGACGACATCCCGGTTCGGCCGCTTTGGAAACGATGAGGCTGGCTTCGGCCGGCCGCAGATTTAAGGACAATTCCGATGTCGATTACGACCGAGCGCAAGTCTGCGCTTATCAATCAATATGGTTTGAAAGTCGGCGACACCGGGTCGCCCGAAGTTCAGGTTGCGATTCTCACCGAGCGCATCACCAACCTGACCAGCCACTTCAAAACTCATGTCAAGGACAACCATTCCCGCCGCGGCCTGCTTAAGATGGTGTCGCAGCGGCGGACGCTTCTCGACTATGTCAAGAAGCAGGACGAGGGGCGTTATAAGACCCTCATCGAGCGTTTGGGCATCCGCCGCTGAAGGCGAGCCCGACGCAAACGGAGCGCCTGATTTCAGGCGTCCCACCCCGAAGACGGGCGACGGCGCGGCCGGCGCTCTTAACCCAATGCGAGAGCCTCGCGTCATGGCAGGATCGCAAGCGGCTGGCGTTCGCCCAGCCGCTCGCCGTCTTGCCGTTGACGAGCCCGATTGTCGGGCGGCATGGGCCGCAGGCTTTCGCATCCTCAACTGATGCAGGATGAAGAAAGATGTTTGACGTACAACGTGAAGAACTCAACTGGTGCGGGCGCAAGCTCACGCTCGAGACGGGACGCGTGGCCCGGCAGGCGGACGGCGCCGTGCTGGCGACCTGGGGCGAGACCACCGTGCTGGCGACGGTCGTCGCCGCCAAGGAGCCGAAACCCGGTCAGGACTTTTTTCCCCTCACCGTCCACTACCAGGAGAAGGCGTTCGCCGCCGGACGAATTCCGGGCGGCTATCTCAAGCGCGAAGGGCGTATGTCCGATCGTGAAACGCTGACCTCTCGCCTGATCGACCGGCCGGTCCGCCCGCTGTTTCCCGAGGATTTCCGCTGCGACACGCAAGTCATCGCGACGGTCTTCTCCTATGACCTCGAGAACGACTCGGACATTCTCGCGATGGTCGCCGCTTCGGCCGCGCTGACCCTTTCCGGCGTGCCCTTCATGGGCCCGATCGGCGGCGCGCGCGTCGGCCTCATCAAGGGCGAGATCAAGGTCAACCCGACCGTCGAGGAGATGAAGGATTCGACCCTCGATCTGGTCGTGGCGGGCACGGCGGACGCGGTCTTGATGGTCGAGTCGGAGGCTCAGGAGCTCTCCGAGGACACGATGCTGAAGGCGGTTATGGCGGGCCACGCCGGATTCCAACCGGTGCTTCAGGCGATCATCCGGCTGGCCGAAAAGGCCGCCAAGGAGCCGCGCGAACTCGGAACGAAAGACGACTCGGGGGTTGAAAAGGCGGTCCTCGAAGTGGGCGAGGCCGATCTTCGCGCCGCCTATTCGCTCACCCAGAAGCAGGAGCGCTACGCCGCTGTTGACGCGGCCAAGGCGAAGGTGTTTGCGGCGCTCGCGCCGGCTGGCGACGAGGCGAAGTTTCCCGTGGCGGAAGTCGCGAAGGCTTTCCACGACGCCCAGGCCAAAGTCGTGCGCTGGAACATTCTCGACCACAAGCGCCGCATCGACGGGCGCGACTTAACCACGGTGCGCCCGATCCTGGCCGAGGTCGGCGTATTGCCCCGCACCCATGGCTCAGCATTGTTCACGCGCGGCGAAACGCAGGCGATGGTCGTCGCCACGCTCGGCACCGGCGAGGACGAGCAATATGTCGATTCGCTGGACGGGACCTATAAGGAGCGCTTCCTGCTCCACTACAACTTTCCTCCCTATTCGGTCGGCGAAACCGGCCGCATGGGCGCGCCCGGCCGGCGCGAAATCGGACACGGCAAGCTCGCCTGGCGCGCCATCCGCCCGATGCTGCCGACCCCGGCCGAATTCCCCTACACCATCCGCGTCGTCTCGGAGATCACCGAGTTGAACGGCTCATCGTCCATGGCGACGGTGTGCGGATCGTCGCTGGCGCTGATGGACGCGGGCGTGCCGCTCAAGCGCCCGACCGCGGGCATCGCGATGGGCCTCATCCTCGAGGGCGAGCGCTTCGCGGTGCTCAGCGACATCCTGGGCGACGAGGACCATCTCGGCGACATGGACTTCAAGGTCGCGGGCACGAGCGAAGGCGTCACTTCGCTGCAGATGGATATCAAGATCGCCGGCATCACCGAGGAGATCATGCGCCAGGCGCTGGCCCAGGCGCGCGACGGGCGCCTGCATATCCTGGGCGAAATGAGCAAGGCGCTGACCGGAGCGCGGGCCGAGCTCGGCGAGTTCGCGCCGCGCATCGAGACCATGAAGATCCCGACCGACAAGATCCGCGAAGTCATCGGCACGGGCGGCAAGGTGATCCGCGAGATCGTCGAAAAGACCGGCGCCAAGATCAACATCGAGGATGACGGCACGGTGAAGATCGCCTCCAGCGACGGCGCGAAGATCAAGGCGGCCGTCAACTGGATCAAGTCGATCGCCTCTGACCCGGAGGTCGGCCAGATTTACGACGGCACGGTGGTCAAGACGGTCGAATTCGGCGCCTTCGTCAATTTCTTCGGTTCGAAGGATGGCCTCGTCCACATTTCGCAGCTCGCGAAGACCCGGGTCAACAAGACGACCGACGTCGTCAAAGAAGGCGATCGGGTCAAGGTCAAGGTCATGGGCCACGACGATCGCGGCAAGGTCAAGCTGTCGATGCGCGTCGTCGACCAGCAGACGGGCGCCGACCTCGAAAAGGCTCAGGCGGCTGAGCCTGCGGTGACGGCCGACTAGCTACGCTCGAACTCGAGCACTATGTATGGACTGCGGCGCTTCCCTCGCGCCGCAGATGGCGCCACGCGCTGGCGCCGCTAATTTCCGAGACGTAACCGCTTGTTAACGCCTCGGAAAGGCCAAGTGCGCTATGGAGTTTGCGCACAGTATATGGACTGAACCTTATGCAAGTGAGTTTTGCGGCCGCCCTCGATGACGGCCGGCGTACGGTTGCGATTGGGCGAATTCGGGCGCCGGGCCCCTGGCGAGCCGCGGGCCTGGCAAGCGTGGAAGCGGATCGTCAGGCGGCGATCGACGCTCTAACGCGCGAAGCCGAGGATTGTGGGGCCGACGCCCTGGTCGACGTTCGTTTCGAGGTCGACGGCTGCAAGGGCTACGATGTTGACGGAGTCCAGCTTCAGCGAGTGACAGCGACGGGCCTCGCGGTGCGCTTCGCCCAGGCGGCCTAGTCTTACTCAGCCGCGTGGCGAATGAGGGAGTGCGCCTCCTCGCGGCGGCGAAGCTCGGCCTCCCGCTCGAGGATGTAATCCCGGGTCAGCGGAACCGGTTCCTGACGCTTGGCGAGCTGGAGCTGCATGACCATGTGGCCGTCGACGCGGAATGAAGTTTCCGAGCCAGCGAGATAGAATTCCCACATGCGGCAGAAGCGCTCGTCGTAAAGCTTTGCGGCCTCATCTCGGTGCGCCATAAATCGCTCGCGCCAAACGCGCAGGGTTTCGGCATAGTGCAGCCGCAAGATCTCAACGTCCGTCACGTAAAGACCCGCCCGCTCGATCGCGGGCAGCACTTCGGACAGGCTCGGAATGTAGCCGCCGGGGAAGATATATTTGCGGATCCAGGGGTTGGTGACGCCGGGAACGGAGTTCCGGCCGATGGAATGGAGCAGCATCACCCCATCGTCCTTAAGCAGAGTGCGGACCTTGGCGAAGAATTCGTCGTATCGGGCCGCCCCCACGTGTTCGAACATTCCGACCGAGACGATGCGGTCGAAGGTTTCGCTGACGTCGCGATAGTCCTGCAACCGAAATTCGACCCGGTCGTCGAGACCCATCTGGCTGGCGCGATTGGTCGCGACGGCGAATTGCTCCTCGGATAGCGTAACCCCGGTTACGCGTGCGCCGGCGACACCGGCGAGATAGAGCCCGAGACCCCCGAACCCGCAACCGATGTCGAGCGCCGTCGCGCCGTCCTCCGGCAAGAGCTTGGCGGCGATATGACGCTTCTTTGCGGTTTGGGCGTCCTCGAGCGATTGGCCTGGATATTCGAAATAAGCGCAGGAATACTGACGGTCGGAATCGAGGAAGAGGCCATACAGACGTTCGTTCAGGTCGTAATGCTGGGCGATGTTGCGTCTGGCGCTCCGCCGGTCATTGCGCTGGTGCAGGTCGCGAAACGCCATGCGCGCCTTATTCAGGGCCTTACCCCAGAATCGTCCCTCCAGTTCGGCAAGATCGCGGGCGCCGAGCTCCAACAGGCCGTAAAGATCGCCCTTGGTGACGATGATCCGTCCGTCCATGTAAAGTTCGCCGAGGCTCAACGCGGGGTTGAGCATCAGTTTCCATTCGGCCGCACGATCAAGAAGTTTGACGCCAAGGACCGGGCCTGTCCCGTCGCCAAAGGTTTCAACAGTTCCGTCGGCGGTTTCGACTTCGAGCCGACCTTTGCGAACCAGTCTATGCAAATAGGCTTTGAAAACCGCGTTCATCACTCCCACTCGCCATTCTGGTTGTACCGGCGAGGCCTCCCAAGCCGGACCCAAGTGTCCCTTACGTAAATGTGTCAAGTTATGGAAAGTTCCAAGGCCTTTTCAAGTGCTAATCCGGATCGGCGGCCATTCCCGCAGCGCAAATCCCTGACCGGGAGCGTCTTGTTTTGGCCCCATTCGTGCGACCAAGTCCGCCGCCGTTCCCCTCTGGCGTAATTTGCGCTAGACGACGACCCAATCGGCCAAGGATTCCCTCATCGTGGATTATATTTCGACGCGCGGCGGGGCGCCAACGCTCGGCTTCGCGGACGCCCTTCTCGCGGGGCTGGCGCGCGACGGCGGCCTTTACTTGCCGCTCTCCGTTCCCCAATGGCGCTCAGACGCGATCCGGGCGTTGAGGGGCGTGCCGTATCCGGAAGCGGCCGCGCGCATCATGGCGCCCTTCGTGGGCGAGGATTTCAAGCCGGACGAAATGAAATCGCTGACCGAGGCCGCCTATGCCGGCTTCCGTCACGCTGCGATTGCGCCGCTCACGCAGATCGACGACAACCTGTTCTCGCTCGAGCTTTTCCACGGCCCGACGCTGGCGTTCAAGGATTTCGCCATGCAGTGGTTGGCCCAGGCGATGAATCGCGTTTTGCGGCGGCGCGGCGCGCGGGCGACGATTATCGGAGCGACTTCGGGCGACACCGGCGCTGCGGCGATTGAGGCTTTTGCCGAGCAGTCCCAGGTCGAAATGTTCATCCTCTATCCACAGGGCCGGGTGTCGGACGTACAACGCCGGCAGATGACGACGGTCGATCGCCCCAACGTCCACGCCCTCGCGATTCAAGGCTCGTTCGACGACTGTCAGCGCATCGTCAAGGAACTGTTCGGCGACCTCGCCTTTCGTGACGATATGCGTCTGTCGGGCGTCAACTCCATCAATTGGGCGCGCATATTGGCGCAGATCGTCTATTATTTCGTCGCCGCGGTCGCGCTTGGCGCGCCCGACCGGCCAATATCCTTCGCTGTTCCGACCGGCAATTTCGGCGACGTGTTAGCCGGCTATTACGCCAAGCGCATGGGATTGCCGATCGAGCGTTTGATCATCGCGACCAACGAGAACGACATTCTCGTGCGCACGCTGGCGACCGGGCGCTATGCGCCAAACGCGGTCAAGGCGACTCAGTCGCCGTCGATGGACATTCAGGTGTCCTCAAACTTCGAGCGCCTGCTGTTCGAGGCTTCTGACCGAGAGCCCAGGCAAGTGGTCGCGCAGATGAACGCGTTGGCCAAAGAGGGCTCGTTCACGATTCCGGCGTCCGCGCTAACGCGCATACGCGCCGATTTTGACGCCTTTCGGATCGATGAGCCCGCATGCGCCGAGGAGATGGGCCGCATCTACCGCACGAGCGGCGCGATTATCGATCCGCACAGCGCAGTCGGCGTTCACGCCGCTCGAAGGGCGCTTGCGGCCTCGCCCGCGACGCCGGTCATCGCTCTCGCGACGGCCCACCCGGCGAAGTTTCCCGACGCCGTCGAGCGAGCGACCGGCGTGCGGCCGCGGCTGCCGGAGCGCCTCTCGGATCTGATGGAGCGCAAGGAAGCGATCGTCGTCCTGCCCAACGACGGCCGGGCGGTGGCCGATTACCTGCGCCAGACTGCGCGAGCTGCGGCGTGAGCGTTCAAGTTACGAGCCTTCCCACCGGGCTTGCCGTCGTTACGGAGACGGCGCCCCATGTGAAGACGGCGGCGATCGGCGTGTTCGTCGCTGCGGGATCTCGCTACGAGCGCGCGGGCGAGCATGGGCTGTCGCATTTCATCGAGCATATGGCGTTCAAGGGCACGCGCCGTCGAAGCGCGCGCGAGATCGCCGAGACGATCGAGGACGTCGGCGGCGACCTGAACGCAGAGACCGGAGTTGAACGAACCAGCTATTTCGCCCGCGTTCTGGGAAGCGACGCAGAGCTCGCGCTCGACGTCATTGGCGACCTTCTCACCGACAGCGCATTCGATCCGGAGGAGCTCGAACGAGAGAAGAACGTTATCATCCAGGAAATCGGGTCGGTCGAAGACACGCCGGACGACCTGGTGTTCGATCTTTTCACCGCGACCGCCTGGCCGGACCATCCGCTTGGCCGGCCGATTCTAGGCACGCGGGAGGGCGTCGAGGCTTTCGACCGGGCGGCGATCGACGGCTATCTGGGCCGCCGCTATAACGCCGGCGCCACCGTCGTCGCCGCCGCCGGCGCGGTGAACCATGATCATATCCTCGCCCTCGCTCAATCCCACCTCGAAAAGCTCCCGGTCGCGCCCGCGCCGGCCGAAACGCGAGCGGCCTACCGCGGAGGCGAGATCAAGGTTAAGCGGCGCCTCGAGCAGACGCACGTCGTGGTGGGCTTCGAGGGCCGGCGCGCGAATGCGCCGGATCACGACGCCGCCCAGGTTTTCGCCGCTGCGGCGGGCGGGGGCATGTCGTCACGGCTCTTTCAGGAGGTGCGCGAGAAACGGGGCCTCGCCTATTCGATCTATGGATTCCACTGGGACTTCATCGACACTGGCCTGTTCGGCTTCTACGCCGGCTCGGCCGACCGAGATGCGGCGGAGGTGGTCGCTGCGTCGCTCGACTGCCTTGCGGAAGCTGCGCACGGGCTTGAGGAATCGGAAATTCGCCGCGCCAAGGCGCAGATGAAGGTCTCGCTGGTGACCGCGCTCGAGCAGCCCGCGGCTCGGGTCCACCAGCTCTCGCGGCAGATGCAGGTCTATGGGCGCCCGCTTTCATTCAACGAGATGCTTGCCCGCGTCGACGCCATCACTGTCGAGGAGGTTCGCAAAACCGGCGCGGCCATGCTTAGATCGCCGCCCACGCTGGCGGTGATTGGCGCGGTCGGCAAGGTCCCCGGCCAAGCGAAGATCGCTCGCGCTTTGAAAGGGGTATGATGGCGCTTTTCGGCTTGACGCGACCCGTTAGCCCGGAGCCTGTGCTCCGCGGCGACGGCCTCTATCTGCGGCCGGCGGCGCTTGCGGACTATTCGTCATGGTCGAGGTTGCGAGCGGCAAGCCGCAGCTTTCTTGAGCCTTGGGAGCCGACGTGGCCGGACGATGATCTGACGCGCGCCGCGTTTCGCCGGCGCCTCAAGCGCCAGGACGACGACGTGGCGCGTGACGAGGCCTATACGTTTCTCATTTTCGACAGCACCGCCGACGAGCTCTTGGGCGGAATCACGCTCGGCGGGGTGCGGCGGGGGGTGTCGCAGAGCGGGACGCTCGGCTACTGGATGGGAGCCCCGCATGCGGGCAAGGGCCGTATGACGCGCGCGGTCGCCGCGACGGTCGAATTCGCCCTGTCCAAGTTACGGCTGCATCGGATCGAAGCGGCCTGCATCCCTGAAAATGCCCCATCGATCGCGCTCGCTTGAGCGCAACGGCTTCCGGCGCGAGGGCTACGCGCGAGGCTTCCTCAGGATCAACGGGGCTTGGCGCGACCACCTCCTGTTCGGGCTGGTCGAAAGCGACGGTCGGCCGCGACTGGCGTGGACCAATCTTGACTGAACGGACCCTCAACGATCGCCTGGGGGCCCATCGCGGAACGGGTTCCGCGGGCCGGCCTGCGAAGCGCGCCTCGGGCGCGTGGCGCGCCCTCATCGGCGCCGTGGCGCTCCTGGCCGCGCTGACCGTGCTCTGCCGGCCCGCGTGCGCGGTGCAATCGATCAGGGTTTCACCTGATTCGGACGCGATCGACCTGACCCGGGCGATCGAGCGTTACAGCGCCCAGGGCGATCGCATCCAGGTGTCGACCGCGCCCGGCGCCGACGGCATCGTCCGCCGGATCGAGGTCAGCGCGCTCGAGCCGGGGGCCCAGCCGGCCTGGATCGTGTTCGCGCTGACCAATGATTCCGAGGAGCAGCTGACGCGGCTGATTGTGGCGCCGCATTTCCGCTTCGTCGGCTCGGGCCTCATCTGGCCGGATCTCGGTTCGTCGCGAATTACCACGATCACGGCGAGCCAGGGCGCGGCGCCGGAACGTGAGGACAATGCGGAAGCCGATGTTTTCCGCCTGACCCTGGATCCGGGAACCACGGTGACCTATGTCGCGGAACTGCGCGCGCCCAACCTTCCGCAGCTTTATTTGTGGGAGCCGGACGCGTTCAAGGACAAGTCGACCAGCCTCACGCTCTACGAAGGGATTCTGATCGGCATCGCTGGTCTATTGGCCCTGTTTCTGACCATCGTCTTCGTCGTGCGCGGCGCGATGATTTTTCCGGCCGCCGCGGCGCTCGCCTGGGCAGTATTCGCCTATGTCTGCATCGACTTCGGCTTCTGGCGCAAGATGTTCGGCCTTGAGGACGCCTCGGAACGAATCTGGCGCGCCGGCGTCGAGGCGACGATCGGCGCGACCCTGATCATCTTCCTGTTCGCCTACCTCAATCTGCGCCGATGGCACGTGCGCTACACCCATTTCGCGCTCGCCTGGCTTGTGCTGATGGCGGCCGTGGTCGGGCTCTCGGTCTATAATCCGGCGATCGCGGCGGGGGTGGCGCGAATCTCGATCGCCACCGTTGCGGGAATCGGCTTCCTGCTCATCCTGAGCCTCGCCGCGCGCGGGTCCGACCGCGCCGTGATGCTGATCCCGACCTGGTATCTGCTGGCGGTCTGGGTGGTGGCCGCGGGAGCAGCGGCGCTCGGCTATCTGACCAATGACCTTGCGGCGCCAGGCCTGGTCGGCGGCTTGGTGCTGATTGTCATGCTGATCGGCTTCACGGTGATGCAATTCGCCTTCGCCGGCTCCGGCGGCGCCATGGACAGCGGCCCTGACACCGAGCGCCGCTCGCTGGCCATGACCGGATCGGGCGAGGCGATCTTCGATTGGAATGTGCTGACCGACGAAGTGAACGGCAGCGAGGCGATCGAAAGCCAGCTCGGACTCAAGCGCGGCGCGCTCGAGGGGCCGGCGGCTGGCTGGCTCGATGTCCTCCATCCTCTCGATCGCGACCGCTACACGCTGGCGCTGGACGGGCTCTTGCATCAGCGCTCGGGCCGGATCAATCACGACTTAAGGCTGCGCGGAGCGGACGGACATTACTTCTGGTACGTTCTGAAGGCCCGGCCGGTCATCAGCGCCGACGGCGAGGTGGTGCGAGTGATCGGCTCGCTGTCGGACGTAACCGAACTGAAATCGGCCGAAGAGCGCATGCTCCATGACGCGGTTCACGACAATCTGACCGGACTTCCCAACCGCGAGCTGTTCAGCGATCGCCTGGGCGCAGCGATTCACTTGGCCCAGAAGCCAGGCGGCGCCGCGCCGACGGTGATGGTGATCGACGTCGACGAATTCCAGTCGGTCAACGATTCCTACGGGCTGTCGATCGGCGACTCGGCTCTGTTGGCCGTGGCCCGGCGTCTGGCGCGGGATTTACGCCCAGGCGATACGCTGGCTCGCCTGGGCGGCGACACGTTCGGCGCGATCGTGCTTGCCGAACCGGGGTCGACGGAAGCGCCCGCCAGGATCGACGCCTTGCACGCGGCGCTCGCCGCCCCGATCAGCTTCGGCGAACGGGAAATCACGCTCTCCGTTTCGATCGGCGCCGCGCACTACAACCCGAAGCTGCACGACAAGGGCGGTGATCTTCTCGCTGACGCGCAGCTCGCGCTCGCCAACGCCAAAAAAGGCGGCGGCGATCGGGTGGAGGTTTTCGCCCCCTCCATGCGCTTGCATCGCACCGACCGGCAGACGCTCGAGAACGACATGCGGCGCGCGCTCGAGCGCGGCGAAATCTCAATTCTGTTCCGGCCGATCGTGCGCCTGGAGGATCGAACCGTCGCCGGATTCCAGTCTCTTATCCGTTGGCGCCATCCGAAGCTTGGCGTTCTTGGCGAGGATGAATTCCTCTCGGCCGCCGAGGCGACCGGGGCAATCGTCGACATCGGCGCCTACGCTTTGGAGGCGACCGCCAGGGAACTCGCGGCGTGGCAGAAGGCGCTCGAGGTCAATCCGCCCATCTTCGCCACGGTCGCAGCCTCCTCGCGCCAAATGCTGAGCCACGACTTGCTGCTCGACGTGCGCTCGGCGCTTGGCCGCCATTACGTCGAGCGCGGCTCGCTCAAGCTCGCCGCGGCGGAGAGTCTGGTGATGGAAAACCCGGAATACGCCGCGGCCCTCTTGCAACGGGTGCGCGAAATCGGCGCGGCGCTCATGCTCGACCGGTTTGGCGCCGGCTACACCTCGCTCGGTCATCTGCCGGAGTACCGTTTCGACGCAATGCGGATCGACGCCTCGCTGGTCAGGCCCAACGCCTTCGGTGCGCGGTCGCCGATCCTGCGGTCGATCGTGGCCATGGCCCAGGAGATCGGGATGGACGTCATCTCCGAGGGCGCCGAGACGGAATCGGACGCGGTCGAGCTTGCCCAACTTGGCTGCCAATTCGCGCAAGGCGCGGCTTTCGGCCAGCCGATGAGCGCCGCCGCCGCGCGAAAACTGATGGGGGCGGCGGTCGCCTGACGCGGGCCGGTCGCGGAGATCGTGGACGCGGTCCTCGCATCGCGTAGGACCGTCCCAACGTGGCGATCCAGGAAGTATTCCGGGCGCTCTTCACGACCCCCTAGGCCGTTTCGCCGCTCGCAAGACGGCGCATCGCCATCGAACGCAATCTGCTCTACCGCGAAGCTTGCTTGAAATCCCGCCGGTAGCGGGCGAGCACCTGCGCGCGGTAGATCGGACGCATCGCCTCGTGGCGCAGGCGCTCGACGAGGCTCATCGACTTGCGCTGGACGGTGCTGCCGCCGGTCTCCCGAGACACGTCGCGGACCGGCGACGGCGAGGCGACCAGCACCGGCTGGCCGGTGACCCAGGGCATCTGCATCAGCGTGTCGATAGGCCGATCGAAGGGCAGGGTGCGGTCGAGAAGGCGCTTGGCGGCGTCGAGCGAGACGATCTGCGCGATCGCTCTTAAGGGGGGCGCGTCGGGGCGCAGGAGCGCGAAGCCGCCATGGCTCGCGACCGGCGTGCCCGTTTCGGATTGGCTGAGCCGGCAGCAGCACATAATCCCAGGCTGGCCGTTCGAGGGTCACGAACTCGACCAGCGCCGCAAATGAAGCGGGGTCGATCTGGGCGTCGTCCTCGAAGATGAAGGCAAAGTCGAGAGCGTCATCGACGATCCGCCGCCAGGCGGCGCGGTGGCTGAGGAACACGCCGACTTCGGTCCTCGTCAGCGGGAAATGGATAGGTGGGCCGGAAGCGCCGCCGAGCATAGGCCTGGTCGACCTCCTGCGGCGATGAGACGCGCGCCGTCGACCGCCGCGAGAACCTCGCTCTCGATCGGCAGGCTGGCGCTGAGCGACTGGACATTGGCCGCGCGCGAACTCGCGCGCTCCAGATGGAGAATAAAGGCTTTGGGGCCGCTCAAGACTGGCTCACTATGCAAAGACCTGCGATAGTCCGGGGCCTTAAGAGCGCGAGAGGGCCTTCATACTCGCCGTTCCGCGCCAAGTCATCTCGCTTGCCAGCGGAAAAAGGAGAGGACAACGCGCGATGAAGATTACCGTCAATGTCGATTGCACGCCTCTCGAGGCCCGCCAGTTCATGGGACTGCCGGATGTCGAGCCGATGCAGAAGGCCGTCATGGCGGAGATCGAAAAGCGCATGATGACCGAGATCGAGCGCTATTCGCCGGAGTCGCTGTTCAAAGCCTGGCTGCCGATCGCCGGAATGAACGCCGAATGGTTCCAGGAGTTTTTGAAGCGCGCGACGCCCTGACAGCAGGAGCTGCTCGGCGCCAAAGCCGTCAGTTTTCGTTCCGCGCGTTCGCGTTTTGCCCTTCCGTCCGCCCCAGGCGGCTCCTACATTACCGTTAAGCCGCGAAAACGCGGCAAACGGATTTGTATGGGCTGGCTGGCGTCGCTTCGGGGCGCTGGTCGGCGCCGAAGGAGAAGACAATGAACTTGGAGAAATATACCGAGCGGGCGCGCGGCTTCGTGCAGTCCGCGCAGTCGCTGGCGCTTCGTGAGGGGCATCAGCAGTTTACGCCCGAGCACGTGCTCAAGGTGCTTCTGGACGACGAGGAGGGCTTGGCCGCCGGGCTGATCGACCGGGCCGGCGGGAACTCTCGCCAGGCGCTGACAGAGGTCGAAGCCGCCCTCGCCAAGCTGCCCAAGGTCGAAGGGTCGGGAGCCGGCCAGCTCTATATGGCGCCGATGACGGCGCGCCTGTTCGACAACGCCGAGAAGATCGCCCAGAAGGCGGGCAATTCGTTCGTCACCGTCGAGCGCCTCCTGCTCGCGCTGGCGATGGAGAAGGGAACGCAGGCGGCCAAGATTCTGGCGAACGCCGGCGTCTCGGCGCAGACCCTCAACGCGGCGATCAACGACATCCGCAAGGGCCGCACGGCCGACTCGGCGAGCGCCGAGAACCAGTATGACGCGCTGAAGAAATACACCCGCGACCTCACCGAGGCCGCGAAGACCGGCAAGCTCGATCCGGTCATCGGCCGCGACGAGGAGATCCGCCGCACCGTCCAGGTGCTGTCGCGGCGCACCAAGAACAATCCGGTGCTGATCGGCGAGCCCGGCGTCGGCAAGACGGCGATCGTCGAGGGGCTGGCGCTTGCGCATCGTCAATGGCGACGTGCCGGAATCGATCCGCGACAAGAAGCTGCTCGCGCTCGACATGGGCTCGCTCATCGCCGGCGCGAAATATCGCGGCGAGTTCGAGGAGCGCCTCAAGGGCGTGCTGAACGAGGTCACCGCGGCCGCGGGCGGCATCATCCTGTTCATCGACGAGATGCACACGCTCGTCGGGGCCGGCAAGGCCGACGGCGCGATGGACGCTTCGAACCTCTTGAAGCCCGCGCTGGCGCGCGGCGAACTGCACTGCGTCGGCGCGACCACGCTCGATGAATATCGCAAGCATGTCGAGAAGGATGCGGCGCTGGCGCGGCGGTTCCAGCCGGTGTTCGTCTCTCAGCCGACGGTCGAGGACACGATCTCGATCCTGCGCGGCCTGAAGGACAGATACGAGGCCCATCACGGCGTGCGCATCACCGATCCGGCGATCATCGCCGCAGCCACGCTGTCCGATCGCTACATCGCCGACCGCTTCCTGCCGGACAAGGCGATCGACCTGATCGACGAAGCTGCGGCCCGCCAGCGGATGCAGGTCGACTCCAAGCCCGAGGAGCTGGACGAGTTCGACCGGCGCATCATGCAGCTCAAGATCGAGCAGGAGGCGCTGAAGAAGGAAACGGACACAGCTTCGAAGGATCGCCTCAAGAAGCTCGCCGGCGAGCTTGCGGAACTGCAGGAGAAGTCCGACGCGCTGACCGCCCGCTGGAAGGCCGAGAAGGATAAGCTTGGCCAGGCCGCCAGGCTCAAGGAGGAGCTTGAGGCCGCGCGCAACGCGCTCGCCCAGGCGCAGCGCAAGGGCGACTACGCGGAAGCCGGCCGCATAACCTATGGCACGATCCCCGAGCTCGAGAAGAAACTCCAGGACGCGGAGAGCCAGGACAACAGCGTGCTGGTCGACGAAGCGGTGACCGCGAGCCACGTCGCCCAGGTCGTGTCGCGCTGGACGGGCGTTCCGGTCGACAAGATGCTCGAAGGCGAGCGCGAGAAGCTCCTCAAGATGGAGGAAGAGATCGCGCGGCGCGTCGTTGGGCAGCGCGAGGCGGTGGTCGCGGTCTCGACCGCGGTCCGGCGCGCGCGCGCCGGCCTGCAGGACCCGAACCGGCCGATCGGCTCGTTCATGTTCCTGGGCCCGACCGGCGTCGGCAAGACGGAGCTCACCAAGGCGCTCGCGTCCTTCCTGTTCGACGACGAGAGCGCGCTCGTGCGCATCGACATGTCCGAGTACATGGAGAAGCACTCGGTCGCCCGGCTCATCGGCGCGCCTCCCGGCTATGTCGGCTACGAGGAAGGCGGAGCTTTGACCGAGGCGGTGCGGCGTCGGCCCTATCAGGTCGTGCTGTTCGACGAGATCGAGAAGGCGCATCCGGACGTGTTCAACGTCCTGTTGCAGGTGCTCGACGACGGACGGCTCACCGACGGTCAGGGGCGCACGGTCGATTTCCGCAACGTGCTCATCATCATGACCTCGAACCTCGGCTCCGAGTATCTCGTCAATCTTGCGCGAGGGCGAGGACACGAAGACGGTCGAGAAGGAAGTGATGGGCGTCGTGCGCGGGCATTTCCGGCCCGAGTTCCTGAACCGCGTCGACGAGATCATCCTCTTCCATCGCCTGCGGCGCGAGGACATGAGCGAGATCGTCGACATCCAGCTCAAGCGCCTGAACCGGCTCGCTCGAGGACCGCAAGATCGGGCTCAGCCTCGACGCCAAGGCGCGGCAATGGCTGGCCGACAAGGGCTACGATCCGACCTATGGCGCGCGTCCGCTGAAACGCGTGATCCAGAAATGGGTGCAGGACCCGCTGGCGCAGATGCTGCTCGCCGGCGACCTGCCGGACGGCTCCACGATCAAGCTCGGCGCCTCGCAGGGGCGTCTCACGATCAACGGCAAGGAGGTCGGCGATGAGTCCGACGCGTCTTCGCAGCCAAAGCCCTCTTCGGTCGTGCAGTTTCCGAAGACCTGATCGATGAGGCCCAACTGACGAGTGGGCCGCCCGCGGCGACGACCGCGGGCAGGCGCCGAGGCGATCGGCTGATCGGAATCTCCGGTCATGAGCAACGTCGTCGGCCGGTTCCTCGGCGGATCGCCGGCGATGGTCGCCCTGCGGCTGATCGTCGTCTCGTTTGTCGTCGGGATCGTTCTCGAGACATTCGGCTTCGATCCGGCGACTTTGCTGTCCGAGGCCATACGCGCCGCAAGGGAGATCGTCGAACTTGGATTTAGCGACATTCGTCAGGTCGGCCGCATTTTGCTGACCGGGGCGATGGTGGTCGTCCCGATATGGCTTGTGCTACGGTTGCTCAACTCGAGCAGGCGGTAGGCGGTAAAGGGTCGTCGGGGCAATAGGTCGCACGCATTTGAGCGGCGGAGGGCTTGACGCGCGCCTGCGGCGCTGATCCCCTGCGCTGGGCGTGTATCATACACGGGGCATGTGTTAATGGCATTCTCTCATCCGCTCGCCAGGGCCGCCAAAGTGTGGACCGCGAAGGCCAATGATGGCAGCGAGCAACGCGTGCTCGTCGTTATCACCACAATCCCGCTTGAGCCTCACGAAAAGGGCTACAAGAAATCATTGGTCGAGCGCCTTGGGCGCGCCGCCCACGATTATCTGGCCGACTCAAAGGAAGCCTCTTCGTTCGTGCTCGCGAGTCGGATGAGGGACTGGAACGCCGGCAAGGCTTGAGGGCCGCTGCTCTCTCTGACCGGTTTCGCTCTCGCTGAGCCCCTGTTGCGCCAAAAAACCGGCGCTTCTCATCAAAACTGGTTGTGATAGATTGTGGCGAGAAGCGCGCGTCAGCGGGGCCTTGAAGCTCTCGTTGCTTCGCGCGGCATGAATCGGGACGGACGCCATGACCAACACAGCATCGGCTTTAGGGCTTGGACCGGGCGCGGGGCTCGCGCCGCTCAAGGCCAAATGGGGCTGGATCGTCGCTCTCGGCGTGGTCTACCTCATCGCCGGCGTGATTGCGCTTGGCAGCGTCGTCATGGCGACCATCGCCAGCGTCTATGTCGTCGGCATCATGATGCTGATCGCTGGCGTGTTTGAAGTCATCCACTCGTTCCAGATCAAGAGCTGGGGACGCTTTATCTTCTGGCTCCTGCTTGGCGTTCTCTACATCATCGCGGGGTTCGTCGCGTTCGACAATCCGCTGCTGACCGCGGTTTGGTTGACGCTCATTCTCGGCGCGGCGCTGGTCGCCTCCGGCATCATGCGGGTCTTCCTCGGCTTCAATATGCAAGGCGGGTCGCCCTGGATCTGGGTCGTCGTGTCGGGCCTGATCACCCTGCTGCTCGGCGTCATCATCTTGATCCATTGGCCGGTGTCGTCGTTGTGGACGCTCGGAATCTTTCTCGGCGTCGATCTCGTATTCGCCGGCGCGAGCTGGATCGGGGTCGGCATGGGTCTGCATCGAACGGCTTGAAGGACGAGCGAGTGCGGCGATGAGCCGCCCGGTTTGAGCCAAAGCGGCCACGCGCGGCCGGCCGTTTCGTAGGTCAAGGAGACCTCCCCGTGCGCTGGTTCTACCTGGCGATCGTGCTGGTGTTTGTCGCCGCGCTGATCATCTTCGTGTTTCAAAATACGCAGAGCGTGGACATCTCCTTCCTGGCGCTCGGCGTCACCTTGCCGCTCGCGGTTCTGGTTTTCGTCGTCTATGTGCTGGGCGCGCTGAGCGGCGGGAGCCTCTACGCGCTTCTGCGGCGATCGGTCGCCGGCTCGCGCCGCGCCTGAAGGGCCCGCCGCCTAATGCGCGCCATGGTCCTGCATCGGGCGCGCGAACGGCTCACGATGGAGGAGCGGCCTGACCCCACGCCCGGACCGGGCCAGGTTCGCGTGCGGGTCGAGGCTTGCGGAATCTGCCGCACCGATCTCCACGTTGTCGACGGCGAGCTGCCGAACCCCAAGCTGCCCATTGTGCCGGGACACGAGATTGTCGGCCGCGTCGAGGCGGTCGGCGAAGGGGTCGGCCTCAAGCCGGGCGCGCGCGTTGGCGTGGCCTGGCTCGGCCACACCGACGGGACTTGCCCCTATTGCCGGAGCGGACGCGAAAACCTGTGCGATGCGCCGCTGTTCACCGGCTACACTCGGGACGGCGGCTACGCCACCCATGCGCTTGCCGAGGCGGATTTCGTCTTTCCGCTGTCCGAGGACCTCGACCCGGTCGAGACGGCGCCCTTGCTCTGCGCCGGCCTGATCGGCTGGCGCTCGCTCAAGCTGGCCGGGGACGGGCGGACGATCGGCATCTATGGCTTCGGCGCCGCCGGGCACATCATCGCCCAGGTGTGCCGTTGGCAGGGGCGGCGCGTGTTCGCCTTCACCCGGCCGGGCGATGCGGCCGGGCAGTCTTTCGCGCGTGCAATGGGCGCCGAATGGGCAGGCGGATCGGATGACCAGCCGCCCGAGCCGCTCGACGCCGCCATTTTGTTCGCGCCGGTCGGCGCGCTCGTTCCCGCCGCGCTCGCCGCGGTGCGCAAGGGCGGGCGTGTCGTCTGCGGCGGCATCCACATGAGCGACATCCCCGCGTTCCCCTATGAGCTGTTGTGGGAGGAGCGCAGCGTCGCCTCGGTCGCCAACCTGACCCGCGTCGACGGCCACGAATTCTTGGCGCGTAGCGCCGCAGGCGAAGGTGCGAACGACGACCACGCCCTATCCGCTCGAGAAGGCCAACGAGGCGCTCGACGATTTGCGCAAGGGCAGGCTCGAAGGCGCAGCGGTGCTCGTGCCCTGAGCGCCGACGGGTGTGGGGCGAGCCCGCCGCTCCACCTCGTTTGAGCCGTAACCCGAGAGCAATTTAGAACGATTCTAAACTTGCTCGGCCGCGGCCTTTAGAACGTTTCTAAAGTTGAACAGGCCGCGCGTGTTTCGTTGACTTCACTAAAGGCGGAGGGCTACCGAATAGGCTCGATAGTAGACGCCTGTGGTGGGCGGCCCTGAACCCGCCTTGTCGACGGATAATCGTTCCCAATGTTCGCCGCCTATTTGATCATGCTGCGCGAAGGCATCGAAGCCGCGCTGATCGTCGGCATCGTGGCGAGCTATCTTAAGCAATCCGGACGCGCGCAGTGGCTGCCGATGGTGTGGGTCGGCGTCGGCGCAGCGGTGGCTGTCTGTCTCGCCGTTGGTCTGGCGCTCATCAGCGCCAACCGGGAATTCCCGCAGCGCGAGCAGGAGCTCTTCGAAGGCCTGGTCGCCTTGCTGGCGACCGCGATCCTGACCTCGATGGTCTTCTGGATGAAGAAAGCGGCCCGCTCGATCAAGGCGCAATTGCACGACTCGATCGACAACGCCTTGCGCTCGGGCGACCGACAGGGCCTTGCGCTGATCGGGATGGTCTTCTTCGCCGTCGGCCGGGAAGGGCTCGAATCCCTGTTCTTCCTTCTCGCGATCGTTCAGCAAAGCGATGGCTGGGCCGTGCCGATCGGGGCGGCGCTTGGCCTTGCCTCGGCAGTCGGCGTGGGCTTCGCGATCTACTATTTCGGTGTGAGGCTGAACCTGCGCCACTTCTTCCGCTGGACCGGCGTCTTCATCATTTTCGTCGCCGCCGGCCTGCTCGCCGGCGCGCTGCGCGGGTTTCACGAAGCCGGGCTCTGGAACGGCTTGCAGAACACGGCCTTCGACCTCAGCGCCTTCATGCCGCAAGACGGCCTGATCGGCACGCTGCTCACCGGCGTCTTTGGCTATCAGGACGCGCCGACCGTCGGCGAAGTGATCGTCTATTTCGCTTACCTGATCCCCGCTTTGATCCTCTTTTTCTCGCCGCCCCGCCCGGAACCGATCGCGCGCGCGGCTCCCCACCTCTCCAAGACCTGACAAAGACCAATAAGGGAAGAATGACATGCTGGACTCTCGCACAACCCGGTTGAGGCTCGCCCTTTTCGGGGGCGCCGCTTTGCTTTCTTTCCCTGCGACCATCGGCGGTCAGGCGTTCGGGCAGGCGGACGCCGCGCCCATCGCGCCTGGCCCCATCGTCGTCACTTTGACCGACGCCGGATGTGATCCCGCGAAGGTCGACGTCGCCGCCGGCAAGTCCACATTCAGCATCAAGAACGAAAGCAAGCGCGTGGTCGAATGGGAGATCCTCAAGGACGTCATGGTCGTCGAGGAGCGCGAGAACATCCTGCCGGGCTTCGCCCAGACCCTGACCGCGACTCTCGACGCCGGCGACTACGCGATGACCTGCGGGCTCAGAAGCAACCCCAAGGGAATTCTGACGGTCGCGGCCACCAACGCCGCGCCGGCGAAGCCGTCGCCGATGGACCTCGTCGGCCCGATCGCCGAGTACAAAGTCTACGTGAAGAAGGAAGTCGACGTTCTGGTCGCCGAGACCAAGAAGTTCACTGACGCGGTCAAGGCCGGCAAGCTGGCGGACGCCCAGCGGCTCTACGCGCCGGCCCATCAGCACTATGAGCGGATCGAGCCGATCGCCGAATTGTTCAACGACCTCGACGGCTCGATGGACTCGCGCGAAGACGATTTCGAGAAGAAGGCGGAAGACCCCAAATTCACCGGCTTCCATCGGCTCGAGAAGGGCCTGTTCACCGACAAGTCGACCGAAGGCCTGGCGCCCTTCGCGGACCAGCTGACGGCGGACACGCTCGACCTGCAGAAGCGCATCGACGGGCTCACCATCGCTCCGAAGAACCTCGTCGGCGGATCGGCCGAGTTGATCGAGGAAGTCGCCTCCAAGAAGATCGCCGGCGAAGAGGACCGTTACAGCCGCACCGATCTTTGGGACTTCCAGGCGAACGTGGACGGCGCGCAGAAGATCGTCGCGCTCCTCAATCCGCTGATCGTGAAGCAGGATCCCGAAACTCAGCGCCCGGCTGCGCGAGAATTTCGCCAAGGTCGACACCCTTCTCGCCAAATACAGGACGAAGGACGGAGGCTTCCAGAGCTATGAGAAGCTGTCGGACCCGGACCGCAATGCGCTGAAGGGGCCTGTCACGGCGCTCGCCGAGGATCTTTCCGCGCTCAAGGGCACGCTCGGCGTCGAGTGATCGAGGCGAACGGAATGAGGTCGCGTCAGGATCAGGGGGCTGCCCGTTCCCGTCGGCTTCACCCGAAGCCGACGGGAGCCGAGGCGGGCTGCAGCCGGGCAGGCGCGATCTTTTGTTGGGCCTGGCGGGCGGCGCCATCGGCTTTGGGCTCGGCTCTCAGGCCAAGGCCACGCCGGCAGAAACGCTGCCGCCCGGCGACGACGGCACCGAGGATCGTCAGCCCTTCTATGGCCTCCATCAGTCGGGCGTGATTACGCCGCAGCCAGCCGCCGCGCTGATCGCGAGCTTTGACGTGCTGGCGGAGGATCGCGCCGGGCTCGAGCGGCTGTTTCGAACCCTGACCGAGCGCATCGCTTTTCTCATGCAAGGCGGGGAGGCCGCGACCTTGGACCCGAGGTATCCGCCGCCCGACTCCGGCCTGCTCGGGCCGAATGTCTTTCCTGACAATTTGACCGTGACCGTCGCGCTCGGCGCGTCGCTCTTCGACGACCGCTACGGCTTGCAGAAAGTCAGGCCGACGCGCCTGATCGCCATGGAGCAGTTTCCCAACGATGCGCTCGACGCGCATCTCTGCCACGGCGACATCGTTCTGCAATTCTGCTCGAACACCGCGGAAACGAACATCCACGCGCTGCGCGACATCCTCAGGCGCACCCCCGACCTTCTTGTCGCTGCGCTGGAAGATCGACGGCTTCCTGCCTCCGCACACGATCAAGAAGCTCGGCAAGGAGACGGTCCGCAACCTGCTCGGGTTCAAGGACGGCACCGCCAATCTCGACGCCAGCGACGAGACGCTTGATGAACGAGATCGTCTGGGTGCAGCCGAACGCCGACGAGCCCGCCTGGACGTCAGGCGGGACCTATCAGGTCATCCGCATCATACGCATGTTCGTCGAGCGCTGGGATCGCACCGCATTGGTCGAGCAGCAGCAGATCATGGGCCGGGAAAAGGCGGGCGGCGCGCCGCTCACCTATGCGAACGAGCACGACGCGCCGGACTATGCGGCCGATCCCAAGGGCGAGCGCATTCCGCTCACCGCCCACATTCGCCTCGCCAATCCGCGCACGCCTGGCACAGAGGCCAGCCGGATTCTGCGCCGGGGCTACAATTATTCGCGTGGGCTGACGAGCGCCGGCCAGCTCGACATGGGCCTCCTGTTTGTCTGCTTTCAGGCCGATCTCGCCGCGGGCTTTCTCGCCGTGCAAGCGCGTCTCAACGGCGAGCGGCTGGAGGAGTACATCAAGCCGGTTGGCGGCGGATATTTCTTCGTCCTGCCGGGCGTCCAGTCGAAGGACGATTTCTTCGCCGAAGGTCTCTTGCGCGCGGCGGCGTAAGACGCCCGCACCGCCTCAACGCTTGGCGCGCGGCCTGCGGTTCGGCCATTTGACGATCCGGTCCGGCCAAAATTCGGGGGCAAGGTCGGTCTCGCTGGCCGACACGCGGCCGCGCACCGAGACGCCCGCCTCGTGCACGCTGTCGGGCGAACCCGACACCAGCGGATGCCAGCTGTAGAGGTCCCGTCCCTCGGCGACCAGCCGGTAGGCGCAGGTGACGGGCAGCCAGCCCAGTTCGCGAACCGCGGTCGGCGTCAGCTTCACGCAGTCGGGGACAGCCCGGTGACGGCGCGGATAATCGAGGCAGCGGCACGTCCTGCCGTCGAGCAGCTTGCAGCCGATGTCGGTGAAATGAATCTCGCCCGTGTCGTCGTCCTCGAGCTTGACGAGGCAGCACCGGCCGCAGCCGTCGCATAGGCTCTCCCACTCTGGCAAAGTCATCTCGTCGAGCGTCTTGACCCGCCAGAACGGCTGAGTTGGCTGGTCTTTCACCGTCATCGGGTCGGCTTCAAGCCTTCGGTTCGAGGTCACAACCTGCCGCTCGAGCAGCGGGACCAGGCGAACGTCGCCGCCTCGCCCAAGCGTCAGTCAGGTTCGAACCATACGCAGTCTCGGACGTTATGGCGAATGGACTTTCACTGGCGCGGGCTTAAGAGTCCGGCGCAACAATCGGGAGAAGGAACATCGCCAAGCGCGACGCCAAAAACGCGACCACGCTCCTCATCTCTCACCCCGCGTGCCTCACGCACGACATGGGCGAGGGCCACCCCGAGCGGCCGGATCGCTTGCGTGCGATCGAACACGCCCTCGAGAGCGAGGCGTTTCAGATGCTGGCGCGCGACGCCGCGCCGCGCGCCGACCTTGCGGCGATCGCGCGCGTCCATCCGCAGGACTATATCGAAGCGATCCGCGCGGCGACGCCGCAGCACGGCCTGGCCGCGGTCGACCAGGACACGTCGATGTCGCCAGGCTCCTTCGAGGCCGCGCTTCGCGCCGCAGGAGGCGCGCTCTTCGCGGTCGACGAGGTGATGAGCGGCAAGGCTCGCAACGCTTTCGTCTCGACCCGCCCTCCCGGACATCACGCCGAAGTCGCGACCCCCATGGGCTTCTGCTTCTTCAATAACGCCGCCATCGCCGCGCGGCACGCGCAGGCGGCGCATGGCGCCGAGCGTGTCGCGATCATGGATTTCGACGTCCATCACGGCAACGGCACCCAGCACATTTTCTGGGACGATCCGACCGTCATGTACGCCTCGACCCATCAGATGCCGCACTATCCCGGCACCGGCGCGGTTCGATGAGCGCGGCGAGCACGACCAGATCGTCAACGCGCCGCTCAGGGCGGGCGATGGCGGCGAAGTCTTCCGCGAGGCGATGGAGGCCGCGATCCTGCCGCGCATCGAGGCGTTCGCGCCCGATCTCCTCATCGTCTCGGCGGGCTTCGACGCCCATCGCCGCGATCCGCTCGGCAACCTCAATCTGGTCGAGGCCGACTATGCCTGGGCGACGCGCAAGCTCATGGAGATCGCCCGCAAGCGAGGGCCATGAGCGCGTCGTGTCGGTGCTCGAAGGCGGCTACGACCTCGAGGGTCTCTCGCGCTCGGTCGCCGCGCATGTGACGGCGCTGATGGAGGGGTGATCGGGCTCATGTCATCCCCGCGCAAGCGGGGATCCAGCAAGCCTATGGCCGAGGCTGCGGACGTGCGCGGAACTCACAAGATCCGGCTCTTGTGGCCCTTCCAGTAGCGGTCGCGCAGCGCTGTCTTGTAGAGCTTGCCGGTCGGCAAGCGAGGGAACTCGTCTTCGAAGTCGATCGACCGCGGGCATTTGATGTGCGCGAGATTCTGGCGGCAGAAGGCGATCAATTCCGCCTCGGTCGCAGGCCCGGGCTCCACGTCGGCCATGAGCTGAACGACGGCCTTGACCTCCTCGCCCATCTCTTCGTTGGGCGCGCCGAACACCGCGGCGTCGCGCACCTTGGGATGCGTGACGAGCAGGTTCTCGCACTCCTGCGGATAGATGTTGGCTCCGCCTGAGATGATCATGAACGACTCGCGGTCGGTGAGATAGATGAAGCCCTCCTCGTCGACGTAGCCGATGTCGCCGACCGTGCTCATCGCGCGGTCCGGCGAGTTCGCCGCCGCCGTCTTCTTCGGGTCGTTGAAATACTCGAAGGGATACGCGGTCTTGAACCAGAGCTTGCCCACGGTCCCGGTCGGAACCTCCCTCATCTCCTCGTCGAGCACGTGCACCTCGCCGTACACGGCCTTGCCGACCGTGCCTTTGTGCTTAAGCCATTGCTCGCTGTCGCACATGGCGAGGCCGAGGCCTTCGGTGGCGCTGTAGTACTCGTGGACGATCGGGCCGAGCCAGTCGATCATCGCCTGTTTGACCGGCGTCGGGCAGGGCGCCGCGCCGTGCAACACGTACCGGAGCGAGGAGAGATCGTAGCGCGCGCGAACGTCCGACGGGAGCTTCAGCATGCGTGAGAACATCGTCGGGACGAACTGGACGTGGGTCACGCGATATTTCTCGATCGCGCGAAGAACCGCTTCCTCGTCGAAGCGCTCCATGATCACGGCCGTTCCATTGAGCGAGAGGGTCAACCCCGCCTCCGCCCAAGGCGCCGAGTGGTAGAGCGGCCCCGGCACGAGGCAGATTTCGCCCCTCCGCACGTCCCAGAATTTGGCGAAGGCCGCTCCGAGCGGCGTCATTTCTCTTGCGGGCGTATCGGCAAGCGGCCGCAAGATGCCTTTCGGCTGGCCTGTCGTTCCCGATGAATACAACATCGCCCATCCCTTCGAACTCGTCGGGGATCGGCGTCTCCGGAAAAGCAGCTGTCGCTTCATCGAGATTGCGGACGGCGTCGCCATCTCCCGGCCCATCGACAACCAGGCAGAGTTTCACGCGGGGGCAGTCGAGCAGCGCCTGGCGCGCGACCGCAAGATGGGCCCGCGACGTGATGAGGACCTGCGACAGGCTGTTGTTGACGATATAGGCGAGCTCGCCTGGCGTCAGATAGGAATTGACGTTGGTGTAGTAGAGCCCCGCGCGCTCGCCCCCAAGTCCGCATTCGATGTAGCGCGGATGGTTCTCCATGAAGACGGCGTAGTGGTCGGACCTCTTGAGGCCCATGGCTCGCAAGAGATGCGCGATCTTGTTGGCGCGCGCCTCCAACTGTCCGTGCGTGATCGTCTCGCCCGACTGAGCCATGATGATCGCGGGATGGCTTGGTTCGGCGGTGAAGATTTGCTCCATCAGTTCCTCCCGGGCGCCATTTTTATCTTCGACGCTGCGACTATACGTTTTTTGTCGATAATCGGAGGCGCACATCACCGCCGTCAACAGGGCCTTCGACACGCATTTGCGACCGCTGACCAGGCGCTAGGAAAAGGCGCTGGATTCCCGCTTGCGCGGGAATGACAATAGGAGGGACGCCCCCAACGCCGCCCACATCACCTCTCGTGTCATCCCCGCGCAAGCGGGGATCCAGGCGAGCCGGTTCCGAGCGCTCACCCGTTTAGCGTCTCATACAAATCGGCCCATTCGGGATTGAAGCTCTCGATCAGCTCCAACTTCCACCGTCGCTCCCATTTCTTGATGCGCTTCTCGCTGGCGATGGCCTCGTTGATGTCCGAGTGAAATTCGTACCAGACCAACCGGGTCACGCCATACTTGCGAGTGAATTCGCTGCCTTCGCCGGTCCGATGCTGATGGGTGCGGACGGCGAGATGATTCGTCACGCCAACGTACAAAGTGCCGTTGCGACGGCTTGCCATGATGTAGACCGCATAGCGCTCGCCGGCTTGCATCACCGAGTTCCGTCGGCTGGATTCCCGCTTGCGCGGGAATGACACGGAGAGGGACGACTCGTGAGTTCGTCAGGCCGTTCACATCACCCACCTGTCATCCCCGCGCAAGCGGGGATCCAGGCAGGCCTCGCCGAGCTACCGACGGGCGCCCGTTGCGCTGGATTCCCGCTTACGCGGGAATGACAGTGGAGAGACGAACCAGCCGGCGCTAGCCTATTCCAGCCTGTCCGCCTTGCGCAGCGCCGGGAATATCCCGGCCCACAGCAGCGTCACGAGGATGGCGCCGCAGCCGCCGAAAATCGCCGAGCCGACCGGGCCGAGCAGGCGCGCCATGCCGCCGGATTCGAACTCGCCCAGTTCGTTCGACGCGCCGATGAACAGGCTCGACACCGCCGAGACGCGCCCGCGCATGACGTCGGGCGTCACGATCTGCACCAGCGTCTGGCGCACGAAGACCGAGACCATGTCGGCCGCGCCCAGAATCGCCAGCGCCGCGACGCTCAAGACCATCGAGCGCGACAGGGCGAACACCAAGGTCGAGAGCCCGTAGATCCCGACGGCTGCGAACATTTTCAAGCCCGCATGCGACTTGAGCGGCCGCGCAGCCAGGACGAAGCCGGTGGCGATCGCGCCGGCCGACGGGGCGGCGCGCAGGATGCCGAAGCCTTCCGGTCCGACATGCAGGATATCGCGCGCATAGACCGGCAAGAGCGCCGTCACGCCGCCGAGCAGAACCGCGAACAGGTCGAGGCTGATCGCGCCGAGGACGACCTTGGTGGTCCACACATAGTTCAAGCCCTCGGCGATGAGCGCCCAGCGCGAGGCGGTCGGACGAGGCTGGCGCGGCGGCGACGCGACCAACATGAGCGAGAGGAGCGAGGCGAGGCAAAGCGCGCCCGACACGACGAAAGCGGCGACGGGCGAAAACGCCACCAGGAGCCCGCCGATGGCGGGACCGACGATGGTCGCCATCTGATTGCCCGCCGAATTGAGCACGATCGCGCGCGGGATCAGCCGCCGCTCGACCAGGGTCGGCGCGAGCGCCGCGCTCGCCGGCGTATAGAAGGCGCGCGCGCAGCCGAACAAAGCCGCGACCCCGTAGATCGGCCAGAGAAGGTTAAGCCCGCCATAGGCCATCGCGGCGAACAGGGCCGACGTGCAGAGCTGCACGGCGAGACCCGCCATCATGATCTTGCGCCGGTCGTAAATGTCCGCGGCATGGCCGGCGAACAGGGTCAGGGCGAACATCGGCAGGAACTGGGCGAGGCCCAGCATGCCGACCGCCAGCGCCGCCTCGCTGACCGACGCGCTATGGCGCGCAACCGCATAGACCTGCCAGGCGAGCGCGATGGCCTGGACCTGCACGGCGAGCGTGGCGCAGAGCCGCCCGACCCAGAACCAGACATAGGATCGCACCGCGAGAAGGTCGCGGAGCGTGGCCGGATTTTGCAGGACCGCTTCCGCGGCGACGACGCCCGCGGGACTCGGTGTCGGGAGGGGAGTTGGACATGAACGGCTTCTCTTGGCCGTCGCAGCCGCCCGGGGCAAGCCCGCCCGGCCCTAGGCCTGTGATCGCCTGTGACCCAACCCTCCTTAAAGGCTTGAATCTACGCCGCCATTCGACTCCATTGAGAACAGGCCTTCGTTCCTGGAGCTTAGGCTAGATCCTGGCAAACAGAAATTTTGATAATTTATGTTTGCAAAAATGGAAATCCGTGGTATACGATTGGAGTCTGGCCGATCGGCGCTCATGCCGGTGGGCGGGACGAGGAGGGCATCACGCGGGCGCTTGAAACGGTTTCGGACACAACCCGAAAGGCGAGTCGACAGCGGCGGCGAAATTTTTTACTCGAATCGGCCGTAACCCATTGAAAAGTCACGATTCGGAAAAATAAACGCTAGTAAACGTCAGCACTTTTACTAGCGTTTAGTGGCGTTTAAGCGCGTTTATTGGCGTTTACTGCACAAAGATTTCGCGCGTTGGTTGTATCGACGGCTCCGCATGGAGCCGCACGCCGCTGGCCGCCACGCCTCGGCCGTCAGTCGATCGGCTCCACCGCCGCGATCTCGATGCCGAAGCCCGCAAGCCCAACATAGGTGCGTGGATTGTCGGTGCGCAGCCGGATCGAGGTGACCCCGAGGTCGCGCAGGATCTGGGCGCCGAGTCCGATCTCACGCCATTGCGTCTCACGCGCGTCGTCGGAATTCGTCTGGTGGGCGCCGCTCAGGTTCGCCGGCACCCCGGCCGCGCCGTCGCGCAGGTAGACGAGCGCGCCGCGCCCCTCCGCCTTGAAGCGGCTCAGCACCTTGGGGATGGCGCCGCCGCCGAAAATGTCGCTCAGGATGTCGGCGCGATGCAGACGCGCCGGCACGTCGCGCCCGTCGCCGATCGCCCCATGCACGAAGGCAAAATGCAGGACCGGATCGAACGGCGTGCGATAGGCGTAGCCCTGAAGCTCGCCGATCGGCGTCTGAATTGGAAAGCAGGCGACCCGCTCGACCAGCTTCTCGCGCGCCTGCCGGTAGGCGATGAGATCCGCGACCGAAATGCGCTTGATCTTGTGCTTGTCGGCGAAGGCCTCGACCTGCGGCCCGACCATCACCGTGCCGTCGTCATTGGCGAGTTCGCAGATGACGGCGACCGGCGACAGCCCCGCGAGCTTGCAGAGATCGACCGCGGCCTCGGTATGGCCGGAGCGCATGAGCACGCCGCCGTCCTTGGCGACCAGCGGAAACACATGGCCGGGCCGGACGAAATCGCTCGCGCCCATGTTGCGATTGGCGAGCGCGCGCACGGTGTTGGTGCGCTGTTCGGCCGAAATGCCGGTCGTCAGCCCATGGCGCACGTCGACCGAGACGGTGAAGGCGGTGCCGAGCGGGGCGTCGTTGATCGCCACCATCGGAGCGAGGTTCAGCCGCCGCGCGTCCTCGCTGGTCAGCGGAACGCAGACGATGCCGCAGCAATTGCGGATGATGAAGGCCATCTTCTCGGTGGTGCAAAGCGAGGCGGCGACGATCAGGTCGCCCTCGTTCTCGCGATCGTCGTCGTCGGTGACGGCGACGATCTCGCCACGAGCGAAAGCCTCGATGGCGTCGGCGACGGGGTTGAGCATGTCGAATCCATGGGGCGACGGTGGGGTGGCGGCGAGAAAATCGTTCGGCGTGACGGCGCCCTGCGTCTCGGCGACGATCCGCTCGGCGGTTTCGCGCGACAGCCACGATCCGTGTTCGCGGCAGATCAGCGTCACCGCGCCGGGCGAAACGCCGATGCGGCGAGCGAAATCCGCGCGCGAGACTTGGTTGCGCTTAAGCCAGTCGCCGAGCTTCATGGTGTCTTAAGTAGGCGAGGAGATGCCTTAAGTGCAACTCAATCGTTGGCCCGACGCGGCCAGAGGTAAGCTGGGAAAGTGCCGTGGAGAGCTGTCTATTTAGTCAAACTCAATCAACCCGCACCAGCATCTTGCCGAAGTTCCCGCCGCGCAGCAGCTCGACCAGCGCTTGCGGGGCGTTTTCGAGACCGTCGTGGATCGTCTCGCGCCACTTGAGCTTCTTGGCGGCGGCAAGAGAGACCAGTTCACCGATCGCCTTCGGCCACAGGTCCATATGATCCGAGACGATGAAACCTTCCATCTTGAAGCGCTTGACGAGGAAGAGCCGCATGTCGGGCGCCGGCGTCGGGTCGCCCTCGTAGGAGGCGATGAGCCCGCAGATCGCGACCCGGGCGAAATCGTTGATCCGCCGCATCGCCTGGCGGAACGGTTCGCCGCCGACGTTCTCGAACAACCCGTCGATCCCATTCGGAAGCGCCGCCTTCAGCTCCTCGGCGAAGTTCGGCGACTTGTGGTCGACCCAGGCGTCATAGCCGAGCTCCTTGGCGGCGTAGGCGCATTTCTCCGGGCCGCCGGCGATGCCGACGGTCCGCGCGCCGGCGAGCTTGGCGAGCTGCCCGACCACCGAGCCGACCGCGCCGGTCGCCGCCGACACCAGCACCGTTTCTCCCGCCTTTGGCGCGATGATCTTGTTCAAGCCGTACCAGGCCGTGACCCCGGGCATGCCGACCGGGCCGAGATAGGCCTGGACCGGAATCGCCTTGGCGTCGACCACCCTTAAGGTCGCGCCGTCGCTCAGCGAATAACGCTGCCAGCCGCCCATGCCGACGACGGCGTCGCCCGGATGAAAGCGCGAATTGTTGGAGGCCTCGACAACCCCGACCGTGCCGCCGCCCATCACCTCGCCGATCTCCTGCGGCTTGGCGTAGGATTTCGCGTCGCTGAGCCGCCCGCGCATGTAGGGGTCGAGCGACAGGAAGGTGTGCCGCACCAGCACCTCGCCCGGCCCCGGCGTCGGAACGGGCGTCTCAACAAGACGAAAGTTTGCGGGCGAGACCTTGTCGGTCGGCCGATGGTTGAGCAGAACCTGGAGATTGCCAGCCAAAGCGACTTCCTCTCTTGATCATTGTCGAGCCGGCTCTCCCCAGGACTTCAGCGAAAAGAACAGGAGCGACGCCGAAACGACAAACAGGCCGACATAGAACATCCAGCTCACAGCAAAATGCAAATCGGAAATCCACCACGACAGGGGGAGCGATATCAAAGCGGTCAGGGCTGGGATCAAGAGAAAGAACATTGTGACGAAGCCATTGTCGGCGCCGGTGACGCTGAGCGCGATCTGATAGAGCACACGACCGACTGAGGCGGCGACGATTGTGCCTGCGATCATCAGGACGACCGGAACGAACTGGCCAAAATCCAACTCGGAACGCCAATACAAGATAAATCCCGCGGCGGGGATAAGGACGAGAGCCGAGACGAAGAAATTCGCCGCGATTGCGGCAGACTCATCGTATTTCGCGAACCATTTACAGATGAGCGTTCCTCCCAGCGCCGAGCAGACCGGCACCGGAATGGCGAAGAGCCAGGTGCCATGCATCGCGCTCTCAGCCAATTGGCTCAAGTCCGGCCGGTTGGCCTCGCCAACCTGACTCCATGCGATGGCCATCGCGCCGAGAAACGCGCTGATGAGGCAACTGAAGAAGATCGTGGGCGAGACGGGGATCGGCACCCTCGCTATGAGCAGCGCCACCAGGGCGGCGAAAAAGGGTTGGAGGTTGATGATCGCCGAGATGATGATCGGATGCGCATTGCTCAGTGCGAGCTTGAACAGCAACAAACCGAGCATGCCGATAAGAAAGAGAACGCCAAGCTTGCCGTAAGTCGCGGCGTTGCCGAGCAACAAAATCAGGTCGCGGCGACTTTTTTCGCGCGACATCAAAAGCGGAATCGACATCAGCAAGGCGACTTGGGTCAGGAACACAAACTGCGTGACACTGAGCCGCTTGGCCGCCAGAAACGAAAACGGCTCTTGCACCGACAGCAAGAGAGCGGTGACGACAGCGTAAATGCTTCCAAGCTTGTAATTTATTCGGCGTTTCGGCGACGGCGGCGGTTGCATCTCGGCGGACCTGAATTCTGGCGGCCGGAATGTCGACTCCACGATTTGGGGTCGAATACGGCGCCTTGGGTTGCGGGGTGGACGCTTCCGGGCCCTGCCGGTCCGCTCAAAAAACGAGGAATCCCGGCGTCGCGCTTTGACCACGCCTCGCGTCGCGTTTTTCTCGCTTCCAGATGGAAACCGCCGGCGCAGTAGTTCGGTTCCACGCGCGATGCCGCCGGTCGGCTTCACGGCAGGGGGTCGCAGAGGCGCTCCATCGGCTCGGCGGCGCTGCGTTTGCCACGCTCTTTCGCGCGACCGTTCCTTGGCAGAACGAAGGTCGGAGGCCGCTATTGAACGGTCGCCGCGGTTACCAGCACGAAGCCGCGGGTCTTGTTGTCGTTGGCGGCGTCGGGGGTGTTCATCGCGGCGAACATGTCGGCCGTCTTCACCCAGACCGGCGGATATTTATAGCGGGCGACGTCGAGGATGAGGAAGCGGTCGGCTTTTGCGTCGTAGGCGGCAAGCGGTGAAATATGCCCACCAAGCTGTTCGCCGAGCGCCTTGCGCAAGTAGTTGACGATGACGAAATGGCCGGGCTCCCCGAGATACGCGCTCGCCAGCTTGCGGAAGTCGTCGACCGAACTGTCCGATGCGTGATGGACTTCCGCCTTAACCGGCTGCGTGGCGAGGATCCCGCCGATTTGGTCGAGCGTCATGCCCTGCCGCGCCAGGGTCTCGCGCGGCAGAACGACGTCCGTCCGCTCGCTCAGCACGTTGTCCTGGGTGAAGGTGCGGTAAGGCTCGTATTCTGGAACTGCCGGCGCCGGCAGCCCAAGCGCATTCAAGACCATGACGATGCTGGCGACGCCGCAATAGGACTGGGTCTTCTGGGTTAGGAAATTGCTGGCTAGCGGGAAGTAAGCCTCACGCGCATCGCTCTCGCCAAAGTAGACCTCACCGTCATGGGTGCTGAATCCGGTCAGGTTGTCGGGCAGCGCGAGGGTGTCGGCGTTCGCGCCTGCCGTAGAAAGTCCCAGGATCAAGGTCGCGCATGCGATGAACCGTTTCGACATGGATCCAACGCTCCTCTGAACCCGATCAGCGAACCTCAGATTGGCGCCGCCGTCTCAGCGGGGCAATCCCGCGACGTTTGGCGCGTAGGTATTAATACGTATTGACATGGCGGCAGCGGTTAGGAACGCTTCGTTTTTGTTCATAGAGAACTCGGCGCGGTGCGGGCTGCATCGGCGTTCATTTTTTGTAGGACGCATTGCGTCGTCGAAATCATTCAACCGATAAAAACAACATTAGGAGGGTATTTCAATGAGGAGCCAAGCCTTCGTCATTGCCTTGCTGGCGCTCACCGTGACCTCTGCGTTTGCCGACGACATGCCTACGCCCGTCAACGCAGATGGCGTCGCGTGGGGGCCGGCGCCGCCGATCCTGCCGAAGGGAGCCCAAATCGCGGTCCTGTCGGGGGACCCATCCAAAGACGGACTTTATGTGCTGCGATTGAAGATGCCGGCGAACTATAAGATCGCCGCCCACAATCATCCGACGACGGAATACGTGACCGTTGTTTCCGGCGCGTTCCATATCGGAATGGGGGACAAGCTTGATCAGAATAAGGGAGTAGAACTTCGCGCGGGCGGTTTTGCCGAAGCGCCGGCCCATATGAATCACTATGCATGGAGCTCCGAGGAAACCGTGGTGCAAATACACGGTCAAGGCCCGGCCACACTCACTTATGTGAATCCGGCCGACAACCCAAGCCAGTAGGCGGACGACACGGCCGCAACGTCGGGTTCCTGAACCAACGCCCGGGTCGCTCCTCAGAGCGTCCCGAGCAGCTTGTCGAGGAGTCCCTTGCCGTGAGCCGCGGGACCACGGCCAGCATTCGGGATCTCGGCGGGCGGTAGCGGCCCGTCGTCGGCAGCTCCGGACGCTCCTCGAGGACCAACGGCTCTCGCCTGCGGCGTGAAATTGTCTGGCGGCGGCGCCGGCTGCTGCGGACGTCCGCCTCGCCCGCCGGTCCCAATCTGGGAGCCGGTGAGGTTGAGCGGAGGCGCCGGCGGAGCGTCCGGGTTCTGCGCCTCAGCCCCGCGCCAGGCGCCAGCCGGCAATCCAGCGACGGGCACGCCTTCGTGCGCGGCCTTCATGAACCGGCTCCAGATTTCGACCGGCAAATTGCCGCCGGACACTTTCTTGGTCGGCGAGCTGTCGTCGTTGCCGAGCCAGACCCCGGCGACCAGATAGCTCGTGTAGCCAAGAAACCAGGCGTCACGCCAATCCTGGCTGGTCCCGGTCTTGCCCGCGGCCTGCCACCCCGGCAGTTCCGCCTTGCGCGCGGTGCCGGTCAGCAGCGTCTCCTGCATCATCTGGTTCATCATCGCCACGTATTGCGGGTCGATGACGCGGCCGAAATTCGCACTACGCCGGATGTAAAGCTGCTTGCCGTTCGCCGTGCGTACGCGCGCGATCACATGCGGCTGCACGCCCAGGCCGCCGTTCGCGAAAGCCGCGTAAGCAGACACCATTTCGAGCGGGGTCACGTCCGAGGAGCCAAGTGCGATAGACGGAACAGGATCGAGGTCGGATGTGATGCCGAGCCGATGCGCCGTCGCAACGACGGTCTTCGGCCCAACTTCCTGTCCCAATCGCACGGCGACCGTATTAAGCGAGAGCGCCAGCGCTTTAGTCAGCGTCACAGGGCCGAAATATTCGCGCGAATAGTTTTCCGGGCTCCACCCTTTGACCGAGATCGGCGCGTCCTCGCGAACGGTGTCGGGTGTGAGGCCTTTCTCCAGCGCCGCGAGATAGACGAAGGGCTTGAACGATGAGCCGGGCTGGCGCTTGGCCGCGACCGCGCGATTGAACTGGCTGTCCGCATAATTGCGCCCGCCGACCATCGCCTTGACCGCGCCATTGGGATCGAGCGCGACCAGCGCCCCCTGCTCGACGCCAAACTTGGGGCCTTTCGCATTGAGTTCGTCGGTCAGCGCGTGCTCGGCCTCGGCCTGCATCTTGAGATCGATCGTGGTCGTCACCACGATGTCCTCGTCGATCGCGCCGACCGTGTCGTCGAGCGCGTCCATCACGTAATCGGCGGCGTAGTTGATCGACCCCGCACTCTTGTCGTGCTTGACTTCCGCCGGATTGGCGAGCGCAAGCTTGGCCATCGCCTCGGTGATATGGCCTTGATCGGCCATCGCGGTAATGACCTGGGCAGCGCGCTCATTGGCCCCCTTGAGGTTGCGATTGGGCGCGAGCTTGGTCGGCGACTTCATAAGCCCGGCGAGGACCGCAGCTTCCGACAAAGTCACGAATCTCGCGCTCTTGCCGAAATATTTCTGCGCCGCTGCTTCGACCCCATACGCGCCCGAGCCGAAATAGACGCGATTCAGATAGAGTTCGAGGATCTGGTCCTTCGAGTAACGGCGCTCGAGCCAAAAGGCGAGGATCGCCTCCTGGATCTTGCGCGACAGCGTACGCTCTTGGGTCAGAAAGAAATTCTTGGCGAGTTGCTGGGTCAGCGTCGAGCCACCCTCTATGCCGCCGCCTCCGACAACGTCGCGCAGGAGCGCGCGCGACATGCCGATCGGATCGACGCCGTGATGGTCGTAGAATCGCCGGTCCTCGATGGCCACGAACGCCTTGGGCAAATAGGGCGGCAACTCCATGAGTCTGACCGCCGGGCCGCCCGTGTCGCCGCGATTGGCGATGAGCGCGCCATCGTCCGAGAGGATCGCGATGTTGGGCGGCCGCTTGGGCACCGCAAGCTGGTCGATCGGCGGCAGCTGGCTCGCGTAATAGACAAAAAGCCCGGCGAGGAAGACGGCGCCCCAAACCGAGAGCACCACCCCCCAATAGGCGAGATGGCCGAATAGCGAGCGGCGCCGTCTGCCGCGCTTCGAGGCGGATCGTGAGGGGGCGTTCTTTCTCTTGCGACTGGTCGGCGGGCGGTCCGCGGGATCGGCGCGGAGATCGCCTCCGCCGGCGCGCGAATCGAGGCGCGGCTCGATCCGTGTCCGGGTTTTCTTGCCGCCTCGGCCGAACATCGCTGATCCCGCTCGCGGCGTCTCCTTGATGAAGGAGCTACGGGCGAAACGCGCCCCGCCAGGTCGCGGAGCGTAAGGCTCGCGGTTTAAGGGCTAGTAAAGCTTACGCCGGAATTGACGAAGGTGCGAAAATCGTTGGGTAACCGGCTGCAGGGCGCGCTTCGGCTTGCGCACCGGCTCTCGCCTTGGCAATGTCCGCCCCCCTGCTGGGGGCGTAGGGCGTTAGTCTATCCGGGATTTTTTGCGATGAAGGTCACTATCGAGCGTTCGGTCCTGCTCAAGGCCCTGGGACACGTCCATCGCATCGTCGAGCGGCGCAACACGATTCCGATCCTCGCCAACGTGCTGATCGAAGCCGCGGACGGCAAATTGGCGCTGAAAAGCACGGATCTCGACCTCGAGGCGTCCGAGCAGGTCGCGGCCGACGTCGCCCAGAACGGCGCGACGACCGTACCGGCCCACGTGATCTACGACATCGTGCGCAAACTCCCGGACGGCGCGCAGGCAAGCCTCGAGACCACGGGCGACGCCGGACAGCTCGTCGTGCGCTCAGGACGCTCGCGCTTCACCCTGCAGGCGCTGCCCGCCTCCGATTTTCCCGATCTGACCTCGGGCGAGTTCTCGCATCGATTCTCGCTTCCGGCGGTCGAGCTCAAGCGCCTGATCGAAAACACCCAGTTCGCGATTTCGACCGAGGAGACGCGGTATTACCTGAATGGCATTTACCTCCACACGGTCGACGTCGAGGGGGCGCCGATGCTGCGCGCGGTCGCGACCGACGGCCATCGTCTGGCGCGGGTCGAGACGGCCGCGCCAGAGGGGTCCGTGGGCATGCCCGGGATCATCGCCCCGCGCAAAGCGGTGAACGAAGTGCAAAAGCTGTTGGAAGACCTGACCCAGGACGTGGCGATCGAGATTTCGACCGCCAAGGCGCGCTTTCAGTTCGGCGACGTGGTGCTGACGACGAAACTGATCGACGGCACTTTCCCCGACTATGCGCGCGTCATTCCGACCGGCAACGACAAGCGGCTGGTGGTCGACAAGGAGCCGTTCCAGAAGGCGGTCGATCGGGTGTCGACGCTCTCGTCCGAGCGCGGCCGGGCGATCAAGCTCGCGATCGCCGAGGGCAAGATGACGCTATCGGTCAACAATCCGGATTCCGGCTCGGCCAGCGAGGAGATCGAGGCCGACTACGATTCCGCCCCGATCGATATCGGCTTCAACGCCCGCTATCTGCTCGATATCGTCGGCCAGTTATCGTCCGACACCGCCCTGATCCGCTTGGCCGATCCGGGCTCGCCGACGCTCATCCAGGATCGCGAGGGGGCGCCCGCGCTTTTCGTGCTGATGCCGCTCAGGGTGTGAAACCGCTCACGCCGCCGCCTCGACCTCGTTCAGCCCGCGACCGCCGCGACCACACTTCGGCAACTCGAAGATCGTCGGTCAGATGCACCAAATCGGCGCGATGGCCAGGCTTGAGCTGACCGATCTGGTCATCCGCGCGCAGCAATCGAGCCGGCGTCAGCGTCGCCATCATGAGCGCGTCGGCGAGCGGGACCTTGAGCTCGTTCACGACATAATGGACGGCATCGAGCATGGTGATCGCGGCGCCGGCGAGCGTTCCGTCTTCGGCCACGAGCTTGGCGCCGACGCGCGTCATCCGTCGCCCCTGCAATTCGAAGACATCCGGACCGCCGGCGGCAGGCGGCATCGCGTCGGACACCAGTGCGATACCGCGCGGTCCCTTGGCGGCTAAAGCCACGCGATACGCAAGGGCATGGGCATGCTCGCCATCGGCGATCAGGCCGCAGATTATACTGGGGTCGGCTAGCGTCGCTCCCACGACGCCCGGCGCGCGCGAGGAAAGCTGGCTCATCGCGTTATAGAGATGAGTGACGGCGCTCGCGCCGGCGTCGAAGACGCTCTGGGCTTCCTCGGCGGTTGCATCGGAATGGCCGAGGCTGACGACGATCCCGGCTTTCGCCAGCCGTGCGATGAAGTCCAACGGGACGGAGGCCGGGGCGAGGGTGACAACCATCACGCCCGCGCGCGCTTCGAATGAGCGCGTCAGCGTCCTGCTTCAGCATGGGGCGAATGAATTCGGGGGGATGCACGCCCTTGCGCTTGGGATCGATGAACGGGCCCTCGACATGGATTCCGAGCGCGCCCGGCACGCGTTCGCGCGCCTCGCGAGCGGCGGCGAGCGCCGCGTCCAGCACGCGCGGCGCGTCGGTCACGACCGTCGGCAGGAAGGCGGTCACGCCAGCGCGCCGATGCGCGGCGGCGATCGCGGCGATTCCCTCAACGGTCGGATTGGCGTTGAACAGCACGCCGCCGCCGCCGTTGATCTGCCAATCGACGAAGCCCGGGCTTAGAACGCCGCCGCCGAGATCGACCTGCTCGCCGCCGCGGGGTCGGTCCTCAAAGCGGGTAAGGGAAAGGATCGAAGCGCCGTCGATAACGAGCGCGCAATCGTCGTGCAGTCGCTCGCCGTCGAAGATGCGCGCCCCGTAGAGGACTTTCATTGCGCGACTTCCCGCTGAGGCGCGAGGACGCCGCCAACGAACAGGATCGCCCCGTCGGTCGGATCGTACAGCGGCGGTGAGAGCCGCGCGGCGATATCCGGCTCGAAATAGGGACGCAGGGCGTCGCCCACGCCCCCGACCAGCGCAACCCGCTGCGCGCCAAGCGCGACCACGCGGCGCGTCAGGGCGCCGATCGCGTACGCTGCTTTCGAAGCGATCTTGCGTGCGATCGGATCAAGCCCGGCCGCGCGTTCGAACACGCGCGGCGCGAGGGCGCCGAAATCTCCCGGTTTCGCCCCAAGCGCCCAATTCATCATCGCCACGGGATCGCCACCGAATTCGGCCAGGATGTCGTCGGTGAGCGCGCTCGGCGGCGCGAGGCCGTCAAAGGCGCGCATTGTAGCGCGCATCGCCTCGAGGCCGATGTGCGAGCCCGACCCGTCGTCGCCAAGCGCGAATCCGCGCCCGCCAATGATGGTTTCCGTGGACCCAACGCGCGCGATCGCCGCCGAGCCGGTGCCTGCGATCACCAGCCCCCCGTCTGCGCCCGCATGGGCCCCGATACAGGCGGTGGTCGCGTCGTTCGCCGCGCACACGAGCCGAAAGCCAGGAAAAGCCGCCGCCACCCGTGTCTGGTCGCTCCCTTGCTTGAACCCCGCAAGCCCGAAACCGATTGCGATCGTTCCCCGCTGAACGTCGCCAAGTCCGGCCTTTTCCAGAACCTCGCCGACGACCGTGCGCATAGCCGTGACCGCAGCTGCAAAATCGACATGAATGTTCGCCGCCGCGCCGCTCGCCTCCGCAAGCAACTTTCCATTTGCGTCGCGCAGTCGCGCGCGGCAATGGGTGGCGCCGCCATCGACACCGAGATAGAGCGGCGCGCTGGTCACGCCGCTTCGCCTTCTTCCGTTCGGTCGATCATCGCGGCTGCGGCCGCGCGAAGCGCGTTCGCGGCTTCGGCCGATGTGAGCCGCCTTTCGCTCGCCCCTTGCGGAGACTGCGCGGGCGTCACTGGCAAATGCACAAAGACGGCGGGGATCGCCGACTTCTTCTCACTAAGATATTGTAACGCCCCGAAGTAGAGGTGGTTGCAGACAAATGCGCCGGCATTCCTCGACATCCGCGCCGGAATTCCCGTCTCGTTGATAGCTTTCGTGATTGTCCTGACGGACGCTGCCGCCTCCAACCATTCGGGCGCGGCGCGGGAGATCCGGAGCGCCCTCCGCAGGGCGCCGTCATTGTCTGGCGCCCTGGCGTCATCACGGTTACGCGCGAACCGCTCGACGGTGACGACGCCGCGACGCGCCGCCTGACCGGTCATCAGAAGCGCATCCGGCCGAAGCGTCTCGATCGCGCTGATGAGCTGCTTCACCGAGGCGTCGTAGGCGCAAGGCAGCAAGCGCGCTGACAGCTACGCAATCTCCATGGCGCCAGCCCTCGAGCTTTTGCGCCGCCTCCCATGAGGCGTTGATCGTCTCGCCGCCGAATGGCTCGAACCCGGTGACGAGAATTGTGCGCAACGGGCTCGACAAGGTCAGGCGAACAGGCTGCTGCGGTCGGCGAGACGGCGCACATGAACGTCCGCGTCGCCATAGGCCGTATCGATCATCGTCAAGCGCTTGAACAGATGGCCAGCCTTGTACTCGTAAGTCATCGCGATGCCGCCGTGCATCTGCACCGCTTGCTGGCCGATGAACTTTGCCGACCGGCCGATTTGCGCTTTCACCGCCGACATGGTCTTGGCGCGCTCCTCCGCGTCGTCCTCGCCCGCCATCATCGCCGCCAGATACATCATGCTGCGCGCCTGCTCGAGCGCGACCGTCATGTCGGCGGCGCGGTGCTGCAGCGCCTGGAACGAGCCGATGGTGACGCCGAACTGCTTGCGCGTCTTGAGATACTCAACCGTCATCGTCAGCGCTTCGGACATCGCGCCGACGGCTTCCGCTGAAAGCGCGGCGATTGTCTCGTCGACCGCCCGCTCGATCACCGGCAGCGCCGCGCCGGGAGCCCCCAGAACGTCATGCGGCGCGACCCGGACATCGGCGAAGCCAATCTCCGCCGCGCGTTGACCGTCCTGGGTCGGATAGCCGCGCCGGCTCACGCCTGGAGCGTTGGCGTCAACAAGGAAGAGGCCGATGCCCTCGCGATCGCGGCGCTCGCCCTTCACGCGGCCTGAGACAATCAATCGATCGGCGCTGTCGCCCTGGCCGACGAGCGTTTTTTCCCCGTTCAGCACAAATCCGCCGCCGCCGTCCTCAACCGCGCTGAGGCCCACATCGTTGAGATCGAAGCCCGACTGTTTCTCCATATGCGCGAAGCTCAGCCTAAGCTCGCCCGCCGCGATCGCGCCGATCAGTTCGGCGCGCTGCTTGTCGCTTGCCCCGTGCTTCAACAACGCGCCGCACAGGACGACCGTTTGAAGGTAAGGCTCGAGCGCCAGCGCCCTGCCGAATTGCTCCATCACGATCATTGTCTCGACCGCGCCGCCGCCGAAACCGCCGTCTTCTTCAGCAAAGGGCGCGCCGAGCAGGCCCATCTCGGCATAGTCGCGCCACAGACCTTCGCTCCAGCCCTGTGGACTGGCTTGATAGGTCTTGCGAGCCTCGAACCCATAACGGTCCTTCATCAGCCGCGCGACATTGTCGCGCAACTGCTCCTGTTCGGGACTGAGCTCGAAGTCCATGTCTCAGAGCCCCAGTATCGCCTTGGCGATGATGCTACGCTGGATTTCGTTCGATCCGCCGTAGATCGAGACCTTGCGGTTGTTGAAATAAATCGGCGCGAGCGGCGACGCCCAGTCCGGCCCCACCGGCGGCTCGTTGCTCATGTCGTCGGGCTCGCGATAGGGCAGCGCGTAGGGTCCGACGACCTCCATCAAGAGATCTGTGGTCGCCTGCTGGATCTCCGAGCCCTTGATCTTGAGCACCGAAGAGGCGGGATCTGGCTTGCCCGTGCGAGGGGCCGAGATGACCCGCATCTGCGTCATTTCGAGCGCCTTCAGCTCGACTTCGACCTCCGCGAGCTTGGCGCGGAAGAAAGGATCCTCGATCTTCGGCCCCGAGCCATAGACCGGGATCGAGGCGAGCTGGCGCACCCGGTCCAGACGCGCTTTCGACACCCCGACACGGGCGATGCCATTGCGTTCGTTGGCGAGCAGGAACTTGGCGTAGTCCCACCCCTTGTTCTCTTCGCCGACAAGCGCGTCGGCCGGAACGCGCACGTCATCGAAAAAGACCTCGTTGACCTCATGGCCGCCGTCGATCGTCTGGATCGGCTTCACCGTAATCCCGGGGGTCTTCATGTCGACGAGGAAGAACGAAATGCCCTCCTGCTTTTTCGCCTGCGCGTTGGTGCGAGCGAGCACGAAAATCCAGTCGGCGTATTGGGCCATGGTGGTCCA
>CAVUPE010000040.1:0-162176 GCA_963743265.1 uncultured Alphaproteobacteria bacterium | reverse complement strand
AAGGTCGCCCACGAGCCGAGGCTGGGCCGGGGCGGCCGGGCCTCGCCGCAGTTCATGAGCAGCAGCGACGGCTCGTGGTTCGGCACGTCGGCGTGCATCGAGCGGATGACGCAGATGTCGTCGATGTGCTTGGCGACGTCTCGGGAAGATCTCGCTGACCTCGATGCCGGACTTGCCGTACTTGGCGAACTTGTACGGCGAGCGGAAGGCGGCGCCGGTCTTGCGCTCGGTGCGGAGGTTGTTGCGGCACCGGCTTGCCGTGGTGCTTGTCGAGCAGCGGCTTGGGGTCGAAGGTATCGACGTGGCTCGGGCCGCCGTTCATGAACAGGTGGATGACGCGCTTGGCCTTGGCCGGGAAGTGCGGCGCGCGCGGCGCGAGCGGGTTGGCGCGCGGTCGTCGGCGGCGCACGGCCTCGCCGACCAGGCCGGCCAGGCCGAGCGACGCCATGCCCATGCCGGAGCGGGCCAGCAGGTCGCGGCGGGTGATGAGGTCATTCACGGGAGTCCCCTTTTCGCTCGATGTCGGCGCTCTTCCTCTTGATTCTATCGTCGGCGGCGGGCCGATCGTCCATCTCGGCCGACCATTTGGCGGGAAAAGGCTGCTTCTGCCACGGGTTCGCCCCACTTGTCGAGTTCGTAGCCGCACTCGGCACAGGTCCAGCCGCCCCAGAGCGTCTGGTTCAGGTTCTTGGGCACGCGCACCAGCGGCGCGGGCGTGTCGCACTTCTGGCACACCGCCGGCTTGGTGTTGAGTCCCCAGCGGCCCTTCTGGCGGATGGTGTCGCGCACCACGAGGTAGCCGCCACAGGAGGAGACGAGTACGAAGACGACCACGGCAGACGGCGACGACGAAGAGGATGTCGAGCGGTCCCACCATGCGGGCCTCCTTTCAGGTGCCGGGGTAGAGGGCGTTGACGGTCAGTTCGACGAACTCGAGGTCGCCGTGGAAGGACCGTCGTGAAGTATTGGAGGAACCCGGCGTGGCCGAGGATGGCGTTGCGGCTGCTGAGCGGGGCGAACCCGACCAGGGCGGACCACTCGCGTTGCTCGTTAGGGGCCGCGACCCGCAAGGTGACATCGACGTAGGACGCGGTGATTCGAGTGCCGCCGATCCCCTGCTGCTCCTCCCTCGCGCCCCGCTTAGATCGACGCCGATGTGGGCGGCCGCGAATTCGGGGACGAGGATCCCGTCCGCCCCGGAATCGACCAGTCCGTCGAAGAACTTGCGTCCCTCCGGGTCCGATCAGCGTGACCGTGATCAGAGGGCGAGATCGCGCGACCGCCCCCCGAGCCCGGCCCTGGCGTGCCGGAAGGCGACGGTGCGGTAGGCGAAGCTCATCGTCACATCAGCCCCCCGACTTCGTCCTCGGAGGGCAGTCGCTCCAACACCACCTCGCCCCCCGTCAGTCCCAGCGCCTGGTAGGCCCGCACTACCTCCGTCGGATCCTCGTGGTGCGCGAGGATCCTCTTGCCGTCGAGACTCCACGCGACCCAAAGCCCCAGATACGGCGCAGATCTGCTCGGCGGTCCAGGCGTTCCGGTTTAGCGTACACAGGTTGGCGTCGAATACTACGCCCTTGCTCGTCTGCGCCATCGTCCCCCCTTTCAATCCACGAACGCGAACTCGTTCGACAGCAGCAGCACCTGGGCGTACTGCTCCCACGCCGTCAGCCCGTTCGTCTTCGCCGGCCCGGCGTCCTTCACGAACGCCTCGCCCAGCGCCACCTCGTCGGCGTCGGCGGGCCGGCCGTAGAGCAGGCGGTGCAGGCGGTCGATGCGTTCGCGCGTCGCCCTTCGTCGCCGTCACGTCCGGGCGCGGCGATCAGGCCGTGCGCCTGGCTCGTGGACGAACGGGTGGTTCATCAGGAACAGCGCCTGCTGCGGCACCGTCGTCGTGTAGCGCTGCGGCGTGCTGGCGTCGGGGCTGGCGAAGTCGAAGGTGCGGAACAGGCCGGGCAGGTTCTGGCGGTCGATGAAGCCGTAGACCGAGCGCCGCGGCGGGAATGGCGGCGTGGTGATGTCCACGGCCGGGCCGCCCTGCGTGCGGTCGAGTCGGCCGGCGACGGCGAGCAGCGCGTCGCGCAGCGGCTCGAAGTCGAGCCGCTGGCGGTTCATGCGGCCCAGCAGGCGATTCTCCGGATCGGCCTCGGCGAGCTTCGGCGCCTCGGCTCGCGACTGCTGGTACGTCGTCGACAGCACGATCAGCCGATGCATGCTCTTGACCGACCAGCCGTCCTCCACGAACGTCGCCGCGAGCCAGTCGAGCAATTCGGGGTGCGTCGGCGGGTCGCCGCGCGGCCCGAAGTCGCTCGGCGTGCGCACCAGGCCCGCGCCGAAGTGGTGCAGCCAGACGCGGTTGACCATGCACGCGGGCCGTCAGCGGATTGTCCTTGCTGGCGATGGCGCGGGCCAGCTCCAGCCGGCCGCTGCCGGTCGCGAACGGCTTCCGCTCGGGCGGACAGCACCTCGAGGAACTGGCGCGGCACCGCCGGGCCGCGATTGCTGGGGTTGCCGCGCAGGAAGACGTGCGGCGTCACCGGGGTCGGCGTGTCGAGCAGCGCCATCGCCCGCGGGCGGGCCGCCCGGCGCCGTCGCGCGCCACTGATCGACCTTCCGCTTCAGCGCCTGTAGCTGTCGCGCTGCGCCCGGTCGATCTTGCCGCGGAACTTGCGAACGCGGCGTTCGCGGGCAGCTTCAAGTCGGCCTTGTGCTTGTTCGAGGTAGGCGTCCACCTCGCCCTGCCGCTTGCGCAACTCCGCCTCGAACGCGTCGGCGGCGCGGTCGGGTCCGGCGGGCCGATCATCGGCAGCTCCTTCGGCTCGTTCGAGCTGGCGAAGACGCCGTAGAGCGAGTAGTAATCCGTCGGTCGGGATCGGGTCGAACTTGTGGTCGTGGCAGCGGGCGCAGCCGACCGTCAGCCCCAGCAGCCCGCGCGTCACCACGTCGATGCGGTCGTCGATGATGTCGTGCGGGTTGTTCGAGGAAGCGGCGGCCGAGCGTCAGGAACCCCATCGCCGCCAGCGGCCGGTGGTCGTCGTCCAGCGGCAGAGCTGGTCGGCCGCGAGCTGCTGCAGGACGAACTGGTCGTAGGGCAGGTCCTCGTTGAAGGCCCGGATGACGTAATCGCGGTAGGTGTAGGCGTAGGGGTAGCGCCGCTCTTCCGGTGAAGACGTAGCCCTTGGTGTCGGCGTAGCGGGCCACGTCGAGCCAGTGCCGGCCCCAGCGCTCGCCGTACGCGGCGACGCGAGCAGGCGGTCGACCAGCTTCGGCGTAGGCGTCGGGCGGGCGTCGGCCTGACGAACGCTCGACTCTCTTCCGGCGTCGGCGGCAAGCCCAGCAGGTCGAACGGTGGCGCGGCGGATCAGCGTCCGCCGGTCGGCCGGCGGCGACGGCGTCAGCCCTTCGCTTCCGAGCTTCGCCAGGACGAACGCGATCGACCGGCGTATCGGACCCACGCGGCGTCACGGACCGTCGGCGGCGGCGGATCGTGCGACGGCTGAAACGCCCAGTGGTCGGTCCTCCGCGGTCGTGAGCGGCGACGGCCTCCCGGCCCCGGCCTCGGGCCACGGCGCTTGATCTCGACCCAGCGGGGCAAGCGCGGCAATCTGCGGCTGGCGAGAGCGCTTCTTCGGCGGCATCTTCCGCTCGCCCTGCCGGCGAACCGCCCCGATGAGCAGGCTCTCGTCGGGCTTGCCGACGACGACCGCCGGCCCCGTCTCGCCGCCCTCGAGGAGCGCGTTGCGCGAGTCGACCCGCAGCCCGCCGTGCTGCTTCTTCGGCCCGTGGCAACTCTGACACTTCTCGACGAGGATCGGCCGGACGTGCTTCTATGGTTTTCTTTCGACAGCGTACGGCTTGGCCAGGGCCGGGAAAACTCCAAGGCGTTCTTGAAGACGAATCCGGAGATGGCCGACAGGATCGAGCGCGCCATTCGGGAAAATTCGGGACTGATCGCCGAGCGTATCCTCGAACAGGACCAGCCCCAAGACGACGACGCCGAAGAAGCCTGATCCGCTTCCTTTGGGCGCGTCTCGCGACCCACCGCGAAAAAGCGCGTCCACCCGCCAGGGGAAGCATTATTTGGGTCTTCGCGTTCGGGGCGGGCGCGAGAGCGGGTCACCTCCTGCCGCTCTCGCGCCCCCTGTTTTTTGAGTGACAGCTGGCCAAATGGCTTTGCTGCAGGCTTGGAATGAAGCGCATCAGACTTTGTCGTTTTGAGAAATTTGGACTCAGGCCCCTCTCTTTCGCACTGCGCCTCACGATTTCATCCACGACCAATCGTGGTCCAGCAAATCGCCAATCTTGTCGATCGTCCTGTCGACAGACGCGGGGTCGCGCGGCGGCTCCTCAACTGCATAGTGACCTTGCTTGGGAAAGATGGTCGTGACGCGATCGCCCCACGCGAGTTTGGTCGCGGCGAGGATGCGGGTCTTGTCGTCGATCAGCACGTAATGGGCGGCGGGAAGCCGATGCTCCACGTCCTTGAGCTCTTTCTCCTTATGGACGTAGATCAACACGTCGCCCTTGAACACGTCCCACAGACCCGAGCGCAAGATCTTGCGCGGCTGAAAGATGGCGTCCCCGTCGGACAGAATGGCGACCGATCCCCACTGCCGGACATGTTTCACCGCGTCGAGCGCGCGCGGATAAAGGCGATCGGCGAAAGGATAGTCCAGGAGCCAGTTGGCGGTTTGGAAGATGGCGAGATCATAAGGGGCTTCGCTCCTCAACCGCTCCAGAGCGCCGAGATAGTCCATATAGCCCAGTGTGGCCCACAGCTCCTCCATGATTTCCCAATAACGCTCACTGGCTCGGGCGCCATGGGCGGCTTGCAGCCGCTCCCGCAGGTCCCCCCGAAGTCGGTCGTTGTCGAGGAGCGTGTTGTCGACGTCGAACAGGAAGACGGTGTCAGCCCCTGCGATTCATCTCAGTGTCTCCGTCGGCGAGCGATCTGGTTCGCAAACCGTCCGCTCGCATGAGCAATCGCGGGGCGCGCGCCGGGCGGTCAAGGCGGAGCGGCTCGCTTCCAGTGCGGCGGCCAGGTGCGTTGGACGATGGGAAGCGTCTGCATGCGATCGATCCAGGCGGCGATACGCGGCCCGATGACATCGTCCTTGACGAAATCCTTCCTGCGACCCGCGAGCCGCATGAAGAGCTCAACGAATGGAAAGACCGTGAGATCGACCGCCGAGAGTTCGACAGTCAGATAGTCGGCGGTCGCGGCGCCTTCCCAGTAAGCCAACTCCTTGCGCAGATCCTTCAGCGCGTCTTCCCCCGCTGCGGTCGAGCCCAATATTGATCGTCTTCATGCACCATGCGCCGCTGGATCGCGCGCTCGCGCGGCTCGTGGGCGAAAAGCGCCGGGCCATTGGGCCACCGGTCTTCAACATATTCGACGATCGCCGCGGAATTCGTAGAGCGCGAAATCGTCGTCGACCAGCGCCGGCACCCGCTGTCTCGAATTGAGCACCACGTACTCGGGCGTCTTCAGATGGCCCGCATCAAAAGACAAGAGCTTATGATCATAGGGAATGCCCTTGCGCTCGAGCGCAAGCCATGCGCGCCACGCGTAGGGGGAGCCTGAGGCATAATAGAGAGTAACGGCCATCCCCAGGTTTCCGCCAATTCCCGATTTCGCGTGGAAGCGATTATCCGCTCATACCTTCACCGTCGAGGCGCCATAGATCTCGTCGACGGCTTCGCCGAGCTCCCCGTCAAACTCGGCGTCGGACATCGAACGCTTGAGGCCCTCGGCGAGCGCGCGCGAGAAGCTCGCGATCATGCCATGATTTTTGGCGAGACGCTCGCAGGCGTCGTCCCGCGTATAGCCGCCCGATAGCGCGACAACGCGCACGACCCGCTTGTCCTTGACGAGCGGCGCGTAGAAGTCGGGCGTCTCTGGCAGCGTTACTTTGAACATCACCTTGCGGCCCGCCGGCAACGCGTCGAGCCCCTTGGTCAATTCGTCGAGCAGGATCCGCTCAGCGCCCGCTTTATCCGGGCTCTTGATCGAGATTTCCGGCTCCAGAATTGGGGTGAGCCCGTGGCTGGCGATCTGTTCGCCGAACTCGAACTGCTGCTTGGCGATCGCGGCGATGCCAGTTTTCGACGCCAGGTTGATGACCGAGCGCATCTTGGTGCCGAACACGCCGAGCTTGCTCGCCCGACCGAGCAAGTTGTCGAGGTCCGGCATTGGCTTCATCAGGCTGACGCCGTCCTTTTCCGCTTCCAGCCCCTTGTCAACCTTCACGATGGGAACGACGCCTCGCTCCTCCCACAGGTAGGTCGGGACCGGCTTGCCTTTCGCCGCGCCGTCCATCGTGCGCTCGAACAGGATGGCGGCTATGATCTTGTCGCCGGTAAAGGAAGGCGCGGTGATGATGCGCACGCGCATCTCGTGCACGAGCTCGAACATCTTGGCGTCATCGCCCTTGTACTCACTCTCCGGAATCCCGTAGAGGCGCAAAGCGCCGGGGGTCGACCCTCCGCTCTGGTCGAGCGCGGCGATAAAGCCGGGCTTGGTCGACATCTGCATCATCATCTGGTCGTTGGCCATGGGTGTGGTCCTCGCCTTAGACTGTTGCGCGCCCGCCGCGCGGGCTCGTGCAATGGAGGCGCACGGAACGCAGGCGTTTAGCGGCATAAAGGCCGCTGATCAGCGGTTCGCGTCAACCGAAGTCGCCTATGCCGCAGTCTATCATCGAATGGGGGACTGTCACGCGAAGGCAATTCCTCTTCGCGCGAGGTGGGCGACAGCCTTTCGAGCGGGTCCGCGCCGCCGCCGGCGACACGAGCATTGAAGGGCGGGGTTCTCGCTACCCCGAACTCGCCATAGCCCTGCGCTGCGCTCATGAAAACCAGATGGCATGTCAAGTTATTATTCGGAATTTCCGTTGCAGGAAGCAGAAATTGTGGTATATTACTGAAGTCGAGGGCTGAAGGGTCCTTGGCCCGAGGGTCCAACGGCGGAAGTGGAGCGGAGAAAAAATTTATTTGGATTCGCTGTAACCCATTGAAAAGGCCCAATTCTGGCGAATAAACCCAAATAAATCCAAGCAATTTTATTTGGATTTATTTGGCGGGGCTTGGTTTTGCTTGGTTTTGCTTGGTTTTTCTGAACAGCCTGAGAGAACCTCTCATCCCGCCTTCACCAGCACGCCTTCGGGCAGGCGGCCCGCGAGGTCACGGCCCGCGTCACGCCCAAGCCGCTCGGCATCGACAGACGTACCCTCGGCGGCGATCTCGAAGCGCTCGGAACCGTCGGGGCGCAGCACTTCGCCCAAGAACCTAAGCGTCCCGTCCTCAAGCCGGGCGAGGCCCGCGATCGGCGTGCGGCACGAGCCCTCGAGTTCGGCCAGGAAGGCCCGCTCGGCAATAAGAGCGGCCATCGTCGCGCCGTCCGAGATGGCGTTCAGCGCTTCGAGTGCGCGCGCGTCGTCGCTGCGCGCCGTGATCGCGATCGCGCCCTGACCGGGCGCGGGCAGAACTTGTCGACGTCGAGGACAGCGCGGGCGCGATGGGCGAGGCCGAGCCGCTTCAAGCCGGCGAACGCGACCAGCGTAGCGCCGACAACGCCCGCCTCGGCCTTGACGAGCCTCGTCTCGACATTGCCGCGCAGGAGCGCGGGCTTGAGGTCCGGGCGCAGCCGCAGCGCCTGGGCCTGGCGGCGCAGCGACGCGGCGCCGAACGTCGCCTCGTGTGGCAGGCCCTCGACCGTGTCGGCCAACGCCGAGATCAGCGCGTCGTGAACGTCCTCGCGCGGCAGATAGGCGCCGATCGCCACGCCGTGCGGCATGATCGAGGGCAAATCCTTGGCCGAGTGGACTGCGGCGTCGATTGCGCCGGCGAGGAGCGCGGCGTCGATTTCCTTGGTGAACAGGCCCTTGCCGCCGGCCTCGGCGAGCGGCCGATCCTGGATCCTGTCGCCAGTGGTTCGAATGACCTGAAGCGCGATCCACTCGATCTCCCAGCCAAGCGCCTCGGCCAGCCGGCGGCGAGCCTCGTTTGCCTGCGCCAGCGCCAAAGGCGAACCGCGGGTGCCAAGCTTGAACAGGGCGAGAGCAGTCATCGGAGCGACCTGAGCTTCGAGAAAGGCCCTGTCAAGCTCAGCCCTTTCGAAAATCAGCCTTGCGAAAGGGCCGCCGCAGCAATCGGCGACTCTCGCCTTGGAATGGCCGGAAGCGCCACTCAATATCTCGCTCCCTGTTGCTGTCGGCGCAACGCAATGCCATCTGTCACCGGCGATGAAGAGCTTGATCCTCGTGTTTATTGCCGTGGTCGCGGTTTGTCCCGCCTTGGCGGCGCAAGACGGATATCCGCCCGGCCTATTCGAGCATTCTCCTGTGGTTCCGGGACCAAACGATCCTCCCGATTCTCAAGGACCGCCTCCGGACGCCGCCGGTCCGCCTGACGGAAACGGGTCGCTCGACGACTATTGCGCCAGCATCGCTTCCCGGACCTTCCATAGTCTCGCCGAAGTCAAGCGCGCCCACGCTCAATGCGACCCAGTCCAGGACGGCTCGCCGCCCGATCCGTGATTGCGGATTTCGCGGGCCTTTCTCCGCTAAAAAGGCGCCGCCGCGCTACGTCGCTCTGGCGGAAGGAGTGAGTTAGGGCCTCAGTCAACGAATGCCATGCTTTAGGTCCGCTCAACTGTAAAATCTCCGCCCGCCAGCGTCCATAAAGATCAATAGCTTAGCCACGGCTGTAAAAAATTTCCGGGCCGCTCGGCTCGCGGCTCTCCGCCGTGCGTGCCAGGTGGCCGAGCGGCCCCTGCGCCCGATCGGACAGCCGACGGTATGACCCCCATCGCCGCAACCCTGCTTGGTCGCCGCCTCGCCGGCGGCCGCCGCCCGTTTCCCGCACGGGAAGTCTATCGGGCGATCCTCAACGAGTGCGTCAGCGAGCATTCGCGGCTCGTCCGGGTCAAAAGGCAATCGCGTGAATGCGCCGGTGGAGATTGCTGCCTGGCGAAGACGACGCAGTGCACGGCCGCAATGCGCAAACAGCGGTCATTTGCCGGACAGGGCGTGTCGCCTGAAACGGCCGTCGTGTGGTAATTCTGTGTCGGTGCTTTTCTCAGTCGGTGAAAACCCGACCTAGGCGCTCTAGCTCCCGCACGTAGCAGAACAGGGCGAACAGACCCAAAAGAAGGACGAGGCACTGGTAGACGGGGATCTCGAATTCAGGCCTCTGCGCGATAAACACAAAGCCGAAAATGGAAGTCGGGAGCACGTAGATCATGCGCGCCAGAAACAAAATAGCGTGGCCGAGCAGAGCGTTTTGGAACCGCGGCAGCGGCGGACGAACGCGATAAGAGACCCAATAGCAGATCTGCATCAACGCGATTGACGACAGAGACCCGACAATCGCCCAAGGGTGCGTCTCGTGCGAGACCGGGTCTGCCAGAACCTCTCGGTAAACGAGGAGGCCGGTCCAGATAAGAAAAACGGCGCCGATCGTCTGCGTTCCGAACAGCGCGAAATAGCTCGACCGGCCGAGGGCGCTTTGCGCCAGCGCCGGGTTGGACGCGAACGAGTCATTTGGCTGCGTCATGGGCGCGAACTTATCGCGGATGATACGAACCGTGTCTGAGGGCAATTTCCTACGTCACCGTCAAATACTTCACGTGAACCTGCTCGATCTTGCCGTTGAACTTGAACGGCGCCTTGTCGTAATAGTCGAGCGACACCGGCGAACCGAGCGCCATGCCGATGTCGAGGCAGTCATTGGCCGTAAACAGCAGCGGGGCGCTGATCGGGACTTCGCCCTCGGCAATGACCTTGCCGGCCGCCTTCATCGTGATTTTCAGCGGACCGCCGGGACGAGGCGCGACATAGCGGGTCTCGATTTCGATCTTCACCTTGCCGGTCGGCAGCTTTTCCTTGGCGCGGATCTTCGTGCGCTGAATGATGAAGAGGTTGTATTCGTAGCAGAGCACGCCGTCTTCGACGAAGCAGGTCAGGCCGCCTGAATTCGCGCCCAATTTGTACAAGACCCCGTTGGCGTTGTCGGGAATCACGGCGTCGATGGTGACGACGTTCGGCTTGTTGCCGAGCGCCGGAGCGCAGAACTCCGGTATGCGGACCATATCGCCGGCGAAGGTCCATTGCGTGTAGGCGGGGCAATGCGCAGCTCAGGATGAAGGAACGGGATCCAAAGCCCGCCGCCGATCGGCAGCGCCTTGTTCTTCGCCGCTTCGATCAGGAAGATGTCCTTCATCTGCGCCAGTTTTTCCGGCATCTTGGCGGCAAGATCGTTGGCTTGACTCCAATCCTCGTCGAGATTGTAAAGCTCCCAGACATCCTTGTCCGGCGTCCACTCGCGGATGCCTGCCGCCAGCCCCGGAACCCACGGAAGCCGCGGCCCGAGGGCGCAGGCCATCCAGCCGTCGTGATAAATGGCGCGGCTGCCCATGATTTCGAAATACTGGGTGAGCAATCGTCCCTTGGCCTTCGCGTCATCGAAAGAGTAGGCGAAACTCACGCCGTCGATCGGGTCCTGCTCGACGCCGTTCACCGTGCGCGGCGGGGTGATGCCGAGGATCTCGTAGATCGTCGGGACGACGTCGTTGACGTGGTGAAACTGCGGCCGCGGGGTCGCATCGGGCTTGATCTTCGCCGGCCAGCGGACGGCCATAGGGTTGCGCGTGCCGCCGAAATGCGAGGCGAGGAGCTTCGTGCCCTTGTAGGGCGTGCTGCCGGCCCAGGCCCATCCGGCATGGTACATGGGATCGGTCTTGGGCGAGCCGAGCGCGTCGAGCCCGCCGAGGTCGCTCGAGCGCCGCGATATGCTGATCGATGGCGCTGGGAATGCCGTTTTGCGCCAGCAACTCACTGATCGTGCCGCCCTGGCCCTCCGCTGAGGAGCCATTGTCGCCCCAGATGTAGAAGATCAGCGTATTGTCGCCATAGCCGAGCCTGTCGATCTCGTCGACGACCCGGCCGACCTGGACATCGACGTGCTCGGTGAAGCCGGCCGCCACTTCCATCAAGCGGCGCTGGAAGGGCCTCTCGTTCTCGGGGATGCTGTCCCAGGACGGCATCGTCTCGTGCCGCGGGGTGAGCTGAGCGTCGGCGGGAATCCAGCCCTTCTCCTTGGCGCGCTCGAAAACGCGCTCGCGGTAGGCGTCCCAGCCGTCGTCGAACTTGCCCTTGTACTTGTCCGCCCACTCCTTCGCGACGTGATGCGGACCGTGGATCGCGCCGCTCGCCCAATACATGAAGAACGGCTTGTCCGGCTGGAAGGCCTTGTGCTTGTGCAGCCAGCCGATCGCGTCGTCCGCCAGGTCTTCGCTGAGGTGGTAGCCCTCCTCCACGGTCTTCGGCGGCTGGACGTAGGTCGTGTTGCGCACCAGGTTCGGCTCGTATTGCGACGCCTCGCCGGCCAGGAAGCCGTAGAAATACTCGAAGCCGAGGTTCGTGGGCCAGTTCTCGAACGGGCCGGCCGGAGTGGTTTCCTCGGCCGGCGTGTTGTGCCACTTGCCCCAGGCGGCGGTGGCGTAACCGTAATCCTTGAGCACCTCGGGCGCCAAGGCGCTGCTCCTTGGAATCTTGCCGGAATAGCCGTCCCAGTCATTGGCCAGCTCGGCGATCTGCCCGTTTCCGACCCGGTGGTGGTTGCGGCCGGTCAACAGCGACGCCCGGGTCGGCGAGCACATGGCGGTCGTGTGGAACCGGTTGTAGGCAATCCCTTCGTTGACGATGCGGTCCATCGTCGGGGTTTGCACCTCGCCGCCGAACGTCGCCGGAAGCCCTGGGCCCGCATCGTCGATGAGCACGATCAGAATGTTCGGCGCGTCGGCCGGAAGCCGGCGCGGCGTCACCCGCTGCTTATAGACCGACTCCTGCATCGTTCGCCCGGCAATGCTGGCCGAGGGCGTGGGCGGGAATGGAAGGGACTCTTGCCTGTCGGGTTTGTCCTTCGGGTCAGCCATTCATCCTCCCCCGGTCTTGGCGAATCACGCCCTGGCGCTGAATAGCCGCGAATTTGGCCACGACCAATGGCGCGCGGCCCCGAGCTACGACGGCGAGCCTGCCGAGTCGTAGCAGATAGTCGTCGGGGTTTGTAAGACTGTGACGCCAATTCGGACATCAAGATGGCGGCTCTGACGAACATGATGAACGGCGACCGTTTTCCCCCTACCAGGGCGTCCCAATGTCGGCTTCGCATTAATGCATACCTAATATCTCAATAACTTAGGCAGACAGGCGGGTAGTCGTCCATCCCCTGGTCCGCCCGCCTTTCGGAGCGTCCACCCGCCTCCGGGCGCGGGTGTCCCCCGACGTGAAAACGCGCTAAATCAGCTGGGCCGCCGGAGCGTCGCAAGCGCCTCGGCGGCCCTGACCGAGGACTGCCGCTCGTGACAGCGTTCCCGGCTGACGCCGACTCTAATCTATTCGAGGGCCCCTATCCGGAATTTTTCCAGGCTCTCGCCCACTTCGCTTATCCCGGTGACGTCAGGCGCATTCGCGAAGCGCGCGGCGAGTGACGCGCGACGGTGGGAACTCGACCTCGGAAGCCCGCTAGCTGGCGATCGGTATTTTCTGGCTGGCGCGGCAATAAGACCGGGTTTCCGCGCGAGCTGGCCGAGTTCGAGCTCGCCCATGCGGTGCACGGCGTCGCTGGGGATTACCAGCGCGAGGCAGCGCCCAGTCGGCGCGTCGAGCCGATGGAGGCTTATAGCCGATGGCTGACTGGCGCTGATGCAAGGGGCATCGCCTTAAGTGATCACCGCCCAGCGCGCGTGAGGCCTTTGGGCTAGAATAGACAGCGAGACGCCGCCCTCTTCGCAGGAGAGCGGCGTCTCTGAGCCACGCAAGCGTTGAGGGCGCTTCCGATGCCTGAAATCCTACCCTACTAAAATCTCGCCGTGAGTGGCGAGAAGACGTATTGGAGGTTCGAGCAGGCGCTCGACTTCGTCGTCCACCGCGACATCAGCAGCGTGCGGGAGGCGCCGTCATTCTTCTCCGAGCGTGATTGGCCGAGCGAAGTCCTCGAACCTTTCTGGAGTTTGTGGCGGGCGCTAGAGACCGGGACTGTCCACTCGATCGAGCACGGGCGCACGGTTCCTCCGCTTCGATGGTGCAATGACCGGCTGGCCCTGGAGGAATACGAAGAGGCCAAGGGCGTGATCGGCCTTATACACTTCATCGTCATCGCCCGGGGCGTCACGCGGGACGTGTCTATTCCTGTCGCCGATCTCTTGGCGGCCTTTCCTGTTCCGCCGGCCGCAACGCCAGAGGTCGCGAAAGAGGCAGCCCTTCCCGCTCAACTCCTCGGCAAGACCGAAGCGTTCGCGGCGATGTGGCGAGAGTCAGTAACTGTGACCCTTGGAACACAGTTTTGCCAAAGCCGGTTGCAATTGGGGAGCCCATACGTCCGGACATGACAATGTCCCGCGAGGACGCAGCGATGTCCACCAGTCAGAGCATTCAGGGACTTATCAAGTGGTCGCAGCGCGGGGAGTGGCGTGACAACTTCGAGGCGGCGTTGGAGCGTCATGTTGGCCCCGCCTGCCGCGGCGCCGGCATCGGGCGCGATGAGCTTGCGGAGATTATCGGCGATCACTGGATGTCGACGCTGTGGGGATGCGCCTTCGAGGATCTCGTTTCATCGCGTGCCGAGCGCAACGTCGCGGACGACTATTTGAAGCGCCGCGGTTGGAAAGAGAGCGCTGGGACTCGCGCCTACATCGGGGCGCTGCGGCGCTCCAGCATGAGCCTCTACGAGGTTAGCGATATCGTAGCCGGCGTGAGCTTCCTGGCGCGTGATCTGGTGCGCGGCGGAGATCCGGTGCGCGTGTTCGAGCGCTCCGCGACCGGAAGTCTGTCCCAGTGGGACCGGATTGCCGCGCGGGTGGTGACGGTCCTCGGCAAGACCCAGATCACCGGCAGTGTGTTGCCCTTCTCCCATCGGCTCGCTGAGGAAGCGCTGGCGTCGATCGAACGAGTGCGGAAGAAAGCGCGCGCCGAGGCGGTGAAGCTTGCGCGTTCGCTCGGGCGGAACGTCGATGATGGCCCCTCCGGGCTCGTGACCGGTGTCGATGAAGTTCTCGCCGGATCGGCGTTGATGTTCAGCAATCTGTGGCTCGACGACGTGCTCCGCCGAGCTCTCAACCCGTCCTTGCCGCAGATGCAGAACACCGACGGCGAGCCCCTCGAGTTCATAACTGTCCACTTTCAGCTGGTCTCGAAGTCGAATCCGCCGGCGATCCGCGCGGCGCTGGACGACCTGCCGCCCTTGCGGAAGGAGAGCGACGCCTTCTGGAACTGGGTCGAGGAGAAGGCGCTGCGCCGGAAGTCCGCAAAGGGACAGGCGGGCGATACCCAGACCTTCGGCACGACGATGGACGACGGCGCCATCGTGCTTGGCAACGTCGAACTCACGGCGAAAGCGGTCACGTTGTCGGTCAACTCGGAAGCCCGGGCCGCTCGCGGGCGGGCGCTGCTGGAACCGGTTCTCGCGGGGCTGGTGCGCGCTCCCCTCGTCGAGCGGCAGACCGTCGAACAGATGATGGCATTGTCGCGCGACCGGTCGAGCGCGGAGGACGCCCTTCGTCCTCCACCGGACGAAGAGCGCCGCATCATTCACCAAGGCCTCACGGATCATTACCGCCGGACCTTGGACGAGCCGATCCCGAGTCTCGGTAACCAGTCGCCGCGCAAGGCGGCGAAGACAGCGAAGGGTCGGGAGAAGGTAGTCGCTTGGTTAAAGATGCTGGAGAACCATTCCGCACAGCAGGGGCGGGACGATTCGGTAGGCGGCTACGACTTCACCTGGATCTGGAAGGAACTTGGCGTCGGCGACGAGCGGCGATGAACCCAAGCTCTGACCTCCACCGGGCCTTGTCGTCTAGGGGCGAATGTCGTCGCCATTTGGGCACCTGGCTGGCCGCGTCCCTTGCGAGGTATTAACAATTCAGAGCGGATGCGGGCGCGAGTTGGTCGATTTCGGGTCGAGTGAGAAGTCCACGGGACGTTTCCTTGTCGTTTCTTGTGATCAACGCATGCCGAGGATGGAGGCGCTCGTAGCGCGCGGGTCGCGCATCGGCCAGCGGCCGGAATTGGCGCGGGCCAGAAAATCGCCGACGATCCGGTTGAAGCGGTCGGGTTCCTCGATATTGATGCCGTGGCCGCAATTCGGCATCACCGCCAGCGCCGAGGACGGGATGGTCTCCTTCATGAGAAGGCCGGGCAGCAGGCAAGGCCAGTCCTCGTCGCCCGTGAGGATCAATGTCGGCGTCTTAAGCTCCTTCATTTGGTCCTTGAGGTCATACAGCGAGGGCCGCTCGAGCTGCACGCCAAGCATCGTGTTGGCTGACCCGATGGCGGAATGCTCTGCGAGCTGGCGCTTGAATTCGGCGAAGGCGCGCGGGCTCTTGTTCTCCAGTTGTACGCGAGTCGGCCCGTAAGTGAAGCGCGTGGCGAACTTCTCCATTCCCTGTTCCCGCAGGAAGGCGACGGTGTTGCCACCTCAGCACGGAAATCCTCTCGCTTGGCGGGATCGGCCCCATAGCCGCAGCCGGCGACCGTCAGCGACCGGGCGCGCGACCCATGCCGGAAGCCGAAATGCAACGTGGCGAACCCGCCCATGGAAAGGCCGACCATACCCTCGCGGACCCGCTCTCAGGCAGGATTAGCTAGGAGAAACTGATTGCTTGCGGTGTTGTCGGATACCCCGCCCGTGGCCTACTCACGTCGGATTGATGCGGAAGTCCTTGCCCTCGGAAAGGGTGTGCCCGCCGTCGATCACAATGGTGGTGCCGGTGATGCAGGAGACCTCGTGGGAGGCAAGGAACAGCGCCGCATTAGCGACATCGCGGGGAGTGCCGAGCCGACCCAGAGGTATCGCCGCCTCCATGCTGCGAACGAATTCGGCTCCTGTGCGCCTGCACTCCTTTGGTCAGGATATTGCCTGGCTCGATGCCCGCGAACTTCACCGTATCGAGCGGCACCGCAGCACGAGGCCGCCCAGGGGGCATTTGTCACATGAATCGTTTTTGCAGCTCATCGCTGACCTGGAATCTGACTCAATGCGCGTGTTTACGTCCGCTTTCGAGTCAGTGAAAAATCAGATCGAGACGGTGCAGAAAACCGCCCATACCTAAGCCAGCGCTTTTCGGTCCCAACCTCTTGGGCGATCGCATTGGGAGTGGACGTCAGAGTCAATCAACGTTCTCGGCGCTAAGCCACTGCATCTTTGGTAGCCTTTACTAGGCGAACCTTGATGATCTTCCGCGCCGGCTTCGCCTTGAATACTGTTGGCTCCTTTGTGAAAGGATTGATGCCCTTGCGGGCTTTTGTGGCGGGTTTCTTGATCACTACGAATTTCGCGAATCCAGGCACAACGAAGGCACCCGTTTTCTTGAGTTCTTTGTAGCCAATTTCTGCAAGCGACTCGATGACTCCCTTGACGTCCTTCCGGGTCACAGCGTCCGCATGCTTCTCAGCAAGCTTCTGAATGAGCTCCGACTTCGACATCAACTTGTTGGCCATATCTTCTCCATCCTTCCGAATCACTCCGCGCCCACGTTATCCTGAAATTGCTGTAGAGAGAACTCGAAGGCTCTTTCGATCTTTCTTCGATCCGCACGCCTCGTCGCTGGAAATGTCGGGGTCGCCGCGTCAGCTGCCAAGCAATCAAAGGATGAGCCGCAGGCCGGTCGTTGGCCGTGGCGGCGATTTATAAAAGGCGACCGCACCGAGGCGGTGAAGATCGGGGGGTGACGCTTCAAATCGTTCACGACTGGGTCGCCAAAGTCAACGCTCGCGGGTCGACGGGCTGATCGATCGCGCTGACTGCCAAAGCCGCCGATATCCGATCTCGGGCCGCTCAACGCTTCCACTTCAAACACCCAAGATGGGAGTGGTACGCGGGAATAGCGCCCGTAGGGACCTGTGCGGGGGCTCTCAGTGGTGCGTTCCCACTGCGATTTAGTGAACTTATTGACGATGCCGTCACGCCTGTCAGGTCGAGGTCCATGATCTCGGCGCACCGGTCTCACCGTGCTTGAGTTGGTGCTCCATCAGTATGAGCGCATCCGCAGTCATGTCGGCGTCAAGCAATGCGCCGTGCCGGTCATCTCTTTCGCTGCTGTCGAGCACCAGCCGATCGCACATCGAGGTAAGCGACTTACTGGCGCCAGGGAAAAGCTGTGCGAACAGGACCTGCGTGCAAATGTACCGCTCTTCAGCGTAGGCGCTCTCGCCCCACTGAATCACCTTGGCCCGGGCGAACTCATAGTCGAGGAAATCTCGCTCGTTCTTGTAAGCGTGGGCCACGATCGGCGAGTCTCCAACGAAGTCTTTCACTTTCGGCAGGATCGTTGGGAACCGTGGAGCGTTCTTGAGATCGGCGGGCCGAATCCTGTGGATCTTGATGGCCTCGGGGTCGATCGGGCCATCCGGGTTGACCCTGGAGCTCCACGTCTCGCCCTTGCGCCAGCCCTCGCCTTCGCGCAGCATTTCGACGAAACCGACTTCGATGATGATGCCAGGGGCTCTCCAGGCAAAAGGCTGCTTGCGAATGAACTCGGCGTCAGGGGTACGCTTGCCAGTCGTCTCCGCGTCGAAGGCGACGAGCCGGTCGAAACCGTCGAGGAAATTCGGCATGTACATCGCGGCCCTCCGAAGCAGCGCCAATTCCTATGCGTTTCGCTAATCGGCGTCACGGCGTAGCGGCGAAGCTGCTTCGCGAAGAGGACCGGCGCCTCAGCGCAGCGCGTAGACGCTGCAGACGACTTCCGCGATGCTGACGGGCTCACGGTCCCTAGTTTCGGTCAAGCGCAGGCGCTCGCCCGCATTTGGTTGGAGGTGAAGAGGTCGGAACTGGCGGGCCATCCCGAGCCCGTGCGTGGCACCTTACGGTAGCTGTGGCTGTAAATCAGTATCCAACCCGGCCGCCTGGCTGCGGCAGCCCCGCGGGATGGTGCGTTTGTCCCCATCTACACCATCAGCGCATCATGACGCCGCCGGGGCGCAAAAAGCGGCCATCCCGGACGCCGCTGCGGCCATGTGATGAATATCTTTGTATCCACCATTGCTAGCGATTGCGCAGATTTCGCAAATGTGATGCGATCTGATGCCTTTTTGGATACACCCCTTGACACTTGGATACGCTTCCATCACGGTTTTGTAAAAGAATGACCCGAAGGGTTTCGAGAGGAAACGATGCAAGGTGTGCGAGATGTCTGTGCGCAAACCTAGCCAAACGATGGCCGTTCTGGCCATGTGCGTCGTACTGATCCTCGTGTTCAGCGTGGCGCTGAAAGGCTTCCTCACCGTCGGTAATCTTTTCGCGCTCTCCCGCAACATCTCGATTCTCGGAATCCTGGCGCTAGGTATGGCGATTGTGGTGATCGGCCGCGGACTCGATCTTTCTCAAGTCGCCTCATTGGCAGTTTCCACCGCGATTGCCATCATTGTGATGAACGCGGGCTATCCGACCGCCATCGCCCTGCTGATCGGTCTTGCTCTTGCGATCGCGATTGGCGTCCTCAATGGATTCCTGATCTCGGTCGTGGAGATGCCGCCGTTGCTCACCACGCTGGCGTCGAGCCTCGCGGTGCTCGGCGTCACGCGAACAGTGGCCGTGCAACACTATGTGGTCTATCTTGCCAAGGGGCACGACGACTTCCTGAGGCTCGGTGGCAACATCTGGGGCGGCGTGCCCGCGCCGGTGCTTGTCTTCATCGCAATGGCGATCCTCGTACATCTCTTTCTGTCGCGCACGGTGGTCGGGCGATTTGTATACGCGCATGGGGACAACCCGGACGCAGCGCGGCTTACGGGCCTGCCCACCCGTCCGCTGACCATGATGGAATATGCTCTCTCGGCGGCGATCGGCTATGTCGGCGGCGTCGTCATGATTTCCGAGACCGCGCTGATGCACCTGCAGGTCGCGGAATCCACTCTGATCTTTGATGTGATCATGGTGGTCGTGCTCGGCGGCGTCAGCCTCGTGGGCGGGCGCGGCAATGTCATGAGCGTCGTCGTCGGCACGCTTCTGATTGGTGTGTTGCTGAACGGCATGACGATCATGGACATGGATGTGCAAACCCAAAACATCATCAAGGAAATCGTTCTGCTGGTCGCAATCGTGCTCGATTCCTATCTGCATCCGCGGGATGAGGAGACGTCCAAGCAAGGTGACTGACCCCGCCGCGCGAACCGACCGGCTGCGGAATGGCCGGACAGGCAAAATCAGGAGGAAGCGATGAGTAAGACTTTGGGCATGAAGAAGCTATTGTGGAGCGGAATCGCAGCGTCGGTGTTGGCGCTGGCCGCCATGGCGGCGACACCCGCGAAGGCGGTGGAAGCGCGCGAGGAGCTGCGGGCGCAGTTCGACAAGGCCCTGAACGGCAAGACGGTCGCTTGGGCCCCGGTTTGGCTCGGCGTGCTCGAGTTCGAATGGACCCGAGTCATGAAGGCGCATTTCGACGATTACGGCATGAAGCTGGAAGTGCGTGACGCTAACTTCAAGTCTGACGTTCAGCTTCAGGCCGTCAGCGAGCTCATCAACGAACATCCCGATGTGCTCGTCGTGCAGAACCCGAACGTGACGCTGCTTGCGAAGGAGCTGAAGCGTGCGATGGAAGCTGGAATCTATGTCGTGCAGGTCAACATGGCGTCCAACACGCTGACCGACGCCTATGTCGGCGTCGACGCGAAGGACATGGGTCGGCGCCTCGCGAAGAACATCATCGGCGATTGCGGCGGCGGCAAGGGCTCGGGCGAGATTTCGATCCTTGAGGGCGAGGCGACGGCCGCCTATTCGCTCGACATGAAAAACGGCGCTATGGAGGTCTTCAAGACCGATCCGTCAATCAAGGTCGTTTCGTCGCAGCCGACGAGCTGGGACGCGAACAAGGCCGGCGAAATCACGGCGACCGTGCTGCAACAGCATCCCGATCTCTGCGGAATTCTCAGCGTTTGGGGCCCGCAGGCCGCCGGTGCCGCTCAGGCGATCAAGGCCGCCGGCAAGAGCGACAAGACCAAGATCTATATCGCGAGCGATGGCCAGCCGGCCGACTGCGACTTGCTCGAGCAAGGCGCCTTCTACCGCAACTTGTCGTATCGCGCCGATACGCAGGGCGAGGCGATCGCCGACGCCGTGATTGGGTTGCTGCAGAGCGGCGACAAGCCGGGCACGAAGCGTCTTGCCTTCTATACTGCACCGGCCTGGGTGAACAGCAAGGACGACCGCGCGTATTGCTTCACGGTCCCGAAGGACGCGAAGTAATCCGCCAATACCGTCCTCGAGTTCGCATCGCGGGCGGTCTCTTTTATCGACCGCGATCCAACCCGTGCGCCGTCACCGTGGGCGCGCTTGCGCTCGCGCGTTACGAAGGACTCGGACATTCCTAGATGAAGAGCCTACAGCGTTTCTGGCACAGGAATTCGCCGCAGCTGTTCCTCGGCGAGTTGCTCGAGAAGCGGTGGATGGAGCCGATCATCCCGTTCACGCTGACGATCGCGGTCTTTCTCGTCTTCGCTCTGATGATCCCCCACTACACGTCGCTGGGGAACCTTCAGCAGTTGATGCGGAACTTCGCCGAGCAGGGCATGGTGGCGATCGCCATGGCGTTTTCGGTGCTGTCGGGCGGCATCGACCTCTCGGTCGGTTCCGTCTTCGCAATGTCCAACTTTCTGGCCCTCTATTTTTATCTCATCCTCGGCCTGCCGCTGCCGGTAATGATCGTCGCCGTGATTGTTTTCGGCGCGTTGGTGGGCGCGATCAACGGCGGGATGATCGCCTATGGCAAGACACGCCCTTTCCTTACGACCCTTGTGGTTCTCATCATCTTGCGCGGCGCCTATAACAAGGCGACCGCCGCATTCACGGAAGAACTCGCCAGCATCAACAGCAATTCTTCGGTCTGGGATTTCATGGGGTCGGGATTCGTTTTCGGCGTTCCGACCAACATGGCGGTCCTTATCGTGGTCGCTGTCGCGACGCACTTCTATCTGACTCGCGTGCGTCCAGGTGTACACATCATGGCCGTCGGCTCCAGCCGGAAGGCCGCCCGTCACGCCGGCGTCAACGTGAAGCGCGCGCTGTTCTCCGCCTATGTGATCTCGGGCGCGATAACCGCGCTCGCGGGGATCTTCTACGCGGCCCGCCAGAACAGTTCGGGCACGGACACGGGCGTCGGCTGGGAGATCAACGCGCTCGCCGCCGTGGTGCTCGGCGGGATCAGTCTCTCCGGGGGACGAGGCACAATCGCCCGCGCGATGATGGGCGCGGCAATTATTTTCATGCTGATCAGCGGCCTAGTGCAAACCGGCACCTCTGGCAATCTGACGACAGCGATCATCGGGATCATTCTGCTCGTCGCCGTCGGCTTCAACGTCAAGTGGGTAAAGAACAAGGGCAAGGTGCTTCAGAAAGTCTATGTCGTGCCGAGCTGGGTCGATTTCCGGCCGCCGCCTTCGATCGCTCGCGACGGGGGCACGGTCTTTGCCGAGAACGATCGACTGAAGAACGCCGAGCCGATCGCGCTCGACCAGATCGAGGGACCCGAGGACATCATCCTGGACCGCCGGGACAATCTCTACACCGTCAACCGCAACGGCTCGATCGTCCGCTTTCTCGCGCCCGACTATTCCGTCCGCGAAGAGTTTGCGCGCATCGGCGGCCGCCCGCTCGGGCTCGCCTTCGATCGCGACCAGAACCTGCTCGTTTGCATCGCCGGCATGGGCGTTTACGGCGTGAAGCCGGATCGCACGATTTTCAAAGTGACGGACCGTACGACGCGTACGCGCACGCGGCTCAAGGACAATTCGCGGCTCTATCTCGCCGACGATCTCGACGTCGCCCCCGACGGCAAAATCTATTTCAGCGAGGCGACGACGCGCTACGAGCTGGCGGACTGGGCGCTCGACGGTTTCGAGGGCAGGGGCAACGGCCGCCTGATCTGCCACGATCCCAAGAGCGGCGTGACGAAGACGGTCCTCAAGAACCTCACGTTCCCGAACGGCGTCTGCATCGCCCATGACGGCAAGTCGGTGCTGTGGGCAAGCACCTGGCTATGCCGAGTCTATCGCTATTGGATCGCCGGCGAGAAGGCCGGGACGAATGAGTTGCTGATCGATAACCTTCCCGGCTATTGCGACAACATCAACCGCTCCTCCGATGGCAAGTACTGGCTCGCCTTCGTCGGGCTGCGATCTCCGGTCTATGACCTCGCTATGGCCAATCCGAGTTTTCGGATACGCATGGTCAAGCAGATCCCGCCCGACGAATGGCTGTGTCCTGGCATCAACTACGGCTGCGTGATCAAGTTCGACGACAATGGCGTCGTGTCGGAGTCGCTTTGGGACCCGGGCGGTTTCTCGCACCCGACCATAACCTCGGTGCGCGAGCACAAGGGCTACCTCTATATCGGCGGCCTTGAGAACAACCGTATCGGCCGGATCAAGCTGGCGAACGCCGACACTGCGTGGGAAGCCCACAAGTCTTATTGGGAAGCTGCCTGAGCCATGTCCTTCATCGGCGACGTCGTCGACCGCATGCTATTTCCCAACCGGGAGATCCACGTCATCCCGGTGCTCGACGGCGCATTCTCGCCCAATCAGCGGCTCGATCAGGCGAGCCAACTGGGTGAGGAGATCGAACGTCCCGACGACCTCGCGCTCGGACCTGACGGCGCGCTCTACATCTCCAGCGGTAACGCGATCATTCGTTGCTCGGGCGCGGACTTCGGCGATCGCGCCGCGTTCGCCCGTTTTTCAACTCCGGTCGGCGGGTTGGCCTGGACCGGCGACCATCGCCTGATCGCGTGCGTCTCGAGACAGGGTCTCGTCGCGCTGTCGGCGGCCGGGGAGACGGTCGGCAAGCTCGATTCGGCGCTCGGCGAGCCGATCGCCTGTCCGACGTCCGTCGCCGTCGCTTCGGACGGCGCGATCTACGCGACCGACGGATCGCGCGCCAACCCGCCCGAGGATTGGCTGCCAGATTTGATGCAGAATCGGGCGCCGTCGGGTCGCCTCATCGCCTGCGACCGCAGTCTGAAAGACGCCCAGGTGCGAGCGGACAAGCTCGCCTGGCCTTCCGGCGTCGTCGTCTCGCACGGCGACGACGAACTGTGGGTCGCCGAGTCGTGGGCGCATCGGCTGACCGCCTTTTCCCTTGGCGGCGAAAGGCGGCGGATCATCGTCAAGAACTACGCTGGCTATCCCGCCCGCATCGTTCGTGGCGCGGTGAACGAATACTGGATGGCCTTCTTCGGCGTGCGCACGCAACTGACCGAATTCGTGCTGCGCGAGCGCGAGTTCTGCGAAGCGATGATGAAGGCGGTGGAGCCCGATCTCTGGATAGGCCCGACCCTCGACGGCCGGTTCAATTACCGCGAGCCGACGCAGATCGGCCGCATCAAGAAGCTTGGCATCCAAAAGCCCTGGGCGCCGGCGCGATCCTACGGTCTCGTCGCGCGGCTTAATCCCGACGGGGAAGCGGCGGAGAGCCTGCACAGTCGCGTCGACGGGCGCATCCACGGGGTCACGGGCGTCCGCGTCGTCGGCGCGCGCGTGCTCGCCGTCTCTAAGGGCCGCAATTGTCTGGTCGAGCTGCCATCGCCCGCGCGCGGGGACAAACAGGGATGAACGCGATGCAAGCGCAACACGGTGCCGGAGCGCCGCTGCTTCAGATCGTGAAGGGCAGCAAGGTCTACGGCGGCCTGCACGCCATCGAGGGCGTGGATTTCGACCTGCGCGTGGGAGAGATTCACGCCCTGCTCGGCGAGAACGGCGCCGGCAAGTCGACACTATGCAAAGCGATCGCCGGCGCGATCAATCTGACCTCGGGCGATTATCTCATCAACGGCCGCAAGGTCGAATTCAACTCGCCTGAGGAGGCGCTCAAAGGCGGCGTGGCGATGGTCTATCAGGAGTCGAGCCTCGTGCCGTCGATGACGGTCGCCCAGAATCTCGAACTCGGCATGGAGAAGCTGTTCACCATCTACAGCAAGATCAACATCGCCGCCACACAGTCGCTACAGTCGCTGAACTTCAATGTCGATCCCCTCGCGCTGGTTGAAAACCTCGGCACCGCCAAACGGCAAATGGTCGAGATTGTCCGGGCCGTGCGGCACAATGCCCAGATCTTCATTTTCGACGAGCCGACCGCATCGTTGACGCCGGAGGAAATGCAGCATCTCTTCCATCTGCTCAACACTCTCAAGGAGCGCGGCGCCGGTATCATCTTCATCTCGCACGCGCTGGAAGAAGCGCTCGATATCGCCGACCGGATCACCGTGTTGCGCGACGGTAAGCTCGTCGCGACCTCGCCGGCCAAGCGCATGACGCGCGATGCGCTGGTGCGCATGATGATCGGGCGCGACGTAACCGCGAGCCACTACGCGATGCACGACGCCGATCCCGATTTCGTCCATCCCCCGAGGCGCGGGGAGAAGGCGCTCTCGGTCGAGAACGTGACGATGGGCGGCGTCGTAAAGAACATGTCGTTTTCCGCCTTCGAAGGCGAAGTTGTCGGCATGTTCGGTCTGGTCGGCGCCGGCCGCACGGAAATCGCGCAGATCATCGGCGGCGCGCGCAAGCGCAACTTCCTGCGCGGGGGCATGATCTACCTGCGCGACAAGCCGGTGCGGTACCGCGTGCCTCGACAAGCGATTCGCGACGGAATCGCCTACATCACCGAGGACAGAAAGGTCGATGGGTTCTTCGAGACCATGACAGTCGACCAGAACATCTATCTGGGCTTTCTCTCTTCGCCGCGCGTGCGTCGGTTGTTTTACTCAATGCGCGAGATGAAGCGCGTTGCCGCCGAGTGGATCAAATCGCTCTCGATCTCCGCGTTGAAGCGCAGTCTGAAGATCGTCGAGTATTCCGGCGGCAATCAGCAGAAGGTCGTCGTCGCCAAGTCCCTGGCGCAGGAACCCTCGATCGTCATCTTCGACGAGCCGACGCGCGGCGTCGACGTCAGCGCGATTCCGCAAATTCACGCCGCGATCCGAAAGCTCGCCGCCGAGAACAAGGCGGTGGTGGTGATATCCTCCTACCTGCCGGAAATCCTGGCCATCTCCGACCGAATTCTGGTGGCCCGAGGCGGGCGCATCGTCGAGGAAATGTCGGCGGGCGACGCAACGGAACACCAGATCATGTATGCCGCCATCCATTGAGCGCCGAGGCGAGATGACCATTTTCGAAGGACGAGCGCCCTTGCCCGAGACAACCCGAAGCTCCGAGACGTTTTCCGCGGAAGACGACGGGCGGCTGCTCAGCGCGCGGATCGCCGACGAAATCCGCAGCGCAGTTCTGAGCGGCGAAATGCGGCCGGGAATGCGGATCCGCCAGGAACTGCTCGCCGCGAAGTTCGGCGCGAGCCGCATCCCGGTCCGTGAGGCGCTGAAGCAGCTGGAAAACGAGGGTCTCGTGGTGCTGGCCCCGAACCGGGGCGCCTGGATCGCCGACGTCAACTCGGAGGAGTTGATCGAGGTCTACAAGATCCGCGAAGCGCTGGAACCACTTGCGATTTTCGAGAGCGTGCCGAACCTTACGGACGCCGATATCGACTCGATGGACCAGACGGTGCGCGAAATGGAGCAAGCGATGACGCTCGAAGAGTACATCCAGCTCGATCGTTCGTTCCATCTGCGCACGTATTCGCGCGCCCGCATGCCCCAGCTTCTGGCGATGGTCGAGCGGTATTGGAACAGCACCCAGCACTTCCGCCGCCAGTTCGTGAAAGAAACTTTCGCTAAAGACGGTCTGCCCTTTTCCGACCCGCAGCATCTGCTGCTGATGGACGCGATCCGGGCCCGGGACGCGGAGGGCGCCCGCAGCATGGTGCATCTGCATATCCGCCGTACCCGCATGCTGATTCAGACGATCGACGGGAGGGCGCGCGGTTCGACGGCCGGACAGCGGCAGGTCCCGGTGGCCTCCCGCTCCCGCAAAGTCGGCGTCTAGACCGAGAGCCCGCTCATGACCTCCTTCAAGACAATCGGCGTCGTCGGCGCCGGGATGATGGGATCGGAAATCGCGCTGGTCTTTGCCCTCGCGGGCTATCCGACGATTCTGTCCGATCAAAATCGCGCCGCTGCCGAAGGCGCAATGGCGCATCTTCAAGGCGTCATCGACCGCGGCGTCGCACGAAAGTTCTGGTCCGCCGAGGCGGCCGGGGACGCGCGGAGAAATCTTGCCGCCGTAGACAGTCTGGAGGCCTATGCGGATCGCGATCTCGTCGTCGAGGCGGTGTTTGAGGACGAAGCGCTGAAGCGCGGCGTGTTCGCGCGGCTCGACGCGATCCTGGCGCCCGAGGCTGGCATCGCCTCCAACACCTCTTCGATCTCGATCACTTCGCTAAGCGCCGCAGTCACCGAGGAGCGGCGCCGGCGCTTCCTGGGAGCGCATTTCTTTTCGCCGGTCTCCCGCATGCGCCTCGTCGAGGTGATCGCAACCGCAGACACCGACCCGGCTTTCGCGGACGACGTCGCAGCGATCCTGACCGGAATTGGCAAAGCGCCGATCCGCGTCAAGGATGTCGTCGGCTTCGCCGTCAACCGCCTGCTGCACGCATTGGTGATCGAGTTGATCCGGCTTGTCGAGGAAGGCGTCTGCTCCCCGGCAGATATCGACGCTGCTTGCAAGCTCGGCCTCGGCCATCCGATCGGACCGTTCGAGCTGATGGATAATACGGCCAACTCACTGTCGCAGAGCGTGCACGAGATCCTTTACAAGGCCTACGGCGAGCGCTTCCTGCCGCGTCCGCTACTGCGTCAGATGGTGGACGCCGGCTACAACGGCCGCAAAGGGGGGCGCGGCTGGCACCGCTACGACAAGGACGGCAAGCGGCTGTGAGTTCGAGCCCCGCCTCCGATCTCGACGGCATCCTTGCCGCATACGAAGTGGCTGCGGCGACGCCTAGGACGAAACTTTATCCGCCCGGCGCTATCGTGCCGAACGCGGAGAAGAGAACGGCGCTCGATCTTTTCTGGGCGGCGCCTGCGGAAGCCCCCGCCGTCTTTTATTTCGATGCGATGCTAACCTATGCCGACATCGACCGGATGAGCGACCGCTTGGCCGGATGGCTGGCGGCGAACGGCGTGGGGCCTCGGGACCGCGTCGCTATCATTCTCCAGAACACGCCGCAGTTCCTGATCGCGGCGATTGCGGTATGGAAGCTCGCTGCGATCGTCGTCAGTCTCAATCCGATGTACCGCACGCCCGAACTAGCGAAACTGTTCTCGGACTGCGCGCCGCGGGCGATTCTCTGCCACGACGAGCAGTGGGACGTTGTTTCCTCAGCTGCATCCGCTGTCGTGGAACCGGAGCTTATGATCTGGACCAGCGGGCATGAGTTCCAGAACCGCAATGACGCGCGTGTGCTGCCGCCCTCCCGCGCCGCGCCGGCGGAGCGAGCCCTGGGGCCTATTCTCGCCCAAACGCTTCCGGTGCCTGCGCGCGCTCCGGTATTGCCTGAGGACATTGGTTTGCTTCTCTATACGTCGGGAACAACCGGCGTGCCGAAGGGCGCGATGCTGACCCATCGCAATCTGGTCGCGAATGCAATCACGTGCCATAGGAGCTTTGAGCTCGATGCATCTTCGCGCATCTTTGGCGTGGCGCCGCTCTTTCATGTGACGGGCTTCGAGATCCAACTCGTTGCCGCCTTAGCTGCGGGCGCCTCGCAGGTGCTGACCTATCGCTTCCATCCCGCTGTCGTGCTGGAGGCGTTCCTCGAACACCGGCCGACGTTCATGATCGGCGCGATCACTGCTTTCATCGCGCTGATGAACGATCCGGGGGCGACGCCCGCGCATTTCGCGAGTTTCGCGCATCTCTATTCCGGCGGCGCTCCGATCGCGCCGGCGGTGGTCGACGCTTTCGGGCAGCGTTTCGGTCGCGCGATCCGCAGCTCCTACGGCATGACAGAGCTTACGGCGCCGAGCCATCTCGCGCCGTTGACGGGGACGATACCCGTGGACCCGCAATCGGGCGCGCTGTCGATTGGCGTCCCAACGCCGGGAACAGACGTGATTGTCGTCGATGAGGTGCGCCGCCCGCTCGAGCCGCGTGAGCACGGGGAGGTCGTGGTGCGCGGCGCCGGCGTGATGGCCGGCTACTGGGGCAAGCCGGTCGAGACGGCCGAGGTTCTCGCCGGCGGCTGGATGCACACCGGCGACATAGGCTTCTTTGACGAGGACGGCTGGTTCTATCTCGTCGACCGCAAGAAGGACATGATTTCCGCCTCGGGCTTCAAGGTCTGGCCGCGCGAGGTGGAGGACGTTCTCTACGGCTTCCCTGGTGTTCGCGAAGCCGCTGTTGTCGGTGCGCCGGACCCCTATCGAGGCGAGACGGTCGTCGCTTTCGTCTCGGCGGAACCTGGCCTCCGGATCGATGTAGCAGAGCTCTCGCGTTTCTGTCGCGAACGGCTCGCGGCCTACAAATGCCCGGTCGAAATCCGCTTGGTGGCCGATCTGCCGAAGACTGCAACAGGCAAAATCACCAGAAACGCCCTCAAACAGGATTTGCGCGACAGCTAGAGGAGCGACAAGTGGACATCAGCCAAAGCCCGCGAAGCGCCGAGCTGGCGGGGCGTCTCCGGGAGTTCATGGCGGAGCACATCTATCCGAACGAGCGCCGCTTCTACCAGGAAGCGGAACGCCTCGGCCCTTGGACGGTCCATCCGATCATCGAGGAACTGAAACCGCTCGCGCGCGAAAAGGGCCTCTGGAACCTGTTCCTGCCCGCGCACGAGGCCGCCGGCCTCACCAATCTCGAATATGCTCCGCTGTGCGAGATCATGGGACGTTCGCATCTCGCGCCGGAAGTTTTCAACTGTAGCGCTCCTGACACCGGCAACATGGAGACGATCCTGCGCTACGGCACGGCGGCGCAGAAGGAGCAATGGCTGAAGCCTCTGCTCGCCGGGGACATCCGCTCCGCGTTCGCCATGACCGAACCGGACGTCGCTTCGTCGGACGCGACCAATGTTGCAAGCTCGATCGTGCGCGCAGGCGATCATTACGTCATCAACGGTCGAAAGTGGTACACCACAGGCGCGACCGATCCGCGCTGCAAGATCATCATCTTCATGGGCCAGACGGACCCCAATGGCGCGGACCGTCACAGGCGCCAGTCGATGGTGCTGGTGCCAAAGGAGACGCCTGGCGTCCGCGTGGTGCGCTCGCTTCCCGTCCTCGGCTTCTACGGCGTGCCCGACCGGGCTTCCGAGGTCACCTTCACCAACGTCAGGGTTCCAGCCGCTAATATCCTGCTTGGCGAAGGTCGCGGCTTCGAAATCGCCCAGGGGCGTCTCGGACCCGGCCGCATTCATCATTGCATGCGCCTCATTGGCCTCAGTGAACGGGTGCTCGAGCGCATGTGCCGCCGCGCCGAGAATCGGGTCGCCTTCGGTCGCCCGATCGCGGAGCAGACGGTGACGCTAGAGCGCATCGCCGAGGCGCGCATCATGATCGAGCAAGCGCGACTTCTGACCCTGAAGGCCGCCTACATGATGGATACTGTCGGCAACAAGGCCGCGCGGCAGGAGATCGGGATGATAAAGGTCATCGCGCCGAATATGGCCCAGAAGATCGTCGACTGGGCGATCCAGGTGTTCGGCGGCGGCGGCACCAGCAACGATCACTTCCTAGCCGCAGCGCTCGCGACGACGCGCCTGCTGCGCCTCGCCGACGGGCCGGACGAAGTCCATCGCAACCAGATCGGCCGGCTGGAAATGCGCCGCTATCTCAACACCGACCCGGCGCACACCGGTGGCGGCGGCGAACCGCTTCCCCTAGACGAGTCCGAGGCATGGTCCGACGGCGGCCTCTGGCCGCGGCCGCGCGATCTGCGATGAGCGCGGGGGGCGCCGCAAGACCGCGCTCGTGACCGGCACAGTGTGTTCCTCGGTTGACCGGGATTGCGAAGAGGAGGCCATCGACCACAACTCATCCAAAGTTAGGCAAGGCTGGAGGCACGGTCACGGCCAGGAGAACCCTCGTTTCCACTAACAGCCAAATTCTATCCGACGCTAGATCCTAGACAGAGAAGCTCCGCGACGCATTAGCGATCCGGCGGTAACCAACCCGGGTGTCAGAGCATGATCAACCGTCGTTCTCATGATCGCGCCTCTTGCCCTGCTTAACGTCGGTCGATTTGAAACACTCGATCGCGAGCAAAAGAATATTCGCGCCTGCGGCTTAAAACGGGGAACATGAGAGTGGCCAGAATCTGACGCTTGGTTCCCGCTTCGACAGGCCGGATTCGACCCGATGCGGTGTTCCGCGCGCCGCAGAGCACGCGACATTTGCACTTGTGCCGGATCGTGGTTGCGAACAAAAGTTTGGCGAACCTCACCGCGGTCTACAATAGGAGCGGGTCAAGAGCGGCCGCCGCAAGAGTTGCCCGCAGGCCAAGGCCAAGCGATGCACGCTCACTTTGTCCTCACGTAACCGGAACCGCAATCTTTCAACGCCCACCGCGTTCGATCTGGGTCAGCGGCGCTCAGAGCGGAAAGGTGGACCACCTCGGTATCTGACCTTTACCCGATTGGCTTCGATCCCTGCGAACGTCTTGAACATTACCGGGACAGCCCCGCCCTCCTACGCCTCGACACCCAACTCGAGCAGCACCACGCTTCCGGCGGTCTGCCGAAAACGGTGACCGACGAAGTGGCGATCTTGGACCGGGCAGACCTGCTGGTCTTGCAATACCCAATGTGGTGGCACCTGCCGCCTGCAATGCTGAAAGGCCGGGCTCCAGCGAAGACATGACCTGATGAGCCCCCCATGGCGTCTCCCTCCGCGTTCCCTCAGCGTCCGCGCGTGTTCCTGACGTTCGCATGGGAGTGTGCGTCGGTGGTTCGGGTACTCGCGGTGCGGGTGCGGTGCGAGGGTGGCCGCGGCGCGTCCGCGAGCGTGGACGCGAACCTCGACCCATACCTCGACCCTACCTCAAACCGGGATCCACAAACTTTACGAGCGGGTGGTCGCGTCCTATTTGAAGAACGCGCATCTCGAAGAGGGAGATAGGCGGTGGACCGGGCTGAGCTTGGCGCGCTGCGCGACGCAATCGACACGATCTTGAGCTGGCCGGATCCCGTACGGGACCAGATCGCGCAATGGCTGCAGCCCAAAACCGCGAAGCCCAACGCCGCCCATCATGGTACGCCTAGCTCTCGTTCTAGCCGGCACCGTGGCGTCGGGCCAGACGTGGAAGAAGCGGCGTGCGAGCTGGCGCTCTTGGACGCTATCCGCGACCATCCCGAAGCTGGCGTCGTCCAGTGGGCGAAGGCAACCCAGTGCGAAAAGAGCGCGGTTTCTATGCGGCTTGGCCGACTGGCGAGGCGCGGCGTCGTCGAGCGTGACAGCGAAGGGCGCTGGCGGGTCGCCGCGGCGAACCCTACGATCCCGCCGTCACTCTGACGGCGGAGGAGGAGGCCGAGCTTCTGGCGCCGATCGCAGTCGCATGCCCGCAGTGGGTCACTCCGATCGCGGCCTCAATCTCGCGCGACGTTCGGTTGCGTACTCGGCCCGGCCTATTCGGCGGAGAGCGGGGAATGATGTCCCTTGCTCGGTTCGGATGAGCGGCCGTCAAGGGCGTGATGCGGCTCAAGGCGAGGGCGCGCCGCAATATTTCCTCGACGGGACTGGCGAGGATATCGAAGCTCTTGCTCGCACCGCGAACGAGAGGCCGTCGGGGGTAGCCGGGCACAAAACCTTCGACTGGGGATTGAGCATTAGGCTGTGAGCCGCAAGCGAGCGGTAGGCGTCTTCAGTTACAAGCAACGAGTACATCGGAGGCGCTCGGCGAGGGCTAGGGCCTTCACGCGCATTAAGCCGCAAACAGCGTCACAACCCTTCAATGCTAAAATTCTCTCTTCCTCCTCTCTTGAACGATTTCCGAGAGAGTCGACCTTGCGGTAAGTCTTTGATTTCGATGGTGGGCGCACAAGGGCTCGAACCTTGGACCCGCTGATTAAGAGAAGTCGGGTCATGGGGTGGAGGCACGGAAAGCGAGGGCCGCTCTGGCAGATTTAACCGCGCGAGGAGGGTCTGTAGTCGAAAAGGACACGGCATTCTACCGCGGATATTTGATCGACGATCGCAGTCTGACGTCGTTGAGAGTCGCATTAGCGACGATCGTACGCTGGGCGCTTGTCAAGCGCCACCTGCGGGTCAGCATAGTCTCTGAGGCCGCAATAGCGAGATCGCAAAAGTAAGTGGCGCGTGCGACCGCATAAGCTGAATGCGGGTCCGTCGACGTCCTCCGTTCCGCGGCGGCTGATTGCAATTGCGTCCGACCCACTATGGGCTCTTCCCTACCGCGTCCAGATTGCTACCGGGTTTGCTACCCAACCTGAAGGGACTAGCGGGGACGGAGAACGATGCAAGAACGAGAAATTGCGCGAGTATCAGGACTTTGCGGGAGTCGACGGGATTAGCGGTGACGGCAGAGACCGAATTTCAAGACCGCTGCCTTAAACCACTCGGCCATCCTTCCAACGCCTGCTTATCGCAGACGCGGTCGTCTCTACTCCATCACGCTGCGCGCTCGCAACGTTTGCTGCGCGCCCGTCTCGTGCCTCATTAAACCAGCCGGCTTTGCGCCTTGGCCGCGGCAATGAAGCTCGCGAACAGGGGATGGGGCTCGAACGGCCTCGATTTGAGCTCGGGATGGAATTGCACCCCGATGAACCACGGGTGATCAGCAAGCTCGATCGTCTCCGGCAATAGACCATCTGGCGACATGCCGGCGAACATCATGCCTTTCTCTTCAAGGCGCGAGCGATAGGCGGTGTTGACCTCGTAGCGGTGGCGGTGGCGCTCGGAAATCTCTGCTTCGCCGTAAATTTCGGCGATGCGAGAGCCTGGCCTTAGGTCAGCGCGATAGGCGCCCAGGCGCATGGTCCCCCCGAGATCTCCGGCCGCCTGACGCCGTTCGAGCTCGTTGCCGCGCAGCCACTCGGTCAAGAGGCCAACCACCGGCTCTGGCGTCGGACCGAACTCGGTTGAGTTGGCTTCCGGCAGTCCGGCGAGCGAACGGGTGGCTTCGATGACCGCCATCTGCATGCCGAAGCAGATGCCGAAATAGGGCACCTTGCGCTCGCGCGCGAACCGCGCCGCCAGGATCTTGCCCTCCGCGCCACGCGCCCCGAAGCCGCCGGGCACGAGGATGCCGTTCACACCCTCGAGCCGCGACGCAGGGTCAGCGCCCTCGAAGATCTCGCTCTCGATCCAGTCGAGCTTGACGCGCACGTGATTGGCCATGCCGCCGTGCGTTAGCGCCTCGATCAGCGACTTGTAGGCGTCCTTCAGGCCCGTGTACTTGCCGACCACGGCGATCGACACTTCGCCCTCTGGACTATGATAGGCCTTGGAAACGCTGTCCCATCGGCGCATGTTCGGCTTGGGCGCAGGCTCGATGCCGAAGGCGGCGAGCACTTCGCGGTCAAGGCCGGCGGCGTGATAGAGCGCCGGCACGTCATAGATCGAACGCGCGTCGCGCGCCTCGATCACCGCGCTTTCGCGCACGTTGCAGAAGAGAGCAAGCTTGCGCCGCTCGTCGCGCGGAATCTCCCGATCGCAGCGGCAGAGCAGGATGTGCGGCTGGACGCCGATCGAGCGCAATTCCTTGACCGAGTGCTGGGTCGGCTTGGTCTTGAGCTCGCCGGCGGTCGGAATGAACGGCAACAGCGTCAGATGGATGAAGACGCAATGACCGCGCGGCAAGTCGTTGCCGAGCTGGCGGATCGCCTCGAAAAATGGCAGGCCCTCGATGTCGCCGACGGTGCCGCCGATCTCGACCAGCACGAAGTCGACGCCGTCGTTGCCCTCGAGGATGAAGTCCTTGATGGCGTTAGTGACGTGCGGAATCACCTGCACCGTCGCGCCGAGGAAATCGCCGCGCCGCTCCTTGGCGATCAGCTCCTGATAGACGCGTCCGGCGGTGATGTTATCCTGCTTATTAGCGCTGCGGCCGGTGAAGCGCTCGTAATGGCCGAGGTCGAGGTCGGTCTCGGCGCCGTCGTCGGTGACGAACACCTCGCCATGCTGGGTCGGGCTCATCGTGCCCGGATCGACGTTCAGATAGGGATCAAGCTTGCGGAGGCGGACGGTGTAGCCGCGCGCCTGCAGAAGCGCCCCTAAAGCCGCTGAAGCGAGACCCTTGCCAAGAGAAGAGACCACGCCGCCGGTGATGAAGATATACCGCGCCATGGGACTCTGCTCCTAACCGATCCCAACCGATTCTGCGAGGAGAATTTCCCTGTCGCCCACCGGCTTGACGCCGCCGGCGGATACGCGCGAGATTCCAAGGCGTTCCCGGGGCGTCAGGGGGCGGCGACGATGAGGGAGCGGCAATGCCGGGGAGCGAATTCGAGTTTCGCGCCGACGATGGTCAGAGCATCCTCGCGCGTCGCTGGCTGCCTGAAGGGAGTCCGCGCGGGGTCGTGCAGATCGCCCATGGCCTCACCGAGCACAGCGCCCGCTACGCCCGTCTCGCCGCCGCGCTGAACTCGGCGGGCTATGCCGTTTACGCCAATGATCATCGCGGCCACGGGCCCAAGGCCGCCGCGGCCGATCTCGGCCATTTCGCCGACGAAGGGCGGCTGGAACAAGGTCGTCGGCGACCTCTGGACCCTGAACCGGCGAATCGCCGCCGAGCAGCCGGGGACGCCGATCATCTTCCTCGGCCATTCGCTGGGCTCGTTCCTCGGCCGCGGGTTCATCGCCGAACATTCGGACGCGCTGGCCGGAGCGGCCCTTTCGGGGTCGAACGGCAAGCCGCCGGCCATTGCGACGCTGGGCCGGCTCATCGCCCGCGAGGAGCGGCTGCGCCTGGGCAAGCGCGGCAAGAGCCAGGTCATCTTCCAGATGTGGTTCGGCGACTTCAACAAGCCGTTCAAGCCCGCCCGAACCGCCTTCGACTGGCTCTCGCGGGATGAGAAGGAGGTCGACGCCTTCGTCGCCGATCCTCTCTGCGGCTTCCCGTTCACGGCCCAGCTCGCCATCGACGTGCTCGACGCCTTGCCTCGGGTCACCAGCCGACAGAGCCTCGCGCCGATCCGCAAGGACATGCCCGTCTATGTCTTCTCCGGCGAGCGCGACCCGGTCGGGGCCAACATTCAGGGACTCATTGGCGACCTGAAGGCCGGCGGGTTCACCAGGCTCACGACCCGCATCTACCCGGGCGCCCGGCACGAGACGCTGAACGAGACCAACCGCGACGAGGTGACGCGCGACCTCATCGCCTGGCTCGACGGGGTGGTCGCGCGACAATAAACGCCAATAAACGCTAGTAAATGCTAATAAACGTTAGTAAATTTACTTGCATTTACTAGCGTTTATTTTTTGGAATCGGGCCTTTTCAATGGGTTACGGCCGATTTAAACAAAATTTTTCTCCCGCCTCAGAGACAGTCCAGTTTGCCGACGCGGCGCCTCGCGCGCCCGATGGGTTCGTCGGCGCTGTCGCCAAGCTCGCGTAGACCGGATGTGTGCACATCCGAAGATCGTAGCTTGGATTTCTTCTTTAAGCAAGAAAATGTCGCATTATCCCGGAATCCCTAGAGCCCTGCCTTTTCAAACCGGTCGCCTTGGACGGCGCGCAGGATTGCCGCGCTTACCGCGGTTCGCGCGAGCGCCGTCTGCCGCCCGTTCCTCTCCCGAGGGGGACCGGCGGGAACGGGCGGCAAGGAGACGCGGCTGGCTTGCGGCACAGCCCGCGCACCCAAGCAGAGAAATGTTACGCCACTAAGCGCGACAAACTCTCTTTTTGACGATGCCGGAACGCCGCGTAGCCAAGCCCGGCGAAGCCGGTGAGCATCATCGCCCAGGTCGATGGCTCGGGGACGCCGGAAGCAAGTCCGACCACCATCTGCTGCGACAGTGACCCGTTTTGCGGCCAATCCCCGACCGGGATCAGGGCCGTGGCGTAGGCGCCATTGTTGGCGAACACATCGCCAATCAGGGTCTTGAAGTCGCTCTCGACGACGCTGTTGTAGAACGTCGGCGTCGCATCGTATTCCAGCGACCAGATCGCCAGCTGGGCGGCGCTCGCCAGAAACCCGTCATTTGCCCCCAATGCTGCAAAACCAAGTTGCGCGATATGACCGATGCGGTTCGACAGGGCCTGTGAGATCGGGTCGCCATGGCCGTTCTGAGTGAGTAGGCCATAGCTGTAGCCAACCCAGCCCTGCAGTTCATGGGCCAAGTCGGCGCAATAGGCCGTGATATCCGGGCCGTCCTGCACGTGCAACGTGACTGGGCCGTCGTAGTAGCTGTAGCCGTTGATCAGGCCCGTTCCGTAAGCCTCCCCGTCGGGCAAGTCGTAGCCGGTGACGATAATCTCGCCGGCGTTCGCCGCGATGGGCGCCAGGCCCGCCAGGGCCGTGGCCAATAACAAAACGCGCATCATGATAATTCTCCCCTGCAATAGAGCGTGCCTCGTGGGCTTCCCGCGCTCTCACGAGTTCGCGGTCCGCCCACGAACGCATCGCGTCCGTGAATAGACGGAACGGCAGGCCTAGCAGGGGTGGGAACGCGCTTATTGCTTTATCACGCCAATTTTCTGCTTTTTTGAGCCAAAACCGCGTTTCGCGTTAGCGCACCCGCCCCCCTTGTGGGGGCGGGCAGGGGTGGGGGTCGCGCGGACCGAGGAGATTACCGGATGCGCCGCTGCTCTCTTGTTGCGTCGGACGGCGCGATCCCCTCCTTGATCCTCCCCGCCAAGGGCGTCCGAAGGACGCCCGTCCGTTGGACGGGCTTTGGGGGAGGAGACGCGGCGGGACGATCCCGCGTAAAGGCGCTTAGTCCCGCCGCCCGCTCCGACCGCTTCGCCGCCACTGCCTGAGGCTCTCGGTCAGGCGGCATCGCTAACTCTGTGAGCGCCTAGGGCGCGCGCTTGCGCAGCACGACGGATAGATTGTTCGCGGGCATATCGTGGGTCTCAGGCGCGTCGAAACCGTGCGCGGCCGCGTAGCGGGCAACCTCCTCCAGATCGCGCACGCCCCAGTCGGCGTTCTGGGCGCGCAGCTGCCGGTCAAAGGCCTCGTTGCTCGGCGATGTGTGCACGGCCCCGCGGCGAAAGGGCCCGTAGAGGAAAAGCATCGCGCCGGGCTCGAGAATCGCGGCTGCTCCACGAATGAGCGCCATGCCTGCGGCCCATGGGGCGATGTGGATCATGTTGAGCGAGACGACCGCTGCGGCGGAGGCGACCGGCCAGGGCTGCTCACCCACATCGAGGCGCAAAGGCGCCAGCACATTGGCGGGTCCTTCCGCCGCGATCCACGCCGCGATCGACTGCAGACACTCCGGGTCGCCCTCGCTCGGTTGCCAGGTCAGATGCGGCGTTTCTTTCGCGAAATGGACGACGTGCTGCCCGGTTCCGCTTCCGATCTCGAGCACAAGGCCGCGATCGGGCAGCGCCTGCTTCAGCACTTCCGCGACCGGCCCCTTGTTGCGCTCCGCCGATGGGCTGACGAGGCGCCCTTCCTCGAGATGGCTCAACGTTTCGCAGCGCATCGACGACTAATATCCGGTCGAGGTTTCTCCGCGCAAGATGTCGAAATGTTCGCTAGGTCACCTAGTGTGACAGGAACTTGAAGGGCTCCGCGGCGACGAACTTGTCCGAAACCTCTCCCGCCAGGATCGGCCGCCCGCTGAGATCAAGCTTGCTCGGCTTGGAGCCGGGCTCGAGCTTCAGCTTCTTAATATCGACCCAGAAGATCGTCGGGCTGTAAGCGGATTCGAAATAGTAGCGCCCCGCGCCGAGATCGGAGACCGTCCGCCAGATCGTCGCGGCGATGTTCGGCTTGTTTGGATCGGCGAGCCCGAGCGGCACGGAGATCGCCCGGATCAGAGAGAAGGCGGTGGCGACCGCGAGGCGGGGATCCTTCTCGTTCGGCGCTGCGCCCAGAAGCCAGCTCATGCGGACGAAGCGGTCGGCTGAGCCGATCGTTCCCGGAAGAAAGGTGAGCCCGTTGACGTTGCGCCAATAGCTCTCGATCGCCAGCTGCTCGCTGAACGTCGGCGAGTTGGTCATCACCGTGTATTTCGGATCGTGGTGGATGACGAGCTTGCCGCCGATGTATTCGAAAATCGCGCTGTCGCCGGAGGCGTCGGCGATGGAGAGATGCCCGCCAGCCTTCTTTCCACCGGGGAGGGCAGGGGCGACGATGGCGAAGGGCTCCTTGGCCAGCGCATCGACGGCTTCGGCGACGGTGCTGAAATTGTCGAGGACGTATTGCGTCCACGCTCCGACCGAGATCAGCGGCTTGCCGGACGCCTTGGCGTCGCCGTAGTCGGATTCGACGAGATAGAGCGTGTTGGCGACGAGACCGGCGTCATTCATGCCCTCGACGGTCGCCAGATTATAAAAGGACGAGATCACCGACCCGTATTTGGACGTCCACTTGATGGAGCCGTCGCCGACGCCGCCGTCACGCTCCATCGCGCGCGGGAACGACCAAAGGTCCGTGCCCGGATCCTCCGCCCAGTCCATGGATCGGCCGACGATGAAAGTGTCCGTGCCCGTCCGGTAGATGAAGCGCGTGCAAGCATCCACCGGGACGCTCGACAACATCGCTGCGGCGCACGCGATCGCGCCGATCCGACGAATTATATTCATTGGCGTTGCCCCCGACCGCAATGGCGATGCATTCACCTTGACGAATGCTGCGTTATCGACTCGCGCCCGTTCCCCATGTTACACATTGACACGTTTACGAGCGTGGATCGAGTTCTTTCGGAATTCGCGGGGCGTCGCGGACGCCTTGCGACCGCCTTTTGCGTCAGCCGACCGCCCGAGCCTTTCGCGTCCGGCGATAGCGGCCGACCAGTCCTAGGGCGCCGAGTCCCGCCACCAAGAGCCCCCAGGTCGAGGGCTCTGGCACGCCGACCTGGACCGTAAACGTATCGGCGTGCACGCCGCCGCCCCAGCTCCAAACGTAAGCGCCCAGGCGTCAGCCCAAGATCTTCGAAGTCGGCGCCGGCGAAGGTGGCCTCACCAAACAGCGAATCTCCAGACATGTAGCCTCCGGGTGGATGGAGATTCCCAACCAACGGAACGATGCCTGTGAAGTCTCCGGCGCCCGACGTAGCCAAGTGCAGGCCGCCCGACCCGAAGCTGGTCGGGCCGACAAAGCCTTGATAAGTGTCCGCGGGAATGGAGAGCGGTCCCACGCAAGCAAGACCTTGCGCCGCAACGACACCGAAACAAGAAGTCGCATCACCAGAACGTGTGAGAGTGAGATCCGTCAGATCTAACGATCCGCTCCCTTCCGCGATGACGTCCGCCCCGACTTCCTCATACTGAGAAGATAAGCCGCCTTCGCCGAAGTTGCGATCGGAACGCTCAGGGTCATGATGGACGCCGCGAGAAGCAAGTTGAGGGCTCGTTTTCTCATGCTCCCCCTCGCGAATTGCCCGCGCCTGCTCCAAAAAAATTTCACACTTTGCAAAGCTCAGCAACCGCTGTTTCGCGCAGACTTCTGGGCAAAAATACCCATTGCAGGTGGTCAGGTTTCGTGCCTCACTACTCTCACTTTTAGAGCCATGTTTATTTGAAGCGCTGTGGGCGTCGCGGACGAAATTCCATCTGGCAGGGACAGGTCCGCGAGCAATTGACACGCGCTCGCCTTCACCTTGCCCAAGACTGGGAGTTACCACTGTGACAAAGGGAATCCTCACGGCCGCATTGGCGACTGGCGATCTTGGCGCCGCCGCAGCGGCCCTCGATCAAGATGTTGTCTTTCATTCGCCGGTCCTGGCGACAGCAGGCGACGAGATACGAGGGCATGCCGTTGTAGGCCGAGTCCTCCAGACTGCGTTCGCTTGCTGTGGGATGCCCCGTAACGTTGACGAATTCCAAAATCCCGACGGACGGTACATCGTCACATTCGACGGCAGCGTTCGGGGCAATCTGATCCAGATCGCCATCCTCGTAACCGAGAATTCAGCCAGGAAGGTGGTGAGCATCCGAGTGCACGCGCGGCCGTGGCCTGTCGTAAAGCTGTTCCGCGAATGCATGGAACGTGACCTGCGCCCGGATCCAATCCCCGACGCCATCTGGAACCTGCCGGGCTGAACGGCGCCGCCTCGTCTCCCTTGGCTAACACCACGGATCGCCGGAAAGCGACTGCCTAGACCCCAAGGTAAGACGCGATCTCGATGAGAGCGCCGTCGCCGTCAACCGGACGCCGGATTGTCGTCAACCAGAGCGCGACGCCGGCATCGAAGCAGTCTCGATCTCTCGGCTGGATCTCGCCAATGGAGCATGGCCTCGAGGCAATGCTCCTCGTCCTGTTCGACCTCGGTCAGGCAGTGCGGCCGCAATCGCGCGATGGCGTCAATTTTACGCCATGTTGCCTGCGCGCGAAGCTTGTCGCTGATCGCTGCGAACATCGGCATTTTTCGCCTCCGTTCCCCGCCAACAAGTCAATGCGCGTCGCCGGCCGTCGTTCCCGGTTTTTGGCGAATAAGGCGCCTCAGCGCCTCTCGGGGACATCGTACGCGTCAATTTTGGCGATGATATAGCGGCGATTACCCGCGCCAGCGCTTGGCGACCTCGTCCCGCACCGGCGTCTCGACCTCGGGCGGAGCTTTGCGGATATAAGCCAGCGCCTGCGCGAACTTCGCGGGGTCTTCACCCTCGAGCGTCTCGAGATATTGCAGCGCCGCGGAGACAGAGAACGGCTCGCCGCCCTTGCCCCAGGCATCGAAGTTGCTCGTGAGCGCAGTCCAGATCGCGGCGTCGTAACCGATCGACTCGGCCCAGGCGCCAATCGTCGCGACAACCTGGGGATGGCTTTCCAAAGCAAAGTCGCTTTGTCTGCCGGAAGCGGGTTCGACAAACCCTATCGCCCGGGCGTCCGCCATTCCCTCTCTGAGGCAAAGATCATCCCTCGCCGCATCGAGGCTCTCGAGCGCGCTTGGCGCCGAATAGGTTTTGCAGAGCGCGCCGAAGGATTCGTCGATCGCCAGCGTCAGCCGCCCGTCGTCCGACACGCGACAAAACTCGATCGGGAGCAGCGGCCCATTGGCCGTGAATTTGCCGGCGGTTTGCAGCTCGCGCGGATCCCACACCAAGGAACCCCACGCCAGAACGACGCTCTTCACCATTCCCCATCCTCGAACTTGGTCGACACGTTTGGATCGCCGCGTCGATCCGCTTGGAGCCGCGAGCAGTCTGCCCGCGCTATCGCCTGTCATGCCCGCGAAAGCGGGCGTCCAGCAAGGCCTTGGCGCCCTGGATTCCCGCTTGCGCGGGAATGACAAGCGGGTCGAAGAGCGGTTTTATCTGAGAGAGCGGCGCCCGCGCGTTCAGGCGTAAAAAATCTTGCCGGGATTGAACAGGTTCTTCGGGTCGAACGAGGCTTTGACGCGGCGCATGAGGTCGAGCGCGACCGGCCCGTGCTCCTCCTCCATATATTCCCGCTTCTTCTGGCCGACGCCATGTTCGCCGGTGCAGGTGCCGCCCATGGCGATGGCGCGATGGGCGAGGCGGTGCGCGAAAGCATCCGCGGCCTCGATCTCGGCGTTGTTTTCCAGGTCGACGAGCGGGGTCACGTGAAAATTGCCGTCGCCGACGTGGCCGACGATCGGCGCGACGAGCCCGCTCCGCTTGATGTCCTCGAGCGTCTCCTCGACGCAATCGGCGAGGCGTGAGATCGGCACGCAGGCGTCGGTGGCGAACGGCCGCGCGCCGGGCCTCAGCGTCAGCTGCGACCAATAGGTGTCGTGGCGCGCCTGCCAGAGTTTGCTGCGCTCTTCCGGCTTGGTGGCGGAAGCGAAGGCGCCGCCGCCATGACTCGCGGCGATGTCGCCAAAGCGGCTCGCCTGTTCGGCGACGCTCTGCTCGGTCCCGTGGAACTCGACCAGGAGCAGGGGCTGCTCGGGCAAGGAGAGATGCGAATAGGTGTTGAAGGCGCGCACCGACAGCGTGTCGATGAGCTCGATGCGGGCGATCGGCAGGCCCGACTGGATCGTTTCGATCGTCGTCTCGCAAGCCGCGCGGATGCTGGGAAATGAGCAATGCCCGGCCGCGATCGCCTCGGGAATGCCGGAAAGCCTGAGCGCGATCTCGACGATGATTCCAAGCGTGCCTTCGGAGCCGATGAACATATGGGTGAGGTCGTAGCCGGCGGAGGACTTCTTCGCTCGCGTGCCGGTGCGCAGGAACGATCCGTCGGCGTCGATCACGCCGAGCGACAGCACGACGTCCTTCATCGTGCCATAGCGCACCGCGTTGGTGCCCGAGGCGCGGGTCGCGGCCATGCCGCCGAGAGAGGCGTCGGCGCCCGGATCGATGGGGAAGAAGAGCCCGCTGTCGCGCAGGTGCTCGTTGAGCTGCTTGCGTGTGACGCCCGGCTCGACGACGCAATCGAGATCGTCGGCGTTGACGGCGAGAACGTTGTTCATGCGCGAGAGGTCGAGGGAAACGCCGCCGTGCGGGGCGTTGATATGGCCTTCGAGCGACGAGCCGACCCCGAACGGAACGATCGGCGCGTCGTGCCGGCCGCAGAGCTTGGCGAGGTCGATCACGTCCTGTTTGTCTTCGGCGAACACCACCGCGTCCGGCGGCTCGTTCTTGAGCCAGGTCAGCGTGTGCCCGTGCGCCTTGCAAATTGCTTCAGAGGCGGTGAAGCGGTTGCCGAAACGGGCGGCGAGATCGGAATTAAGCGCAGCGACCGCGTCGGTTGAGAGGCGGCCTTGGCGTTGGCGGACAGAAAGTTGGGTCACTGGGCTTTCACGCTTTCCTTCGGCGAGACCGAGATTAGGCGCGCGCGGGGGCGATGGCTAGAGCAAGCTCGTCATCTGGCTTTGTCTGGGCTTTGCACCCGATGCGCGGGTGACCGACAAGCTGTGTGCCTATGTCGCGGCCAAGTCCAAGCTGAGTTTCTTGTCCACTCACGCCGGCTTCATCTCACTTCTCGCCCGTGCTCCGTGACAGCGGCTGAGCCCTTGTCATTCGCATCACGGTAGGGAAGAGTATTGTAGCGTGGGTTAATTGAATGCGTGGCGCCGTAATTTTTGGTGCTCCGACGGCGTCCCTAGGATTCGAAGGGGATGGACATGGCTCGTTCCGCATTGATGATTGCGCTTCAACGGCTCGCTCGCGAACACGCCGAAGCCTCGTGGCGGGGGATCGAGATCGCCAGGGTGCGAGAGGAGCGGGCCGTCGCCGCCGCTGGACGCCGGCGATTCCTCCAGGGCGTAGGGGCGACGGCGGGCGCTGCGCTCATTTCGCGGACGCGAATCGCGAGAGCGGACACGCAGACGAGCGCAACGAAGCCGAAGATCGTCATCGTCGGAGCCGGCATCGCCGGCCTCAACGCCGCGCTCACGCTAAGCGACGCCGGGTTCGACTCGACGATTTACGAATCGTCGAACCGCATCGGGGGCCGCATGCACTCGAATACGACGACATGGCAGAACCAGCAGAAGAGCGAATGGTGCGGTGAGTTCATCGAACTCGGGCCACAAGACCATACTTGGCCTGGCGAGCCGATTTGGTCTGACCGTCGTCGACGAGGTCGCCGCGCAGCCCTCTGGGAGCACCGACACTCTCTATTTCAACGGTAAATATTACCTTCAACACCAGGCGGATCGCGACTTTGCGCCGGTGAGCGCCGTCCTTCAAAAACAGATCGGCAATGCGCCGTCCACCGCCTACAATTCCTTTACGAACGAGGGCTACCGCCTTGACCATCTGAGTGTCTATGAATGGATAGAAAAGTACGTGCCCGGCGGCCACAAATCGCAGCTGGGACGGTACTTGGACAGCGCCTACAACCAGGAATACGGGCTCGACACGTCGCTTCAAAGCAGCCTGAATCTCGTCTACCTGCTCGGCTTCCAGCCAAAATCGGGGCCCTGGCAAATTTACGGGGAGTCGGACGAACGCTACAGCATCCTGGGCGGCAACCAGCTCTTGCCCGAAGCCATAGCCGCAAGCCTGCCGAGCGGGAGCGTGATCACCGGATCGGCGCTTACGAGCATCCGGCTGACGCAAGGCGGAGGCTATATGCTGACCTTCAATAACTCCGCCGGTTCGAAGACGGTGAAGGCCGACGCCGTGATCCTCGCGCTTCCCTTCAGCGTGCTTCGAAAGCTGGACACGTCCTCGGCCGGGTTCGACGCGCTCAAGCAAACCGCCATTCATGAGCTCGGATACGGAACCAACACGAAACTCGCCCTGCAATTCAACCAACGATACTGGAACTCGACGGGAAGCTGGGGCACGGGCGACGGCAATATTTATACGGATTTGTTCTTTCAGAACGCATGGGATGCGTCGCGCGGCCTCGGTGGCCAGACTGGCGTTCTCACAGCGTTTATGGGCGGGAGCAATGGAGCCTCGTTCACCGGGGCCGGCTCGCCTTACGCTTCCGCGGCGAACGACGGGTATGTCAAGAAATACGCCATGGAGTTTCTCTCTCAGCTCGAACATGTCTGGCCGGGGGTCAGCCAACACTGGAATGGCTTGGCGACCCTGAGCACGCCGTGGAGCGATCCCAATCTTCTCGGAAGCTACGCATGTTGGCTGGTCGGTCAGTATACGAAATTCGCCGGTTATGAACGTGTCCGGCAGGGAAACTGTCATTTCGCAGGCGAGCACTGCTCCATGAATTTTCAAGGGTTCATGGAGGGCGGCGCCAGGGCGGGCGCACGCGCAGCGCGACAGATCATGAAGGTTGACGCCGCGGATCTCTGATCCGGCTTAAGAAAGGCCGGAGCCGTGCAATTGGTCTGGCCGTCCGAACCTCACCAAAACAATCATGCTGTCCGGCTGCGGACATTGGACGCAACAGGAGCGGGCGAGCGAGGTCAACGCGGCTCTGCTCGCGTTTCTTCGCGAGGTTGGTTAGAGCGAAACGGAAGCGCCGCAGGGATTCAGGGTCGTCGCGCGCGCCACGGCCAGGCGCGGCCTTTCGCAGTTCCAGGTGTTAACACTGCCGCGGCTCTAGCCGGGCGCCGAAGTCACTGCGCGCAAGAAAACGCGCCTTCAGGCGATATGCGGAGCCCGATAACGCCTTCCGATGTAACCGAAAACGACGAGAGAAATGCAAACCATGGCGAAAGTCGGGAGCTCCGGCACCCCCGTGAGTTCGTAGGAGATCGTCGAAGATCCAGTCCAGCTAAAAGTCGCCAGCGCGTCCTGCACCGTCTGTACGCCAGGAACGAAGTTGGCGACGGCCTCCACGCTAAACGGTTCGTCCGTTTGAAAGGCTGCGGGGTCGAGGGAGAAGTTTTCCGTGAAGCTTCCCTTTATTTCTGCGCAGGGGAAATCGATGCACGGAAAGAATGTTTTGGTGACTGGACTTTGGTTATTGCTGAACTGGAATCCGAGCGAAAGCTTCGTGGTGGGGTCGAAGAAGGTCCCCTCGGGTAAAGTGAGCACCCAGTTGGACTTCACCTCCAATCCAATTCTAGTCAGCTGGTCTTGGGCCTGTGCACGCGCCGCGGCCGCTCTTACCGCCTGAACGGCGGGAATGAGAAGACCGATCAGGACGCCGATGATCGCGATCACGACAAGCAATTCGATGAGCACGAATCCCGCTTCGTCCCGGGTCGGCGGTCGCGCCGGTTTTCGCGTCATCTCAGTCCTCCGCATGCGCAGTCAGAGACCAGCCAAGCACTGTGCCAACGGGAATGCTGCGCCGACGCAACACGCCGAGGCCGCTCCCAAAGGATGCTTTGCTACTAAAGAGGCGATACGCCACATGAGTGACGCAAAAGAGCCGGCTAAGCAAGCCTTAGAAAGCGGCCGGACTGAGCAAGAATCGCGCACTCGTGCTCAACGTCGCGCGGCTGATTTGGCCGGGCGTCGTAGCGGCCAATTCCGCGCCTTGCACCTTCTTTGACCGTCGCCGCACGCGGTGCGCGTCAGCCTCTCACGGACTGCCAACGCTCACCACCCGGAAGGTCTGAAGCTCGCCCTCCTCCTCGCGCACCGAGACGTACTCGCCGACCTTGAACGGATGATCTCCGAAGCGGAAACCTTCCTCCTCCGCGTCATCCTTCCTTCCCCCTTTCCACTCGAAGGCCCAGGTCGAGCCGCCGGCCCCGCCGGCATGGTGGACGAGGAGGCCGCGCAGCGCAGGCTCGGCGCCCCAGAAGCGGTGGGCGAAACATTCGCCGCGGTGCTGTTTCCAGGCTCCGAGATCGATATGGCCGTCGTCGGTCAGAGGGGCGACGAAATCGTAGCCGTGGCGGATCGAGCCTTCCGGGAATTCCTTCGAGCGCGCAGCGTTCAGCGTCACCTTGCGCAGCGGGGCGTGAATTGGCGCGGCCATGGACCGTCCTCCCTTTTCTCCCGGCTCCTGCGAGCCGTCGAGCGTCAAGGGCTATATCGGGTCGCCTCGGCCAATTTGCGAGGCGCGGCGCTTGCTCTGGCCTCGTGAGGCGTCAGACGCGTTCGATCGCCAGCGCCGCGCCCTGGCCAACGCCGACGCACATTGTAGCGAGGCCATAGCGGCCGCCGCGCCGCTTGAGCTCAAGCGCGGCGGCGCCTGCAAGCCGCGCCCCTGACATGCCGAGCGGATGGCCGAGCGCGATCGCGCCGCCGTTCGGATTGACATGGTCCGCATCATCCGCGAGCCCAAGCCCGCGCAGGCAGGCGAGCGCCTGCGAGGCGAACGCCTCGTTGAGTTCGATGACGTCAAAGCTCGACGGCTTGAGCTTCAGCCGCTCTGTGAGCTTGCCGACGGCCGGGATCGGGCCCACCCCCATCACGCGCGGCGCGACGCCGGCCGTCGCGTAGCCGAGGATCCGGGCGATGGGCTCGAGCCCATGCGCTTCCGCGGCTTTGGCCGAGGCGACGATGAGCGCCGCCGCGCCGTCGTTGACGCCGGAAGCGTTGCCCGCGGTCACGCTGCCGTCCGGGCGCACGATGCCGCCGAGTTTGGCCAGCGCCTCAAGCGTCGTGTCGGAGCGCGGATGCTCGTCGCTCACGACGCGGGTCACGTTTCCTTTGCGGTCCTTGATCTCGACCGCGACAATTTCCTCGTCGAACGTCCCTTTCGCCTGGGCCGCCGCAGCCCGCTTTTGCGAGCGCAGCGCGAACGCGTCCTGATCGGCGCGCGAAACCTGGTGCTCGTCAGCGACGTTTTCGGCCGTCTCCGGCATCGAATCGACGCCATAGAGCTTTTTCATCGCCGGATTGACGAAACGCCAGCCGATGGTGGTGTCGAAGACCTCGGCCGATCGCTGATAAGCCGACTGAGCCTTACCCATCACGAAGGGCGCGCGGGTCATCGATTCGGCGCCGCCGGCGATTGCGAGCTCGATCTCGCCCGCTTTGATCCCGCGCGCCGCAGTGGCGACCGCCTCCATTCCCGAGGCGCAGAGGCGATTGACGGTTGCGCCGGGAATCGAACTCGGGCAAGCCCGCAAGCAGGAGCGCCATGCGCGCGACGTTGCGGTTGTCCTCACCGGCCTGGTTGGCGCAGCCGAGAAAGACCTCGTCGATTTTCTCGGCAAGGCCGGGATGACGGCGTATCAGCTCGCGGATGGGCAAGGCGGCGAGATCATCAGCTCGCAGGCTGGCGAGCGCGCCGCCGTAGCGGCCGATCGGAGTGCGCGCGTAGTCGCAGATGAAGGCTTCTTCGGTCATGGGCGCACCGTTCGTAGGTTCGGCCTCAACTGCGATTCTGTCATTGTCGCCTCCATTGGCCAATGTCTAATATAGACGCTCCCGCCGTGCGGCGGCGACAAAACGAATTGTGGGAGAACGGCCGTGACGGCAGAAGCCGAGGTTCTATCGCAACCGGTTCTCCTGGATAAGCTCGAGGGCGGCGTGCTGACGCTGACGCTCCATCGGCCCGAACGCCTGAACGCGCTCAACGGAGCGCTCATCGAAGCGCTCTCAGCAGGGATTAAGCGCGCCGGCGCCGAGGCCGAATGCCGCGCGGTTCTGATCACCGGCTCAGGCAGAGGCTTCTGTGCCGGCGCGGACCTCGCGAACCGGGCGTTTGCTCCCGGCAAAGCTCGGCCCGACCTCGGCGAAGCGCTCGAAAAAGGCATCAACCCGCTGATCCGCGCGATCCGCAACCTGCCAAAGCCGGTCGTCTGCGCCGTCAACGGCCCAGCGGCAGGGGCGGGCGCCAATATCGCGCTTAGCTGCGATATCGTGCTGGCGGCGAAGTCGGCCCAGTTTCTGCAGGCGTTCGCCCGCATCGGCCTCATTCCGGATGCGGGCGGCACTTTTGTACTGCCGCGGCTTATCGGCGACGCGCGCGCCCGCGCGCTGATGATGCTGGCCGAGCCCATCGGAGCCGAGCAGGCACAGGCCGCGGGCATGATCTACCGCGCCGTTGACGATCAGGATCTGATGGGAGAGGCGCACACGGTCGCCGAGCGCCTCGCGGCCGGCCCGACGCATGCGCTCGGCCTCATCAAGCGCGCCCTCGCCGCTTCGCCCAGCAACAGCCTCGACGCTCAACTCGACCTCGAGCGCGATCTGCAGCGCGAGGCCGGGGCGGGGGATGAATATGTGGAAGGCGTCCGCGCCTTTCTGGAGAAGCGGCCGGCGAATTTCCAGCGCAAGCCAAGTGCTTGACGGCGCGGGGGATTATCCCAAATTTGCGTTCGCACGCGCGAAAAGCCCACCGCAGGTGAGCCGCGGCGGGCTTCGTCAAACGTCGATAGAAACGATCTTAGTTCGAGCCGGTGTCCGCCGCCGGCTGGGTCTCGGCCGTCTGAGGCGTATCGGGCGTCGTCTGCTGCGACTGGGCCACCGGCTGATCGTTCTGCGCCGACGTCTTATTGAACTCGCAGGCTAGCGCCGGGACGGCGAGCGCCGCCGTGAACGCACAGCCTAACACCACTTTCAAGAGCTTGGAGCGCATCAGTTCCTCCATCTTTACCCGCCAGATTGGGGGAGTGTAGCACCGCCCGGGGCGCGCGCAAGGTGTGAGCCGGAGCCGAGCGCGCCTTCTTCACGCGATGTTGATCACCGGTGGAGACGCCCCCGGGGGCGATCGGCCCAAGCTCGTGGCGCTAACCGGCTCCAAGCGCGCTTATCACTCTATGCGTGAGCGCGTGAACGCCGGATCGCGTCATACACGGCGAAGGGCGTCGCGGGCATGTCGATGTGCTCGATCTTGTAGGCGCGCCAGAGCGCGTCAGCGACCGCGTTCATCACCGCCGGCGTCGACCCGATCGAGCCCGCTTCGCCGGCGCCTTTGAGACCCATCGGATTGGTCGTCGACGGCACATTGCGCGTCTCGAAATCGAATTGCGGAAGATCGTCGGCGCGAGGCATGCAATAGTCGAGGAAGCTTGCCGTCAAAAGCTGGCCGTCGTCGTCGAACACCGCCTGCTCCATCAGCGCCTGTCCGGCTCCCTGGGCGATGCCGCCATGGACCTGCCCCGCCAGCAGGAGAGGATTCAGGGTGAATCCGAAGTCGTCGACCACCGAATAGCGAACGATGGTGGTTTCGCCCGTGTCCGGATCGATCTCGACCTCACAGGCGTGGGTGCCGTTCGGATAGGTCGCGCTCGGGGGCACGAACGAGTTGGTGGCGATTAATTTCGCTGCGGCGCCCGGAAGCGCCGCGATCTCCGAGTAAGAGATGGCGCGGTCGGTTCCGGCGATGCGCACTTTGCCGTCGGCGATCTCCAAATCGGCGACCGCGGCCTCCAGCTTGTCGGCCGCCAGCTCCTTCAGCGAACCCGCCAAAGTCTCTGAGGCGCGGGAAACCATTACCGCCCCGATCGGGATCGATCGCGACCCACCGGTCCCATTGCCGGTCGGAATCCGATCGGTGTCGCCCTGCACGACCTTGATGCGCTCGATCGGCACGTCGAGATACTGGGCGACGATCTGCGCGTAGGCGGTCTCGTGGCCCTGGCCGGTGGACTGGGTGCCGATGAGCACGGTGAAATCGCCGTTCTGCTCGAGCCCGACCGAACCTTCCTCACCCTCGCCCCAGGCGGTGCATTCGATATAGCTCGCAAAGCCGAATCCACGGATCTTGCCCCGCGCCCTGGCATCGTCAGCCCGGCGCTTGAATCCTGACTGATCCGCCTTCTTCAGGCAGGCGCGCATAGCGCCCTCGAAATCTCCGACGTCGTAATCGCGGTCGGTGTGCGTGTGATAGGGCATCTGGTTGGGCTTGACGAAATTGCGCGCACGCAGCTCTTCAGGCGCTATGCCGAGCTTGTGCGCGCATGCGTCGACCAGCCGCTCGAGCACGTAAGCGGCTTCGGGGCGTCCCGCGCCGCGATAGGCGTCGACGGGAACCGTATGGGTGTAGATCCCGCGAACGCGCGCGTGGAGCGCGTCGATATGGTAGCATCCAGTCGCCATCGACGCGCCGAGCCAGGGGATGTACGGCGCGAACATCGAGAGATATCCGCCAAGATTGCCGAGGATATCGACCCGGAGCGCCACGAAGCGCCCCTCGGAATCGAGCGCCATCTCGGCCGTCGTCACATTGTCGCGCCCCTGAGCGTCGCCGACGAAATGCTCGCTGCGGTCGGCGAGCCAGCCGACTGAACGTCCCAGCCGCCTCGCCGCCTCGAGAACGAGCGGATATTCGCGATAGAGCATGTTTTTGGTGCCGAAGCCGCCGCCGACGTCCTGGGTGACGACGCGCAAATTCGCGCTCGGGATCTTGAGGATTTGATTGGCGATAAGCCCCTGCAGGATGTGGACGCCCTGGCTCCCGGCATTAAGCGTGAACCGGCCGGACTGCGCGTCATATTCGCCAACGGCGGAGCGCGGCTCCATATAGTTGGCGACCGCTCGGGGGTTGACGATTCTGATGCGAACCGTATGCGCGGCGCCGGCGAATGCCTTATCCGTCTCCTGTTTGTCGCCGATATGGGTGTCATAGGCGACGTTGCCGGGCGCGCCAGTAAAGACGAGCGGCGCATCAGGCCGAAGAGCCGCTTCCATGTCGATGACCGCGGGCAGGTCTTCCCAGGTCACGCTGATCAGTTCGGCCGCGTCGCGAGCTTGGAGAGTCGTGTCGGCGACCACCATTGCAATGATGTCGCCGACGTGGTGCGTCTCGTCCGACGCCATTATCGGATAGGGCTTGAGCGGCGTCTTCGACCCGTCAGCGTTGGGGACCGGAGCGAGGCAGGGCAAGTCGCCAAGATTGGCGAAATCGGTGGCGACGTAGACCGCTCGAACGCCGGGTGCAGCGCGCGATGATTCGAGATCATCGACGCGGAATTTCGCATGTCCGTATGGGCTGCGCAGAAAGACCGCCTTGAGCTCGGCTTTGTCGACCGCATCGGACGCGTAGTTGCCCCGCCCGCCTACGAGGCGAATGTCCTCGACACGCTTGACGCTTTGCCCCACCCCGAATTTTGTCGGTTTCATATTCATATTCTGTCATTTCCTGTAGCGGCCCGACGGCCGTCTTCGCACCGAACGGCGTTCGCGCTCTTACTAATCGAATCTCGCCTCGATGCGAAACCCGGCGCGACCGCGAGGCGGCGAAAGCGTGGTCAAAGGTTCGTGTTACGCCTCTCGATTCCGAGGGGCGCACGGAATAGCGATCGGCGTCGGGGGAGCGTTTAGGTGGCCAAGCGACGCGCGGCTTGCTATCACCCCCGCCCAAAGCGGCTCCAGGCAAAAAGAAATCGCCATGCGCAAGGGCGCAATCACACGCAAGACCAAGGAAACCAGCATCGAAGTCGGCCTCGACCTCGATGGGTCGGGCCTTGCCGATGTTACAACCGGTATCGGCTTTTTCGATCATATGCTCGATCAGCTCGCGCGTCATTCCCTTGTCGACATCAACATTCGCGCTGAGGGCGACCGCCATATCGACGACCATCACACGGTCGAAGACGTAGGCATCGCGCTCGGCCAGGCGCTGGCGAAGGCGCTCGGTGACAAGCGGGGATTGACCCGTTACGCCGACTGCCTGCTGCCGATGGATGAGACCTTGACCCGGGTCGCGCTCGACGTGTCGGGCCGCCCGTTCCTCGTCTTCCGGACCGAGTTCCCGACCGAGAAGATCGGCGCCTTTGACACTGAACTGGTGCGCGAGTTCTTCCAGGCCTTCGCCGGCAACGCCGGACTCACGTTGCACATCGAGACGCTTCACGGCTCGAACAGCCATCACATCGCCGAATCGTGCTTCAAGGGGGTCGCTCGAGCGCTTCGCGGCGCGATTGCAATCGATTCACGACAGGCCGAGCGCGTGCCATCGACCAAGGGCGCGCTTTAGGCATGCCATGAGCGTCGCCATCATCGACTACGGCTCCGGCAACTTGCATTCCGCGCGGAAAGCCTTCGAGCGCGCCGCCCGCGAGGCCGGCTTGAGCTGCAAGGTGAGCGTGACCGCACGGCCCGAGGATGTACTCGCCGCCGATCATGTGGTGTTGCCAGGGGTCGGCGCCTTCGCGGACTGCCGCCGCGGGCTTGATGGCGTTTCCGGCATGGTCGAGGCGCTAGACGAGGCAGTGCGCCAGCAAGGCAAGCCGTTCCTGGGCATTTGCGTCGGGGCGCAACTCATGGCGACGCGCGGCCTCGAACATGAGGTGGTCGCCGGCTTGGACTGGATTGCCGGCGATGTCGCGGCGATCAAGCCGCGGGACCCGGGATTGAAGATTCCCCATATGGGCTGGAACACCCTCGACGTGCGGCGGAGCCATGTGCTCCTGGATGGCGTCAGCACGGGCGAGGCCGGACTGCACGCCTATTTCGTGCACTCTTATCAACTGTACGCGGATGACGCTGATGACCTGGTGGCGACTGCCGACTATGGCGGCCCGGTGACCGCGATCGTCGCCCGCGACAACATCGCCGGTACGCAGTTTCACCCCGAAAAGAGCCAAACGCTGGGGCTCAAGCTGATCGCCAATTTCCTCAAGTGGCGCCCGTGATCCTGTTTCCCGCCATCGATCTCAAAGACGGCCAGTGCGTTCGCCTCGTCCAGGGCGACATGACGCGAGCGACAACCTTCAACGCCGATCCCGCCGCTCAGGCGAAAGCGTTCATCGCGCAAGGGTTCGACTATCTGCACGTGGTCGATCTCGACGGCGCCTTCGCCGGCAAGCCGATGAACGCCGACGCCGTTCGAAACATTCTCGCCGGGCTCACGGTAAAGCTGCAGCTTGGCGGCGGAATTCGCGACATGAAGACCGTGCGCGGCTGGCTGGAGAGCGGTGTCACTCGGGTCATCATCGGAACCGCGGCGGTCGGCGATCCCGATTTCGTGCGCGAAGCGGCGCGCCTCTATCCTGGCCGGATCGCTGTCGGCGTGGACGCCCGCGAGGGCATAGTCGCTATTGAGGGTTGGGCGAAGACATCAGACATTTCCGCCCTCGATCTCGCGCGCCGGTTCCAGGACGCGGGCGTTGCGGCGATCATCTACACCGATATTGCACGCGACGGCGCGCTCGCTGGTCTCAACGTCGAGAGCACAATCGCGCTCGCAGACAAGCTTGAGATTCCGGTCATCGCCTCGGGCGGCCTCGCCTCGATCGAGGACATCAGGCGGCTGACCGAGCCCGATTGCGCCCGTCTCGCCGGCGCGATTGTCGGGCGCGCGCTCTATGACGGCCGGCTTGACGCGCGTGCGGCGCTGACCCTGCTCCGCGCCGGCGGGCGGGCAGAACGGCCGGCAAGGTCCACGCCGTGAGTTTAAAAGCACGGGTCATCCCCTGTCTCGACGTCAAGGACGGCCGCGTCGTCAAAGGCGTCAACTTCGTCAACCTGCGCGACGCCGGCGATCCGGTGGAGAGCGCGGTCGCCTACGACCGAGCGGGCGCAGACGAGCTGTGCTTTCTAGACATTACAGCGAGCCATGAAGACCGCAGCATTCTCTTCGACGTGGTAAGGCGTACGGCGGAGGTCTGCTTCATGCCGCTGACGGTTGGCGGCGGCGTCCGCACCACCGAAGACATCCGCAAGCTTCTACTCGCCGGCGCGGACAAGGCCTCGATCAATTCGGCGGCGGTCGCCGATCGTGACATCGTGCGCCAGGCTTCCGAGAAGTTCGGCGCCCAGTGCGTCGTCGTCGCCATCGACGCCAAGCGGGTGTCCGCGCCCGGCGAAGCGCCGCGCTGGGAGATCTTCACCCACGGGGGGCGCCGACCGACCGGAATCGAGGCGATCGGCTACGCGCGCGAAGTGGCCGCCCTTGGCGCAGGCGAGATCCTATTGACTTCGATGGATCGCGACGGATCGAAACGGGGCTTCGATCTCGAGCTGACCCGAGCGGTCGCGGACGCGGTCGCCATTCCCGTCATCGCCTCAGGCGGCGTCGGCCAACTTGACCATCTCGTCGAGGGTGTGCGGCAAGGTCATGCAAGCGCCGTGCTTGCCGCCTCGATCTTCCACTTTGGCGAATTCACAATCCGGCAGGCCAAGGACCGCATGGCCGAGGCCGGAATCCCTGTGCGCCTCGACTGACCGCGCCAGTGTACGCCGAGCGCCGCGCGGGCTAAGGTTTTGGCCATTTCATGGGAGAGCCTGATGCCCGCCCGGGGCGATCAAACGCACTTTGGCCAGCGCACTGTTCGCCTGGACGAGAAGCAGAGCTTGGTGAACGACGTATTCCACAGCGTCGCCAATCGCTATGACTTGATGAACGACCTGATGTCCTTCGGCCTGCACCGGGTCTGGAAGGACATCCTTGTCGCAAAAGTCCGGCCGTCGCTGACGCGCCCTTTTTTCCATATCGATGTCGCGGGGGGCACCGGCGACGTCGCCTTCCGGGTGGCGAAGGCCGGCGGAGCGCTGACTGAGGTGACAGTCGTCGACGTTAACAGCGACATGCTGCGCGTTGGGGAAAAGCGGGCGGCGAGGCGCGCTTTCGCTAAGCGGCTGACGTTTATCGAGGGCAACGCCGAAGCGCTGCCGTTGCCTAACGCGCATTTCGACGCCTATACGATTGCGTTCGGGATCCGCAATGTGCCGCGGATCGAAAACGCCCTTGGCGAGGCCTATCGCGTTCTGAAGCGCGGCGGCCATTTTCTGTGCCTCGAATTCTCGCGCGTCGATTTGCCGGTCCTGGATCGCTTTTACGACGCCTATTCGTTCGCGGCCATTCCGCCCATCGGCAAAGTCGTGACCGGGGACGGCGGCGCCTATCGCTATCTCGTCGAGTTCGATCCGCAAGTTCCCAGCCCCAGAGCTATTCGCGGAAATGATGCGCGAAGCGGGCTTCGGCCGGGTAGACTTCACCCGCTTGAGCGGGGGAATCGTCGCGATCCATTCCGGCTGGAAGCTCTGATTGTGGGGATTTTGTCGTCGTTCGGCCATGTCTTAAGGCTGACGCGCGCCGCTTTCGTGTTCGCTCGAGAAGGGGCGTTTGTCGGCGTCGATCCAGTACCCCTGCCGCCAGTGCTGAGGCTGCCGCTCGCATTCGCCAATCTGATTGCGAAACGAGACGGCGACGGTCTGGCGGGGCTTTCCCGGGCGATCGATCGATTGGGGCCGTCCTACGTCAAGCTGGGGCAATTCCTCTCGACGCGACCAGACATCGTCGGCGGCAAGGTCGCCTTGGAGCTCGAGCGGCTGCAGGACCGGGTCGCGCCGATGAGTTGGGAGATGGCGGTCGCGATCGTCGAGGCCTCGTTCGGCGCGAAGCTCGAATCGTTGTTCGAGAGTTTCGGCGAGCCCGTGGCGGCCGCTTCAATCGCCCAAGTGCATCGCGCCGAGGTGAAGACTGACGAAGGCATGCGGCCCGTCGCGGTGAAAGTGCTGCGGGCCGGCACGGAACGGCGGTTTGCGCGCGACCTTTCGGACATGGCTTTCGCCGCCCGGTTCGCAGAGAGCCTAGCGCCGGAGTTCCGCCGCTTGCGGCTCGCCCAGGTTGTCGAGACGCTCGCCCGCTCCGTGCGCATGGAGATGGATTTCCGGCTCGAGGCGGCCGCGGCGTCGGAATTTATAGAAAACTCCAGGGATGATCCAGACATTCGCGCCCCGCTGGTCGACTGGAACCGCACTACGCGCGAAGTGATGACGATGGAATGGATCGACGGGGTCCCCCTGACCGACTCCGATCGCCTGACCGAGCTTGGATTTGATCCGCGCGCACTGGCGCGCACCCTCATTCAGACCTTCCTGCGCACCGCGCTACGCGATGGATTCTTCCACGCCGACATGCACCAGGGCAATTTCTTCGTCGACAATGAGGGGCGTATCGTCGCCGTCGATTTCGGCATCATGGGCCGGCTCGGTCGCAAGGAGCGTCGGTTCCTGGCGGAGATCCTCTACGGGTTCATCCGCCGAGACTATCTGCGGGTTGCCGAGGTCCATTTCGAGGCAGGCTACGTGCCACATGCCTATCGGGTCGAAGATTTCGCCCAGGCGCTCCGCGCTATCGGCGAACCGATTCACTCCCGCACGGCGGATGAGATCTCGATGGCGAAGCTGCTGACGCTATTGTTCGAAATTACCGCGCTGTTCGAAATGACCACCAGGCTCGAGCTGGTGATGTTGCAGAAGACCATGGTGGTCGTCGAAGGGGTGGCGCGAAAGCTCGACCCCCAGCTCAACATGTGGTCGACCGCCGAGCCGGTGGTGGGCGCCTGGATTGCGGAAAATCTCGGCCCGATTGGCCGCATCGAAGACGCCGGCCGGATTGTTTCTGCTATCGGGGCTTTCCTTGCCGATGCGCCGCGCCGGCTGGAGCAAATCGCCGATAGGCTGGAGACCAGGCTCGAGACCGACAGCGAGAGAGAGCTTGCGAAAGTGGTTCCCGAACTCACACTCCGTGTCGGCTTCGTCTTCGTTTTAACAGGATTTGTATTGGCGCTTCTGTGCATTGCGGCATACCGGTGGGTCCGGTAGGCCAACCGCGCAATCCTTCAACCCTGCAACCCATCCGGGCAACCCATCCAGCCAACACCACAATTATGTTAGCTATAATTTCGTTAACGCTCGTGGCAATCCTCTGGTATCGTTAGTGGCATTCGGAGATGGGCCACGCAACGGCCGGCTGGGGCAGGTAGCGGATGAAAACGCAAATGGACGTTTCACGCGCAACCTTGCTCGATCGCGCTGCGTCATGGATTGACGCAGGCGTCGGCAAACCAGGCTAGGCGATCGCGAATGACCGTCATATCGCTATCGCGCGCCCGTATTCTCCTGATCATCAGTGGTGGAATTGCGGCCTACAAGTCGCTTGAGTTGATTCGACGACTGAAGGACAGCGGCGCGACGGTTCAAGTGGTTATGACTTCGGCGGCGCGGCAATTCATTTCCCCTCTCTCGGCGGCAACCCTCAGTGGGCAACCGGTCCGCGACGACCTATTCAGCCTGACTGACGAAGCAGCGATCGGCCATATCGAATTGTCGCGCGCAGCCGATCTCGTCGTTGTGGCGCCGGCCAGCGCAAATATTCTGGCCCGGATGGCTGCCGGGCTTGCCGACGATATGGCGACCACCCTGTTGCTCGCGACCGACAAACGTGTGCTCGCAGCCCCGGCGATGAACGTCAGGATGTGGCTGCATCCGGCGACGCGCCGCAATCTTGATCGCCTCAAGGACGACGGCGTCCTGTTCGTCGGTCCCGAATCGGGGCCTATGGCGTGCGGCGAATTTGGCCCGGGCCGCATGGCCGAACCGCCGGCGATCATCGAAGCGATCGAACAGGCGTTGGCCGTCGAAGCGACGCCGAGTGATTCGCTCCAAACTGCCTCGGGCCCGCTCAGCGGTCGCCATATTATTGTCACTTCGGGCCCGACCTACGAGCCGATTGACCCGGTCCGGTTCCTCGGGAATCGGTCTTCGGGGCGCCAAGGGCATGCAATTGCGCAAGCTGCGATTGGCGCTGGTGCAAGGGTGACGCTTGTTACCGGCCCCGTGGGGCTGTCCGATCCAGCCGGCGCCGAAGTCATTCACGTTGGTTCCGCGCGCGAGATGCGGGAAGCGGTCGAGGCCGCGCTCCCCGCCGACGCATTCATTGCTGCGGCGGCTGTCGCCGATTGGCGGGCGGAAAACGTCGCCCATCAAAAGATCAAAAAAGGCGCCACGGAGTCTCCGACGCTTCGCCTGGTCGAGACCCCTGATATACTTGCCGAAGTCGCAAAGAAAACCACAATGCGGCCGGCGATTGTAATTGGCTTCGCGGCCGAGACCGAAAATATTACGGCGAACGCGGTCGCGAAATTACAACGAAAGGGCTGTGATCTCATTGTCGCCAATAGTGTCGCAGAGGGCACATCGACATTTGGCGGCGAAACCAACCAGGTCCAGATGATCGACGCGAATGGCGTCGAGCCCTGGCCGCCGATGACAAAAACTGAGGTTGCAAACGGAATTGTTCGCCGCCTTGCTGTCGAATTGGCGCAGCGACAATGATCACGATCGGTTACCATAGATTACCACATAGTGAGGGGTTGCAATTGCCGGCCTATGCGAGCGAGGGTGCCTCCGGGATGGATCTCGTGGCGGCTCTGCCGGCGGGTGAAGAGATTGTCCTGGCCCCTGGGTCGCGCGCGTTAATCGCGACCGGGATGGCCCTTGAGTTGCCAAAGGGATTTGAAGCGCAGGTCCGACCCCGATCAGGGTTGGCTCTGAAGGATGGGGTGACGGTCCTCAACAGTCCGGGGACAATCGACGCTGACTATCGCGGCGAAATTGGGGTCATACTCGTCAATTTTGGGGACAAGCCCTTTGTCGTTCGGCGTGGCGCGCGAATAGCGCAACTCGTCGTTTGCTCTGTGGAACGTGCAGCTCTTATTTCGAGCGAGCGTCTCACTTCGAGCGTCCGTGGCTCAAATGGATTCGGTTCCACTGGGCGCTCACAGTAGGAGGTACGAAATGAACTTATTGTCGCGACGGAGCGTTCTTGCTATCGCCGCCGTAGTCGATGTCGCGTTGCATTCGCGCTCGGCGCCGGTTGCGGCCAAAGCTTTGGCCGCGCGTCACAAATTGCCCCCTCGTCACCTGGAGACATTGCTCCAGGGCCTGGTTCACGCCAAGATCCTCAAGGGCGTGCGCGGGCCGCGAGGCGGCTACGAGCTGGCGCGCGAGCGCCGGCGGATCACCGTGGGCGAGATCGTGCGCATCGCGATGTCGCTGAGCACCGCCGATCCGGAAGATCTCGGCGCAAACTCGGTGCTGCTCGAGCGGGTGATCGATCCGGCCGTACGCAGGGCGGGCGAAACCTTTCTCGCCAATCTCGACGCGATCACGGTCGAGCAGATGTGCGAGACGGCCGAGAAGACGCATGTTCTCGACGACGAGAAGGTCAGCGGCGATTTCGCCATCTGACACAGGTATTTGCGGCGTTCTATAGTTTTGTGCCGCATAGAATGTTACCGTCGGGCTGCGCCTAACGGCGCAGTTCGACGGACATTTTGGAGTAGCGGCGAATGACGGATGCAGGCGCTGCGCGGGGAACGCCAGGCCGCGGGAAGGTTTATGCGTCGATCACCGATACGATCGGCGATACGCCCCTCGTCAGCATCGACCGGATCGGCAAGGAGAAGGGCGTGGTCGCCCGTCTTCTGGCCAAGCTCGAGTTCTTCAACCCGATCTCCAGCGTCAAGGACCGCATCGGCGTTTCGATGATCGATGCGCTCGAAGCGCAGGGCAAGATCACTCGCGGGCGCGGCGTTCTGGTCGAGCCGACGTCCGGCAACACCGGCATCGCGCTCGCCTTCGTCGCGGCGGCCCGCAGCTATCGGCTGATTCTGGTGATGCCCGAATCGATGTCGGTCGAGCGCCGCAAGATGCTGGCCTTGCTTGGGGCTGAACTGGTTCTCACTCCCGCAGCGCAGGGCATGAAAGGCGCAATCGCCAAAGCGCATGAAATCATCGAGGCGACGCCGGGCGCCGTCATGCCGCAGCAGTTCGAAAACCCCGCCAATCCGGAGATCCATCGCCGCACCACGGCGGAGGAGATCTGGAACGACACGAACGGCGAGGTTGACATTGTCGTATCCGGCGTCGGCACCGGCGGGACGATCACCGGCGTTGGCGAGGTTCTGAAGGCTCGCAAGCCGAGCGTGCGTATGGTCGCGGTCGAACCGGAGGATTCGCCGGTCCTTTCCGGCGGGGCGCCCGGACCGCACAAGATTTAGGGGATCGGCGCCGGATTTATTCCCGCTATTCTCGATCGCGGCGTGATCGACGAGATCGTCGTCGTCGGCAACCAGACAGCTTTCGACACCGCCCGGCTCGTGGCGAGGATCGAAGGGATTCCGGTCGGCATCTCCTCCGGCGCCGCCGTCGCCGCGGCGATCGACGTCGGCCGCCGTCCGGAAAACGCCGGCAAGACGATCGTGATCATCATCCCCTCGTTCGCCGAGCGTTACCTGTCGACCGCGCTGTTCGAAGGGCTCTAACGCCCCCGCAGGGCCGCCAAGCGTAGCAGCCAGCCACGACTTAGCGCGCTTATCCGAAGCTCATCAAACGTCGTCGTGCTTATGGCGTGGGCGAGGCCCACGCCATAAGCCGCCGCCCGATCGGCCTAGCGCCGCCGGACGCCGCCGCCATGAAACCCACCGACGTGGCCGCCGCGATAGCCCCCATGATAACCACCATGGTACCCGCCGCGATAACCGCCATGGTAACCGCCGCCGTAGCCGCCATGGTAATAGGCCGCGCGCCGGTACACGCCGCCACGGTAACCGTACCCGCCATAGTAACCGCCGCCGCCATAGTAGGCGCCGCCATAGTACGGAGAGCCGTAATAGCCGCCGGCATAAACCGGGGCGACATAACCCGAGCTGGGATAGACGCCGGTCTCATCACAACCGGCGAGCCCGACCGCGAGCGCGGCGATGACTGCGCTCAAAAGGACTCGACTGCGAACCATGGCTTTCCTCCTTCGCCTATCTGGCGCCACCCACTCTCCGGCGTCAGCGGCGCAGCCAAAACCCGCGTGGCGACGCCTCAGCGACAATGCTATGCCGAGACGCAACAAACCGCCAGCGCTCGGGCAGGCCTACGGAGACGCGCATGTCGCTGATCGATCGCATCAACGCCAATCCGCTGCCGTTCGCCCAATTGCTGGGGATCGAGTTCATCAGCGCGGAAGCCGATTCCCTCGCCGCGCGGATGCTGATCCGGCCGGACCTATGCACGATCGGCGGGATCGCCCATGGCGGGGCGATCATGAGCTTCGCCGACACGCTGGGCGCCGCCGCCGCCTTCATCAATCTGCCCGCCGAGTCCAAGGGGACAGCGACGATTGAGAGCAAGACCAATTTCGTCGCCTCGGCGCCAGCCGGCTCGACCGTGATTGGCCGCACGACGCTCGTCCATCGCGGCAAGAGGACCCAGGTTTGGCAAACGCTCGTTGCGACCGAGAAGGAGAAGCTGGTCGCGCTCATCGTGCAGACGCAGATGAACCTTTGAGGGGCGCGGCGGCCTCCTCGGCAGGCCAAGCAAATCCAAGCGAAACCAAGCTAAACCAAGCGAGACCAAATAAAATTGCTTGGATTTGCTTGGTTTTATTCGTCCGAATCGGGACTTTTCAATGGGTTACGGCGAATCCAAATAAAAAGTCTCCTCCACTCGGGCGAACGCATCGCCGACGCCATAAGGGTTCGCTGTCGATTGCGGAGCTCTCGGCGGTCGAGTTCGTCATCACCGGGATAATAGCTTGGATTTCTTCTTTACGCAAGAAATTGTCGATCTGTTTGGAAATTCTGTTGGTGCGCCGTCGGCTCCGCAAGCGACGCCTCCGATTACGGACGACCTCTCCGGCCGGGGAGGGTCGGGGATTCGGCCTTAGGCCCCTTCTCGTGGCCGATCTGGCCTACATCTTCCTGTTGCACGACAGGACGCCCCGCGAACCCAGGTGAGGCGTAGGCTTCGACTTCGTTCGGTAGGCCCTCTCGCCGAGAGCTGCCTGAGGATCAGGCTTTTTCGACCTTTGGGACGACCCAGGATCCGTCGAGGATCGAGGGCTCGTTCTCGTCTGGCCAGTAGAGACGCAGCATGAGATGGAATTTGCCTTTCGGCGCGGGCAGCCAGTTGGCTTCCTTGTCGGATCCCGGGTTCTCGTTCTGAATAAGGATGACGAGCGAACCGTCGGACTCGAATTTGGGGTTGGTGCGCAGACTCATCGAATAGCGGTTGATCGGGTTGGCCACAAAGAACAGCTGCTCGTCATACATGGTGAGCGACCAGAATCCCCTGACCGGCGGCAACTGCCCTTTCTCGAAACGAAGCGTGTACTTGTTGTCGCCCTCGTAGGCCTCGAGCAATGAGGCGCGCTGCGACATCGGATAGACTGCGTCCTGCGGCCGGTTGGCGCCAAGCCCGACCGCGGTGATGAAGGCGCGCTGGAGATAGTCGGTTCCGTAAAGACCGGTCTTGGTCGAGAAAAGCCACCCGTTCTCCCGCTTCAGCGACTGCGCGTGCAGCATGATGCGGTCGTAGGACAGTTGCGGCAGGCGGCGATCCCATCGCGAGTCGAGCGCCTTGCCGTCGAAGCTCTGGCCGGGAACAAGGCCGATCGCCTTGAAGCGCTCAAGCGCGGGCGCGTCGGCCGTCGCCGGCGGATTTCGCTTCATGAGGTCGGCCAGCAGGGTAAAAAACTCGACGGTCGAAAGACGATTGACCTGGTCTCTGACCGCCGTCTTCATGTCGATGGCGGCATCGACCTTGCCGGCAGGCGGCGTGTAGTCCTTGCCCCATGTGCTCAGCGGCTGGAGCTTGAATGCGTCCTGAAGGGCGTGAACCTCGGCATAATCCTCGGGCGTACCGGTGCAATAGATGCGTCCGAGCAGCCAGACGATGGCGGTCGGCGACTTGAGTTCCGTCATGCCAGCGGGAACGGCCCCTGACCAGCCCGGCCCAGAGATGACGAAAGTCTGCGCCCCAGTCCCTGTGGTGCGGCTTCCAGGGACGGCGAAGACATTGGTCCAGCCGTCGATGAACGGCAGCAGGAAATAGCGCCCCTTCATGTCAGGCACGCTCAACACCCGAGGCTCGTCGCCGACATCGAAAAAGGCTGTCGTGTAGAGCGTGTCGGCGTTGGGCGCGGTGACGTCGCGATAAGCTCGCGTCCGGGTAGGCGCGCATCCTGATGAGTCTCGCCCATCGGGCCGCGCGTGCCCTCGGCCTTGGCGACATTCGTGAATGACGCGCCGGGTCATTCCATCGTGACCAGCGGATAGCCATAGACATAGGCGTCCGAGGCGGCGCGAAAATCCTCGGCGCCTTCGACAAGGTCGGTGATCGGGCCGTCGATTGCGATCGCGCGCGTCGACAGCGCTCCCGTCGCGAGTGCGCCTAGGCCCGCGAGCGTTGCGGCGCGGCGTGTCAACTTCATTGGAATCCCCTCGTGGTTGACGCTGATAACAAGATCGACGCCGAAAAGTCCAATCGCGACGAATCCGCACGTTGGTTCAGGGCGCGTTCGCTGGCGAGCACCCTCAAGCTTCCGGTCAGGCTGTCACAGGTCGCGAGTTCATCGCGAGGCCCACCAAAGCGGCGCCGCCGCTCGGTTTCGGCGCGGAGCTTTATTGTCGTGGATTCGAAACTATGCGACTTGCAACGCGTTAGCACATGGCTCCCGGAGATTTGATATCCCTCGCAAGCCAAAAAAACGAAGCGCAAGGCCAGCGGTCCGCGTTCAATATGGCGCGTTGCCTTATCGATTCACGCCAATGGCGGCGCTCGAAATCCTCGTCGTCACGACGCGACAATCGCGGCGGTGGATCGTGCCGAAGGGTTGGCCGATCAAGCGGCTCACGCCTGCGAAGTCGGCCGCGCGCGAAGCCTTCGAGGAGGCGGGCGTCAGGGGGAAGATCGGGGTAAGGCCGATCGGCGCCTTCAGATATAATAAATCGGCGGATGCGAACGGCGCTGAAGCCGACTGCGAGGTCAAGATCTTCCCGCTACTGGTTCGAAGACAAAGTGCGACCTGGCCCGAATCCGCACAGCGCGTGGTTCAATGGGTCGATCCAGATAAGGCGATTTCTCTCATCCGGGAACCGGAGCTGAAGTCGATGGTGGCAAAGTTTGCCAAGCGCGCGGCCGCGGCGTCCAGCAAACTCATTTACTGACCCCGGGTCCGCGACGCCATTGCTAGGCCCTCAATCAGACGAGGGCGCGTCCTACGGGTTTCTGTCGGCGATGTTGGCGATTCTGCAGCGAACAGGGGCGCTCTCGTCGAAATAGCAGACGGCGCAGATCCGGTGATAGCCGTCTGCGACAACGAGAGGAAGTCCACTCGCCAAGTCGCCACGCACGAGGAGGACGGGGGCGAGCGCCTTGCCTTTCTGAATTCGCTTTAAATCTTCGCTCACGTGGGACTCATCACTGGGCAGAAGAGGGAGCTGCGCGGCGCGCAACAAGTCCTTCGCCGCGTGTTCAAGAAGCTTCGAGCCGCGAAGGCTCTTGACGAGCGCACTGGCTTTCCTGTCGGGGCAAAGAAGCGACAGGAATTTGAACGCGGCCTCAAAATCCGCGCCTTCCTGCTTCTCGTTCCACTTGAGTTCTGACTTGCTCACCGGTCGCCTGCTCCCCGCCTTCGCGATTCCCCCGAGGATGCAGTCTAGTTCTTTCAGCGATGCGGCGACACTGGCCATATTTTAGCGTGCATTGCGGGGCGACCTGTCGCCCACCGGTGGAAACGCCGCGACTTGGGCTGTCGTGACAACAACTCTCACAATCGCGTGACGGTGGGGGACATCGGTTGTCTTAATGTGCGGAATGAGACAGCTTGCCTCGGCTAGGCCGCCCCATTCGCAAGGACATGTCGATGGCGCTCAGAATCGCTTTACTGACCGGTTGCGTCCTGGCTTTCACACCGGTCCTCGCGGCGGAGCCTGTCCGCATCGGCGTCACCACGATCCTCAGCGGACCATACGCAGATCGCGGGCAAAGCGAGCAATATGGCGTCGAGCTGGCGCTCCAGCGCATCAATCAGGCCGGCGGAGTGCTGGGGAGGCCGGTCGAGGCGTTTTACGGCGACAACGCCGCGGACCCCGCGACCGGGATCGCCGCCACGAAACGACTGATCGAGGAAGAGCACGTTCCGGTGCTGCTCGGCGCGCTGTGGACCCCGGTCACGCATGCCATCATGCCGATTGTCGCGGAAGCGAAAGTGCCTCTCGTCATCGATATTTCGGCGGGCCAGGATTTCGTCGACGCTTCCGGCGTTGGCGGCGACGACTATGCGTTCAAGACGATCCCATCCGACCGCGACATCGCGCTCGGCCTTATCGGCTGGCTCAAGAGCAAGGGCGTCCACTCTGTCGCGATCGTCAGCGACGACCTTCCGTTCAACCACGTTAACGCGGACAGCATGGCGAAGGCCGCGGTCGGGGCCGACATCAAGGTTCTCGCTAACGAGACGATCGCCAAGGACACGAAGGACCTGGCTCCGTTGCTCGGTGAGCTCAAGGGGCTTGCCCCCGACCAGGTCGTGACCTTGCTGAGCGGTTCGACGGCGCCTTTCTTCCGCGCCTATGAACAATCCGGCTGGAACGTCCCCATCACCGGACGCATCGATTTCACCGCCGCCACGGGCGCGGTGTCTCCGGAATTCCTCGCCTCCGGCGGCCTGGATGGCGCGACCAGCATCACGGTGTTCAACCCGCTGATCGAAACGCCGGGGGTGCAGGACTTCGTTCAGGCTTACCGCGCGAAATACGGGATCATGCCGACCCAGCGCTCATTCTTCGCCTACGAAGCGACCAATCTCGTCGCCGATGCGATCCGCCGCGCCAACTCTGACAAGTCCGAAGACATCGAGCGGGCGCTCAAGACGACGACGATGCCATCGTTGCTCGGAGGAACCTACGCAATGGATGACCACAATCATCCGCACACGCCGATGCAGATCGTGGGCGTGCGAGGCGGCAAGCCGAGTGTGATCGGGCAGGTTGGCGGCTAGAAACGCGCTAGACGGGCCAACGTCGGCTCGGCGGGCGGGTCGTCGGGTTCGCCTTCGCCCTCAAACAGAACGCGCCAACACGCGCACCTGGGGTTTGGCGCCCGGACTGCCCGTTCTTCGCCGGCTCGTGTAAACTGTCTCGATGACGCGGAAGAATCGGCCGATAAAAGGTCCGTTGGGCAGGAGGGGCGCTATGAGCAGACTGGGATTCGGAATCGGCCTTTTCGCCCTGATGACGGGATGCGCATGGGCCGACGCGCAAAGCCTGACCAACATGGCGGTGTTTAAGGGCCTGGCGCCCGTCTCCGCCCTTTCCAACAGCATGAATGGCAAGGCTGCGCTCGCCTCCAACTTCACAGTCACCGGCGGAATTCAGACGGGCGCGATTCGCCAACCCACATTGCTGCCGTTTTCCGAGCAGCAGCAGCAGGCTTTGCGCGACGCCTTTATCACCGACGGCAATCTCGTCCAGCTGACCGACGGGTTGGGGACGACCTTGGGCGCGGCCTATGAGGCGCGCGCGCATTATCTCGATCGGAAGCGCTTCACCAGCATCTCCAGGGCTGTGGCCGACTTGATCGCCTACGCCAACTCGGTATCGGGATCTGATTCCAACGCCGGCAAATATTTCTTCGCCAATGGCACAACGAACGGCAAAAACGCTGTTTCGGATGAGGCCATGGCCATTCTCAAGGGTGTCGACGGCGAGCCCGATCCGTTTGGCGTCGCCTATGGCCGGCCCGGCGGAACGCCCGGCGCCGACGCTTACGGGAATTCCCGTCCGTTTCAGACCGAGCCCAGAATCCTGCCGATCGTGGGCCTGGACTATTTCAATGCTCCCGCCAGCAACGACGTCTATAACCGCGGGCCGGTCATGAACCTGATCGACAGCCCGTCCTTCCCGAGCGGGCACACGACCTACGGGTACATGGGATCGCTGCTGCTCGCCGAACTCGTACCCGAGCGCTTTCAGGAGATGGTCGCCCGCGCCGCGGAATACGGCAACGACCGCATCATCATGGGGGCGCATTACGCCATGGACGTCGTGGGCGGCCGAACACTCGCAACTTATGATCTCGCGCATCTGCTCGCCAACGATCCAGCCTACATGAACCTGCCGCTGCGGAACGTCGCGATGACAACCGCAACGTCCGAGCCTCAGATCCCCACGGTTATCGGCGACTTCCGGGCGGCGATCGCGAACGCGCGAGCTGACCTCACCAAGGCGCTCGAGGTGGCCTGCGGCGATCGTCTTTCGGCGTGCGCGCGTCAGGACACCGGCCGCTTCAACGCGCCGGCGATGAACGAGGCCTTCTACGCCACGACCCAGACCTACGGGCTGCCGGTCGCGCATCCGGAAACGGAGGACAAGGTCGAGGATGTGGCCATGCTCGCGCCTGAGGCAGGGTATTTGCTGACTGCGGCTTTCCCCAAACTCAGCCTTGACGAAGCGAACCGTATCCTGACCGAGACGGAAGGACCCGGCGGGGGCTTTCTCGACGACGGATCGGGTTTTGGCGTCTATTCGCGGCTGAACCTCTATGCCGCTGCAGGCCGCGCGGCCGCGCTTTCACGCGCCAAGCCCTGATCGTTAAGGGCTTCAAACCGCGGAGAGCGGAGTCGCGCTAAGGAGTCCGGATGTTCGTCTCGCGCCAACGCTGCCAGCGGCGGCGCAATTCGCCGTGGCGCAGGCCAATGCTTTCGTCGAGCGTCTCCGCCTCGATGATACGATCCGCGCGGAAATGCCGGAAGCCTTGACGCAGCTCGCACCAGGCGACCAGCATCCGCGTCGTCTCGGCATAGCCGAGGATTACCGGCCAGACCGTGCGTTCGGTGTCCTCTCCAGCCTCGGACCGATAGCGCAGACGCAGTTTCCGGCCATCGCGGATCGCCGATCTGAGGTGTGAAGAATCGACGCTTTCCCTTGGCTCAGTAAGCGCGGGCTTCACGCCGACGCTCGGCTCGACGATGAACGGGCGCAGGCGCTCCGGCACAACCGCTGCGATCTTCGCCATGACGTCGAGCGCCGCATTGGAAAGCGCCTTATCGGAGCGGCCAGCGACCCATTGCGCCCCGAGCATCACCGCCTCGATTTCATCGGGCGTCAGCATGAGCGGCGGCATGTCGTAATCGGAAGCGAGCAGGTAGCCCAAGCCCGCCTCGCCCTCGATGGGAACCCGTTGGCCGATCAGGTCGGCGACGTCGCGATAGACCGTGCGCTTGGAGACTTCGAGTTCCTCGGCCAACGCGGCCGCCGTTACGGGGTGCGTTGATCGGCGGAGGATTTGGATGATCTGAAACAATCGATCGGCGCGGCGCATGCTGACTCCTGCTGACAGGATGGTGTCAGCAGCCTCATGCGACAAGTCCTTTCGACGCGCCCGTCTTCCGCACGGCCCGATACGAAAGGTTCAAGCCCATGAAGTTCGCATCCACACGTCTCGTCGCCGCGGACATCAAGGCGATGGTCGGCTTTTACGAAATGGTCACCGGCCAAGCCGCCGAATGGCTTGCGCCGGTCTTTGCCGAGATCGTCACGCCTTCCGCCACGCTCGCCTTCGGGAGCGCCGAAACGGTGGCGCTCTTCAAGGAAGGCAGCGCCGAACCCGCCGCCAACCGCACTGCGATCATCGAATTCCAGGTGGCCGACGTCGACGAAGAGTTTGCGCGCCTGAAAGACAAGGTGGAGATCGTGCATGAGCCGAAGATGATGCCCTGGGGAAATCGCGCGGCGCAGTTCCGCGATCCCGAAGGAACGCTCGTCGGTATGTATACGCCGGTGACCGACGCGGCGAAGGCGCGGTTCGCATCGCGATAGCAAGCGAGACCTGCCCCACCGCCGAGAGCAGCGTGGTTCGGGCGCCAACCGCTCGCGGCGGTTTCCGGTCGGTCTCTGCACGGGCCGAACGATGGCTGCGCGACGAGCCGTCATTCCGGTCGTCGCCCGCGCGCTGGCTGATATTACGCCGTCGACTTGACAGACCGTCGCGCTTCACGCGATTCTCATGTTTGAAGACGCGGGGTTCATCTGCAACACCGGCTTTGAAGGCCTCTTGCGCCTGGCCCAGTGGGAGCGTCCGAAAGCCGGATGAACAAACCCGTTCCCGTTCCCGATCCCACTCAACTCTATCGTGGTCTGATCGCCGGATATACAGAAGCGATCAGGGCGAGCGATTTCAAGGCGAACATCGCCTTCTTGTTCGTTGCGTTCATGATGGGTTCGGTCCTCTGGAACTACACGTCCTTTCCGAGCTACCTCCCGATCCAGCTCGTGCTGCTGCCTTTCCTGATCGTGTACTTCTTTTTGTTCATGGTGCTTATTCCGCGCTATCCCAAGCGCGGCGCCAAGACCTTCCTCGTCGCCCGCAATCTCACGCCTGCGGATTTCGAGCCCATCGCCCGGAGTACAGGCGACGTCGAACAGTTGAAGCTGACTTGCGCCGTCCTGTCCGACATTCTTTGGTGGAAGACGCAGTGCATTCGCGTTGGCTTTCTGGTGGCGATCGTTTGCGTCGTCCTGTCCATGGTTCTGGTTCTATACGCCTCGCTCGCATAATGCCGGGCCGCGCGCCCCGGGCGCGTCGGAGCCTTTGATGGCCCAAGACAAGAACGCACAAATGCGCAATCTCATCGCTGGATACCGCGACTCGATGATGCTCAGCGACATCAAGGCGCTCATCGCCGTGCTGTTTGTGGCGATCATGATGGGAACCGTTCTCCAGTACCGACAACACTATCCTTGGTATCTGAGCGCGCCGGTCATCCTTTCGCCGTTCCTGATCATTTATCTGAATTTGCTGATTTCGGTCTATCCGCGGTTTCCCCGCGCCGGGCAAAAGCGCTTCCCAATCTGGCGCAATCCGGATCCGGGGGATTTCGACTTCGTCGCCGACACCGAGGCCGAGCTCGAGGGGCTCCCCGCTTTATGCGCAGGTCTGTCGCGCATCCTCTGGTGGAAGAATATAACGCTGCTGACGGCCAATCTTCTCTCGATTGCCTGCCTCGCGGCGACCATCATCCTGCTGTTCGTCACGTGGGTCTGAGCTGGAAGCGATCGGACGATACGCCGCTCTCGCGGCCGAGGCCTAGGCGACCAAGCTTTGGCGCAGGTCGCGCTTGAGCACCTTGCCATTGGCGTTGCGCGGCAACGTGTTCTCGAGCCGATGGAAAGCCTCCGGCGCCTTGTAGTCGGACAGCAGGTTGGCGCAGTGGCGCGCAAGCTCCTCGTCCTTGACGGCGTGCCGGAGAACGACAAAGGCGTGGACGCGTTCGCCGAGAACAGGGCAGGGTTTGGCGACGACGGCAGCCTCGACGACCGCGGGATGGTCGAGCAAGATGTTCTCGACCTCAGAGGCGAAAATCTTGTATCCGCCGCGGTTGATCACGTCCTTGATGCGGTCGATGATCCGCAGGTAACCCTGTTCGTCCATGATGCCGAGGTCGCCCGACTTCCAGTAGCCGGCCTTGAACTCGCGCGCGGTCGCTTCGGGATTGTTGAAATAGCCGGGCACGACCATCGCGCCGCTGATGTAGACCTCCCCCGGCGTGCCGTAGGGGACCTCGACGCCATCAGTGTCCATGACGACGATGTGTCCGCATGGCGCCGTCAGGCCGACATATTCCTTCCGCGCGACCGCTTCCTCCGGCGGCATGAAGACGGCGGGCGACGTCGTTTCGGTCGAACCGTAACAGTTAATGAGCTTCAGGCGGGGCAGCTTTTCGGCGATCCGTTCGAGCGTGGCCTCGGGCATGATCGCGCCGCCGTAGCCTGACACCCGCCAGGCCGAGAGATCGGCGCCATCGAAATTCGGGGCAAGCAGACAGAGGTTGAACATCGCCGGCACGATGAGCGAGTAGGTGATCCGATGACGCGCGGCGAGGTCGATGAAGTCGGCCGCCTTGAAGGCCGGCATGATGACAAGCGCGCCCGCGCAATGAACCATCGTGGCGACGAGCGCGATCAGGCCGGTCACGTGGCTCATCGGCACCGCAATGATGGACCGGTCCTCTTCAGTCAGCTCCATCACCCATGTGTAGTGGAGCACCGAATGGATCATGCTGAAGTGGGTCAGCATTGCGCCCTTCGGGCGGCCGGTCGTGCCTGAAGTGTAAAGGATGGTGGCGGTGTCTTCCTCCTCGACCTCGACGGCCTCGGTCACCGGAAAAGTTTGCAGAAGATCAGCGAGCGGAGACGCGGCGCCGTCGCGGCGAAGCGCGATCGTGTGCTTCAACCCGGGCAGGGCGCCCGGCGCCGGAATCGTGTCCGCCAGATCATGCTCGTGGACGACGATTGTCGCTTCGCAGTCCTCAATGACGTGCCGGTTCTCCGCGAGTTTATGGCGGACGTTGAGGGGGACGGACACCGCGCCGAGGCGGGCGATGGCGAACATCACCACGACGAACTCGACGCTATTGCCGATCACCATGGCGACCCGATCGCCTTTTTCGACGCCGAGCGCTTTGAGTCCGCCGGCGACTTTACCGACCAGACGATCCAGTTCGGAATAAGTAACCGAGTCCTCGCCAGAGATAAGCGCCACTCCGTGCGGCCGTCGCGCGACGGCGTTCGACAGCATCTCGTGGACGCTCTTTGGGCGATCGGTGAAACACCGAACCATTCGGCTTCCGCCGTAATGCAGTTCGTAACGGGTCGGCGGAACGACGCTCCGGTCGAACCAACTGTCCATGGCGCTCCCTGCTCCCGATGAATCGGTTATTCGTTCACGAGTCGACTCTGCTTCAACTCTGCGGCCCTCGCGCCAACAAGACCGTTCCCCCGCTTAGGAGGACCTGAGGCAAGAAGCCGTGATCGAGCAAGCTAAAAGTTGACTGGATTGGGCCTCTGCGCGCTGAGGCCTGGGCTCAAGATCCCCAGAGAGCCCCGGCTGCCACCCCTACCGTCATTGGGCGCTCGATTGGCGCTCCGGAAACGATTGTCGGGCGTCGGGGGGCCGAACGCCGAATGAAGCGATGACGCCCCGGCTGGTGCGCACGAGATTGGCGCTGGGGCCATTCGTTCCGACACTGCGGCGGCTCACGCGCGCGCCCTCGATCAAGAGAAAGAGCGTGTCCGCGAGGAGGTCCGGCTGCGAGGCGCCCGCGTCCCTGCAGAGATTCGCCAGGCGCTCACGCTGACGCATCTTGAATTCCTCGATCACGCGAAGACCGGGATGGCCCTGTTCTGTCAATTCGATGGCGGCGTTGGCCAGATCGCACCCGCGCTCGTCCTCAGCGATGAATATTGCGGCCTTGTCCACGAAGCCGTAAAGCTGGCCAGCGGGGTCTCCTGGATTCGCAGCATCGATTTCGGCCCAGATTTCGTCCGACTTCCGCCCTTTGTAATTCAGATACTCGATAATAAGCTCATCCTTCGAATCAAAGTGGCGGTAAAGCGCCATTTTGCTGGTGCCCGCGGCCTCGGCGATCGCTTCGACGCCTACGCCTCGGATGCCCTTGCGGTGGAAGAGGTCCTGCGCGCAGTCGAAGATGCGGTCGCGGGGCTTCCCGGCCCTGTTCATTGGTACATCCGGATCCGAACTCGATTTTTCTTTGATCATGGTGCTTGACGAACCCGTTACCGATCGGTATCAGATAGCGATACCGACCGGTACCACCCCGCGCTTGCAGAGTCAAACTGCCGTGCGGTAACAGCCGGCGCCTAGTCGAAAGGAACACCCGCCATGGCGTATGGAAGCGCCCAGACAATCGACGACCTTCTGGCGGACTCGCTCATTCAGAAGGTCATGCTTGCCGACCGCGTGGAGCCTCAAGCTCTGAAAACCCTGCTGGATGGGACTGCCCGCCGCATCGCCGAGTCGCGGCGTGCGAGCGCCGTCCAGGTTGGACAGGATCTCGGCCGGCGCGGCTCGTTTCGCGGACCGCTGCTCTTGATGCGGCCTACAACGCGCACGTCGGGCGGCGCATGCGGAGCATCCCTCTGCGGCTGACCCGGTTCGGCTGAAGTCGAGGCGATCGAGTGGTCGGCTTTTTCATCCAACGCCCAATCTTCGCCTCGGCGATCGCCGCGATGCTCATGCTCGCGGGCGCGATCTGCTTTTTTCTGCTGCCGGTCTCGCAGTTCCCGGATATTACGCCGCCGCAGGTCGTCGTTAGCGCCAACTACCCTGGCGCGAGCGCGCAGGTCGTCGCGGACACCGTGACGACTCCGCTCGAGCAGCAGATCAACGGCGTCGAGGGCATGACCTACATGTCCTCGGCGAGTTCGAACGACGGCTCCTCGACAATCACCGTCACCTTCAAGGTCGGCTATCCGCTCAACATCGCCGCGGTCGACGTCCAGAACCGGGTGTCGCAGGCGGCATCCTCGCTTCCGGCGATCGTCAATCAGGGCGGGGTGACGATCAAGAAGCAGAATCCGAACTTCGTTCTCATCGTCAATCTCGTTTCGCCGGACCGTTCGGTCAATTCTGTCACCCTGTCGAATTACGCCTATCTGCAAATTGTTGACCAGCTGAAGCGGCTGCCAGGCGTCGGCGACGTCCAGATGTTCGGCGAGCGCCGCTATTCGATGCGAGTCTGGCTCGATCCGGACAAGCTCGCCAATCTTGGCGTAACCGCCGTCGACGTTCAGAACGCCATCGCCGAGCAGAATGTTCAGGTCGCCGCCGGCAAGATCGGCCAATCGCCTGCCCCGCCCGGGACCCCGTTTGAATTGCAGGTCAACGCCCAGGGGCGGCTCACCGATCCGCAGGAATTTTCCAACATCATCGTCCGCGCCGATCCGGCAAGCGGCGCCGTGGTGCGCCTGCGGGATGTCGCCCGCGTTGAGCTCGGCGCGCTGCAATATTCGTCGTCCGCCTTCTTCGGCAAAGATCCGACGGTGGTGATGGCGATCTTCCAGATGCCGGGCTCCAACGCCCTCGACCTGCAGAAGCAGGTCAAGACGAAGATGGAGGAGCTTTCGAAGCGCTTCCCGCCCGGAATCGCCTATGCGATGCACTATGACACGACGCGCTTCGTGTCGGCGGCGATGCACGACGTCGTGATCACGTTGATCGAGGCGCTCCTCCTCGTCGTGATGGTCGTCTTCATCTTTTTGCAGAGCTGGCGCGCGACGATCATCCCGACGATCGCGATTCCCGTCTCGCTCATCGCGACGCTCGCGGTGATGCAGATCTTCGGCTTCTCTTTGAATATGCTGAGCCTGCTCGGCATGGTGCTGGCCATCGGCCTCGTCGTCGACGACGCGATCGTCGTGGTGGAGAATGTCGAGCGCCAGCTCGAAGCCGGTTTGCCGCCGCTTCAGGCGGCGAGAAAAGCCATGTCGGAGGTGACCGGGCCGATCATCGCCACGACGGCTGTGCTTATGGCCGTTTTCATTCCCGTCGCCTTCATTCCCGGCGTCGCCGGCCGGCTCTATAACCAGTTCGCCCTGACCGTCGCGATCTCCGTCGGAATCTCGGCCTTCAACTCGCTCACCCTCAGTCCGGCGCTCAGCGCGGCGTTTCTGCGTCACGGCCCGAAAGGGCAATTTCTTCTGTTCCGTTGGTTCAACGCTGGCTTCGATTGGCTGGCGAACTTCTATGCGCGGGCGATCAGGCAGTTCATTCGCTTCGGCTGGGCGCTGGTCGCCGTCTTTTTTCTGTTCGTAGGCGGCGCCTATGTGCTGTCGCGAATGATCCCGACCACCTTTCTGCCGGTCGAGGATCAGGGCTATTTCTTCGTCATTGTGCAACTTCCGGACGGATCGTCGCTCGAGCGCACCGATGCTGTGGCGCAGAAAGCGCGCGACATCCTGCAAGCGACGCCAGGCGTTCAGATTGCCGGTTTCATCAGCGGCCTCAATTTTTTGACCAATGCCGCGCAGTCCAACTCGGCGATCGAATTCGCGGTTCTGAAGCCATGGAGCGAGCGCGGGCCGGAGGAGAACGCGTCCGCCTTGGTCGCCTCCGTGCGCCCGAAGCTCTTGGCGATCCCGGAAGCCTTTGCGCTGAGCTTCGATCCGCCTTCGGTGAACGGGCTTGGCACGACCGGCGGCTTTGAATTCCAGGTTGAGGATCTGGCGGGGCGAGGCGGCGCCCAGCTCAACGACGCGACTCAGGCGCTCATCGCCGCGGCCCGCAAGCAGCCGGAGCTCAACCCGCAATCGTTGTTCACCTCGTTCTCCGCGTCGACGCCGCAGCTCTTCTATGACCTCGACCGGACGAAGGCGAAGCTCTTGGGCTTGAGCCTGCCGGACGTTTTCAACACCCTGCAAATCTATCTTGGCTCGCTTTATGTGAACGACTTCAACCTGTTCGGCCACACGTTCCGCGTCACGATGCAGGCCGACACAAAATCGCGCGCCTCTCCATCCGACCTCAGCAAGCTTTACGTCCGCAACAGCACCGGGGGTATGATTCCGTTGAATGTGCTCGGCGCCCTTAAGCCGATCATTGGGCCGGAGACGGTGCCGCACTACAACAACTACGCCTCAGCGCTGATCAACGGGGCGCCTGCGCCAGGTTTCAGCTCGAGCCAGGCGGTGGTTGCGATGCAACGCGCCGCGGCGGAGGCATTGCCGCGCGATTTCGGTTTCGAATGGACGGGCGTCACTTTCCAGGAGCTGAGCGCCGGCTCGCTCGCCACGATCGTCCTCGCGCTCGCGATTTTCTTTGTCTTCATGATCCTCGCCGCGCAGTACGAGAGCTGGTCGATGCCCTTCATGGTGCTCTCGTCCGCGCCACTGGCGATGGTCGGCGCGCTTGGAGCGATCTATGTCCGTGGGATGCAGGTCGATGTCTATTCGCAGATCGGCTTTGTCATGCTGATCGGGCTTGCGGCGAAAAATGCGATTCTGATCGTCGAATTCGCCAAGCGGCGGCGTGAGGAAGGCCTCTCGGTTGTCGAGGCCGCAATGGAGGCGGGGCGGCTACGCCTGCGGCCGATCCTGATGACCGCCTTCGCCTTCATCTTCGGCGTGCTGCCGCTTATGTTCGCGAGCGGCGCGGGCGCGGCGAGCCGGCAGTCGCTTGGCACGGCCGTCTTCGGCGGCATGGTCGCGGCGACTTTGCTGACGCTGATCTTCGTGCCCGTCTTCTACGCCCTTATCGAGCGCGTTCGCGAGGGACGCGAGGCGGAGGTAGCTGCGCCGCACGCGGGCGCTCATCTTGCGCCCCGCGCCGAAGCCGCCGAATGATCGCCAGGAGCTTTTCCATGCGCGCCCTCAAGATCTCTCTCGCCGCTCTCGCGACGATCGCCATTGTGGCGGTCATAGGCGTCCGCGTCGCTGGCGACCGAGCCGACGGCGCGACGGAATCCGCGTCTGCGCCCGCGATGATGGCGATGCCGGTTCCGGTCGTTCCGGTCATTAAAAAGACGCTGCCGATCTATCTGGACTACCCGGGCCGGATCGAATCGATCCGCAGCATCGCCTTGCAGGCGCGGGTGTCGGGCTACATTGAGTCTCAGCTCGCCCGTGACGGCGCCGATGTTAAGACCGGCGACCTCCTTTATCAGATCGATCCGCGCGACCTCCGCGCCGCGTTCGATCTCGCCACCGCGCAGGCCCAGCGCGACCAAGCGTCACTGGAGTATGCGAAGGCGAGTTTCGGCCGCGGCGAGGAATTGGTCAAAAGCGGCTTCGTCACCAAGGACGCCTACGACCAAAGGTCGAGCGCGATGCATCAGGCCGAAGCGGCGCTGGTGGCGGACCGAGCTGCGATTGAGGCCGCGAAGCTCAACCTTAGCTACGCCGAGATCACCGCTCCATTCTCTGGCCGACTGGGCCGCAACCAGGCCGCAAAGGGCGCGCTCGTCGGTCCGGCGAGCGGGGCGCTCAATACCCTCATCGAGCTGGATCCCATCTACGTCGCCTTCAACCCGAGCGAGTCGGATCTGGTCGAGATCGCGAAGGCGCGGGCCGCAGGCAAAATCGACGCCGAAATCTCGCTCGCGGGCACAGATACGATCCGCAAAGGTGAACTGACCTTCCTCGACAATACCGTCGACAAGGCGACTGGCACGATCGCCGCGCGAGTCACGATCGCCAATCCGGACTTCGTCCTGCTGCCCGGCCAGTACGTGCGGGTGCGGCTCCACATCAGGGACGAGCCGGAGGCGTTCATGGCCCCGCAGGCGGCGCTCGGCTCGAACCAGATGGGCAAATTCGTCTATGTCGTCGGCGCAGACGACAAGGCCGAGCTGCGCCTCCTCACACTGGGACCGATAGACGGCGACCTGGTCAGCGTGACCAAGGGCCTGAGCGAAGGCGAACGCGTTATCGTCGGCAATTTGCAGAAGATCGGCCCCGGCTCACCGGTTAAGCCCTTGCCGCAGGAAGCTAAGCCGACGCCGTAGCCGCTCGCGGCGCTAGTCGATTGCGTCTTCAATCGACGGGCGCTCGGGCCTGCGCCGCACGGCGACCATCTCTGCGAGAATTGAAAGTGCGATCTCATCCGCGGAGATCGCAGAGATGTCGAGGCCGGCCGGCGCCTTGATCGCGGCCAGCGCTTCCTGCGGATACCCCCTCCTTGGCGAGGTCGTTCTTGAGCGTCTCGGCCTTGCGGCGCGAGCCGACGAAGGCGCGATAGCGTGCGTCCATGGCGGCCGCGCTTTTAAGCGCCGCGCGATCGCCTGCGCCCTGGGTCGAGACGACGACATAGGCATTGTCGCCCGTCTCCTTTGGCGGCGACAAGCCCAAGACGTGCGAAACGCCGGCGCCAAATCGCTGATGTTCCTCCGGAGCCGCTGCGACGGTGACGGCGAAGCCCATCGAAGGCGCCAACGTGGCGAGCGCAACAGCGACCGGCGAAGCGCCCAGGATCAGGAGACGCGGGCTCGGCAACACCGGCTCGACGAAAACATCCATCGTTCCCTGGCTCGGGCAGGAATTCTTAGCGTAGAAGACGCCGCCGCGCTCCTCGCCCGCCGCCGCGCCGAGTTCGGCGAGCGCGTCCTTCGGCGCGATCGACACGAGTCTCGATTGGCCGTCAGCCATGCATTGGCGCGCCGCCTTGACGACCGCGGCGCGCGCGCATCCCCCGCCAATCCAACCTTCCTCGATCGAACCGTCCGGCCCGATCAAGGCTTTCGCGCCCGCTTTCGCGGCGGTGACCGAGACCGTGCGAACGACCGTGGCGATCGCGAACGCTTGGCCTTGGGCCTGACGCAGAGCGGCCTGCTCGAGCACGCCCATCTATATCCTCGCCAGATAAGGTTCGAGCGCCGCGAGGCTCTCGAGACTATGCGCCGGGGCAAAGAGGTCGAGGTAGGGCAAGCGCCGCCTGCATGCCGCGCGCGCTGGGCTCGAATCCGCCGCGGCCGGTCAGAGGATTGAGCCAAACGATGCGCTTGCAGCGCCGCCTCAAGTCGCGCATCGCCGACGAAAGCAGCTCCGGCGGTCCAGTGTCGTAGCCGTCCGACAGGATCATCACGCAGGTGCGGGAATGAATGACGCGCCGCGCGTGTACGCGATTGAACGCGGCCAGACACTCGCCGATTTTGGTGCCGCCGCCGACGCCGGCGGCCATCAAGGCGAGCCGGTCGAGGGCGCGCGCCGGATCGCGCTCTCTCAGCGCGGAGGAAACATGGGCAAGCCGCGTATGAAAGAGGAACGCCTCGGATTCGCGAAAGACCTGCGTGACGGCGTGCAGGAAGCGGGTGAAGAACGAGACGTAGGATTCCATCGACCCCGACGCGTCGAGCAAGGCGACGAGTCTGAGCGGCTTGATCTTGCGCCGGCGGAATTTGAGGTCGAGCGGTTCGCCGCCATGCGCAACGCTGAGCCTGATGGTCGCGCGCAAGTCGAGCCGCCGACCGCGCCGGCGCGCGCGCTCGCGACGGGTGAGTCTGGTCCGCATCACCCGTGCAAATCGTTCGGCAAGCTCCGCGGCTTGAGCGCGCTCCCTCTCTCCCACGAAGGCGGCGATGTCCTTCCTGGACATCGCGTCCTGCGCGGACGCCCCGCCGAGCTTTCCGCCGCCTTGCGTCGGAGCGTCTTCGGAAGCCGACGCCCCACCGATGTGGGTTGGCTCATGTCGCCGATCGTTCGCTCCTGGGCCGTGCTGAAAACGCCGGGGCGAACGGGCGGCGAGCGCCTCAGCGTTGATCTTCACGGCGCTCTTCACGCCTCGCCCGCGCCAGAAGGCGTCGAACAGCTCGTCGAACCGCGTAAGCTCCGTTCGGCGCGAAGCAAACAACGTCCGCATCGCCGCGCGCAGGCGTTCGGGCCGCTCGGCCATCGGGCTCGACATGAGCCGCGCCGCATCCTGCGCTTCGGCTTGGCCGATGACGAAGCCTGCGTCGCGCAAGGTGACGATAAACCCGGCAAGGCGCTTGCGCATCGCCGGACCCGGTCCTTCGACCACAAAGCCCTGCGCGCCCATCACGCGACGCCCCTCATGCGACTTGGCCGACGAGCCGGCTCGTCGTCTCCGGGCTGATCGAGGCGCGGTCTTCGCGGGTCTTCAGGAGCGCGATCAGCGTCGCGTGCACAATCTCTGGATCGTCATGCAGGTCCTTGACATCAAGGCCCGCGAGGGTGGCCGCCCAGTCGAGCGTTTCGGCGACGCCAGGAACCTTCTTCAGGTCTTCCTTGCGCAACATTCCGACCATGCGCGCGATCTGCAAGGCGAAATTCGCGTCCAGGCTGGGCTGACGATTGAGCAGAATGGCCGCTTCGCGATCGACGTCGGGAAAATCGAGATAATGATAGAGGCAGCGGCGGCGCAGCGCGTCCGACAGTTCGCGCGTGGCGTTGGAGGTCAGCACGACGCGCGGGATCGACATTGCCGCGATCGTGCCGAATTCGGGGATTGTCACCTGGAAGTCCGAGAGAAGCTCGAGCAGGAACGCCTCGAACTCCTCGTCGGCGCGGTCGACTTCGTCGACCAGCAGCACCGGCGACGTCTTTCGCCGGATGGCGCTGAGCAGCGGCCGCTCAAGCAGGTAGTCCTCGGAAAAGATCTGCGCTTCGATCTCGGAGGCGCTGGCGCTACCGCCCTCACGCGCCTTGATCGCCAGCAATTGGCGCTGATAGTTCCACTCATAGAGCGCCGAGCTCGCGTCCAGCCCCTCGTAGCACTGCATGCGGATGAGCTCGCAGCCGTGCACCGCGGCAAGCGCCTTGGCGACTTCGGTCTTGCCGACGCCCGCTTCGCCCTCGATCAGAAGCGGGCGCCTGAGGTAGTCCATCATCCACAGCGCGGTCGCGAGGTCGCGGTCGGCGACGTAGCCCACCTCCGCGAGACGCGCCGCGATGGCTTCGCGCGGAATTCGCCCGCTAGGCATGAGCAGACTCCCCTCTCCTTTCGGGAGAGGGGTTGGGGGTGAGGGCTTTCGTCAGGGGACCACCGCTCACGTCAAAGGCCCTCATCCGGCGCTTCGCGCCACCTTCTCCCGGAGGGAGAAGGGAATGGCGGCCGTCTTCGCGCTCACGCGTGCAGGCCCAAATCCTCGGCCGCCTGCCAGATGCGATAGGCGTCGTGGGGCATCGGAATATGGGTCGAACCCGCGAACTTGAACGCGTCGTTCACCGCATTCGCGAAGCAGGGCACGCTGCCGACATTCGGGCTTTCGCCGACCCCCTTGGCGCCGATCGGATGATGCGGTGACGGCGTGACCGTGTAGTCCGTCTCCCAGTGCGGAGTCTCGACCGCGGTCGGCAGGAAATAGTCCATGAACGACGCGCCTTTGACGTTGCCGTCCTCGTCGTAAAGAATCTCCTGACCCATTGCGATGGCGTAACCCTCGGTGCAGCCGCCGTGCACCTGGCCCTCGATGATCATCGGGTTGATGCGCGTGCCGCAGTCGTCGAGCGCGTAGAAGCGCCTCACCTTATGAACGCCGGTGTCGACGTCGATGTCCATCACGCAGATGTAGGCGCCGAACGGATAGGTCATGTTCGGCGGATCGTAATAGCTCACCGCCTCGAGGCCAGGCTCCATGCCGGGCGGAATCTTGTTGTAGGCGGCCCAGGCGAGCGCGCTCATGGTTTGGAACTTCTCCGGGTTGCCTTTGACGCGGAACCGATCGACGTCCCATTCGAGATCGCCCTCGTGCACTTCGAGCATGTAGGCGGCGATCATTTGAGCTTTGGCCTTGATCTTGCGCGCGGCCATTGCGATCGCGGCGCCCGCGACCGGGGTTGAACGCGAACCATAAGTGCCGAGGCCATAGGGCGCGGTGTCGGTGTTGCCTTCTTCGACCGCGATGTCGTCGGCGGGGATCCCGATCTCGGTCGCGATGATCTGAGCCCAGGTGGTCTCGTGCCCTTGGCCCTGGCTCTTGGTGCCCATGCGCGCGATTCCCTTGCCGGTCGGATGGATCCGGATCTCGCAGGAATCGAACATCGCAATGCCGAGGATGTCGCAATTCTTCGACGGGCCCGCGCCGACGATCTCGGTGAAGAACGCGACGCCGATCCCCATGAGCTCGCGCGTTTCGCCGCGCTTGAACGCTTCCTGCTTCGCCTTCTGCTCCTCGCGCAGCTTGCGATAATCGGTGGCGTCGAGCGCCTTCTGCATGGCGGTATGATAGTCGCCGGAATCGTATTCCCACCCGAGCGCCGAATTGTAGGGAAACTGCTCGCGCTTGATGAAATTCTTGATGCGGAAATCGACCGGATCGAGCCCCAACTTCTGCGCCATGATGTCCATCGCGCGTTCGATCGCATAGGCGACTTCGGTGACGCGGAACGAGCAGCGATAGGCGACGCCGCCGGGCGCCTTGTTGGTGTAGACGCCATCGACCGAAAGATGCGCGACCGGGAAGTCGTAAGAGCCGGTGATGATGTTGGCGAAGCCTGCGGGCCATTTCGACGGATCGGCGCAGGCGTCGAATGCGCCGTGGTCGGCGAGGATGTGCACGCGCAAGCCCGTCACCCGGCCATCGCGCGTCGCCGCGATCTCGGTCGTCATGTGGTAATCGCGCGCAAACGAGGTGGTGGAAAGATTTTCGATCCGGTCCTCGACCCATTTGACCGGAACCCCCGTCACGATCGAGGCGACCGCGGCGCAGATGTATCCCGGATAGGCGCCGACCTTGTTGCCGAAGCCGCCGCCGATGTCAGGCGAAATGACGTGGATCTTCTGCTCGGGAATGCTCGAGATCAGCGCCACCACCGTGCGGATGACATGAGGGGCCTGGAACGTGCCGTAAATCGTGAGATCGCCGGTGATCTTGTTGAAGCTGCAAAGGCACTGGCAGGTTTCGAGCGGGCAGGGGTGGACGCGCTGATAGCTCAGTAGGTCCTTGGTCGTGACCTCGGCCTTCACGAAGGCGGCGTCGGTCATTTCCCTGTCGCCGACCTGCCAGTTGAAGATGTGGTTGTGATGGTTGCGCGGCCCGTGCGCGCCGTCCTTCTTGTCCTTGATGTCCTCGCGCAGGATCGGGGCGTCCTCATCCATCGCCTTGAACGGGTCGACGAGCACGGGAAGCGCCTCATACTCCACCTCGACCAGATCTGCGGCGTCGGCGGCGATGTAACGGTCGGTCGCGACGACGAAGGCGATCTCCTGGTTCTGGAACAAGACCTTGCCGTCGGCGAGCACCATCTGGACGTCGCCGGCGAGCGTCGGCATCCAGGCGAGATTAACCCCCTTCAGCTCCTCGGCGGTCAGAACCGCCACGACCCCAGGCACGGCCTTGGCCTTGGACGTGTCGATCTTGACGATGCGCGCATGAGCGTGGCTCGAGCGATGGAAGTCGCCGTGCAGCATGCCCGGGAGCTTGATGTCGTCGACATAATTGCCGCGTCCTTGGGTGAAGCGCACGTCCTCGACGCGCTTGCGCTTGCAACCCATGCCCTGCAGTTTTTCGGCGCGCTCGAGCGAGGTGGGGGCGGGGACGTCGTTCATTCCGCGGCTTCCTTGAATTCGAGACCGGCCAGCTTGGCGGCGGCGTATTGGATGGCTCGCACGATGTTCTGGTATCCGGTGCAGCGGCAGAGGTTGCCCGAAATGCCGATGCGGATTTCGCTCTCGGACGGGTTGGGATTCTCCTGCAACAGCCGATGGGCGCGGATGATCATGCCCGGCGTGCAGTAACCGCACTGAAGCCCGTGCATTTCCCGGAACCCTTCCTGGAGCGCGCTGAGCGCGCCGTCAGCGCCGGCCATGCCCTCGATGGTAAGGACGGTGGATCCTTCCGCCTGCACGGCGAACATCGTGCAGGATTTGACTGACCGACCGTCGACGTCGACCGTGCAGGCGCCGCAATGGGAAGTGTCGCAGCCGATATGCGATCCAGTCAGACCAAGGTTCTCGCGCAGGTAGTGGATGAGCAGCGTGCGCGGTTCAACGGCGGCGGACATCGACTTGCCGTTGACCGTCATGCTGACGTTGGTGAGAGACATGGCGGGTCCTTTCAGGATTTAGCGCGCGCAAAGGCGCGGGTCAGCGCCCGCGCAGTCATGACGCCCGCCATCTTGCCGCGATATTCCGCCGAGCCGCGTCCGTCCGCGGCGGGCTCCGTGGCCGCCGTCGCGGCGGCCGCGGCCCGCGCGAGGGTCGGCTTGTCGAGCGCAGTCCCGATGACCGACGCTGCGGCGTCGCGCGCGAACAGCGCGGTTCCCGCGACATTGGTGAGGCCGATGGCGCAGGTGGCGATCGTGCCGCCCGAGACGGTCAGGATCACCGCCGCCGCTGCAGTCGCGTAATCGCCAACCTTGCGTTTGAGCTTCTCGTACGCCCAGCCATGACCCGCAGGGGGCGCGGGAACACGAACGGCGGCAAGCACCTCGCCGGGTTCGGCGGCCGTTTCATAGGGAGAGAGGTAATAGTCGCGCGCGGCAACGCGGCGTTCGCCGCTCGCGCCTCGCAGCACGTAGGTCGCCCCAAGCGCCATCATCAGCGCCGGCATGTCGTTTCCGGGATCGCCATTGGCGACATTGCCGCCGATCGTGCCGACGTACCGCACCTGGGGATCGGCGATCACTTCGGCCGTCTCGCGCAGGATGGGCGCATGCTGCGCTAGCAGGTCGCTGCCGATGATCTCGTGCTGGGTCGTCATCGCGCCGATGACGATTTCGCCGCCCTCGAGACTCACGCCCTTGAGTTCCGCGACCCCGGCGAGGTCGACGAGATGGGTCGGCGTGGCGAGGCGCAGCTTCATCATCGGAATGAGGCTGTGGCCGCCAGCGATCACGCGCGCGTCGGAATCGAGCCGGCCAAGCAGAGCGACCGCCTCCGAAAGGCTAGCGGGCCGATGATAGTCGAAGGATCCAGGGATCAAGCCATCCTCCCAATACAAAGGCGCGAATTCGCTCCCGATTCGCGCGCGGAGCGATGCAGACGGTCTGCCGGCTAGACTGCTCAATCAACGGCGAATGAACGGGCGCAGCAAAAAAGGCGCCGATAGCGGATTGCGTGCACGAAATGCGTCAGGGCCTATGACGTACTTTATGCGCGCGAGCCGGTTTCAGCCGGCGAGCGCGCTCATCCTGAGCTTGACCTGACGGTAGTGGGCGCGCGCAATCGGGATGCTGCAGCGCACGGGCAGTCCAAGTTCGGCGACGCCGGCTTCGCCCGATCGTTTGACCCTCGCGATGCGATCGACCGAGACGATGTAGCTGCGGTGAACTCTCAGGAACGCTTTGGGATCGAGGCGGGCTTCGAGCGCGCTGATCGACAGCGTGCAGAAATATTCCTTCTCCCCGTCGTGGACATAGGTGTAATGGGCGTTGGCGCGAACGGCGTAGATGTCGCTGACGGCGATCTCGCGCGTGCGTCCGTCCTTCTCGACGCGAATCGACGCCGCCGGTCCGATCGGCGCGTACGGCGGAGAGCAGCTCGGCGCCCGAGTCTTGTAAAGGCGTTGCCGCGAGACCGTGCACGGCTATCGAGGCGAGCGGCGCGGCCGGATTCTGCTTCTGCCGGACCGGCCTCGGCGCTTCTGGGCGCGCGCGCGTCGGGCACGAGAGAGAGAAGAAAGGCGCCGGAGACGCCGAACGCGACGACCGTGGCGAGCAGCGCAAGCGTATTGCGCGACAGCGCCGATTTCGGCGCCGACAAAACGCGAAACGTCGTAGCACAGCGGGTCAAGGCGCATCCCGGCCATCGCCGTATAGTGCATTCCGGAAATCGCGAGGCCGAGCGCGATCGCCCCGAGGAACAGGCGTGGCCGGGTCGGCCGGCTGTCGATCGTCCACAAAGCAAAGGCGCTGGCCGCGATCGACACTGCGATTGAAGCCACGATATAGGAAGGCGCGTACGATGTCGGGCCGGCCAGATGCACTGCCGACATGCCGACGTAATGCATGAGGCTGACGCCGAGGCCCATCGCCAAGGCGCCCGTGCCGATGCGAAGCGCCGGAGGTCCCGGCGCATGCGCGGCATAGGCGCCGATCCCGACGACGATGACGCAAATAAGAAAGGAGATCAGCGTCGGCAGCACGAGATAGTCGACCGCGCTTGGAAAATTGGCGGCCAGCATCGCGACAAAGTGCATCGACCAGACGCCGGTTGCGAGCGTGATCGCCGATCCTGCGAGGGCGAGCCGTCTGCGGAAGCCCTCGGCCGAGTCCAGCCCGCGCGCGAGCGACAGTCCGACGAAGCTACCCTGGATCGCAATCGCGACGGAAAGAACCACGAGCCAGGGCTCGTGAGGAATCATCATTCCGCGCCTCCCTAACGCGTCTGCCTCGGGAGGCGAAAGTACTCAGGCTTGACCGAGGCTGCAATGATTTAGCGCTGTATATACTCCGACATATCGAGCCAGTTCTGGAAGGCTCGTCGCGGCCACTTAAGGCAAGCGACAAAAAGACTTGGAAACATCGATCCCGTTTCAGGCCGGGATCGTCATTCGCCGCGCCCGCAACGCCTCAACTCGAAGACCGCAGACCGTGTTGGGAATGGCGGCCCGAATGGCCGGGAAGCGTAGCGTGGGTTCCGGCGACGCACCATGGTGGAAAAGCGGCTTCGCAGCCAGCGGCGACTTGGCCGTGCAGCCTTTAGCCCGAGGCCGCCGCCGCAACGATCGGCAGTTCTCGCTCCGCAAGCGCCACCGGCGCTGGTCCTGCGCGCAAGCCCACCAAATGGCAGATCGCGAACACGAGATCAGCGCGGTTCATGGTGTAGAAGTGCAGTTCCTTGACCCCTTGGTCGATGAGGTCGATCACCTGCTCGGCGCATACGGCCGCGGCGACAAGACGGCGCGTCGCGGCGTCGTCCTCAAGCCCCTCGAACCGGTCGGCGAGCCATTGCGGCACGCTCGCCCCTGTTCTCCGGGCAAAATTGGCGGTCTGCTTGAAATTCTGCACCGGAAAAATTCCGGGTACGATTGGCACGTCGAGCCCGGCGGCTGCGGCCACGTCGAGAAAACGGAAGTAGGCCGAGTTGTCGAAAAAGAACTGAGTGATGGCCCGCGTCGCCCCGGCGTCGACCTTCTCCCTGAGGATCTCGATGTCATGCAGCAATGTCGGGCTTTGCGGATGGCGCTCTGGATAGGTCCCGACCGACACCTCAAAGCCCATCTTTGCGGCGTCGGCGACGAGTTCGGCGGTTGATCGATAGCCGCCCGGAACGGTTTCGTAAGGCGCATCGAAACCGGTCGGAGGATCGCCGCGCAACGCCACGATGTGGCGTACGCCAGCTGAGTGATAATCGCGAAGCGTCTCGCGAATCTCGCCACACGACGAGCCGACGCAGGTCAGGTGCGCCGCGGGCTTCATCGTCGTCTCGCGCGCCATGCGCTCGACGAGCGCGTGGGTGCGCTCGCGGGTCGAGCCGCCGGCGCCGTAAGTGACCGAGACGAAGGCCGGACCCAGGGGCTCGAGCCGAGTGGCCGCGTCCCACAAGTTCGCCTCCATCTCCGAGGTCTTCGGGGGGAAAAACTCGAAAGAGACCTGAACCTGCGCGCCGGCGCGGCTCAGCGGAAGGGGTTTCGCGGCCATCAGGCGAACTCCGTGTCTGCTTTTTGGAAATCATCGGAGATGACGCGCGGATCCTCGGCGATCCATAGTGCGACCGTCAGCTTGCCGGCTTCTCCTTTGGCCGGCGGAACGTGCTCCGCGCGGATGGCGGCGAGGCCGGCCTCGGCGAGATAGCTCTCGACCTCGTCGACCGCGAAGCCGAGGCGACGATGCGCGAACTCGTCGCGCAGGAATTCCTGGTCGTGGGCGTCAAAGTCAACCACCGCGAGCCGCCCGCCCGGCGCCAGAGCCCGCTTGGCCTCAGCCAGTGCGCGGGCCGGATCGTCGAGGAAGTGCAGCACCTGGTGGATGACCACGAGATCGTAGGCGTCACGTTCCACCGGCGGAGCATAGATGTCCCCCTGGCGCAGCGAGACATGCCGAAGGCCTGCCTGATCGATGCGGGCGCGCGCAAGCGCCAACATCGCCGCGCTCTGGTCGACGCCGACCGCGCGCGCGGCCCGAGGGGCGAGAAGCTCGAGCATGCGGCCTGTGCCCGTGCCAAGATCGAGCAGATTGCGGAACGGCTTCGCGCCGATTATGGCGACGAGCGCCGCTTCGACCCGCTCCTCCGGCGCATGCAGCGCGCGGATCTGATCCCAATCGCCTGCGCGCGTGGCGAAATAGGCCGCCGCCTGTTTGCGGCGGGTCTCGCGCGCAATGTCGAGGCGGACGCGGTCGGCGTTTACGATTGGATCGGCCGGATCGAGACGGCGCAGCCACTCGCGCGCCAGCGCACCGCCCGGTTCGGCGAGGCGGAAGAACGCCCAGGCCCCCTCACGCTGCCGCGTGGCGAGGCCCGCCTCGACCAGCAGTCGCAGATGACGCGAGACGCGCGGCTGCGACTGACCGAGAATGGCGACCAGCTCGCTTACCGTGAGCTCGGCGGCTTCCAATAGGCAGAGGATGCGCAGCCGCGTCTCCTCGCCGGCCGCTTCGAGGCCCGTGAGCAGAGCCCGAAAGGCAAGGGGCGGCGGTCGTCGTTCATTAGACATAAGCATATCTTTATATCTATTTTAGCGCCCGTCAAGTGGCGAGCAGCCCTTTGCTATCGGTGCACCCCGGAGGAGAAGCCACCGCGGCTTGAAGCCAAGCCCGTCTACGGGCGAAAGTCACTCGATTGGCCCGGCGGAGCGGCCTATTGGACCTATGTAACGTTAATAACGGGCCAATGTGTGAAAATTAGCTGTCCGGGGTTGTGTTCCCGTTAACGAGGATGTAGATCTGACGCGATGATCACTGTCAGGTAATGTAGTAAGGCGCGCGGGACGGATGCAAAAAGCACTTGGATGGGCGTTGATCGCCGCCGTCGGGCTCGTCCCCGTTGGCGCGAAGGCGGCAACATACGGTTTTGATTTTTCGACGACCGACTCGATATTCACCGTAACGGGCGCCATCACGACGGCCGACACGCTGGATTCGGTCGGCGGCTACGACGTGCTGTCGGTCTCGGGTACGATTTCCGGTCCAGGCGGCGGAACGATTACGCTCGAGCCGAATCCATCGCAACCCTCCGCCTTTGTTGGGCCAGTGTGGACCTACGACAACGTATACTTTCCAGCCGGAGCGCTTCAAGTTGATGAAAATGGAATTCTATTCAGCGCAGGCGCCTATAGCTATAATTTATATTCTACTGGTCCGACAACTTACGTCCTTTCGTCCGACAACCCGGCCGGCGCCTATTATCCCGGCGAGACGGTCACGTTTGGCGATGCGGTACGAACCGCGTCCTTAACCAGCGCGCCGGAGCCGTCGACTTGGGCCTTGATCCTGCTTGGCTTCGCGGGCCTGGGCCTCGCAGCTCGGCGACAAGCTCGAACGCTCTTCTCGCTGTCCAAAAGGCGTAAGTGTCCGCCTACGCTCGACGTCCGACTGCGCTGAGCGGAAAGCGCTCGAGGCCAACGAGCAGCGCCAAAGTCGCGGCGACGAGAATCATCGTCAGCGCCGCCCCCGAAAAAATGTCGCCTCGATCAGTAAGTCCGAAGATGGCGACCGGCAGCGTCACCCACCCGGGCGGATAGACCATAACCGTCGCCCCGAGTTCTCCCATCGAAAGGGCGAAGCTCAAGCCGAAGGCGGCAATCAGATAAGGCGCGATCAGCGGCAGCGTCACGTTGAACAGCCGGTAGGTCGGACGCGCGCCCAGGCTCGAGGCGACCTCCTCGTAGTCCGGCGCCAGCCGGGCAAGTCCGGCGGAGACATTGCCGAAAGAGAAGGCGGAAATCAGCACGAAATGGGCGAGGATAACGATCGCCGTCGTTCCGTTGAGGAGCAGCGGTCGCTGGCTGAACGCGACCAGCAGTCCCAGTCCGACCGAGACCGAGGGCACGGCGCTCGGAATGAAGAACAGCAGGCCCAAGGGTCGGCTCCAACCCTCCGCTTGGGCGCGCAAGGCCAGCGCCGCCCAGGATCCGCAAAGAAGGGCGAGCAAACTCGCGACGAGCCCGGTGATGAGGCTTGCGACCACCGCGTCGCCCGAGGCGCCGCTTCCCGCGGCCGCATAATGTTCGAAGGTGAAGCCGGTCGGCAGGACGCCGTTCCACTGCTTGGCCAAGCTCGCGGCGAGAATGACGGCAAGCGGCGCGATGAAGATGATTCCGATCAGCAACGCCGCGAGGACCCATATGATGACACGGCCAGAGCGCGACCAGACCAGCATCGGTCAGACTCCCAGCCGCCGCGCTGCGAGCCGATAGAGCGAGAAGAGGCCAAGCGACAGCGCGACATTGACGATCGCGATGGTGCAAGCGGCCTGATAGTCCGACTCCTGGATCGCCTTGTCATAGATCAAGAGCGGCAGCGTGATGACGCCCTTGGCTCCGATGAACAGCACGATCCCGAACTCGTTGACCGTGAGCAGCAGGCACAGGCTGCCGCCAGCGATCGCGGCGGGAAGCGCGGCTGGCAGAATGACGCTGCGCACGATCCGCCAGGGCTTGGCTCCCAGAAGCCCGGCGACCTCGATCTGGCTCTGGTCGACAAGCGAGAAAGCCGCAAGCAGCGGCCTCAGCACGAATGGCGTGTAGACCGTGACCTCCGCGAGGATCACGCCCCAGGCCGAATAGAGGAAATGCACTGGCGGCTCGCTGAGGCCGAACGATTGCGTCAGCGCCCCGTTCAGCATGCCGGCTGATCCATAGAGAAATGTGAAGGCAAGCGTCACCAGGAAGGTCGGCAGCGCGATGAACGTGTCGATCAGCCGCGCCACGAACGTCGAGCCCGGAAAAGGAACGAACGCCAGGATCAGCGCCAGCGTCACTCCCAACGCCAGGCAACCGGCGGTGGCGGCGAGCGCAATCAGGCCGGTGTTGATGAGCGCGTTCAGAAACGCGCGAGAATGAAGCACCGAGAGGAAGCCGCCCACGTCGATCCCGCCAGCGTCGCCAACGAGGGCCGCGCGCGCGATCAGGACAAGCGGATAGAGAAACGTGAGCCCAAGGACGATGAGCGGAGGCGCGACCCAGAGTCCATTGAAGTTGAGTCGCGCCGGCGCCTGCTCGGACGGCGAGGTCAGACACCGGCTTCTTCTGGAATGAGGCTGGCGTCGGCGGGCGCAAAAAAAAGATCGAGCGGCGCGCCCCGCTCGGGAAGCGACGGCAGTCGAGTGGCGACAATTCGCATGACCGTATCGCCAACCTCGGCGACGAGATGCGTGAGTTCGCCCTGCCACAGCACCTCGCGCAGGCGACCGCCAATCTTGTTGGAATAGCCTTGTTCCGCGGCAAGCGTCAGATGCTGCGGACGAACGCAAAGCAGCCGGCGCGCGCCCGCCGGCGCCCCGTCGCTCGCCACCACCAGCCGATCGTCGCCGGCGCGGACCGCAACCATGCCTTCCCTTCGGACGGCTCCCTCCACGACCACCGGCAGCAGATTGGCGCGCCCCAAAAACTCCGCGGCGAACCGGTTGGGCGGACGTCGATAGAGATCGCTCGTGCGTCCGACGGCGCTTAAGCTCCCGTCCTTTAGAATGGCGATGCGATCGGCGAGCGTCAGCGCCTCGCTCTGATCGTGGGTGACATAGAGGATGGTGAGGCCGGGCAGATCAGCATGCAGGCGGGCGATCTCCTCGACCATGGATCGCCGGATCTGCGCGTCGAGCGCCGACAGAGGCTCGTCGAGCAAGAGCACGCGCGGACGCACGGCGAGCGCGCGCGCAATCGCCACGCGCTGCTGCTGTCCGCCGGACAATTCACGGGGGTAGCGCTTGAGGAACTTTTGCATGCCGACGATGCGGAGCGCGTCATCGACCCGCTCTTCGATCAGCGCTTTAGCGGCGCCGCGCGCCTTGAGGCCGAAGGCGACGTTGTCAGCGACCCGCATATGGGGAAAGAGCGCATAGTTCTGCACGACCATTGCGAGGCCACGCTCGTAAGGCGGCAGGTCGGTCACGTCCGCGCCGCCAATATGAATACGGCCCGAAGCGGGCCGGACGAATCCGGCGACGGCTCTTAGCGCCGTCGTCTTGCCTGACCCCGAAGGGCCGATCATCGCGAGGATTTCGCCGGCCGCGACGTCGAGCGTGAGCGGCTTGAGCACGATCGCGCCACGATAGGCGACGGTGACCGCGTCGAACCTGACGGTCGAATCCGCGGCTAGCGGTCGCGCCGCGACCCGCGCGCTCGCCGCCTCTGCGCCAAGTACGGCGCTGGTCACTTCAGCTTCCGGTCGCCTGCTTCCAGCGGCCGACGTCGGTGGGCAGGTCCTTGAGCACCTGCGCCCAGTCCGGCGTCCAGATGGTCACGCCCTGCATGGCGTCGTGTAGCTTGGTGAAATTGGCGTCGGTCGGAGTCACGTCCTTGCGCACCGGCAGGCCGAGCGCGACCGATGAGACGGCGCCCTGCGCCTCCTTCGAGAGAAGGAACTCGATCAGTTTCTTTCCGTTGTCCGCATCGGGCGCCCCGCGCGACGAGGCCGACGTAATAGGGCAAGGGCATCGCCGAGCGTTCGCCATTCGGACCGGCCGGCCAGAAGACCTTGATGTTCGGGTTGTCGGTCATCTGCGACATGTTCATCTGCAGGTCGCCGTTCGCGACGTAAAGCTCGCCCTTGTTGACAAGCGCGGTAAGCTTGCCGGTCGAGGCCGACGGGCCGACATTGTTGTCCTGAAGCTTTTTCAGATAGTCGAAGGCGGCGTCCTTCGAGCCGAAGGCGTGGATGACCTGCAGCATCACCGCGGTGCCGTCGCCGGCCTGGCCGGGCGTCGAATACTGGATCTTGCCCTTGAACTTGGAACCGAGCAGATCATCGAAGGTCTTCGGCGGGTCCTTGAGCTCTGCGGAATTGTAGATGAAGTTCTGAAAATTGTTGACGAGGCCAGGATTGCGGCGAGCGGCATAATTCCCCCGCCAAGGCCCTTGCCGATAACGAGAATGTCGGGCGTCGTCCCGAAGAGTTCGCAGGCGTAGAGCGCGCCGATTCGCGCGAGGCAGCTCGGAATCTCGTCGAATATCAAGAGCGCGCCATGACGCTGGCACGAGTCTTTGACCCGCGGCCAGAATTCAGGCGGCGGCGCCTCGACGGTCGTCCAGCGCACGGGCTCAGCGATCAGCGCCGAGACGTCGCCTTGAACCTCGAGCGCATAGTCGATGTAGTCAGCGAAGCGATCGAACGGCTTGTCGTCGCCAAAAAAACGGCGCGCCAGATTGAGCGGCGGCAGGTGCTCGGCGCCCGGAGTCATCGGCCCCAGTCCGCGACGGAACAAGGCTTCGCCGCCTACGCCGATCGCGTCGAGATTGGCGCCGTGAAACGAATCCCAGAGCGACAGAGTCTTGTGCCGGCCGGTCGCGTAGCGCGCGAGTTTCAGCGCCATGGAGATCGCCGCGGCCCCGCTCGGGGCGAACAGAACCTTGTCGAGGCCGCCCGGCGCGGTCTCAACGAGGCGCCGCGCGAGCGCGGTGGCGGTCGCATTGGCGAAGCGGCGCGGGCAGAAGGGCAGGCTTTCCATTTCGCGGCGGATCGCGTCGACCACCTTTGGATGGCCGTGGCCGAGCTGATGGACGCTGTTGCCGTGAAAATCGAAAATGCGCCGGCCGTCGACGTCGGTCAGAACCGCGCCTTCGGCGCGCACGATCGGCGCGAGGCAGGGCGTGGACAGCGATTGGCGCAGGAAATAGCGCTCGTCTTCATCGAGCGCGGCGCGCGCAGCGTCGCTGAGCGAGGCTCGCCATTCCGCCCGAGCCGGCGAGACGTTGACGTCGCCTTCGGACCGCGGCGGGCGGGAGTCGTTCACGGCCGCTCGCCTTGCGCGAGCCGCGTCTCGATTTTTTGCACGATTGGCGTGAGATCGGCGACGCTGTCGACGACATAATGCGCGCCCGCGTGTTTGAGCTTATTCATCGCCGCGTTGCGCCGCTCGGCGAAGTCGGCTGGCGCAAGCGCCGCTGCGTCTTCACGCGACAGTCCAAAGCAATTGCCGCTGACCGATACGCCGACCGTCCATGCGCCGCCGTTGATCCCCTCGGCGATGCCGACCTCCGTGTCATCAACCTTGATCACGCTCCAGGCGGGCCAGACCTCCAAGTCGAGAAGAGCTTTGTACAGCATGAAGGGCGTGGGCCGCCCGTCGGGCGTGTCGCCGGTGCAGACGAGACTGTCCGGCTTGAACCCCTGCGACGCAGCGACCGGCAGGATCTCGGCCATGATTTCGCGGGTGTAGCCGGTCGACGAGCCGATCTTGATCCCCCTGCTTCTGAGCTCCTTGACGACGTCCGCCGCGCCCGGAATAACGGTCGCGTAACGCGCTGCGATTGCGAGATTCTTCGGTACGAAAGCGGCGTAGACCGCGTCGATATCGGCCTCCGTCGGCGCATGTCCATGACGCTTCGTCCAAGCTTCAGCGACGCGTGGGAGCGCCATGATGGCTGCGATATGCGGACGTTTGGCCATGCCCATCGGACCGCGCGCTTCGGCAATCGTAATCGTCACGCCGAACTCGCCAAAGGTCTCGACGAAGGCGCCCATCGGCGCGAGGGAGCCGTAATCGATAACAGTGCCGGCCCAGTCAAAAATGACGGCCTTGACGCGATCCATTCAAGCCTCCTTCAATCGAAGAGCTCCGCAATCACTTCCTCGGCGATCGCAAAAGACGTGCTCGCGCCGGTGCCGCTGGTGATCAGTACGACACGCAACCCGTCACATGGGCGGTCGATGACCATCAATCGGTCGGAGGCCGAGGCATAGGTTCCGGTCCAACGCTCGACGACCTGTGGCCGCGCTCCGGCGAACACTTTGGCGTATTCATCGAGGATGAGATCATCAACCGCCGCAGGCGCGAAGGGGTCCGGCGTGGCTGCATAGTGATGCGAGTCTCCGACCACCAGCGTTCCGTCCGCACTGCGAACGGCGATCAAGTGAACGCCTGCGTCGATATGCTCGCGCTGCTCGGCCTCAAGTCTTACGCGCAACGCCTGTGCGGCAGGCAATTCCGCATAGCCCAGATAGCGGATCAGCCCGAGATCGGACATGACGGGCGGCAAACGTTCGTCGAAACGTTCCGGTCGCACGCGCATCATATGGAGCTTGCAGCGGGTCAGGCCATATTGCGCCAGGCGGTCGGCGTGCAGGGTCGCGAAGTCGTCGCCCGGGCAGACGATGATCGCCTCCGCCTCGATTGTCCCTCGGCTGGTCTCCAGCTTGGGCGGAGACGCGGCGTGGACCGCGGTCTCGCGCAGAAAGGTCACTTGGAAGCGCTCGCTGAGCCAAGCGGCAAGTTGGGGAATCGCCTCCCGCGATTCGACCCGCGCCTCGTGTGGGCTATAGAGCGCGCCGGCGAACGCGTCCGCCCGCAGACCCGAGCCATAGCTTTTCAGTTCATCCGGCTCGACCAGACGGCATTCGGCGGCCATGTCCGTTTGCAGGAACGCCTCGATCACCGCGCGCGCCTCGGCGCGCCGGGCAATCATGAGCAAGCCGCGTTGGACGATTGGGATTTTCGCAGCGTCGGCGATTTCGAGCCAGACCTCGACCGATCGCTTCGCGCGGCGCCAGCATTCGCCCGCCTGCTGGCCGGTCACCGTGACGAAGCCGAAGTTCCGGATCGAAGCGCCGTTGGCTTGCGCGTCCCGGTCAACCACGACGACGCGCTTGCCCCGCCGGGCGGCGGCGAGCGCATGGGCTAACCCGCAAATGCCTGCGCCGACGACCGCGAGATCATACGATTGCGACGTGAGCGTCACTCCTCGAACGGCGTCTTCAGCTAAATCGGGCAAACGTCTTCGCCGGACGCTCGCACTCTCGATGCTCAGTAAAAGCCCGTTTCCATGACAGCGCGTCAACAGTCTTTCGTTTTCGGATTGGCTGATCCATGCGCCCTTGCGGCTTGGGTCGGCGTTTGCAATGGGAACGAGGGGGGTCGTGGCGGCATACCGCCGTCGTCTTGACCATGCGCAGGGAGCGTTCAAGCCGATGACCCGTAAACGGGACCGCCGCTCAAGTCCGCCTTCCTTCGGATCGCGCAACCCCCCGCCTGCCGCAGCCGGGCAGCCGAGAAAGCCGGCCCGCGGGGCAGAGCATCAGCCCCCGCGCGCGGGCCCCCGCGATCGTCCGGGCGAGCGGCGGGAGGCAAAAGTTTCTCTCATCTACGGGTTTCACAGCGTCACGGCGGCGCTCAAAGCCCCGCGGCGCGAGCTTATTCGTCTCTACGCCACCGCCGCGGCGGCCGAGCGTCTCGGCGCCGAAATCGCCGCCCGCGGTCTCGAGATCAGGATCATCGCTTCTGAGGAAATTTCCGCCCGGGCGCCCCGCGAAGCCGTTCATCAAGGGCTATTGCTCGAGGCGCGGCCGCTCGCGCCAATCGACGTCGTGGATTTGCCCGCGAACGGCCTTGTGCTGGTTCTCGACCAGATCACCGACCCGCACAATGTCGGCGCGATCCTGCGCACCGCCGCCGCCTTCGCCGTCGATGCGCTTGTCACCACCGAGCGCCATTCGCCCGACTTCGCCGGCGCGCTGGCGAAGTCGGCTTCCGGCGGGCTCGAGCACGTGCCGATTTGCGCCGTGACCAATCTGGCGCGGGCGCTCGCCGAGATGGGGGACATGGGCTACTGGCGGATCGGGCTCGATTCGGAGGCGTCCGACCAGCTTACAAATGAGACGATTTCACGCCCGCTGGCCTTGGTTCTCGGCGCCGAGGACAAGGGCCTGCGACGGCTGACGCGCGAGCGATGCGATCGTCTGGCGCGCCTCGATCTCCCCGGCGCGATCAAAAGCCTCAATGTCTCGAACGCCTGCGCCATTGCACTTGCGCTCGTGCATGAGCGCATATCCGTCCAGGCGTAGGCCGGGAGGCCGCGACTGCCGACGCTCTCACTTCGACAAAGTATCAGCCGGCACGACCTTGGCAAAGCTAAGATCGTAGGTCTTGTTACGTAGCGGGTCGAGCGGAGTGCCTTCCGAGGCGTCGTAGATGCGCGGCTTGCCGGAAGCGGTGCCCGGCGACGCCTGAGCGGGCGCAGGGCCGGTGACGTCGGCGAGCGTGGTGGAGGCCAGCGTCACCGTTCCGTATTTGGCTTCGCGCGCCTTCTGATCCGCGAGCATGGCCGGCGATAGCGGAGCAGAGCCGACGGGTCCCGAGCCCGTCGCCGGCGGGTCGTCGTTGCCAAACGCGAAGCCTTCCGCCGGCGCATCGTTGACGCCGGCGACAACAAAGCCCAATTCTTCGATCGTCTTAACGCCCGGTCCGGACAAGGGACGCCAGCGCCGCATCCTTAGCGTTCCGATCGGCCCCGATTTTGCCGAGGCGGGTAAGAACCGAAGTCGACGCTTGTCCCTGCGCCGGCGCGCTGAGTGCGCCAAACTCCGACGGCGACACGGGAACAGAGGCGACAGGTTCCTGGCTTACCCTCGGCGAGTCAGTGTTCCCGAACGCAAGCCCTTCCGACGGCCAGCTTTTGCTTCCGGCGACGACGGCATTCATTTCCTTGATCGTCTTGACGCCTGGAGCGACAAGCGACGAAAGCGCCGCGTCCTTCGCGTTCCGGTCGCCGCCGAGCTTGCTCAGACGGGCGAGCATCGAGGCAGGAGCTTGTCCCTGTCCCGGCGCGACAAGTTCGCCAAATTGCGCTGGATCAACCGTCTCGATCGAGCCGCGGATCGCCGGCCCGGGCGTCGCGTCCGGCGCGAGCTTGTCTTTGACGTCCTTTTCGATCTGGCGCCAGTGGGCGACATTTTTATTATGCTGATCCAACGTTTCGGCGAACGCATGACCTCCGGTTCCGTCGGCGACGAAATAGAGGTCCTTGCTCCGTGCAGGCTTGGCGACGGCCTCCAGCGCCGCTTTGCCTGGGTTGCAAATCGGGCCGGGAGGCAGTCCGTCAATGATGTAAGTGTTATAGGGCGTCGGCTGATTGAGGTCGGCCCGGGTGATGCTGCGGCCGAGCGTGCCTTTGCCCATGACCAGGCCGTAGACGATCGTCGGGTCGGAACCGAGCCGCATGTGCTTTTCGAGGCGATTGATAAACACACCGGCGACGCGTGGCCGCTCTTCAGTCTTGCCCGTTTCTTTCTCGACGATCGAGGCGAGGGTCACCATTTCCCAAGGCGACTTGATCGGCAAATCGGGTGAGCGCGCCTTCCAAACCTCGTCAACCGTCTTCGCCTGAATCTTCGCCATGCGCGACAGAATCGACAGACGCGTGTCGCCTCGCTCGAAATAGTAGGTGTCGGGCATCAGCGAGCCCTCGCGCGGGGTCTCTCTGATGTCGCCGATCAGAACAGTGTCCTCGCGAAGTCGGTCGACAACCTGCTCGCTGGTCAAACCTTCGGGGATAGTCAGCTTGTACCGAACCACACGGTGCGCAATGAGCTCATTCTCGATATCGTTCATGCTCATGCCCGCCTTGAACGCGTATTCGCCGCGTTTCAGGGCGCCGCGATTGCCGTCCAGCACGGTCAGAATATTGAACCACAGTGCGCTGTCGATCACTCCCGCGCGCTCGAGCTGATCGGCGATGCTGCCGCCGTCATCCTCGCGTGCGATAACCACCGTTTTATCGTCGGCAAGCGGCCCGGGGCTTCGCGATTCCTTCAACAGCCAAGCGAGCGCGCCGACTGTCGCGAGCGCTCCGATCAACACAAAGGTGAGAAGTCCGCTTAAGCTCGACAGACCCATCCGACGCGGCTTGCGGGGCGGTTGGGATGGCGCCGCCGCCGGATCGTTCAGCACGGGCTTGCGTGCACGGCCGAACAGGCTCACGCGCGGCCGAGGGGCGTCTCCGTCGCCGGAATCGTGGTCACCGCTCATGTCGTCTGCGCTTCTTCGCCTTCCGCCGCTGAACTTATAGTTCAAATCCCGCTCAGGCTGGACGCGCCGGCCGCGGGCTCAAGCCAAGCTTAGCCGACCGGCCGCCGCAGGGAAATAACCAATCGCTCCCTGCCACCGATCAGTTCAGGGCGCGGAAGACCAGCGACGCGTTCGTTCCGCCGAAGCCAAAGGAATTGGACAGAGCCGCCTGAATCGGCCGCTTGCGCGCCGCATGAGGCGCAAGGTCGATTGCGGTCTCCACCGCGGGGTTGTCGAGATTGAGGGTCGGAGGCGCGATCTGGTCGCGAATGGCGAGAATGGAGAAGATCGCCTCCACCGCGCCCGCCGCGCCGAGGAGATGGCCGATCGACGACTTGGTCGAGGACATGGTCGTCTTGGCGGCCGAATTGCCGAGCAGGCGTTCGACCGCGCGCAATTCGATCTCGTCGCCGACCGGAGTCGAGGTGCCATGGGCATTGACGTAATCGATCTCCGACGGGGAGATCTCGGCGCGCTTGAGCGCCATGCTCATGGAGCGAAAGGCGCCGTCGCCGTCCGGCGCGGGCGCAGTGATGTGATAGGCGTCGCCCGACAGGCCATAACCGACCAGTTCGGCGTAGATACGAGCGCCGCGGGCCTTGGCATGCTCGAACTCTTCGAGCACCACGCATCCTGCGCCTTCGCCCATGACGAAACCGTCGCGATCGCGGTCGTAAGGGCGGGAGGCCTGCTTCGGCCGGTCGTTGAAGCCCGTCGACAGGGCGCGGCAGGCGCAAAAGCCCGCAAGTGAAAGGCGGTTCACCGCCGATTCCGCGCCGCCGGCGACCATCACGTTGGCGTCGCCGAGGGCGATCAGCCGCCCAGCGTCGCCGATCGCGTGCGCGCCGGTCGAGCAGGCAGTGACGACCGCATGGTTGGGGCCCTTGAGATTGTGGGCGATCGAAACCTGCCCGCTCACCAGATTGATCAGCCGGCCAGGAATGAAGAACGGCGAGATGCGGCGCGGCCCCTTTTCGTGCAAGGTGACCGAGGCGTCGTAGATGCCGCCAAGACCTCCGATACCCGAGCCGATCAGGACGCCGGTCTCGATCTCCTCCTCGTAAGTCTTAGGCGCCCAGTTGGCGTCGCGCAGCGCCTGTGTTGCGGCGCTCATGCCGTATATGATGAAATCGTCGACGCGGCGCTGGTCCTTAGGATCCATCCAGTCGTCGGGATTGAAGGCGTCAGGAGCGCTGCCGCGCGGCACTTGCGCAGCGATTTGGCAGGGCAGGTCGGAAACGTCGAAGTTCTCGACCCGTGCCGCTCCCGACTCGCTGGCGAGGAGGCGCCGCCACGTCGCCTCGACCCCGCCGGCGATCGGCGACACCATGCCAAGACCCGTAACAACGACCCGCCTCATTTGACCCATGCCTGTACTCTAACTGTCCCCGTTCGCTCTTCAACCGAGGCGCGGGTTGCGCCGAGCCAAATACGATAAGGGCCGGACTAGACGCCGGCCCGCGCACTGGAGAAAAAAACGTCCTGACGAAGGCCGGCCCAACCGGCAGCTCAGCGCGATCCGCCGCTATTTTTTGGCGGACGCCTTTTCGAGATATTTAACTGCGTCGCCGACCGTTACAATCGTTTCGGCCTGGTCGTCGGGTATCTCGACGCTGAACTCTTCTTCAAAAGCCATCACCAATTCAACCGTATCGAGCGAGTCGGCGCCCAGATCGTCGATGAAATTGGCGCTGTCGACGACTTTGTCCGCCTCCACGCCGAGATGTTCGACGACGATCTTTTTCACGCGCTCCGCGACATCACTCATGTCATCTTTTCCCTTATACATCAGGCTTCGCCGCCCGACTTGTGATCAATTCCCCGACCGACCTCGCCGGGGGAAGACGTTCGCCGTCCGGCCGTCCGCACCGGGACTTGATGCGGTAACAGATTCGTTCGGGTTCGCCGACGCGGACGCTTCGATGATTTGCCCCTCCCGCGTCCTGCGACAACCGGCGTCGATAGCATATCTTTCCGGCCAACGCGAGAGGGCGCAAGACCCGTCGCGCCAGTGTGTCGCGGCGAGTCCAAGGCCATCAAATCATTGCCATTCCGCCGTTCACATGAAGCGTCTGCCCAGTCACGTAAGCCGCTTCGGAGCTCGCCAAATAGACCGCCGCCGCGCCAATCTCCTTGTCTGAACCCAGGCGTCCCGTCGGTATCGAGGCGAGGATGGTCTCGCGCTGCTTCTGGTCGAGCGCCCGGGTCATTGGGCTATCTATGAAGCCGGGCGCGATGCAATTGACGGTAATGCCCCGCGTCGCGACCTCGGCGGCGAGGGCCTTCGACATGCCGATCATGCCGGCCTTGGCGGCGGCGTAATTCCCCTGACCCGCATTGCCCTGGACGCCGACGACCGACGTCATATTGATGATGCGGCCAAAACGGCGTTTCAACATGCCCTTCAGCGCGGCGCGCGACAGGCGGAAGGCCGCGGTCAGATTGATCGCCAGAACAGAATCCCACTCCGCGTCCTTCATGCGAATGAACAGATTGTCGCGCGTGACCCCGGCGTTGTTGATGAGAATGTCGATCGGGCCAAGCGCGGCTTCGACGGCTGGGATCAGCGTTTCGGCCGCGGCGGCGTCAGAGAGATCGCAAGGCGCCACATGCGCCCGCGACTCGAGTTCGGCGGCCAGCGCTTCGAGCGCCTCGCGCCGCGTGCCGGTAAGCGCAACCGAAGCGCCTTGGGTGTGCAGGGCGCGCGCGATGGCTTGACCGAGTCCGCCCGAAGCGCCGGTGACGAGCGCCGTCTTTCCTGTCAGATCGAACACCAGCGTCGTCCCTCTCGTCGAATTTAGGGCGGCGCCGAGGCGCCAAAGGCGGCCACGTCCGCGGGCGCGCCAATGCTGATCGTCGTCGCACTGCTCTCCACGATTTGCTTGATGAGGCCGGTCAGAACTTTGCCCGCGCCGAGTTCGATGAACCGGGTGACGCCGTTGGCGCTCATATACGTCACGCTATCGCGCCAGCGCACAGTCGCGGTCACTTGGGCGACGAGGCCGGAGCGGATCGCTTCCGGGTTGGTGACCGCCTCGGCTTCCACGTTGGCGACAAGCGGCGGCTTGGGCGGGCGAAGTTTGACGCCTTTCAGCGCTTCCTTCATCGCCTCAGCGGCCGGCTGCATGAGCGCGCAATGGAAAGGCGCCGAGACAGGCAGAAGCAACGCCCGCTTCGCGCCAGCGAGTTTGGCGAGCTCCATCGCGCGCTCGACGGCGGCCTTGGTGCCAGAGACGACCACCTGTCCGCCGCCATTGTCGTTGGCCGCCTGGCAGATCGCGCCGGTGAGATAGAGGTCGCTCGCCGCCTGAGTCGCGATCTTCACCACCGCTCCGAATTCGAGGCCGAGTATGGCCGCCATCGCGCCTTCGCCCACGGGAACAGCCTTTTGCATCGCGTCCCCGCGCAGGCGCAACAGACGCGCCGCATCCTCAAGGGTAATCGATCCTGCCGCGCAAAGGGCCGAATACTCGCCGAGCGAATGCCCAGCGACATAGGCCGCCTGCCGGGCGGGATTGAAACCCTTCTCGGCCTCCAGAACCCGCAGCGCGGCGATGCTTGCGGCCATCAGCGCCGGCTGGGCGTTGGCGGTTAGGGTGAGTTCGGCCTCGGGCCCCTCGAACATCAGTTTGGAGAGGTCCTGGGACAGGGCTGCGTCGACGCGGTCGAACACCTCGCGGGCGACGGGAAATTCATCCGCCAGCGCCTTCCCCATGCCGACGGCCTGGGAGCCCTGACCCGGAAACACCAAGGCCGTCTTCATGGACCGGTTTCCCCCACTGAACGCGGAAGGCGCAGCGGCGGTGCACAGACACGGCTCGGATCGAGCTGTCAAGCATGGGATTTGGCTAAACCGGAGAGGTATTAGCCGTACGGCTGAATGCCGAACCCGGATCGGAACGGGTCCTTCGGATCCTGGACCAGCTTGCTTTCGGCGCAGATGAACGCCCGTCCGGTGATACGCGGGAGAACCCCGCCATTCGGACCCGGTTCGAAGCTCGCGCGAAAGCGGCTGCCGATGATGCTTTCCTGCACCCAGACGTCGCCTGGGCGCAACTCTCCGTCGGCATAGAGGCAGGCGAGCTTGGCGCTGGTGCCGGTTCCGCACGGCGACCGATCGTAGGCGCCGCCGGGGCAAAGCACGAAATTGCGGCTGTGAGCGTCTTTCGATCGCGACGGCGCGAACATCTCAACGTGTTCGATCGGCGCGCCGTCTTTGCCCTGGACGCCCTCGGAAGCCAACGCGTCGCGGATCGCAGTCGCCGCGAGCGTCAGCTTCCCAACGTTGGCCAAGGTTAGATCGCAAGGCGCGTTCGAGGTGAGGAAGAACCAGTTGCCGCCCCAGGCGACGTCGCCGCACACTTTGCCGAGCCCCTCGACCTCGACCGAGACGCGTTCTGCGACACGATAGCTCTCCACATTCTCGACCGTCACCGTATTCTCATCGGCCAGCTCGACTGCGACGATCCCGACGGGCGTTTCGAACCGGTGGCGGCCTCTCTTGAGCCGGCCCATATGCGCAAGCGTCACGGCAAGACCGATCGTCCCGTGCCCGCACATGCCGAGATAGCCCATGTTGTCGAAGAAAATGACCCCCGCGGCGCAAGTCGAATCATGAGGTTCGCAAAGCAGCGCGCCCACCATTGCCTCGTGGCCATGGGGCTCAGTCACCGCGAAGCGGCGGACATCGTCGAATTCACGCGCGAAAAGCTCGCGCCTTTGGGCCAGCAACCCGTCGCCGAGCGGGGGTCCCCCATCGACGATGACACGGGTGGGCTCGCCCTCGGTATGGGAATCGATGACCCGCACGGCGCTTAGTCCTTCGCGCCGGGCCAGGAAGCGTACCAGGCGCGGAACGTCGTGAACCGCCGCTTCGCCATGCCCTCCTGAGACGGGCTCAAGGCATCGAAATCATTCAGGTGCAATGTATATTCGTCGTGGCCGACGAGCGTCATGAGGCGCTTGAAATAGAGCACGAGATCGACGCCCTCGTCGAAGACCGAGAGAGGGGCGAAAGCGCTCTCAAGCTCGAGCGCAAGACGACGCGCTTGAGCGTCGCCCTTGGCCGCGTGCTCGCAAAGCTCGATGAGCCGCAGCACCTCGCGCGGGAACACATTGCCGATGCCGGTGATCGCGCCGCAGGCGCCGCAATTGACGAAGCCGTGGAAGACCTCGGTGTCGACGCCGACCATGAGCGCGATGTCGTCCCCGCGCCCGGCAATATGCTCGGCGGCGTAGCTGAGCGATTCCTTTCCGCCGAACTCCTTGAACCCGACCAGATGGGAAAACTCTTTGCGCAGTTCAAAGAACAGTTCGGCTCGAGTTTGGAAGCCGTAATAGGGGCTGTTATAGATGACCGAGGGCAAGTCGACCGCTGCCTCGAGCACGCGAGTGAAATGGCCGCGCTGAGCGGCCGTCGACGAGCCGCGCGAAAGAACCCGCGGGATGATCATGAGCCCACGCGCGCCTTTTTGTTTCGCGTGACGGGCGAGCGCCGCGGCCTGCTCGGTATTCTGAGCGCCCGTGCCCACGACGACGGGCAGGCCTGCTTTCGTCAGACGCTCGACGCCTTCCATCCGCTGCTCGATCGTGAGCAGCGGCCAGTCGCCCATCGAGCCGCAATACACGAGCCCTGACATTCCGGCGTGGACGAGGTGTTTTCCCATCTTCACGAGGGCGTCGAAATCGGGCCGCCGATCGGGGCCGCAGGGCGTCATGAGGGCCGGAATGGTTCCGGAAAAGACTTGCGACGGCATCTTGGGGCTCCCGATGGTTTACCGCGCGATAGCTTGTAGACCGAATCATCGGTCATGCCCAACTTCCGGGCGGGCATCGTGCCCTCGGATTGACGCTGAGCGCACCGCCGTTCCCGAAACGACGTGTCCGCTCGCGCAGCCCGCGTAGCGCGTACCAGCCCCGCCGCCGAAGACCAAAACCTGCACGAATGTCGAAAGGCCCCGGCCAGGGGGAGGAGCACTGGGCGGGGCCTGAGGCGCCGAGCTGGAGGACCCCGCGCGACGCGCCAATTTTGCCGCCCGTGGTGACGAGAGGATGACAAAAAAGGGCGGCCCAAAGGCCGCCCTTTGAGCATCCAAGGCTCGCCAGCCTACCTATCGGTAGCGCGCCGAACAGCATCCTTCACGTCTCCGAGCGCTTGGCGGGCCTCGCCCTTCGCCTTGTCCATCTTTCCTTCGGCCTGCAATCCCTTGTCGTCCATCATCTTGCCGGCGGCGTCCTTCATGGCCCCTTTGGCCTTGTCCGCGGCGCCTTTGATATGTTCTTTGTCCATGACAGCCTCCTTTGAGAGCTGCCGGGTTAACGCGGGGCGGCCCCATAGGTTCCCACGGTCAAGCGCGCTTGATCGGCTCGCAGCCTTGCCGATATGGCGAGCCGCGCGCCAATTCTGTAGCGCTTCGTGTTTCTGCGTTGGCGACAAGAGCCCCGATCACGGCGATGGCGTCGGTTTGCCCCTTGAGCGCCTTGCGCCCGTCGTCCTGGAAGTGAATCCAACCTTCGTTGAAACCATCGAGCATTCGCATGCGGGGCCCGGGATTCCTCATGCCCTGCGAGCGGAACAGCCCCTCCCATGAATCGCGAGGCGCGGGCGCTGCATGCACCGGCTTGCCCATGGCGGACGCGAACGCGTCGGCGAGATCGTTCGGCGTGAGACGACGGGGGCCCTCCAGCTCGACGACGCCCGCGCCCGTCCAGTCTGCCTGGATGAGGTCGGCCGCCGCTCGGCCGACGTCCTCCGCGGCAACCATCGGAAACGCCTTGTCGGTTGGCTGAAGGAAGCTATGAATGACCCCCGTCTCGCGCGCCGAAGCGACGTCCCAAGCGACATTGTCGATGAACCAGGCGGGCCGCAGGATCGCAAGCTGCACCGGAAGTGCGCGCAGAGCCGCCTCCAGCATCGTGCGCTGCGAGAGCAGGTTGTCGCGAGTGGCGTCCGCGCCGATGGTCGACAAGCAGAGGACCTTCGGCGGCTTGGCCGCCGTCAGCGCCTCGACGACGCTGTCGATGACCGCTCGCGCCTCCGGATAGCCCGGTTCCGGGTCGAACTCCGGCGGCGGCAGGATGAATACCGCCGTGGCGCCCGAGAACGCCTCTGTGAGCGCTTGCGCATTCTCCATCTCGGCCATGACGACCTCACACCCTCGCGAGGCCCAAGCTTCACCTTTGCTCTCGTCGCGTACAACGCCGCGAACCGGCTGGCCGGCTGCGAGCAACGTCCGCGCAAGCGCGCCGCCGACTTGGCCGGTGATGCCTGTGATTACGTACATTGTCGTTCTCCGCTTGATCTCTTTGTCGAGCGTGCATCGTCGCCGATCCGACACAATCAAGACGCTGTAGACGCGGAATCCTTATCCAACCAGGACTGTTGCGGCGAGGGCCAATAGGTCATAGCATTGGTGATCTAAAATCACCGGAGGAAGGGCGCCCAATGGCCTTCGATGGACGTGTGATTTCGAACATCGGCGTGCTTGCCGCGATCGTCGAAGGCGGCAGCTTTGCGCGCGCGTCGGAAGCGCTAGGGTTATCGCGTTCGGGCGTCAGCCGGGCAGTCGCGACGCCTCGAGGCGCGGGTCGGCGTCCGTCTCCTCGATCGGACAACGAGGACGGTCGCGCTTACCGACGAGGGGCGCAGGCTTTATTCGGAAGTCGGCCCCCTGTTGACGGGAATTGAAGACGCGGTGACGATCACCTCCGGGTCTTCGGTCGCGGTGCGCGGCCGACTGCGCGTGAACGTCGACGCCTTTTTCTCACGACTGGTGTTGGCGCCCCATGTCTGCGAATTCCTGTCGCTCTATCCCGACCTGGCGCTTGAAGTGGTCGCGAAGGACCAATTGGGAGATCTGGTGGGCGACGGGTTCGACGTCGCTGTGCGGTTCGGCACGCCTCCAGATTCCTCTCTGGTGGCCAGGAAGCTGCTTGAGACGCGCATGGTTACGGTTGCATCGCCGGCTTATCTGGAGGCGCATGGACGTCCGGCGGCTCCATCCGATCTCGTCAATCATACCTGCATCCAGGTCCGCAATTCATTGACGGGTCAGCCGATCCAAGAGTGGCAGTTTCGGCGGCATGGCAAGGTCGTTCAAGTCAAGACCGCAGGCCGCCTCATGGTGGCCGAGTTTGGAACGATGCTTGGCGCCTGCCTCGGAGGCTTCGGGATTGCCAGGGTGAAAGCGATTGGCGTGCGCAGCTTCATCGAACAAGGCGCCCTGGTCGAACTTCTTTCAGATTGGCTGGGCGAAAGCTTCCCGCTGTACGCGCTTTATCCGTCGGGCCACCTGCCTGCCGCCAAGGTGCGCGCCTTCGTCGACTTTGTTCACTCGCGCGTAGCGCTGGCCCATGGCATGGCTAACGAAGAATTGGACGCGAGCGCTGCCTCAGGTCCGAGGTGAAGGCGGCGAGGCTTCCTTTTTCGCCAGACACGGCGCGCGACAGGCGAGCCTAATTGTCGGAGTGGCTCATGAGCGATTCCCCTGACGTCTTTACTCTGCCCGCGAAGTTGCGCGTCCTGGTCACCGCCGGCGCGTCGGGTATTGGGCGCGCGACCGCCGATCTCCTCATTGCGCGCGGCGCGCGGGTCCATATTTGCGACGTCGCGGATGAGTTCCTCACCGACTACCGCGCCGCTTATCCCAACGGTGGAGTCACAAAGGCTGACGTCGCCTCGGACGCCGACGTGGCCCGTTTGTTCGACGACGTCAAAGCCTCTCTTGGCGGACTCGACGCGCTCATCAACAACGCGGGGATTGCCGGGCCAACTGGCGGCGTCGAGGATATCAAACCGGAAGACTGGCGCCGCACCATCGACATCTGCCTGACAGGCCAGTTCCTTTGCGCACACTTTGCCGTGCCTTTGCTCAAGGCCGCCGGCGGTGGGTCGATCGTCAATCTGTCCTCGGCTGCCGGGCGCTATGGCTACGCGTTCAGGACACCATACTCAGCGGCCAAGTTTGGCGTGATCGGATTGACCCAGAGCCTCGCCAAGGAGCTGGGGCCCGCGAACATCCGCGTCAACGCGATTCTGCCAGGCATCGTTGAGGGACCACGGATGACCGGAGTGATCGCGGCGCGCGCCAAACAGACGGGCGTCAGTTACGAGGCCATGGAAAAGACTTATCTCGAGAAAGTCTCGATGCGGCGCATGGTGACAGCGAGCGACGTCGCCGCGACGATCGCGTATTTGTTGTCGCCCGCGGGGCGCAACGTTTCCGGTCAATCGATCGGCGTGGACGCCAATGTCGAGACGTTGTGACGGATACGGGCTAAGCGCTCAGGGGGCGACATGACAAGAGTGGCGGTAATCGGCACGGGCTTCGTCGGCCGCGCCTGGGCGATCAGTTTCGCTCGCGCGGGTTGCGAAGTCGCCCTTTGGGATCAGGACAAGGACGCGCCAGGCAAGGCGCGGGAATATATCGAGCGGCTTCTGCCGGACCTTGAGGCGAACGATCTCCTCAACGGAGCCGCGGCGAACGAGGTCGCAACACGGATCCGCGTGGCGGCGACGCTTGAGTCCGCGCTTGATAGGTGCGGTCCACGTCCAGGAAAACACACCGGAGGATGTCGAGGTGAAGCGCGCGGTGTTCGCGCGGCTCGACGCGGCCGCGCCGACTGACGCGGTCCTGGCGAGCTCGACCTCCGCCATTCTCCCTTCGGCCTTCACCGAAAACCTCAAGGGCCGCGCCCGTTGTCTCGTGATCCACCCGATCAATCCGCCCTATCTTATTCCCGCCGCCGAAATTGTCCCGGCGCCATGGACAGACCCGTCAATTGTCGAGCGCGCCGCGAAGTTCCTGCGATCTGCTGGTCACGCGCCGATCGTCATGAAGCGTGAGATCGACGGCTTCGTCATGAACCGGCTGCAAGGCGCGCTCTTGGAGGAGGCCTTCCGGCTCGTCGAGCAGGGATACGCGGGGGTTGAGGACGTTGATGTGGGGATTCGTGAAGGCCTCGCGTTGCGCTGGTCTTTCATGGGTCCCTTCGAGACCATCGACCTCAACGCGCCCGCCGGGGTCCGCGACTACGCCGATCGCTATCAAGGCATTTATTCCGGCATCTTCCAATCGACGCAGTGGCGCGTCGATTGGAGCGGGCCAGTCATGGACAAAGTCGAGTCCGAGCGCCGCGAACGCTTGGCTGCAGACAAACTCGGAGAACGCCAGGCTTGGCGAGATCGCCGCCTGATGGCGCTCGCCGCGCACAAGCGCTGGGCGGACAAGAACATCGGTCCTTGAACATTAGCGCGAAGCAGGAGGAATGGCGGTTACATGGCTCAATCGAACAAGGTCATCATCACCTGCGCTGTGACGGGGGCGATCCACACGCCGTCAATGTCGCCTTATCTTCCGGTCACCGCCGACCAGATCGCGGAGGCCGCGATCGGCGCGGCGGAAGCGGGCGCGGCAATTGTCCACTTGCATGCGCGCGACGAGCAAACGGGCCGACCTGATCAGACGCCGGAAGCGTTCGCGCGCTTTCTGCCGCGCATCAAGCAATCGACAAAGGCGGTGGTGAATCTGACCACCGGCGGCGCGCCCTTCATGACGGTGCAGGAGCGGGTGAAGCCGGCGGAGACGTTCAAGCCGGAGGTGGCGTCGCTCAACATGGGCTCGATGAACTTCGGGCTCTTTCCGATGCTCAACCGCTTCAAGACGTTCAAACACGATTGGGAGGCGCAGGCGCTCGAGAACTCGCGCGACCTCGTGTTCCGCAACACATACAAGGACATCGAATTCGTGCTGCGCACGCTTGCCGATTCCGGAACGCGGTTCGAGTTCGAGTGCTACGACACTTCGCACCTCTATAACCTCAGCCACTTTCTTGAGCGTGGTCTCGTCAAGCCGCCGCTCTTCGTCCAAACCGTGTTTGGCATCCTTGGCGGGATCGGTCCGCACCCCGAGGACGTCATGCATATGAAGCGCACGGCGGACCGTCTCTTCGGCGCGCAGTACAGATGGTCGGTGCTCGGAGCCGGCCGCAATCAGCTCGCCGTCGCCGCGATGTCCGCCGCGATGGGCGGCAACGTTCGCGTCGGGCTTGAGGACTCGCTTTGGTCGGGCCCAGGCAAACTCGCCACGAGCAACGCAGAACAGGTTCGCGCCGCCCGTCAGATCATCGAGGGCCTTGGCCTCTCGGTTGCGAGCCCGGACGAAGCCCGCGAAATCCTCGAGCTCAAGGGCGGGGACCGAGTCGCGTTCTGATTGCTGGGCGCGCGATCAAGAGGGCGGCTGAAGGCGACGACGCAGGTCAGCGGGAATCCGCGCCGGACGGCCGTCGCGAATTGACGCGACCAAGACTTCGGCTGTGACCAGTTCCTTGTCGCTCCGCATGATGCGTTGCTTGAAATCGATCGAGGCGCCGCGCACCGCGCCGACGCTCGTCTCGACGACCAGAAGATCGTCCATCACCGCCGGCGCCAAAAACTCGATTTGCAGCGAGCGCACGACGAACACGACGGCTGAGTTCTCGGCGAGATCGCGATGCGCGAATCCGCGCCGGCGCAGCCACTCGGTGCGGCCGCGTTCGAGAAAGCGCAGATACGAAGCGTGATAGACACGGCCGGAAAAGTCAGTGTCTTCATAATAGACGCGAACCCAGAGCGCGTCCGCTGGCGAATGTGACAAATCCTTGACTCCTCGAGAGACAGAGAAAAGGCGCTTCCGTGGCCTGCCGTCAACGGCGTTCTCTTCACGGGTTCGAGCGGGCGCCGCCGATGCGAAGGTCCCGCAGGAGGAAAACGATGCCTGCCAGCCTGCTCGAGAATTTGCCCGAAGCTCTTGCCGGCGTGAAGACGCGACCGCTGTTTGTGATGCGCCTCAATTCCCGCGTGCAAATCATCGGTCCGACGCCCGGATATGTTCGTCGCGTCGGCGTCGTCTTTGGCGGCGCCTTCGAAGGAGAGCGCCTCTCAGGCGAGGTCCTGACGGGGGCAATGATTGGCAGACGGTTCGCAGCGATAGCGCCGTCACCCTGGATGTCCGTCTTGTTCTCAAGACCGACGACGAAGCGATGATTGGCATGACTTACCGCGGGATCCGCTCACGGTTCGCCCGATATTCTGGCGCGGATCGACCGTGGCGAGACTGTAGACCCGGCGACCTACTATTTTCGCATCACCTCGTTCTTCGAGACCGCGGCGCCGAAATACGATTGGCTCAATCGCCTCATTGCGGTTGGGATCGGCCATCGAACGGCCGAAGGGCCGATTTACAGCCTGTTCGAGCTGCTATGACCTGACTCCTCTTGATGGAGGTTTGCCCGCCCTTCGCCGCAGGGCTAAGACAGGCGACCTGTCCCCGGAAAGCGCGCGGAGAAACCATGGCTGACAAAGCTGACATTGGCGTTATGGGATTGGCCGTCATGGGCGCAAATCTCGCGCGAAACGCGGCGCACCATGGATTCGGCGTTGCGGTCTTCAACCGCAATCACGAGCGGACCGACGAGCTGATCGCCCAGCACGGCAAAGAAGGCCGATTTCTTCCCGGCCAAAGAGCTGCCCGAGTTCATCGCCAGCATCGCCAAGCCTCGCCCGATTCTGATCATGGTCAAAGCCGGCAAGCCGGTCGACGAGGTGATCGACGAGCTCCTGCCTCATCTCGAGGAAGGCGACATCATCATCGACGGCGGCAACTCGCTGTTCACCGACACTGCGCGGCGCTACGAGGCTTGCGAAGCGAAAAAGATCCGCTTCGTCGGCATGGGCGTCTCCGGCGGCGAGGAGGGCGCGCTCGAAGGTCCGAGCATGATGCCCGGCGGCGATCGCGAAGCCTGGGACCGCATCGCGCCGATGCTGACCAAGATGGCCGCCCAGGTCGATGGAACGCCGTGCTGCACCTACATCGGCCCGCAGGGCGCAGGCCATTACGTCAAGATGGTGCACAACGGCATCGAATATGCCGACATGCAGCTCATCGCCGAAGCCTACGATCTCATGAAAAGCGTCTACGGCCTCGACGCGTCGGCCATGGCGGACATCTTCCAGACCTGGAAAGAGGGCGATCTCGACAGCTATCTGATCGAGATCACCGCCGCTGTTCTGCGCAAGACCGACGCAGCCACGGGCAAGCCGCTGGTCGACGTCATCGTCGATGAAGCGGAGCAGAAGGGGACCGGCCGCTGGACGGCGCAGAACGCGCTCGAGCTTGGCGTGCCGCTGACCGGGATCACCGAGGCCGTCTTCGCCCGCGTCCTCTCCGCCAACCGCGGAATACGCTTGGAGTTGGACAAGAAGATTCCGCATCCGGCGGTTCAGGCGCGCAAGCCCGAAAAGGCCGAGATCGACGCCATCCGCGACGCGCTCTACGCCTCGAAAATTGTCGCCTACGCGCAAGGGTTCGAGCAGATGTCGGTCGCCTCCGCGCAGTTCCAATTATGATCTCAAGCTCGGCGACATGGCGACCATCTGGCGCGGAGGATGCATCATCCGGGCTCGTTTCCTCGATCGCATCAAGGAAGCCTACGATCGAAATCCGAAGCTCTCCAACCTCTTGCTCGACGACTATTTCCGCGAGGGCGTCGTGAGGACGGAGGGCGCGTGGCGCCGCGTGCTTGGATTGGCGATCGCCAACGGCGTGCCGACGCCTGCTTTCTCTTCGTCGCTTGCCTATTACGACGGACTGAGACGCGCGCGGGGCCCAACGAACCTCCTGCAGGGCCTGCGCGACTATTTCGGCGCCCATACCTATCGCCGCCTCGACAAGGAAGGCAGTTTCCATACCCGCTGGAGTCAGGACGGGAACGAGGTCAAAGTCTAGCGCCGGCGCCTCACGCATCTTTGACTTCAATAAGCGCTCAAGCGCCGGCTCGGTCCTGAAAAGATCGCTATAAGTCGCTAGCGCCTGAGACCGGCCGCGCCGAGCAGCCATTCCCCTAACTTGCTTTGGGAGACTTGCGATGACATTTTTGAGAATTGCTCTTGCCGCGGCGTTCGCCTTCGCTGTCACGCCCGCCCTCGCCCAGAACGCGCCGGTCGCATCCTCTCGCGCGACCATCCAAACAATCAGCGCCGACGGCTCGGCCTTGAAGGTGCACACCCGCGCGGGCGAGGATCAGACGATCCACCTCAATCCGAAAACCCGCTTCATCCTCGTGGTTCCCGCCCGCTTACCGACGTGAAGCCTGGGTCCTTCATCGGCGTCGCGGCTCTGCCGGGCGAGGGGAACGAACTCAAGGCCATGGAAGTGCACATCTTTCCCGAGGCGATGCGGGGAACCGGCGAGGGCTTCCGCCCCTTCGACCTCGGGCCGAAAAGCTCGATGACCAACGGCAATATCTCCGCGCGCGTCGACGCGACGACCGGCCCGAAGCTCACCGTGACCTACAAAGGCGGTGAGCAGACCATCGTCGTCGACCCGAAGACGCCGATCGTCGGTTTCGAGCCTGGCGCGCAGACGGATCTCAAGCCCGGCGCGGCGATCATCGCCCGCGGGCCCAAGCAGGACGACGGCTCGATCGACGCCGGCTTCGTCCTGGTCGGCAAGGACGGGCTTGTCCCGCCCATGTGATCGGCCTTAGCCGAACGCGGCAAACGATAGGGATTTGCTCGGATAAGCCGCCCGTGCTAGGCGGTGGACAATTCTTCTGCGGGACAATTCATTCATGAGGGCGTCGTCGAGTCCAATCGAGGCCAAGCCGGATTCGAGCGCGCCTGACTCGTTATTTACCTTCGTTCTCGTCAAGCCGACCCACTACGACGACGACGGCTATCCGATCCAATGGTTCCGCTCGGCGCTGCCGTCCAACACGCTTGCCTGCATGTACAGTCTGGTCGAGGACGCGCGGAAGCGTGAGGCTTTGGGGCCAGGAATCGAGTTCGCCGTCGAGACCTATGATGAGACCAACCGGCGCGTCCATCCGAAACGGATCATCAGCGACCTGAAGCGGCGCGGCGGGCGGGCGCTGATCGGCATCGTCGGCGTGCAATCGAATCAATATCCCCGCGCGATGGACCTCGCGCGCGAGTTCCGCGACGCGGGCATTCAGGTCTGCATCGGTGGGTTTCATGTGTCGGGCTGCATCGCCATGCTGCCCGAAATGCCGGCCGAGCTCAAAGAGGCGCAGGCGCGCGGCATAGCTTTGTTCGCAGGCGAAGCGGAAGAGCATCGGCTCGATCAGGTGCTTCGCGACGCGTGGCGCGGCGAGATGAAGCCGCTCTACAATTTCATGGACAAGCTGCCGTCGCTCGAGGGCGAGCCGGCGCCGATCCTGCCCCGCAAGCATCTCGCGCGCACGACGGGTCACTATTCATCGATCGACCTCGGGCGCGGCTGTCCCTATCAGTGCTCGTTCTGCACCATCATAAACGTTCAGGGCCGCAAGAGCCGCTTCCGCACGCCCGATGATTTGGAACAGATCATTCGCGAGAACAGGAAGCAGGGCATCGACCGGTTCTTCATCACCGACGACAATTTCGCCCGCAACAGCGACTGGGAGATCCTGCTCGACCGGGTGATCAAGCTTCAGGAAGAGGGCATCCACTGCGGCTTCACCATCCAGGTCGACACCCTGTGCCACAAGATTCCGAATTTCATCGAGAAGGCGACGAAAGCGGGGGCGCGGCGCATCTTCATCGGGCTCGAGAACATCAACCCCGAGAATCTCATCACCGCCAAGAAGCGGCAGAACAAGATCACCGAATATCGCGTCATGCTGCAGAAGTGGCGCGCCCATGGCGCGCTCACGTTCGCCGGCTACATCCTCGGCTTCCCCGCGGATACAAAGGAATCGATCCTGCGGGATATCGAGATCATCAAGCGCGAGCTGCCCCTCGATATTCTCGAGTTCTTCTTCCTGACGCCGCTGCCAGGCTCGGAGGACCACAAGAACTCTGTTGAAGAAGGGCGTCTGGATGGACCCCGACATCAACAAATACGACCTCGACCATCGCGTCGCGCATCATCCGAAGATGACCGACCAGGAATGGGAGGACGCCTACCGCGCGGCCTGGGCGACCTATTACACGCCCGACCACATTCGCACGATCCTGAAGCGCGCAGCTCAGATCCCGAATGGCCGGCCGAAACCGATCACAAGCACGATCATGTGGTTCAAGCTGATGATCGAGCAGGAGGGCGTGCATCCCCTCGAAGGCGGCGCTTTCCGCCTCAAATACCGTCGCGACCGCCGACGCAGCTTGCCGCTGGAATCGCCCTTCGTGTTCTATCCGCGCTACTGGGGCGGGATTGCGCTCAAGGCGTGGCACTACTCGCGATTCTTCCTGCGGACCCGGCGCATCCTCAATGAGGTCCTGAACGCTCCCGACCGCTGGACCTACACGGACCTCGCCATTGCGCCGCCGCGCGAGGACGAATTCGAGCAGCTGTCGCTCTATCACGCAACCAGCGGCGGCGAAGCGGCGCTCGCGCGCAAGGCGCTTGGCGACAGCATTCGCGGAACGCCCGCGCCTGCTGCCGCGATATCCGCGACAGCGGCGGAATAAACTCAAGGCCATGGTCGAAGCGGCACAGGTCAGAGCTGCGCGCGCCCTCATTGGCTGGTCGCAGGCGAAGCTGGCCGAGACGACCGGCGTGCCGGTGTCGACGATCAACGCGTTCGAGACCGGCGCGCCCGATCGCATCGCAAACGAAGCGGTCGACAAAATCCGCATCGCGCTCGAGACCGCCGGCGCCGTCTTCATCCCGAAGGATGGCGGCGGAGGCATAGGGGTCCGGCTGCGCGAAGCCCTCGAGGGCGAATATATCGGCTGGAACGACCTCAACGCGTCGAACGACGAGTAGCGGCCCGATCGTATCGCGAAGCCCTTCAGGCGCCCCGCCATTTTCTTCCGCGTTTTGCGGGATTTCAATGGGTTACGGCGCCTTTTCCTTCCGACCTTTAGCCCAACGATTTGACCGCGCTAGTGCTATCTGCGGAACGCAAGATACCGCTGTCCGGCGAAATCCGCGAATTCCTGCGAGCCGAGTCATGGCCGGGCGGACAAGTCCCGGCCATGACGACAAAGGCTGTGAAGCGAACTTACGAGCCGCCTCATGTCAGGCGCTGAGCGAAGCGCCGAGCTGGTCGAGAAGGATGCCCGTGCCATGCTCTCGCTTGCCCGCATCGTCGTAGCCGTCGAGGAACGCGCCCTGCTCGCAAATCTTGAGCTTCGTGCGTCCCGCGCCTGCGGGCTCGATCTCGAGCGTCGCGAGGGAAACGGAAATCTTCCGCTCGTCGATACGCATCTCGTATGTGTAGACAATTCGCTCTCGCGGAACGACGTCGTGGTAGATCGCGTCGAACGTCGTCGTCACGCCGCCGTCGAAGCCACCCTTGACGCGCTCACGGCCGCCGACCCGGACGTCCATCGTGCGTTCGATCAGCCGCCACCCTTCCGGTCCATAGAACCAGCGGCTCTTGGCGACTTCGTCCGACAGCGCCTTGTAAACTTGCTCCGCCGTCGCATCGTAGGTGCGCTCGATGTGGAAGACGTCGTGAACCACCGACCGGCCGCCGCCTTGCTCGTGAATGCGCTTAACTTCCGCCTCGAGTTTGTCGAGCGTCTGGCGCCAGCCTTCGGGCGCGCCCTTGAGCATCGGCGCAGCCTGCGCCGGGTCGGCGACCGTGTAGGTCTGCACCACCTCCATCAGCGTGCCGCATTGCGGGCGACGCTGAACTTGACTTGCGTGACGGCGCTGAACAGCGGTCCACCGCCGCACGGGTCGATCACATGATGGTCGATCGTCAGGCGCTCCGGCGCCACGACCTCGGTGAACGTCCCCTTGGTCCAATGCTCCATCCCTTCCGGCGAGCGCATGCAGACCTCGAACCGTCCGCCGACCCGCATCTCGACTGTGGCCTCAGGAACCGAATAGCCGCTCGGGCAGAACCATCGCTTGATGTGGTCGGCGGAGCTCCAGGCCTTGAACACCGTTTCGCGCGGCGCCGAGAAGACGCGCGAGACGCGCAAGGGGGCCGGCTGAACCTTGCGGTTCGTATCATCGATCGTGTTCATCGCTCTTGTCCTCGCTTTCCAGAGTTTTGAGATATTCGCCGAGCCGGTCGAGGCGACGCTCCCACTCGAGGCGCCGCTCGGCGATCCATCGCTCGGCTTCGGCGAGCGCGGCCGGATTGATGCGGCAAGTGCGCACGCGTCCCGACTTTTGCGAAACGACGAGCCCCGAGGTTTCCAGCACCGCGAGATGCTGCATCACCGCCGGCAGCGACATGACCAGCGGCCGTTTGAGCTCGCTGACTGAGGCTGGGCCTTGCGCAAGCCGCTCGACAATCGCCCGGCGGGTCGGATCGCCGAGAGCCTGGAACGCCCGGTCGAGAGGGGACTCATAGTTAAGCATATGCTTAAGTATCATCTCCGACGATAGGAAAGCAACTCCTTTAGTATCGATCGAGAGCTTTTTCGCCCTCTTAAGCACGCGGCGACAATCAGGATCACGCAGATGTGACCGCGCCTCCCGCGGCCGGATACGTCCGCCTCTGTCCCCGGAAGATTCAGGCCTAGACCCGGTCGACCGCGGCTATTATCTCGAAGCGAGCCTCGACCCGCTGACGTCCGGCGCTCGGCCCTGAGCTCCCATGGCGCGGCGTCGCCGGCGAAACCCTAGGCAGTTTTTTGATCAAAACACAAGAGGGTTGCCGGTTCGCGCGCGATCAGACGCCGCCGACTGCCCGAAAATCGGAGCCGCGTGAATGAGCAGTTCGCCCGAATACATCCCGCCGAAAGTCTGGACCTGGAATAAGCCGAGCGGCGGCCAGTTCGCCAACATCAACCGTCCGGTCGCCGGCTCGACCCACGAGAAGGAGCTGCCGGTCGGCCGCCATCCCTTCCAGCTCTATTCGCTGGCGACGCCGAACGGCCAGAAGGTCACGATCATGCTCGAGGAGCTGTTGGCGCTGGGCCATAAGGGCGCCGAGTATGACGCGTGGCTTATCAGGATCAACGAGGGCCAGCAGTTCGGCAGCGGCTTCGTCGCCATCAATCCGAACTCCAAAATCCCTGCTTTGATGGACCGCAGCGGTCCGAAGCCGATCCGGCTCTTCGAGTCCGGCGCGATCCTGCTCTATCTCGCCGAGAAGTTCGGCGCCTTTCTGCCGACCGAGCCCGCCGAACGCGCCGAGTGCTTCTCCTGGCTCTTCTGGCAGATGGGCTCGGCGCCTTATCTCGGCGGCGGATTCGGTCACTTCTACGCCTACGCGCCGATGAAGATCGAATACGCCATCGATCGCTTCGCGATGGAGACGAAACGCCTGCTCGACGTGCTCGACCGGCGCCTGGCGGAGAGCGAATACGTCGCCGGCCCCAACTACACGATTGCCGACATCGCCATCTGGCCCTGGTATGGCGGCCTCGCCAGAGCCAACAGTTACAGCGCGGCCGAGTTTCTGAGCGTGAACGACTACAAGAACGTCCTGCGCTGGGCCGATGCGATCGCCGCGCGCCCGGCGGTGAAGCGAGGGCGCATCGTGAACAAGACCAACGGCGATCTTGCAAGTCAGCTGCATGAGCGCCATGACGCGAGCGATTTTGACCTCAAGACCCAGGACAAGATCGCGCCGGCGACGCCTACCCCCTGACCTGTTTCATCGCCGCGCGCAACCGCTCGCGCTCGGCGGCTGCCCGCCAAGGGGAACGCTGAGCGCCAACGATTGGCGCCCCGTCCACAATGCGAGGCTTGAGCTGGCTACGAAAGAAGGAGGTCGTGCATTCGGATCGTCGCGTCTAGTCGTCGCCTTCGCGCTTCTCTGGTATGCGAGCCTGCGCACCGCCGCTGCGAGTCGCGGCGCGATCAATGTGGTCGCGAAGGGGGTTTTCCTCATTCTGACCTCCCTCGCCTGCATCGCCATCGGCTTCTTCCTGCCGGCTGTCCCCCTCGTCAGCGCTGTCATTGGCAGCGCCTTCTGGGCAGGGCTGCTGGCGACCGGGGGCGCGCTCGTTGGCATGGGCCTATCGGACGCCATCCTCACACGGCTCGAAACACGCCGATCGGGCGAGTTGGGCCGCTCCGACGCCGTGGCGGCGGATAAAAAACGCGACCGCCAGTGTGAGAAAAGCGGCCATGATTGTATTGCGGCGAGCGCGTTCCCTCGCCACAAGGGAATCCGACTTGGCGACGTGGAGCGGCGGCCGAGCCTGATGAGCCGCTTCAACATCCACGGGCTCGGGTTCACGCTCTTTCTCGCCCTGCTCACCGCCTTGCCGGCCTTGTCGATCGACATGGCGCTGCCAAGCCTGGCGTTGATCCAGGCCGATTTTCATGCGCCGCAGACGGAAGCGGCGGCCGCGATCGCCATCTTCATCGCCGGCTTCTCGAGCGCGCCGATCGTGGCCGGCCCGCTTGCCGATCGGTTCGGTCGCCGCGCGACCATGGTGATCGGCCTCGCTCTTTTCACGCTCTGCGCCGCGGGAGCCGCGCTCGCGCCCTCCATTCACGCGCTGCTCGCCTTCCGCCTGGTGCAAGGAGCGAGCGCCGGAGCGATTGGCATCCTGCCGCGAGCCATCATCCGCGACCTCTTCGAGGGTCGGGAGGCCCGCCTGCAGCTCTCCGCTGTTTCGGTCGTGTTCGGCGTGGCGCCGCTCATCGCGCCGGCTCTTGGCGGCGCGATTCTGGCCTTCGGCTCCTGGCGTTTGATTTTTGTCGTGCTGACCGGCGTCGCTGTCCTCACGACGATCGCCGCCATCACTCTGTTCGACGAAACCCATGCTTCCGAAAACCGCCGGAACCTAAAGCCCTCGACGATTTTCGCGGGCTACCGGCGTGCATTGACGAGTCCGGCCTGCGCGGGCTTTTCGCTGCTGGGCGGTTTCCTGTTCGCTGGCCTCTTTGCCTACGTCAACGTTTCGCCGCTCCTGTTCATGCAGGGCTATGGTGTGTCGAAAACCGCATTTGCGGGCTTGTTCGCCATTACCGGATCGGGCGTGATCGTCGGTTCGACCCTAAACGCCTGGCTGCTCAACCATGGCGTCAGCCCGAAAAGGGTTCTCGACGCGGGGCTTGCGCTCGATTGCGCGGCTGCGCTCGCGCTGCTGGCGGTCGGTCTCGCCGGCGCCGGGTCGGCGCTCATCGTCGCCGGGTTGGTGATGGTTTTTGTTTCCGCATTCGGGCTCGTATTTCCCAACGCTGTCCACGAAGCGGTCCATCCCCTGCCGGAGATTGCCGGCCTCGCCTCCGCTGTCGTGACAACCGTCCAAATGCTATTCGGAGCGCTTGGCGGCCTCGCCTCAGCCGCGCTCTATCGCGACGCTTCGCCCACCGCGCTTGGCGCCATCATGAGCGCCTCTGCCCTCACCGGCTGCGCGCTCTATGCGTTCTGGCTGCGGGGGAAGGTTGAGGGATGACGCGCTCCGGTCGCCGCTTCGGCGCTGCCAATAGTCCCGTGAAAAGCAAAAAAGTGGAGCTGCCCCCTCAATTTTGAGGGCCAGCCTCCCTGGAAATCTTACGTTCCGTGATTACTTAACGCACTTGTGTGGTTCGCGCCCTAAGCCGCCAGCCGCTTTCTCACCTTTCCGAGTCTGAAATGTACAACGTTAAACCGAACACTATTGCCCTTCCGCTCCCCGAAGGCGGCGTGCCGTACACCACCTATTTTGCCGACCAGGAGCCCATCGACGGGAAGCTGACCGTCGTCGACCTGACGGAAAGCGCCTGCCGCTGGCCAACGGGCAATCCGCGTGATCTCAACACGTTCCGGTACTGCGGCGCCGTTGCGCACAGCGGACCCTATTGTGAGCGCCACGCGCAACTTGCTTATATGCCCCGTCTGCCGCGAGCGGCCTGACGGCGGGGGCGGTTCAGAGGCGGGTTCCTCACGGGGCTAACCCACCAAGGCACGTGTCACAACGTGAGGTCGAGCCGGTATTCGCGCTTCATGCGCGCAATGAACTCCGCGTCGCTTTCCGCCGCCTCCGAGATCACCTGCTCGTCAGTCTTGCTTGCCCGGGATTTCAGGACCGGCAGCGCATCAGGGCCGACGGGGTAGCGAAGCTGCCAACTGTCACTGTCAACGATCTGACGAATTGCGTCGCCGACAAGGGAAGGCGGCGTCGGGTTGGCGAGCGCCGCCGCGAAGATGGCGCTGAACCGCTTCGAGTGCGGATAGCGGTTATCGGGCCGGAGGGGCGTCCTTCTTGAAGATCGGAGTGGCGATGATCCCAGGCTCGACAATGGCCACGCGGACGTTGAAGGCGCGCATTTCCTGCGCAAGGCATTCGCAAAGCGCCTCGAACGCCCATTTCGAAGCGGCGTAACTCGCCTGAGGCGCCATGGCGCGGCGGCCGGCGATCGATGTAACGTTAACGATTGTTCCACTGCGACGCTCGCGCATGTCGGGAACAACGGCCTTGATGCAACGAAGACCGCCGAAGAAGTTCGTCTCCATCACCTGACGAAACACGTCGACCGGCGTTTCCTCGATGGCGCCTCCACCGACGATGCCCGCGTTGTTGACCAGGACGTCGATCGGCCCCCGTTCGCTGGCGATCTTCGAGAAGCCGTCGCGCACCAAATCGTCGTCGTCGACGTTGATGATGGCAAGATGAATGGGGAGCTTCTCGTCCGCGGCGATTTGACGGATCTCCTCTCCGCGATCCAGGTCACGCATCGTCGCCACGACCGTGTGTCCGGCGCGCGCGAGCGCGACAGCGGTCGCAAGCCCGATACCGCTGCTGGTTCCCGTCACAACCGCTAGAGCCACGGCGTTCATTCCTTCTGGTTCTCGCTGCGCTGAGCGGACCACAGAACTTCCGCACAGGTCTCAGTTGGGGTCAATTCCTCAGGGATGGTCGGATTTTGAGCGCGGGAGAGCGGCGTTACCCGTGCCGCGTCAAGGCCACGCCTGATCCGGCCGCGGGCGGATGAGGCAGGCCGCTCTGCGCCTTGGCGAGAGCTTCGAGCGCGGCCTTGGTCTCGAAGCTCCACTCGACGGCGCGGGCGCTCCCGTCGCTCTGCGTGACCGAGATCAGGAGTTGCTCCGACGCGGCGAGGACTGCGCCGCCCGGCGCGGTCATGTCGAGCCAGACGCGCATGCGCTTGCCGTCGTGCTCGAGCAAGTGACAGGAGACCGCGATTGCGTCGTTCTCTTTCGCTTCTTTGAAATAGTGCAGCATCATCTGCAAGGTGAACAAACTCTGCCCGGTCCGCTTGCGCGTGGCTGCGTCGAGGCCGATCCGGTCCATCAGCGCGTCGACCGAGCGGCTGAACACGATCGCATAGGCCGCGTCGTTCATATGGCCGTTGTAGTCGACCCAATCGCTGACCACGGTCGTTTCAAGCACCGGAAGCGTGGAGCCGTGCCGCATGGGCGTTCTCCCGAAAAAGCTTTCCAGTCGGCCGAGGTCGGCCTTCCGCCTCGCGCCAATATTTTGGCGCCAGAGCCTGACTTCGACAAGGTCATCGTTACGCTGCGCTTCGAGGTTCCTGGATCGAACGGCCGGCGGCCTGCTTTCTGGCGGCAGCCCGTCTCGATGATCCGAGTTCGGGCGCTCTGAACGGCTTTTTCGAGCCCGGCGCCAGTTCGAGCGTTCGATCTCCCCGCCGCCTCGGTGCACACTTCGATTTCACGCACTATGGCTTGAAGTTGCTGTGCCGCCTTCATGGCGCAACAAATGATTGCCGGAAAGAAGAACTCGTGCTAGCTTTTCTGAAGGTAGAAAATTGTGAAACGCTCCCGCGTTGTGTGAGATCGGCATCAAGAGGGAAGAGACCCCAGGAGAGCAATTTTTATTTGGATTCGCTGTAACCCATTGAAAAGGCCCGTTTCGGACGAATAAAACCAAATTAAACCAAGCAATTTTCCTTGGTTTAATTTGGCCCTGCTTGGTTTTGCTTGGATTTATTTGGACCGGCGGACGACCCGTGCCCGACGCTCACGCCTCGCGGTAGTCTTCGAGCCTGCCGATCGCCGGCGGCCGGGTCTTCCGCAGCGACGCGCCAACCGTTTCGACCCGCCGCAGCACGCGCAGCATGTTTCTCGATGACATCTTCTCGAGGTCGTTCTCGGAGAAGCCCCGCCGCACCAGCTCCGCGAACAGATGCGGAAAGCGGCTGACGTCTTCGAGCCCGACTGGCGAAGCCCCGCCGAAATAGTCGGAGCCTACGCCGACGTGGTCGAGGCCGGCAGTCTCGACCAGGCGCACGATGTGGTCGGCGACCTGCTCGAGGCTCGCCTTCGGCGCCGAGCCGTGCTTGGTCTCGAGTTCGGCCAACTGGGCCTTGGGGTCGGCGGCGAGCGGCGCCTTGCCATAACCGTCGCGCGAACGGCGCAGCCAGTCGCGCAACGCCTGCGACACGAAGCCAGGCACGAAGGTCGCCATGACCAGGCCGCCGTTGGCCTTGAGGCGCTTGAGAACGTCGTCAGGCGTGTTGCGCGGATGGTCGCAGAGCGAAAAGGCGTTGGAATGCGACAGCGCCACCGGCGCTTCGGTCACGTCGAGCACACGGCGCATCGCGTCGTGGGACGTGTGCGCGAGATCGATCACGATCCCGAGGCGGTTGAGCTCGCCGATAACCGCGCGCCCAAAGGCGTTGAGGCCGCCGTTGCGAGGCGCGTCCGTGGCGGAATCGACCCAATCCAGGGTTTCGTTGTGGCAAAGCGTCATCAGCCGCACGCCGGCGGCATGCCAGATACGCAGCGGACTCAGCGAATTCTCGAGCCCCACGCCGCCCTCGACCGCGATGAAGGAGGCGATCTTGCCGAGGGACTTTGCACGGGCGTAGTCGGCAGCGCGCCGCGCCGGTAGGAACACATCGGGATGCGCCTCTTCGATGCGACGGATGAGGTCGATCTGCTCCAGCGCCGTGCGCGCGGGATTGGGCGCGCTGGTGGGCTGGAACGCGGCCCAGAACTGCGCACCCACCATGCCTTCGCGCAGGCGCGGAATGTCGGTGTCCGTGCGCTCGTGAATCCGGTTCAAGTCGTACGCGACGACGTCGCCTCGCGCCGTCCGGTCGACCCTTATGACCCAAGGGAGATCATTGTGCCCGTCGATCAGCGGCGCGCGGCGCAGCACGTCTCGCGCTATTGCGAGCGCATTGTCCGCCGTCACCGGTCCGTCTGACATTGCGCCGCTCCCTTGCGCTCAATCCACCGGCACGGCGACAAAGCGAACCTCGCCTTCGCCGTTGGAGACGAGCAACAGCGCCGGCTTTTTCGCGTCGGCCTTCGCGCCATCGATCGCCTTGGCGATGTCGCCGGGATGTTCCACCGCCTGATGATTGACCTCCTCGACCACGTCGCCTGGTCGCAAGCCTCTCTCCGCAGCGGCCGAACCTGGCTCGACCGACGTCACGATCACGCCCTTGACGCTATCCTTGATCTTGAAGGTCTTGCGCGCCTGCTCGCTCAGAGCAGAAAACTCCATGCCGAGCGCCTTGGTGACAGCGTCCGTCTTCAGCGAGTCATCTTTTTCGTTGGTGAGCGCGGCCGTCTTTTTTTCCCCGTCCTCGAGCCGTCCCAGGGTCACCGTCTTGGTGACTTCCTTGCCATTGCGGACGACCACAACGTCGACTTGCCTGCCGACCGCCATCGAAGCGACCAGGCGCGGAAGATCGCGCAATTCCTTGACCTCCTTGCCATCGAACTTGACGATCACGTCGCCTGCCATCAGGCCGGCGGGCTTTGCCGGACCCTTTTCGTCCACGCCAGCAACGAGAGCGCCGCGCGCCGTTCCGAGATTCAGGCTGTCGGCGATGGTGTCGTCGACCGGCTGGATCCGCACGCCAAGCCATCCGCGCCGGGTCTCACGGAACTCTCGAAGCTGCCCGATCACCGGCTGGACGGTCGCGGAAGGCGTAGCGAAGCCGATGCCAATCGAGCCTCCCGAAGGCGAAAGGATCGCGGTGTTGATGCCGATCACCTCGCCCTGCAGATTGAACAGCGGGCCTCCCGAATTGCCCTTGTTGATCGACGCATCAGTTTGAAGGAAATCGTCGTACGGGCCGCTGTCGATATTGCGGTTGCGCGCGGAGATAATGCCCGCCGTCACAGTTTCGCCAAGGCCAAACGGATTGCCGACCGCCATTACGCCATCGCCGACGCGCATCTTGTCGCTGTCGCCGAACTTGACCGTTTTCAGCGGCTTGTCGCTCTCCACCTTCAATACCGCCACGTCCACCTTAGGATCCTTACCGATCACGGTGGCCTTGAGTTTGCGGCCATCGGTAAAGATGACGACGATATCGTTTGCGTCCCCGACGACGTGATTGTTGGTGATGACAATGCCGCTCGGGTCGATGACGAAGCCGGAACCCAAGGATTGCGCACGGCGGGCGCGGGGCTGCGGATTGATGCCGTGATTCTTGAAGAACTCCTCGAACATCTCGTCGAACGGCGTACCCTTAGGCAAATCCGGAGCGCATCCTTGTCTTCGACGGTCTGAGTGGCCGAAATGTTGACTACCGCGTCAGCGACCTGGTCGACGAGATCGGCAAGATTGGCTCGGCCGCGCCTGGGCGGCAGCGGGGCTAGCCGGCGCCAATGCGAGCGGAGCGGCGAGCGAGAACCGAAAGAACCGCGAGCGCGCACGTCAATTTTGCGGCGCGACGAGGTCCCGTCGAAATTCGCAACCCGTCGTCGAGCATGAAGGTTCTCCTCAAATTCCTTTAATCGGTTCGGCTAAATCGAGTTTCGGCGTAAGGGCAGTTGGTCGACCGCCCAAGCCCGACCGCAAGTCCGAATTCGTTCACTTCAGTCCGCCTTCGCTGAAGGTGCGGAACTTGCAGACGGCGCCGCGGGTGTTGCAGTCTCGGGAGCCGGGGTCGGCGTCGAGAAGTAACGGAAGAAGTCCGACTTCGGACTGATGAGAGCCCGCGTCCGCCCGTTGGCGAAGCTATTCTCATAGGCCTGCATCGAGCGGTAGAAGCCGAAAAAATCGGGGTCCGCGCCATAGGCCTCGGCGAAGATGCGGTTACGCTCGCCGTCGCCCTCCCCGCGGGTCTGCTCGGCCTTCTGCTGAGCCTCGGCGGTGATGACGGTGACCTTTCGGTCGGCCTCGGCCTTGATCTGCTGGCTCTGCTGCGACCCTTGCGCGCGATAGGAGGCGGCGCGCTGTTGCCGTTCGGTCTGCATGCGACGGAACACCGCCTCCGAGTTCTCGGCGGGCAAGTCCGCGCGCTTGATGCGCACGTCGATGACATCGAGGCCGAAGCGCTTGGCGCCAACGATCATCTGATCGCGGATATCGGCCATCAGGGCGTCGCGCTTGTCGCGCACGATATCGGTGATCGACGCCCCCGATAGACTGCGGCGCAGCGCCGAGTTCAGCATGCCGCCGAGTTGCGCGTCGGCGCCACGGGTGTCGCCGACGGATTGATAAAACAGCAGCGGATCAGCGATGTGGTAGCGCACGAAGGCGTCGACCTCCAGGCGCTGATTGTCGGACACCAGCACTTCCTGGCGCTCGTTATCGAGCGCGAGAATGCGCTTGTCGATATAGACAACCGTATCGACAAAAGGCCACTTGAAATATAGGCCCGGGGCGTCGATGAGGTCGCGCACGGGCTGGCCGAACCGCAAGATCAGAGCTTGTTCGGTCGGATTGACGATAAACGTCGCCATCGAGACAAGAATGATGGCGGCAACCGCGATGGCGGCAAGAACAACGCTGTTTAGGGACCTCATTTGGCGCTCGCTCCCGTCTTGGACTGCAACGGGTCGAGCGCGATATAGGGCACAGGCGGGCTCGAGGAGTTCGAATCGACGATCGTCTTGTCCATAGGGCCAAGCACCCGCTCCATAGTCTCGAGATACATCCGCTCGCGGGTTACGGCCGGCGCCTTCTTGTACTGCTGGTAAATCTGGTTGTAGCGGGCGGTCTGGCCCTTCGCTTCCAGGATCGTCTGCTCGCGATAGGCCTGGGCCTCGGCCACAATGCGGGCAGCCCCGCCCTCGGCCTCTGGAACGACTTTGTTGGCGTAGGTCTCAGCCTCGTTGACGGCGCGCTGCTGGTCTTGTTGTGCTGCGGTCACGTCGCGATAGGCGGAAAGGACCTCGCTCGGAGCGTCGACGGACTGCAGCTGAACCTGCTTCACGAGAACGCCAGCCCGATACGCGTTGAGCAGGTCCTGCATCCGCTTTTGCACGTCGGCCTCGACAGAAGCCCGGTCGGTGGTGAGAATGCCGTCGATGGTCTTCAGGCCGACGACCTCGCGCATGATGCTCTCGGCCACCGCTTTGACCGTCTCGCGCGGGCCTAGAATGTTGAACACGTAGTCTTCTGGCTTGGCCGGATCGATCTGCCAGTTCACCCTGAAGTGAACGTCGACGATATTCTTGTCGCCGGTCAGCATCTGGCTCTCTTCGGGAATGTCCGTGCTCCCGCCGAGACTGCGATACCCCACTTCAGTGATCTGCTGATCCCAGACCGGAACCTTAATCACCGACCCAATTGGCCAGGGCCAATTGGTGTTCAAGCCGGCGGCCGTTTTGCCGGTATAACGGCCGAAGACAAGATTGATGCCGACTTCGCTCGGTTGAACCGTATAGAACGTTCCCCACGCAAACCAGAGCAGGAGAGCTGCGAGCAGGAGGAACAGCATTCCTCGGCCGCCTAGCCCTTTACCCCCTGCGCCCGATCCTCCGGGTGTCAGCTTGCCAAGGGCATCCTGGACGCGGCGGATGATCTCCTCGAGATCGCCTGGCGGCTGAGGACCCGACGGCCCGGGGCCCCACGGTCCGCGCCCTTGGGAGCGCCACGGTCCGCCGCCTTGATTATTCCAGGACATCCAAACCTCTTGTCGGCCGCTGGCCGATACATTGGGCGCTTATATAGGTATCTGTGGTAACGCAGCAACGACTCCTGCGGCCCCGCCAGGCGCCGGTGAGTCCTTGCCTCAGTCATGGGGCGCCGCTTCTCCGTCATGGTCGACCGCCCGGTCCTCCCCGGTGCGCGCGGCGAGCGGAGTGATTCTGAGCGCGGCGATCCGATTGCGCTGCTTGCGCAGGACTTCGAAGCGGAAGCCATGAAAGCTGAAAGTCTGACGCGGCTCAGGAATCGAGCGCGCCTCGTGAATAACGAGACCGGCCACCGTCGCGGCCTCGTCGTCAGGCAAATTCCAGCCCATCGCGCGATTGAGCTCCCGTATGGTCGCCGAGCCGTCGACCACGACCGAACCGTCGCGCTGTTTGCGCACGCCCTGCACCGCGACGTCGTGCTCATCCCGAATATCGCCAACGATCTCCTCGATGATGTCTTCAAGCGTGATTAGCCCCTGCACGACGCCGTATTCGTCGACCACGAGCGCCGAATGGGTCTTTCGGCTCAAAAACACCTGGAGCTGGTCGCGCAGCGTCGTCGAATTCGGGGATGAACCAGGGCTCGAGCGTCAGATCAGCGATGTTAAGTTTGCCGGCGTCCCCGCCAGCTGCGACATACGCTCTGAGCAGGTCCTTGGCGTGCAGGACGCCGATGATATTGTCCGGCTCCCCGCGCCAAAGGGGCATGCGGGTGTAGGGGGAAGCGATCACTTCGCGCACCAACTCCTCGGGCGGCAGGTCGGCGTCGATGAGCCGCATTTTGGTGCGATGAACCATGACGTCCGAGACCGGGATCTCCGACAGTTCCAGGAGACCGCCGAACATGTCGCGCTCGTCGCGCTCGACTTCGCCTTCGCGATGCAGGATGTCGACCGCGCCCATCAGTTCCTCATGGCCAGAAACGCCAGGGTCGTGGTCGCCGAGCGAGACGCCGCATAGGCGTAGGACGCCGCGCACCAAGATCTCGACCGCGCTCACGATCGGACCGAAGACGCGTCACGAAGAAGGAAACCAGCGGCGCGATCGAGCAGCGAAACACGATCAGGATAGGCGATGGCGATGGTCTTCGGCATCACCTCGCCGAAAACGACAATCAGTGCGGTCATGATCGCAGTCGCGGCCCACACGCCGCGCTCGCCGAAGGCCTCAAGTAGGACGCTCGTCGCGATCGCCGACGAACCGATGGTGACGAGTTGTCCTCCGAGCAGCATCGCGCTGATGAGCCGTCCGCGCGCGCCGATGAGACGCGTGACCAACTTCGCTCGCTTGTCGCCCGCCGTTTCGAGCGCATGCATGCGAGCGCGAGAGGCTGCCGTTAGGGCGGTCTCAGCGCCGGCGAAGAACGCCGCGGCGGCGACGCTGAGAACGATGACGACAATGTCGAGGGGGTACGACATCCAGCGGATTCTAGCACGGCCGCATTCGGGCGTATTGCGTTTCGCAGGGGATTTCAGCTCGAAGGAGCCAGTTCGCGCGCCAGGAAAGTTGAGACGCTCCCTTCCTCTACGTCGCGGGCGACGAAGCTCTCGCCGATGCCTCTAACGAGGATGAAGGTCAATTTGCCCCGCTCGACCTTCTTGTCCTGGCGCATTGCAGCCAAGAGCTGTGCCAGGTCCCCCTCGAAGCCGGCGATGTCCTGCATGCGGGTCGGAAGGCCAACCGTTTTCAAATGCGCTTCGACCCGCGCGGCGTCCTGACCGGAGCACAAACCCAGGTCACGAGAGAAGCGAAAAGCCAAGGCCATGCCGATGGCGACGCCCTCGCCGTGCACGAGCCTAGCCGAATCATATTGCGTCACATTTTCCAGGGCATGGCCAAAGGTATGCCCGAAATTGAGCAACGCGCGCTCTGCTTGCTCCGTCTCGTCGGCGACGACGAAGCGCGCCTTGGCCGCACAGCTGATCGCGATCGCCTCGGCGCGGGAGGGTCCGCCCGCGAACACGTCACGCCAATTCGTTTCCAAAAACTCGAAAAAGCCGTGATCGGCGATGAGCCCGTATTTGACGACCTCCGCGAAGCCGGCGCGAAAATCGCGCTCGCTAAGGGAATCGAGGCAGGTTGTGTCCGCCAGCACCAGCGATGGCTGATGAAAGGCGCCGACGAGGTTTTTTCCGTGCCGCGAATTGATTCCCGTTTTGCCGCCCACGCTTGAATCGACCTGAGCGAGCAGTGTCGTTGGCATCTGCACCAATCGTACGCCACGGCGCAATGTTGCGGCGCAGAATCCGGCAAGATCGCCGATGACGCCCCCGCCGAGTGCGATGACGATGTCTTTCCGCTCGATGCGAGCCTCGATCAGCGCGTCGGCGACGCGAGCGAACTCGGCGTACGACTTCGTGCTTTCGCCAGGCGGGCAGACGATCGAAGTGGACCGCAAACCAGCCTGATCCAGGCTGGTCGTGAGCCGGTCGAGGTAAAGCGGCGCGACTCGCGCGTCGGTCACCACTGCGCAATTGACGCCCGGCGCGATCTTGGCGATTTCGGGGCCTGCGTCGTCGAGAGCGCCCGGCCCGATCAAGATCGGATAGGCGCGGGCGCCGAGCGGAACTTCCACTCGCCGCGTCTGTACCGAAACTCCAGCGTCCTTGCCGAGAGCCAAACGGAGGCGCCCAAGAACGGCGTCGACGACGGAATCGTGAGCGGCATCGACCGATTCGATGGTGAAATCAGCGAGCGCGTAGGTCGGCGACCGCTCGTCTAGCAACCGACGCAGCGTCTCTTCTGGGTCGGCGGTCCTCAACAGCGGCCGATTCGACTTCTTGCGCACCCGGGCGAGTAGAATGTCAAAGCTCGGCTTCAACCAAATTGAGAGACCATGCCTAGCAATGTTGTCGCGCGTGGTCGCATTCATGAACGCGCCGCCACCCGTTGCTAGCACCATCGGTCCGCTTTTGAGCAGGCGGGCGATCACCTTGCGCTCGCCCTCTCGGAAATAAGCCTCGCCGAACCGCTCGAAGATCTCCGAAATGGTCAGTTGAGCGCCCGCTTCTATCTCCGCGTCGGCATCGACGAACGGCAATCCAAGCTTTGCAGCCAGCCGTTTGCCGACCGAGGTTTTTCCGGCCCCCATCATACCGACAAGAACCACCGAGCGCCCGCTGAGCGCCGCCGCCACGTGCCCGGCGTCAATCGATTGGCCCTGGCCCATGAACCTCTAACCTCGTCCGTAATCGTGTTCGCGCCGTCCCATACAAGAGGCCGACGGCGAATGCGAGGTCGTCGCCACCGCTTCGCGATGGCGTCCGCAACCGTCTTGCGCGGCGCGCCTGTTCTTGCAACCATGTCAACCGCACGGCAGCAGGTCCGTAGCGGTCGACGACGCCGACGCCAAGACGCAAGGCGCGGTAATAACTGAGAGAACCGCGTCCGAGCGGCGGGTCTAGGGAGTCGATCGCCTCGCGAAAGCAACTCGCGCAGCGCCTCGGTGCGCGGCGTAACGCAAGAGGGAGGCCGATATTGAGCGCAGCCAATCACGAGAACCGCGTGGTCGGTCCCCGTCTGGTGTCGATCGTCGGGCCGTTTCAGAGCGGAAAAACCAGCCTTCTTGAGGGGATATTGGCGCGCGGCGGCGCTGTGGCGCGGCAAGGGTCTGTGCGGGAAGGCACTACCGTGGGAGATTCAAGCTCGGAGGCGCGCAGCCACGCGATGAGCGTCGAGCCCAACGTCGCCAGCATCGACTACCTCGGGGACCGGCTCACCTTCTTCGATTCCCCCGGTTCGATCGAATTCATCCATGACATGCGCTATGCCTTGCCCATTTGCGACGCCGCCGTCGTGGTCTGCGAGGCCGACCCGCGCAAGGTCCCGGCGCTTCAGGTTATTCTGCGCGAACTGGAAGATCTGGGGTTGCCGCGTATCCTCTTCCTCAACAAAATCGACCAGGCGAACGGGGGATTGCGCGAAACGCTTGAGATGCTTCAACCCGCCTCGCGCACGCCGCTGCTGCTGCGCCAGATTCCGGTATGGGAGGATGGCGTCGCCACCGGATTTGTCGATCTCGCGCTCGAGCGGGCCTTCGTCTATCGGGAAGCCGCGCCGTCCAGCGTTATCGAGATGCCCGCGGGCGTGGTCCCCGAGGAGAAGCAGGCCCGCTATCTGATGCTTGAGAAGCTCGCCGATTATGACGACGCGCTGATGGAGCAATTGATCGGCGACATCGATCCGCCGAGGGACCTCGTCTTTGACGATCTGGCCCGCGAACTGCGCGATGGACAGGTCGTGCCGGTGCTCCTGGGTTCGGCGATCGGCGGCCACGGCGTGACCAGACTTCTCAAGGCGCTGAGGCATGAGTCGCCGGGCGTCGCCCATACGCGCAAGCGGCTTGGCATAGAGGATCATGGGCCAGCTCTGGCGCAGGTGGTGCGCACGATCCACACCGCGCACGGGGGCAAGCTATCTTTGGCGCGGGTGCTGCGCGGCGCCTTTGCCGACGGCTCCACCGTCGTCAGCTCGCGCGGCGTCGAGGAGCGGATTGGCGGATTGGCCCGGCTTATGGGCGCCATGTCATCGAAACTGACCCGCGCCGAGGAAGGCGACACGATTGCATTCGCGCGGCTGGAAGACCTCGCCACCGGCGATCGCATCGCCGACGGGCGAACTGCTCCGTCGCTCGGCGCGACGGCTGGTCGCTCCCCCCGCAACTCAGGGAATCGCCATCCGCGTTAAGGATAGAAAGGACGAAGTTAGGCTCGCGAGCGCACTGGCCAAACTTTGCGAAGAGGACCGCGCGCTGTCCTATGTCCAAGACGCAGAGATGTCCGAATTGAAGCTGCTCGGACAGGGCGAAATGCACTTGCGCGTGACCGCCGAGCGGCTCGCCGACCGCTTCGGCGTAACGATCCAATCGTACAAACCGTCCGTCGCCTATCGGGAATCGATTCGAGACGCCGTCACCGTCCGAGGGCGGCACAAAAAGCAATCGGGCGGCCATGGCCAATTTGGCGACGTCGTTGTCGAGGTCAGCCCACGCGGCCGCGGCGAGGGCTTCGCCTTCGCCGAGCGGGTGCATGGCGGATCCGTGCCGAGGCAGTATTTTTCTTCCGTGGAAGCCGGCGCGCGCGACGCAATGACGCGCGGCCCGCTCGGATTTCCAGTGGTGGACGTCTCGGTGACGCTGATCGACGGCTCCTATCACACGGTCGATTCCTCCGACATGGCCTTCCGAGCGGCGGCCAAGCTGGCTTTAGATGAGGCTCTGGTCAAAGCGCGTCCGATGCTGCTCGAGCCGATCCTCTCAGTGACCGTCTACGTGCCGACCGACGCGCTAGCGCGGGCGAGCGCGCTGGTCAGCGCGCGGCGCGGTCAAATTCTTGGTTTTGAAGGCCGGGAGGGCTGGGCGGGCTGGGAGGCGCTGCGGGCGCTGATCCCGGAGGCTGAAATCGGCGATCTCATTGTCGAATTGCGCTCTGCGACCGCGGGTGTCGGCGCGTTCGAGACCAAATTCGATCATTTGGCCGAGATTTCCGGGCGCGCGGCCGATCTAGTGGTCGCCGCGCGTCAGAAGGCGAACGCCTAGACTTTTGTCGAGCGGCGGGCGTGTTTCCCGGTATACAGACGCGCGGCTTTCGCCTAAACGAGCGGCGCGCCTGTAGAGAGGACGTCGATGACCGAAGCCACCAGGGAAGCCAACCGTTTGGCGACGGTATTCGGCGGGTCGGGATTCCTCGGACGCTATATCGTAAGGGCGCTGGTCCACCAGGGATGGCGCGTCCGGGTGGCCGTTCGGCGACCCGATCTCGCTGCTTTCCTGCAGCCGATTGGCGGCGTGGGACAAATCCAGCCGGTGCAGGCCAATCTTCGCTTCCCGGATTCGATCGCCGCGGCGGTCGAGGGCGCAACCGCGGTCGTCAACGCCACTGGCGTGACAGCCGAGAGCGGGGCGCAGACCTATACGGCCGTGCACGTCGAGGGCGCCCTTGCGCTGGCGCGAGCCGCATCGGCCGCGCGCGTTTCATCCTATGTGCATATTTCGGGTATCGGCGCTGACCCGAACTCCGCCTCGCCCTATATCGCGAGCAAGGGGCTTGGCGAGAAAGGGACGCGCGAGACATTCCCCGATGTGGTCGTCCTGCGTCCGTCAGTCGTGTTTGGCCCCGAGGATGGCTTCTTCAACCGCTTCGGCGCGCTCGCTTGCCACATGCCCGTTTTGCCCCTGATGGGCGGCGGCGAAAGTCGTTTGCAGCCGGTTTATGTCGGCGATGTCGCGCGGGCGGTCGCCTCCGCGGTCTCCGGTTTGGCGAAGTCCGGCACGGTGTACGAACTCGGCGGTCCACGAACGATGACCCTCCGCGAAGCGGCCGAACTCACACTCGGCGCAATTGATCGCCGCCGTCTGCTTATTGGCCTTCCCCTGGCTCCGTCGCGTTGGATCGCGTCCTCGACACAGTTCGCGTCGAAGGCGACATTCGGGCTTTTTCCGAAATTGCTGACGACGACACGCGATCAAGTCGATTTGCTTGCGTCTGACAACGTCGTATCCGCGGAGGCGGAAGCCGAGGGACGCGTACTGAGGTCCCTCGGCGTTCTGCCGCAGGCTGCCGAGGCGATCATTCCGTCCTATCTCGCACGGTTTCGGCGGACCGGCCAGTATGAGGTTCAACGTTCAGATTGAACGTTTTCGGCGCTCACTTCGGCGAGGCGGCGTGATGCCGAACCGCATCGCATCGTAACGAAGGCACGGTTTGCTATTGATGCGGGCCCCTATTTCAGGGCATTAAGGCGAGGCGAACGCTGGGGCATTTCGAGTTGGGGACATTCGGTGATCAAGTCTGAGCTCGTACAGCGCATGGCGGCCCGTAATCCGCATCTTTATCAGCGTGACATTGAGAACATTATCGACGCCATCCTCGGCGAGATCACAAATGCGCTCGCTCGCGGCGAGCGCGTCGAGTTGCGCGGCTTCGGCGCGTTCTCGACCAAACAACGCCAGGCCCGCACCGGTCGCAATCCGCGCACCGGCGACAAGGTTCCGGTGACCGAGAAGCTGGCGCCGTTCTTCAAGACCGGCAAAGAAATGCGCGAGCGTCTCAATCGCTCGGCTGAGGCGATTTAGGGTCGTTGGACAGTTGCTGTCGCTTGAGCTGGCGAGGGCTCGGCGAGTCGAGCGGATGAGGCTTGCATGGTTCGCTTTATAAAAGTCGCTCATCCTCGCCCTCTGCGCCGTCGTCCTTCTCGGTTTTGCCTTCGCCAATCGCGATTTCGTGACCGTTTCGTTCGACCCATTTTCCAACACCGACAATGCGGCGTTCTCGATCGCTGCGCCGCTGTTCGCAGTGGTGATTGTCGCGGCCATGCTCGGCGTCGTTGCGGGCGCGCTGGCGACCTGGTTGTCGCAAGGGCGCCATCGGAGAGCCTCGCGCCAAAGCCGGATCGAGGCCGACAAATGGCGCGCACAAGCTCAAGCGCTGAAGACCGCCACGCATGCCGCCTTGCCGAGCGACAGGTAACCGCAGTCAGTTGGCGATCGAAGGCATCGACTGCCCGTAGGCTGGAAGCGATTCACCCGACAGTCGGATTCATCGCCCGCCGCTGCCGCCATGTCGGCTGTGCGCCCGGAAACGGCAGCGGCGAAGCCTCGTAAACGCCGCGCGCAATCGCACGCGCGACGCATTCGGCGCTCAACATTCCGATCTCGGTCAGGTCGCGGATGTCCGGAACAGCGCTGGCCCGCGCCGTCGCCGCGGCGAAGACGACGTCGTTGTCCATTGGCGCATGGGCGGGACGCAGCGCCAGCGCGCAGCCGTCCTGAGCCATAGTTGCAACCCGCTTGAGCTGCGTCGTGGTCAACGCCGCGTCGGTGACGACCACCATAAGATCGGTGCTGGACGGCGTGTCGGACTTGAGGCGAAGCGTCAGGTGATCGTCAATATCCTTCGGTCCGAAGCCGAGGCCGCCGAATTCCGCCTGTCGTTCATAGGGCGCGGCCCAGAAATATGGGCTTTCGCCTCGCGTGGCCCGACCGACCGAATTGACGACCACGAGCGCGCCGACTCGAAAGCCGCTCGAGGTGACCGCGCTGGCGGAGCCTAGGCCGCCCTTCAGGTTGTAGGTCGTCGCGCCAAATCCTGCGCCAGCGGTGCCGAGCGCGAAGTCGACAGCGGCGGTCGACGCGGCCTTGAGGCCCAAGTCCCAGTAAGGCGGCTTGCGGCCCCAAGATTTGTCGCCGCCGTTGAGGAGATCGAACAGGCTCGCACCCGGCACGATCGGCACGCGCGCTCCGCGATGCTCAAAGCCGCGACCGATCTCGGCGAGATAGGCCATCACGCCGCCCGCCGCATCGAGGCCGAAAGCCGATCCACCGGACAGAACGAAACCGTCGACCCGCTCGATGGTCATTTCCGGCTCTAGCAAGGCCGTGTCGCGGAGCGCGGGCGCGCCGCCGTTCATAGCAATTGACGCGACCGCGGGTTCCTCGAACAAGACCACGGTGACGCCGGAAGCAAGCCGCTCGTCGTCGGCCGATCCGACGAGCACGCCGTCAATGTCAGTGATCAGATTGCGAGCCATCGATAATGCTTCACCCTCGGGTCGCGTTCGTGGATCGCTGAGATCCCTGCGTCGAGCTCGTATCAGGGGTGAAAATGAGACGGAAGACTTGCGCCGCCTACTTCAGGTATGAGGGGCTGCGGCCTTGGGCGGTGGATGAGTATAGGTTGGGGCAAGGTTGATTCGCGAGCCTGGGACGTTCAGAGCGAGGGGCGTCGGCTGAAGTGTGGGACGAACTGGACGAACCGCTCGGTTTTGCTTCCGGCGCTGCAGCCGCGCTGCCTGTTCGCCGCAAGCGCCCGACAAAAAGAGCGGCGATTGGCGCGGCGATTCTTGCGATGGCTGTCGGTCTCCTTACGCTTCCGCGACGAGATTTGTCTCTCAACGGCGAGCCCGTTGCGGTGGCGAAGGTCGAAGTCTTGCCCGCACCGCAAAGGTCTGCGGCCCCAGAGACAACGGCGAGCGTGCGCCAAGCCATCGCGCCGCCCGTCGCCTCGACAGAACAAATGGAAGTGACGAGCGGGGTCAAGGTCACGCGCGGGAGCGGCGGGCCGCCCAAGCCGCTCATCATCGACGTGGCGCAGGCGCTCGGCGTCAAGCTCGCGCCCGCCCCCGACGCTCGCCTCATCGAGAAGTCGAAATACGGCCTTTTGCCGCGCATCGGAGTCGACGGCGACGCGCCCGATTGATGTTTACGCAAGGGCAGTCGCCTTAGACCCAAGGTTGAGGGGCGGCAGTCCGCGCATCGCTTTGGTGGTGGGTGGGTTTGGCCTCAGCGCGGAGAGCGCAATCGCCAAGCTGCCCGGCGCGGTCACGCTCGCGTTTGCGCCGACTGGCGCGGCGGTTGAGCAACAGGCGGCGCAAGCTCGGGAAGCGGGCCACGAAACCGTTCTTCAAGCGCGACTCGATGATTTTTCGGATGCAACCGGCGGCTTAGGATCGCATGTGCTGAGGACGTCCGCTTCCGACGTTGAGAACCTCGATTCGCTGCGCTGGCAAATGGGCCGGTTCACCGGCTATATTGCGGTGGTCAATCACCCTTGGCGAGCAAATTCACCGCTGATCGACAGGAGATAACGCCGATTCTAAGCGAGATCGCGTCCCGGGGCCTCGGCTATCTCGACGACGGCTCTTCGCCGCGCAGCGTCGCGCCCGATGTCGCTGCGACGCTGGCGGCGCCCTCTGCGCGCGGGGACGTCGTGATCGACGCCAATGCAGCGCCCGAGGTCGTTGACGCGGCGCTGGCTCGGCTCGTCGAACTCGCGCGCCAGCGAGGCTCTGCGATCGGCGTCGCTTCCGCGTCGCCGGCCAGCGTCACGCGCTTGGCGCGATGGACGAACGAACTCGACCTGAAGGGCGTCGCATTGGTCCCGCTGTCCGCCTTGATGTCGGCAACTCCAGACCCGTTCGCTCAATCGAACCCGTCCGCGAATCCATGAGCGCCGATCTGCTGTATCGGCCATGTGTCGGCGTCGCGCTGGTCAATCACGCTGGCGATGCCTTCATCGGCCATCGCAAGCGCAAGCGCGGGTCAGAGGTCTTGGACCCGCGCTCGTGGCAGATGCCGCAGGGGGGAATCGACGCAGGCGAACAACCGTTCGAAGCCGCGAAGCGCGAGCTTTGGGAAGAGACCAACGTCAGTTCGATCGAACTGATCGCCGAGCTGCCAGAGTGGCTTAAGTACGATTTGCCGGAAGGCGCGCGCGGGCGGTGGAGCGGCCGGTATCGCGGGCAGACCCAGAAGTGGTTTCTGTTCCGGTTTGTCGGCGAAGACAAGGAGATCGACGTTCACCATCCGGCCGGCGGCGCCCACGACGCGGAATTTGACGATTGGCGCTGGGAGCGTTTGGAGCGTCTGCCAGAGCTTGTGGTGCCCTTCAAGCGAGACGTCTACGAGGCCGTCGCGGCCGCTTTCGCGCCGCTCGTGCGTCCCGCAGGCGCGTGATCTCCGCCCCTCGCTTTACTTGCCCGGCCCTGACCGAGGCGACCGCCGCCGCCATCTCCTCGTCCATCTTCTTGCGCAGACGGTGATCCGAGAGATCGACGTCGCCGCGCGCGAGATCTGCCTTAAGCGCCGCAGCGACGTCGTCCTCGCTCTTGCCGATCTGCGCGCCGACGAACTCGCTGGCGTATTTCTCGGCGTCAGCCCCAGACAGCCCCTTCGTCTCGGCGACCCAGAGCGCCACCGCCTTGTTGCGGCGCGCGACTGCCTTGAAGCGCAGGTCCTCGTCGTGAGCGAACTGCTTTTCGAACGTATTCTCGCGGTCCTGGAATGCGTCGGACATGATCGCCTCCGTCACTTGCGAAGTCCTCGCGAACCACCTCGCCGGCGACACCGCGATTCCTGGCCTCTGCCGACCAAGGGATGGCGGACGTTATGACGATTTCCGCTGCGCGGCGCAATGCGGGGGTTTACGCGACAGGGTCTTACAGGGCATGCGCCATTCCTGAGCCCATTTTGGGCGATGCCAACGAGTTGCAGCGCTATTTCCGAGTGTCCGCGTTTATACATATATGAAACGTTTACTGCGAGGAGAGGGCCGCGCCTGCCTTGATGGGCGGAATTGGCAGCCCTTCTCGCGCCGCCGCGATCAGCGCTTGCGCCGCGTCATCGCCGTAAGGCGTCGCGTCTCCGTGGCCCCAGACCGGTCTCGGCCAAGCCGGATCGCCAACAACCCGCGCGACAATATGCAGGTGGAGCTGGCGAACGATGTTGCCAAGGGCTCCGACATTGATCTTGTCCGCTCGCGCGTAACTCTTCAGGAACCGCGAAGCGCGACCTGCCTCGTCCATCAATTGCGTTCGGTCCGCGAGCTCAAGGTCGGTCAATTCGACCATGCCTTCCCGCCGGGGCACGAGAATAAGCCAGGGCCAGCGCGCGTCGTTCATCAGCAGCACCCGGGTAAGCGGCCAGTCGCCAATCACAAACGCATCGCGGGCGAGCCGATCGTCGAGCTCGAAGCTCATGAGACCCAGGCGTGCCCGTGCGATCCGCGCGGCAAGCCGAGTTTGGCGGCAATTGTTTCGCCGACGTCGGCCAGGCTCGAGCGCCCTCCAATCGGTCCTGCCCGCGCGCCGGCCCCGAAGGCGAGGATCGGAACGTGCTCGCGCGTGTGATCGAAGCCGCGGAACGTTGGATCGTTGCCGTGGTCGGCGGTGATGATGCAATAGTCGGTCGGGCGCATCGCCGCTTCGATGGCGTCAAGCCGTCGATCGAAGGCTTCGAGACAGGCGGCATAACCGGGGACGTCGCGGCGATGGCCCCATTCGGTATCGAAATCGACCAGATTGACGAAGATCAGGCCGCCTTCCGCAGTCGTCTTGAGCGCATCGAGCAGAAGGTCGACATTGCCATCGTTGCTCTTGCCCTTGCGTTCGTCCCCGGTGTCGCGATGGGCGAAGATGTCGCCAACCTTGCCGATCGACACAACCGCGCGGCCGGCGCGGGCGGCCCGCTGCAGGATATTGCCCTCCGGCGGAGGCATGGCGAAATCTTTGCGGTTGGCGGTGCGCGCAAAGTCCTTGGCGCTCGCGCCGACGAAAGGACGCGCGATCACGCGTCCGATCGTTCAGCGGATCGCACAGCCGGCGCGCGATCCGGCAAAGATCGTACAGCCGCTCGAGTCCAAAAGCCTGCTCATGCGCGGCGATCTGGAGCACCGAGTCGGCGGACGTGTAGCAGATGGGTTTCAACGTTCGCAGGTGCTCCTCGCCATAGTCCTCGATCACGGCGGTGCCGGAAGCATGGCGATTGGCAAGAATTCCGGAGAGCTTGCCTTTGGCGATCAGCGCCGCGGTCAGCGCCGCCGGGAATGCGGGGATCGTCTCGGGGAAATAGCCCCAGTCGAAGTCAACTGGCGTGCCGGCGAGCTCCCAATGCCCGGAGGGCGTATCCTTGCCGCGCGAAGTCTCGATTCCATAGCCCCATTGGCCGCGTGGCTCAGGAAAGGCAAAACCGGGCGGCGACGCGGCCGGTCGAAGCCGTCATCGCGTGGCCGAGACCCAGCGCCTCAAGTCGCGGCAACTTCAGCGGCCCACTCCTCAAGCCGTCTCGATCGCCCCGGCCGTCAGCACAGGCTTCGGCGATGTGGCCTAGCGTATCCGCGCCCTCATCGCCGTAGGCTCTCGCGTCCCCGGCGCCGCCGCAGCCGACCGAATTGAGAACGATGAGAATGGCGCGGGTCATCGCTCCCCTCTCCTACGGGAGAGGGGTCGGGGGTGAGGGTTCGCGCACGAAGCCGACGCAGCGCCCTCGGCGCAGACCCTCATCCGGCCCTTCGGGCCACCTTCTCCCGGAGGGAGAAGGGTCGCACACTGCGGTTCGCGAAAGACGCTCACTGATTGACGACGGCGTCGAGCGTCGCCTCATTGGCGAAGGCTGCGGCGAACAGAGCGCGCGTGTAGTCGTTTTGCGGCGCGCTGAAGACCCTCCGCGCTTCCCCGCTCTCGACCACCTTGCCGCGCCGCATGACGATGATTTCGCTGGCCAACGCCCGCACGACCCTCAGGTCGTGGGAAATGAACAGATAGGTGAGATTGCGACGGCGCTGCAGTTCGCGCAACAGGTCGACGATCTGCGCCTGGATCGACATGTCCAACGCCGAGGTCGGCTCGTCGAGCACCACGAAGCGCGGATCGAGCGCCATCGCGCGCGCAATCGCGATACGCTGGCGCTGGCCGCCGGAGAACTCGTGCGGGTAGCGGTCGAGCGTCGATGGATCGAGCCCGGTGTCGGCGAGCGCGCGTTCGGCGACGCGGCGGCGCTCGGCGGCGTTCAATTTCGTCCCCTGCGCGATCAGCCCCTCTTCGACGATCTCGGCCACCGACATCCGCGGCGAAAGCGAACCGTACGGATCCTGGAAAACGATCTGCATCTCGCGACGCAGCGGCCGCATGGCCTTTGACGTGAGGCCGTCGATGGCTCGGCCGCAATAGACGATCGGCCCTTCCGATCGAATGAGTCTCAAGATCGCGAGTCCCAGCGTCGTCTTGCCCGAGCCGGATTCGCCAACGACGCCGACCGTCTGCCCCTCGCGGATGGCGAGCGACACGCCGTCGACGGCTTTCACATGAGCCACGGTGCGGCGCAAGAAGCCCTTCCGGATCGGAAACCAGACGCGCAAATTGTCAGTGCTTGCGACCATAGGCGCCGCGTGATCGGCGGGCGGCGGATCACCCTTGGGCTCTGCGGCCAGGAGCGCGCGCGTATAGGGATGGCGAGGATCGGCGAACACGCTCCCGGTCTCTCCGGCCTCGACGATTCTTCCCTCGCGCATGACGATCACGTCGTCGGCGATGCGCCGGACGACGTTGAGATCATGGGTGATGAACAGCATGGCCATGCCGAGCTTGGTCTGCAGATCTTTCAACAATTTGAGGATCTGCGCCTGCACGGTGACGTCGAGCGCGGTCGTTGGTTCATCGGCGATCAGAAGATCGGGACGGTTGGCGAGCGCCATGGCGATCATCACCCGCTGGCGCTGCCCGCCGGAGAGCTGATGGGGATAAGCCCCAAGCCTTTGCGCCGGATCGACGATGCCAACTTCAGTCAGAAGCTCGATAATCCGTGTCGGCGTGGCGGCCGCGCGCCCGTGGTGGAGCGCGATGATCTCGCCGATCTGCCGCTCGATCGTATGCAGCGGATTGAGCGACGTCATCGGCTCCTGGAACACCATGGTGACGCCGCCGCCGCGCATCGCGCGCAATTCGTCGTCGGACATTTTGAGCACGTCGCGGCCCCGGAAGAAGATCTCGCCGCTCGGATAGCTGGCCGCGGGTTGCGGCAGGAGACGCACAATCGCCTGAGCGGTCACGGTCTTGCCGGAGCCCGATTCGCCGACCAGGGCCAGTGCCCGGCCCTTCGCAAGCTGGAAGGAGACCCGGTCAACGACCGTGCGCCGCTCGCCGCTTTGCGCGAACGCGATCGAGAGCTCGCGCACGTCTAGGAGCGGGTCGGCGTCGCTCACAAGAACGTCTTTCGTGGGTCGAAAGCGTCGCGCACCGCTTCGCCGATAAATATGAGAAGCGACAGCATCAGCGCCGTCACCGCGAAAGCGGAAAGTCCGATCCAGGGCGCCGATAGGTTGGATTTGCCCTGCAGCAGGAGTTCGCCAAGCGAGGGCGAGCCGGGCGGCATGCCCAACCCTAAGAAGTCGAGCGAGGTCAGCGTGCTGATGGAGGAATTGACGATGAACGGCAGGAACGTCAGCGTCGCCACCATGGCGTTTGGCAGCACATGCTTGACGATGATCTTGGCGTTGGAGAGCCCAAGCGCGCGTGCGGCGTTCACGTATTCGAAGTTGCGCGCGCGCAGGAACTCGGCCCTGACCAGGTGGACAAGGCTGACCCACGAAAACAAGAGCAGGATTGTCAGGAGGACAAAGAAACTCGGCGCGAGGATCGCTGAGAGGATGATGAGGATGTAGAGATGCGGCAGCGATGACCAGATCTCGATCACCCGCTGCATCGTAAGATCAAGCCAGCCGCCGAAATAGCCCTGCACCGCGCCGGCGAAGACGCCGATCACGGAGGAGACGCCGGCCAGCGTCAGTCCGAACAGAATCGAGATGCGAAAGCCGTAGATCAGCCGGGCGACGATGTCGTGCCCGTCCTGATCCGAGCCAAGCCAGAGCGGTTCGAGCCTGCTGCAGGGGCGGGGAACGGTCGCCGCGTCCTTGACATTCTGCTTCTCGAGTGCGGAACGGCATTGGACTTCCGTCAGCATCCAGGTCGGCGGCGTGGGCAGCGGCGTCGGCGGGTTGAGAATTGTGGTTGAATTGGCGAAACGGATGGGCGGCCAGATCATCCAGCCATGCGCCTTGATCTCGTCGGCGATAAAAGGATCGCGAAAATCCGCGCGCGCCTGGAACCCGCCGAATTTATCCTCGGGATAGTCGAAGAGGACTGGAAAGAGGATCTCGCCTTTATAGGAGGCGATCAGGGGCCGGTCGTTGGCGATGAACTCCGCGAACAACGAAGCAATGAACAGGACCAGAAAGATCCAAAACGACCAAGCGCCGCGCCTGTGGCGGCGGAAATTGTCGAGACGGCGCCGGTTCATCGGCGAGAGCCAAGGGCGGCGCTCAATGCTCGCGCGCGCTTTCGCCTGCGGCCAAGAATCCGTTTCTTCGTTAAGCGGAAAGATGTCGGTTGGCGCTTCTCCCGGTTGGGGGGCCGTGTCGGAAGGGAGAGCCAAGCGGTCCGTATCGACCAAGCTCACACCTCTCGCGTTTCGAAATCGATGCGAGGATCGATCCAGGTGTAGGTGAGGTCGGAAATCAGGTTCACCACGAGGCCGATGAGCGCGAAAATATAGAGATTGGCGAGCACAACCGGATAATCGCGCTGAATGAGCGAATTGTAGGAGAGATAGCCGAGGCCGTCGAGCGAGAACACCTGTTCGATCAAGAGAGAGCCGGTGAAGAAGGCGCCGATGAAAGCGCCCGGGAATCCGGCGATGACGATCAGCATCGCGTTGCGGAACACATGGCCATAGAGCACGCGACGCTCGGTCAGGCCCTTCATGCGCGCGGTCTGCACGTAGGATTTCTTGATCTCGTCGAGGAAGGAATTCTTCGTCAGCAACGTCGAGGTCGCGAACGAGCCCAGGACCAGCGCCGTCACCGGCAGCGCGATATGCCAGAGATAGTCGAGGATCTTTTGCGGCCAGCTGAGGTCGGCGAAATTGTCGGAGGTCAGGCCGCGCAGCGGAAAGATCTGCCAGAACGACCCGCCGCAGAACAGCACAACGAGCAAGACCGCGAACAGAAAGCTCGGAATTGCGTAGCCGAAGATCACGAGCGCGGACGTGACGGTGTCGAAGCGGGAGCCGTCCTTGACCGCCTTTCGGACGCCAAGCGGGATCGAAATCGCGTAGGAAAGGACGGTCATCCACAGGCCGAGCGACATCGAGACCGGCAGTTTTTCCTTGATCAGCTCCAGCACCGGCACGTCGCGATAGTAGCTCTTGCCGAAATTGAAGGTCGAATAGTCGCGCACCAGAATCCAGAACCGCTCGAGCGCCGGCTTGTCGAAGCCGTATTGTTTTTCCAGCTCCTTGATGAATTTCGGATCGAGGCCCTGCGAGCCGCGATAGCGCGAAGTGATGTCGCCCCCGGCCTGCGCGCTCCCTGAGCCGATCTGGCCGCCGCCTCCGCCGAATTGCGCGGTCGAGCTCTGGTCCGCGCCCTGCAATTGCGAGATCGCGCGCTCGACCGGGCCGCCCGGCACGAATTGCACGATCGCGAAAGAGACCGCCATGATTCCGAGGATCGTCGGGATCATCAGCAAGAGCCGGCGGAGGATATAGGCGAGCATGCCTCAGCCGGCCTGCGGGCGAAGCGGCAAGCGCCTATTAGAGTCCAATGGTTTTGGCCTTTGCTTCGTCCCACCACCAGGTTCCCGGCGCGCCGGTGCTGAGTCTCGGCTGGCGTCTCGGGACGCGAAAACGCGTCCCAATGCGCGACCCAGGCCGTGTCGCGGTACCACATCGGAACCCAATAATGGCCGGCGCGCAGGACGCGGTCGAGCGCTCGGGCGCCCGCGTTGAGTTCATCCCGCGATTTCGCAGTTGCGATCGCCTCCACGAGCGCGTCCACAACCGGATCGGAGACGCCGGCAAGATTGCGCGAGGCGTTCTGCTTCGCGGACTCCGACGTAAAGACGGTCCGAAGGTCAACGCCGGGCGTAAGCGTTCCGCCGGACGCCGTGGTCACCACGTCGAAATCAAACGCGTCGGTGCGGCTCTTGTATTGCGCGGGATCGACGATGCGATAAGTCGCCTGGATGCCGAGCTTGCCGAGGTTCTGGATGAACGGCAGCGTGTGCGGCTGGAGCGCGCTGTTGCTGTCGAGGAACTCGATCGTCGAACGGCTTGCCGTTCGGCAGCATCATCGCCGATCCGTCGCGCTTGCACCCCGCCGCGAGGAGGAGGTCGTAGGCCTGCTTGAGCAGCTTGCGGTCCGACCCTGAGCCATCGCTCTCCGGCGGGACGTAAGGCTCGTCGAAGACGGCGGGCGCGAGCTTGTCGCGGAACGGCTCAAGCAGTTTGAGCTCGTCCGGACCGGGCTTGCCCTTCGCCTCCATGTCGGTGTTGGGAAAGTACGAGATGATCCGCTTGTAGGCGGAATACATGATGTTCTTGTTGGTCCAGGCGAAGTCGAAACAGAGCCCGATCGCTTCGCGCACGCGCGGATCCTTGAACTGATCGCGCCGCGTGTTGAGCTGCCAGCCTTGGGTCTTAGACGGCGCGCCGTCGTGCAAAATCTCCTTCTTCACTCGGCCGTCGTTGACGGCGGGGAAGTCGTAAGCGGTCGCCCAGAAGCGCGACGTGTACTCCTCGTGGTAGTTGATCGCTCCGGCCTTGAACGCCTCGAACGCGACTTGCCGCTCGCGATAATATTCGAAGCGCAGGCGATCGAAGTTGTTCTGCCCAAGGTTCACGGGCAGCTTGGCGCCCCAATAACTGGGATCGCGCGCATATTCGATGAACCGGCCCTGCTCGAAGGTCTTGACCTTATAGGCGCCCGAACCAAGCGGCGGATCGAGCGTCGCCGCGGTGAAATCGCGCCCCTTCCACCACGCCGCCGAAAACACCGGCATGCCGACAACGATCAGATGCGCGTCTCGGCTGCGGCCCTGGACGAAGCGCACATGCACGACATCGTCGCCTTCCGCATTCGCCGATTCCACTTCCCTCAGGAGCTGGGCGTAGATCGGGTGGCCCTTGTCCTTCAGCACGTTGAGCGAAAAGGCGACATCGGCCGCCGTCACCTTCGAGCCGTCCGAGAAGCGCGCCTCGGGGCGAAGTCGGAAGCGGTAGTCCAGCTTGTCGGCGGAGACTCGCACCGATTGTGCGAGCAGACCGTAGACGGAATCGGGTTCGTCGCCGTTTGCGGTCATCAGCGTGTCGAAGGTGGCCGACATGCCGGCCGCGCCGTTGCCCTTCCAGGCATAGATGTTCAGCGTGTCGAAGGTGTCGAAGTTCTGGTTGCCGCTCGTTCCGGTGATCTGCAGCGACAACAGGCCGCCGGTCGGCGCCTCGGGGTTCACGTAGGCGAAATGCGGGAAGTCGGGCGGCAACGCGAGATCGCCAAACGACGACAGGCCGTGAGTCTCGACGGAATCGTCGGCAAGCGCGGCGAAGGGGCGCCAGACGAGCGTCGCCAGCGCGCCGCCCGCGCCGGCCTTCAACGCCGCCCTGCGGGTCAAGCTCATGGTCATCGAATTGTCCGCCTCATGGCTCGATCTCACGCGGTGTACCGCGCCTGAGCGGTCTTCGCCAGCGAGCGCGGCGAAAACGAGGCGTCGGCTGGACGCCGAGCCTGAAAGGCGGGTTAAACTTCGTCCATGAAGCCTGCGGGCGTTGGCTGAGCTTGGCGCCGCCCTTGGGCCCGTCTTACATGCGAGCATGCAGATTTGGAACGCAAGAACAACCCGATTGGCGGATCCAATTGCGCCCGCAGGCGCTCCGGTGCGTCTTCGGATCGACCTCGGCGCGCTCGCGGACAATTGGCGCGAACTCGCGCGCCGCGCCGCGCCGGGGCGCTGCGCCGCCGTCGTCAAGGCCAATGCGTACGGGATCGGGCTCTCCGAAGCTGCGCCTGCACTGTGGGCGGCGGGGGCGCGCGTCTTCTTCGTCGCCCATCTGAATGAGGGGATCGCGGCGCGGCGGGTGCTGCCGGAGCAGGCTCAGATCTATGTGCTCAACGGCCTCGAGAGCGGGGCTGATCCAGGGGACTATGCCGAGCATCGACTGGCGCCGGTGATCGGCGGCGACGAGGAGCTTCAGCGCTGGTCCGCCTTTGCCGCGCGTCGCATTGGACCAGCCCCTGCGCGATCCATCTCGACACCGGCATGAACCGGCTCGGCTTCGAGTCCCTCGCTCGCCTGCGCGCCGCGATGGAGACGCATGGCGCCATCGAGCGGGGCCGACTTGCTGATGAGCCATTTCGTCTCGTCCGAGATCCCCGGCGACCCGATCAACCAGGCGCAGATCGAGCTTTTCGAGGCCGCGCGGGCGGCTTTCCCGAGTCTCCCCGCCTCGCTCGCCAACTCGTCGGGCATGTTCCTCAAGCCCTCGCCGATCTACGATCTGGCCCGTCCGGGCTACGCGCTCTACGGCGGCAATCCGACGCCGGGCAGCCCAAACCCGATGCGTCCCGTCGTTACGCTGACCGCGGCCATCCAGCAGATGCGCTCGATCGAAACGGGCATGACCTGCGGCTACAACGCCCAGTGGACCGCCAAGCGGCCGACCCGGCTCGCGACCCTGCTCATCGGCTATGCCGACGGCCTGCCGCGCGGCGCCGGCGCGACCGATGCGAAGCCGGGGGCAGAAGTCGCGATCGCCGGGCGCAGGGCGCCGCTGGTCGGGCGCGTGTCGATGGACCTCGCCATCGTCGACGTCACCGACCTGCCCGAAGACTCCGTTCGCGTGGGCGATCCGGTCGAGCTGTTCGGCGGATCGATCGACCTCGACGACTTCGCGTCGCGCAGCGGCACGATCGGCTATCACCTGTTGACCAGCCTAGGCCCCCGCTATCAGCGGGAGTACGTCCGCTAGCCCTCCCACCAGGCGGGAGGGCTGAACGGCCGGCTTACTTCGCCGGAGCGGCGGGAGCCGGGGCGGCAGGACCAGGGGCTGGCGCCGCCGGGGCCGCTGCAGCTCCGCTTTGCTGCTGCTCGAGCGCTTTGCGCTGCTCTTCCGCCTTCTTCTGCAGTTGCTGCTGCAACGCCTGGCGTTGCTGTTCCAGAACCTTGGGGTCAGTCGGCTTGCCGTCGAACGCCGGACCGAGATCCTTCAGAGGAATGTTGAACGTCAGTTCGCGCCCGGAGACGTCGCCGCCAGGGACGCGCATGACGACGCTCATGTTCTGCCCTTTTTTCAGCGCCTCCAGCGTCTTCGGGCCAATTTCGATCTCCGCCGAGCAGGCGTTCTGGAAGCACATGTCGTACCTGCCTTCGAGCGCTTCGCCTTTGTCGACAATGACGCGGAAGCCAGGCTTCAGCATCATGCCGATCGGTAGGATCAGAAACCGCAACTTGCGTTTCTCCTCGCCGGAAACGTCAAACAAATTGATGCTGATCATCGGCGGCTGATCGGCCGAGGTCGAGAAGTCGCGCATCGTGGCGCAAGCGTCGCGGCCGGCAGGATCTTTGGCGCAGAATTTGGCCCACTGCGGCTCGGGTGACACCAGATCAACCTTAGATGGCGGGGCCGGTTGACCCGGGGCCGCCTGGCCCGGCGCGGCTGGCGCTCCTGGAGCGGCAGGAGCCGCGGGCTTCGCGGGCGGCGTCTGCGCAGAGGCTGCGCCCGCCAGTGCGACACTCATCGCGAGCGCAGCGGCGCTTAGGCGCATGACTTGAAATTTCATCAATCGTCCTTTCGAACTGTTAGGCGGAATTGGGTTGCGCGCTTCGCCCTGCGACAGAACATACCCTCTGGGCCGGCAATTGGCGTCGGCGAGCCTCCGGGCGACCTCATGACGCAAGGCGCGGGGAACGCGCTGCGGATTGGGGCCCCTCTTTCCATATTCGACGCGATATTCCAATAGCAATTTCGTCCCTTCCACCATGCGCCGCGCGCAAAAAAGCGCCGGCGGGGAAGACCGGGGCCGAAGATGCGCCTTCCGTTGGGAATCCGCCGACCGCCGATGATAGAACGGCGGCCATGATCGGCCGTGACGATTCGCAGCCTCTTCGGCGCCGCGCTTGGGCTCGCCCTTGCGGTGGGTTCGACCCAGGCGGAGAGCGTCGTCGGTCCGCCGGCGGACGCGATTGCAATGCACGGCGAGCCGGCCTTGCCGCCCGACTTCGACCACCTGCCCTACGTGAATCCCGAGGCGCCCAAGGGCGGCGCGCTCAATCTCGCCTATCTCGGCGCCTTCGACAGCCTGAACCCTTACAACGTCAAGGCCTTGTCGACGGCGCAAGGCCTCATCGGCAATGTCTATCAGTCGCTGATGGCGCGCTCCGCCGACGAGCCGTTCACGCTCTACGGCCTCATCGCCAAGAGCATCGAAACCAATGCGGCGCGCGACAAGGTCGTCTTCCATCTCGATCCCGGCCGCGAAGTTCTCGGACGGAACGCCGATCACCTCGGCCGACGTCGTGTTCACTTTCAACCTGCTCAAGGCCAAGGGCCGCCCGCAGCAGCGCGCCGCCTTTTCCCTGGTCAAAAGCATCGACGCGCCGGACGACTGGACCGTGGCTTATGACCTTTCGGGCGCCAACGACCGCGAGCTGCCGCTGACGCTCGCGATCATGCCGGTGCTGTCGCGCGCCCATATCGACGCCGAGCATTTCGAGGACCAGACCCTGCAGATTCCCGTCGGGTCGGGTCCCTATCGCGTCGCGGAGGTCAAGCCCGGGCAGGGCCTGGTGCTGGAGCGCGACCCGAACTACTGGGCGAAGGACCTGCCGATCTCGCGCGGCCTCTACAATTTCGATCGGATCCGCATCGACTATTATCGCGACGCGACGGCGATGTTCGAAGCCTTCAAGGCCGGGCTGATCGACTACCGGGTCGAGGACGACGCCAACCGCTGGCGCAACGACTATGATTTTCCTGCCGCCAGGGACGGGCGCGTCATCAAGGCCGCCATTCCGAGCGGCCTGCCGAAGGGTGTTTCCGGCTTCGCCTTCAATACGCGACGTCCGCCATTCGCCGACATCCGTGTGCGCGAGGCGCTGGCGTCGATGTTCGACTTCGAGTGGATCAACGCCAATCTCTTCGCCGGCGCCTACAAGCGTTCGGAGGGGTTCTTCGACGACAGCGAGCTGTCGTCGATCGGCCGCCCCGCTTCGGAGCGCGAGCTGGCGCTGCTTGCGCCTTATCCCGGGGCGGTGCGCGACGACGTGATGGAAGGCGAATGGCGCGCCCCGGTTTCCGACGCCTCCGGCCGCGACCGCGCGATCGCCAAAAGCGCGCTCGACGAGCTCGCCGCCGCCGGCTATTCGCTCCGGAACGGCCGGCTCGTGGACGCGCATGGCGCGCCGCTCGCCTTCGAGATTCTGGTGAAGAACCGCGACGAGGAGCGCCTGGCGCTCGCTTACGCGCGCAATCTCGCGCGCATCGGGGTCACGGCGAACGTGCGGCTCGTCGACGAAGTGCAGTTCCAGCGCCGGCGCACGAGCTTCGACTTCGACATGATGATCGGCTCGTGGATCGCCTCGCCTTCGCCCGGCAACGAGCAGCGCGGCCGATGGAGCTCGGCGGCGGCCAACGCCGAGGGCGCCTACAACATCTCGGGCGTCGCCTCGCCCGCGGTCGATGCGATGATCGCGGCGATCCTGGCGGCCAAGACCAACGAGGACTTCGTCGCCGCGGTGCGGGCGCTCGACCGGCTGCTCATCTCCGGCTTCTACATCGTGCCGCTCTATTACGCGCCGGAGCAGTGGATCGCCTATTCGGCCAAGCTCGGGCGCCCCGACAAGACGCCGCTGTTCGGCGTCGAGCTTTCCACCTGGTGGCGGCGTGAGAAGTGATCGCCGAAGCCCGCGCGGCCGAAACGGCGGGCGCGACGCTGCGGCTACAACCAGCGCGCGAGTCGCGTAAAGCACTAAACGCCAATAAACGTCAATAAATGAGAATAAACGTTAGTAAAATAGCTAGCGTTTACTAGCGTTTATTTTTTCAGAATCGGGACTTTTCAATGGGTTACGGCCGATTGGAGTAAAAAAATCCGTCCCCGTCTTGGCTCGCGTCTCAGGTTGTGCGTGGGAGCGTCTCCAACCTCGTTCCCTCTCTTCTCCTAGGCTGCCGCGCGCGCGTGCGGGGTCGATCCGGCGAGTGTGAACAGGTATACCACGAATTCTGGATTTTGGAAAGAGATTTCATGAAAAATTTTCCGGCAAGGCCGATCGCGCCGCGTGAATAGCGATTGACGACCTGTGGCGCCGCTTTCGCCTCAGACAGGCCTAAACCTACGCGATCCTTTTCAGCGGGCTCGCTCTCAGCAGAGCGGCCAAGCCAAATCCAATCGCCAGCAACGCCCATGTCGAAGGCTCCGGCACGGCGCCCGTCGCGCCCGCCCGATCGTTGCTGACGCCCGCGCTTAAGAAAAGCTGATCTTCGGGATTCGCAAAGTCCGGGTCGAGATAGATGTGCGGGTCAACCCAGGCAGTCGCGGTCTGCGAGGAATTCCCGACATGGGTCGTCCTCAAAATCTTGGGTGCCCGTAATGGCGAACACGTCGATTAGGTATTGAACGTTTGGTTGCAGAAGAAACAGGAGAGTCTCTGGTCCAGATTGTCGCTTGGCACGACCGGTCGCCCGCGATCGCCGCCACCTCCGTCGGGTGGATCGCCGCCGGGCTGAATACGCTCTGCGAAGCCAGGACCTGCTGGGCCCGAATCCACGTCTGACCGGTTTCCAGAACTCTATCCCTGCATGCGCTTGCGCTGAGGCCCAGCGATCACCTGTCGATCCTGCCGTGAACAAGGGATCGACAGTGAGACATCCACATGCGCTTTGATATCCACCAGAACGGGATCATGCCGTTGACCACGGTCGGTCCGGTCAGTTCGAGGTAGTACTCCGCATCGCCCAGAGCAATGCGCTGCTGCCATTGGCGCTGGCCGAGGAGGACGACATCGGTCAACGGCCCAACACTGGGGTTCACGATCGTCTCGATGGCGTACGCATCGCTGTTCGGGCTGCCGCCCGTTATGGTTCCAAGCCCGATCCGCCGCATGATCCCCCGGCGCTCCCGAGCAGGAGAACTGCCCGCCAACGCTGATGCCCTCAAGAATGGAGGCGGGTGGCAAGGGCAGGACGTTCGCTGCCCTCGCATCCAGGCGCTGACCGCGGTTGACGCTAAGCAGCGCGCCGGAAACCGTCAGCCGCGCAAGGATAAGTTCTTGTTTCGCATCAATCCCTCCGCCCTCGGGTTGCACTGACGCAATTAGGAACATTTTGAGCGACCGCGCCTCCTCCGTTTGGAGGAGAAATCAAGGCCGTGCTAGCGTAAATTATTGCGTGCGTGATCCAGGGTGGGGATTCATGCAGAATGTAATTTCACCGCAGGCTTTGTCGGAGCTCATCAGCTCGATCTACGACTGCGCGCTCGATGCCGGGCCATTGGGACCGGACGCTCGCGATCTCGGACAAGCTTTCGGCAGCGAGCCGCAGCGCTCAGCCTGATGGACCGGCGTCAAGGGAAAACCCTGGTCAGCCGGTACGCCGGGCTGAACTTGCAAGAACTCGAGGCCCACAGCCCCGAGGTCATCCGGATGCTTCTCGCGCTTCGTCTCGGAAGTCTCCCCCGACGAGCCGCATGTTGCCTCGCGTCTCCCGCAGAATTTTTCGTCGCCATTTTTTCCAGGGCGAGTTGAAGCCTCGAGGATTCGTCGATGTCATGACGTGCTTCCTGAGCCATACGCCGGCGCATTTCTCGTTCCTCGCGATCGCCCGACAGGAGCAGCAAGGGGTCTTCGCGGACCGCGAGGTCGCGCTCGCCGGACTGCTCTTGCCGCATCTGCGCCGCTCGGTCACGATCAGCGGGCTTCTTGACGCGGGCGCCGTCGAGAAGGCGCGCATGGCCGAAACGCTTGATGCGTTCAAATGCGGCGTCGTTGCTCACCAATCGCAACGGCTCCATCCTGCACGCCAACCGCTCGGCCGAGCGAATGATGCGCCATGGCGGCCCGATCCAAGGCGTTCGTGGCGTCCTGCAGGCGAAAGCGCCGGCGGCGGCCAGAGAGCTGCATTCGGCCATCAATCTTGCAGCGGAGGACGAAACCTCGATTGGCAAGACGGGCTTGGCGATCCGCCTGAGTCAGGACGACGAGCCGCCGCAATACGCGCACGTCCTGCCCCTGCCGGTGGAGAATTCCGCGCGCGCCTGAAGCCGAGGCGGTGGCGGCGGTATTTGTCGGACCGGCAGAGGATGAGGCGGATGGAGCGGAGGCTATGGCCATAGCCTTCTCGCTCACGCCCGCCGAGACGCGCCTCGTCGAACACCTGCTGGCCGGGCGCAGCCTCAAGAGACAGCGGCCGCGCTCGACGTCGCGGTGACGACCGCCAAGACTCATCTCGAAAACGTCTTTCAGAAGACCGGCGCCAAACGTCAGGCCGAGCTCATGCGGCTCGCGGCCCGGATCGCCGCCCCCGCACGGCCGCCGTCGCAAGGTGTTATCGACGACTGAGGAGGATGCGACCTGAGAACGCGGAAAGGCGCGCGAGGCGCGGCTGACGTCGGCTTGCGCTCGTCCGCCGGCAGCGCCAGATAAGGCGCTTGGGTAGCAAGGAGCCCGGGCCCATGAGCGAAGCGGATCAAGTTCTCACCATCGACATCGTCAGCGATGTCGTATGCCCATGGTGCTATCTCGGCGAGAAACGCCTGGAGGAAGCGCTTTCGGAAGAAGCGGGCCCGGTCGTGGTGCGCTGGCGGCCCTATCAGCTCGATCCGACGATTCCCGAAGGCGGGCTCGACCGCACCGAGTACATGGAGAAAAAGTTCGGCAAGAGCGGCAGGCTGCAATCCGCGCACGACAATCTGACGCGCCTCGGCGCTGAGGTTGGCGTGCCCTTCGCCTTCGACAAGATCAAGCGCTCGCCCAACACCCTCGACGCCCATCGTCTCATTCGCTGGGCTGCGGCGGCCGGCGTCCAGGCGGAAGTCGCCGATCGACTGTTCAAGGCCTATTTCGTCGAGGGTCGAGACATCGGCGACCGCAAGGTGCTGGTCGAAATCGCCGGCGAATGCGGCCTCGACGCCGAGTGAGGTCGAAAAGCTGCTCGCCGACAACGCCGATGCCGACCTGGTGCGCCAGGAGATCGAGCAGGCGCAGGCGATGGGGGTGAGCGGCGTGCCGTTCTTCATTTTCGGCGGCCGCCTCGGCGTGCCCGGCGCGCAGGAGCCTTCAGTGCTGCGGCAGGCGATGGCTGAGGCGCGGCAGGCGATGGCGGAATCGGCCAACGAAACGGCCGAGAGCGCCTGAAGTCACGCCGCGTCGTCGAGCCGAGCGATAAGCTTGGGCGGCAGTTCGACGCGCGGCCCCTGAGCCTCGCCCGGATTCGCGGACGGCGCGCTGAGCTCCAGCGGGGGCCCGCTTGTCGGAGGCTTCGCGAAGTCCGCGATGAGCTTCGGCGCCTGGCCGGCATCGTCGTTCACCGGAGAAAAGTCCAGGATTTGCGGCAGCCGACCGCCGGAAGCGGAGGCGGCCGCCTCGCGCGCGAAACTCGCGGCTTCCGTCCTCGCCGCCTCGGCGGCGAACCGCCACAGCAGCGCCCGAACCTTGGCGAGCGCCGGATCGTCGCGCTTCTCGCACTCGTCGATGACCTTTTGCACCAGCGACAGTTTGAGCCCGTCGCCAATCTCGCCGGCATGAACCTTGATCGCGGCGAGCGCGGCGCGGAAGGCGGGCAGGACGCCGCTCTTCAGGCCAGCCCGGCGGGCGAGCGCGGCGAAGCCTTCCCCCTGCGGCTCCAGGATGAAGGCGGCGACGCGGGGCAGCGGCAGGGCGGACAATTCCGCCAAAGCGTCGGCGAACAGAGCCCATCCTCCGCCAAGCAGCGAACGCAGCAGCAACGCCGGCGTCAGTGAGCCGGCTGCGCGCAGTGTGCGCGTGAGCTCCGCCCGCTCGTCGGGACGGCATGACGAGGCGATTGTACAGAGCGCCTGATCGCGCGCCTCGCGGGCGATGCGCTCGGCCTGCTCGCGCGGCATCCACTCCGACGCCTCGACGGCCAAGTCCTTCGCCGCCGCCACGGCGATGCGCGCCCTCAGGCTTGCCGGGAGCGAGGGGCGTTCGAGCAGCGCGTCGCGCAGGCTCCCGTCGTCGTTGAAGCGTGAAAGAATGCGGTGCAGGAGTTCCGCCGGAAGATCGACCTCGAGATTGCCGATCAGCGCGAGAATCGCATCGCGTTGGCCGATCTCAACCAGCGCGGCGGTTGCGCCGGGCGGCAGGTTTGGCCGGCGCGCGAGCGTCGTCTGGGCGAAGACGCCTCCGGTCTTGACGCAATCGACGAGGTCGGCGTCGGTCAGCACGGGCGAGTGCTGAAGCACCGCCGCGGCTGCTTCCGGTTCGTCCGCCGCCAGCGCGAGGATCAAAGTGCGCGGCGCTTCGCTGGCGCGGCACAAAGCCTCCGCCAGCGCTTTGCGAACCAAGACCGAGGGGTCGTCGAGCAGCGCCGTCAGCGCCAGCGTGGCCTCGGCGCGCACCGGCGCGGGCAGATCGGAATAGAGAAAGGCGCGGGCGAGCACGCCTGCTCCGTCCGCGCGCGCCTCCGGGTCGGCGGATTGCGCCCAGGCGAGAAATCGGCGCACTATGTCTGGCTTGGCGATAGAGGACGGAAGCAGCATCGGTTGGTTGGCGTTCATGGGTCCTGCCTCCCTCGCCGGTCATGGCGGCGGACACTGATCGCCCAGATTGCATGAGCATGGTTAATAGCAACTTAAAGTTGCAGAGAGACATCCATGGAACCCGGAAGTCTTCGCCATCCGCGCGGCGGCCTCTATTTTGAGGCTTTCTCAGTCGGCCAGGTGTTTCGCCATGGGCTGACCCGCACCGTCACCCAAATGGACAACATGCTGTTCTCCAACATGACCTTGAATCCGCAGCCGCTGCATATCGACGCGCATTTTTGCGCGACCGAGACCGAATGGGGCCGGCCGCTGATGAATTCGCTGTTCACGCTTGGGCTGATGATCGGCATTTCCGTCAACGACACCACGGTCGGCACGACCATCGCCAATCTCGGCATGACCGATGTCGCTTTTCCCGCGCCTTTGTTCGAAGGCGACACGATTCGCGCCGAGACGGAAGTGATTGCCGTGCGCGCCTCCAAGTCGCGCCCTGACGCGGGGCTGGTCGAGTTCCGGCACCGCGCGTTCAAGCAGGACGGCACGCTGGTCGCCGAGTGCCGGCGCACCGCGTTCATGCGCCGGCGCGAACCTGAGACGCTGACAGCCTGAGGCGCTTATGCGCTCGCTCCTCATCGCGCCGGCGGACGAGAAACGGCTCGCCGAGGCGCTCAAGAGCGGCGCGGACGCAATCATTGTCGATCTCGTTCGGGCCACGCCGGCCGAGAGGGCGGCGGCGCGGGCCGTGGCGGCGCGGTTTCTAAAAGAGACGCGCGGCCCGGGCAGGGAGGGCCGGCGCTCATCGTCAGGACAAATGCGCTCGATTCGGGCGAGACCGATTCCGATCTCGACGCGGTGATGGCTCACGCGCCCGACGCGATCCTGCTGCCCGGGAGCCTGGGCGCTGCGAGCGTGCAGCAGCTTTCCGCCAAGCTTGCGGTGCGCGAGGCTGAGTTCGCCCTCCCCGACGGGGGGACGCGGATCATCGCCGTCGCCGACACGGCCCAGTCTCTGTTCAGCATGGGAAGTTATCGCGGCTCGAGCGCGCGGCTCATCGGCATCGCCTGGAGCGCGGAGTCCGTGCGCGCCGATATCGGGGCCGAGACGGACCGCGACCACCGAGGCGATTATGCTCGGCCCCTATCGCCTGGCGCGCGACTTGACGCTGCTCGCCGCGACGTCAGCGCGCGTGGCGGCGATCGACGCGCCGTTCGCCGACCTGCGCGACGCGGAGGGTCTGCGCGCCGAGGCGCTCGCCGCGCGGCGCGACGGCTTTGCCGGCAAAATGGCGATCGACCCGGCTCAAGTAGCCGTCATCAACGAGGTCTTTCCGTCCGCGATGACGCCTGAAAGCTGATGGCGCGGAGATCAGCGCCTTGGAGAAGACGCGGCGTCGAGCCTGCCTACTGAATCGCGGCCTTGCGCGCTCCAATCTCGGCCACCCATTGGTCGGCGTTCTTCGCTCGCGTGCAGACGACCTTCATGTATTCGGAGCCGTCGCCTTGCACAAGGTCTGTGCGGGCAATCATCGTCTGCGCATTGAATCCGCACATCATTGGATTGTCGACCGTCGGACCGCGGACCACGTCAACCGCCGTCTTCGCCTGACAATCCGCATGCGATAGCGCGGTCGAACAAATAAGAACCAGGATAGAATACATTAGCGCCCCCAATGTTTGATTGTTTCGCGGCCGGCCTGCGTCTGCGCGCGCGCTCGGCCCTGTCTGCAACCAATACGGTCTGACAAGTTGCGACATGGGGCTGCCGCAAATTCCGTGCCGTGACCTGGATCACGCTGCGGCGCGGCGGTGGCGGGCGCTGCTGCGCAGCACGGGCCTGCTGCAGGCGCTTACCTCGCGGAAACCCCCGCGAATGCGCCCGGCTGAATCCCTGGAGCTCGCCTTTGGCGTTTCGGGCAGGCGCGACCCGCATCGCGTGATCGCCTCGGTAGTTGACCCCGCCATAAACGCACTGAAAGCGCTCGCTGGCGCGAGCGCTTTCAGGCGGAAGACGGCGAGTTCCGAACCCCCTTCGGTTGGCCCCGCAGGCCTGCCCGCCGCCAATTCTAGGTTTTAAATTGCGCCCGCTACTCTCGCCGCGTGCGCCGCCTTCTTCCGCGGCACAGGCTCGCCCGCTTCGCCGGCGACGTGTCCGTTGACGACCGCGTACGCAGTCACCTCGCGCTTGACCGACGGGATCTTGACCATGATCGATTTCGACACGTCGCGAACGATCTGGCCGCACTTATCCCCTTCATGGGTGAAGTAGAAACTCAGATACTCGATGAGCCCCGTGCCCTCCTGGTGAGGCGGCAAGCCGACCTTGAGCTCGCCCGCATGGTAGCAGGTGTCAGTCGTCGTCACCGTTACGGTCGCCTTGTATTCGTCGCCGTGCTCCCATGCGAGCGCAAGCTCGACCTTGAGATTGTGCTGAGCCTTCGACATCACTTTCTCCTAATGATGCGCGCTCTCGCGCGCGGCTAAAAATGTGTTCGAACGCGATCGACTTTTAGCGGGATCGAGCGGGCGCGCTGTGAGCGTCGTCACATCGCGGACATGGCGAGGCCTGCGCGCTGAAGCGCGACGGCGCCTGCGTTTAGCCTGAAGCGCTTTAAGTCCGCTTTATAAGCGCGCAAGGTAACCGGTTGCGCTCGCAGTGATAGGCCTCAGATCGGGATACGCGGCTGCGCCGCGCCGCCTCACTCCGCCGCGACCGAAACCTCGGAGGCGGGGCGCGGCGGCCTGATCGTGGCGTGCGGCGGCCCGGCGTGCAGGGGCTCGTGCGGCTCCTCCGCGTCGCCGACGAAGCGGCTGAACAGGCGCCAGGTAAAGCGGCCGAGGTCGTCGAGCACCGTGAACACCGCGGGCACGAAAACGAGCGACAGCATCGTCGACATGATGAGGCCGCCGATCACCGCGATCGCCATCGGCGAGCGGAAGCCGCCGCCGTCGCCCAATCCCAAGGCCGACGGGAACATGCCCGCCGCCATCGCGATCGTCGTCATCACGATCGGCCGCGCGCGCTTGCGGCCCGCTTCCACCAAAGCGTGCGTACGCGGCGTGCCGCGCCCGATCTCCTCGACGGCGAAGTCGACCAGCATGATGGCGTTCTTGGTGACGATGCCCATCAGCATCAGAATGCCGATCACCACCGGCATCGACATCGCCTTGTGGGTGATGAGGAGAGCGATGATCGCCCCGCCGATCGAGAGCGGCAACGAGATCAGAATGGTGATCGGCTGCAGGAAGCTGCCGAACAAGAGCACGAGGAGCCCGTAGACCATCATGAGGCCTGCGCCCATCGCCGCGGCGAAGGAGGCGAAGACTTCGCTCATGATCTCGACGTCGCCGGTCTCGCGAATTTCGACGCCGGGCGGCAGGGCCTTGGCGGTCGGCAAGCGCGTGGATCGCCGCGACCGCAGCGCCGAGCGCGGAATCGCCGCGCAGATCGCCCTCGATGGTCACGCGTCGCGTCCGATCGTAGCGGTTGATCGCGGTCGGTCCGTGGGCGATCGAGAAGTCCGCGACCGCGGATAACGGCGTCGTTGCGCCGCTGCTCGTCGGCACGCGCAAATCCTGCAGGAGGCCGGGGCGGGCGCGCGCCGCTTGGTCAAGCTCGACGCGGATCGGGACCAGCCGATCGCCGGCGTTGAACTTGGCAAGATTGGCGTCGATGTCGCCGAGCGTGGCGACGCGGATCGTATCGGACAACGCCTCGGTCGAGACCCCAAGATCGGCCGCGACCTGAGGTTTCGGCACGATGCGCAATTCCGGCCGCTCGAGCTCCGCCGTCGAGATCGGATTTTCGATCGTGGGAATCGAGCGCATCTCGCTCGCGATCTGGTTTGCGGTGTCGTTGATGACATTGATGTCGGGGCCCGCGATGATGAGCTGCAGGTCGCGCTGACCGTTGTCCTTGAGGAACCAGAAGCGGATGTCCGGCTGATCGGCGAGCATCGCGCCAATCCTCAGCTGCATGTCCTGCTGGGACGCCTCGCGCTTCGACTTGTGGACGAGATTGATGATGATCGTCGCCTTGCGCGGCTCGTCGTCCGCGCCGCCCAAGAGTTTGCCGCCGAAAATGAGCGCCGAGCGAACCTCGGGCATGGCGCGCAATTTATCCGAGATCGCGCGGGTGACGCGATCGGTGTCGTCGAGCCGCGAGCCCGGCGGCAGCTCGATCGCCAGCAAGGCGCGGCCGTAGTCGTCCGGGGGTATGAATCCGGACGGCAGCAATTGCGTCGACCAAAGCGAAGCGGCGAAAATCAAAGCGCCCGCGAACAGGGTCAGCCAGCGGTGGCGCACGGACGCGCGCACGAGCCGCGTATAGAAGCGCATCACCACGCCGTCCTGTTGCGTATGCTCGTGCGGCGCGCGCAGGAAATAGGCGGCGATCACGGGCGTGACGAAACGTGCGACGAGCAGCGAGAACATGACGGCGATCGCGACCGTCAGGCCGAACTGACGGAAATATTGCCCGGCGATGCCGCCCATGAAGCTCACCGGCGAGAAGATCGCAGCGATCGAGAGCGAGATTGCGATGACCGCGAGCCCGATCTCGTCGGCAGCCTCGAGCGAAGCGCGATAGGCCGACTTGCCCATGCGCATATGGCGGACGATGTTTTCGATCTCGACGATCGCGTCGTCGACCAGGATGCCGGTGACGAGCGTGATGGCGAGAAGGCTCACGAGGTTGAGCGAGAAGCCGAGGGCGTCCATCGCCCAGAAGCTCGGTATGACCGACAGCGGCAACGCGACGGCCGTGACGAGCGTGGCGCGCAAATCGCGCAGGAAGATGAACACGACGACGATGGCGAGCAACGCGCCCTCGATCAGCGTCTCCATGGTCGAATGATAATTGCCGACCTCGCTGTCGACCTGGGTGTCGACCTTGGTGAATTTCACTTCCGGATGCGCCGCCTGGATTTTCTCCAGCCGCTTCGCGATCACAGCATCGACGGTCACGTCGCTTGCGCCCTTGGCGCGGGTCACGCCGAAGGCGACGATCGGCTCGTCGAACAGGCGGGTGAAAGTGCGCGGTTCGGCCGCGCCGTCGGTGACGGTCGCGAGTTCGTCGAGCCGGACCCTGCGCCCGCCCGGCAGAGCGATCGGCAGGGCGGCCAGATCTTCCAGCTTTCGCGCGCCGGCGAGCGTGCGGATCGCCTGTTCCTGGCCGGCGAGCTCGCCGCGGCCGCCGCCGAGATCGACATTGTCGGCCCGCACCTGCTCGTTGACGGCCGCCGCGGTGACGCCGAGCGCGAGCAACCTCTCCGGGTCCAGGGCGACGCGGATCTCGCGATCGACCCCGCCGAACCGCTTGACCTCGCCGACGCCGTGGATGCTCTGCAGGTCGCGCGCGACCGTGTCGTCGATCAGCCACGACAGCTGCTCGACCGAAAGCCCTGGCGCCGAAGCGGCGTAGGTGACGATCGGCAGGCCTTCGATATCGACGCGACTGATGATCGGCTCGTCGATGGTGCGCGGCAGATCGGTGCGGATCTTGGCGATCTGATCCTTCACGTCGTTGAGCGCGCGGTCGACGTCGACCGAGCCGACTGTGAACTGCACGATTGTCGATGACGATCCGTCCGTGACGGTCGAAACGACGTGCCAGACGCCGTTGACGCTGGCGACGGCGTCCTCGACTTTTTTCGTCACCTGCGACTCAAGCTCCGACGGCGCGGCGCCCGACTGGGTGATGAGCACCTGGACGATTGGAATGTCGATGTTCGGAAACCGGGTGATCGACATCGTCCGGAAGCTGATCAGGCCGAGAATCGTCAGAACCGCGAACGCAACGATCGCGGGGATGGGTTTGCGGATTGACCAGGCGGAGACGTTGAGGCGCATCGGCGTGCCCCTTATCCGTTGGCTGCGGTCGTTTCGGGAGTCGGACGCACCCGGTCGCCCGACCTCAAGAAAGCCGCGGCGCGCGTGATCACGCTTTCGCCCTCAGTGACGCCCGCCTGGATTTCCACCCAATCGCCCTCGGCGATGCCCGGCTTCACTTGGCGCGTCTCGACCTTTTCGTCGCGCACCACGTCGAGGCGCGCCGCATCGCCATTCCGCTCCAACGCGGTCGCGGGAACGCCAACGCCCTCGCGGCGGGCGAGTTCGACCTGACCTGAGGCGAAGGCCCCGATATGGGCGCGCGAAACGTCGCCAAGCGCAATGCGGACCTTGCCGGTGCGGCTCGCCTTGTCGACCTCCTGGTTCACGAGACGGACGCGGCCTGAGACTGGGCCCTCGACGCCCGGCAGCTTCAGTTCTGCGGGCATGCCGACGGCGAGGCGGGCGAGCGTCTGCTCGGGCACGTCGGCCTCGAGATCGACCGCTCCATCCTCGATGATGCGAAACAGCGGCTCGCCTGAGGTCGAAGCGGAGGCGCCGAGCCTGGCCGACCGTCGGCTGACGATCCCCGACACGGGCGCCTTGACCTCCGTCCGGCCGATGCGCACCTGAAGCTCCTGCCGCTCCGCGTCGCGGCTCTTGCGGTCGGCCTCGGCGACGCCCAGCGCGTTCTGGGCCGCGGCCAATTGGGCCTGCGCCGTCTTCATCGCCATCTCGCGCTGCTCGATGGTGGAAGCGGCCATGACCCCCGCCTCAAGCTTACGCGCGCGTTCGAAATCGGCGTTCGAAAATTGCACTTGCGCCTGAGACTGCGCGATCAAGCTCCGAGCCTGATCGATCGCCGCATCGGCGCGCCTCGTCGCCGCGTCGTTCTGGGCAAGCATCGCATCCAGTTGGCTGCGATCGAGGCGGGCCAGAACCTGCCCTTCCTTCACCCGGTCGCCATCCTCGGCGTCGAGTTCGACGATCGTGAGCCCATCGATGCGGGCCGCCACCTGCGCTTCCTCGCGCGCCACCAGAGTTCCCGAGACGAACAGCCGGTCGACGAATTCGCGTTTTGTCGCGGGAACGACGGTGACCGCGGGCGGCTCGACCGCGCGCGGCTGATCGGCCGCGGCTTGAGCCGGCGCCGGGCAGGCGGCCGCCTTACCGGGAGCGAATTTGTCCGTCAGAGCGTGCGGCAGCGCGCAGGGCGCGGCGACGCTCGCCGCCCAGACGCCGCCTAGCGCGGCGGCAGCAGCCGTAAAGACGATGATCAGAGTCCGTCGCATCACTGGGCCTCCGCGCCCGGCTCGGGGCGGAGCGCCCCGGCGAACAACGCCTTGAGCACGCCGACCGCCATCGGCGTCTCGGCGTTGCGATCAAAATCGGCTTCGATCGCGATTCGTTTGAAGAGACCGGCCACAAAGGTGAAAAAGAACCGCGCGCCGAAACGGGAGTTGAGTTCAGGAGACGCCGCGCCACTGGCCTTCGCCGCATCGATAAGTTGCTCGAGGCGTGCGAGCACTTCGGCGTCGATCGCGCGCGTCATCGCGGCGACCCGCGGACTTCGCCCGGCCTCGGCCCAGATCTCGATCAGCAGCCGTGCTTTCTCCTGCGACTTGTCGAGCACGTGCTTGCGCAAGCCGTAGTGGACCGCCTCCATGATATGACGATCGTCGGCCATGAGTTCGCCGAAAGCCTGGGCCAGCTCGGCCTGATCGCGCTCGCACAGGCCCTCGACAATCGCTTCTTTGGAAGGGAAATAGCGATAAAGATTGCCCGCGCTCATGGCGACTTCGTCGGCGACGCCTTGCATCGTCGTCGCGTGAAAGCCGTTGCGGACAAAAGCACGCTCCGCCGCTTCCAGGATGCGCTGGCGTCGCTCGGCGTCGGCGGGCCGGCGTCCTATTGGGGCCGCAGTCAAGGACATGGGTGGACCCGCGAGAATGAACGTTCATTCTCATGGAGCGCCGC
>CAVUPE010000039.1:0-61254 GCA_963743265.1 uncultured Alphaproteobacteria bacterium | reverse complement strand
CTGGTGCAGGTCGTGCACGGTCGGCTGGTAAGGCTTGGTCGCCGGCCACATGCGCGCCGCCGCCGGCAGCATGTCGGCCTTCTTGAGGTTGCAGTCCGAGCAGGCGGCGACCACGTTCAGCCAGGTCGTGATCCCGCCCTTCGAGCGCGGCACCACATGGTCGAAGGTGAGGTCCTCGCGCTGGCCGCAATATTGGCAGGTGAAGCGGTCGCGCAGGAACACATTGAACCGGGTGAAGGCGGGAAAGCGGGTCGCTTTGACGTAGCTCTTGAGCGACACCACCGAGGGCAGGCGCATCTCGAAGCTCGGGCTGCGCACCAGCGTGTCGTATTCCGACAGGATGTTGACCCGGTCGAGGAACACCGCCTTGATCGCGTCCTGCCAGCACCAGATCGATAACGGATAGTAGCTGAGCGGACGAAAGTCCGCGTTCAAGACCAGGGCCGGACAATTCGCCGGCGTAACTGAGCGAACATGAACCGTCAAACCGGACGCTCCGTCCTCCGCACATTGCCGCTGGCCGTCTCCGAATCCGGCCGCGCTCCTACTCTACAGCTTGCGTGACGCCCTTGTGAAGGCCCCGAAATCCAGCCCTCTCCGGGGCTTTGACGCGCGGCCGTCCCTGGTCCGGGGCCAAATCGATCAGCCGGCCTTCTCTTCGATCGCCTCGATGTCGGCGTCCGACAACCCGAAGTGATGGCCGATCTCGTGGACGAGAACGTGGGTCACCACTTCGTCGAGCGTTTCCTCGCCGTCGCACCAGAAGTCGAGCAGCGGCCGGCGATAGAGCCATATCATGTTGGGCAATTCGCCCGTCTCCCCGATCGCGCCGCCCTGCGCGAGACCGCGGCCGCGAAACAGGCCCAGAAGGTCAAAGTCGCTTTCGGCGCCCATCTCCTTGAGCGTCTCGTCGTCCGGGAAATCCACGACCTGAATGACCAAGCCGTCGCTGAGTCGCCGGAACGAAGCCGGCAGCCGTTCGAATGCGGCGCGAGCGAGCGCGTCGATGTCTTCGGAGGTTGGAGCGCGTAATGAGGAGAGGCCGCTCGGCGTCTCGCTGGTCACTGCGCGGCCCGGGATCTCGGCGCGAGCGGAGTGTCGAACGATCGGATTCGGGTGGCCTCCAGCCCATCGACCAGGTGGCGGGTTCGCGCGGCGAGGGCGGCGCGAATCTTCTCGGCGCCCGCCGGGAACTCCGCCAGCACGCGCCGGAACGTGTCGCGCGAAATCCGCATCACGACCGCGTCCTCGGCCGCGCGCGCGCTGACGTGGCGTGCGGTCGGAGTGTAAAGCGCGCTCTCGCCGATGAGGGCGCCTGCGCCGACGCGTCGCTCGCCTTTGGGTTCCGGTCGGTCTTCGAGCAATGTGATCGCGCCCGAATGAACGAAATACCCGGAGTTCGGCGGCTTCGCCGAGGAAGAACAACGCTTCGCCCGTCCTCAAGCGCCGCTTTTCACACGAAAAGGCGATCAGTTGCACCGCTTCGCGCGGAAGAAGATCGAAGGGCCGTGTCCGCCCGAGCTGTGCGACGTCGTCGTCGAGGGTCACTCCGTTCGCCCCCCGGACGCCGCGCTCGCCATAAGCTTGTAGCCGCCGCCTTCAGTGACAAGAAGTTGCGCTTCGGCCGGATTGTTCTCGATCTTCTGCGCGCAGACGATAAATGTGCGTCTCGAGCGTGTGCGTCGTCACGTTGGCGTTGTAGCCCCACACGTGCTTGAGCAACGTCTCGCGGGCCACCGGCTGCTGTTCGGCGCGATGGAGATAACGCAGGATCGCCGCCTCTTTCTCAGTCAGCCGCAATTTGACCCCTTGCTGGTCGACGAGGTTCTTCGAAGTCGGCCGAAAGGTGTAAGGGCCGACTTGAAATTCCGCATCCTCACTGGCTTCATATTGCCGCAGTTGCGAGCGGATACGAGCCAGCAGCACCACGAATCGGAAAGGCTTGCCGACATAGTCGTTGGCGCCAGAATCGAGGCCGGACACGGCGTCGGTGTCGGAATCGTGGGCGGTGAGCATGATGATGGGCCGGCGATACCCGTCTCGCCGCATTCGTTTGACCGCCTCGCGCCCATCAAGATCCGGGCAGGCCGACGTCCATGATGATGAGGTCAGGCGTCGCGCTTGCGACTGCTTCAAGCGCCGCTTCCGCCGTCTCGACGGCGTGGACCTGAAACTCAGGATGCAGAGCCAACTGCTCGACCAGCGCATGACGCAGGTCCGCGTCATCGTCTACGATCAGCAATTGCCGCGTTTGGCTCATCAACTCTACTTTACCTGCCGGATCGCATGGCGGCTAGCGTAGGATTGCGGCAAGCATGCGGCTGGCGATCGGCTGTGGCGCTCACGGCTCGAGGGTCAGTTCTTGGGCCCCGGCTTTTTTGAGTTGATCTTCCGATCCAGCCAGCGTGATCGATTTGACGTCATTCCACAGCGGCGTCAGGTCGCCGTAATGGCGCGAAAAGATGTGGCCAGATTCGCCAGTCGCGATCATGAAACGGGATTTGTCAGGGTCCCCGAGATCATAAAGACCGCGAAAACCGCCCCCATGGGTGCGGGCGAATGGCAGATCGGACGAAACCTCGAAGCCGCCGCCTCGATCGAGCGTGTAGAAGCCGCCACTTGAGGGAAGGCTGAGATCGCTCAGCCGGTCAAGGAGCGGGACATGGCTGTAGACCTGGTGCTGCAACACCGCTTTGTGCTCCGTGCCCCACCGCCACTGGGTCATATCCGGGCCATCGCGGCTGACGAGCAAGGCGAGTCCGTCGTCGAGCGCGCGCCCGAGCGCCTTGCGGCAGTCCGGATCCGAAGCGCCGGGAAAGTCGCACCAGGAAGGGTGGTCGCGCATCAGCGATATCAGGGTCGTCGCCGCGAACGGGCCTTTCTCTCGCATCGCCAAACCAGTCTTGTCCTCGATCAGGATCTTATGGAGCGATCTGAGGAAGGCGGTGTAAATCAACGGTTCGGCGCGGTCCTCATCCATAACCGCGTTCCAGGCCAGAAGCATCGCTTGGGCCTTCCGCGCGAGTTCATCGGATGGCGCAATCATCGCAATGAACGGCTGCAACTCTTTGACGTCTAAAGACAGGTGGTCGGCCTGCATTGCGGCCGAAGTATCGAGGCTGTGCTTCTGGACCGTGTCGAAGAACTGCTGGATGCGCCGGGCGCGGAAGTTCTCTTCCCAGTCCTGCCCGAAACTGGGCTCGTGGTCATTGGGGAAATTGGCGTTGTTGGCGTTGAAGGCAAAGCCAATTTCTGGGTTGTGCAGTTGCGGCCATTGTTCGAACGGGATGGCGCCAGTCCAGTCGAAGGCGCTCGACGAGCCGTCGACTGGGACGAGGCCGGCTCCGGACTTTCGCAAGGGAACCAACCCGGGGTTCAAGAACCCGATATCGCCGCCGATATCGGCATAGACGAAGTTTTGGGTCGGGGTCTGATAGAGGTGAAGGGCATCGAGAAATTCGCCCCAGTTCCGCGCGGAATTGACCCGCATAAAGGCTTCAGCGGTCGTATCGCGCTCGCCGAGTCCGGTGAAGGCAAGGGCGACCGCCTTTCCCGGCCCGGCGAAGTCAGCCAGATCCGCGTTGACGTCCGAGAGAACTGGACCGTGCCGGGTCGTGCGGATCGTGAGCCGCACGTCGGGCCTCCCTTTGACATGAATGGTCTCCTCGCGCGTCTCGAACGGCTTCGGTCCGTCTGGGCTGAGATAATTCGACGGGTCGGCTGGATCGACGGTTTCGATGAAAAGGTCCTGAACGTTCGAATCCGCGGTCGTCAGTCCCCACGCGATCGAATCGTTCTGGCCGAGCACAAAGACTGGCGCGCCTGGCAACATGGAACCCTTGACTGACCCTTCGGGCGTCACGATACGCGCCAGATACCAGAGGATCGGCGCACCCAGTTCGAGATGGGGGTCATTGGCGAGTATCGGCTTTCCGGTCAGTGTCCGCGATCCGGCGATCACCCACTCATTCGATGCGCCGTGGCCGATTCCGGTCAAGGCCCCGAGCTGATCATCGATGCTCTCGTCGCTTGCGTGAGTCTCGCTTGTCGCCGGCAGGGTCGTGATCGGATCGCCGGGCTTGGCGCCGGGAAAGAGCCAATTTGCCCGTTCCTCGCCGAGTTTGTCGACGAGACGAGCGCGCAGAAGCTTGAGCTTGAAGTTCTGCGACAGCTGATAGGCCTCAAGCTTGCCAATGACCAGCGTATCCGCCGGCTTCCAGGGCTCAGGATCATCTCCGGTGAGCAGGAACTCGGGTGGAAGCGCATGGTTCGCGAGAAAGGTATTGACGCCCTCAGCATAAGCCTCGAGCCGCTTCTGCGCCCACGGCGACAGGGCGGCAAAGCTGCTTGCGGCTTCTTGATAGAAGCCGACGGTGCGAATGAATTTGTCGACCGGCAGAAGATCGGGGCCGCGGATTTCGGCCATGCGTCCCTGACCGACCCGGCGCAGGATGTCCATTTGAAACATCCGTTCGCTCGCATGCAGATAGCCGAGCGCGCGCGCCGCGTCGTCCATCGAGCCAGCGAAGATGTGCGGCACGCCATAGGCGTCGCGCCATACGCGAGCTTCGGCGGAGAGACCCGGGAGCCGTTCGGTTCCCGAATAGGCGGGCATGGCGCGATAGAAGAGGTAGAAGCCCGCGAGCGCCGCGAAGACGACGAGCGCAAGAACCACATTCGCCGTCCATTTAATCAAACGCCAAGGCATCCCTGCTCCCGCGTGCCTTTTTCCTCATCGAATGCAGCGTGGCTGTCCCAAGCCCATTCCGCTCGGCGTTGCCGGCTACAACTCCAGTCTTATCATGACCGGCGCGTGGTCGGAGGGGCGCTCCCATCCGCGAGCGTCGCGCAGAACTGGCATCCCTCTCACCAAATCGCCGAGCGCCGGACTGACCCAAATATAGTCCAGCCGCCGTTCCCTTGTTGACTTTCTGCCAATCGGGCGAGCGATAACGCCACCACGTGTAGAGCTTCTGATCGTCCGGCACGAGTTTACGCGGCGCGTCGACCCAGGGGCCTGCGGCCTGAGCCCGATTTAACTTGTCGACCTCGATCGGCGTATGGCTCACGACACTGAGGACCCAAAATGCTGATTTCCGCCGCCGGCTATTTATTCTTGGTTCGAACCCATCCCGTTTTTGGGAGATGGCCCGCGAAAAGATTCGCGCCGTGGATCCATCATTGCGGGTCAATGCGACCGTTTGAGTGGCCGGCTCCAAAGTTTCACCGGTACGCCTAAAGCGTTTTAAGGGATCGTGATTGCCCGTTGCTTGGGGCAGTCGGTCGCGGTCGTCAAAAAGCAATGTGAGCTAGTGGAGAAGTCCTTCAAACGCTTCTCCGACGTCCGGGGTGAGCAGCTTCGCCGATTGGGGATCGCAAGCGCCCGCGCGCCGCCAAAGGCAGATGCGTTCAAGGGTCATCGTTCGATCGTAGGGGTCGGTCCAGCATTGGACCTGCTGATAACCGAGGCTGGTGAGGTCAACCGACAGATCGGCGGGGTGTCCGAGTTCCTTGCTCCGCTCCTGCAAGCTGATGACGTAATTATAAGCGTTGGGGGCGATCGGCGTGGCGCTGCCGGCGTCGTAGAGGGGAATCCCGGGACGAAGATTCACGTAGGCGCCCTGTCGCCACCAGAACGTGCCGGGATAGATGCCGACCCCACAGGCTTGGCTGTCGGCGTTGATCGCGTGCATCGCCAAGAGCGAGCCGCGGGAGCGGACCCAGAACCAAATCCGGTTTGGCGACGCCGCCAGAGCGAGTGAAGCAACGGTCCAGACCAGCGGCACGGCGACCATCAGCGCGCGCCGGACCTGCGGTCGACCGAGCCTATCGGCCAACCAGTCAGCCGCCATTGTCGAGCCGACGCCGGCCAGCGTCATTATGAGCGGCAACGCCGGCGAGAAATATCGATATTCCTTGTGGAAAACGGCGGAATGGACCACGAGGATGGTCGCGACCACCCACAACAGTAGGGGCAGCCTCAATGCGCCATAAAGCGCGCAAAGCACGATCACGATGGCGAAGGGCCCCCATGCAACCCATTGCCAGCCGATGTAGGAATAGAAGGGGTTGATGCCGGCCGCGGAGGCGACTTTGGAAGCCCAATAGACATACATGGCCATCGCATGAAACGGCAAGCCCCAGGTGATCCAGTCGAACAGCCCGCTGGCGACCACGATCGCGAGGGCAACACCGCCCAGCAACGCCGGATAATGAGCTCGCGTCCGGATCCCGCCGATGCCGATGACCGCGACTGCGACGGCTGGGAGAAGCTGAGGGCGCAGGACCCCCGCGAGGCCAATCAACGCCGCGCCGATGAACATTCGTCGTTCCGGCAGATCGCTGCGACCAGGATAGGCCAGATAAAGACCCGTCACCAGCGCCGCGCTGGCGGCGGTCTCGGAGAGAGGATGGGTGTAGAAATACACCAGCTCGAACCAGACGGCGTTCAAGAGGCCCGTTATGACCGCGCCGGGGAAGCCCGCGATGTTGCGGCCCCACAGAAAGCCACAGACCACCGGCGCCAGCGATACGATGCATAGCAAGACTGCAGCCCCATCGAGGCCGGCGGTCGGCTGCGAGCCGAACAGCTGTCCGATCGCCATAAAACCGGCGAGCAGGCCGGGCCACAGCCAACTTCGCGCTCCCCTTTGGAAATCCCAGAACGGCGTGAGGCCTACATGATTCACGAGGCGGTTCGCCTGCTCAAGCCACTCGACCTCGTCAGGATGGAGTATGCTCGGGAGCAAGGCCATGACGGCGGCGCGTATCGCGACCGCCAACAGGCAGATCAAGAGCAACGCTATCCAATCTCGGCGGACAAATCGCTCCGCAGGCGACTGATTCAGTCGCCGTCCGGCGGCGGAAAACGTCATCAGAACACCCCCTGGAAGAACGGATTTTCGGACGCTCCGGGTTGGTTCCGGTTGGCGCAAGCGAAACCTACGCTTAGGCGATCCGTTCATCCATGGCTCGACGTTATCGGACCAGACGGCGGGGTCAAGCGCAGCCTCGTTGCCGAGGATGCGGCAGATCAGTCCGAAGGGGCGGCGGTATGACTGGCCGCGGGACGCTCAAAGCTGGCTCGAGAAGGCATAGGAGAAGAAAGCGACTTGAACTCAAAGCGACTTGACAATGAATCCCGTTAGACTAAGCCGCAACGCTTGCCAGCGATCGCGTGACGCAGGCCAACCCGCAAGACAATGTGGCGCCAGCAGGGAGTCAGAGATGACGCCGGTCGATACCATGAGTCTCACCCTGTTCACGGTGATGCTGGCCTTCGGCCAAGTTTATTTCAAACGTGTCGGACTTACTTTGCGAGGCCACTCTGGCCTCGAGGCGATCACGCTGGTGCTACAGGCGCCGTCGTTGTACTTGGCGCTGATATTGTACGGCGCCGCGACGCTCCTGTGGATTTGGATCCTCTCTCGGGTCAACTTAAGTCTCGCCTATCCCTGGGTCGCACTTGGGATGGTCATCGTGCCTCTGCTCGGGTGGCTTATGTTCGGTGAGCGGGTCGGCCCCATGTTTTGGCTCGGCGTAGCCTTTATCGTGGTCGGCGTCGGTCTGACACAGTACGCGGCTTCGACGGCGGCCTAGTAAGGGCGGAGCGAAGCCGACAAGCCGACTATCGTCCATTCAATCTAGGCGACAACAGTGGTCCGCTCCGATGTCCCGCGCCCCCAATGCTCAATATAACGTCGCTGCGCCCGGTTCTTTGCCGGTGCGGATCGCCGGTCGTCAGCGGCGGGTCATGTTCGACGCCTTCGTGAGACAGGCCGCTGCTGGCCCCTCAGATTCAGTGCTTGATGTCGGCGTCACCAGCGATCAGACCTATGACCATTCGAATTATTTCGAGGCTTGGTATCCCCATAAGGCGAGGATTACCGCCGTTGGCGTCGACGACGCGACTTTCCTCGAAACTCTTTATCCCGGCCTGCGCTTCGTGCACGCTGACGGACGAAAACTCCCTTTCGAGGACAGTTCATTCGATCACGTTCATTCGAGCGCCGTCCTCGAGCACGTCGGTAGCGGCGCGCAACAAATCCAGTTTCTCGAAGAGCTCTGGCGGGTCACTCGAAAGACGTTGTTCGTGACCACGCCGAACCGGGGTTTTCCAATTGAGTTCCATACCGTACTGCCATTGGTACATTGGCTGCCACCGGCTACATTCCGCGCGATTTTGCGCAAAACCGGTCGCTCCTTTTTCGCCGATGAGGAGCACCTGAACCTGATGAGCCATGGCGATCTTGTTCGCAGCGCCCGCGAAGCAGGGATCAGCGGCGCCAATGTTGGCTCCGTCAGCCTCTGGGGGTGGCCAAGCAATCTTTTGCTACGCGCTCGCAAGTCCGATTGAGGCCGATCGTGTGGCGCGAGCCGCTTATGCTGAAGGTGGGCTTTTGCAAAGGAAGCCAAGACTGCAAGACACGCGCAAGACTTCTCAGAATAGAGCGGACATCAGACGAAGAGCGTAAGTCGCGGGTTCATTCCAAGCTTCTCAATCCTAACGCGATTTCGTTCTGGTCTCAGAACTGCCCTGGGCACGGCTTGCCAAGTCATCAATACATGCGATACGCCGGCCGTATACAATAAAAATACACAATCGGGCGAGAGACGGCGTCGAGATCGGTCTGCGTCCCGTCGCCATCATGAGGATTACGGGATGTCTCTGGAACTAACGATCGTGATGCCATGCCTCAACGAGGCCGAGACCCTCGAGAGGTGCATCAAAAAAGCGCAGAGTTTTCTCGACCGTTCGGGCATTGCCGGGGAAATCGTGATCGGAGACAACGGCTCCACTGATGGGTCGATCGAGATCGCGCGCCGGTGCGGCGCGCGCGTGGTCAAGATCCCAATTCGAGGGTATGGCGCCGCGTTATATGGCGCGGTCTCGAGCGCGAGCGGAAAGTATTGCGTCATGGGCGATTCCGATGACAGCTATGACTTCAGCCGCCTTGACGGCTTTGTGAGCGCGCTGCGCGCCGGAGCGGATCTTGTCATGGGCAACCGCTTCCTCGGCGGCATCGAGCCTGGGGCGATGCCGTGGAAGAACCGATACATCGGAAACCCCATTCTTTCCGGCGTAGGGCGGCTTCTTTTTCGCGCCCCCGCGAGGGATTTTCATTGCGGCCTTCGGGCGTTCTCACGCGACGCGTTTCTGCGTATGGATTTGCGCACGACAGGCATGGAGTTCGCGTCGGAGATGGTGATTAAAGCAACGTTGATGGGGATGAAGGTGGTAGAAGTACCGACGACGTTGAGCCCCGACGGACGCAACCGGCCGCCTCATCTTCGTCCCTATCGAGATGGTTGGCGGCACTTGCGGTTCATGCTCCTTTTCAGCCCCGACTGGCTCTTTCTGTATCCTGGGCTGATTCTCTTTTGCGCCGGACTTCTTCTCGGGGCCAAGCTGCTGGCGAGCCCGGTCTACATCCAGGGCGTGGCTCTAAGCGTCGATACGTTGATTTATTCCGTGACCATGATCGAAGTGGGCTTTCAGGCGATACTTTTCGCTCTGTTATCGAGAGCTTATGCCGTGCAAGAGGGCCTTTTCCCTAGGCCCGCGACACCCACTCTTTTCGACAGCATATTCAAGCTTGAGCGAGGAATCATCCTTGGCAGTATTTTGATTGTTATTGGCTTTCTGCTTTTTTTCTACGCCCTTAGCGCTTGGGGCAGCGCGAATTTTGGTCCTCTTGACGTCGAAAAGGTCACTCCCATCGTGATCGGATCCTCGATTTCTCTGTCCTTGGGATTCGAGGTGATCCTTTCAAGCTTCTTGCTGAGCATGTTAAAGCTGAACGTCAGAACCACTTCGACGATGCTTTTGACCGATGTCGAATTCGAAAGGGCCACGTAAAGAGCCGACATAGATGGCGTCCGCGTCGGGGCACCGGACACGCTTCCGGCCGGGTGGCGCAGCGCGACGGCCATCGCATAGGCGAGGTGACGCTCCGGCTGTCGCCTCGTTTTTCCCCAGTGATCCGTCGTGACCAGCGTTTGGGCAGCCGCGCCATGAAATGTAATGCCGATCGAACGCACAAGAAGCTGGATCAGCATAGAGCCGAGTTCGCCCGGCCAAGAGTTGACTTGAAGTCCGGCGCCCGTTCTAGGATTTGATCCTACTTCGACGCCGCAGATCGTTGTACGGCAGGACGATTTCGTGCCTCGATTCCCACCCAGTCCATGAAGCGCGAAGTTCGCGCGCGCTTGGCCCGACAGGTCTGATCAACAGAAGGTCTCGCCGCCCTTCCACTTCCGCCCTGCAGAGACTGGCGGATAAGATAAGTAGGCCAATCTCTTCATCTCGCTACGCATCGTCGCGACGACATCGAGGATCAGTCCGGCGAGGCAGCTCAAGAAGCCGATGATGATCAGTCCCACGGCCAAAACGGCGGTCGGCAGTCGCGGCACCAGCCCCGTTTCGAAATAGGTCTCCGCAAGGGGAACGACGAGCGCCATGGCAGCAAGGATAAGAACCACGCCAACAAGACCGAAAAACTGCAACGGACGCTCGTTGCGCACGAGATCGAAGATAAGGCGCAAAATTCTGGCCCCGTCCCGAAAGGTGCTGAGCTTGCTCACGGACCCCGAAGGACGTTCGCCATAAGGCGTGAACTCTTCTGCGCACGGCATGCGCAACTCCAGCGCGTGCACCGTCAATTCCGTTTCGATTTCGAAGCCTTTCGACGTCGCAGGAAAAGATTTGACGTAACGGCGAGAAAAAATCTTGTAACCCGACAACATGTCAGTGAATTGCCTGCCGAATATATTTCGCACTAGCGCGGTCAGGACATGATTGCCGAAGCGATGGCCTCGCCGATAGGCTTCCATCTTCTGGGACACTCGTGCGCCATTGATGAAATCGAGCTTTTCATTGATTGCTCGGAGAACCATCGCTGGAGCAGCCTGAGCTTCGTAAGTGGCGTCCCCGTCCACCAGCACATAGATGTCGGCGTCAATGTCGGCGAACATGCGACGGACGACATTTCCCTTTCCCTGGCGAGACTCGTTGCGGACCACAGCGCCCGCAGTCTTGGCGACGTCGATGGTTCGATCGGTCGAGTTATTATCATAGACGTAGACGGTCGCTAAAGGCAGTGCTTTGCGAAAAGCTGCCACCGTTTGTCCAACCGTCAATGCTTCGTTGAAGCAAGGCACGAGGACGGCGACGTTGCATTGGCGTATCCCAGCCACCACTGGAAATTTAGATCCATCGACGCGCGCCGTCATCCGCTCGACCTTTCTCCGGGGTTCTGCTCCGGCTGGGGATCGTGAAATAGCGGACTGTAGTCAGGCTTACGTCGAAGATGTAATTCGCCGATTAGCCTTGTGTTGACGGATTGGACTTAAGTGTGACGCAGGACTGCTCCCGAGACTGCGGGATCCTGTCAGACCCTGGTTTTTAGCGAGATTTCGAGAATTGTCGCCGCGTTACGTGCGCCTGCGCTTTGCGCCGATCAATGCAAATTTGACGGCGCCACAGGTCCGGGCCGCCCATCTCGCCGCCCTGCCGGTTTCGTTATTGGCGACTTGATCGAAATCGAATCAGCGTGGCTGTCCCAAGCCCATTCCGCTCGGCGTTGCCGGCTACAACTCCAGTCTTATCATGACCGGCGCGTGGTCGGAGGGGCGCTCCCATCCGCGAGCGTCGCGCAGAACCTGCATCCCCTTCACCGAATCGCCGAGCGCCGGACTGACCCAAATATGGTCCAGCCGCCGTCCCTTGTTGACTTTCTGCCAATCGGGCGAGCGATAACTCCACCACGTGTAGAGCTTCTGATCGTCGGGCACGAATTTACGCAGCGCGTCGACCCAGGGGCCTGCGGCCTGAGCCCGATTTAACTTGTCGACCTCGATTGGCGTATGGCTCACGACACTGAGGAGTGACTTATGGCTCCAGACGTCGTGCTCAAGCGGCGCGATGTTGAGATCGCCGACCAGGATCGACCTTTGAGCCGCCGGCTTGTCATCCCTGGCCCAATCGACCATTTCGTCGACGAAAGCGAGCTTGTGGGCGAACTTGACGTTGATTTCGGGGTCCGGCTCGTCGCCGCCAGCGGGTACGTAGAAATTGTGAAGCTCGAGCCCCTGCGCCTCTCCGCCCAGGACGACATGCAGGTGGCGCGCATCGCCTTTGGCGCAAAAGTCTCGTTTGGAGAAGGTCTCGAGCGGCAGGCGCGAAACAATCGCGACCCCGTGGTAGCCCTTCTGTCCGTTGATCGCGATATGGGGATAGCCTGCGTCCCGGAACGCCCCGAAGGGGAAATTGCCGTCAGGGCATTTCGTCTCCTGCAGACACAGAACGTCGGGCTGGTGCTCGAGGAGATATCTGACCACGAGACCGATGCGCAGACGCACCGAATTGATGTTCCACGTGGCGATGGAAAACGTCATGCGCGGCTCCAGGGCAGGCAGGCAGCTGCTTGCCGGGCAGGAGCGGGGAGCGCAAGCGTCCTCGGGTGATTGCCCACAGGCCAGATCGTCAGCGCCTGTGATTGCCAAGCTGATTGGCCGGCAGGTTCTCGTCGATGTGGAACAGCGCCGGATCCGGGTTCGTCTTCAGGTCGACATTGAACAGGGTGACGACCGTCTGGAAGCCCTGGGCGTCGATCAGCGTCCATTGCTTCAGCGCAAAGGTCGAAGCATCGAAGACGAGCGAAAGATGCGCGGTCCCCCCAAGCGCCGCCCGATCCTCGAGCTCGATGGTAACCGTCTTGCCCTCTTGGGAGATGTTCAGGAGGTGCGTGTCGCGGGCCAAGTCAATGTGGTCGGATAACAGAAACTTGAGAGGCGTTTGGCCGATGAAATACTCGTCCTGCGTGTTGAGCTTTTTGTCGACGATGGCGACGCTGCGGCCATCGGCTATGACCTCCAAGCGCGGCGGGTCGGTGAATTCAAATCGCATGCGCCCCGGACGAGCCAGGCTGAGCTGTCCTTCGGAGCGGCGGCCGTTGGGCCCGATCTGAACAAAATCGGCGCTCAGCACCCGGGCCGCGTCTAGCCAGGCGTTGGCGCGCTGAACGGCTTCTTCCGCCGGAATCGGCGCAGGCGCGCCCTTCGATGATTTGGCCGACTTTTCGGCCGCCGCAGCTGGCGCGGTCAGATCAAGCGGCGCTTGCTGCGCGAAGGCAGCGGCGCCTGCGACAATGGCGGACAAAAGCCCAAGCGCTGGCCGTCGGAAGCGTCTCGCCAAGAAATCAGGTCCTTTCGACTGTCGATCGAGGCGCCGAATCAGCGGTTGAAGCGCCCGGATATTGGGAAAGCCTCGCCTTTCCGCAAGCACTGCGCTCTTTGTATGGCGGGCTCGCGACCCTCACGGGGCTATTGGACATCGGTGAGCGCCGCAGCGAGCGCCTGGCCAAGGCGATCTACGATAGCGTCGATCTGGCCCCCCTCGACGATGAACGGAGGCGCCAACAGGACATGATCGCCTTGAACGCCGTCGACCGTCCCGCCCATCGGATAGACCATTAGACCCAGCGCCATCGCCTCGCGCTTGACGCGCCCATGCAGTTTGGCCGCGGGGTCGAACGGCCGTTTGCTGGCGCGGTCGCTGACCAGTTCGAGCCCCCAAAAGAGGCCGCGCCCGCGAATGTCGCCAACGAACGGGTGCTGCCCGAAGCGTTCCTTGAGGCGGCGCTCCAGCCGTGAGCCCATCTCGACCACATTGGCGAGCAGCCCGTCCCGCCGGATGACATCCTGCACCGCAAGCGCCGCCGCCGCGGCCATCGGATGGCCCATATAGGTGTGGCCGTGCTGGAAAGCGCCTGAGCCCTTTGTGAAGGCCCCGTAGATGCGTTTCGAGAGGAACACCGCGCCGATCGGCTGATAGCCTCCGCCCAGGCCCTTGGCCACCGCCATGAGATCGGGCGCCACGCCCTCCTGCTCGCAGGCGTGCAGCGTGCCGGTGCGGCCCATGCCGCACATCACCTCGTCGAGAATGAGCAAGACGCCATAGCGGTCGCAGATCGCCCTGATACGCTTGAAATAATCGCCGACCGGCGGGACGGCGCCCGCGGTCGCGCCGACCACGGTCTCGGCCACAAAAGCGATGACGCGATCGGGACCGATCTCGAGGATCTTATCCTCGAGCGCCTGCGCGGACCTCGCCGCATAATCCGCGTCGCTCTCGCCCTCTCGCTGCAGCCGATAGGCGTAGCAGGGGTCGATGTGATGGGTCTCGATCAGCAAGGGCTCGAATTGGGCGCGCCGCCAGGCGTTGCCGCCGACCGCAAGCGCGCCAAGCGTGTTGCCGTGATAGCTCTGGCGCCGGGCAATGACATGGCGACGCTGAGGCTCGCCGATCTCGACGAAATACTGGCGCGCCATCTTGAGCGCCGCCTCGATCGCCTCGGAGCCGCCGCTGACCAGATAGACATGGCTCATTCCCGGCGGGGCGTCCTCGATCAGCCGGTCGGCGAGGCGCTCGGCGACTTCGGTCGTGAAAAAGGACGTGTGCGCGTAGGCCAAGGCGTCGAGCTGCCGCCGCATCGCGGCGAGCACGTCGGGATGACCATGGCCAAGGCATGAGACAGCCGCGCCGCCCGACGCGTCGAGGTAGCGACGACCCTCGGCGTCGACGATCTCGACGCCCGAACCGGAAACCGCGACCGGCATCACGGCGTTCGGGCGAGCGATGCAGAATATGCGTCATGACCGACAACAATGGCGAGTTGAGTGAAGGACGGGTTCGGCCCAGTCTACGCGCTCAAGGCGACGGGCGGAAAGGCAAAGGGCGGTGGCTGAAGGGCGCGGACGGGTGGTGTTGGCGGTTGCCCCAAACGGCGGGCGCAAGACCAAGGCCGACCACCCGGAGCTGCCGCTGAGTGCGGACGAACTTGCCCGCACCGCGGCCGAATGCCTCGAGCGCGGCGCCTCGATGATCCACCTGCATGTGCGCGACGCCGAGGGCCGGCACTGCCTCGACCCCGAGGCCTATCGCGAAGCCATCGCGCGCATCTGCCACGAGGTCGGCGACCGGCTGGTGATCCAGATCACCAGCGAGTCGCTCGGCCATTATTCGCCGGCCGAGCAAAGGGCCGCGGTGCTCAAGACCAACCCTGAAGCGGTGTCGCTGGCGCTCAGAGAGCTTGCTCCCGAGGCGCCGGACGAGCGGGACTTCTGCGTGTTCCTCGGCAAGCTCAAGCAGATGCGCGTCTGGCCGCAGATCATCCTCTACACGCCCCCCGAGGCGGAGCGGCTTGGGGCGATGGTGAAACAGGGGCTGATCCCCTTCGACAAGCTCTCGGTCCTCTACGTGCTCGGGCGGTACTCGCTCACCCGCACCGCTCTGCCGCGCGACCTCCTGCCGTTCATCGCGCCGGACATGCCGCGCTTCGAATCGTGGAGCGTCTGCGCGTTCGGCCGCCGCGAGACCGCCTGCGTCACCGCCGCCGTGCTGCTCGGGGGCCACGCGCGGGTCGGCTTCGAGAACAATCTCACCCTGCCCAATGGCGCCCGCGCCGCCTCGAACGCCGAACTGGTCGGCGCCGCCGCGCGCGCGCTCGAACCGGTCGGGCTTTCGACCCAGACCGCCGACGGCTTAAGGGAAGAGATCGCGGCGGCGATGGGCGGGTGAGCTGCCCGAGCCTATGCGGAATCATGCATATGGCGACCCAAGCAAAACCAAGAAAAACCAAGCCAGCGCCAACCAGGTCCAAATAAAAATGCTTGGATTTATTTGGTTTTATTCGTCCGAATCGGGGCTTTTCAATGGGTTACGGGGAATCCAAATAAGGAATCTCGTCTCCAACTCAGAGGTCCAGGCAAGAAATGCATCAAACGCATGGCTCTTCGCCCGAGATTGCGACGGCTCGATTTTATCACTGCAAAGACATATAGCACAGATTCTGTTTTTCGTAAAGAGAATGTAGCGAAATTTTTCTGCGGCGCCGGGGTGCTCGCGATCAAACGGCGCAGCGGCCGATCGGCATTGCGAGCGATAAGATGTCGAAAGACGTCCGTCCTTCCGGACGGGCTATGGCGAAACCATCCGGGGAACTTAGGGCGCTTCGCGACTCTGGATCGCCACGGCGCTTCGCTCCTCGCGATGACGGCATGGCGAAAGGGGAGACGAGTACATTACGAGGACCCGCCGCCCTCACTCCCTGAGCAGCTCGTTGATCCCCGTTTTCGCCCGCGTCTGCGCGTCGACGGTCTTCACGATCACGGCGCAATAGAGCGAGGGCCCGGGCGAGCCGTCGGGCAGGGGCTTGCCGGGCAGCGAGCCCGGCACGACCACCGAATAGGGCGGCACGTGGCCGACATGAACCTTGCCGGTCGCGCGGTCGATCACCTTGGTCGAAGCGGAAATGAAAACGCCCATCGACAGAACCGATCCCTGGCCGACGATCACGCCCTCGACCACTTCCGAGCGCGCGCCGATGAAGCAATCGTCCTCGATGATGGTCGGGTTGGCCTGCAGCGGCTCGAGCACCCCGCCGATGCCGACGCCGCCCGAGAGATGCACGTTCTTGCCGATCTGCGCGCACGAGCCGACCGTGACCCAGGTGTCGACCATGGTCTTTTCATCGACATAGGCGCCGAGATTGACGAAGCTCGGCATCAGCACCACGTCGCGGGCGATGAAGGCGGAGCGCCGCACGATCGCGCCCGGAACGGCGCGGAAGCCGGCGTCCTTGAAGCGGTTCTCGCCCCAGCCTTCCATTTTCGAGGGCACCTTGTCCCACCAGGTCGCCTGACCCGGGCCGCCCTCGACGAGCGACATTGTCGTTGAGGCGGAAGCTGAGCAGCACCGCCTTCTTGAGCCATTGATTGACCTTCCATGAATTCGGCCCGGTCGCGCCGGGAAGCTTTTCCGCCACCCGCGCCTTGCCGCGGTCGAGCAGATCGAGCGCCTCCTCCACCGCGTCGCGCGCATCGCCCTTCGTCGCCGGCATTGATCTTGGCGCGATCCTCGAAGGCCTTTTCGATCAGCGTCTGAAGGCGGACGTCGGTCATGGGGTGTCCTGGATTTCAAGCGCCGGAATTGAAGCGCGGGACGTTTCGTCGCCCGATTGGGGCTTGTCAACGTCCGGGAGACGCGAGAATGTTCGAAGCCAACTCGCCATATTCGCTGGAAGCGGTCGGCGCGTCTCAACGACATTTGACCTTGTGGGGCGCTTGAAACCAAGGCAGATGAAGGCGATCTCAGTTGCGATGGCATCCTCATTGGCGAGGGTCACATCCATGGCAAAATCGATCGTCATCGCGGCCTTCCTGCTTGCGGCGACCGCAAGCGTCGGGGCTTACGGGCAAGACAAAAGTCTTGTGGCTCCGGAGCTTAGCAAGCCTGCGCCGGGGCAACTTCTGGATCAGGACTACCTGACGTCGACCGGCGAAACCGTGCCGCGGCCAGGCGTTCCTCAAGCGTCGGGGCCGACGCCGCTCGATCGCAAGATCCAGCAAGAGGATAACAAGATCGACAACAGCATTTGCAAGGGGTGCTGACCGGCTGGGCGCGTCTCGCCGATAGCCCGCCCTTGTGGGGGCGGGTCGGGGTGGGGGTCGCGCCAGTACCCGACCGATTAAGCAGATATTGCGCGAAGCCTCAGAGCGCAACGCGACAAGCGCCGAGCGGCGCCTGTGGCAGGGCCTCCGGCGCGAGCAGATCGCGGACTTCCAATTCCGTCGCCAGGTTATTCTTGGCGGCTTCGTCGCCGACTTCGCCTGCTTCGAGGCGCGGTTGGTCATCGAAGTCGATGGCGCAACTCACGCAACGGATGGCGAGATTGCTCGCGACACCGCACGTTCGGCCGCGCTCGCGGCCCAAGGGTATGACGTGCTGCGCTTCACGAATGACGATGTCTTTCACAATCTCGATGGCGTGCTCGAGACGATTCACATGAGGCTTGCCGTTCTGAGACCGCGCACGGACGAGGCCGCGATTTAGGTCCGGCGCGACCCCCCACCCTGGCCCGCCCCCACAAGGGGGGCGGGGACGCGTCCCGGTGTACCGTGGCCAGCGCGCGTACCGGCGCTGCGGCGCCTACTCCACGGTGACTTGCGTCTTCACCGAATTCGCAATGAAGCAGATCTCGTGAGCCTGGTGGTGCAGGCGATCGAGCGCTTCCTTCTCGGGCGCCGCGCCGGCCCACTCGATCTCCGGGCGGAGCTTCACTTTGGTCACCGCCAGTCGGCCCGGCGCGATTTCTTCTGTCGCGCCTTCGGCGTGATCCTCGTAGGCCGTCACTGTGAAGCCGGCCATCCGCGCCAGATGCAGGAACGACAGCATGTGGCAGCTCGAAAGCGACGCGACCAGCATTTCCTCCGGGTCGACGGCGGCCTCGACCGCCCATTTGCCCACGACATGCGGCGAGGCTGACGCAGGGACCTCCGTCCCGCCGTCGAAGCTTACCGTGTGCGCGCGGCTGAAGCGGCCTTTAAGAAACTCCTCGCCGCTCTCCTTCGCCGCCCATTTAATCTCTGCAACATGGGTCGCCATGGTTCCTCATCGCTGTTTCGAGTCGGTCATCACCTTAGCAAACTCGCGCTCGTCTGGAGAGCGTCGGGCGCGAAGAATGGATCAAAAACGCTGCTGCCGAGTTTGTGCCTGTTCAGGAGTCTGAGGAGCGGATCGATGGGGCGCTTGACTGATGTCGAAGCGGAGGCCTTGCAAAAGGACATTCCGCCGCAGCTTGCCGAACTCGCGGAAACAATCGGCAAGAAGGCGAACGCCACAGCGGTGTTCGGCTCGCCGATCGTCGACGGAGAGAGAACCGTCATCCCCGTCGCGCAAGCGCGCTTCGGCCTCGGCGGGGGCGACGGTCTCATCGCCAAGGGCGTGGGCGGCGGCATGATGGCCAAGCCTTTGGGCTTCATCGTGATCGACAGGAACGGCGTACGCTTTCAGCGAACCCCGCAGCCCACGCTTACGCCGCTCGCGATTGGCATCGTCATCGGGCTCGCGCTCGCGATGCGACTGACGCGGCCGCCACGGCCAAGAATCGCGCGCTAGAATTCACGGCGCGGGCCGTCATTGCGAGCGAAGCGAAGCAATCCAGGAGTCGGAGGCGCCCGCGGCACCTGCATCGCCGCGTCGCCATAGCCCGTCCGGAAGGACGGGCGTCCTTGACGCCCTATCGCGCCTCGCGATGACGCTTCAAACCGATCGCGTTAGGCTCTCCGGCGCTTCGCGGTATTTAAAACTGCGCGGCGGCGCGCGCAGCATGCACGGATATTTCCCTCCTGCCGACGGGTGTTGAATCCCAATAACGTTCCATGGCATGGTCGCCCGCTACGCGACGACTGGCGAGGAACGCCGGGTCGCAGGGAGGAAGTTATGACTGATACAAAACTGGTTTCGAGTGATCGCCGGAAGCTGATTCAGGCTGCGGCGGCGGGCGCGGGGGCTGCCGCTCTTTTCGGCGGATTGGGCGTCAACCCATTGGTTTCCGCGGCGCTGGCCGAGGCGGCCGGAATGTCCGCGAAGCCGCTCAAGGCGGCGTTCTCCAACGCCGGATTGCAGGCGACCTGGTGCGCCCAGGGCAAGCAGGCGGCTGAATATTGGGGCAAGCTGTTCAACGTCGACGTCACCTGGTTCGACGGCCAGCTCGATGCGGTCAAGCAGCGCGCGGCGATCGACAACATGGCCTCGCAGAAGTGGGATTTCGTCGCCATCCAGGCGTTCGGCATCGGCACGCTGACCGCACCGGTCAACAAGATGATCGACGCCGGCATTCCGGTCATCGACATGGACACGCTGATCGCGCCGCTCGACACGATCAACGTGCACACCTTCCTCGCGCCTGACAACGTATTCATGGGTTCTGCTGTCACTCAGGCGCTCGTCAATGCGCTCAACGGCGAAGGCACCATCACCATGACCCAGGGCGCGCTCGGCCACACCGGCGCTCAGGGGCGGGCGAAGGGCTTCCACGAGGTCGTCTCGAAATTCCCGAAGATCCAGGTTCTCGACGAGCAGCCCGCTGACTGGGACGTGACCAAGGTCGCCCGCATCTGGGAGACGCTGTTGACCAAGTACCCGAAGATCGACGCGGCCTTCTTCCACAACGACGACATGGCGCTCGCCGCTTATAAAGTGATGCAGGCGAAGGGCCGCACCGAGACGAAGATCGGCGGCGTCGACGCAATGCCGCCGGCGATCAAGGCCGTGCAGGACGGGCAGATGTACGCCACCGTCCGCAATCCATCCTGCCGCATCCATGGTGGGGCGATTGTCGCCGGCGTTCAGGCGGTCGTGCAAGGCGCGAAGACCGGCACGAACATTCCAAAGAACATCGTCACCGACGGACCGGTCGTCACCAAGAACAACGCTGACGGCATGCTCTGGATGCAGGAGCAGTTCCTCATCTGACCTCGTCGAAGCCCGATGGCGCTGCTTGAACTGACCGACATTTCGAAGTCGTTTGGCGGCGTCCAGGCGCTTCGGGATGTCGACTTCACGCTGAACGCCGGCGAGATCCATGGTCTCGCCGGCGAGAACGGCGCCGGCAAAAGCACGATGATGAAAATCATCGCCGGCGTTCATGGCGCCGATTCGGGGACCATGCGTGTCGACGGGAAGGCGGTCCATTTCCGCTCCTCCCGTGACGCGCTGGCCGCCAGCATCGGCATGGTGCATCAGGAGCTCAGCGTCGCGCCGGAATTGAGCGTCGCCGAGAATGTCTTTCTCGGCAGCCAGCCGGTGAATGGGATGGGCATCGTCGCGTGGCGACGGATGGCCGAGCGCGCGGCGGAAGAGCTCAAGAACCTTGGGCTCGACATCAACCCTCGCGCGCGGCTCGGCGATTTCCCGATCGGCGTGCAGCAGTTGGTCGAGCTGTCCCGCGTGCTGTTTTCCGGCGCGCGCATCATCATTCTTGACGAGCCGACCTCGGCATTGTCGCCGCCTGAGATCGAACGTCTGTTCGGCGTCCTCTCGAGGCTGCGCGAGGAAGGCCGAAGCATCATCTTCATCTCGCATTTCCTCGACGACATTCTCAAGATCTCGAACGCGATCACTATCTTCCGCAACGGCCGCAAGGTCGCGACCGCCGAGGTCACGCCGGAGATCGACAAGGGCTGGATCATCGAGCGCATGATCGGCACAGGCCGCGAGGAGCTCGAGGAAAGTTATCTTGGCGAGATCAAGCTCGACAGCCGGCCGGACGCGCCGGTCGTGCTGCGGGCAAAGGCCCTCACGCTCGCGCCCTCCTATCGGGATCTCTCGTTCGAAGCGCGCGCCGGGGAAGTGCTCGGCATTTACGGTTTCATGGGCTGCGGACAGCTTGAATTGGCGCGAACCCTGTTCGGCAAGTATCGCCCCGAGCACGGGTCGCTCGAGATCGACGGCAACGCCAAAAGGCTTAAGAGCACGACGGCGGCCAAGAAGGCGGGCGTCGCCTATGTCGCCGAGAGCCGCCGCGCGATGCTGTTCGGCGATGAGCCGGTGTACAAGAACGTGTCGATTGCGGTTCTTGAACGCCTGTCGAAGTGGCTGCTGAAGCCAAACCGCGAGCGCGAGATCGCCGAGGTTCAGGTCAAGAATCTCGACGTCCGTCCTCCCGACGTCGAATGGCGTCTGGGCGGCTTGTCGGGTGGAAATCAACAGAAGGTCGCGCTGGCCAAATGGCTGACCCATCCGCCCCGGATTCTCCTCTTGGCTGAACCGACGCGCGGCATGGACGTCGGCGCCAAGGAGGACGTGGTCAGGATCGTGCGGCACTTGCGCGATCAGGGCATCGCCATCGTTGTCTTCTCCACCGAGCCGGAAACCGTGCTCTCGCTTGCCGACCGCGTCCTGGTGATGCGCAAGGGCGAAATCGCGCATGAATTCGCCGGCGAAGCGATCAGCAAGGATCAGCTGCTCGCCGCCGCCTGACGATAGGATTAAGTCTAAGCATGGATATGCAGAGCGCCGAGGTCGGATCCACACGCGCCTTTCGGCTGGGCGATTTCCTGCGCGATCAATTGCGCAACATCGCGCCCTTCATCACCCTGATCGTGCTCGTCGGGTTTTTCAGCATCGCGAGCCCGAGTTTCGCCACGCTTAGCAATCTGGAGAATATCCTCCAGCAGGTGTCCATCACGGCGATCATGGCCGTCGGCCTCACCTTCGTCATCCTGACGGCGGAGATCGACCTTTCCGTCGGCGCGATCGCCAACGCGACGGCGATCGTGCTCACGTACTTCACGCTTCAACCCGACTACGTGAATATCGCCAACCTCCCGATGCCCGGGGCGATCGCGATCATTTTCGCGCTTCTTGCGTGCGGCGCGCTTGGCCTGCTCACCGCTTTCGGCGTGACCCGCATCGGCATCCCGTCTTTCATCATGACGCTCGCCATGATGCAGATCGGCGCCGGCGTCTCTGCCGTTCTGGTGCGCGGGCAGATCGCCTACAGCGTTCCACCGCTCATTCTGACGCTCGGATCCAAGACGATTTTCGGCTTGCCCTGGATCATCGTCGTCGCGGCGCTCTTCCTGCTCGTCGCCCATCTCGTGCTGACCTACACGCGCTTCGGCCGCTACGTCTACATGGTCGGCGGCAATCGTGAGGCGGCGGAATATTCCGGCGTCAATGTCCGCTTCATCATCGGCGCGGTGATGGTGATCTCGGCTGTGTGCTCAGGCTTCGCGGGGATGGTCGGCGTCGCCTATTTCGGCAGCGCCCAGCAGAACGAGTTCGACACCTTCCTGCTCGACGCCATCGCCGCAGTCGTGGTCGGCGGCACGAGCCTGTTCGGCGGGCGCGGCGGCATCGGCAACACGATCGTCGGCCTGTTCGTGCTCGGCGTCCTCAACAACGGCCTCGACTACGTCAAGATCGACAGCTTCCTCAAGATCCTCATCCGCGGCATCATTCTGCTCGTGGCGCTCATCATCAACGTCTACGCCGAGCGGTTGCGCACGGCGCGAAGCGGCGAGCGGACCGCATGAATTGAGCGGAAGCGGCGGGCGCATTCGGGCTCCCGCCCGCGCCCCCACAAGGGGAGGAGGCGCGGTGAGGCGATCTGCGCGTAAAAGCAAAGGCCCTAGCGCGATGACGGCGGCCTCAAGCTCAACTCATAAGGTTATTGCTTCGGCGCCGGGACGGTCGACGCCTTGAACGGCGGCGGAGCCTTCTTCGCCTGCGCTTCCGGACCGAGGAGATACCGCAAGGGCGCGTCGAGCACATAGATCTGGTCGCCGACCTGCGCGAGCGACACCGGCCCGTCGAACCCGTCCTTTATGGTCTCGATCTTGGCGTTGTCGCCATCGACGGTGATGAGGTCGAGATTGCCTTTGGTCTCGCCTTCGACCATCAGCAGCTTGCCGCCAAATGCTCGAAGCCCGTCCGAATGGTAGAGGGGACGAGAGGTCTCAAGCTTCGTGATCTTCCCCGCGCTGCCGTCAGAATTCATCGTGACGCGATAAAGTCCGTCGCCTTCGAAGAGATTCGAATAAATCGAGCCGTCGGGGAGCTGGGCGATGCCGTCAAGTTGCGGCTTGCCGGGGACGTTCCATCGAGGATCGCTAGCCCAGATCTCGAATTCTTTCGCGCCCGGCTTGAGCCGCAGGATTTGGCCGCCGAACGAATCCGAGACGTAAGCATTCCCATCCTTGGCGACGACGATGTCATTGCACAAGGTGGTTTGCCCCGGCACGGGAATGCTGCCTTTGGCCTCGCCGCTCTTGAGATCGAACAGTTTGAGCGACGTCCCCATGGAGGCCCCGGGTATTTTTATGCCGCCTGCGGAAAAGTCGTCGGAGCACACATAGAGCGTGTTCGACGTGTCGTCCGCCAGAACGCCGAGCGCCGAAGCCAAGCCGTTCGAGCCAGTCTTGATGAATTCGCTCGCCTGAGCTTCGCCTGGCTTGGCGCGCCAGACCCGGCCGTTGCCGAAGCTGCTGAAGTAGAGCGTGCCGTCGGATGACGCGCTCATGCTTTCAGGAAAGTCGGTCGAGCCCGGCACAATGACGTCGGCCGCGCGCGCCGCTCCTCCCGCCGAGAGAGCAATCGCGCAGGAGCCGGCGAAGGCCAGTGACGCGACGGTACGATTAAATCCTGGGAGACCCATAGTCGTTTCCTCCACGGTTAAGTTTTTGATTGAACCTGGACGTTATACCTGACGAAATACAGCGGGTCTATCGCCAGCCGCCCGACTTGCGCCATTCCAACGTGGCAGCATCGGGGCGCTCGCGGCGCGTGATGGGAAGGGTCCGGGGATGACCTATCAGCGGCGCCGGAGCCAAGGCGGACGACGATGAGAAAGAACCGCCCGGCGATCTGGATCAGCCTTTTGCTTTTTGCGGCGACATGGGCGCCCGTTGCGCAAAGCGGCGGCCGGGTTCTGGTTGCTTCGGACGTGATCGCCATCAGGATCGTCGACCATCCAGAGCTGGACGCGACCACGCGCGTGGAGCCGGACGGCACGATCAACTTTCCGTATGTCGGCCGCATCAAGGCCGCGGGACGCACGGAAGACGATCTCGCGCGCGCCGTCAGAAAGCGGCTGGTCGAGCTGAAAATCATTGCGGGGCCTTGACTTAGGCGGCGGGTAAAGGGCCGCCAGGCGAGGGCGGCGGAAATCTTGCCCTCTCAGGGATGCATATATAACATAGTATTTATGGATTGAAATAAGAGCCCTCCACCCCATCTGTACATTTGTCCAGCGTTCGAGCTGGAAGAACACAAATAAGAAAACACCAGAGAACTAAAATGATTTGCTCACAAAACTCCCATCGCGCCGGCGACGCGTATTCCTCGCCGCTCATCGTCAACAACCTCTGCGCCCAGCTGGCGCCGCTCAATCGCTATGGCCTTCCGGGGCTGGGCGCCGTTGTCGCTGATGGAGCGCGCGCGCTCATCGGCGTGTCGCGCAAGGCGGTTGGCGCCGCGCTTACGCGCTCCGAGTCGTCGCACGAACTCGCCGCATAAGGCGGACGTGCTGGTCCCTATCGCACCAGCACGTTCTTGAACTGCCAGGGATCGCCCTGGTCGATATCCTCAGGGAAGAGACCAGGGCGACCCGCGAGCGGCGTCCAATCTGTATAGACGCCGGTGACCGGGCCGAGATAGGGCGTTTGAACCTCGAGGCAGCGGCGGAAGTCCAATTCGTCGGCCTCAACAATTCCGGCTTTCGGATTCTCGAGCGCCCAAACCATTCCGGCCAAGACTGCTGACGTGACCTGCATGCCCGTCGCGTTCTGATAGGGCGCCAGCGCGCGCGTCTCCTCGACCGAGAGCTGCGAGCCATACCAATAGGCGTTGCGAGCGTGGCCGTAGAGAAGCACGCCCAGTTCGTCGATCCCGTCGAGAATCTCGGCTTCGCCAAGAATATGGTGCGCGCTCTGGGCTTCGCCGGCGCGGCCGAACAGTTCGTGCAGGCTCAGCACCGCGTCGTCGCACGGGTGATAGGCGTAATGACAGGTCGGCCGGTAGGCGGCCGCGCCTTTCTTGTCACGCACCGTGTAATAGTCCGCAATCGAGATCGACTCGTTGTGGGTGACAAGGAAGCCGAACTGCCCGCGCGCAGTCGGCGTCCATGAGCGCACCCGCGTGTTCGCGCCGGGCTGGTTGATGTAGATCGCAGCGCCACAGCCGCTCTTGTGATAGCCCGCATTCGCCGGCGCCCATTTCTCGTGGGTTCCCCAGCCGAGCTCGGCCGGCTGCATGCCTTCCGACAAGAAGCCTTCGATCGACCAGGTGTTGACGAACACGTTGCGCGGCTTCGGGCTTTTGGCGCGCTGGGTGTCGCGCTCGGCGATATGCACGCCCTTGACGCCGAGGCGCTGAGCGAGGTGAGCCCACTCCTCTTTGTTCTTCGGCTCCGAACCCTTGTCGCCGAGATCCTTGGCGAGATTGACGAGCGCTTGCTTGACGAACCAGGAGACCATGCCGGGATTGGCGCCGCAGCACGAGACAGCGGTCGAGCCGCCAGGATTCTTGCGCCGCTCGGCAAGCACGGTCTCGCGCAACGCGTAATTGGTGCGAGCGTCGTTGCCGAGCGACTTGTCGTAGTAGAAGCCCGGCCAAGGCTCGACGACAGTGTCGACATAGAGCGCGCCGAGTTCGCGGCAATGGCGCATGAGGTCGAGCGAGGAGGTGTCGACCGACAGGTTGACGCAGAAGCCCTGACCTGAGCCTGCGGTCAGATATTTGCGCAGCACGTCGCGATAATTGTCGCGCGTGAGGCCGAGATGGACGAAGCGGACGCCGCGCTCGTCCAGAAGCTTGCGGTCGGAATCGTTGGGATCAATGACGACGAAGCGCTCCTGGTCGAATTCGAAGTGACGCTCGATCAGCGGCAGGATGCCCTTGCCGATCGATCCGAAGCCGATCATCACGATCGGGCCGTCGATGCGCGCGTGCTGCGGCCAATGCGGCATGGCGTCATGTCTCCTTCAAGGACGAGCGTCTCCGAAGGCGGTTAAAGCCACGGCGTTTTAGGCCATGTCAATAGCGCCAGAGGCCGGGATTCTGTCGCAAAACTGTCGCATGAGCGGGGCAGGCGGGCGGCCCCGCGCCCGAGCATCGCCGGCGCCATGGTGCAATAGATTCCGCCCGTTCCCTGTGTCACTCTTGAGAGGTTGGGGTGGTCGCCAGCCTCTCGGTCTTGCGCCGGGCTTCTAGCTGCGGCGAACGAACATTGGCGAACATCGCTTTAGGATGGGGAGACGAAACATCATGACGAGAACTCAGTCCCTGCTGATGATGATGCTCGCGGCGGGTCCTGCCGCGCTTGGCGGCTTGGCGCTAGCGGCGCAGGACAGGTACACCTTGCAGGTGCCGGGCGGTCTCGCCTTCGCCGACTTCAGGGGATACGAAGATTGGCAGATTGTCGCCGTCAGTCACAACGGCGATAAGATCGTGACGATCCTCGGCAATCCCGCGATGATCGAGGCCTACAAGTCGGGCATTCCCGGCAACGGCAAGCCTTTCCCCGATGGCGCGAGATTCGCGAAGATCCATTGGACCGCGAAGAAGGCTGAGGATCAGCCCGGTCGCGCCAACTGTTCCCGGCGCGTTGCATGACATCGACTTCATGGTGAAGGACAGCAAGAAGTTCGCGGACAGCGGCGGATGGGGATACGCCCAGTTCGAATATGACCCCGCGTCCGAGGCCTTCAGGCCCGGCACGACGGAAGACTCGCCGCCGCAGGAGCACGACGCCAAATGCGGGTTCGCCTGCCACACGATCGTGGCGGACAAGGATTACGTTTTCACGGCCTATCCGAAGCGGTGAGCGCGCCTGGCTTGAGTGGCGCGAGCTTCGCCACCGAGCGCAGCTGTCTCATCCGCTAGGGAGAATGACCATGACGATGGGACAACAGTCCGGCGCCGATAAGAGCCTCCATTCGTCCCTTCCGGGTGAATTTTCCGGATGCGGAACTTGTCGAATTGCGCAGACGCATAAACGCGACCCGCTGGCCGGATCGCGAGACCGTCGCGGACCAGTCGCAAGGCGTGCAACTCGCAACAACTCAGGCGCTCGCCCGCTACTGGGCGACGGAGTACGACTGGCGCAAGATCGAAACGAAGCTCAATGCGCTGCCGAATTTCATCACCGAAGATCGACGGGCTCGACATTCATTTCATTCACGTTCGCTCGAAACACGACAATGCGCTCCCGCTCATTGTCACTCACGGATGGCCCGGCTCGATCGTCGAGCAGCTGAAGATCGTCGATCCCCTGACGAATCCAACCGCGCATGGCGCAAGCGCTTCGGACGCCTTCGATGTCGTGATCCCGTCGATGCCCGGCTACGGGTTTTCAGGCAAGCCGACGAAGACGGGCTGGGACCCGGTCCGGATCGCGCGCGCCTGGGACGTTTTGATGAAGCGCCTCGGCTACAATCGCTACGTGGCGCAAGGCGGTGATTGGGGCGCGGTCGTCGTCGATCAGATGGGTGTACAGGCGCCTCCCGGATTGATCGGCATCCACACGAACATGCCCGGCATCTTTCCGGCCGACATTGATGCGGCGGCCTTCTCCGGCGCGCCTGCGCCATCGGGTCTGTCAGCCGACGAGAAACTCGCTTACGAGCGTCTGCAATTCGTCTATCAAAAGGGAATCGCCTATGGATTCCAGATGGGGCTGCGACCGCAGACGTTGTACGGAATCGCGGATTCACCCGTCGGTCTGGCCGCGTATTTCCTCGATCACGACGCGCGCAGCTACGAGCTGATCTCACGCGTCTTTCACGGCCAAGCCGAGGGCCTCACGCGCGACGACATCCTCGACAACATCACGATCACCTGGTTGACGAACACGGCGCTTTCTGGCGCGCGTCTTTACTGGGAATATTTTGGCAAAGGGTATTTCAACGCCAAGGGCGTCTCTATTCCGGTCGCCGTGAGCGTCTTCCCCGACGAACTTTATCCAGCCCCTCGGAGCTGGACAGAGCGGGCGTATCCGAAATTGATTCACTTCAATCAGCTCCCCAAGGGCGGACACTTCGCCGCCTGGGAGCAGCCGGAGAGCTTTTCTGCGGAGGTCCGAGCCGGCTTCCGGTCGCTCCGCTGACTGCGTTTCGCCTCGGAAGCAAGGAAAAATCTCTTCATGTCTCATCACTATTCAGGCCCCGATCTTGGCTTCCCCGGCGGGGACGCCCGCCTCGACTTCACCGACCTCTATGCGTTCCCCAAGCCGGGAGATCCCACGAAGTCGATCCTCATCATGAACGTGCACCCGTCGATCGGTCTGCAGCCGCCGGGACCTACGACTGCTGAACCCTTCTCGCCCGAGGCGCTCTACGAGCTCAAGATCGACACCGACGGCGACGCCGTCGCCAACATCGCCTATCAGGTGCGCTTCGCATCTTCCGGCGGACAGGGGCAGACCGCCACGTTGCGCCGGCTGGAAGGCGCGCAAGCCGCTGTGACAGGTGAGGGCGGACAGATCATCGTCGAGGGCGCGCCGGTCTCGACCGCGCGGGAGGCGCACGTCACGCATGGCGGCGAGTATCGCTTCTTCGCGGGTTGGCGCAGCGATCCCTTCTTCTTCGACACGCGGGGCGCGATCAACAACTTTCAGTTCACGGGCGAGGATTTCTTCGCCGTGAGAGACGTTTGCAGCATCGTGCTGGAAGCGCCCAACTCAGTGCTTGGGCCGAAAGAAGTCGGCATATGGGCTCGCACGTTGAGCAAGGCGCAGGGGACGGGCGCGGGTTGGGTTCAGGCGGATCGCGGCGCGCGACCCTCCCAAACTCCCTTTCTCGCTGGCGAGCAAAACGCCGCCTATCGCGCCGCGGAGCCGGCGAACGACGCCCAGTTCATCCCCGTCTTCGCGCATGCGCTTGAGCACACTGGCGGGTATACGCCGGAGGAGGCAAGGCGCGTGGCGGGGACAATGCTGCCGGACCTGATGCGCTACGATCCCGGGCGATCAGCGTCCTTTCCGAGCAACGGCCGGGCGCTCACCGACGACGCGGCCGACGCCTTTGTGGCTGTCGCCACAAACGGGAAGGTGACGGGCGACAGGGTCGGGCCTCACGGCGATCTCCTCGCCGACTTTCCGTTCCTCGGGCCGCCCCACGAGTCGCGCTAACCAACGACGCCATGTCAGGAGAATTAGGGAGCTTGGAAGCGTGCGTCCGCCGTTGTGCGGGCCGCTCCGGTCGAGGCCGATGAGCCGGTCGAGCGAAATCGCGCCCGGGCCGAAGGTCAGGATCGCGAGCGCCATCGCCGCCCAGTACAAATGGAAGTTCGCCCAGCCGTCTGGGTAGGTGAGCTGGATGACGGCGGTCATGCCCAAAAGGCCGAGCGCCGCCCAGCGGGTGAGGAGGCCGAACGCGAGCAGGATCGGCAGCACGATTTCCGCTGTGCTCGCCATCGCCGCGACGAGTTCCGGCATGGGGAACGGGATTTCGGCGCCGAAGATGTGGAGCTTGTAGTCCTGCGAAAACAGGATCTTCGTTCCGAACGATAGCGTGAACCAGCCGTCCCAGCGCGTCAGCCCTGAGGCGAAGAAGGGTCGCGCCAGCGCGAGCCGCAAGACGAGCAGCGGGAGCCACGCCGGAACCAGCCCGAAGACAACGCTGGTGAGGCGAGCGATTGGATTGGATGGGGAGAGCGCCGGCGCGCGCGCCGCCTCGACGATCATGACGCTCGTCCGGGCATGATGGAGGCGACGGCGCCGGAGTCGACCAATCCGACCAGATGGCTGCCGAAGTCGAAGGCTGGGTCATTCAGCGCGGCAGCGGCTTCGATCAATGTCGCGCCTTCGCGCAGGCGCAGAGCGAAATCGTAGCCGAGAGGCGGCAGGACGCGCACGCGCACATCGAAGTCGGGACGCGTGATGAGTGCGTCTTCGCCGGTCTCCCCGGCTGGCGCGGCCGTGCCGTTTTGGGCTGAAGCCCAGACGGTCGCGGCGGGCGTCGCGAAGCGCAGGAGCCGCGCTGCAGGGTGAAAGGCGATCCGCGTATCGGGCAGACAATCGGGGTTCAACGCGGCGAGCTCGGCGACGGTCGCCACGCTGTGCGTCTTGGGCGTGATAGGCCTCGACCCAGGCATTTTCGAGCCGCGCCACGTCGGGAAGACAGGCGAGAGCCTGCTGCACAGGATCGATGCCGTTAGCGCACCCGCCCCCTCTTGTGGGGGCGGGCAGGGGTGGGGGGTCGCGCGGACCAGGGAGATTATCGGATGCGCCCGCCGCTCGCTAGTCGCGGAGGACGGTGCGACCCCCCTCCTTGTTCCTCCCCCGCAAGGGGGGAGGAGACGCGCTGGGACGATCCGCGCTCAAATTCAGAAGTAATCTGCTGTCCGGCGACCAGCTCGCGTTGAGCGGCCGCGAGATACTCAGCGATAAATTCCGGGAACTCTTCGCCATAGGCGATCATGACCGGCGACCGCGGCCTGTGTGCGCGCGCGAACGCGCGCGCCATCGCACGGAACAGTTCGTCGCCCGCGATCCGGCGCGAGACGGGATAGCGCGCTTCAAGCGCGCCAATCAGTCCGACCGCGACGTTGTTGCGATAGACCGCAAATCGACGGGCGTCGGGCTCCCCCATTCGTCCATGCGTCATTGCGGGCGGCGGCGCGGAAGGCTCGCCAAGCGCCGCCGCGAAAGTGCGGACTGTGGTCTCAAACGACATCGGCGTGCTCGCGGACTCTCGTGGTCTCGGCAATCACGCGCTCCGCGCGGCGGGCTTCGCTGAAAAGCGTGGGCCAGGCGGGCACATCGTTGTCCCATTCGATCAGCGTCGGTGTGGGCCCCAGCCGGCGGATGGTCGCGGAATAGAGGGACCACACGGCGTCGCGGACTGGCGAATTGTGGGCGTCGATCAGCAGCGGCAGGCCCGCGTCGTCGGTGTCGTCGGCTGAGCCCGCGAGATGGATTTCGCCAACCGCTGACAGCGGAAAATCGGCGAGATAGCGCTCGGGGTCGAAGCCGTGATTGACGGCGCTGACGAACACGTTGTTGACGTCGAGCAGAAGACCGCAGCCGGTCCGGCGCGCGATCTCGCGCAGGAAATCCGTCTCCGCCCACGTGCTTTCAGCGAACACGACATAGGTCGACGGATTTTCGAGCAGCATCCTTCGCCCGAGCGCGTTCTGGACCTCGTCGACATGCTCCGACACGCGCGCGAGCGTCTCGTCAGTATAGGGCAGGGGCAGGAGATCGTTGAGGAACGCGCCCTCATGGGTCGACCACGCGAGGTGCTCGGAAACCAGGGTCGGCTCAAAGCGCTTGGCGACCGCCGCGAGCCTTTGAAGATGGGCGCGGTCGAGCGGTCCGGGCGAGCCGATCGACAGGCCGACGCCGTGTAAGCGACAGCGGGTAAAGCTCGCGGATCGCATCGAGGCGGCGATGGGGCGCGCCGCCGGCGCCCATATAATTCTCCGCGTGGACTTCGAAAAACCCAAGCTCGGGACGGGTGTCGACAATAGCCTCGAAATGCTCGGCCTTGAATCCGACGCCGACATTCGGGGCGCCCAGGGCTGCCAAAGTGGGATTGTCGGTCATGCGCGTCTCTCCGGCCTCGTGGGCTGATGGATAGGCATTGGCGACTTCGCTCACGCGCCGGGGCATGTTACATCGGCGGTCAATTCGTGCTTCGAGCAAAATATTTCCCCGGATCTGTAACGGCAGACGAAACGAAACGAAGCCCGTATGAGCCCCCAGCCCATCAAGGGTCTTAAGGACGATCCTTGGTCCCGGATGATGACCGCCGCAATCGCGGGCGATGAGGGCGCATACCGGCGCCTCCTTGAGGACATCGGTCGGTCGGTGCGGGCGATGGCGCGGGGCGCTTTTGCGCGCGCCGGGGTCGGGGACGCGGACGTTGAGGATGCAGTGCAAGAGACCCTGTTGGCGATCCACCTCAAGCGCCACACCTGGGACCCCGAGCAACCGCTCGCCCCATGGGTTTACGCGATTGCGCGCCACAAAGTCGTCGACGCGCTGCGCCGTCGCGGCCGGCGGAAGGTCGAGCCGCTCGAGAATTTCGAGGAGTTCCTGGCCGCGCCTGAGGCTGAGGATCCGCACGCGCTGAGCGATGCGCGGAAGCTTCTGGAGACGCTGGCGCCGCGTCAGCGCGACATCGTCACCTCGATCTCCCTCGACGGCCAATCAATCGCCGCGACGGCGAAGCGCCTGTCGATGTCCGAAGTCGCGGTCAGGGTGGCGCTCCATCGCGCGCTGAAGTCGCTGGGCGCGGCCTGGCGGAGGTCGGTCGAGTGAGAACCTCCGAATTCATCGCCGCGCTGACCGCCGATCCGGTTCCGGAGCCAATCCGGCTTGGCCGGCGGGTCGTGGCGGCGCTTATGATCGGGCTCCTCGGCAGCCTGGCGATTTTCGCGCTGCTTTCAGGACCGAGACCAGACATCGCCGTAGCCGCCCGGACAGTGCGTTTCAATCTGAAGTTTGTGGACGCCTTTGCCTTGGCCCTGCCATCGCTTCTGCTGACGCTTCGTCTCGCTTACCCCGCCGCCAAGCCCCGCGCGCTTGCGCTTTGGCTTCTTGCCCCCGTCATTCTGTTGGCGGCCGCCGTCCTCGTAGAACTGCTGGTCGTCCCGCAAGACGAATGGCTCCCCAGGCTCATCGGCACGAAGTCGATGCATTGCATGAGGATGATCCCTCTGATGGCCGCTCCCATCCTCGCGGCGCTCATGGTCGCGCTACGCGCTGGAGCGCCGCTTCATCCGGCGCTCACCGGGGCGCTGGCCGGCGCAGCCTCGGCGGGAATTGCGGCGCTCCTCTACGCATCGTCCTGTCCCGACGATTCGCCGCTCTTCGTCGCCACCTGGTATCCGCTTGCGACGCTCATCTGCATGGGCGTAGGCGCGATGGCGGGCCGGCGCTTTCTCGCCTGGTGACCGGATCCCGGAGCGCTACTTCTTGATCAACGGGTCGAGGATCGCTTTCAGCTGGTCGATCGTAAGCTCTCCGCCATAGACCTTGCCGTCGATGACGAAAGTCGGCGTGCCCGTCATTTTGATCTCTTCGGTCGCCCGCTTGCCGATGGCCACTATGGCGTCGGCCTTCGATTGATCCTTGAGGCACGTCATCGCCTGATCATGGGTGAGGCCGGCTGGGCGCATGGCGGCGATCAGCGGCTCGAGCGGCTTGTCGACGAAGGCCCATTTGTCCTGCTGACTGAACAGAAGCTCGATGGCGGCGAACGCCTTGTCGTCGCCGATGCAGCGCGCGAGCACGAAGGCTGCGACATCGAGCGGGTTGCGCGGGAATTCGCGGAAAATGAATCGGACCTTGCCGGTGTCGATGTAGTCCTTCTTCAGCTCGGGAAAGATTTCGCGGCTGAAGGTGGCGCAATGGGGGCAGGTCAGCGAGCCGTATTCGACAATCGGCACGCCCGATGGATCGCCCACTGTCAGTTCCGGCAACGGACCGGGCTTGAGCACGGTCGCCATATCCATTGTTCGATCGGGCTCGGGCGCGCCCGCGGCGAGAGCGCCATGCGCGGCGAACGCCGCGGCGGAAAAGACAGCGGCGAAGGCAAGCTGGCGAAGCGAGGCGAAGGCCAAATCAAGCTCCTGGGTCGAGACGGTCGGAATGGCGGACATTGCGCATAAAGGCCCGCGAGCGGCAAGTCCGTGGTCCACGACGCCCGAGGCAAATTCTGCGCCTTTGGGCGGGGTCGGCTCACAAGCGCGTTATCGGCCCCGCCGGCGACCTTGGCCCGCTCAGCCTCGCATGTTAGGCCCGCGCGAATATTTCGACGATTGAACGACGAGGGCGCGATGGAATACCGCCAGCTTGGCAATTCGGGCCTCAAGGTCTCGGTGCTGACGATGGGCACGATGACGTTCGGGGGCAAAGGAAACTTCGCCAAAGTCGGCAACCTGCAGCTCGACGAGGTGCGCAAGCTGATCGACATCGTCGCCGACGCCGGCGTCAATCTGATCGACACCGCGAATGTCTATTCGGGCGGCGGCTCGGAAGAGCTGATCGGCGAGGCGATGGGGCATAAGCGCAAGCCCGGTATGCTGATCGCGACCAAGGCGCGCTATCCGATGGGGGAGGGGCCGAACGATCGGGGACTCTCACGCTGGCATCTCATCCGCGAATGCGAAGCGAGCCTGAAGCGCCTGCGCACCGATGTCATCGATCTCTATCAGGTGCATCAGTGGGACGGGCTGACGCCGCTCGAGGAGACGATGGAGGCGCTCGACAGTCTCGTGCGCTCGGGCAAGGTGCGCTACGTCGGCTGTTCCAACTGGTCCGGCTGGCACATGATGAAGGCGATGGAGGTCGCGCGCCGTGATGGCCGCATCCCCTTCGTGTCCGAGCAGATTCACTACACGCTCCAGGCGCGCGAAGCCGAATACGAGCTCATTCCCATAGCCCTCGACCAGAAGCTGGCTGTCCTCGTGTGGAGCCCGCTCGCCGGGGGTCTTTTGTCGGGCAAGCATCGCCGCAACAAGACCGTCGAGGGCTCGCGTGTCGTGGCGGGGTGGGGCGAGCCGCCGATCCGTGATGAGAACGCGCTCTGGGCGATCGTCGACGAACTGCTCGCGATCGGCGAAGCGCACAAGGTCTCCGCCGCGCAGATTGCGCTTGCATGGTTGCTCGGCCGGCCGGCGGTGACGTCGCTGATCATCGGCGGCCGCACCGAGGCGCAGTTCCGCGACAACCTTGCTTGCGTCAATGTGAAGCTCACTGACGACGAACGCGCGCGCCTCGACAAGGCAAGTCAGCCGCCGCTGATCTATCCGTACTGGCATCAGGCCAGGACGGCGAAGGATCGCCTTGGACCCGCCGACCTCGCGCTGCAGGCGCCGTTCTGAAGTGATGGGCGGCAAACCTCAATCGCGGAGATGATCGCGTGGCCGAGACGCACTTTGCGCCCCTCAGGCGGGAACCTCTCCTTGAAGAGGAACTGCCTGCCGCGAATCCTCCCGTTCGCCTCATCAAAGGCGCCCGCATCAAATTCGCGCCGGGGCAGCCGACGGGATTGCATCGTCACCCAATCTCGACCGTCGGCGTGGTGACGGCCGGAAGCTTTCACCTCCAGCTGGAAGGGAAGCCGGTTCAGTTGCTCAAGACCGGCGACAGCTTCTTCGAGCCGGCCGGTCACACAATTCTCAAGTTCGATAACGCCTCGACGAGCGAGCCCGCCGAGATCGTCTGCTTCTATCTGGCCGACACGAAGGAGCGCCCGCCGATTGAAATGCTCGAAGGCGGGATGGACAGCCAGCTGGGCAAAAAATAGCCGAGCGCTATCGGCTCGACTGGATGTGGTTGCGCAGCACCGGATAGATTTGCGAGTCCCAGCGCCTGCCATTGAAGACGCCGTAGTGGCCGACGCCGGCCTGCAAATGATGGGTCTTCATGTAAGGCCTTAAGCCCGAACACAGGTCCTGCGCGGCGAGCGTCTGACCGACGGCGCAGATGTCGTCCTTCTCGCCCTCGATCGTCAGAAGAAATGTTTTCTTGATCGCGCGGAGGTCGATCGGCTCGCCCTTGTGCTGCATTTTGCCGAGCGGCAGCAGATAGCGCTGGAACACCTGATCGACGGTTTCGAGATAGAAGTCCGCGCTCATGTCCATGATCGCGAAATATTCCTTGTAGAAGTCGCGGATCGCGTCCGCCTTCTCGATGTCGCCGGCGACGCGATGGTGGAAGAGGTCGATGAAGGACTTCGAGTGCCGCTCGGCGTTCATGCTCATGAAAGCGCAAAGCTGAAGAAATCCGGGATAGACGCGCCGGCCGCGTCCCTCGAACTTGGGCGGCACGGTCCCGATCATGTTGGAGCGGAACCATTCGATCGGCTTTTCCTGGGCGAGCTCGTTGACTTTGGTCGGCGACACGCGCGCGTCGATCGGGCCGGCCATCAAAGTGAGGCTCGCCGGCTGGATCCCGTTGCGCTCGCGCGCCATGACCGCCGTCGCCGCAAGCGCCGAGACCGTCGGCTGGCAGACCGCGACGATATGGCAGTCCTCGCCGATGAAGCGCACGAAGTCGATGAGATGCTGGGTATAGTCCTCGAGCGAGAAGCCGCCATCCTCAAGCTTGACGTTGCGCGGATTGATCCAGTCGGTGATGAACACCTGGTGATCGCGCACTAGAGTGCGGATCGTGCCGCGCAAAAGCGTGGCGAAGTGGCCCGACATGGGCGCGACGAGAAGGATCTTGGGATCGTCCTCGCCGCCTTGCTTGCGAAAGCGAAGCAACTGGCAGAACGGCGTCCACATGACGCCGCGCTCTTCGACCGGAACGGGCGCCCCATCCACTTCAATGCTGTCGATGGAATAGTCGGGGCGCGCATGCGTAAAGCCCGCGAGCGCGACCAGTTCGTAATAGGCGCTCATCCGCGTCCATGGCGATGCAGTCGGATGCGTCGACCAGGCGCTCAGGATCGCGTGGGCGTTCTGCGCCAGTAGACGCACGCGATCGCCGACATCGGCCATCCCTTGGTATGCGTCGTACATCATGAAGGCGCCCGAACTCTGCCGCTCAAGGTAGCAAACCGTATGCCATCGCGGCTGGCACGCCCTTTGCTGGATTGCGAGCGGATGCAGTTGCGAGCCCCTAATGTCGCAGACAACCCTGACCATTAGCAGCAGGAACTATTCGTCCTGGTCGCTCAGAGGCTGGCTGATGGCCAGGCTCGCCCGGATCGATTTCGAGGAAGTGCTCGTAGCGCCCGATGACGCCGGCGCCCGCGCCGAGATCCTGCTGCTGTCGCCGTCGATCCTCGTTCCCTGCCTCACTTACAAGGGGATTCGGGTCTGGGACACCCTGGCGATCGGCGAATTTCTGAACGAAATCGCGCCAAAATCGGGACTTCTGCCTAAGGATCAGGCAGTTCGCGCCCACTGCCGCTCCGTGTGCGGCGAGATGCATTCGGGGTTCGTCGCGCTCCGGCAGGCGCTGCCGATGAATATCAAGGGGCAATTTCCCAGCTTCAAGATCTGGTCGAAGGCGCGCGCCGACATCGATCGCATCGTCATCATCTGGAGCGAATGCCTTCAGGCCTATGGCGGGCCGTTCCTATTCGGCAAGATCACGATGGCCGACGCGATGTACGCGCCGGTGGTGAGCCGGTTCCGCACCTATGGGATCAAGCTCGACGGGGAATTGAAAAGCTACGCCGAGCGCATCTGGGATCTGCCTGCGATGCAGGAGTGGCGCGAGGCCGCGATGGCGGAACAGGAGGAGATCGAGGAGCTCGAGGCCGAGTTTTAGTTGTCCACGTCAGACGGACCGCCCTCGTCGATAGGGCCGGCCGCGCGCATAAAGACGGCTGACCTCTTCGCCTCCCATTCCTGGCGCGTAATCTCATATTCGACCTCCCCGAGTTCGCTTCCGGGAAGAGGGTTGCGCCAGCTCGGATAGATGGTGCGGACATGGGTCAAGCCGGTCTTTTCCATCACTCGACGCGAGGCGGAGTTGACCGCCATGGTCGTGGCGGCGATCCGCGCCAAATCCTGGTCCGCGAATCCCATGGCGACCAGCGCGATCGCGCCCTCGGAAGCCAAGCCTCGACCCCAGACGTCGCGACGGAGTCTGTAGCCGAGTTCTCCGACGCCGTTCGCGCACATGCGCTGGAGCGAGAACCATCCGATAAAGGCGCCTGAGCGCCTCTCGACGGCAGCCCAGACATCATCTTCGCCGCCGCGAGGCGTCAAGTACCCAGCGCTGTCCGCGCGCCGGTCGTCGGGATTGCGCCGGCCGCCGTTCAGAAAGCGCATGACTTCCGGATCACGTTCGAGCGCGACAAGGCTCTCCCTGTCCGCCTCCCGCGCCAACGAAAGCGAAAGGCGCGCCGTCTCGAAGGACGCCTTCATGGTCGACCGCTTCGCTATCGCTCCACGCGCCGCGAGATTAATCGCGAGGAAAGTTGGCCGAGCCGTTCAGTCCTTGCCTTCGTACTTGAAGGACACCTTGAGCTTGGTGCGATAGGCTTCGACCTTGCCCTTTTCGATCACCAGGTCCTGCTCGACGACCTCGGCCACGCGCAGGTCTCTCAGGCTCTTGGAGGCGCGCGCGACGGCCGCCGCGGCAGCCTTCTCCCACGACTCCGTGCTGGTGCCCACCAGTTCGACCACTTTGTAAACGCTCTCGGCCATCGGATCCTCCCATGTCGCCCGGTGTCTCGCCGGGAGTTCCCCGGCGACGCCGCCTCGAAGGGCGCGGACTTCTCAGGCGCGTGGCCAGCTTGCGGCGCGAACGCCCGCGGGGTCAAGCCGGGTAGGCTGCCAGCGCCGAGAACATGCGGGTGATGAGGCGGCCGACTTCGGGCGCGAGGCGCTGGGGCTCCAGGCCTTCGAAGGGCAGGGCGCGGTCGACCCACAGCGTCGCGAAACCGTGCACGGCTGACCAGGCGACAAGGACGAGGCCGGTGGCGTCGCCCTTTGGCGCGAGGCCAGCTTGTTGGCAGGCGACCACCGCGTCGCGCAGGATATGGAAGGCGCGCAACCCCGCCAAGGTCGGGCCGGAGGATTTCGAGTCGCCGTGAAACATCACCCGGAAATAGCCGAGCGACGAGACGGCGAACGTCACATAGGCAAGTCCGAGCGCTTCAAGGCGGGCGCTCGCGTTGTCCGGCGCCGCGTCGCGCGCCGCGACCAAGTGAGCTTCGAGCCGCGTAAACCCTTCCTCGGCGATCGACGCCAAGAGCTCACTCCGGTTGGGAAAGTGATGGTAGGGCGCGCCTGGACTGACGCCGGCCCGAGCGGCCAACTCGCGCAGGCTCAGCGCGTCGACTCCGTGTTTGGCGATCGTTTTGACCGCGGCTTCGATTAACGCTTGGCGCAGGCTGCCGTGGTGGTAGTCGGCCTTCCGTTTCGCTCGCATGGCTTCCGGGCTTAGCGAGCGTACGCGTAGGGGCCGCCCCGGCTCAGCGCCCTCTGATAAGCGGGCCGCGCATGAATGCGGGAAAGAAAATTCGATAGGTTGGGTCGCGAGGCGTTCAATCCTGCTCGGGCGGCCGCGGCTTCGAGCGGAAAGCTCATCATGATGTCCGCCGCGGAGAACGCGTCCCCGGCGAACCACGGCCCCTGGCCGAGCTCCTTCTCCAGAAAATCGAGATGCAGAGCGATCTGGCGGTCGACGTGGGGGCGCGCAGGCCAGCCGAGCGGGCCAAGCTTGCCGATGACGAGCTTCAAAAGCAGCGGCGACATTGCCGAACCTTCCGCGTAGTGCACCCAGTAACGGTAACGCCAGTAAGCTTCGCCGCCCTCAGGCGGGGCCAGGCTCTTGCCGTATCGACCGACAAGATAGTCGACGATGGCGCCCGTCTCCGCGAGGCGCAGAGAGCCGTCCTCTATGATCGGCGCCTTTCCCAAGCGGATGGACGCGCCGCAGGCTTGCAGGGGCGCGCTTCGTCTTCGCGTCCCGCTGGTAGCGGACAACTTCGTAGTCGACCCCGATCTCTTCGAGGAGCCACAAGACGCGCTGCGAGCGGGAATTGTTGAGATGATGGACCTTGATCACGGCATGAATTCCTGGGCGCTATCGCGGCGACCCCTCGGTCATACCACGGCGGCCGGCCCGCTTCGCGCGATCTTTAGCCCGAGCGCCGCGAGAATCACGCAGCCGAATGTCACGCTAAGGCCGATGACAAGCGGCAGATGCAGGACGCCCAGCGCGTATCCGAGCCCGCTGATCACCGCCGCGGCCCCGATGACGATCCCGACATACGACACGGCCCGCGGCAGCATCGGCGCACCGCGACGGAGGTCCGCGCACAGGACGGCGATGAAGCCGAGCCCGTAGGGAACGTTGCCGGCGGCGAACAGAAAGTCGAACCAGGATTTGACCGCCACGAACGGCGTCGAGTTCGGAGGCGTGCGCCAAGGGGAAGAACAGCGCCGCCGTCATGGAATCGAACACCATGGCGAGCGCGACGCTGACCGCCATCAACGCCCAGCCCGCCGAATCGAGTTTGCTTGGGGCCCTTCTCGAAGCCAAGGCGATGCACGCCGCCAGCAACAAGCAATCGCCGAGGAAAGCGAAGCCTCCGGCGAGGGCGAGGGGCTGCGGCCCGAGCCTGAGCGCGTCGGCGAGGGCTTGCGTGCGCTCGGACATGAGCGCCGGCAGCCCCAGCTCGGGCGTCAAACGGGCGTAGAAGAGCGTGCCGACAAACAGCGCCGCCGCTCCTGAAGCCAAGAGCGCGCCTGAGAAGACATCGCCCGATGCGCGCGATCCTCGCGCGGTCTCCGCCGCCATCGCCGTCATGACGCTCTCCTGCTTGACTCCGTGCGATCCGCCTCGATCAATCTAATCGATGATTAGATTGGATGCGGCTCGCAGTCAAGACAGAATCGAGTCGACGGTTAGATCGGCGTTTTCGAGCGCCTCGAATTCAGCCAGCGTGTCATTCCCGCGCACGCGGGAATCCAGGCTCTGTCGCGGCCTCTCTGGATGCCCGCTTTCGCGGGCATGACAGGTTAGTGTGCCGCGTGGTTTCGGACGAGGTAGACGAAACGTCTTGTCCGCCGAGCGCGCTTACCCCGTTTTTGCCGAGCACATCGTCGTGGATCGCCGGGCAGCGTGGCCACGACGCCGCGCTTCCAAAGGCGGCATCGGCTATTATTCCGCTTATTGGGGATCTCGCGAACCACTTGAAGTGCGATCATGGCCGATGAACTTAGTAAGCCAGCGCCTGCGACAGCTCGCTCCGCGCTTGAAGCTGAAGCCGTCGATCGCTTGCGGCGCGGCCAGGCTCAAAGCGCGGAATGGCTGGCCGCCGCTCTCGCCATGATCGCTGGCTTCATCGACGCCTACGGCATCATCACCTATGGCGTCTTCGTCTCGTTCATGAGCGGGAACACCACCCAAACCGGCTACCAGACCGCCGAGGGCGCGTTCGGCCCCGCCTCGCTTTCGGCGCTGGCGATCCTGTTCTTCGTCGTCGGATCGTTCGCCGGGACCTTGCTCATGCAGGCGGCGGGACGCCTTGCGCGCCGGGCCGTGTTTGGCGTGGTTGCCGCCGCGCTGTTCGAGGTCATCGGCTTGACCTATTTCGACTTCCTATCCGTCGGGTTCGGCATCGCGATCGTCAGCGCCGCGATGGGAATCATGAACGCGGCGCTCTCCCGCGTCGGCGCGCAAGCGGTCAGCCTCACGTTCGTCACCGGGAGCCTGAGCCGCGTCGGATCGAGCCTCGCGCTTGCCCTGAGGCGCGCGCCCCTTCCGGACGCGCAGGGGCCGTGGGACACCCATCTGCGCCGTGCCCTGCTTTTGGGTCGCATCTGGGCCGGGTTCCTGGCCGGCGCCTTTCTCGCCGGAGCCGTCACGCCCCGCTACGGCGCGTTGGTCCTATCGGCGCCGGCGGTGATCCTCGTGGTCCTCGCGGCGTTCGACCGTACCGACGGCGCCGCTGGCTGACGGCGCCGGCTCGCCCGAAGCTGGATCCATCGAGGTGGCGCGTAGCGAGCCTCGCGGCGACGTCATGCGAGCGTGGATCGACCCCGACTCCTCCGCCGCAGGTCCACGCAGCGCCGAGAGCGCTCAGCAGCGCGAAACTAAACGGGGTCGTAAGCCTGTGATTCCGTTGGGCGGCGACGGTAAAATGACCGCCGCGCCCGCATCGCGAGGTCCGTGGAGCCGCGCCGCTAGACAAGTGGGGTTCGCCTCTTACTCCGCCGCGACCGCGGTCACGGGCACGTAGTTCAACACCGGCCCGAGCCAGCGCTCCACCTCGCCGACGTCCATGTCCTTCCGCGCGGCGTAGTCTTCGACCTGATCGCGCTCGACCTTGGCGACGCCGAAATAATGCGCCTCGGGGTGAGCGATATAGACGCCGCTGACCGACGAGGCCGGCCACATGGCGTAGCTCTCGGTGAGCTGGACGCCCGTCGCGCGCTCGGCATCGAGCAGCCGGAACAAGGTCGCCTTCTCGGTGTGGTCAGGCTGCGCGGGATAGCCTGGCGCCGGGCGGATGCCGTTGTAGGGTTCGCCGATCAGTTCCTCAGGGGTGAACGCCTCATCAGGCGCGTAACCCCAGAGCTCGCGGCGCACGCGCGCGTGCATCGCTTCGGCGAAGGCTTCGGCGAAGCGGTCAGCGAGCGCCTTCACCATGATCGACGAATAATCGTCGTTGGCGTGCTCGAAGCGCTTGGCGATGGCGTCGTCGGTCATGCCGGCCGTCACAACGAATGCGCCGACATAGTCGTGGGCGCCGCTCGAGGCGGGCGCGACGAAATCGGCGAGCGCGACGTTCGGGCGCCCATCGCGGCGGGAAAGCTGCTGGCGAAGCGTGAACAGCGTCGCGATTGGCGTCGCGCGTGAATCATCCGCGAACAACTGGATGTCGTCGCCAATCTGCGCCGCCGGCCAGAAGCCGACCACCGCTTTCGGCGTGAACCATTGCTCATCGATGATGCGCTTGAGCATGGCCTGCGCGTCGTCGAACAAAGAGCGCGCCGCGGCCCCTTGTTCAGGGTCGTCGAGGATGGCGGGATAGCGGCCCTTGAGCTCCCAGGTCTGGAAGAACGGCGTCCAATCGATGTAGCGCGCGAGGTCGGCGAGATCGTTCCACTCGTAGGCGCGCGGTCCAAAATAGGTCGGCGTCGCCGGGCGATAAGCGCTCCAGTCCGCTTTCAGCGCATTGGCGCGCGCCTTGGCTAGCGGCACCCGGATCTTGTCGGCTTCGCTACGCTCGTGCGCATCCGCCACCTTGCGGTATTCGGCGCGCACCGACTGGATGGTCGCGGCGCGCGTCTCGGGCGAAAGCAGCGAGGAAACAACGCCGACCGCGCGGCTCGCGTCGTTGACGTGCACCGTCTGACAGCGGGAATAGCGCGGATGAATCTTGACCGCGGTATGGACGCGGCTCGTCGTCGCGCCGCCGATGAGAAGAGGAATGTCAAAGCCCTCGCGCTCCATCTCGGAGGCGACGTGAACCATCTCATCAAGCGAGGGGGTGATGAGGCCGGAGAGGCCGATCGCGTGGGCCTTCTTCTCGCGCGCGACGGCGAGGATCTTCGAGGCCGGCGTCATCACGCCGAGGTCGATGATCTCGTAATTGTTGCAGGCGAGCACGACGCCGACGATGTTCTTGCCAATGTCGTGCACGTCGCCCTTGACGGTCGCGAGCACGATCGTGCCCGCGGTCTTGCGGTCGTCGCCGCCTGCGGCCTTTTCCGCTTCCATGTAAGGCAGGAGGATCGCCACGGCTTGCTTCATCACGCGCGCGGACTTCACCACCTGCGGCAGGAACATTTTTCCTGCGCCGAACAGGTCGCCGACGACGTTCATGCCCGCCATTAGCGGGCCCTCGATCACGTCGAGCGGGCGCTTGGCCTGAAGCCGCGACTCCTCAGTGTCGGCTTCGATAAACTCGGTCACTCCGTTCACGAGCGCATGGGCGATGCGCTTGTCGACCGGCCACGTGCGCCATTCGAGGTCCTGCGGCTTCGCCTCCATTCCGCCTTTGCCGCGGAACCGCTCAGCGATGGCGAGCAGGCGCTCGGTCCCGTCCGGGCGACGGTTGAGGACGACGTCCTCGCAGGCCTCGCGCAGCTCGGGCTCAATCGTCTCGTAGACCGCGAGCTGGCCGGCGTTGACGATGCCCATGTCCATGCCGGCCTGGATGGTGTGATAGAGAAACACCGCGTGCATGGCCTCGCGCACCGGCTCGTTGCCGCGGAACGAGAACGAAAGGTTGGAGACGCCGCCGGAAATATGCGCGTGCGGCAGAGTCTGACGGATCTGCCGCGTCGCCTCGATGAAGGCGACGCCATAGCCGTTGTGCTCTTCGATGCCGGTCGCGACGGCGAAGATGTTCGGGTCGAAGACGATGTCCTCGGGCGGAAAGTCGGCCTGTTCGGTCAGAAGCTTGTAGGCGCGCGTGCAGATGGAGACCTTGCGCTCGAGCGTGTCGGCCTGGCCCTGTTCGTCGAACGCCATCACCACCACCGCCGCGCCGTAGTCGCGAACGAGTTTGGCCTGGCGCAGGAATTCTTCCTCGCCTTCCTTCATCGAGATCGAGTTGACGATCGGCTTGCCCTGGACGCACTTGAGGCCAGCTTCGATCACCGAGAACTTCGACGAATCGACCATCACCGGCACGCGCGCGATATCGGGCTCGGAGGCGACGAGGTTGAGGAACTCGACCATCACCGCCTTCGAGTTCGATGAGGCCTTCGTCCATATTGATGTCGATGACCTGAGCCCCGTTCGTCACCTGATCGAGCGCGACGACGAGCGCGCCGGAATAGTCGCCAGCGGTGATGAGCTTGCGGAACTTGGCGGAGCCGGTGACGTTGGTGCGCTCGCCGATGTTCACGAACGGAATGTCGGACGTGAGCGTGAACGGCTCGAGGCCAGACAGGCGCATCATCGGCGCGATTGTCGGGATCGCGCGCGGCTTGTATTTGCCTACCGTTTCGGCGATGGCGCGGATGTGCTCCGGCGTCGAGCCGCAGCAACCGCCGACAATGTTGACAATGCCGTCGGCGGCGAAATCGCCGATCTGCGCGGCCATCGCCTCCGGGCTTTCGTCATATTGGCCGAAGGCGTTGGGCAGGCCGGCGTTCGGATAGGCGCAGACGAGCGTGTCTGCTGCGGCGGAGATCTCCGCCAGATGCTCGCGCATCGCGCTCGCTCCAAGCGCGCAATTCAGTCCTATGGAGAACGGACGTGAATGGCGCACCGAATGCCAGAACGCCGTCGGCGTCTGGCCGGAGAGCGTGCGGCCCGAGCGATCGGTGATGGTGCCCGAAATCATGAGCGGCATCTGAAAGCCGCGCTCAGTGAACGCCTCGAAGCAGGCGAAGATCGCCGCCTTGGCGTTCAGCGTATCGAAGATCGTTTCGATCAGGAGAAGATCTGCGCCGCCGTCGATGAGACCCTTGATCTGCTCGCCATACGCGATGCGAAGATCATCAAAGCTGACCGCACGGAACCCTGGATTGTTGACGTCCGGCGACAGCGATGCGGTTCGGTTGGTCGGCCCCAGGGCGCCGGCTACGAAGCGGCGTCTTCCATCCGCCTTCTCCGCCTTGATCGCCGCCCGACGCGCCAATCGCGCCCCGTCGCGATTGAGCTCGTAGACCTGATCCTCCATCCCATAGTCGGCCTGCGCGATCGAGGTCGAAGAGAAGGTGTTGGTCTCGAGAATGTCCGCGCCGGCCAGCGCGTAGGCCAGATGAATGTCTTCGATCGCCTGCGGTTGAGTTAGCGTCAGAAGATCATTGTTGCCTTGCAGGGCGCGGTCGCAGGAATGAAACCGATCGCCACGGAAATGCGTCTCATCGAGATTCAGGCACTGGATCTGGGTGCCCATCGCGCCGTCAATGATCAGGATGCGCTGGCTCGCGGCGCTTCTCAGCGCCGCCAGCGCGTCCTCACGGCGCGCTGGGTCCGTGTCAAAGGCGGGGTTGGGAGACCAATTCATTCCTCGTACCGCTCAAGCGTTCTGCACACTGACATAATCATATAAACATGTCTTTATATGAAAGCAAGAGATTATGCCAGGGCGCGGTGATTTGCCAAAAGCATGGCGCCCCCTCAGTATGCGCTCAGTTAAAACAGCGATTTCTTTATCCCGTCCGAATAAGGCGGGCCGTAGGAGGAAACGGATCGAAGCGGCGGATCCAACCTCCCCGCGTAGCGATCATAGAACGGCGTCTCGCTCCGACCGGTAAGCGGGCTTCCCGTTCAAAATCCAGACAGGGTTCAATCATGACTGACGGGGTCGACGGCCCAACCAAGCGCTTTTCGATCACCGATCAAGAGGCGCTCCAGTTCCACTCGCGAGGGCGCCCCGGCAAGCTCGAGATCGTGCCGACCAAGCCCATGGCGACCCAGCGCGACCTGTCGCTTGCTTATTCGCCAGGCGTCGCCGTTCCGGTCTTGGCGATCGCCGCCGATCCGTCAACCGCCTACGACTACACGACGCGCGGCAACATGGTCGCGGTCATTTCCAACGGCACGGCCATCCTTGGCCTCGGCAACCTCGGCGCGCTGGCTTCGAAGCCCGTGATGGAAGGCAAGGCGGTGTTGTTCAAGCGCTTTGCCGACGTCGATTCGATCGACCTTGAGGTCGGGACGGAGGATCCGGAGGAATTCGTCAACGCTGTGAAATATCTCGGGCCCTCGTTCGGGGGGATCAATCTCGAAGACATCAAGGCGCCGGAGTGCTTCTACATCGAGGAGCGCCTGCGCGAGATGATGGATATCCCCGTCTTTCACGACGACCAGCACGGGACTGCGATCATTGCAGCGGCAGGAATGATCAACGCGATGCACCTAACCGGGCGCGATATTCGGACCACGCGACTCGTATGCAATGGCGCTGGCGCCGCCGGCATCGCTTGTCTCGACCTGATCAAGGCCATGGGATTCGAGCCTTCCAACGTCATCCTGTGCGACACGAAGGGCGTAGTCTATCGCGGCCGCCAGGAAGGCATGAATCAGTGGAAGTCTGCGCATGCGATCGACACGCCGCATCGCACGCTGGAGGACGCGCTCAACGACGCGGATATCTTTTTCGGTCTTTCAGCCAAGGGCGCGCTGACTCCTGAAATGGTTCGAAGCATGGCGCCCAATCCTATCATTTTCGCGATGGCGAATCCCGATCCGGAAATCACGCCTGAAGACGCCAAGAAGACACGCGATGACGTGATCATCGCGACCGGGCGCTCCGACTACCCGAACCAGGTCAATAACGTGCTCGGCTTTCCCTACATCTTTCGCGGCGCGCTCGACGTGCGGGCCAAGACGATCAACATGGAAATGAAGATCGCCGCGGCTGAGGCTCTCGCCAATCTCGCGCGCGAGGACGTGCCCGACGAAGTGGCGGCGGCCTATCGCGGAGCAAGGCCGCGCTTCGGCCGCGACTATATCATTCCAGTTCCATTCGACCCGCGCCTCATTCATGTTGTGCCGATAGCCGTGGCCAAAGCCGCAATGGCCTCCGCGGTGGCGCGGCGACCGATCGTTGATCTCGATGCCTACAAGGCGCAATTGTCCGCGCGTCGCGACCCGATCGCGGGCGCGATGCAACTCATCATGGAGCGCGTTCGCCGCACACCCAAACGCGTGGTGTTTGCCGAAGGCGAGGAAGAGCAGGTGATCCGAGCCGCTTATTCATTCGTCAATCAGGGTCTCGGCGAGGCAATCCTGGTCGGCCGGGAAGAGCGCGTGCGGGGCGTCGCCAAGGCTTCCGGCCTGGATCTCGCGGATAAAGGAATCGAGATTCACAACGCTCGCCTGTCGCAGCGCAACTCAATTTATGCCCAATTCCTTTATGAGCGGCTACAGCGGAAGGGCTATTTGTTCCGCGATTGCCAACGCATGATCAACCAGGATCGCAATTACTTCGCCGCCGCGATGGTTGCGCGCGGAGACGCCGACGCCATCGTGACCGGAGTCACCCGCAACTTCTCGATTGCGTTGGAGGAAGTCCGGCGCGTGATCGACGATAAACCTGGTCATCGGGTTGTCGGCGTTTCTATCATTCTGTCGCGAGGTCGCCCGATTTTGGTCGCGGACACGGCGATCTGCGAGTTGCCGACCGCTGAGGATCTGGCCGAAATCGCAATCGAAGCGGCGGGCGTGGCCCGCAGGCTCGGCTACGAGCCGCGAGTGGCGATGTTGGCGTTCTCCAATTTCGGTCATCCGCGCGGTGAGCGCGCGCAGCGAGTGCAAGAAGCGGTGCGGATTCTCGACGCCAAGCGCGTCGATTTTGAGTACGACGGCGAAATGGGCGCCGACGTCGCCCTCAACAAGGAGCTGATGGCGGCCTATCCATTCTGCCGGCTGAAGGACACGGCGAACGTGCTCATCATGCCGGCCTTTCACTCTGCCGCCATCTCCACCCGCATGCTGCAGGAACTGGGTGGCGCCACGGTCATTGGACCGTTGATCGTGGGGCTCGAGAAGCCGGTGCAGATCGTCTCCCTCGGCGCGAAGGATTCCGACATCGTCAACATGGCCGCGATGGCCAGCTTCAATATTGGCGGATGATGCGCGTCCGCCTTGAGGTTGGACGGGTGAATCGAAATCGTTCCGCGTCTGGCGAACGCTTCGACTTCGGCGTTCAGCCAACGCCGACTGTCGTGGTCTCCAGTCCGAGAACCGCCTTCTGATAGCTCCATTCCATGAGGCCCGCGACCTGGCTGGCCAGACGAACGCTCTCACGCGCGAGCTTCTCGAGCGTCGAGGAGCGACGCGAGGTTGCGTTCCCGTCGCTCCCAGCCATCGCGGTTGCGAACGCCAGGCTACCGTGGTCCGCCTCAAGAAGGTGATCCTGGATCGCGATCGCGGGACACAGCTGATAGATGCGCAACCCGAGGCGGCGGGGGTGATTGGGAAACAGCGCATAATCGGCCGGCGCCGAGGCGCTGGCCGTCAACTCAAGGTAACGGGCCGCTCCCTCTCTCGTGAGGATGTAAGCGGCGCTACTTTGGTGGCGCGAATAGAGTCTGGCGATCTGGCGCTCCCCGATCGCAACCCGCTTCTCCCCGAGCTCGACCTTCTGCAGGTAGGTGTCGAGCTTAACCGAATGAGCGTCTGAGGGTATCCAAGTGCCGCTTCCGGTCAGCGCCCCGAAGCTCGGCCAGACGTGCAGGTCATCCTCCAGAAAGCAGGCGTGGCCTTCCGGACCATTCAGGAATTGACGCCATGCGAGCCTATGGCTTTCCAGGCAGGCCAGTTCGAAACGGCTGAGGCCTTTCGTCGTGGGGGAATCATTCGACCCGTCGACAGCGGAAATGCGCTCAAACGCGACCCCGTTCAACTGCTTGCGCATGTGCGCGAGGCGCTCGGGGTGGCGATCTAGGTTGATCAGGTAAATCTGCATTGCGCTTCCGCTCAGCGCTTCCACTCCGGCACGCTCAGGTTCGGGAGGCTGTTTTGATCCTTCCCCAGGGGCGATGGCGCTCAGACCTTCATCTGCGCCCCGAGCTCGACGACCCGATCGGACGGCAAGTTGAAGAAGTCCGGCGCGCTCGCGGCCTGTTTCGTCATGGCGATGAACAATTTGTCCTGCCAGAGCGGCATGCCCGAGTTCGGCGCGGTCTTCAGCGTGCGTCGCCCCAGGAAGAACGAGGTCGTCATGATGTCGAACTTGAGCCCGGCCTTTCGCATCGCTGCCAACGCTCGTGGGATGTGCGGTTGCTCCATATAGCCGAAATGAAGCGTGACCAGCATGAAATCGGACGACAGACTTTTCATTTCGTATCGATTGGCGGCGGGCACGCGCGGCGTCGTCTCGTTGCGCACGTTCAAAAGCACGACGCGCTCGTGCAGCACTTTGTTGTGCTTGAGATTGTGCATCAGTGACGACGGGGCCGAGGTCGGATCGTTGGTGAGGAAGACCGCCGTTCCCGTGAACCCTCACCGGCTTCGACTTCTCGAGCATCTTGATCAGATCCAGCATCGGGATCGAGTCCCGATGCGTCCGAGCCAGCAAGATGGCGCTGCCGCGCGACCAGGTCCACATCAGGATGAACATTGCGGTGCCCAGCGTGAGGGGCACCCAGCCGCCGTCCACGACCTTGTAGAGGTTGGCGAAGAAGAAACCGACATCGATGACGAGAAATACGCCGGCGAGCGTCAGCGCTGCCCCAAGCGACCATCGCCACAGCTTCCAGACGACGAAAAAGGCGAGCGAGGTGTCGACGACCATCGTGCCGGAGACGGCGATGCCATAGGCGTTGCCGAGCGCCTCGGAGGTCCGGAACAAGAGCACCAGCGCGAGGACTCCGATCAGGATGATGCGGTTGACGCGGGGAATGAAAATCTGCCCCTCCTGGGTCGAGGAGGTGTGGACGATTTCGAGCCGTGGCAGCAATCCGAGCTGGATCGCCTGGCTGGTTAGCGAAAAGGCGCCGGTGATGACGGCCTGGCTGGCGATCACGGTCGCGGCGGTCGACAGAAGGATGAGGGGCACGAGCGCCCAAGCCGGCGCCATCAGATAGAAGGGGTTCTCGACCGCCTTCGGGTTGGTAAGGATCAGCGCGCCTTGGCCGAGATAATTGCACACCAGCGCCGGCAGAACGATGAACAGCCAGGCCGCCTGGATCGGCCGCCGTCCGAAATGGCCCATGTCGGCGTAGAGCGCTTCCGCGCCGGTCACCGCCAGAAAGACGCTGCCCAGCACGATGAATCCGATCAGGCCGTGGGCATGAATAAACCAAAGCCCCGGGATTGGGCTCAATGCCTCCAAAATGATCCAGGCGGAGGCGATATGCGACAGGCCGAGCACGGCGTTGACGGCGAAGAACGTCACCATGATCGGGCTGAAGAAGGCCGCGACACGGGCCGTGCCCCGGCTCTGAGCCGCGAACAGCAACACAAGGATGACGATCGTCGCCGGCAGCACATAGCGCGCCAAGTCGGCGTCGACCTGTTTTAATCCTTCCAGCGCCGAGAGCACCGAAATCGCCGGCGTGATAATCGCGTCGCCCGAGAAGAGAGCCGCCCCGGCGACGCCGAGCAGAAATACGATCGTGGTCCGTCGCCCCAGGGCGTTCTGCGCCAGCGCCACGAGCGAAAGGGTGCCGCCCTCGCCCTTGTTGTCGGCCTGCATCAGGAACAGGACGTATTTTCCTGTAACGACAAGCAGCAGCGCCCAGATAATGAGCGAGACGACGCCGATCACCTGAGGCAGGTCCGAGCGCGCCGTCATTCAGCTGGCCAAGCGCCGTCTTCAATGCGTAGAGGGGGCTCGTGCCGATATCGCCGAACACAACGCCGATCGAGCCGAGCGCCAGAACCCCGAAATTTCTGGACGAATGGGCCTGGCCCTCGCCGCCGCTGGTGACAGACGGGGCCGGGACGGCGTCCTTCGATACGGGTTGGGACATGCGTAAAGCAAACCTCGGGGCCGGCTGTCGACGGGCCGTGAAAACGGCGCGTGTCTATACTCTTTCGTCCCAGGAACGGGAAGGGTCGGAATTCCGCACCATTAACCCTCGGCAACCTGTTGTGGGGGCGCCCGCCGCGGCGCGCCGGGTCCGTCAAGGGGCGGCCCGCCTCGCGTGCTCGGCCGCCAATCTCGCCACGATGGATGGCTTCTCGGCATTTGGCAAATGCCTCGATGATTTCAAAGCGCGAGCCCGCGTTGAGCGGGGAGGCGTCATGACGGGCCTCGGTGTTCGACCGCGGACAACGCCTCCTCGGCCTCTCCATGAGCCGTGCCATTTCCGAGTCGCGATCGAGCCTTTTCAATGGCTTGCGGCGCCATTTCCGATCCAAGGCGGCCCCGCCACGGCTGATCCAGGCGGAGCCGTTCCCGTCACGCGTCGCCCCAGGGTCGCGGCGCAAGAGTGTTCAATTCCGCACGTGATGCAAGTCTTTCCGTGGCTTAGGCACGTTTTTCTGCAACCGTGTCAGCGCTCGTCCCTCCGTTTGTGCGGGCCGTGTTTAAATAGCACGTGAGAATATGTTAACTAAGGAACGACTTGCAGCCATTGACGTTTCGCGGCTCGCGCCACGCAAGAGCGCCGACGCGCCATTCATGATAGCATCGCCAAATCCCGAGGCGGCGCCATGGCGGAAACGCGGAAGATCGCTGCGATCCTGGTCGCCGATGTCGTCGGTTACAGCCGGCTCGCCGGCGCAGACGAGGAGGGAACGCTGGCGCGGCTCCGGGCGCTGCGCAGCGATCTGATCGATCCCGCCGTCGCTGCGCATCGTGGGCGGATCGTCAAGCGCACCGGCGACGGCAGCCTGATCGAGTTCCGCAGCGTCGTCGATGCAGTCCGCTGCGCGATCGAAGTGCAGAACGGTATGGTCGAGCGCAACGCCGGCGTGCCGCCCGAAAGGCGCATTGAGTTCCGCATCGGCATTCATTTGGGCGACGTGGTCGAAGAGGCCGACGGCGATCTGATGGGCGACGGCGTCAACATCGCCGCGCGCCTCGAGGGCGTCGCCAAGCCCGGCGCGATCTGCCTCTCCGAGGATGCCTATCGTCAGGTGAAGGCGCGGCTCGATCTTGCCGTCCGCGATCTTGGCTCGACCCAACTCAAGAACATCGCTGAGCCGATCCGGGTCTATTCGCTCGACGTCGGCGCATCCGCCCACGAGAAACCCGCGCCCGTCCCTGCGCCGGAAAAACCCGGCCCGCCGCGCCTGTCGATCGTCGTGCTGCCGTTCGCCAACATTGGAGGCGACGCGGAACAGGAGCATTTCGTCGACGGCGTCACGGAAAGCCTGACAACCGACCTTTCACGCATTCGAGGGTCGTTCGTGATCGGTCGCAACACCGCTTTCACCTACAAGGGGAAGGCTGTGGACCTGAAGCAGATCGGGCGCGAATTGAACGTCCGCTATGTCCTCGAGGGCAGCGTTCAGCGCGGCGGCAACCGCATGCGCGTCAACGTGCAGCTCATCGACGCCGAGACCGGCAATCACCTCTGGGCCGAGCGGTTCGACAAGCCGCTTGCCGATCTCTTCGACATGCAGGACGAAATCGTCGCGCGCCTGGCGAGCGCGCTGAACGCAGAACTGGTCGCCGCCGAGGCGCGTCGCGCCGAACAGGCGCCGAATCCCAACTCGGTGGACCTCTACTTTCAAGGTCAGGCTTGGCTCAACAAGGGTCGGACCCCTGACAACATCGGGCAAGCGCGCGGCTTTTTCGATCGCGCGCTCACCGCCGATCCCGACAATGTCGACGCGCTCGTTGGATCGGCGTACGCGGACGCGCTCGAAGGCGGATTGCTCTTAGCGGCCAATCCTATGACAGCCTTAGCGGCCGCCGAATCGAAATTGACCAAAGCCTTGTCGTCAGTTCCGGACCATGCGCGCGGCCACATGTTCTTAGGATTTGTCGACATATGCACCAAGCGCGCGGCGCAGGGCATCGCCGAGTGTGAACATGCGTTGGCGCTGGATCGAAATTTAGCCCAAGCCCATTCCTATATCGGACTGGGCAAGATTTATGTCGGTCGCGCCGAAGACACCGAGACTCACATCGGCGAGGCTCTCCGCCTCAGTCCGCGTGATGTGACGGCTTACATCTGGATGTTCGTGGCGGGCTGGGCGAAGTTCTGTCTCGCCAGTTGGGAGCAAGCGGTTGCCTGGTGTCGACGATCGATCGAGGCCAATCGAAACTATCCGCAAGGATATTTCCTGTTGGCCGCCGCCCTGGCGCAGCTTGGTCGCCTTGACGAGGCGCGTTCCACCGTCAAGGCCGGTCTTGTGCTCAGCCCGGCCTTCACGGTCTCCAGCGCCCGCGCCGCTTGGATGGCGTTCAGCGACGACCCGACTTATCTAACCCAGCTCGAGCCCATTTTCGAAGGCCTGCGCAAAGCCGGAGTTCCCGAGCAGTAACTGCCGCGCCCCACGCTGTCCGGGCTGGCGCCAGCTGGCGTTCTGGAAAAGCGCCGACGCTTCATTCATGATAGCATCGCCAAATCCCGAGGCGGCGCCATGGCGGAAACGCGGAAGATCGCTGCGATCCTGGTCGCCGATGTCGTCGGCTACAGCCGGCTCGCCGGCGCCGACGAGGAGGGAACGCTGGCGCGGCTCAGGACGCTGCGCAGCGATCTGATTGATCCCGCCGTTGCTGCGCATCGCGGGCGGATCGTCAAGCGCACCGGCGACGGCAGTCTCATCGAGTTTCGCAGCGTCGTCGACGCCGTGCGCTGCGCGATCGACGTGCAGAATGGCATGGTCGAGCGCAACGCAGGCTTGCCGCCCGAACGCCGCATGGAGTTCCGCGTCGGCGTCCATTTGGGCGACGTCGTTGAGGAGGCGGACGGCGATCTCATGGGCGACGGCGTCAACATCGCCGCGCGGCTGGAGAGCGTCGCCAAGCCCGGCGCGATCTGCCTTTCGGAACAAGCCTATTGGCAGGTCAAAGGGCGGCTCGATCTTGCGGTCAGCGATCTCGGCCCGGTCCAGCTCAAGAACATCGCTGAGCCGATTAGAGTGTACTCGCTCGAAATCGGCGCGTCTGCAAACGCAAAGCCGACGCCACCAGCAGTACCTGACAAGCGCCCACCGCGCCTCTCCATTGTCGTCTTGCCGTTCGCCAATATCGGCGGCGAGCCAGGCCATGAGCATTTTGTCGACGGGATCACGGAGAACCTGACGACCGATCTTTCGCGAATTCGAGGCTCGTTCGTGATCGGTCGCAACACGGCCTTCACCTACAAGGGCAGGCACGTTGATCTGAAACAAATCGGCCGCGACTTGAACGTCCGCTACGTCCTTGAGGGCAGCGTTCAGCGCGGAGGCGATCGCATGCGCGTCAACGTCCAGCTTATCGACTCCGAAACGGCTAATCACCTCTGGGCTGAACGCTTCGACAAGCCGCTCGCAGATCTGTTCGATATGCAGGACGAGATCGTCGCGCGGCTGGCAGGCTCGCTGAGCACCGAACTCGTCGCCGCCGAGGCGCGGCGCGCCGAACAGGCCCCGACCCCCGACTCGATGGACCTCTATTTTCAAGGTCTGGCTTGGTTCAATAAAGGTCGGACCCCTGACAACGTGACGCACGCGCGCAGCTTTTTCGATCGCGCGCTCGCCGCCGATCCCGACAATGTCGACGCGCTCATTGGATCGGCGCGCGCGGACGTTGCCGAGGGCGTGAATATCATGGTGACCGATCCCACGGCTGCCTTTGCGGCGGCGGAAGCGAAACTGACCAAAGCCTTGTCCTCGGTCCCGGACCATGCGGGTGGCCATCTCTGGTTAGGACTTGTCGACATTTTGACCAAACGCGCGGCAGAGGGCATCGCCGAATGTGAACATGCGCTGGCGCTGGATCGAAATCTCGCCGAAGCTCATGCCTGTATCGGATGGGGTAAGATGTTCATTGGTCGCGCCGAAGACTCAGAGACTCACATTGCCGAGGCGCTCCGCCTCAGTCCGCGCGACACGCAAGCGTACACCTGGATGAATATGGCGGGCCTTGCGAAGCTCCACCTCGGCTGTTGGGACCAAGCAGTCGCGTGGTTTCGGCGGGAGATCGAGGCCAATCGCAATAATCCGCCGGCCTATTTGAACTTGGCCGCCGCCCTCGCGCAACTCGGTCGACTTGACGAGGCGCACTCCGCGCTCAAGGCCGGTCTTGCGCTCAATCCAGCCTACGTCATCTCCCGTATCCGAGACGCCTGGACGGCGAGGAGCGCGGATCCGACATTCCTGGCCAAGCTTGAGCCCATTTTCGAAGGCATGCGCAAAGCGGGGTTGCCGGAAGAATGACCGCCACCTTCTCAATCTGGTAAGTCGAAGCGCATCAACGCGCGTTCGTGCAGGCCGCCGCACCAAACGCTCCGGCCGACACGGCAGACGCCAGTCACCGTCGCGAAGCCGCCGTCCGACCATTTAAAGTCGTGCACGCACGCGCCGTTCTCGTCATAACCTGCAACCCAAGCGACGCGCGACGGCTTAGGCTGCAGGCTCTCCGGTAGGCGCGCCGCGAGCCGACGCAGAAAGAGCGGCAGCTTGTAAATTTTTTCCAGCATCGGGTTCGCTTCGGACGCGATGGCGACCCAGACGACGCCGTCCTCGTCGACGCCGAGGTTGTCGGGAAAACCGGGAAGCTCCGCGATCACCTCGCTCGTCCCCGCGCGATCACCGGCGAGCCACCGGCGGTGCAGACGGCGTCCAGCCGTCTCCGCGACGATGAGGCTTTTTCCGTCGCGCGACCGGGCGAGACCATTGGCGAAACGCAAGCCATCCATCAGCCGGGTCAACGCGCCGTCCGCCGCGCGGCGATAAACCCGCCCCGTCGGCACGTTTTCGACGAAGTCTTTTCTCCAGTCATGGAAGTTGTAACGCGCCGACGAGATGGTGAAGAAGAGATCACCATCGGGCGCAGCCACGACATTGCTGCAAAAGATGAGCGGCTCCGCGCCATCATGAGTAACAAGCGTTCTGAGCGCGCCCGACTTGATGTCCAGCTCCAAGAGACCCTTAGGACTGTCACAGATCAGGAGCCGCCCGTCCGCCGTCGCTTCGAGACCCAGCGGCCGGCCGCCAGTCTTGGCGACTTCGCGCACCGCTCCGTCGCTCGGGGCGACGGCGAGAATCCGCCCGTCGAGAAGCCCTGTGTAGATCAGGCCATCGGAACCGACCACCACATCCTCCGGCCCCTCGCCGGGCAAAGGAATGAGGTTATAGGCGGGCAACGGAGCGGTCATGGCGCATCCCCCTTGCGACGTTACGCTTTAGAACTCGGCGATTGCAGAAGGACCGCCCCGCCTCAGGCCGTGCTCGCCGCCTTCCTGCCCAGCGCTGCTTGTGCAGCCGCGAGGCGGGCGATCGGGATGCGGAAGGGGGAGCATGAGACGTAGTCGAGACCCGCCTGTTCGCAGAAGGCGATCGAGGCCGGATCGCCGCCGTGCTCGCCGCAGACGCCGAGCTTGAGGTCGGGCCGGGTGGCGCGGCCGCGCGCGGCCGCAATGGTGACGAGTTCGCCGACGCCTTCGGCGTCCAGGGTCACGAACGGATCGGCCTTGAGCAGTCCTTTGACGGTGTAGAAGCCGAGGAACGAGGCCGCGTCGTCGCGCGACACGCCGAGCGTCGTCTGGGTGAGGTCGTTGGTGCCGAACGAGAAGAACTCGGCGCTCTCCGCGATTTCGCCGGCGCGAAGCGCCGCGCGCGGCAGTTCGATCATGGTGCCGACCTGATAGGGTGTTTTCACGCCCGTTTCCTTGGCGACGGCTTCGGCCATGGCGACGATGATCGCCTTGACCAGGTCGAGTTCGGGCCGCCCGAACACCAAGGGGACCATGATCTCGGCGGCCACCGGCTTGCCCGTCTTGCGTCCCGCCTCGACCGCGCCCTCGAAGATCGCGCGCGCCTGCATTTCGGCGATCTCGGGATAGCGGATGGCGAGGCGCACGCCGCGGAAGCCGAGCATGGGGTTGAACTCGTGCAATTCAGCCGCACGCGCGCGCAATTTCTCCGCGCTCACCTTCATCGCCTTGGCGACCTCGTCGATCTCCGCGTCAGTGTGCGGCAGGAATTCATGCAGCGGCGGGTCGAGCAGGCGGATCGTGACCGGCAGGCCGCTCATGATCTCGAACAGTTCGGCGAAATCCTTGCGCTGCATCGGCAGCAGCTTGGCGAGCGCGGCGCGGCGTCCCTGTTCGTCGTCGGCGAGGATCATCTGGCGGACCGCTACGATCCGCTCGCCGTCGAAGAACATGTGCTCCGTGCGGCAAAGGCCGATGCCTTCGGCGCCGAACGAGCGGGCGGCGCGCGCGTCCGCCGCGGTCTCGGCATTGGCGCGCACCTTCATGCGCCTGACCGCATCCGCCCAGGTCATGAGCGTGGCGAAATCGCCGGTCATCTCGGGCTTCACCATTGGCGCGGCGCCCGCCATCACTTCGCCTGAGCCGCCGTCGATGGTGAGGATGTCGCCCTTCTTCAGCGACATTCCGCCCGCGCTCATGGTCTGCTTGGCGTAATCGATGCGGATCGCGCTGACGCCGCAAACGCATGGCTTGCCCATGCCGCGGGCGACGACTGCAGCGTGCGAGGTCATGCCGCCGCGCGTCGTCACGACGCCCTCGGCGGCGTGCATGCCGTGAATGTCCTCCGGCGAGGTCTCGACCCGGACCAGAATCGATTTTCGTCCGGCCTGACGCAAAGCCTGCGCTTCGTCCGCGGAGAACACGATCTCCCCGCTCGCCGCGCCGGGCGAAGCAGGCAGGCCGGTCGCGATCGCGGCCGGCTTGTTTTTCGGGTCGAGCATCGGGTGCAGGAGCTGATCGAGCGCGCCTGGCTCGATGCGGCTCACCGCATCCTCGCGCGAAATGAGGCCTTCGTTCGCCATTTCGACCGCGCAGCGCAACGCGGCCTTCGCCGTGCGCTTGCCGTTGCGCGTCTGCAGCATCCACAACTTGCCGCGCTCGACCGTGAACTCGAGGTCCTGCATGTCGCGGTAGTGCTTCTCGAGGAGTTGGGTGGTGGCGACGAATTGGCCGAACACCTCGGGCATCAGCGATTCGAGCGAGGGCTGGTCGGAATGGGCCGCTTTCCGCGCCGCCTCGGTGATGTTCTGGGGCGTGCGAATGCCGGCCACGACGTCTTCGCCCTGGGCGTTGACGAGGAATTCGCCGTAGAGCTCCTTCGCGCCGGTCGACGGATTGCGGGTGAAGGCGACGCCCGTCGCCGACGTCTCGCCCATATTGCCGAACACCATCGCCTGCACATTGACGGCGGTGCCCCAGTCGGCGGGAATGGCGTTCAGGCGCCGATAGGTGATGGCGCGCTGGTTCATCCAGGACGAGAACACGGCGCCGATCGCGCCCCAGAGCTGATCGCGCGGAGCTTGAGGAAACGGCTTGCCGGTCTCTTCGATCACTCTCGCTTTGTAGTCGTCGATGATCGCTCGCCAGTCTTCGGCGTCAAGGTCGGTGTCGAGCGCGTAGCCCTTGCCGTCCTTGTAGTGCTCGAGGATGTCCTCGAAATTGTGGACGTCGAGGTCGAGCACGACGTTGGAGTACATCTGAATGAAGCGGCGATACGAATTCATAGGCGAAACGCGCGTCGTTCGACGTCTTCGCCAGAGTTTCGACCGAGGCGTCGTTCAGCCCGAGGTTGAGGACGGTGTCCATCATGCCGGGCATCGAGGCGCGCGCGCCCGACCGCACCGAGACCAGCAGCGGATTGGCCGCATCGCCAAATGTCGCGCCCGGTGTGGCGGTTGACCTCGGCCATCGCCGCATCGACTTGCGGCGCGAGGTCGTGCCGGATAGGTTTTGCCGTTGGCGTAGAAGTGGGTGCAGACTTCGGTGGTGATGGTGAAGCCCGGCGGCACGGGCAGGCCGAGCGAAGCCATATCGTGCAGGTTCGCGCCCTTGCCGCCGAGAAGGTTCTTCATTTCGCCTCGGCCTTCGGCGCGCTCGGCGCTGAAGGAATAGACCCACTTCGTCATTCTCGCTTCCCCGATCTCAAGCGGAAGCGCCCGAGCGCCGCTCAGGCGCGCGCCTGCAATCCCATGCCGAAGCTTACCCATCCGACCCCGTGAAACAGGAGGTCGACGCCGAGCAGCGTGCCAAGGACATACACGCTGTCGAGCGGCCAATGGCTCACAATGATCAAACCGAGCAGGATCGTCACCGCGGCGGCGAGAAACACCAGGCCGCGCGGATGGTCTGCCGGGAGCTGGAAAGCGAGGTAGGCCCGGACTACGCCGGCGGCGATGAGCCCGGCGCCGAGAAGAAAGCGTCAGCGACGACCGAGGCGAGCATCGGATTGACGATGCACACGACCCCGGCGGCGATATAGACGAGGCCGCCGACCACCCAAAGAAAAAACCGCCCCCACTCGCGCGAATGCATGCCGATGCCGATCTCGGCCCCGCCGGCGATCAGGAACAAGACGCCGTTGAGCGTCACCGTCGCGATGGTCGCGACGAGGGAAAAGAACAGCGCCGCGACCCCGAGGACGACCAGAAGCACGCCAAAGGCGGTGATCGCCGCCCATTTTCCTCGCAAGCGCTCGATGGCTTCGCCGAGACTGTGCGCGGATGTCCCGACGTTCGACGCGTTCGACATTGCGTATCTCCAGGCAGCGAAGACAGGACCCGGCCTAGCGCGGACGTTTGAGCTCGCCGAGCACATGCGCCGCATATTCGACCATCGGCACGATGCGGCCATAGTTAAGCCGGGTCGGCCCGATCACGCCGAGCACGCCGGCGATGCGATGGTCCGTGCCTCTGAGCGGCGCCGCGATCATCGACGATCCGGAGAGCGAGAACAGCTTGTTCTCCGAGCCGATGAAAATCTTGACGCCTTCGCCGGTCTCGGCGCGATGCAGAAGCTCGATCACGTCGGTCTTGGTCTCGAGGTCGGCGAATAGCGTGCGAATGCGCTCGAGGTCCTCGGAGGCGTACACGTCGCCGAGAAGGTTGGCTTGCCCGCGAACGATCAATTGGTCGCGAAGTCCCCCGGCGCCGGACCACGAGACGAGGCCAGCTTCCACCAGGCGGGCGGCGATCTCGTCGAGCTCCTGGCGGGCTTCGCGGCGCGCGGCCTCGATTTCCGCCGTTACCTCCGACAGGGTGCGACCGCGAATGCGAGCATTGAGAAAGTTGCTGGCTTCGACAAGCGCCGAAGCGGGCATGCCGGGAGGCGTCGCGACCACCCGGTTCTCGATCGAGCCGTCCTCGGAGACCAGGATCGCCAGAGCGCGCGCAGCCTCGAGACGGACGAACTCGACGTGCTTCAAACGCGCATCGGTCTTGCTCGTCAGGACCACGCCCGCGCCGCGAGTTCAGTTCGGACAACAGGCCCGTCGTCGCGGCGAGCGCGCCTTCGAATCCGCCTTCCTCCGCCGCCGCCCGCACCTGGCTATCGATACGTGCGCGCTCCTCGCGGCCCAAATCCCCAAATTCGAGCAACGCGTCGACGAACAGCCTCAAGCCTTGCTGGGTCGGCAGGCGCCCGGCGCTGGCGTGCGGGGCGTAGATGAGCCCAAGCTCCTCGAGATCCTGCATCACATTGCGAACCGAGGCCGGCGACAGCGACATCGGCAGCATGCGCGACAGATGCCGGGAGCCGACGGGTTCGCCGGAGGAGAGATACAAATCGACGATATTGCGGAAGATCTCTCGCGAACGGGAGTTGAGCGTCGTCAGCGCACTCGATTCAGCGGGACGTTCTGTGGGAGCCGACATGCGGCAAGAATGGCTGGAACTCCGGTCGCGCGCAAGGCGACGCCGCTCCCTCCCGCCTGCGATTGAAAAGAACAGCGTGAACTGCCACAGATGCCGCGATCGATAAGGAGCAAGCGGCATTGGGTGAGACTTTGCGATCGGGCGGACAAATTCTCGTCGACCAGCTCGTCGCGCAGGGGGTCGAGCGGGTTTATTGCGTTCCCGGCGAATCCTACCTCGCCGCCCTCGACGCCATGAGCAACGCGCCGATACAACTGACCGTCTGTCGGCAGGAAGCCGGCGCGGCGATAATGGCGCTAACAGAAGGGCGGCTCACCGGACGACCAGGAA
>CAVUPE010000038.1:0-212352 GCA_963743265.1 uncultured Alphaproteobacteria bacterium | reverse complement strand
TTGTTGAAGGAGGCCATAATGCCGTCGCCGGTATGCTTGATCTCGCGCCCGCCGTATGCCTCAAGCCCGCGCCGGACCAGCGCGTCATGCGCCCGCACGAGTTCGAGCGCCGCGCTGTCACCGAGACGCGCCGTCATCTGGGTCGACCCGATGTCGGTGAACATGACGGCCCGCAACCCGGAGTCTACGGCTGGCGTGGCCGCGCCAGGGGCCGCACGTGGATCGCCGATGCGGCCGAGGAACGCCTCGACGGTGGCAAGATCGACCGGAATGATCGCGTTGGGGATTTCACCATGCGCCTCACGATGAACTGGCTCGGCGGTCGCGGGGTCCGGCGCGTGGACGAGGCAGAAGGCGGCGCCATTATTCTCGTCGAACCAATAGGCCAGGTATTTTACGCCGTGTCGGTCCTCAATGTCGACGTCCCTGCGATGCGCCTCTGCGACGTCGTCTGTCTTGAGGCCGCGCAGGTCGTGACGGTCCATGAAAATCGGCACCGGAATCTCCTCGGTCACCGCGGCAATCGGGTGACATTGCGACGCGATCACAATCTTCGTCGGAAGCGATTTTGACTTGCGCGTCTCAACTATTTCTGCAAGCGCCTCCGCTTGTAGGGATTCGCAGCGCTCGCGACGATGGCCGAAAGTACCTACTTCTCGCCACGGCCGCCGACAGCGGGACGACAGCTGAGCGCCATCCGCAAGAGATGAGAAACGGTGCGGGTCTACCATTTCTACATGACGTAGGCTGCCACCCCGGGGCTTCCGACTTTTTCAACACAATACGCAAATAGCGGCCGTTCGCCGACGGTGTGGCGAACGGGTTAAATCGGGAAGCCGCCATTTGGTGCACCCAGATCCCGATTTCGCTCAAGCGGGCCGGCCCCAGAGGAGGACGGTCAGGGCCGGGCCTCCAGCACCATGTTGAATGGCGTCTCGGTCGCCTTGCGCACGCAACTGAACCCGCCTTCGGCAACACCCCCGACAACTTGCCAAATCCTGCCTGTGCTCCCAAGCGCCGCGCCCACCGGCTGATCGAGCGAGGTCGGCACGCAGATCAGGTCGAAGCGGCGTAATAAAGCCGGCTGACCGGATTGAGATTGTCCTCCAGCCGATCGGCGGCGGCGGGTTCGACGATCATCCAGCTTCCATCCGGCTTCAGCGTCTGCCGCACATGCCGCGCCGCACCGACCGGATCACCCATGTCGTGCAGGCAGTCGAAGAACGTCACAAGGTCCAGGTCCTTGCCGGGAAACTCGCCGGCCGTGGCAACTTCGAATCGAGTGTTCGGCGTTACCCCGTGCTGTTCGGCATGCAACCGAGCCTGCGCCACCGAGCCGGGATGGAAGTCGTAACCGACGAAGGTCGATTTCGGGAACGCCTTGGCCATCATCACAGTCGAGAAACCATGCCCGCAACCGACATCGGCCACGGTCGCTCCGCTGTTCCAGCTTTGGCACCGACGTCTTCCAACGCCGGCAGCCACGACGCCACAAGGTTGTTGTGATAGCCGGGACGGAAGAAACGACCGACCGTACAGAACAGGCACTGCGACTGCTCGCCCCAGCCAACGCCGCGGCCGGTGCGGAACGCCGGCTCGACCATCGCCTGATTCTCCATCATCGACATCGCGAGGTCGAAGCCGCCTTGCATGTAGACGGGACTTTCCGGCTCGGCGAACACCATCGCCTGTTCAGCGGCAAGGTGAACTGGCCGGTAGCCGGATCGTATGTGAGGTAACCGGATGCCGCCTGATGCGACAGCCATTCACGTGCATAGCGTTCGGCGATGTCCGCCTTTGCGCCAGCTCGATCGGCGTCATCGGCCGTGTGCGTGCAGTGCCTTGTACAGGCCGAGCCGGTCACCGATGCGCACCATTGGCACACTCAGCGCACCACCGAGATCACCGAGCATCTTGCCGATAAACTGGTGCAGCTTGGTTTCATCCACCATTGTCGTTCGTCCTTGGCTACTGCGGTCGGGGTGCTCCGGAGCTTGCCGAAGTTGTGTCGCGCCATGATCGCGTGGACGCGGGAATGCTGTCGCGTCTGTCGCGTGCCGCCGCCGGTAACAGACGTTCGTCAGCGCTGCGCGACAAGAACGTGGCCATGCGCGACAGACGCGACAAAAGTCTGCCTGCGAATGCCGTGATACAAACGCGATACATTCTGCCCGGCGAACCCGGAGTCGGGCGTCTGACGACCTCGAGGAGGGATCCAATGACGCGCCCGTTCGCGGGCGAAGCGGATATTCGGCGCGAGCTGCGGGAGGCGCTCGACTACCAGATCGGCGACAAGCGAGATTCTGCGGGTCATCAGCGGCTCGGCGTTCGACCTCACCAGCGTGCTGCTGACCGTGGTCATCAACGCCAAGACGCTATGCCGGGCCGAGATGGCGGTATTGTTCCGGTATCAGGATGGCGCGTATCATTTTGCGGTTGGCCATGGCAATTCGCCGGCCTATACGAGCGGGATCGGCGGCAGCAGGCGATACGGCCTGGCCGAGACACGCTGGTCGGACGCGCGGCGCTGGAACGGCGGACCGTGCAGATCGTCGATGCCTGGAACGACCCGGACTACCCCAAGAAGGACGATGCACGGGTTGGCGGGATCCGCTGCATGCTTGGCGTGCCGCTGTTGCGCGAAGGCGTGCCGATCGGTGTCATCGGCCTGGGTCGTGCCAGTGTGGAGCCTTACACCGAACGGCAGATCGACCTTGTCTCGACCTTCGCCGACCAGGCCGTGATCGCCATCGAGAACGTCCGGCTGTTCGAGGAGTTGCAGGCCGCGCGCGAAGCCGCCGAGCGTGAGCGTGACATGGCTGAGGCGGCGCGCGCCGAGGCCGAGGCGGCCAACCGGGCGAAGTCGACCTTCCTCGCGGCGATGAGTCACGAGATCCGTACGCCGATGAATGGCGTGCTCGGGCATGATGGAGGTCCTGGAACGCTCCAGGCTCGAGCCGGCGCAAGCGCGCAACGTTGCGGTGATGCGGCAAAGCGCGCAGGCCCTGCTGCGCATCATCGACGACATCCTGGACTTCTCGAAGATCGATGCTGGGCGCATGGACATCGAGGCGCTGCCGTTCAGTCTGAGCGAACTGGTCGCCGGCACGGTCGAGACGATGCTGCCGCAGGCGCGGCAGAAGCATCTGGCGCTGTTCGCCGATCCATCCGGCGCGGGGCCCGATCGGGTCATCGGCGATCCGACGCGGGTGCGGCAGATCCTGTTCAACCTGGTCGGCAACGCCATCAAGTTCACTGACCGTGGCTTCGTGCGCATCAGCACGATTAGCCGCGCCGAGGGAGACGGGTCGGTCCTGGTGTCGCTGACCGTGACCGACAGCGGCATCGGCATGGACGAAGCGACGCGAGCGCGCTTGTTCGAGCCGTTCATCCAGGCCGACAGTTCGACCACGCGCCGTTTCGGCGGCACCGGCCTCGGCCTCTCGATCGTCCGCCGGCTCGCCCAGCTGATGGGAGGCGACGTTGGCGGTGGAGAGCGCACCGGGCGAGGGCGCTCGTTTCACCGTTACGTTTGCGCCTCGGCGAAGCGAGGCCAGCACTGCTCCGGCTGACGCTGCCGCGGTAAGCTTCCGCCGACGCTCACGCCTTGGTCAAGCGCGGAGCGGTTGCTGGTCGCCGACGATCATCCCGTCAACCTCGAAGTGATCCTGCGCCAGCTTGAACTTCTCGGTCTGTCGGCCGAAATCGCGGAGGACGGCGCGGCCGCCCTGGCACTGTGGCGGAAAGCGCCGCATGCCGTCGTCTTGCTCGACCTGCACATGCCGGTGCTCGATGGATTCGGTCTGGCAAAGGCGATCCGGCACGAGGAGGCCAAGCGCGGCCTGCCGCGCACCGGCCTGATCGCAGTCACGGCCGACGCAATGAAGGGGAAGGACACGCGTTGCTTCGCCGCCGGCATGGACGGGTTCGTGACGAAGCCTGTTTCGATCGACGCGCTGGCCCGCACCCTCGTGCGTTGGATGCCGGACCTCGTTGCGATGCCAGCGCCGGGCGACACGCTCAACGGCGCGCTCTTCGATCCGGAGGCGCTGCGCGGCTCTATTCGGCGCCGATACTACGCAGACTCGCTGGGTTGTGCAGAAATTCGCCGACAGCGCCGCGCGCGATATCGCGGCGCTGTACGCGGCTCTCGACGCCAAGCAAGTTGCGGCCTTCGCACACCGGCTGAAAGGCGCAGCGCGCATGGCGGGTGCGACGCTCATGGCTAAACAGGCGGCGCGCGTCGAAGCGGCTGCCGAGGGCCACGACCTTGCGGGCGCGCCGCTTCGCGGCCGCCGGCATGGAGGAGCTTTTGGCCGAAACGCTGCGAGGCGATGCGCTCAGTCGCTTGACGGGACGAACATGTATCCGATCCCGCGAACGCTGCGGATGGCCTCGGGCTGACTCGGGTCGCGTTCGAGCTTTCGGCGCAGACGCATGACGCGATTGTCGATGGCGCGGTCGAACGCCTCGGCGTCCCGATGAGCGCGGTTTCCAGCAGCCAGTCGCGCGTGAGCGGGCGATTCGGATTTTCGACGAACAGACGCAGCAGACTCGAACTCGCTGGCGCTCAATCTGGCCTCCGCGCCGTCGGCGAGGACGAGCAGGCGACGCTGCAGATCGAGCATCGCCGTTCCGATCCGCACTTCGGTCAGACGCGGCGGGCGGCGGAGTCCGGCCCGGCGCGACGCAGCAGCGCCTTCACGCGCGCCACCAGTTCGCGCGGCTTCAAACGGTTTGACGACATAGTCGTCAGCCCCGGATTCTAGCCCCACAACGCGATCGATCGTATCTCCGGCCACTGTCAGCATAAGAATGCCAATCCGCGCCGACCGGCTGCGCAGCCAACGCGCCAGGGCGAAGCCGTCTTCCGGCTCGTTCAGATGCACGTCCAACAATGCGATGTCTGGCATCGAGTACTGAACAAGCCGCTTCAGTTCAGCTCCGGAGGAAAGCGCGGTGGGTCGCAGGCCGTGCTGCGCCAAGCACTCCGCGATTACCTCCCGCTGGAATGCCTCGTCTTCGACGAGCACGATCTTAGCCGAGCCGGTCACCCGGGATCAGCTCCTTCTGGTTTGGACGGTATCTTCCAATCGAACCAGCATACACTGGCGACGGCCGACTTGGGTATCAAGCCGGGCGCAAGATTTCGGGCGTGATCCGGCTTCTCGCTCTACGCAGCGTGAGACTGCTCAGTGCAAAGCGGAGCGCCGTAAGACTGGGCTCGGTCGAGACATTGCGCACGAAAATGGCCAAATTTCCTGGGAAGCGCGACATCACGGCCACGATCTCCAATGACGGTTGAACGCTGATTCCAGCCGGCCGCTTTGCGCAAATAGCGGTCATAGCCAATCGGTGCGGCGAACGGGTCAAGTCGACCCCTAGCAGAAGTTTGGGCTTCGCGTGACAACTGTCCGCTCGCCACCCCCAAGCGGTCGCTCGCCGCCTCAAACTTGTTAGGGCGACTCGCGTTGCATTCTGGGCGATAAGGCAAAAATCAGCACGTCATAGACGGCGTAGGAAATTCCCCGCGCCAGTACTTCGGCGCGGGGCTTTGTTGCTCTGCATCCTCGCGGTCGGGGGGCGGACCGACCTTGTGGCGCATCACGGAGTGAGGGTCTTTGGCTTCAGGTGGCGAACGTGATGAGCCGAGGTTCTGGCCCTCTCCTTGCTCATGTTGGCCTGACGCCGCACCTGGCTTTTGTGCGATCCAGTCAGGCTGGCCTTCGCGCTTGCTGCGGGGGCGGCCGACTGGTTAGTCTGAGCGATGGCGGGGAGTGACGTGAAGGCGACGGCTGCGCCGAGGCCAAGTAAGGCGATCGTCTTTAGCATTGCGTTTTTCTCCAAAGCGAGTTTTTCGCTGTTTTCTCGATCGCGTAGCCCAGTAACCGATTCAAAGCCGGCCGAGAGAATCGGCTGGTCGCACAGGAGGGCGCGATGTTGAGGGCGCTGGTGGCCGCGTTGGCTCTAGTGGGGTTCGCGCAACAGGCGACCTCGCAGACTTTCTCCGCCGATGAGTTGGCTCGACGCACGATCGAACGCCGCGCTGTCGAAGCGGTCATATGGGGCATGCCCGCCGTCAACTACGATCTCATGCGACAGGCAGCGATTCACGAAGCAAAGGGCGCGGAGAACCAGATCGCTTATTGGTCCCAACTGCCGAGTTGGAAGAACCAGACGCTCACCCCCAACCCTGACGCCGTCTACCTGATGCCCTTCTTCAATACGCGCGCGGGTCCGATGGTGCTTGAAATTCCGCCCGCCAGCGACGAAGGATCGATCACCGGCGATATCGACAATGCGTGGCAAGTTCCCCTTGAGGACGTGGGTCCAGCAGGCGTCGACAAAGGCAAAGGCGGCAAGTTCCTGGTTCTGCCGCCCGGCTATAAGGACAAGGTGGCGCCCAAGGGTTACACCGCGCTTTCCTCCGAAACCTATGGCGGTTTCGCCCTGCTGCGCTCAATTCTCAGGGGCGGGACCGACGCCGACATCGCCAAAGCGGTCGCCTACGGCAAGCGCGTCAAACTCTATCCCCTAACGCAAGCCGCAAACCCGCCTGCAGCGGCGTTCGTGGACGCAACAAATGTGGTGTTCGACGGCACCATTCCCTACGATCTCAGTTACTTTCAGTCGCTCGATCATATCGTCCAGACCGAGCCTTGGCTGGAAAGGGACAAAGCGATGATTGACCAGCTCAGGTCCCTTGGAATTGAGAAAGGCAAGCCGTTCAGTCCCGACTCGAAAACAAAGGAGATTCTCGAAAGCGGCGCTCGTGAAGCCGACGCTTGGCTGGACGCCCGATTGGAGAGGCTCCTTTCGCCTCCGTACTTTGAAGCGACGCACTGGGCGCTACCGGCTTCGTCTGAAGTGGTCGAGGAGGTGGTCGACGGCGTGTCCAACGATTTCGCGAAACCCGACCGCTATCCCGTTGATGGACGCGGCATCACCTCTTCCATCGCCTCCATCGGCATCAAGCACCTGGAGGTCGGACAGCTCTACCTGATGACTGTTATGGATAAGGACGGCAATGCGCTGGACGAGGCCAGCAGCTATCGCCTCGCCGTGCCGGCGAAGGTCCCAATCAACCAGTACTGGTCGGCGACGACATACGACAGAGCCACCCACGCCTTCATCCGCGGCATGGAGCGATTCAGTCGTTCCTCGCAGAACCCTGACCTTCAGGTCAATTGCGACGGCTCCGTCGATCTGTACTTCGGGCCGAGAAATCACGACGGCGAGGAGACGAATTGGATACCCACAAGCGGCGAGGGACGATTCGAGGTCCTCTTTCGCTTCTACGGACCGGAGCAACCGCTCTTGGAGAAAACATGGAAGCTGCCCGACATCGAAAAGATTGCCGCAGGGCAGAAGGCCGAACCGTGTCACGTCACGCCCGAGAACTTCGTTCGCGCCGAGAGCGACCTCAATTTTGGCCGCGTCGTCAAAGACGGCGGCTTCGGCAAGTTCAATCACCGTCGCGAGCCTGCCTCCATCGAAAATCAAACCGTCATCCGGCTCAACCGCGATACGCTCTACTCAGCGGCTGTATTTGATCTACACGCCGGACCGGTGACGATCACGCTGCCCAACGCAGGCAAGCGGTTCATGTCAATGCAGGTCATCGACGAGGACCAGTACACGCCCGAAGTCGAGTACGGCGCGGGGACCCACACGCTGACCAAAGATAAGATCGGAACACGCTATGTCCTGGTTGCGGTTCGGGCGTTGGTCAACCCGGACGATGCGAAGGACCTGGAGGCCGTTCACGCTCTCCAAGACGCGATCAAAGTCGATCAGCCGGGCGGCCCGGGCAAGTTCGTGACGCCGCAATGGGATCAGGCGAGTCAGAACACGGTGCGCGACGGGCTTCTCACGCTCGCCACGACTTTGCCCGACACTAAGGGAATGTTCGGCCCGAGAGGCGCCGTCGATTCCGTCGGGCATCTGATTGGCGCGGCCTCAGCCTGGGGCGGCAATCCGGAGAAGGACGCGCTCTATCTCAACGTCGTTCCGGCCAAAAACGACGGCAATACGGTCTACAGGCTCAACGTCAAGGACGTTCCGGTCGACGGCTTCTGGTCGATCAGCGTCTACAACGCCAAGGGCTATTTTGAGCCCAACCCTCGAAACGCCTATACGTTGAACAATATCGCCGCGAAGGCAAACGCTGACGGGTCGGTCCCCGTTCAGTTCGGCGGCTGCGACGGCAATGTTTTGAACTGCCTTCCCATCACGCCGGGCTGGAACTACCTGGTGCGGCTCTATCGGCCGCGCGCCGAGGTTTTGGATGGACGTTGGACCTTCCCGGAAGCGAAACCGGCCGACTGAACGGCCGGCTTGGCGCGCAAACTCCGCACGTCCGCGTCGACGACCAGAATCTTAGCCCTCATGCCGGCCCCATTGCGGTCTCGATCCGCCGACCCTGAGGTTCGGGAAATCGATCGGCTAATGAACAGACCCGCCGCGCCGCGCTCGACCGACTTGCGGCAAGTCTCGGCGTCGCCATAGGCAGTGATCATGATGACGTCGGGTCGCGCCTGCCGCAGCTGCTACGAACTTCCCCAAGGTGGTGAAGGCCGTTTCGCGCTCTCACTTGAATGGCGGCTGTGGCGCGGACTTCGGTCCTCCCCAAACATCAGCGGGATCTCACGGAGCTTCTCGCGGCTGCCGGCTCGACCCACCCAATCTAAGATCACTTCCTCAGGGAGCGCCATCGCGGATGCGGGGCACCCTGTAATGATCGCCATGCCCTCGACCCGCTCGGCGGCCAACAGGGGCCGGTACTGCACAAATCTTCCGCTCATGCTGAAGCCGACCGGGAAGAATTTGGTCGCGCCGGCAGCATCCGCAACGGCCAGCGCGTCCCTGGCGGATCCAGCTCTTGCGCCAACTCCGGTCCTTCCTGGGGCAACACCTGCAGGCACACTTTTCGCCCAATTGAGGCGTCCAAGGCCGCGATCTGCAACGCAGGTTTACGTCAACTCCGACCGTTCGCCGCGCGCGACCCAATGATCAGGCAGGGCGGAAATTCCCTCAAGAGCCTGCAGGAAATCAGAGCTTGGAGCGCCGCACATGGTTCGATAAGTGTTCAAGAAGGGCAGCCAAATAATTCAATGACTTAGCCATCAAGTGTAAACTATCAAAAATGGTTTTTACAATTTTTTACAATCGGGTGCCCAAAACAGTTCCGCAAACGGGGCAGCCCGCGCGATAAGCGAGCGCGAAAGATGCCTGACCAAGAGCATCGTCGCCAAACGATGACCTTAGATCAAATCGTCGATTGCGATCGCCGTCGCGCCTGCGCGCACGAAGCGGGGCATTTCGTCGTCGTTCGGCAATGGGGAATCTTTTGCCGAGCACGGGTGTGGGCGGAGTTTGATCCAGAGAACCCGTCCATGCGCTGCTCATCAGTCCGCTCGCCAACAAATGGCGGCGCGCAACCATGGTGTTGGAGCAAGGCGAGAGCGAGCTCGCCTATACGCCCGATCCGACGGAGCGCCGGCAACTCGGCGGCGTCGATCCGTGACCGACCAGAGCTGCCGCCGTGCAGCTCGCGAATTGGCAGGAATTCGCATCCTTTTGGCCCGCACGAGCAAATGCGGCTCGCCGCGACGTGGTCAATCAACCACTCGCCGGTTGTCCCGGTTGCTGCCCGGCGTTCGCCGACGTTTTGCGAGACGCGGCGGCGGACGAAAAGACCGGCGAGGGTGGCCGGGGCGCTGACAAACCGCCCCGGCCATTTCCCGCGAGAGGAGATGAAATCAATGAGCCGCCGCCGCGCCGCCGTCGCAATGATGCTAGCCCTGTGCCTTGTCCTGATCGAGTCGGCAGCCGAGAATGGCAGGAATTAGCAACCGATTGGCGCGCGCGATGTCGAGCGCGCTGCTGTACCGCGTACATCGGCCAGACAGTCGCCGATTTCGCTGCGGACCACGGCGATCCAACATCGACGGTTGAGACCGGAGACCGGAAGGCCGTCTTTCGTTGGATCCTGATCTGGTCCTGGTGGGGCGCAGCTGTCTCGGTTGGATCGGCCTTCGTGGTTGTCCCAGCCGGGAGCATCAATGCACGGTGGTTCTCAAGGCGACTACGACCAACGAGGGCACGCCTGCCCTGAAAGATTGGACTATCGAAAGTTGGCGGTGGGACGGGGCATGTTGAGACGGGACCGCGAGATAGAGGTAGTAAACTGGGTAGAAGGTTGGGTAGAACACAAAAATCAACCCTTAACCTACTGAAATCGCTACCTATAAACTACCCGCCTAACTCTCCAGGTCCTCCAGCCAAATAATGTGATCACGGCTTGGCCCCGCCGGCTAAACAAAGCCCGATAGCGCTCGGAACATCTTCGGAATTCGTAACGTCGAACCCCCTGTAGGCGCAGGCGCAAGGCGGCCGATTAGGGCGCGCGAACCGCCGCCCAGCGCTTGAACACAGAGATTTGGATTGCGATCTCGCCCGATTATTGCTGTTCTGGAAGAATAAACGCGGGCCCGTCCGTGTTTAACGCGGGGTATCGTCGGGGAGAAGCTCATGAAACGCTCAGTGATTGTGGCAATAGCATTGGCTTGCGGCGTCGGCGCCGTCTTGGCCGACACCGATCCGATCGCCGAACGACGCGCGCTCATGAAGCACGACGGCGAAGCCGCCAAGAAAATGTTCGACATGTCCAAGGGGAAAGCCCCATTCGATCTGGCGACGGTGAAGGAATCGCTGAAGACGCTCGACGACGGGGCGACGAAATCCGCCGCTCTGTTTCCCGACAACAGTCAGACCGGCGGCGGGACGGCGGCGCTGCCGGCGATCTGGCAGAACAAGGCGGACTTCGACGCCCGCTTCGTCCAGTTCGCCAAGGATGTCGAAGCCGCCGCGGCTGGAATTAAGGATGAGGCGACGTTCAAGCAACTCGCGCCGGCCGTGTTCAAGAACTGCGGCAGCTGTCACGAACTCTATAAGGCCAAAAGCGGCTAAGGCTTGAGTTCGCCCTGCGCGGATATGTGACCTCGGCCGCGTGCGGATGAAGCGGATCGCCCTCGTCCTCGCGGTCGTCATCGCCGCCGGGGCCGCGCTGGCCTGGGTGCTCTCCGCGCCTCGGCCGCGCTATTCGGCTGAGGAATGGCAAAAGCTTGGCCTGTCCGGCGACGCCGCCGCCGGGCGGCTCGTTTTTTACGCCGGGGGCTGTGAGTCCGTGCCACAAGTCGCCGGGCCAGGACGACCCGCTGCGGCTCGGCGGCGGGCTCGAACTCAAGACGCCCTTCGGGTCGTTCTACCCGCCGAATATCTCCACCGATCCGGTCGACGGGATCGACGCCTGGCAGCCGGTCGATGTCGCCAACGCGCTCTTGTCGGGCGTTTCTCCAAACGGCGGCCATCTCTACCCCGCCTTCCCATACACCTCCTATCAGCGCATGACCCCGAAGGACGCCGCCGATCTCGCGGCGTTCCTGCGCACCTTGCCGGCGGTCAAGGGCAAAGCGCCGGCCAACGCGCTCGCCTTTCCCTTTTCCATCCGCCGCGCCGTGGGTCTGTGGAAACTGCTCTTTTTCGACAACGCCGGCCTTAGCCCCGACCCATCGCAAACCGAACAATGGAACCGCGGCCGCTACCTCGTCGAGGGCCCCGGCCATTGCGGCGAATGCCACACGCCGCGGGGCTTTCTGGGTGAGATGGACTTGAAGCATGCCCTCGCCGGCGCGCCATTGCCCGACGGTCACGGCAAGGCGGCGAACCTGAGAGGCGGGGACTTCCTGAATTGGACCGACGCCGACATTGTCGAGGCTCTGACCAGCGGCTTCACGCCTGGCGGCGACGTCCTCGGCGCCGGCATGAGCGCGGTGGTGCGCAACCTGGCCGAATTGCCCGAGTCCGACCGTCAGGCGATCGCCGTCTATCTGAAGAGCCTGCCCCCGCTCGGGCCCCCCACGCCTGCGAAGCCGTAGGCGCAAAACCCAAACGCGCCCTTGCGTCCCGCGGCGATCTTAGAAGCGCACGCCTTCTGCCGCCTCCTTCAGTATTTCGGCGCTGCGCTTCAGCGCGGCGCGCTCGCCAGCATCGAGTTCTGGCGTGAACGTCTTCACGACGCCGGCCGCGCCGAGCACGCGTGGCAGCGAAAGCGCGACGTTACGCACGCCCTCACATTCCGGCGTCAGCATCGAGCAGGTGAGCAACGCCCGCTCGTCGTCCTCGATAGCCTGCGCGATGCGGGAAAGACCGGCGCCGACCCCGAACCAGGTGGCTCCTTTTCCTTTGATGATGGCATAGGCGGCGCCGCGCACTGCGGCGTCGATGCGGTTGCGATCGGCCTCTGTGAGGCGCCGCCCCATCTGGCGCGCGACTTCCACCACCGGCAAGTTGCCAGCCGCCGCGCCCGACCAGTGCAACACCTCGCTGTCGCCGTGTTCACCCAGCACTCGCGCATCGATGTATGTGGGGCTGATGCCGAGATGTGCGGCGAGCAGCGTGCGGAACCGCGCGGAGTTGAGGATTGTGCCCGATCCGATCACGCGTTCGGGCGCAACCCCGCCCCGCCCTGCGATCGCCGTGACAATCTGGGTCATCACGTCGACCGGATTGGTCGCCACCAGAAGGATCGGGTCCGGCGTCGCCGCCAGCACCGCCGGCACGATCTCCGCGAAGATTTCGGCGTTGCGCGACAGCAGGTCCAGCCGGCTCTCCCCCGGCCTCTGGTTGGTCCCGGCCGCAATCACGACCAGGCGAGCGCCATCAAGATGGGCCCAGTCACCCGCGCGGACCCGGACCGGATCGGCAAAAGGCGTAGCGTCCAGAATGTCGCGCGCCTGCGCGACCGCCAGATCCGCGTTGCGATCGATGAGCACGATCTCCGAACCGACACGGCGCATCATCATCGAATAAGCCGCGGTGGCGCCGACCTGTCCGGCTCCGACGATGCCGATTTTCATGGGCGTTCCTCCCGTATCGATGCCGGAGCCTTTATCCTCGCACATTGTCGGCTGGCCAACTGGCGCCGAGAGCGGATGCGCTTGCGCCGCATCGTCTCAGGCAGTTGAGCGCGGCCAACAGCTCGACGCCGGCTGGTCGAACAATGTCCGCGGGAAAGAAAAAGACGGACCCGGAATGCGGGTTTGGCGCGCCGGGGACGAAGATCGAGACAAGGCCGTCGCCCAGCGCTTCGGTTTGAAGGCCCAGTTGCCATCCCCCTTCCATAGGCACGAAGACGACGGGAAGCTCTCCGATCTCGGCGACGCCCAACGCGCTTGCGCTCTCCTGTTTCAGATACTCATAGGCCGGAATCTTCGACAGCACCGACGACTCCAGTGCGTTCACGATATTCTGCGCGGGCACGGTGCGGGCGAGGAGCCCAGCAAGAAGGCAGACAAGAGCGACCATCACGATCGAAAGCGCCGTCGCCACGCCGACGCTCAATTCCGAAACGGCTGGAATGTGAACAACGATCGCGTGTAACCCCGTCTTCGCGTACTCGAACGCCTTGGCGAGGATGACAATCAGCACAACGATCGGCGCCAGGAAAAAGACGCCGCCGAGAATCGTCGTGCGTACGAATTCAGCGATAGTTTTCATGGGTCATCTCCCTCCACGTTGGTTGCGTCTTGCGCAACTTCGGCTTGACCGGGCCGGACGGCAACATACCGGCCGCCGCCGACAATCGGCTGACCGGCGTCGTTGGCAAGCGCAACGCCAGGCGACGCGGTTGACGAAGCCGATGCCGAGAAAATCGTCCGCCTTCTTCACCGTCGGCTTCAGCCGGCCCCGCAGTGCAGCAGCCTTGGTAATAACATACTCACTATGTTTTTCTGGGAATGCGTTTTTCGAGTTGCAGAAAAATGAGCTTAACTCTCTGAGAAGGCTCGCACGCGCGTAAAATCGGACGGCGAGCGACCACGGGCAATTCGAGGGCCCAGCGCGTCTCAACGCGCCGTCCAGACGAGGATCCCGGCGGCGATGACGATCAGGCTCATGCCCAGCCCCTCGCGCAAGCTCGGCGGCTCGCGGAACATCTTCAGCGACACGACTTGCGCCATCGGCACCTCAATCAAAGCCAGCGTCCGCACCGGCGCCGCTTGGCTGAGCGCAAAGGCGATGAACCAGAGTTGGGACGCGAGCGCGCCCATGAAGCCGGCAAACAGCGACGAGCGCCAGGCGTCGAGAATCGCGCGCGCCCCGGCGCGGTCGAACGCGACGAGATAAAGCCCGAGCACGGCGGATTGAATCGCCAGTCCCGCAACCAGAATGACCGACGCGGATAAGACCCGCGAGGGACTGGCGACACCGATCACAGCCGAGCGGAAGCCGATCGCCGCGAAGGCGAAAAAGGTCGCGGAGGAGAGTCCGAGCGCCGCCGACCGCCAGTCGGCCATGAGCTCCTTGCGGCTGCGGATCGCCATCAGCGCAACCCCGATCGTCGCCAGCGCTATCGCCGTGACGAGCGCGGCAGTCGGGGGATCGTTGAGCACGATAAGGCCGAAGAGCGCAATCTGCGCCGCTTCGGTCTTGGTGTATGCGACGGCCACGACGAAGCTCTTTGTGCGCATCGCCGCCAGCATCATGGCCGTGGCGATCACCTGCGACACCGCGCCGAACATCGTCCACGCGAGGTTGACCGCGGTCAGCCCCGGCAGACTGAGGCCGCTGGCGACCGTAAGGCCTGCGAGAAACATCAATGCGAACGGCAGGCCGAACAGAAATCGCACCTGCGCTGCGCCGACCGCGCCAAGCGCGCCGATCAGATCGCGCTGCATCGCGTTGCGCAGCGTCTGCGCGCTGGACGCGAGCAGCGTGACCGGAATCCAAACGGCGCCGACGGCCATTGCCAACCTCCGCCTACCCTTGTATCGCGCTTAAAGTCTTCGTCGAGCGGCGATGCATCAGCGGGAGGGGAACATGGATCTCGGATTGAAGGGCCTGCGCGCGGTCGTGACCGGGGGCACCAAAGGCATCGGACGCGCTGCTGCGGACATTTTCGCCCAGGAAGGCGCAAGCGTCGCCATCTGCGCCCGTAACGCGGACGAGGTGAAGGCCGCAGTCAAGGACCTCAAGGCCAAGGGCGTGCACGCCTTCGGCGCCGCGCTCGATGTGGGCGACAAAGCCGCGCTGCAGAAATTCATCGCCGACGGCGCGCAGGCGCTAGGCGGAATCGACATTCTGGTCGCCAACGTCTCTGCGCTTGCCGCGCAGGACGTCGAGGAATCGTGGGGCAAGGCTTTCGACGTCGACATGATGCACAGCGTGCACGCGGTCAACGCCGCCCTGCCCTTTCTCGAGAAATCCAAGCATCCCTCGGTCGTCATCATCTCATCGGTCTCCGGGCGCGAGGTCGATTTTACCGGTCCGGCCTATGGCGCGATGAAGGCGGCGCTCATTCACTACGCGCAGAGACTCGCCTTTGAGCACGCGGCGAAGATGATCCGGGTGAACTCGGTCTCCCCGGGCAACACCTATTTCGACGGCGGCCTCTGGCAGAACATGGAAAAGAACCTGCCCGACATTTACAAGCACGCGCTGTCGCTGAATCCGACCGGGCGGATGGCCAAGCCGGAAGAGATTGGCCGCGGCATTGTCTTTCTCGCGAGCCCCGCCTCCAGCTTTACGACCGGAACCAATCTGGTGATCGACGGCGCCTTGACCCGGGGCGTGCAGTTCTAGCGGCGGGGCGCCCCGAACCCTTCGAGCGACGGCCCGACGCTTTACGAGCGCCGGCTAGGAATGGCAGTCGCCTAAGCCCGCTCTGTCGGCGCCGAGAGCGCGGCCTTCGGAGACAGCGTGCGCTCGTAAGTCGCGACATATTTGCGAGCTTCGTTCTCCCAGAGAAAAGTCTCCGCCGAAAGCTTCGCCGCCGCGGCTGCCGAGCGCGCGCGCAGCGACTCGTCCTGCATTAGACTGAGGCAGGCCTCAGCAAGCCCCGCCGGATCAAGTGACGGCGCATAGACGCCCGCCTCGCCGAGAAGCCGTTTCGTCTCTTTAAGGGGGTAGCACGCGGTCGGAATTCCTAAGGCGCAATATTCGAACACCTTGTTCATGCTCATGAGGTCGTTGGCCTCATTCAACGGATCGGGGATGATTCCGATGTCGAACGCGCTGAGATACGCAAGCAGTTTGTCGCCCCTGAGATATCCGGAGAACAGAATGAAATCTTCCACCTCGAGCGAATGAGCGAGCGAGCGCGACAACTCGAGCGCCGGGCCGGAGCCGACGACAACGGCCCGAAAGTCGCGAAATTCCTTGACCTTGACGAGATGAGCGACCGCGCGCACCAGATGGTCGACGCCGTCCTGCTCGTTGATGATTCCGACATAGCCAAGGATGAACTTGCGCCCGCCACGCAGCCCGGGCTCGGGCTCGACGCGACGGATGCGCTGGCGATCGGGCACCCCGTAAACGACCTCGACTTGCGAAGGCATTTTGCCGCCGCGGCTGATCGCAAGGTCCTTGAATGTCGCGTTGGCGGTGATGACGTGGTCGGCCGTCCTGTAGCTCATGCGCTCGAAAAACATGAGCGCGCGATAAAGCAGCCCCTTCTTGCCGAATTTGACGACAAACAATTCCGGCGAGACGTCGTGCTGATCGTAAATGAACCGCTTGCCCATGATCTTGAACGGCAGAGCAGCGAGAAAGATCAGGTCTGGCGGATTGCAGGCTTGGATGACCGAAAAACCGCGCTCGCGGTGAACTTTGAACAAGAGCCGGAATTCATGGAACAGCGCGGCTGAATATTCGCGCAAGTACGCAAGGCCGCCGCGCCCCTCGGGCGGCAGCGGATGCCGGTAGATCGCAATGTCGTCGATGACCTCGAAAGGCTTGGGAAAGTCGGCGTTGGTCGGACAGATCACCGACACCGTCCACCCCGCGCGATGGAGCGCCTGAGCCTCCTGCCAAACCCGTCGATCGAAAGGTACGGGCAAGTTTTCGACCACGATGACACAGGAGCGGGGTTGGCGCGCGGGAGGCATGGGCGACCTTCGATTGCCGGGATTTGCGGCTTCGGTTAGGAACGGCGCCTCTGCTTACTCCGCCGCATCGCGCGCCGGAATCGCATCGCCGCCCTTAGCCCTCTCCGCCGAACCCCCGGCCGACGCAGACGTAACGAAATCCGAGCGCTTTCATCGCTTCGATCGGATAGATGTTGCGCAAGTCGACGATGATCGGCGTGCTCAAGCTGGCCTTGACGCGAGCAAGATCGAGAGCGCGGAACTCGTCCCACTCGGTGACGATGACCGCCGCGTCCGCGCCCTTCAGGCAAGCATAGGCGTTGTCTGCGAACTCGACGCCGGGCAGCAGCGGTTTCGCGGTTCGAACGCCTTCCGGATCATAGGCGACGATGTGCGCGCCCGCTGCTTGCAACTCGGGCAGGATGACAAGGCTCGGCGCGTCGCGCATGTCGTCGGTTCGGGGCTTGTAAGTGAGGCCGAGCACGGCGATCCGTTTTCCCGCGACCGAGCCGCCGCAGGCCTTTACGATCTTAGCCGCCATCGCCGTTTTGCGCTTATCGTTAACGTCAACCAGCGTTTCGACCAGCCGGATCGGCGCTTTGGCGTCCGCGGCGAGCTTGGTCAGCGCCAGCGTGTCCTTGGGAAAGCATGAACCGCCGAAGCCCGGGCCGGGATTGAGAAATTTGCGGCCGATGCGGTCGTCGAGACCGATGCCGTGGGAAACATCGAGAACATCGGCGCCGAGACGTTCACAGAGGTCGGCGATTTCGTTGATGAAGGTCACTTTCATCGCCAGGAACACGTTGGCCGCATATTTGATCATCTCTGAGCTGCGACGCGACGTATAGACAATCCGGCCGCCGTTGCGTTCGATGGGCCCGTAGATCTCCCGCATCACCTCGCGCGCGCGGTCGTCCTCAACCCCGATGACGACCCGGTCGGGCCGCTTGAAGTCCTCGATCGCCGCGCCTTCGCGCAGGAATTCCGGATTCGATACGACAGCGAAAGACCCTCGAGGCGCGTGCTTAGCTATGATGCTCTGCACTTCATCGCCTGCGCCGATCGGAACGGTCGATTTAACCACGACAACGGTGAAGTCTTCGATAATCTCGCCGATAGCGCGAGCCGCGTCGTGAACGAAATGCATGTCGGCCGAGCCGACCTCCGCCAGCGAAGGCGTGCCGACGGCGATGAAGATCGCCTGAGCCCCACGCCCCGCCTCCTTGAGACTGGTCGTGAACGATAGCCGGCCGGCAGCTTGATTGGCGAGCGCCAATTCGCTCAAGCCCGGCTCGTAGATGGGAACGCGACCTTCTCGCAAACTTACGACTTTGTTCTCGTCGACCTCGACGCAGACCACCTCGTGGCCAAAATCGGCCAGACAGGCCCCCGAAACGAGGCCAACATAGCCCGCGCCAACCATTACGATGCGCATTGAATGAATCCCCAATCCAGTCGCCGCCAGCATTAGCGCCCTGAAGGCGCTCTGGCGGCGCGACTACCGAAACGATTTCCTCCGGGCGCCAGTATCGAGGGATCCATTCGGCGTTCAAACCGTCGTGGTCCGCTCGGACCGCGCTAGGGCGCGGAATTCGCTTAACGCAGTCTGCGACCCGAGGGTCTACGACGGCGGTGCAGCAGCGATTGACGGGTCTTATACACGCCGCTAAGCGGGACCGCCATCGCTCTAATTTGATGGGTCGCTCAACGGACGGGACATGGCTGTCTACACCGAAGTCTCGGACGATGCGCTACGCGGCTTTCTCGCGCTTTACGACATTGGCGAAGTGACCTCGTTCAAGGGGATCGCCGAAGGGGTCGAGAATTCCAACTTCCTGCTCGGCACCACCAGCGGCCAGCATATCCTCACCCTCTACGAGAAACGGGTGAAAGCCGAGGACCTGCCGTTCTTCATCGGTCTGATGGAGCATTTGGCGGAACGCGGCGTCACCTGTCCCCAACCGGTTCGCAATCGCGCCGGCTCGGCGCTTGGCGAACTCGCGGGGCGTCCGGCGACGATCGTCACATTCCTTGACGGACTGTGGATTCGGCGACCCAACGTTCGCCATTGCGGCGAGGTCGGCGAGGCGCTGGCGCGAATGCACCTGGCCGGCGCCGACTTCCCGGTTAAGCGAGCCAACGCCCTCTCGCTCCAAAGCTGGCGATCCCTGTTTCAGGCGGCCGAGGCGCGCACGGACGAGGTTGCCTCGCATTTGCGCGAGGAAAGCGCAGCGGAGCTCGACTTTCTGCAGACTCGCTGGCCGGAGGGCCTGCCGAGCGGCGTCATCCATGCCGATCTCTTCAACGACAACGTGTTCTTCCTCGGCGAGAAACTTTCAGGCCTTATCGACTTCTACTTCGCCTGCAACGACGCGCTCGCCTACGATCTGGCGATCTGCCTCAGCGCCTGGTGTTTCGAACCCGACAATGCATTCAACGTCTCGAAGGGGCGGGCGATGATCTCCGCCTATGAGCGGGTGCGGCCGCTTGGCGAGGCCGAGATCGAGGCGCTGCCGCTTCTGGCTCGGGGCGCGGCGCTGCAATTCATGCTGACGCGCCTCGTCGACTGGCTCAACGTCCCGACAGGCGCAAAGGTCGCGCCGAAGAATCCGCTCGAATATCGCGACAAGTTGCGCTTCCACCAACACGTGAGGTCGGCCGCCGACTACGGTCTGATGCGGTGAGCCGACGCGTCTCGATCTGGACCGACGGGGCCTGTTCCGGCAACCCCGGCCCCGGCGGCTGGGGCGCGATTCTGCAATACGGCGGGCATGAGAAGGAGCTGAAGGGCGGCGAGGCGCTCACCACCAACAATCGCATGGAGCTCACTGCGGCGATAGAAGCGCTCCGCTCGTTAAATCGCCCATGTGAAGTGATCTTGCACACGGATTCCCAATATTTGCGCGGCGGGGTCACGGGCTGGATCAACAAATGGAAAAGCAACGGCTGGCGCACGGCGGCCAAAAAACCGGTCAAGAACGAGGACCTCTGGCGAGTCCTGGCCGCGGCTGCCGAGCAGCACACAATTGAGTGGCGCTGGGTCAAGGGCCACGCGGACGATGAACTCAACGTCCGCGCGGACCAGCTCGCCCGCGATGGCATGGCCCCTTATTTGACCAAGACCCGAACAGGTGACGATTCCCCTAAATCGCGGGGCCCTACGTCGCGGTAGTGTTCGCCGCGCGCTGCTGCGCCTGCGCGCGCCGCCTCTCGACCATTTTGACCGCGATCACGGAGCCCTCGTAGAGAGCGATCATCGGCAGAGCGAGCGAGGTCATGCTGATGAGGTCGGGCGGCGTGAGGATCGCTGCGAGCCCGACCACCGCCACGATCGCGTAGCGCCGCATCCGGATGAGATAGGCGGAGTCGACGATGCCGACGTGACCGAGAAGAGTCAGAATAACAGGCAGCTGGAAAGCGATGCCGAAGGCGAAGATGAGCGTCATGATGAGCGACAGATATTCGCTGACCTTCGGCAGCAGCTCGATCGTCGCCTCGCCCGGAACGTTGACCTGCTGCAGCGACACTGAAAAGCGGATCAAGAGCGGCATGACCACGAAATAGACGAGCAGCGCGCCGAACAGGAAGAAGAACGGCGTCGCAATCAGATAGGGTCGAAAGGCCTGCCGCTCGTTGCGGTAGAGGCCAGGCGCGATAAACTTGTAGATCTGAACGGCGATGACCGGAAAGGCGATGACCGCCGCCCCGAACATGCTGAGCCGGATGTTGGTGTAGAATTGCTCGAGAAAATGGGTGGCGATCAGCGTCGCCTTTTCGGCCCCGACCACGCGCACGTACGGATAGGTAAGAATGTTGTAGATCGTGCGGGAAAAATAGAAGCAGACGATAAAGGCGGCCAGGAAGGCGTAGAGGGACCTGATAAGGCGAGCGCGCAGCTCGATCAGATGGTCCATCAACGGCGCCTTGGTGGCGTCGATGTCCTCTTGGCTCATTCCGCCGCGCTTCTCCGGGCGGCGGGCGCCTCGGGCTCTGCCTCCTTGTCAGCCGGAGCAGGCTGCTGCGGCCGGCTCCGGACCGGTCAAAGCAATCTCCGAATTGCCAATCTCAGACTTGCCAATCTCGGGCTTGTCAATGTCAGACTTGCCGGGATCAGGCGCGCCAGCTTCGGGGGCGCTCGTGGAGGTCGCAACGGCCTTCGTCATGTCTTCGCGCATCATGCCGACCGGATCGAAACTCGTATCGATCTTCGCCTGGTCGTTGATCGCCTGGAATTCCTTCTTCACGCTTTCGAGGTCGGCCTCGCGCTCGACCTCGCGCATGGCGTCCATGAACTGGCCCTGGAACTCGGACGCCATCCGCCGCATCTTGCCGATCGTCTGGCCGACGGTGCGCATCACGCGCGGCAGGTCCTTCGGCGGAATCACCGCCAAAGCGACGATGCCGACGATGATCATCTTGCTGATGTCAAGATCGAACATGGCTCACCGGACCGGGCGCCCGACCGTAGCGACAGCAGGCCGCTCCGCCGTTCCGACCGGCGGACGTTTCCGCTGAGGCGAGTTCAGCTGACCTTGTGAACGTCGTTCGCGTCGATGCTGACGCGGTTCTCGAGCGGCCGCGGCGCACTCTGCGCGACGGTCGGCTCGTCGTCGTCCGCGAGACCTTTCTTGAACGACTTCACGCCCTTGGCCACATCGCCCATCAGGTCGGAAATCTTGCCCTTGCCGCCGAACAGCAGGAGCGCCACCGCGCCGAACAACATCCAATGCCAAATGCTAAAGCTACCCATGGCCGTCGTCCCATTGCGCGCCGCCCGGCGTCACGCCGCCGGCGCATCCTCTCTTTGGCCCAAACCTAAGCGCGTAAGAAGGCAAAAACAAGCTTGCCTTCGCCCGACGGGCGACATAGGCGAGGACCGCCCTCGCGGCGCTCGCGCGCGCGACCGCGGCGAGCCGAGGAGTCCCCCGCCATGAGCAAGACCGCCAAACGCCTGAAAGAAATGGGCGTCGTTTTGCCCAAGCCGGCGTCGCCGGTCGCGAACTACGTCCCTTCCGTGCGCGCCGGATCCTTGCTGTTCGTCTCCGGCCAACTGCCGTTCGGGCAAGATGGTAAGCTCGCCGAGCGCCATCAGGGCAAACTCTCGGCCAATTCCGAAGTCGACGCCGCGCGCGAGGCGGCCCACCTATGCGCGATCAATGTGCTTGCCCAGGCGCATGCGGCGCTTGGCGATCTCGACCGGATAAAGCAGGTCGTGCGGCTCGGCGGGTTCTTCAACGTCGAGTCGAGCTTCGACTCCCTGCCCCAAGCGATGAACGGCGCGTCCAATTTCGTCGCCGAACTGTTCGGCGATCAGGGCCGCCATGCCCGAACGACGGTTGGCGTAGCGCATCTGCCCCTCAACGCGCTGGCCGAGGTCGAAGCCGTGTTCGAGATCGAGGCTTGAACCCGGTCAACGCTCCCTCCTGGCTCGTTGAGCGGCCGATCGCCCATCGCGGCTTGCATGACAGCGCGAACGGCGTGATCGAAAACACGCTGCGCGCAGCGGAAGCGGCGATCGCCGGCGGCTTCGCCATCGAACTCGATATCCAGTTGAGCGCCGACGGAGAAGCGATTGTTTTCCATGATGAAACGCTTGACCGCCTGACCGACGCGACAGGCCCGCTTTCCGCCCTAAGCGCAGCGGAGATCGCGAAAATTCGGATCAAGGATTCCGGCGAGCCGCCGCCGACTTTCACTGCGTTTCTGGACACGGTCGCCGGCCGGACGCCGATCATCTGCGAGCTCAAGAGCCGGTTCGACGGCGACTGGCGCATCGCCGACCGCGCCGCCGCGCTCGCCGCCACTTATGACGGCCCGCTCGCGTTCAAGAGCTTCGACCACGATCTGGTCGCCTACTTGCGCTTGCGCCGCCCCCATATGCTCCCGCCAAGAGGGCCCTGCCCGATCGGCCTTCTGGCCCAGGCTTCCTACGAAGATCCGTACTGGGATTTTCTAAGCGCCGAACAGAAGCGGGATTGGACCGATTTCGACCATTACGACCTCGCCCGCCCGGATTTCCTGTCCTTCAACGTCGACGACTTGCCCCACAAGATTCCGTTCCTGGTTAAGGAATTGACCGGCGCGCCGCTCATGGTCTGGACGGTGCGCACGGCCGAGCAGCGCGAGGCGGCGCACAAATGGGCGGATCAGATCGTGTTCGACGGCGACCCGCAGTCGCACCGATCCTGGCGGCCCATAAGCTACGTCGGAGCTTTCGGCTACTAAGTCACATTGCGATCTCGGGATAGTTCGTCGGGAACATCGCCCGCTTCGCGTCCTCGTCCATCTCTCGCTTGAAGGGATGATCCTTGCCCAGCGCCTTCGCCCGCGCCGCCGCCGGGCGCGCCATCAACCGCCTGAACAAGACGTTTGACATTCGGGAAGGCGGCGAGAGGATCGTCCTCGCCGGGCAGCGCGATCGAGGCGCGCATGAGCCAGCCCCAGGCCGACATGTCGGCGATCGAATAGTCTGCGCCAACAATAAACTCGCGGCCGGCCAGATGCCTGTCCAGGACGCGGTAGTGGCGCTCGACTTCGCGTCGATACCGGTTCACGGCGTAGGGAATCTTTTCCGGCGCCGCGCGCTGGAAATGCACGGCCTGACCGGAGAAGGGGCCGAGCCCACTGGCGATGAAGAACAGCCATGACAGGAGCTCCGGCCGGTCGGCGGGAGTCCCGATGAAGCGGCCGGCCTTTTCGCCGAGGTAGAGCAGGATCGCGCTCGAATCGAACACCCGCGCCTCGCGCCCGCCCGGCCCCTCGGTGTCGACGATCGCCGGCGCCTTGCCGTTCGGATTGATGGCGCGAAAGGCGGGCGCGTGCTGCTCGCCCTTGGCCGTATCGACGGGAATGGCTTCGTAAGGCAGGCCGAGCTCCTCGAGCAGCAGCGCGACCTTCATCGGATTCGGCGCGGTGTTGAAATAGAAGCGGATCAAGGGGCTCTCCGGGTCTGTGACGGTGTAACCTCGCAGCAACTCTGGGCGCGGCTCGAGGGTCGGCCGGCAAGCTAGGAATTCTCGACCGCGGGGCCAAGACAAATCTCATGTGATTGAAGGCGACATGACAGCCGTTGCGTGCGAAAGTCCTTGCCTCACCCGGATTCAAACGTCAGATTTCTCTGCGCTAGCGCGAAATGGACGAACGACCTCATCGGCGCGGAGGCACACCGAGCGCGTTCACTTGTAGTTCTTCTCGATCCATCCCGGGTAGCGATACTTCAGCATGTTCGTGAGCCACATACCCTGAGGGGTGGAGTGAACCACCGAGTGCCCATCGGAAAGCGTATAGCTGAGCAGGTGTGGACCCCAGCCGTGCCAAGTGTAACGCCACGTTCCGTCACTCTGCTGCGCAGCTAAAGCCCGTTCGACCCAGCGTGATTTCACCAGATCCGGCCGGCCGGCGGCCAACAGGAAAGCGATACGTTGCAAGTAAAGATCGCTGACACGAAAATCGAGAGACGCTTCCGTGGCGATGCGCCTCTCCAATCGATCCATCACGCGACTCAAATCGGGCGTGTCGCCATTGAACTTGCGGTAAAGGTAGAGCGCGAACAACTGATGCGTGGCGTCGTATAGCCTGAACTTGTCTGGAGAGAACATGTCCGCCAGCTCGGCTGCAGACAATGGTGACGCAGCAGGGGAAAGGCCATGCAAAAACCAGCGTTCGTATTCCTCCAATTCCGCTCTGCTGCGAGGTGACTCAGCGATGTCGGGGTCAACCAACTTTGCCATCAAACTCGGCGGACCCTCGCGATATGCGGCGACAATCTTCGAGCTCAGTTCCTGAAGCCGCGGATCGCCCGAAATTGCGGCGCTGTCCATCAGCATATGCAGAGCGCCGCATTGGTGACGAACTCCAAGCCCAAATCAGTGCCGATCAGCTCGCCCGAAGCGTTGGAAGAGAACTGGTTGGCGGTCCAGGCGGTGCTGGCCGACAGTGAACGGTCTAAACTGTTCATCAAAGTTGGCGCGCGAGGGTCTCGAAAACGAAACGTTATTATTGAGAACGGCCAGCGCGGCCGCGACCACGATCAGGCCCACAGCCGCCAACGAAAGCCGCATTAGCCAGCGAAGCAATCCAATCCGATGTTCCATCGTGTCGCCCAGGCCCAATCGGCCCCCGAGACTCGACCCACGGCAAAAGCATCATCTGGCAGGGATGGCGCCTCGAATAGACAAGCATAACATGGAACCGCTGCAGCCGGCCGGTGGCCGACAATAGCCCGACCTTCATAATGGAGCCCTGGGCCTTGACTTCGTTCCAGACCATCCGCGCCCGAGCCGAGAAGCGCAAAGGCGGCGCTGAAGCGCTCGCTCGCCTTCTGCCGCCCAAACCCGACCCCAAAGCGTTGCGCAAGCTTCGAGGACGACCGCGTGCTCGCCGAGATGACCAAGCGGGTGTTCTCGGCCGGCTTCGCCTGGAGCGTGATCGAAGCGAAATGGCCCGGGTTCGAGGAGGCTTTTCTCGGCTTCGAGCCGTCGCGGCTCGCGTTCGAGCCCGACGAGTTCTGGCACCAGCTCACCATGGACGCCCGCATCGTCCGCAACGGGGCGAAGATCGCCTCGGTGCGAGAGAACGCGCGCTTCGTCCTCGACGTCGCGAAGGAGCATGGCTCCTTTGGCAAGTTCCTCTCGACATGGCCGCCCTCCGACGAGGTTGGGCTGCTTGAGCTTCTCTCCAAGCGTGGCGGCCGGCTCGGCGGAAACAGCGGCCAGATGCTGCTCAGGTTTTTGGGCTACGACGCCTTCGTGGCGACGAAGGACGTGTCCGCCTGTCTGCGCGACGCCGGCCTCGACATTGCGGCGGCGCCGACATCGAAACGCGACCTCGCCAAGATCCAAGAGCAGTTCAACGCCTGGGCGAAAGAAACCGGCCTGCCCTACCGGCACGTGTCGCTCATCTGCGCCATGTCGATAGGCGAGAATTATGAGGGCGACAGGTACGGTGGCGATCCGGGCGAGATGGACTAAGGTCACAGCCCAGCGCCCCTTTTCAGCGACGACCACTTTGGGCGGGAAGCGGGCCTACTGGGGTCGCCTCCGGAGCGGACCCGAGCAGCGCCAAAGCGTTCATTCCTCTGCCAGCGTGAAATGGTCTTATCCGCCCAAACCGGACGATGTCGATGGGGAAACGAACGGCGACTATTCTTTGATCTAGTGGTACTGTGAGCGCCTCGAGACTTGGAGGATCAAACTATGTATCAGCCAAGGGTGACAATCACGAGCGCCGCCGAAGTAAAAGCGATTCTCGGCCCGGTCCATCCAAGCCAAATCGCCAAAGTGATTGATCACGTAGATGAGCACTGCGCCAAGTGGATCGAGAGGTGTCCCTTTGTCGTCATTTCAAGCATTAATGCGGCGGGGGCAATGGATGTCTCGCCAAAAGGCGATCCCCCGGGCTTTGTGAAGGTTCTTGACAAGCATACGCTGGCGATACCCGACCGGCTCGGCAACCAGCGTGCGGATACGTTTCTCAACGTCCTCGAAAACCCTAATGTCGGCATCCTCTTCATCGTGCCAAAGCGCCGCGAAGTCGTGCGCATGAGCGGCACCGCGTCGCTCGTAAAAGACCCAGGGCTTCTGACAGAGATGGCGGTGAATGGAAAGACACCCTGCCTTGCGATGTTGGTGCGTGTTCGAGAGGCCTTCTTTCACTGCGGGAAGTCCATGATCCGATCAGGCATGTGGGAACCGGATAAATGGGCCTCCATAAACGGTTTACCTTCATACGCCCAAGCGATGAAAGATCATGGAGAGCTCTCGAACTTCAGAGACTCCTTGGAGTCTTTGGAGTCGCTGGTCGAGCGCAACGAAACACAACGTCTGTATTGAGTTCTACGAAGTTGTCTTTGCGGCATTTGGGTTCAAATTCGGGATGGCCGCTATTGGCGCTTCTTGGCCATATCGGCTATGGCCGCTTTCCGCTCGTTCATTAGGGCGATAAAAGCGTGTTTCGGGTCGAAACCGGTCCAACGTGATTTGGTTTTGAACCTAAAGCCGCCTTTACCCTTCAGCTCGCTCTGCCCAGCCAACAGCGCCTTGAGCGCGTCCAGCGTGTCGGCCTCCGCGATCGGCTTGTCGCGCCGCCAGCGCAGCATGCGCGGAAAGCGCACGGCGACGCCGCTCTTGTGGCGCTTGCTGGGCGCGATGCCCTCGAAGCCAAGCTCGAAGACCTGCGTGGGGTTAAGGCTTCGCACCGGACCGTAGGTCTCGAGCGTGGTGCGGCGGACGATCGCGTCCATCTCGCGGATTTCCTTGTCCGACAGGCCCGAATAGGCCTTGGCGAACGGCACCAGCTCGCGGGTCCCGGCCTCTTCGCCCGCGTTCCAGACGGCGAAAGTGTAGTCGGTGTAGACGCCCGAGCGGCGGCCATGACCGCGCTCGGCATAGATCACCACGGCGTCGACGCTCATCGGGTCGAGCTTCCATTTCCACCACACGTCGGTGCGGTCGTCGCCCTTGCGGCGGCCGATCCCATAGGCGCCGTCGCGCGCCTTCAGCATCAGCCCCTCGCGAAGTAGCGCGCGCGCCTGCTCGCGCTTCTCCGCGAGCTCCTCCCACGTGTCGGCGGAAACGGTCGGGCTGATGCGGATCGGCAGGCGCTCGCCGCGCGTCTTCGCCTCCGCGAACAGGCGATCGACGAGCTCTTCGAGCAGAGCGCGGCGCACATGCTGCGGCTCGGTTCGAAGATCGCGGCCCTCGCTCTCGAGCAGATCGTAGGCGATGAACGCGACCGGCAATTCGCGCATCGTCTTTTCGCTGACGATCTTGCGGCCCGAGCCGCTGCTGCAGGCTCGCGAAGATCGCGAGACCATCGAGCGAATCCGTCGCATAGTCGTGCTCGGGCGGGATGAGAACGACGAGTTCGCCGTCGATCGCCGTGCCCGAGGGCAGCGCGCGCGCCAGCGGCTCGAGATCGGGATAGGCGTCGGAGATCAGCTCCTCGCCGCGCGACCACAAGCGCCAGTTCTCGCCGCGCTTGAGCAGCTGCGCGCGGATGCCGTCGTACTTCCACTCGATGATCCAGTTCGAGGGCGGCCCGAGCGTCGTAGCCATGTCGGCCAAGGGCCGGCTCCACGATTGCGCGAGATAGAACGGATAGGGTTTGCCCGCGTCGAGCGCTTGCGCCTCCGTGTGCTGGACTTCGCCGATCAGCGCCTCGAAATCCGCAGCCGTCGGAATGCGCCGCGCCTGCGAATAGCCGATCAGCCGCTGGGCCATGTGGCCCTCGTCGACGCCCGCGACTTCGGCCAGCGCCTTCACCACCTGCAGCCGCGACACGCCGACGCGCAATTCGCCGGTGATGAGCTTGAAGAAGGCGAGACGCTCGTCGGTCGCGAGCTCGCCGACCCATTGCTTGAGCCGTGTGTAACGCTCTTCCTCGGGAAGCGAGGGAAGCGGCAGCAGCCGCTCGCGCATCCAGACGTCGAGCGAAACGTCGGCGCCGCCCTTAGCGTCGGGCAGAAGCAGCGACAGCATCTCGGCCAGGTCGCCGACTGCGCCATAGCTCTCCGCGCACAGCCAGTCCGGGTAGCCCGAGCCTTCGACGGCCAGGCGCCAAAGAAGGCGGGACGGCGCGGTCTGGCGCGGCTTGCCGCCGCTCAGGAAATAGACCGTCCAGGCCGCGCTCGCCCATTGCGCGGGATCGGCCTTGGCGGCGGCGAAGAACTCCACCATCGCCGCCTGCTTGGCGCGCGTCGAAGTGCCGGAATCGAGCCGCCGATAGAGCGCAGCGAAGGCCTTCACGCTTCGGCCTCCGGCGACGCCCCGCCCTCGCCCTCCGCCGGCGCCCCGGCGTCGCCCACGTCCTCGTCGTCGCCGTAAGCGGTCGTCAGCGCACGCGCGTCGAGGCCCTTTTCGCGAAGATATCGCGTCAACGCTTCCGTGTACCCGTGCGTCACGAGAATGCGTTCGGCGCCCGTCGCCTCGATGGCCGCGATGAGGCCCGGCCAGTCGGCGTGATCGGACAAAGCAAAGCCGCGGTCGAGCCCGCGCCGGCGGCGGTTTCCCCGCACCTGCATCCAGCCGCTCGCGAGCGCATCGGAATAGTCGCCGAAGCGCTTGAGCCAGGGGCTCGCGGCGGCTGAGGGCGGCGCGACAATGACGGCGCTGGAGAACTCGCGCTTGTTCGCGAATTCCGTCGCGAGATGCGTCGGCGGGAGGGCGACTCCCGCCTCGCGATAAAGCGCGTTGATCGCCTCGACCGCGCCGTGACAGACGATCGGCCCGAGCGCTGGATCGAGATGAGCGATGAGCCGCTGCGCCTTGCCGAGCGCATAGGCGAAGAGAATGCTCGCGCGTCCGGCCGCGATGTTCTCGCGCCGCCAGGCGTCGATCGCCGCGAACGTCTCGGCTTGCGGGCGCCAGCGGTAGATCGGCAGGCCGAAGGTCGATTCGGTGATGAAGGCGTGACAACGCAGCGGCTCGAAGGCGGGAGAAACGCCGTCGCTCTCGAGCTTATAGTCGCCCGAGGCGACCCAGGTCTCGCCCTTCGCGGTCACCCGAACCTGCGCCGAGCCGAGCACGTGACCCGCGGGATGAAACGAAAGCTCGACCCCGTTGCGCGTCAGGATCTGCCCGTAAGTCGCCGTCTCGATCGCGACGTCGCCAAGGCGCTTGCGAAGTATGGGCGCCGTATCGCGATGGCAGACATAAACTTCCGAGCCGAAGCGCGCGTGATCGGAATGCGCATGGGTGATGATGGCGCGCGAAACCGGGCGCCAGGGATCGATGTGAAAGTCGCCCGCGGCGCAATAGAGGCCGCGATCGGTGGAGGCGATGAGGTCCAAGGGGCGTTGCGCTCGAGCAAGGTCGGGAATGACCCCATATGGGGTGTGGCCGGGCGAAGTCGAACCGATCGCCTCGATCCCTGTTAGCCGCCTCAGCCGGCGCGGCCCGGCCCCGCGAGGCGGCAGGAAGCAAGGACCTCGGCGGCGCCGACCGGCCACCAGGCGTGCGGCGCCTTGGCGTAGGTGGCGAGGATCAGGAATTCATCGTCGCTGCCGACGCGAGCCCCGACGACCGCGACCGTCAGGTCGCCCGGGCTATTCGTCTTGCCGCCGAGCTCGTCTGCGGCGAGTCGAAACGGATTGACGCTCGCAAGGTCCGTTCCCGCGATGCGATAGGCCCAGAACACCATATGGGGGACGACCGCCCCGATCTGCGCCCATTCGCCCATAGGGACCTTCGGCGCAGCGGCCGCGAGCATGTGGCGGGAGTACGGACCGAGGCAACCCACGTGGATGTGGAGCTGGTCTTGAGTCCTGACAATTTCGGAGTTCACGAAAAGCGCGATCGCGTCGCGCTCGGGGACCTGTCCGCTCGCGTCCTTGAGGAACGAGCGTGCGCGCCACGCGGCGTCGAAATAATTCGGCGCTTCGGGCGACTGCAGGAATGGGTCCTCGATTCCAATGACCCGCCGCGTCGGGGCCAGGAGCGTGTCGTCCATGAACGGCGGGCGCACGACGACGGCGCCGCGCTCCTCGCCGCCGTCAAGATTGACCTCAAGGCAAGGAAAGGGCTTCCCAGTCAGCTTGTAGTCGGCGACGCAGGCGCGCACGACCTGCCACAGCGCCGTGCGATGAAGCTCCATCGCGTAGGCGGCGAACGCCGCCGACACCGTGAGAACGGCGACCACGGCAAGAATCCGCACTGCCTTTGCGCCGCGCGTCACGGCTTCGTCCTGCGCATCGCGCTCGGGCCCTCTCATGAACGGTCCTGCGCGCCTAGCATGACCAGGCCATGAACCACAATTTTAGATTGCAAAGACTTTGGCGTCCGATCGCGGCGCTTGTGCGGCCGCCACGCTGAAGCGCGTGAGCCTAGTGCGCCTTCTCTTCAGCCCAGTGGATCGCATAGGTCTCGGGAAACAGGCGAAACTTGAGTTTCGCGGCCGCTTCGGAAGTCTCCATCAAAAGCGCATCGACCTGCGACGAAGCCGGGCTGTAGACCCATGGGCGGCGCGCGAGTTCGCGATCGTTGAGCCAAAAATTGCTCCAGTCCGACGTGGTCTCGAGCAGCTCGCGCGCAAAGGTCTCGCCATAGTCGAGGGCGCCCTCGACAACGACGTCGATATACGATTGGAGCAGCGGAAATTCCGCGCTCGCCACCGGCAGTCCGACGCCAGGCTCGCCATCCGCCTTGACCGGAATATAGACCCAGATCTTTCCGGTCGCAGGCAATTGCTGCCAGGACACGGGCTCGATCTCGTCGCGCGGCACTTCGACGCGCGTATAGCCCTGCTCGCGGGCATCGTATTTGGCAATGTCGCCGCCCTCGACGGGATAAAGGACGCCGTTGATCGTCGAGGCTTTTTCGTCTGTCCCCGGTTTGCGGAGCCCAAGCCCGGTAAATCCTGAACTCGAGCGGTTGACCCAGGCGCGGATATAGCCGAACGCGGCCGACACCCGCACAGGAATCGCGGGGACGACCTTGCCGACCGTCGAGTTGCGGGACGCCGAGTTGATCAGCGACCCGTAGCCGAAAATGAACTGCGTCGGCTGGTCCGGCAGCATCGCGCCCTGCCAGTCCTTCGCCCCGGCCGGAAGGACGAAGAGAAACATCGCGCCGAGCGCGATCAGCCATCTGCGCGTCATGTTTCCTGCCCCCAACCCGCTCGTCCCGGCTCTTCGCCATGCGCCGGCGTGAGCTAAGCCCAGACTAGACGCCTTTCGCAAATGCCGGCTTTGTCGGCTAGCAAGCGATCACTCCTCCTTGAACCCGTATTCCGGCAGGCCCTGCTCGGCGCCGTAATATTTGTACGGCAAGAACTTGCCGGACATGAGCAGCCGGACGCGGTCGCCTTTCGGATGCGCGAGCCGGTCGAGATCGAGATCGAAGTCGATCGCCGACATGATGCCGTCGCCGAATTCCTCCTCGATCAGCGCCTTCAGCGCCGGGCCGTTGACCATCACCAGTTCATAGAAGCGGTAGAGGAGCGGGTCGGTCGGCGGCATCGGGGTGCCACGCGTCGGAACCTCGTTGAGCATGCGCTTTTCGGCCTCGGATAAGCCGAACAGGCTCGCGGCCTTCTCGGCGAGCGGCTTCGGCAACTTCATCTGCCCGAGCAGCGCGCCGACCACCAGAACCGGCGACATGCCGCCGATCTCGTCGGTGATGTGTTTCCACGTCCAGTCTTTCTCGCGCTTGATGTCGAGGATCTTTTCGGTGAGCTCAGCTCGCTTCATGGGTCAAAATCCAGTTTGGTGCGGGTCGTCGTCGCCGATGCAAGAGACGATCCAGTCGAGGGCACAGCGGACTGATCCTTCCAAGGCATCGGCCAAATTCCGCTGAGCAGACGCTGCACGTCGTCATGGCCGGGCTTGTCCCGGCCATCCACGCGGTTCGACGCGAGGAATGGTCCGAGGCGAAGTCGAGGGTAGGTATCTCTGTTCCTCTCGAACCTTGATCGCGATCAACCCAACATCGGACCGGCCATGAAGCGGCGCGGCGTGGATGGCCGGGTCAAGCCCGGCCATGACGACAAACAACGCTCCGAAAGGTGACGCAGCGGGCCCCGCTTGGTAGGTAGGCTCCATGCGAATGCTCCTTCGCGGCGCAGTCGCGCTCGTTATCCTGATCGCGGCCTATTGGGGTTGGGCGCTCGCCGGCGCCGCTCAGCTTGCCTCGGCCGCCTCGGGCGGCGACGCTGAAGCGGTGATGGAGCGCGTCGATCTGCAACCGCTCATCCGCTCCTTAAGCAGCCAGATCTCGCGCGCGTTTCTCGACGAGAATCCGCAACTTAAAAAGCTATCGTCGGTTCGACAGGGCGTCGTTCTCAACGGCGCCGCAGCCGAGATGCTGCTGCGCGCCCTGCTGACGCCGGAAAACATCGCCGCGCTCTTGAACCGGGGACGCGTGGGCGTGCTGAACCCGGCCGGCAAGGACGCCGGGACGGTTTGGGGCATGCCCTCGCTCGGCGAGGCGTTCAACGCTCGCCCCTTGGAGGTTCTGACACACTCCTATCTCGCTGGTCCGCTCACCTTTGTCGTTGGCCTCGACAGCCCGGATGGGTTTTATCGCCTCCACATGAACCTTTCCGGCCTCACCTGGCGTTTGTCGGGCGTAGAGATTCCCGAGCCGGTCACGGCCCGGCTGGCAAATCTCATCGCCCAGAGGATCGGGGGAGCGGTGACCCTCCCCGGGGGTTGAGCCATCTCGGCCCTGAGGGCGCTGGCGACCCGCCCGTCACCGAAACAATTTCTTTACACGAAAACAGAATTCGTGCTATCCTTCCTTCGATTCAACCTGCGCTGTCCGGCAGCGGGAGAAGGATGAGAAGACGGCGAGCAAGGGCGGCGTTGGTGCAACCGAAGAGGCGAGCCGAACGAAAGAGGAAAATTTTTTGTTTGAATCGGCTGTAACCCATTGAAAAGTCTCAATTCGAAAAAATAAACGCTAGTAAATGCAAGTAAATTTACTAGCGTTTAGGCGCGTTTAAGCGCGTTTATTGGCGTTTACTCGAAATCGGAACTCGCCCGTAAGTTGTGCTTGCGGCGCTATGAGGCGCCTCGGCGCGTAATTGGACAGAGTCGGACGCGCTATTACCGCGCCGCCTCCGCGACGTCGACGACCCGGATCTGCGCCCGCTCCCGGCCGCCATAGCGGTTCACCGACAACGTCCCGGCGAGATGCACCGGCGCGCCCTTGAGCCGGATGAGCGCCTCGCCGAGCTTCTTGCCCGAGGCGCGGAAGGCGATCCCCTCGACCGCCCGCCCGTCGCCCGCGACGGCGCGCACCCGCAGGTGATGGCCGCCGGCGCCAACGGCCGTCACCTCCGCCAGGCGATGGCGCGGCAGGGCGAACAAAGGCTCCGGCGCGCCCGCGCCATAGGGGCCGGCCGCCTCCAGGCGATGGACCAGATCCGGCGTCGCGGCGTTCGCCGTCAGCGCCGCGTCGACTTTGAGACCCGCTTCGGCGCGCGCCTTGATCACCGCCTCGCCCAGCCGCTCCTCGAGAAAAGCGCGCCAGTCGCCGAGCCGCTCGGTCGCGAGCGTGACGCCCGCCGCCATCGCATGTCCGCCGCCCTTGATGGCGACGCCGGCTTCGATCGCCGCTCGCACCGCCCGGCCGAGATCGACGCCCACGATCGAGCGGCCGGAGCCGGTCGCATGGCCCCCCGCGAGGCTCAGCGCGAAGGCCGGGCGCTCGAACCTCTCCTTGAGCCGCGCCGCGAGCAGGCCGACGATGCCCGGCGGCCATGTCGCTCCCGCCACCACGACCGCGGCGCCTCTCTCCTCCAGCCCCAACGCAAACAAAGCTTCCGCTTCGGCCTCCGCCAAGCGCTTCAACCTCGATCTGCTGGCGGACGCGGTTCAGCCGGTCGAGCTCGATTGCGATCGTCCGCGCCTCGATGTCGTCGGCCGTTGTCAGGAGCCGCACGCCCAAGGCCGCGTCGCCGATGCGTCCCCCCGCATTGATCCGCGGGCCGATGACAAAGCCCAGATGATAAGGGCGCGGCGGCCCGTCCGCGCCGGCGATGTCGAACAAAGCGGCGAGCCCAGGACGGCGGCGCTCCCGCATGATCGCGAGGCCTTTGACGACAAAGGCGCGGTTGAGCCCGATCAGCGGCACGACATCGGCGACGGTCGCAAGCGCCACGAGATCGAGCGATGCAAGCAGATCCGGGCCTTTGCCGCCGTTCCAGAAGCCCGCTTCGCGCAAAGCGCGGTTGAGCGCGACGAGCGCCATGAAGACGACGCCCGCGGCGCAGAGATAGCCGAGTCCGGAAAGATCGTCCTCGCGGTTGGGATCAACGAGCGCCGCCGTCTTCGGCAGCACCTCGGGGGCCTGATGGTGATCGAACACGATCACGTCGAGGCCAAGCTGGCTCGCGACCTCGAACGGCTCGCGGCTGACCGCCCCGCAGTCGACGGTCACCACGAGGGTTGCGCCACCCGCCGCGAAACCGTGAATGGCCTCGACGCTGGGGCCATAGCCCTCGGTCACGCGATCGGGGATATGGACGATCGTCTCCAGCCCGCAGGCGTTCAGATATTCGCTCAGCAGCGCCGCGCTGCACGCGCCGTCGACATCGTAGTCGCCGAAGATGGCGACCTTCTCATGGGCCACGACCGCGCGCCTGAGGCGCTCGGTCGCCGCCGCCATATCGCGCAGGCAATAGGGATCCGGCATGAGATCGCGGAGGGTCGGATCGAGATGGCGGTCAACCGCCTCTGGCGCGACGCCGCGCCCCGCAAGCACGCGCGCGATCAGTTCGTCATGGCCGCCAACTTGGGCGATGGCGAGCGCGCGCAGTTCTCCTGTTGCGTCAAGCCGCGGCCGCCACGGCTGGCCGAGCGCCGAGGTCTCAACGTCGAGGAAGTAATCGGAGGGCGTCAAAACTCCGCCTTGGATCGGCAACGCGGCAGCGTGCGAATCACTTGCCGCAGAGCGAATCATGACAGAACGCGTCCTGAACCAGAAGGATTTCGCGCTGGTCGAGCGTGCGTCGTCCCCAGGCGCTTCGCGAAAAGGCGGCCGACGGCGAAACGGCGAAACACGCTTGACGCAATTCACCGCAGCTGTCAGGGGCGGCGCCAAGGAGACCAGGGTGTCTTATTTCTTGTCGAGCCTGCCGCTGTGGCTTCTCATCGCAATCATCGTGGTGATTCCCACCGTTTTGGCCATGGGTGCGCAGGTCCTGATCCGCAAGCGGGTCGGCCTCGACAAGCTGGTCAATAACAATGAGATCGCCGGGTTCAAATTCGCGACCGTGGGCGTCATCTATGCCGTGCTCCTCGCCTTCTCGGTCATTGTCGTGTGGGAGAAATTCAGCGACGCTCAAACCTCAGTGGCGGAAGAGGCCGGGGCGACAGGCGCTCTCTTTCACTACGCGGAGGGCAAGGAGCCGGAGGCTATGGCCGTGCGGACCGCGCTCGCCAACTACCTCACGACAACGATCGAAGACGAATGGCCCGCGATGGCGCGCGAGACGGAGAGCCCGGTGACCCAGCATGCTCTCGATTCGCTATACGACGCAGCACTCGCCCTCAATCGGAGCGGCGCGAGGACCACGGCGGACATGAGCGAGGTGTTTCGGCAACTCGATAATGTGACGGCCGCTCGGCGGATAAGGCTGCACCTCGCAACGGGACTGGTCCCGAACGTCATATGGATCGTGCTCTTCACGGGCGCGCTCCTGACCGTGGGCTTCACGCTTTTCTTCGGCAGCGAGAATCTGGTCGCGCAGGTCTCGATGACTGGAGTTCTGTCGGTGCTCGTCACCATGGGCCTGGTCGTGATTATCTCCATCGACCATCCTTTCACCGGTCCCGTATACATTCATCCTGAGTCGCTGGCCCTGGTGCTCGCAGACCACCAACCGTGAACGTGAGCTTCAGCGCCGCCAGCTCGCCTCACCACCAGAGGCCGGGCGTCGCGAGTTCAACCAACGCGCCGTCAGGATCGCGCGTGTAGAGGCTCACCCCGCCCCGGGGCCAGCGATACTCGCCAACGATTTCGACGCCGCGTTCGGCGAACCGCTTGCGCCAGGCGGCGAGATCATCGGCGCTGATCGAGAATGCGACATGGAGGCGCCCGCCGCCATCGTGCCCGGGAATTGTGCCGCGCGCATCGACGACGTCCTGGTCAGTTGCGCCGGCCTGAAACACCAGCAAAACGCTACGCCGCGCGATCTCGAAGGCGACCAGCCGCGGCGAATCGACAAGAGCCGTGAACCCGAACAGATCGCGATAAAACGCTGCGGTGCGCTTGAGGTCTCGGGCATAGAGCGATGTTTCCAGCACGCCCTCGATCGCCGGCGCGCAGTCCTGCTCCGCCATCGCCTTCTCCGGACGCGCTCAAATCATTGCGGCGGACAGTGTGACGAGACTGGGGCGAAAAGTCCAAACGCCTGAGGTGCAGGACCCGTTCAGAACGCGAGACGGCCGCCAACGACTGCAAGCGTGCCGGCCAGAATGGGGCGCAACACTCGGTCGGGAACACGGGAGGCGAAATGGCTGGAAATCATAATGCCCGGGATCGAGCCAACAAGGAGCGAAACGAGCATGTGGAAGTCCACCGACCCGAGCCACCAATGCCCTGCCCCAGCGATCAGCGTGAGCGGCACCGCATGCGCGATATCGGAGCCGACAATGCGCACAATCGGCGAACTGGGATAAAGCGTCAGCAGAACTGTAGCGCCGATGGCGCCGGCCCCAACGGACGAGATCGTCACGAGGACGCCGAGAACCGCGCCGAGCGCGATGGTGAGACGTCTGATAGTCTGCTCACTCGCGCCATCCATAACGCGCGCCAGACGGGCGAGCAGCGCCTTGCGGAAAATAAGCGTAACCGCGGTCAAGATCAGCGCGATTCCAAGCGTCGTGCTGATGATTCCTCCGCTCGCCTTGGAGGACGACCCGAGGTGCGCGAGAAGCAGAAGCGACAATAGCGCTGCAGGCACGCTCCCATAGGCGAGACGGCGCGTGATTCTCCAATCGACCGAACCGTGATAGGCGTGCACCGCCCCGCCGCTGATCTTGGTTACGCCTGCGTACAGAAGATCAGTCCCCACAGCGGTCGCCGGGTGGACCCCGAAGGCCAACACGAGCAGCGGAGTCATGAGGGAGCCGCCGCCAACTCCGGTAATGCCGACCAGGAGACCGACGGCCAGCCCAGAAACTGCGAAGACAGGATCGATGCCATGAAACATTGTCGAAGCCTGTTAGCCGCCTAAAAATTCAATGTTGATTGAATTACTAGACTTTTGGATCGACGTCAACCGCAATGGCCGTCGCGACAGGCCGCCCTCTGCGCTCTCTGACGGCGAGATACGCGCCACATGCGACGACTAAAGCGGCCCCGACGAGAGTCGCGGGGGCGGGCCAGTCGCCGAAGACGACTATGCCGGAAACGATCATCCAGATGAGCTGGGTGTAGGTAAACGGCGTCAAAGTCGGCGCGGGAGCGTATCGATGGGCGACGATCAGCATTCCGTGGCTGGTGGCCCCGAAAACACCCATCACCGCCATGACTGCCCAAACTCCCACTGATCCAGGCTGCTTCCATACCCAGGGCAATATCGGAGTGAGAAACACGAGGCCGGCGACTTGCGTCCACGCGAGCGTCGTCTGGGGGGAATCCGCCCCAGCGAGCTTGCGGGTGGCCAGCACGTATAGCGAATTGCAGACAACGCCCGCGATAGCGAGCAGAACGATCGGCTGAAGCGCGCCAGCCCCCGGACGCGTCGCGATCACAACGCCGAGAAATCCAAGCGCGATCGCGACCATCCGTTCCGCGCTCACTCTTTCGCCGAGCACTGGTCCGGCCAGAAGAGCGACGAAGACAGGAGTGAGAAACGAAATTGTCGCAGTCTCCGACAGCTGGAGCTCGCGGACGGCAAATACGTTCGCGGTCGTCGAGCAAAATAGCAGGACGGAGCGCAGGAGCTGCAGTCGTGGACGCTTCGAACGCAGCATGGCTGGCCGCGACAGAGATCGCGAGGCGATGAGCGCGATCACCGCCGCCCCGACGTAGCGGGCCCATACGATCTGTGCGATCGGCAACGAAGCGGTTAGCCATTTGGCGCACGTATCCTGCCCGGTGAAGCAGACCATCGTGGCGCACATGAGCGCGATCGCGAGAAACCGCATGCGGCGGTCCTCGTCTTCGGCCGAAGCCGTTCTTCGTGACCGTCGAGGACGCCACCTCAGACCGCTTCGCGCTCGATGCGGATAACCTGCGGCCTCTCGCGCACGAGCCCATCTTCCACAGTCCGCGCAAGCGCCTCTCGGATCGAGGATTCTGTCGTGCCGTAGGTCATCAGCACGACTGGCGCGACCCCCGCCAAGGCCGCTTCCTTCGTGGCTCGCTTTTGCATGATCGCCTCGAGCGAAATCAGTTGCTCGCCCATCCGCGCCGCGATCGCTCCCATTGCTCCCGGGCGGTCGACGACGGCGAGGCGCACGTAATAGCCACCCTCGTGCCGCTGCATCGGCACCCGATCCGCCTCGACAAGCGACGCAGCAGGCCGACCAAACGGCGGCACTCGGATCCCGCTCGCGATGTCAATGATGTCCCCAGCCACGGCCGACGCGGTCGCATCGCCGCCCGCCCCCGGTCCGACCAAGGTCAGCTCTCCGATCGCGTCGCCGTCGATCGAAACCGCGTTGAGCACGCCCATGGTCTGGGCGAGCGGCGCGCTCTTGGCGACCATCGTCGGATGCACCCGCTGCTCAACGCCATGGGCAGTGCGTTCGGCGACGCCCAGGAGCTTGATGCGGAACCCAAGTTCGTCCGCGGCGCTCAAGTCCGCGAGCGTGATGGTCTCGATTCCCTCAACCGAAACAGCAGCTGCGTCGATCTTGGCGCCGAATGCGAGCGAGGCGAGGATCGCGAGCTTGTGCGCGGTGTCAAAACCGCCGACGTCAAAGGTCGGATCGGCCTCCGCATAGCCAAGCCTCTGAGCCTCGCTTAGACAGACCTCGAACGGGAGATGCTCGGTCTCCATGCGCGACAGGATGTAGTTGCAGGTGCCGTTGAGGATGCCGGAAACGCGCGCAATCGCATTGCCGGCCAGGCTCTCCCGCAGGGTCTTGATGACGGGTATGCCGCCGCCCACCGCTGCTTCGAAGAACAACTGAGCGCCCGATCTCTCGGCAAGAGTCGCGAGTTCAAAACCGTGCGCCGCGAGCATCGCCTTATTCGCCGTGACGACGGAGACACCCCGCGAAAGCGCGGCCTTGACGGCGTCGAACGCGGCCCCGTCGGCGCCGCCGATCAGCTCGACGAAAATGTCGATGTCCGCGACGCCTGCAAGCTCCGATGCGCTGGCGAAGTAAGCGGCGCCGCCAAGATCGACCCCCCGGTCGTCCTTACGTCGCGCGCTGAAGGCAGTGACGGCCAAACCGCGCCCTGCCCGCTTTGCCAGGGCGGCGTCGTGCCGTTGAAGAAGCCGAATGAGGCTGGTCCCGACCACCCCGAGACCGGCGACGCCCAGGCGAAGCGGATTCGACATCTTCTCCTCGCTCCGCTCCGCGGAGACCCTGAGCGAAATGTCCCGAGTCGCGGCTGGAAATCAAGGGCGCCCGATAACTCAGCCGTAGCGTTCAGCGGCGGACTTCTTTTTCTTCTTCCGCTCCTTGCGCGCGGCGTAGCGAGCATCCCGCTCGAGCTTGCGCTCGTATTCGAGCCGCTCTTCCTCTTGTCGCTGGCGTTGCAGCTCAGCCTCGCGCGCGAGCGCCTCGAGTCTCAGCTGCTCTTGCCGAGCGGCTTCCTCAGCGGCGCGGCGAACGGCTTCAGCCGCAGCCTCTTCCGCCTTACGCTTGGCGCGCTCGATGTCGCGAATCTTTCGCGCCTCGAGAATCTCCTTCCGCTTGGCCTCGCGCTCGACGACTGCGGGATCTGCCGGATCGTATTTCGAATTGGCGAGAAATTTTTCCGCCATTTCCTTGCGCGCCTTGGCGGCGGCGGCTTGGCGATCAGCAAACTTGTTGCCGTTCAGAAAGGACATCGGTTCCTAGACTATTGGGTTGGGGATGCGCGCTCATGACACAGCGTGACCAGAACGGCAATTGTTTTTGCAGCAGGGCGGCGATGCGCCAGTAGCAAAGCCTAATGATTTTTCTGCGACACTTTCTGCACCCGTCACATCTTTCTTGCCCTCCGTCCCGACTGGACGTCGTCACAACCGCGTGATCCTCCCAGATTTCTGATGGCGACGAGGCGCCTCAGCCAAGCCCTGATCCCGAGGCCCGGCCGGCTGCACACATGCAAATATGCGCAAATAAAGCCAACTCAACGCAAACAAATGAAAGTAAAATGCTTTCTTTCGAGTCTTTCAATGGGTTGCGGCGGATTCAACCAAAGACCTTTTCCGGCTCAAGTCCTGTGCAACCTGTTCTATAAGAGGTCATTCTCCATCTCATGACCGGCGCGCGACCTGCGGAGCTCGACTCCTCAACCGGCACTACAGAGCTTAGGGTTCGGTTTTTGCCAACTAATTGTTACCCACAGAATTGCGCGCCTCACGTCTTCCCGCGCCCGGCGTCGGTAAAATTCGGTCGCTGCCTGACGCCGGCAACTCGAGCCGCCGTCGTCGGCTGCCGGCGCACTGTTTGCGCCTTCGACATGTTTGGGACAAAAGGCGGGCTTCAATTCCTCACTGAGCCGTTCCCGACACAAGCTCTCGCATCCTCCCATGGCCTTGACTCACAGCGCCGCCGCCGCCGTCCAAAAACTAAGCTTTGACGATCGCCGGGCCGTTCGTTTCTGGCTCATCGCGGTGGCGAGCCTTGTCTTTCTCATGGTGCTTGTCGGCGGCGCGACGCGGCTTACCGAATCCGGCCTCTCCATTACGCAATGGAAGCCGGTCACGGGCGTTCTTCCGCCGCTCAGCGGCGCTGAGTGGCAGGCCGAGTTCGACCGCTACAAGCAGATCCCGCAATTCGCCCAGCTCAATTCAGACATGACGCTCGATGGCTTCAAGGCCATCTTCTGGTGGGAGTGGGCCCATCGCCTGCTTGCGCGCGTGGTGGGCGCGGCGTTCATTCTGCCCGCCTTGTGGTTCTGGTGGCGCGGCCAGCTTAAGGGCTCGCTCGGCCGGCAGGTCGCCGTCGCGACGGGTCTGCTCGCGCTCGAGCCGATTGTCGGCTGGTGGATGGTGTCCTCGGGCTTAAGCGAGCGCACCGAGGTGGCGCAGGAGCGACTGGCGCTGCATCTCCTGATTGCCGCCGCGACGTTTGGCGCTCTGATCTACGCCGCCGTGGGCTTAAGCGAACGGCCGCGGTCGAACACGGCGCCGCGCGGCTTTGCGATTTCGGCCTGGATCTTCGCAGCGCTTATCTTCTGTCAGCTCGGGCTTGGCGCCCTCGTCGCGGGCTTGCGCGCCGGCCTCATCTACAACACTTGGCCGCTCATGGGATCGAGCCTGATTCCAGGCGAGGCGTTCCGCCCCAACGCGCTGCAAGCGATGTTCGGCGATGCGGCGACGGCGCAATTCGATCACCGGATGATCGCCTACGCGGTCGTCGCCTTCGCAATTGTTCAGGCGATCGTTGCGCTGCGGGCCGCGCCGGCCTCGCCGCTTGCGAGCCGCGCCGTCGTCCTTGCGGCCGTTGCTCTGCTCCAGGTCGCGCTCGGCATTGCGACGCTGCTCGCCGTCGTTCCGATCGAGCTTGCGCTATCGCATCAGGCGCTGGCGCTCGCCCTCTTCGGCCTTGCGGTCGTCCACCTGCGCGCGACCGAGATGGAGCAAGGCGCGGCTAGCGTCTTCACGCGGTCAGAGCGCGCCGGACTTGCCCGCCACAACGCGCGGATGGCGACGATGACAAAGGCCGCGCCGCCGAGGATGGTGAAGATCGAAGCGATCCCATGCACCGCCATGCCCGCGGCAGCGACCGTGTCGAGCGATCCGGCGCCAGACGGGGTCTTGCGCAAGCGCGCCATAGCCGCCGGCGACGAACATCGCGATCGAGGCGACGAACTGACCGCCGCCGTAGAGGCCGATGAGGACGCGCGTCGCGCGCGGCGGCGCAGGCGGCTTGCCGAGTTCCTTGAGGCCGTAAGTGAGCAGCATGCCGGCGCTCGAGACGCTGACCGCGGTGATGACCGCGTGATAATGCGCGGGCGTGCGGGTGTCGGAGCCGTCGATCAGGAACCCCATCGCGCCGCCAAGCGCGAAGAGCGCCAGCGACACCGCAAGAGCGAAGAAAGCCGGATCGCGCCACGGCCATGGGGCGGGCGAGCGAAGCGCGCGGGTGACAAGCGAAACGGCGAAGATCAGCGTCGGCGCGGCGATCCCGAACTGCAGAAACCGGAACGCCTCGCGCTGATTGTCGGAGAAGGGAGCGAAGACGGCGTAGAACGCTGGCGCGGCGATGGCGATCAGCGCGATGAGGCCGACGGAAGCCGAGGAAGACGCGGTTGTCGACCGCCTCCTCGCCCAGGCTCATGCGCGCAAGGAGCCACCAGTTCGTCACCATCAGCGCGGCATAGACGAATTGCAGCACGTGGCCGCCGCCCCAGAACAATTCCTCGCGCGAGGCCAGCTCACCGGCATGCGCGAGCAGCGTCGTGGCGACGGCAAAACATATCAGCGCGAGCACATAGACGAAGCCGCCAAGCGCCATCGCGACCGCAAACGGCGGCGCGGAAGCGAGCCGTCCCGGCAGATTGAGCAACAGACGAACGACCGGCGCGAGCGCGCCCAAGGCCAGCACAATCAACCCGATGTCATAGGCCGGATGGCGAATGATCGGGATGTAATTGGTGAGCGCGGGCTGCGTCGCCTCGAGGAAAGCCGGCGCGAACAGGCAGGGAAAAGCCAGGAGGACGGCGCCCTGCCCGATCCGCCCGAGCGGCGCGGCGCGCACGTCATCGCCAGCGAGCTTCAGCGTCGCGACGCTGACCAGGAAGGCGAAAACGCCCTGCAGCCAGATCACCAGCGAGAACACGACGTGGATGACGAGGCCCTTGTAGAAGAAGTCGATCGGCCAGAACGGCGTCTTCTCCATGCCCGGAATGCGCGACAGCGCCAGCAGAAGCGCGAACACGCCGGCGACCGCGAGCGCGCCGACGGCGAGCCACGCCCATCCGATGAGCTCGCGTTGAACCGCGCTCTTCACGCCGGCGGCGGATCGCGCGCGATTGAGTGAAGTGACGGTTTGCGCCGTTTGAGTCATGGAACGGTCAGCTGGCGTTCAACGGATAGAGGTGGACCGCCATCACGTACACGACGAGGCCAGAGACCGCGACAAAGAGCCACGCCGGGAACGTGAAGCGCGCAAATCGCTTGTGCGTAGCGAACCGCTGTCTGCAGCGCGTTGTAGAAGGTCACCGGCACGAGCACCGCGACCACGAAGGCCATAAACACATGGATCGCGAGCAGCGTGAAATAGATCGGCCGGATCGCGCCATACCCGCCAAATTTCGCGAGGCCCGCGAACGCGTGATAAACGAGATAGACCGCGAGAAACGCAACGCCGAGGCCGATGGCGACGAACATCGTGCGCCGGTGTCCCTCGCGATCGCGGGCGCGGATGCGGCTGTAAGCTCGCAGCAACACGACGATGGTCGCCGCATTGATGATTGCGAGCACATGCGGCAGCTCATGAATGACGTTCATGGCGTCAACCGTGCCTCATCATCCTGAGCACGAAGCTGAGATACACCGCTGCGGCCACAGCGACGAGGACGACCAGCACGATCCAGTTGCGTCGCCTTACATTTGGGTCAAGGTTTGCCATGTTGACTTCGTTGGGCCGCTCGAGGTCCGGCTTCGCACTCCGGCGACAAGCCGCATTTGAGCCGCCAGGTTTAAACGCGTCCCCGCAGCAGGACCTCGGCGAGCATCGCTGCGAACAGGACGAACAAGTAGAGAATTGAGAAGCCGAACAGGGCCATCGCCGCCTTGCGCCGCGCCGATTCCTCGCCGTCGCGCAGGCGGTATAGGGCAAACGCGCGCCAGAGGAATCCCGCGTTCGCCGCAAGTGCGACAGCGCCATAGACGAGGCCGACGCCCGGGATCAGCATCGGCCCGAATGATGCTGGGACGAGCAAAAGGGAATAGGCCACGATCTGCCGGCAGGTCTTAACTGGGCCGACGACATTGGGCAGCATCGGCACGCCGACCCGCTCGTAGTCGCCGCTGCGGCACAAAGCGAGCGCCCAGAAATGCGGCGGCGTCCATAGGAACGTGATGAGGAACATCGCGATCGGGCCTGCGGATACGCTATTCGTCGCGGCCGCCCAGCCGATCACGGGCGGCAGCGCTCCGGCGGCGCCACCGATGACGATGTTGAGCGGCGTCGATCGCTTGAGAACCATGGTGTAGAGCGGAACGTAAATGGCGATGGTCAGCGCCAGCAGCGCCGCCGCCAACACATTGACCTTGATCGCGAGCGCGGCCACCGACACGACAGAGAGCAGAATTCCGATCGCCAGCGCCTCCAAGGGAGGCACCACGCCGCGCGGAATGGGCCGCATCGCCGTCCGCGCCATATTGGCGTCAATGTCGGCGTCCCACCACATGTTGAGCGCGCCGCAGGCCCCTGCCCCGCCTGCCATCGCCGAGAGCGTGGCGATGAGTTTCATCCAGTCCATCGGCCCGGGCGCAAGGGCGAAGCCGACTCCGCCGGTGAAGACGACGAGCGACATGACCCGGGGCTTCAGCAGAACGAGATGATCGAGAACCCCGTCCCACGGCCGCGCCGCGCCTTAAGGACGCGGCTCTCACGCGGAACTGTTGTCGATCGAACGGTCACTCTGCTTCGCCTAAAGTAGCGCGCCAGGTCGCGGCGCCTTCAAACGCCATCGCGGCAAGCGCAGGCGGGAGACCTCTACCATAATTGCTATGGCCGTCGACCGCAAAAGTGAAGCCCACTAGCTCGCCGCGTTCGCCTCGGTGAGCGCGCCCGCGCCGGATTCGAATTGCAGCCGGGCAAGACGCGCATAGACGCCGTTACGCGCAGCGAGCGAAGCGTGATCGCCCTCCTCGACCACGCGCCCCGCCTCCATTACCAGAATTCGGTCGGCCTTCAGCACGGTCGCAAGCCGATGCGCGATCACCAGAGTCGTGCGGCCGGTCATCACGTCGTCGAGCGCGCTTTGGACCAGCGCCTCGTTCTGCGCATCGAGGGCGGACGTTGCTTCGTCGAGCAGCAGGATCGGAGAGTCTTTGAGGATAGCCCGCGCGATCGCAAGCCTTTGTCTCTGCCCTCCCGAGAGTGTGACGCCGCGCTCGCCGAGCTTGGTCGCGTAGCCCATGCCGAGTTCACGGACGAACCCGTCCGCCGCCGCTCGCCGCGCCGCTTCTTCGATTGCGAACTCGCTCGTTTTGGCGCGCCCATAAGCGATGTTCTCGGCGACCGTCGCGCCGAAGATCGCGGCCTCCTGCGGGACGGGCGCGATGCGCTCGCGCAGATCCTTTGGATCGACCGTCTTGACGTCGACGCCGTCGATCAGGATCTGGCCCTCGTCGGCATCATAAAAGCGCATGATGAGCTGGAATATGGTCGACTTTCCCGCCCCGGAGGGGCCGACGATCGCGACCCTCTCGCCCGGCGCGATCGAGAAGCTGAGGTCTTCCAGGACACGAACTTCGGGTGCGCTCGGATACGAGAAAGCGACGCGCCTGAATTCGATCGCGCCGCGCGGCGGCGAAGGCATTGGCGCGGGTTTCATCGGCGCAACGATGAGCGGCTTGACGGCCAGAAGTTCGGCGATCCGCCCCGCCGAACCGGCGGCGGCGGAGACTTCGTTCCAAACTTGCGACAATTCGCCGAGCGAAGTCGCGCCAAGCACGGCGAAAAGCACGAACTGCGACAACAATCCGCCGCTCATCCGCCCCGCCAGCACGTCGCGCGCGCCGAGCCACAGCACAAACACGACGCTGCAGAAAGCGAGTGAAACCGCAATCGCGATGAGAAGGGAACGGGTGGCGGCGGCATCGCGCGCCGCGCGATAGGCGCTTTCAATTTCTTTGCCGAAACGGGCCTGACTGGCGCCCTCGGCGCCAAACGCTTGCATGGTGCGCGTCGCGCCAAGGCTCTCCGAGGCGAACGCGGTCGCTTCGGCGAGCGTGTCCTGAGCGTGCCGTGAGCGGCGCCGCACCACGCGGCCGGAAGCGATCAACGGCGCGGCGATGACCGGAATGGCGACCAGCACCAAAGCCGACAGTTTGGGGCTCGTGTAAACCATCAGCGCGGTCGCGCCGATGAACATGAACAGATTGCGCAAGGCGATCGAGGCCGAGGCGCCAAAAGCCGCCTTGATCTGCGTCGTGTCGGCGGTGAGACGCGAAGTCAGTTCGCCGGTTCGCGCCGTGTCGTAAAACGCGGCGTCGAGACCCGACAAATGCGCGAACACGTCGCGTCGCAAATCGGCGACCACGCGCTCGCCGAGCGTCGTCACCAGATAATACCGGGTGGCCGCGGCCAGAGCGATGACCACAACGAGCGCGCCCATGGCGAGAAAATAGACGTTGATCGCGCCGCCGCTTTCTTTCGAGAAACCGAAATCGATCATCGAGCGCAGCGCGAACGGCACCGCGAGCGTCGCGGCGGACGAGATTGTCAGCGCCGCGAGCGCGGCGACAGCGCGACCGACATAGCGCCGGCCGTAGCGGACAAGCGGAAGCAGCGCCGCCATCGACGCTGCACGGTTTGTCGGCTCGGTGGTCATCCGCTCATCCATAAGGGCATCGTTGCCGAAAGGCGCACCCAGCATACGGCCGGAAGCGTGAGGCGCGCTCGGTCGCTGTCTTAAACCGGCTCCCTATCGACAAATATGGGCAAGTTGAAGGGAACCGGTCGGAACCGCCCTTCAACCGCCGAAGGCGCTGCTCGTGGCCGGGAACCCCCGCCAGGAGGCCGGAATTACACGGTCCATTTGACGAGCGAGACCTCCTCGTCGAGCCACCGACTTTCGGCCGGCCTCAAGCCCGCCTCTAGAAGAACGTCCTCAGGCGACTGGCCAAATCGACCCTGGCAGAAGACGGGAACACCGCCAGGCAAGCGCACTCCCGCAGCGTGCGCGAGATAGAAGACATCGTAGCCGATCTTCAGAAACAGGCTGTAAACCTCAGTCCCTCCTGCGATCGCCAGTGTGCCGGCCCCGCAACCGACCGCCGCGCACGCCTCATCCAATGTCGCGCCGGCGGGATTCCAGAGCCAGGTATTCGGATTGTCAGGATCGGGCGCAAGATCAGACACTCGACGCGTGAGAATCAGGCGACGGCGGGCGGCCGATTCGGGGTCGCCCTCGTGCGACAGGCGCCCGTGGCAAACCACCTGCACCCGATCGAGCGACTCAAGAAAAAAACGCTTGTCAGCCTCGAATTGAAGCGAGTCTGGCATGAATCCGCTTGCGTCCGCGATCATCCCGTCGACCGACGCGATGGCATAACCCTCAATTCGCAGATTTCCCCTCACACTCAGTCGCTCCGCTCGCTCGAAGCGCCCAACGGTTGCGAGCCGAGCGCATGCACCCAATCATGCTGGAGGAATGCAAAACAAATGCCGAATAGGGATTGCTTGGGTCTAGAGTCAAGAGGATGGCGTTGGGCGGCGGGTAGAGCGACGATGACAAGAGCGGCGATCGCCGTTCCATTGACCGGCAAAACCGTGCCATAGCCGGCGACCAGCGCGCGACGATCGCCGCCACCGGCGAGAAAAGGAGCTTCCCAGCGATGAACGGCCGCAGGCTTCTTCCGGGAAAGCCTATCCCGTTATCGGAAACTCCCGACTATTCAATTCAGCGCGACACGCTCGAGGAGGTCGTCGCCGATCCGTTTCGCCTGCGTCTCAAGCGCATCGCCGAACTCGTCAAGCAGGCCGGCGAACCCTTGGAAGGCAATATATTTTACGCCGACAACGCGGATCGTTACGCGGACCAGTCTCCGGACACGGAACTCGCCCCGGCTCGCCGCAACGTGTGGCGCGCGGTGCGGTTCAAAGAGCGGCTGCTCGAAGTCGGCGTTAACGCCGGCCACAGCGCGCTGCTGGCGCTGTCGTCGAGCCCGCGGCTCGAATATTACGGCGTCGACAACATGTCGCATGCCTATACAGCCGAGTGCGTCGATTTCCTCAAAGGAGAGTTCCCCGGGCGCGTCCACTTGTTCACGGGCGATTCACGCGAAGTCCTGCCTTGGCTTGTCAACCGGCGCGCCGAGCTTGCGTTCGACATTTTTCATGTCGACGGCGGCCACACCGATGAAGTCTGCCGCTCCGACATGGCCAATTGCATTCGCATCGCCAGCGGCCAGTCGGGCCGGCACGTTCTGTTAGACGACGTCCATGCGAGCTGGATCTTCGATGTCTATTGCGAATTCGTGTCGCGAGGCGATCTGACGACCGAGACATTCTTCGACGACTGGGAGGAGGCTGGCCGCAACGTACTGGCCAGGATCGAGTGAATCCGGTCGACGATTGCGAATTCGGATCGTTCTGGCACGGCCCGCTCAACCCATTCGTTTACGCATGCCTCGCCTCGTTTCCTCAGGCGGAGGTAAGGCTGCGCTTGTTCAGCTATGATCAGCCTGTCGAGTTGCCGCCCGGGGTGCGCTTCGCGGACGCACGGACAATCTGCCCCGATGAATCGCTGACCCGCCGGTTCATCGCCAACGGCAAGCCGTCGCTCGCCACCTTTGCCGATATGTTTCGCTACCGGATGATGCAGCAGACAGGCTGCTGCTGGATCGACACCGATATGCTCTGCTTGAGGAGGCCGCCGTTCACAAACGATGGCTTCGTATTTTGCCGCCAGGCCGATGCGGTCGGAACGAGCCTCGTGAACAATGCGGTGTTGAGGCTGCCGTCGACCCACCCGGCGCTTGCCGAGCTTGAAGCGACCGCGGAGGCCGCGATCGATGTCGATCAGAGATGGGGAGCGATCGGCCCATTCCTGCTGACGCCTGTCCTCGCCAAGTATGACCTCACCCGACATGCGCTCGATTCGCATGTCTGCTATCCGATCGAGCCCGAGCAATTCTGGAAGCTGTTTCTGCCCAGCTACTGTGAATGGGCGGACGCCGCAGTGCGCGGCGCAAGCTTCGTGCATCTCTGGAGCGAGGCGATCAAATGGAGCGGCTATGATTTCTGGACTTGCCCGCCCGTCGGCTCTTACTTGCACGAAGCGTTCGCGCGCGTCAGCGCGCTCGACCGCTTCCGCCGCGTCGCGACCGAGGACGAGGTTCTGCGCCTGATGGCGAAACAGGTTGCCGAATCGGAGCGCGGGTAGCCGGAGCGGGTAGCGTCCGATTGACCCTTCTTTGTCCGGCCCCTACCCGACCGAGGCGGGTTCGGCGGCCTGCTGCGACGCAAGCCTCTTCGATCCTTTCCGCCGCTTCTCACGATGACGCTTCGGCGCGACAAGAAACGTCACCTTCCGTGGCTCCTTGAGGAATGCGCCCGCCTGTTCCTCGATCATGCGGTCAGCGATCGTCACCCGTGTGCGCAGGTGCCTGAGTTCGAGCATCGACTGAATGAGAAAGGTCTCGACGATCCGGCCGCTGATCTGCGTGTCCTCAAAGACGCCCCACGCATAGGCCCCGTCGCGCTTTCGCTCGAGGCCGATTTCATGGATCAACGCGAGGAAGGGGCCAATGTCCTTCGGGTCTATCAGGTATTCGACAGTCAACAGGATCGGCCCTTGGTCGTCCTCGAGCGGATAGACAAACACCGGCGTCCGCCAGTGCATCGACGGCGTGAGGTCGAGCGCGGCCGCGGTTTGCAGTCTCCACCGCGCGGTCACGGCCATCCCGACGGCTGCCCCGCCCGCAGCAAGGAAAAGCGCGGTGGACAACCCCTCGAGGCTGGCGACCTTGCCCCAAACCGCGCTGCCGAGGGTCATCGCGCCGAAAAACGCTGTCAGAAAAATCGCCAGACCCCGTCCGCGCACCCACTCCGGCAACGCCACCTGCGCCGAAACGAACAGCGTCGTCATCATTGTGATCCATGACGCTCCCGCGATCAGGCTGGCGAGCCCCGCGATGACCGGCTCGTGCGCCGCGCCGTACAACCCGAGAGCGAGGATTGTGCCGAGCGTCCCGAGCGTCGCCAAGCGGTCGGGACCGAGGCGCGCCTTGAGGCTTTTGAGCGCGAACGACCCCAGGATCGAGCCCAGGCCGATCATGCCGAGCAGGATGCCATAGACTTCGGGCCCATTGCCCATCTGCGTGCGCGCGACCAGAGGCAGAAGCGCCCAATACGCGCTGGCGAAGGGGAAAAAGGCGACGGAGCGAATAAGGGTCGCGTCGAGATCCCGATTGTTTCTGGCGTAACGCAGGCCGGTGCGCAGAGCGCGCACCAGGCGCTCAGCGGGAAGGGTCTCCCTCGCCCGGCGCGGAGCGCGCCACCATATGAGCGCGGCGAGGACGGCGACATTGCCGGCGCAAAAACACCAGAATGGGAAGGCTATACTGAAGGCCGCGATCGCCAACCCGGCAAGGGCCGGGGCCACGGCGCGACTCACGTTGTAGCTCGCGTTGTTGATCGCGATGGCGCTATCGAGATCGTGCTTCGGCACCAGCAGTGGCGTGATGACGAGCCATGCCGGCGCGGCAAGCGCGCCGCTCCCGCCGAGACAAAACGCCGTCGCCAGCAGCACAGCCGGGGTCGCCCAATGCATCGTGACCACCGCCGCGAAGACGATCGATATCGCCGTCACCGCAATCTGCGCGCCGATGAGCATTCTGCGTGCGTCGATGATGTCGGTCAGCGCTCCTGCGGGTAAGGTCAGGAGAAACATCGGCAGGGTGGTGGCGACCTGGACCGCCGACACCATCATCGGATCTGGATTGAGGTTAGTCATGAGCCAGTTCGACGAGGTATCGAACATCGCGAATCCGACGTTCGACGCCGAACTCGCGATAAGCATAATCGTGAACGCCAGATTGCCGAAAACGCCCCAGTCCCGGGCGGCAGGCGTGTCCGACTTGGCGGAAGAACTCGCTGGACAACAAAATCCCCAGTGAAAGAGCGAGAAATCGAACGGCCAACCGCTGCCGAATGCTAGGATCAAATGGCGAACAACGCGCAAAGTTTCAAGGTGCCGCAGTGCGAAAAGCAGGCCCGCATGACGCAGGCGGCTGCCCAGAAATTGGTCTGCCACGGAAGTCGGACAGTTCCGGCCCATTCAGGAATTCGGCCCGGCCATATCGCCGCGCCAAGACCCATTCACAGCGGAAACTTTCGAATTGACGATAATATCATTATCTCTCGAGCAAAGCCGTCGGCGCGGCGAAGTCGACGCGAGGGGCGAGCGACGCACGCTCGTCTCCCGGTAGGCGCACCGGTCCCGGCGCGAGGAACGACTTGAGGATGAACTTACGCTTCAGTCAGGAGCCCCACCCCGGCCCGACGCCGATGCTTGGGGCTTTTGCCCACCCGGCGTTCGCGATCGTCTGGACCGCGAGCACGTGCGCGTTGATCGGCATCGCGATGTACGACACCGCGTCGGGCTGGATGATGACGACGTTCGACCTCAATCCATTCGACGTATCGCTGCTGCACACCGCGACGACGCTGCCGATTTTCCTGTTCACGCTTCCCGCAGGCGCGATCGCCGACATCGTCGACCCGCGCCGGACGATTATCGCCGTCTCCTACGCAATCGCCGCATTGATGGCGATCTTCGCCGCCGTGGTGTGGCTTGATTTCGCGTCACCCGTCTTGTTGCTGCTGACGACGTTCGTTCTCAGTGCGGCTTGGTCCCTCAACACGCCGGCATGGTTGTCGATCGTGCCGCAGCTCGTGCCGAAGCCGGTGATCCCGGGGGCGATCGCGGCGCACAGCGTCGGCTATAACCTCAGCCGCACGATCGGTCCCGCGCTCGGCGGCTTCATCATCGCGAACTATGGAGCTGCCGCTCCGCTCGGGATTTTTGTCGGCGCCAATCTGGCGGTGATCGCAGCGCTCACCTGGTGGCGAGCGCCCGGCAGGCAGGCGGCTTCGCTGCCCGCGGAAAGGCTGAGCAGCGCGCTTCGCACCGGCCTTCGCCACGCGGCCAACAACCGCCTTCTCTGGGCGACGCTGGTGCGGACGATCGCGATTTATCCTTTCACCGCAGCGTACTGGGGCCTCTTGCCGTTAATCGCCCGGCGGACCGGGCAAGGCGCGGAGCATTACGGGATCCTGCTCAGCGCGATCAGCGCGGGCGCAATCCTTGGATCGTTTGGACATGAGAAGCTGCGCCGTTGGTTCGGCCCCGACCGCCTGGTCGCCTCCGGGACGATTCTGACCGCGTTAGCGCTGACGCTATTCGCCTTTGGGGATGACCTTGCGATCGCGCTTTGCGCCTGCGTGCTGGCCGGCGTCGCTTGGGTCAACAATCTGACCTGCCTTTACACGTCCGCCCAGAACGTCTTGCCGGATTGGGTGCGCGGCCGCGGCCTTGCAGTGTTCCTGACCGTCATCTTTGGGACAATGACCCTATGCAGCGCAGCATGGGGCGAAATCGCCGCAAAGACCGGCCTCGCGACCGCGCTTCTCATCGCGGCCGGAGGCGCCATTGCTGCGATCCCCCTCACCTGGCGATGGAAACTGCAGCAAGGGGCCGCGCTGGACCTTTCTCCCTCCCAGCATTGGAGCCTGCCGGAAACCCGTGAGGAGATCGACAACGGTCGTGGGCCGGTCCTGGTCAAGATCGAGTACAGGATCGACCCCAAAGACAGCGCCGCGTTCGTCCGAGCGTTGGACGAGCTCGGATTCGAGCGTCGCCGCGACGGCGCGTTCGCATGGGGAATCTTTGAAGACGCGGGCGACCTCGGCCGCTATGAGGAAGCTTATCTCATCGAATCGTGGCTCGAGCTCATGCATTTGCGCGAGCGGGTCACCAACGCCGATCGGGTGCTCGAGGACGAAATCCGGGACATGCTGATCGCGCCCCCCCGCATCGAATTTCTCATTGCGGCTGAGCGCCCTGATGAAGCTGGAAATCGACGCGTGGAGCCAGCCGGAGCATAGCTTGCGAGTTCTTGTCGTCTTCGCGCATCCGCTGGAAACAAGTTTCGTTTCCGCGTTGCACGCGCGCGTTGTCGAGATCCTGCGCGCAGGCCGGCATGTCGTCGACGATCTCGACCTCTACGCGGAGAAGTTCGACCCCGTCATGTCGCGGGACGAACTCCTTCACTATGTCGACACGAGCGCCAACACGCGCGAAGTCGAAGGCTATGTCGAGCGCCTGCGGGCAGCCGAAGCGTTGGTGCTCGTCTTTCCCGTATGGTTCGACGGTCTCCCAGCGATCCTGCAGGGATATTTCCAGCGCGTGTTTCTGCCGGGCGTGTCCGTCCGCATCGACGAGGCGGGGCTCTTCCATCCCAATCTGCGCAACATCAAGCGCATGGCCGCCGTTTGCGCCTATGGTGAAAGCCGCCTGGGCGTCGCCGCGAAACAGGACCCGCCGCGGCGTTTCGTGCGCGACAACATTCGGGCGCTGATCGATCCGAAAGGCCGCTTCCAGTACGTGGCGCTCTACAACATGGATTTCAACGCGGCCGCTCGCAGGGCCGCGTTCATGAAGCGCGTCACCCTCGCCTTCGAGAGTTGGTGAAGGCGGAGAGATTAGGTCAGAAGCTGTATTTGGCCCCGGCGAAAGGCCCGTACATCCACGACTGATAGCGATAGTCACGGAGCGGTCCGTTGTCGTCGCGGAAATAGGTGTAAAGAACGCGATAACCGAGCGTCGTCGAGAACGAAGGGGTCCAATTGTAGCCAACCGACCCTAGGACCTGACCGGTCGCGCTGTTGCTCAGGCCGCCCATATCCGCCAGGAAGTTGATGAAATATTTGTCGTTGATCGCGTAGTGCGCCGCGAGACCGGCCACGGGGTCTGCCCAATTCTTCGTAATGGCGAAGCCTGCAGGCGGGAAGCCGCTCACCGGAAACGACAGATCGAGCGCGGTGCGGCTATAGAAATAGCGAACCCCGGCGGTGCCGTAGAGCTGCAAATTCGGCGGTCCGACCGGGATTCGCAAGCCGCCGAAGGCGGTGAAGATTCCCTGCGTCAGCGTGAGGTTCCCATGGTCTCCGAAGAGCGCGCTGGTCGGGTCCCGGAAGTTCGTGCCTCCCCCGATGCGAGACAGGATGACGTCGATGCCGGCAATGAAATTGTCATTGCGAGCGACGAATGAGGTCATCAGCCCGCCTTGGAAATGCTGAAGGATCTTCAGGAAATTGATGAAGAATGGAGATGTGGGAAATGGCCCTACGCCGCTCTGGCCCGCAAGATCGGTGCCCCAGCCATAGCCCGTGATCTCATAGTGCCAGCTGGAGGGCAGGTCCGGAGCAATGATCTCCTGCGGAGGCTCTTTCCTCGTAGGCAGGTCCGCGGCCATTGCCGGGGCCCCGAACAGTCCTGCCAGGACAACAAGCCCCAAATATGCCCGCATCTTCTCGCCCCGATCGCTGCGATCGGTCGCTAGATCAAATACCTAGCTTGAGCTTGCGATGCGCAAGCGCCAACTCAACCGCCCCCTTTCCTGCATAAAAGGGAAAGGGGCTTGCGGCAATAGCCGGACAGACTTCGACTGGCGGTGTCGCCAATGAGAACGCGGAACCCAGATCCTAAATCGGGTCTCCGGCCGCGACGCTCTCGCCCTTGCCGACTTGAGTGAGCATGGACAAAACGAAATCTGGCGCGAGGAAGCGCGCGCACGCCTCTCCGCCCGAAACTAGCGCAACCATCGATCGGCCGTTCGCGCTCGCGATGACAGCGCTGTCGCCCGGAGGAAGGGCTCGCGAAATCGGAGGGATGGCGACGTAAAGCGCTCGTACGAACTGGAACTGCTCATGCGTGAGCTTCGTCAAGTGCGAGACAGAGCCAATCTCCGAGACCGCCACGCACTGAGGCGCCTGAGGATCGAGCCATTGAGAGAAGACGCCTGCCTGTTGGGTGTAGTCTGCCGTCGAAGTCACCACTTGCGCGGTCTGGACCGGAGACGTTTGAGCATTGATGCCAACTCCACCGAGACCGGCAAATCCCGCGGCCGTCAGGGCCAACAAAACGTTGTTCATGCTGTCCTCCTGTGTCCCGCACGCGGCGACGGAGAAGAAGAACAATCCGACTGGTGACGCCTCGGGTCGACCTTCCGGACGTTGCGCGGGCAAAAGCTGCGAATGAAACGTTCGCGAACATGATTGGTTCCGCGCCTGCTGCTCTGACAGCAGAGCTAGGAGAAACGACTCGCGGCGCGGCTCCTCTCCAGTTCCGAAGAAAAGGGCGCGCGCGATGAGCAGCATTTTGGGGACACCGGCTTCGATGGGCGAGCCGGGCCAAAAAAGTCGGCGCCGCCCGATGGGCGGCGCCGAGGTTAGTGCAAGACTGTTGAGATTACAGACCGCAGAGGGCGGTCAAACGGCCGTTAAAATCCTGGCTGACGCCGCACGCGCCTCCGCCTGGCGCGCCGTTCATGACCGCCACCGGAGCGGTTATCGGGGCGGCCAGGACGCCTAACGGCCCGAACGGACCGCCATACCCGGGCGTTGTCCCGTAAGCATTGGCTCGAACCTCGCTTGTGTACGGAGTCGGCGTGTGAAGGTCGCCTGGATTGCCCGCTACCTGTGCAAAGGCCGGAGTCGCGAGCACAAAAGCAGAAGTCGCGCCCGCCAATAAAAGTGCTGTAAGTGCGTGTTTCATACCAACCTCCTATGGCTGTGCCCACAAACGAGGACTTCGTCTGAGGGTACCAGCACTCGGTCAAAAACAACTCGGGCTTTCCAATTCAACCCGGGTGACCGGTCGCCAAGTCGCTGAGTGACGACAACGTCGCATACTATTCAGGCGACAGGCCGGCGAGACAGGTTCAATTTGGAGGCGAACCTAAGGCTGGCATTCACATATTGGTGAGCAACTCACGAATACGTGAGATCATTCGTCATTTTCGATCACATATTGTTGATACTACGAGCCGAGGCAACTAATTACGTAAGCCAGACTTGCCACGTCGCCTCGCTGCTGGTCCGAAAGGCATAGCGCGCCCGGCCGCATTGCGCCTGAGTTTCGTCGACCTGAGAAAGACGCCAAACTTCGCGCCCATGTCGGCATCGCGCAAACAAGGGCGCCTCCGACGGCCCAGCGCCCCTAATCCCATATCCAAATCCGGCCCAGACGGGGTAAGATACCGCGATCTTCCGCCGCGCTGGCGAAGAAGTCGCGAATTGGAGTCGCCATGCTTCCTTCCGTCTATCTCGTCCGCCACGGAGAGACCGAATGGAGCCTAAGCGGCCAGCATACCGGGCGCACCGACATTCCGCTCACGGAGGAGGGCGAGCGCAAAGCCCGAGGCCTCCGCGAGCGCCTCAAGGGAGTTAGCTTTGACAGGGTTTTCACCAGTCCCCTGCAACGCGCGGCGCGCACCTGCGAACTCGCCGGATTCGGCGAAGTCGCCAAGCTCGACCCCGACTTGGTCGAATGGGACTATGGCGATTACGAGGGGCGCAAGAGCAGCGAAATCCTTAGCCACCGTCCTGGCTGGCTCCTATTCCGCGACGGGTGTCCGAACGGGGAGCAGCCAGCCGATGTGGGCGTGCGCGCCGATCGCGTCATCGCCCGCCTTCGCGCATCCGATGACACGGCGGTCGTGTTTTCCAGCGGCCATATTTTAAGGGTGCTGGCGGCGCGTTGGCTTGGCCTTGCCCCGTCGGAAGGGCGTCTGTTCGAGCTGGGCACGGCGAGCGTCAGCATCCTTGGCTACGATCACGACAAGGACGAGCCGGCGCTCTCATTATGGAACTCGATGTGAAGATGATCCGCTGACCGAGGAATACGCCGCCTGTCGAACGCCGATTTTCGGGCGACAATTGATTGCATAAAATCAGAAATCAGATTAAGCTCGACCGATGGATATTCTGACCCTTTGCCTGGCGCGACCCCATTCCGACGCTCTCAACGCGGCACCCGGGATGAGAAATAAAATTCGCGCTTTATCCCGCGTAACCCATTGAAAAGTCTAGATTCTGACGAGAGAATCCAAGGAAATCCAAGATAATCCAACGGGCATGATCCGGGCTTTTGCGGCGAAACTGGCCGCGCACCAAGAAAACCCAAACGGGTAGGCCCAACCGACGTCGGGACCGGCGGATACAATACAGAACTTGTTGGTTGTTACTGCTCAATGAGGCGGGACGGCCGAGGTCTGCGCGGTCACGTCAGGCAGCGTCGATTGGCTCCAGCCGCCGCCGAGCGCCACGATAAGATTGACCGCGTCGCTCTGGAGTTGTCCCTGGGTCGTTAGCAGCGACTCCTCGGCGCTCAACTGTTGCGTCTCAGCGGTGACGACGGCGGTGAAAGCCTGAGTGCCCGCCTTGTATTCGTTGAGCGTGATCTGCGTTGCTTGTCGGGAGATCCGCACGTCTTCCGCCTGCACTTTGACCTCGCGCGACAGGATGCGAATCCCCGCCAGCGCGTCCTCGACCTGCTGGATCGCTGTCAACACCGTCTCGCGATAGGAAGCGACATCCGCCTGATAGGTCTGGCGCGCCGCCTCGACCTGCGCGGTGGTCAGGCCGCCGTTGAACAGCGGCTGGGCGAGCGAGGCGCCGAATGACCAGACGGGATTGCTGGGGCCGAACTCTGTGGCGAACGGATTGCCGGAGTAACCAATGAGGCCGTTGAGCGACACGGCTGGAAAGTAACCCGCAAACGCGACGCCGATCTGAGCGTTGGCTTCGCGCATCGTCTCCTCCGCCGCCGCGACGTCGGGCCTGCGCTCCAGCAGCGACGATGGCAAACCGACGGGAACCGCAGGAACGTGGGTCGCCAGGCTTCCGTGCGGGATCGACAGGCCTGCGGGAGGGCGGCCCATCAGGACCGCGATCGCGTGTTCGCTTTGCGCTCGCGTCACGCCGGCGGCGATCAGCGCCGCCTGAGCGTTGAGCAGCTGAGCCTGGGCGGTGATGACGTCGGACTTGGCGGCGGTCCCGGCGTTGTACTGGTTCTGCGTGATCGTCACCGAACGCTTATAATCGTCGATGGTCCCAGCGAGCAGAATCTCGAGCGAATCCGCCTCGCGAAGCGTCACATACGCGAGCGCGAGGGCGGATTGCGCGGCGAGCGTGGCGTTTGCGAGAACGGCGGCGTTCGTCTCCGCGCCCGCCTGCTGCGACTCGATTTCGCGCCGAACCTGGCCCCAGACATCCAGTGTCCACGCCCCCGCGGCTTCCGCAGTCAAGTTCGTCCCGCCAGGCAAACCGCGGGTCGCAGAGCCCGTGCCGTTGATAGTGGGAAAAAGACCGGCGCGCGCCTCATTGATGAGCGCCAGCGCCTGACGGTAATTGGCCTCGTCCGCCTTGACGGTCTGGTTGGACACCACGACAACCCGCATGAGCCGGTCAAGCTCCGGATCATGAAAAACGGACCACCACTCGCCCTTCGATTCGTTTGCGCGCGGTGTGGCGATCTTCCAGCCCTTGATCTCCTTGAACTGCGGCGACACGATTGCCGCGGGGCGTTCAAAGTTGGGACCGACCGGCGCGCAGCTGGAGACCGCAATCGCGGCGATAAGCGGCGGCGCAGCCCGCGCGGCGGCCGAAAGCTTCGGCGCAAGCCTAATCGCCCCCTCGCCTGCCGACCCGAGGCGCGCGAACAGAGCGCGGACTCGCGTGGGCTCGCCAATCCTTATCCTTCCTCCCGTGACGCGGGCCAAGTCGTGAACGCGCAAAGCGATAGCGAAGCTCCCCCTCCCGGCCGGCTTGCCTTGCCCAACCTCTTCTCGGTCGCTCTTTAGGCGCCATCCATCTGCGGGGCGCAAGTCCGGGACGGGAGCATTCACGAACACGTGTCGCCGGTTCACCGGGGCAGACAGCGACTGGCTCAGCCGCGCTGGTGCAACCGATGGGAGCCCCACCACATGAGCAATCCAAGCGCGATCAGCACCACGCCGATGAGCAACATGAACAAGGCGGCATCGTCGAACCAAGCGACAAACGTCACCGCAAGCGCCAAGAAAGCCCCGGCGACGCAGAGCTTCCAGGTCCTCAAGTCCAGGCCGGAAATGAAAACCCCGAGCGCGAGCAGCGTTAGTAGAATGCTTCCCAAAGCGTCGTGCGTGACCAGGCCGTCAATGTTGCTGACGTGGATAAGATACATGGCGACGAGCACGGCCGCCCACTGGCCGACCTGAATCGCGACCATTTCGACCCGCCCGCGACCCCGCGGCATATGACCCCAACCTGCAGCGATGCAGAGAAGCGCGGCAATTGGGGTCATTGTGACCCAATAGGTCGCCACGGGAACGCCCAAACTGTTGGTCCAAGACACCCCAACAATGCCTATGATGACGATGGCAAAATAAGGGACCTCAGCAAGTAGGCTGATCCACTTTTTGGTCCCCCGAGCCTGAGGCTCAGCGACGCCCTGCGAAGGCGCCGAACTCGCATCTGCCATTGCCGCGTCCAACCACGCTTGGGCGCAGCAGCGCGCCCAGTCCTATATTCCTATCATGCGCGCCGATAACGACGCCAACAGGACAGCGTCAGTTGATCTTCACCGATTCCGTCGGGATCTGACCCGCCAGGGCTTCCTTCAGCGCATTTTCTTTCGCGTGGTCGAAGGACGTGCGAATGACGGTTCCGCCCACTCCCTTCAGGTCCTCGAGAACCTTGTCCGTCGTCATCTTGCGAATGAGAAGAAAGAGACCGGCCGTGCCAGGCTTCAGTGCGTCATTGGCTTGGGTCTTCATCTCCTGATCGTCAATACCGACGTCCACGAGCGAACCGCCAAGGGCTCCCGAGGCTGCGCCGACGGCAGCGCCTGCGACTGGCATAAGAAACAGCCAGCCGATCAGCATGCCCCAGAACGCGCCCGAAACCGCGCCGGTCGCCGCCGGATGCATGAGTTGATTGAGTTTCACGCGGCCGTTTTCGTCGCGGGTTGCGATGACCGCGTCGCTGACCTCGATCAAATACTCTTTCTGCATGCCCAGGATCTTATCGCGCACGTCCTCGGCCTTCTTTTCGCTCTCGAACGCTATGAAAACGAGATCGCTCATCATCAGTCTCCTGGCGCCCGCGGCTTGGGGCGAAGCGTTTCTAAGACTATTGTGCGACGATTTGGCGAGCAGGGTCCCGCCGACCCGGGATCTCGGGTTGACTATCAAACGCGCCCCGAGCGAGGCGCAAACCGGCGCTTCGCTATCTTGACTGCGTGCAACCGCCCCCGGACGCCGCCGCGGTGTTAGTTCCGCGCACCGACAATCGCCCGCCAAAAGCCGCTGTAGGCTAATTCAAAGCCAACAATCTGATAGTCGAGGTCGATAGCGTCCATCACCTCATAGGCCGAGTTGTTGCAGATCGAAAAAATGATCAGCCCATCCTTCGACACGTGGCGACGCGCCTGGCGCAGGTACGACTCGGTGATCCGCCCTTGTGGATCGCAGAGGCTGTAGCGCTCAATGTCGTTCTCCGGATTCTTGTCGACCAACGGCGTGTTGAAAACAATGAGGTCAAAATCTTTCTCATCGATTTTCTCGAATAGGTCAGACTGAAAAGCCGTCAGGTTGACGTTGTTGAGCTTGGCGTTGGCGATCGTCGCCTCCACCGCGATCGACGAGATATCCGTCGCGACCGTTCGCGATGTCCAGTTGGCGGCCATAAAGAGCGAGATGATCCCACAGCCGGTCCCGATCTCCAGTGTTTTGGCGATCAAGTTCGGGTTCATCGCCCTGATATTGCGGATAAAAAATTCGGAACTCGAGTCGGGCAGCGGGTGGTAAACCCCGGCCGGAACGTCGACCACCAAGCCGTCGGCGAAAATTCGCTCGGGGACCGCCTGGCGGCGAACCAAGGCTTCATGGGCGGCGGCAATGTCGAACATCGCCGTGCTAACCAAGTTGGAAATCCCAAGCTTGCGGAGAACAGAGGCTCGCCGCGGCACAACGCGCCGCTCGACCTTAAGATAGCCGACATTCATATGACCTCGCCTTCGACTCTACGGGCGCAGATTCTGGCCGTCCGGCGGCGCACCAAACGCAAAGGCGCCCCGCTTTCTTAAGTCATACGGTTCAGTTGTCTGGTTTGTTTCAGGTTTCTCGCCCACGCTCGCTGTCGTGCCAATCGCGCAACAACCAATGCGACAGCGCAGTGAGTAGCAGATGAATTGTGATGCCCGCCACCGAAATCAAGAGCAATGCGGCAAACATTCGCGGAATGTTCAGGCGAAAACCAGACTCCACGATGCGATAAGCGAGCCCCGACCCCTGGCCGGCCGACCCTGCGGCGATCTCAGCGACGATCGCGCCGATTAGCGCCAGCCCGCCGCTAATCCGGAGACCGGCGAGAAAATATGGAAGAGCCGAGGGCAACCTGAGCAACATGAACTGCTGCATGCGCGAGGCGCGATACATCTGAAACAGGTCGACCAAATTGTGGTCCGCAGAGGACAGACCGAGCGTGGTGTTGGCCAGCAGAGGAAAGAACGCCACCAGAAACGCACACACCAGGACCGCGACGCCAGGGGTGAGGTAGATCAGCAACAGCGGGGCGATGGCGACGATTGGCGTCACCTGCATGGCGACGGCGAACGGATAGAACGCACGCTCGACCAACCGCGACTGGGAGAAGAGAACAGCCAGCGCGACACTCCCGATGACCGCAACTCCGAGAGCCTTGAGCGTAATCGACAGCGTCACCCATAGCGAGGCCGACAGTGTCGACCAATCGGTGATAAGGGTGGAGATGATGAGGCTTGGCGCGGGCAAAAGATAGGAGGGTACGGCGAAGTACCGGACCAGCCCCTCCCACGCAAACAGCCCCAAGCCCAACGTAATGGCCGGCACTGCATAGCCGACAAAGTCGTCCTTGCTCACGCCACCCCGCTCTTGAGCATTTTAGGCGGCCGATCGCCCATCGCGACGTGAAGCGCTTCAGAGGTCTGGACGCAGGTGTCGGCGTACTCCTTGCACAGCCGAAAGCCTTCCTGACGCGTCTCAGTGGGGGATTCGACGTTAATTTCCGCGACCGCCCGCCCCGGTCGCGCGGCCATCACGACGATGCGGTCCGAAAGATAGACACTCTCGAACACCGAATGGGTCACAAACACGACGGTCGCCCCAAGGGCCGACCGGAGCGCCGCCAAATCGTCGTTGAGCTTGAGGCGTGTGATCTCATCCAGAGCGGCAAAGGGCTCGTCCATCAAAAGGACCGTCGGCCGCGTCACGAGGGCGCGGGCGATCGACACTCGCATCTTCATGCCGCCGGATAGCTGGCGCGGATACGCCTTGGCGAAACCGGCCAGCCCGACCTGCTCAAGCGCCTCTTCGATCCGCGGCCGAGCCTTTTCTTTCGACACTCCGGTAAGGCGCAACGGCAGCCACACATTGGTGAAGACGTCGGACCACGGCGTCAGCGTCGGCTCCTGAAACACGAAGCCGAGTTCCGGACATTTCGTAAGCCAAACGATCTCGCCACGAGTCGGCCCCGTGAGGCCCGCGAGCAACCGCAAAACCGTCGACTTGCCGCAGCCGGACGGCCCCAGCAAGGAAAGAAACTCACCAGCCCGGATGTCGAGGTTGAGCCCCTCGAGAGCCGTGACTTGATTGGCGAAGACCTTGTGCACGCCTCGCAGCGTCACGAGCGGCGGTGAGGCCACCGGGATTAGAGTTTCTTTCGTCGTCAGAGTTGCAATCTTGTTCATGATGCGAACCCGTCATTCCGCCGCGTCCGTTCAGTTCGCGACATCCCCCCAACGCGATGCAACTCGCGTGCCGTAAGCTGCCCGCGCCTGCTATTCGCGGTGCGCCTGCGTCCCTCCAAGGTCACCCTCGCGCTCTGCCGCTCAGTGGCCTGACCATGGACATCATAGACCTCGCTTCTCCGGTCAAACAACAGCTAATGCGAGAACAAGTTAAGTACAAGTACCCATTAATTGCTGCATTGCGGCGCCCGCAGCCGGCGAAGTGCCCGCCGTTCTTGACGTCGGCCGGCGCAATATGCCATTCGCCTCGAACAACGGCGCGCCGCGCCAGAAGCGCCCAGAAACAGATCGCATTTGAACGCAGGCGCGGCCATTTCGTTCCTTTGCTCAAGGTCTGATCCATGGCTAAGGACTACGTCGCCGACAACCTCGAAGCGCCGGTTCTCGATCATCTCTTTCCGGACATGATCGAGGCGGATAAAAGCGCCTCGACTTGGCCCTATTTTCGTAAGCAGATCGACCATCCGTTTCGGGTCGACAGACGCAATCCGACGGTCGGCTTCATCAATCGCGACGAAGCTTCGATTCTCTACGCCAACGCGCGCGCATTCAAAGGGCGGAGCGGAATCGAGATCGGCGCGTGGCGCGGCTGGTCGACCGTTCACCTCGTCGCCTCCGGCATTGCGCCGCTCCATGTCATCGAGCCTCTGCTCGCGGATGCAGACTGGCGGGCCGAATTCGAGCAAGCGATCCGCGGGGCCGCCGGCGGCGCGACTACGATTCTCGTTCCAGAAGCGAGCCCGGCGGCTGTCGTTCGCCTTGGCGAGGCGGGCGTCCGATGGTCGTTCGCGTTTATCGACGGCGACCACGACGGGGAGGCGCCGACCCAGGATGCGCTCGCGTGCGAGCCCTACCTCGAAACAACCGCAATGGTGGTCTTTCATGACCTGGTGTCGCCCCATGTAGCGGCGGGCTTGCGAGCGCTGGCGGCGAAAGGTTGGAACGTCATGGCGTACCAAACAGCGCAGATGATGGGCGTCGCGTGGCGAGGGGAGATCGCGCCGGTGGCGCACAAACCCGACCCCACGCAGCATTGGGACGTTCCTACTCATCTGGCGGGGATTCCCATATCCGGCGCCAGCGCGGCCTGAAGCGCACGTCGAAAGCTGAAGGAGAGAACCATGCCTCAAAGCCTATTCGCCACGACCCTTGGCGTGGCCCTGACCGCATCCGTGTTCCTCGCGGTTCCGGCTTCAGCCGACGACGCCCAGGTCGCTCGCGGGCGCTATCTCGTGACGATCGCCGGCTGCTCGGACTGCCACACGCCCGGCGCCCTTCTCGGCGCGCCCGATATGAAGCGCTATCTCGGCGGATCGGACGTCGGCTTCGCCATCCCGGGCGCCGGCGTCTTCGTGGGCCAGAATCTGACCCCCGACAAAGAGACCGGTCTCGGCAAGTGGACGGACGGCCAGATTATCGCAGCGTTCCGCACCGGCAAAACGCCGGAAGGACGCGAGCTGAGCCCCGTGATGCCTTATCCGGCGCTGTCGCACCTTTCCGACGAGGACGCGCAGGCGATCGTCGCGTTTCTCAAGAGCCTCCCGGCCGTCAACAACCAGGTCCGGAACTTTGGCCCCAACGACAAGCCGACGATCAGCGTCTCCGCGGTCCTGCCGCCCGACGTCTACAATGCGCTGCCAGCGCCGAAGAAGTAGCGCCGAGCCAGGCGGCGTCTCTACGAGACAGCTCACTTCGGACGCAAGTCGAGGCCAACGCTCTTGTTGACGAACTGGAGCGTGTAGGCCTTCTTGTAGTCGATGCCCGGCTTGACCACGCCGGCCTTCACCATCTCGTTATAGAAACCGCTCCAGCGCTCGTCGGTCATCGCGCCGATTCCGAGTTTGAGCGTGTCGCCTGAATCGACGATGCCGTATTCCTTCATTTTGCCAATCGAGAAGGCGATCTGGTCGTCCGTGATTTCCGGATTTTCTCTCTTGATCGCCTCATTGGCCTTGGAATTGTCGCCGTAAAGGTAGTTGTACCAGCCGATGGTCGAGGCGTCGACGAAGCGCTGGATGATATCAGGATGCTTCTCCAGGAGATCGCGCCGGGTCTCGACCAGAGTCGAATAGGTGGTGTAGCCGTAATCGGCGAGCAGGAAGACGTTGGGCTTGAAACCGCCCTGCTTCTCGACCTCGAGCGGCTCCGAGGTCAAATAGCCCTGCTGGATCGAACGCGGCTCAGCGATGAACGGAGCTGAATTGAAGTTATAGGGCTTGATGTTGTCGTCCTTGAAACCGTAAGCGAGCCGCATCCATGCCCAGAAGGTGTTGACCGCGCCGGAGCTGACAAAAGCCGGATTCGCCGCCGGAAGGTCCTGCCATTTGTCGAGCCCGACGCCCGGATGCGACATGAAGATTTGCGGATTTTTCTGGAAGTGGGCGGCCACGGCGATGGTCGGAATGTTGTTCTCCACCGCCAGGAAATCGCCGATCATGTCGCCGCCCATGAAGAATTCGATCTTGCCGGCGATCAAGAGCATGCCGCCGTTCGACATCGGGCCGCCCTGGAGAATTGTGACGTCCAGCCCGTATTTCGTGTAAGTGCCGTCAACGAGCGCCTGGTAGTAACCGCCGGCCTCTGGATCGGCGACCCAGTTGGTGCCGAACGTGACCTTGTCGAGCGCGAAGGCCGGTCCGGCGAACGCGATCGCCCCCGCCAACGCCGCCGTCATTGCAACGCGCATATGAATCCCTCCCGCGGTCCAATTTCATCGGCGGTTCGGCAGCTGCGCCGCCCTCCGCCGTGGGTTTCGTTTACGCTCGAGCCACGCCACTCGCGCGGAGCGCTCTCGCCATGGTGGTGCAGCATAAGGGCCGAAATTCCAAGCGTCGAATACATTTTTCAACGCGCCATCCGAGGTTATTGATCCAAGCAAGACACACGCCAAAAGGCTTTACCTTTTCCCTCGCCTCGCCTATGCGCGCCCTTCCTCGCAACCGGAGCGGACCATCGCATGCGCTTATGGATCAAGGACCCGCTCGCCATCCTCGCAGCCGACTCCGAGCGCGGCATCGTGGTCGAAGGCGCGGAGATCGTCGAATGCGTCGCACGCGGCCAATCGCCGGCGATTGCCCCCGACGCGACGTTCAACGCCTCGCGCCATGTCGTGCTGCCGGGGCTTATCAACGCGCACCATCACTTCTACCAGACGCTGACGCGCGCCCATCCCGTAGGCCTCGGCAAGGAGCTTATTCCCTGGCTCGTTTCGATGGAGCGCGTGTGGGATCGCATGACCCCCGAGGCCCTGCGCGTCGCGATCAGGATGGCGCTGGTCGAACTGATGCTGTCCGGCTGCACGACTGCGGCCGATCATCACAATCTCTTTCCCCCGAACCTTAAGAACGCGATCGACATCGAGGTCGAAGAGGCGACGAAGCTTGGGCTGCGCATGACGGTCACGCGTGGATCCATGGGCATTTCCGAGAAGGACGGCGGCTTGCAGCCGGACTCGATCGTGCAGGATTCGGAGACGATCCTCGAGGACAGCGAGCGCGTGCTGGGCCTCTATCATGATGTCAGGCCCGGCGCGATGATCCGCGTCGCGCTCGCGCCCTGCTCGCCGCTCGCGGTGCCGAAGCGGGTGATGGACGGATCAGCCGAACTCGCCGAGCGCTACGATTGCCGGCTGCACACCCATCTCTGCCAGTCGCTCGACGAGGACGTCTACGCCGTCGAGACCTTCGGCATGCGCTCGGTCGATCTCCTGGAGGAGGCCGGATGGCTGAGCCCCCGCGCCTGGGTCGCGCATGGCATCCACTTCAACGCGAGCGAGATCGAGCGCTTGGGCAAAGCGGGCGTCAGCGTCTGCCATTGCGCCGCCTCCGACATGGCCTTCGGCATGGGCGTCTGCCCGACGAAGGAGCTCGAGGCGGCGGGCGTCGCCATCGGCCTCGGCGTCGACGGCTCGGCCTCGAACGATTCGTCGAACATGATGGAGGCCGTGCGCCACTCGCTCATGCTGCAGCGCCTGAGCTACGGGCCGGCGGCGGTGACCCCGTACGACGCGCTGCGCTGGGCGACAGAGGGCTCGGCGCGCTGCCTCGGGCGCGACGACATCGGCGCCATCGCTGAGGGCATGCAGGCCGACCTCGCGCTCTTCACGCTCGACGAGCCGCGCTTCTCGGGGGCCCAGGACCCGATCGCCGCGCTCGCGCTCTGCGGGGCCCACCGCGCCGACCGGGTGATGGTCGCGGGGCGCTGGCGGGTGATCGACGGCCAGCCCGAGGATGTGGATCTCCCCGCCCTCATCGCCAAGCACAAGGCGGCCGCCCGCGCCTTCGCCTGAAGGCGGCGCCGATACAACCAGCGCGCGAACGCGTCGCAAATCAAAGGCAATAAACGCCAATAAACGTCAGTAAATGAGAGTAAACGCTAGTAAAAATGCTGGCGTTTAGGGGGAAGGGGGCGTACGGGACACAAAATCGTCCCCGATATGGAAAGAGGCCTACGTGACGAACTGATCGCGGGGCCGGGGCGGAGTGCATCGCTTGACTCAATTGCCGTGCCATGATTGGAGGCGCGTGCATGGCAGATGGCCTCGATCGGCAACGACGTCCACAATTGGACCGGAAAGCGCTGCTCGCACTATGGCAAGACGGGCGTACCATTGCGCATCGCCTGGTTGGTTTTTGCGGATGAATGGAGCGCGACGCGTTTTCGTGAGCTCCAACGTACAGATTTGCATTTGGAATTCCAGCGGTCATTGCAAATAGGATTTCTAGCTCGCCTCTATGCCGCCGATCGCCAATTGATTGCCATTGAAGGTGGGAGCGATGCTGGACCAATCTTTATCGACCGATACTACTGTTCGAAAACCGCTGAGGTCGATTGGGAAAAGGTGTCACTGCGCTCGGCAAAAGATTCTATGAGGTCAGAGCTCAATGGGAGCGAGAACCGCCGGACGAAACACGGCCGCCCAAGCCAGTGCTGTGGATTCACCCGCGTGAGACTCGAAACTCAGTGGGAGCTAGGACCGTCAAGCGAGCCGGAGCTGTTCCCGGCGCTTCGCTCAACCGACGCCTAGATGTTTCGTCCCGGGCTTTGATGGGGCATCCTTGTCGAATGATTCGAAGGATGCGTTATGGGAAAAGTTCTTCACGGGGAGCGCCACGACGACAGAGGCGGTCCGTCGAGCGATACAACATAGTCAAGAGAGCCTGAGAGCGCTCGCGAAGCGCTATGGCGTCAACCCGAAGACCATCGCCAAGTGGAAGTCGCGGAATCAGTTTCTGATCTTCGGACCGGACCCAAGGAGCCCAGATCGACGGTCCTGTCAGTCGAGGAAGAGGCCGTCCTTGTCGCCTTCCGAAGGCATACTTTTGTTGCCGCTCGACGATTGCCTATACGCCCTGCAGCCGACCGTCCCGCATCTGACGCGCTCGTCCCTACACCGGTGTCTGCAGCGCCACGGGATCTCCCGGCTACCGCAGGTCGAAGGCGAAGCCTCCGCCAAGCGCAAATTCAAGGCCTATCCGATTGGCTATTTTCATATCGACATCGCCGAAGTTCGAACCGCGCAGGGCAAACTCTACTTGCTCGTCGCCATCGACCGAACGTCGAAGTTCACCTTCGTCGAGATGCACGAGAAAGTTGCGCGCCGCACCGCGGGGACTTCCTGCGCCGCCTGATCGCCGCCATCCCCTACGAGGTCCACACCGTCCTCACCGACAACGGAACTCACTTCACCACGCGAGGCAATACGAGCTCGGCGGCGCCGGACATCAAGGCCGCCCTCGACGCTGGGGAGCCCGTTTCGGGCGCACGCCTTCGAATATGCCTGCGCCCAGAACGACATCGATCATCGGCTGACAAAGCCCAAGCATCCGTGGACCAACGGCCAAGTCGAAAGAATGAACCGCACCATCAAGGACGCCACCGTCAAACGCTACTTCTACGAGACCCACGACCAGCTGCGAGCCCACCTGCGCGACTTCGTCGACGCCTACAACTTCGCCAGACGCCTCAAGACCCTCAGGGGCCTCACCCCACACGAAATCGTCTGCAAAGCCTGGACTTCAGAGCCTCAGAGATTTAAACTCAATCCGCTCCAGCAAACGCCGGGACTGAACATCTAAAGAACCGGCTTGCACCCGCCATCGCGTAGGGCCAGGGACGACCTCGAACATTCAAGGGCCGCCATCCCGCGGCCCTTTCTCTTTGTCGACCTCACCGCAAAAAAGTCTACGCTCCGACCCGGCCTTAAGTCGGATCGGAGCGCCGTCGAACGTTTCAGGCGCGCTCTTTCTTCCCTTTCTCGGCGTGGTTCTTTTCGGCACGGGCGGCGACCGCCTGGGTCGGCGCCTTAGTGAGAGCCGCAACCAGTGCGCTCACGTTGGGCACCCCGAGGCCTGTAACTCGGTCGTATCCCGGCCCTGCGCTAAAGCCGCCGTTGTTGCCCGCGACGATATCGCGGAAGGCGGATGTTCCGTGGAGGGGGTAGATCAGCGGATTGAGGTAGTGAAGCGAGGGTAGGCCCTTGTTGTGGCGCGCCTCGTTGATGAGGGCGCAGAAAGCCGCCCACACTGGCGCGGCCCAGCTCGTCCCCCCGATCTGCAATGGCTTCCCGTGCAGCACGAGGAACGCGCCCGTGTTCGGATCGGCGGCGGCGGCGACGTCGGGAACCGACCGGTGATTCCCGGCTGGCACTCCTGGGCCATTCCTGCCAGACCTGACGCGTAAAATCCTTGCTGTCGCCTCCGCCGCTTCCCGTCCATGCTGTTTCGGACGCGACCGTCCCGTTGGCGGAATTGAGCCTGAGGACTCGTTCCGCCCACGCCGACGACCGTGGAGTTGGATGCGGCGTATTCCGCCTGAAGCGGGCCGTTGGCCGTATGGCCGTCGGGGCCCGGATTGGACCCAGCGTCCCCACTCGACACGAATACATTGACGCCGAGGGCCGCGAGCTTGAGGTATTTCTGATGCTGGGTGGCGATTTCGCCATTCGGCCCGCCTAGGAAGGTTTCGCCAAGTCCCAGGCTGATCGACAATTGCCTCAGGGTAGAATTGGCGGCGGCGTCCGTGACGATCCGGTCGAGGGCCCGATCGAGCGCAACGAACTGCAGCGAGCCGGTCGCATAGATCTTGATCGTGGCCTCGGGCGCAATTCCGCTCGTCCACGAGGCGTCGAGCGTCTCCTCCCCTTCGATCGGCGGCAGGTGGCCACCTGCGACGTTGACCTTCACAATCCGCGCTGCATTGGAATTGACGCCGTTCGCCTTCCAGAAAGCGGCGAGATCCGAGTCAGCGGGGAAGGTGTCGATGAGGATGGCGATAGTCTGTCCCTTGCCCGTGACGCCAAGCCCATTCGCGGCATAGGCCTTCAGGATTTCGCTGACGAGGTAGGGCGGCGTGTTCGCGATGTTTGGGGCGGGTTGCCCGTTGGGGTTAAGCGTCGCGCGATTGTGGACCATGAGCGTGCGCGCCCGGTGCTTGTAGGCGTGTCGGAACGGCTGCAGGCCGATGATCGCGTGGACCGGTGCGCCGACGTCCGCCGGCAGGCTCGGCGCGTTCTGTGCAGCGGTGTAGGTGATCCCGTCCTTTGTCACCTGAACCATGTTGACCGCGAGACTTCTGTTCAATCTGTCCGACCGTGGCGTTAGCGTAGACGCTGGTTCCGTCGGCGCTCTGCCCAGTGACCTTGAAGCCTTGCTCACTTAGCCACTTCTTCAGGGCTTCGACGTCGGAAGTCTTCGGGGCATATGTCTTGTTGAGGTCGGCGGGGGATACGGTCTCGCCGGCCGCCACCTTCTTCTCCAGTTCATCACTCGACGGGATCGCGAGGGAGAACAGGACATCCATGCTCTCGTTGTGCGTCTCCTGCTTTGCCTTGTTGAGGATAAGCCCGTTGGGAGTGACCCCAGGGTTGCTCGGTAATTCAGTCACGCTGTCTGTAAAAACTTTGCGGTCGACCATGTGTGCTCTCCCTCATAAAAATGAGATAACCCTGCCAAAAAAACAGGCAGACGTCGAGCTTTGGCACAGACGTTCGCATCATGCTGTGACGGCCGTCACACTTCCAGCCGCTGAAGGCCCGCGGGACTATGCTCAAGCCGCGACAAGAAGCTGAGCACCTCGAACGCAGTTCCTGATCGGCGCGACGCCCGCCAAGGCCTTTTCTCGTAGAGGTCACAATTCAGGATTGAGGGAGGGCTTGCCATACTCCCAGTCGCCCGCCTTGATCGAGGCCTCGGTCGCGAAGGCCGTGACGCCGCCAGGAACGACGACAAATCGATAGCTTAGATGCTCATGGATGACACGTCGGACGAAAGCGTCCATTTGATCGTCGCCAGCTACGATATCAAAGCGATCTCGCGTTGCGATAGCGTCGGCAGACGAGACGACCGGCGACGTAGACGCAAAACTGATCACCGCTGCGGCGTCCGCTCGCGTGGCTTCGGAGGCGGATGTAGATTCCGAAAGGCGTGTTTCGCGTCGCTGTGTCCTTCGTGATCCCACGGCCGGACATGCCGACATAGATGAACCGCCCGTCCTCGTGCCAGATAGTGTAGACGCCCGCGCCATGCAGCGGCACGTAGGGTTGGGCCAATCCCGGAATGAATAGAGGGGCCGCGCCCGAGCCGCGAAAGGACGTCATCCAACACTTGCATGTCCCAGCCTTCGCCAGCGGATCGAGTGGCGATTGCTCAATACTAACGAATTCGGGCGTGTTTTGCCTCTGCCATTGAGGCGCTCGCTGTGTGAAAATGTTCGCATGCCGAGCGCCGCCTTCACTCGCCTTCACGACTTCATCACCACCACGATGCAGATGTCGCACGTCTATCAGCCGGTCATGCTGCGGGCGTTGATCGATAGGGGTGGGAAAGCGTCGGTCTTCGGAGATCGCGCGAGCGCTCTTGGCGGAGGATCCGGCGCAACTCGACTATTACCGCGAAATCACGTAGCGTATGCCCGGCGGGGTGCTAAGCCGGCGCGGGATCGTCGACTATGACGGCAACGCATATTCGATCTCAGACTTCGACGAAATGACCGCGGCCGAGCGGCACGAACTTATCGCCCTGTGTCACACCAAGTTTGACGAGTTTCTCGAAAAGCGAGCCGACCCGTGGTCACATCGGCGCAAGTCGGCGGGCTGCGTCTCCGGCACTTCGCGGTACGAGGTCCTGAAGCGCGCCGTGTTTCGCTGCGAGCTGTGCGGCGTAAGCGCCGAAGATCGCGCCCTTGAGGTCGGTCACATCGTTCCGCGGAACCTGGGCGGCTCCGACGACCTGACTAACCTTCAGGCGCTCTGTTATTGGTGCAACGCGATGAAGCGCGTCCGCGACACGACCGACTTTGCGGCATGGCTGCTCGCTATCGGGAGAGATCGGACGGTTGCATCTTCTGCAACATTGGTCGGTCGCTGATCATGGCCGAAAACGAGTTGATGGTCGTGATCAAAGACGCGTATCCTGTGACGGACGGCCATAGCCTGCTGATTCCGAAGCGCCACGTGACGAGCCCGCAGAAATAGATATAGCACACATTCCGGATTTTGAAAAGCGATTGTTGTCAAAATTTTGGGCCGCGCTGCGCCGGACGCCACCCCAGCTGCGGCCTCTCATCGCAGCCATGGCGCGAGCAATATCGTCCGCGCCTTCAGCTGTTGTCGCGGTAGGCCAGAAACAGGTACTGGGCGAAGGTTGCGAGGGTGGGCCCACGCCCGGTCTTGACGTGGCCGTCGCGGCTGACTTCCAGGTCCTGCGCCAGCCAGTTCGCGCCGTCGAAGACGTTGTACCAGATGTCGTCGCTGCCGGCGCCCTTGTAGGCGAGGTAGAGCTTGCCGTTGAACACGGCGAGCGCGGGGCCCGCGTCGGTCTGGGAGTGCCCGTTCTGGGTGATCTTGAGGTCTTGCCCTAGCCAGTTCGAGCCGTCGAAGACGTTGTACCAGAGATCGTTGCTGCCGGAGCCCTTGTAGGCGAGGTAGAGCTTGCCGTTGAACACGGCGAGCGCCGGGCTGGCGTCGGTCTGGGAGTGTCCGTTCTGGGTGATCTCGAGATCGGGCGAGAGCCAGTTCGCGCCGTCGAACACATTGTACCAGAGATCGTTGCTGCCGGAGCCCTTGTAGGCGAGGTAGAGCTTGCCGTTATAGACGGCCAGGGCCGGCCGGGCGTCGGTCTGGGAGTGCCCGTTCTGAGTGATCTCAAGATCGGTCGCAGAGCCATCGCACGTACCAGAGGTCGTCGCTGTCGTTCCCCTTGTACGCGAGATAGAGCTTCCCGTTGTAGAGCGCCATCGCGGGTCCCTCGCTGGTCTAGCGAGTGCCCGTTCTGCGAGACGGGAATGTCGGGGATAATCCAATCGGAGCCGTTGAAGGCGTGAACCAGAGGACGACGAAAACCGCCGCTTCACTGATCGCCCATCCGATCGCCCCGCCGATCAGCGCTCCGAGGAGCGCGCCAAGCAGCGCGCCGAGGAACCCTCCGATCGCGGCGCCCAAGGGGCCGCCCAGGATAAAGCCGAACACGGCGCCGAAAAATCCCCCGACGATCCCGCCAAGGACGGCGCCCACCCCCGGCCCCGATCGCCCCACCGAGGTTGCTGAACCCGAAAATCGAGAAGGCGCCGGCGATCAGGGATAAGGGCCAGAACAGAGCGAGCACCAGCTCCGTCCGACGTCGCTCGTGGTCTTGGAGAGACCGGCGTCGTGCAGCGCTTGGGCGTAAGTCTTCCCACCGATGGAGTTGGCGACCGGCCACGGCTCCTTGCTGCAGTCGCAAGGGAGCGTGAGGGGAACGTTGCGTCCACGAAGCCGCGCACCTGGCCGACGGAGCCGCACCACTGGGCGACCGTGCCGTTGGCGAAGGCGTAGGCCTCTTCCTCCAGCAGGTTGGAGCACGTCCCCCATCCCCGCGTGCAATTGAAAATCTGCGACGTGTAGTACGCCATCCACGAGCCAGGGATGCGGCCGCCGCCGAGCATGCCCTGAAGATCTGGACGACGTGAACCAGTTCGTGGGCGATGAGCAGGAAGGTCTCCTTCCCGAGGGGGTCCTTCCCGCAGGGCTCGTAGTCCTTGATGTACATGCGGATATCAGGCGAAGCCGCGCCCGAAGCCATCGTGAATCCGTCCGGCTCCCCAAGGCTCACGAAACTTGGCAGACCCGAGTAGAACGCGACGCGGGAGAAATCGAGCTTGGGATAAAGGACTTTGTAACAGTCCATCAGACAGGAGGGTAAACTGATCGCCGTGGGCATCGCCGCCTCCGTAATGAGTGGTTACAAGGCTTGGCCTGTAACGCAGCAAGTCAGCGCCGGTTGCGAAGGCCGCCTCGACCGCAGCTCTTTCCGTGAACCTATCAGATGAGTTAGCGCGCGTAAGCGGGCCAAGGCTGTGATCAGCGTCACATTGCGTTGGCTTGGTTGTCCGCCGGCGGTCGCGCCAACGATCCCTTGTCATTCCCTTGCGCTGTTCGGCGTTGTCCGGGCTACAATCGCCGCCATGAAGATCGCGACCTTCAACGTCAATGGCGTCAACGGCCGGCTGCCCGTTCTTTTGCGCTGGCTTGAGGAGACGTCGCCCGACGTGGTCTGCCTGCAGGAACTGAAGTCGGAAACGTTCCCGCAAGCCGCGGTCCGCGCGGCTGGCTACGAGGCGATCTGGAGCGGGCAGAAAAGCTGGAACGGGGTCGCCATACTCGCGCGCGGCAAGGGCATGGTCGAGACGCGGCGCTCGCTCCCTGGCGACGAGGACGACCTGCACAGCCGATACATCGAGGCGGCGGTCGACGGGCTCTTGATCGGCTGCCTCTACCTGCCCAACGGCAACCCGTTTCGCAGCGAGAAATTCGACTTCAAGCTGCGCTGGTTCGAGCGGCTCATCGCGCATGGGCGGGAGCTTCTCGCGAGCGGCGCGCCGATCGTGCTCGCCGGCGATTATAACGTGATGCCGACCGAACTCGACGTCTACAAGCCGGAGCGATGGGTCAACGACGCGCTGTTCCGCATCGAGGTGCGTGAGGCATTCCACCGGCTTGTCGCGCAAGGCTGGACCGACGCCTTGCGAACGCTTCACCCGGGCGAGCGCATCTATACGTTCTGGGACTACTTTCGAAACGCCTATGCGCGCGACGCGGGACTGCGCCTCGACCACCTGCTCCTGAGCCCGTCCGTCGCTCCGCGTCTCAAGTCGGCCGCCGTCGATCGCGATGTGCGAGGCTGGGAGAAGGCGAGCGACCACGCGCCGGTCTGGATCGAACTTGCCGATGGGAGGCAGAGCGGCAGAAGCGAACCGCGAGGCCTCAGGCGCGGGTGCGACTTCCTTCAAAAAGTCGTGAGCAAACCTCGACGAACCGATGAAAGCATGTTGGGTTGGTCCGACGAACGTCGAGCGATCGAGTCGAAGGAGAGAGCCTTGCTGAAAGCGCTTACGCTTGTCCTTGGCGCCGCAAGCGCGAGAACCTGAGGGCCGGCGCCGTTCCTCGCCGAAGCGTTGCGGCAAGCGCCGGCGTTCGCGAGCCATTCGTCAGGTCGCCTTCCAGGCGGCGATCCGTCGTTTCAGCGCCTTCTCGGCGTCGGCGTCCGCTTCCCGCTTGGTCGCGAAAGACATTTCTGAGCGATCTTGGGCCTGCCCGGAACGAAAAAGAGTCCAGCGATAGCGGCCGCTGCGCAAAAGATCGGGCTCGACGACAACGGTGATCTGATGATCTTCGGCCATCTCGCCAGTATGCGCCGAACCGAGAGAAATTTCCACAAACTCGTGAGGGCCGCCTTCGCCTGTGGAGATCACGGGCCGGCTCGTCCCGTCCGCCTGATAGCGTCGGGCGTGGGGCCGCTTTTTGACGAGAAAAGACGGCCGGATCTATTTAATTCTTGCTTTGTTCTCGTTTCTCCCCTATCACTGCCCGGCCGACAAAGACCGCTTCGGACAAGCCAAGAGCGCGATCGTGCATGGCGAGATTCGTCGGCGGCAGATGTTGGGGAAACAAAACATGAACGCTGCTGGCCAAATCGCCGTGACCCTCGCCGCGCTCATCGGCTTCGGCCGCCTATTCATGGCCGACGATGGCGGGAGTCACCGCCTGAGCGGCGCGCTCATTCTCGTGGGCCTGGTCGGCAAGATCGCGCTGTCGATCTGACCAGGGCCGGACGGGCGGCGATGCGTCCAGCTTGCGCTTGCGCCTCGGGTTAGGCCGATCGGCTGAGCCCATATTTCACAGCAACGTCGATTTGCCGTGCAAACGCCTCACCATCCCCCTCTTCCGCAATGCCAAGAATTGCGCGCTGATACGCATCGCCTAGCGCCAGCGCCACGATTTCCGCCGCAACTTGCGCCGACCGATCGGCGGGCGCTCCGGCAGTTTCCAGCATTTCCGCAATTCGTCGCCGGATAATGCGCATGCCGGACTGCTCGAAGACGCGGGAAAGCTCCGGAAAACGCCAGCCGTCCGCCACGATCAGACGATAGAGCGCCAGCCAGTCCGGCTCGATGAGGCCAGACGTGAAGGCGCGCAGCTCGGCCGCCAGCCTATTCGCGATGGGTTTGGCCGTGTCGGCTGTGGGCGCGTTCTCGAGGCCCTCGCGCATGGTTTCGCACATGGACGTGACCAGCCCCTCGAATAGCGCTTCCTTGCTCGGGAAGTGCCGGTAGAGGGTCATTTTGGCGATGCCTCCTTCGGCGGCGACCCGGTCGAGCGTGGTCCCGCCGAGCCCATCTCTCAGCATGATCGGCCGGGCGGCCCGCAGGATTGCAACGCGCGTTTCCACCATGCGCAACCGGCGCGGATCGTCCTCTCGCCACTTTCTCGAAGCTTGGGCTTGCATGCGAGACGATTCCGTCTTATATCCGTGATACGATACGATTGTGTATCGCCTTATAGGCCCGGAGGCCTGTCGTGCGCAACCCCGTCGATCTCGCCCATCTGTTCGCCGACATCATGAATAGCCACGATGCGAGCCGCTTCGCCGAGCTCGTTTCGGAAGACTACGTGAATCACAATCCCAATGTCGCGCCCGGTCGAGCGGGCGTGACCGCGTTCATGGGGCACTGGATCGACACCCTCTCCGACACGCGCGTCACCGTCGAGGACGCCTTCGCCGTCGGCGACCGCGTCGTCGGTCGCTACACCTATCGGGCTCGCCACACCGGGCCGTTCGTCGGCGTGCCGGCTTCGGGCGCCGAGCTGACGATCCGTTCGATCGATATCTGGCGAGTCGAAAACGATCGCTTCGTCGAGCATTGGGACGAGCTCAACACGCTCGAAATCTTCCAGCAGATGGGTGTCATTCCCCAGCAACAGGGAGGCGCGCGATGACCATCGCCCTCATTGTCAACGTCATCACCGCTCTGGCGTTCGCCGGCGCGGGGCTCGTCAATCTCTTCAATATTGGCGACGCCGAAGCGAGCTTCCAACGCTGGGGCTACCCAAGAGGCTGGCGCTTCTTGACCGCGGGGCTCGAGCTTGCGGGCGCGGCGGCTCTGTTGCTTCCCTCCACACGCGCCATCGCGCTTGTTGGACTGTCCTTGTTGATGCTGATCGCGCTTGTGACGTTGTTAAGAGGGCGTGAGCACTTCTCACACTTCGCACCGGCGATCGGCTTTTTCGCCATCCTCGTGGCGAACGCCGCGCTTGGATGACTTGCTCAAGATATGGAGCGGGCCAGCTGTCGCTGCGCTTCGCGCGAAAACCTCAGCCCTCCGATGACCGGCCGTAGCCCGGCCAGCCGAAATGGCGGTGCAACTGGTCCTCGCTGACCTTGTCGGCCATCGCCAGCGGGTCCCAGGCCGGAGCCGACCTCACCTGATCACGCGACACGTTCATATTGAGGCGTTCGCCGAACCAGTCGACGTCCTTCACCGCATAGGGCGAAAGCTGGACAACCTTGCCCGGCCACCAGTTCCGCGTCGCAATGACCAGGTACCGGATCTCCCAATTCGCGTCGTCGGCCAGAACGTTCTCGACGTGGCCGATGTCGCCGTCGAGAGCGTGAACGTAATAGCCCTTGAACTCGGCCACGCTGTGCAGATGATCGGCGCCGTCCAGAGGCGGGGTTTCAGCGTCCGCCTCGCGCCGCGCCGCCTCGTCGACGATCCGCAATTCCGCATTCGGCAAGGCGGCGCCGCCAAAATGCGACGCGCCCCAAAAAGGATCCCAGGCGTAATAGTCGTAGAGGAGCGCCTCCATGTCCCTCGTCACTGGGTCGCTTTCGTGGGCGTGCGGGCCGGCCGCGATCTGGTCCTTGGTCAGGTTGACGGTGAGCGCCAGCGTCTCGCCTGGGCTCATCATCGGGAGTTTCGACTTTGGCGGCAGCTCCAGCGGAGCGATCGCTGACGGATGAATGAACACCCTGCCGCCCGGCAGCCAAGGACTGGCGTCGACCGCCATCCAGCGAATCTTCCAGGTCTTATCGTCGAACAGGAAGTCCTTGACCGCGCCGACCTCGCCGTCGCTCGCCCGGACTTGGGCGCCTTCAAGACCGCTCACAGCGAACAGCATGGTCCGTCCCTCCTCAAATACGTTCAGTCGGCGGCGCGCCCCGGCGTCGACCGATAGTCTGCGCTGCTGAGCGTATCGCGACAAGTCACGTCCCGCGCCGCCAGGTCGACAAGCGACTTCCCCCGCGCTAGGGGTGCATGTTGCCGCCGTGCACATAGACACAGCGGCCGGGAGGACATTTGGAGACCCTCGTTTCGATCGTCGGCGGCGTCGGCCTGTTCCTTCTGGGCATGGCGGTGATGACCGACGGGCTCAAGGCGCTCGCCGGCACGGCTCTGAAGACGGTGATGGAGAAGGCGGCGGCGACGCCGCTGCTCGGCACGTTCTGGGGCGCGGTGATCACGCTCATCGTGCAGTCGTCGAGCGCCACCACCATGACCACGATCGGCCTGGTCAGCGCCGGGCTTCTGACGTTCCCGCAAGGCCTGAGCCTGGTCTTCGGCGCCAATATCGGCACCACCGGCACCGGCTGGCTGGTGGCGGCGTTCGGGGTCCGGATCTCGCTCACCGCCGCGGCGCTGCCGATCGTGTTCGTCGGCGCGCTTCTCAAGGTGGTCGGGCGCGGACGATTGGCGGCGGCGGGCAGCGCCATTGCCGGCTTCGCGCTCATCCTGGTGGGCTTATCGACCCTGCAGCAGGGCATGGGCGGGCTTGCCGAATCGCTGCATCCGTCGGACTTGCCCACGGTCACCAACGCCGCAGGCTTCATCGACCTGGCCGGCCTTGCCAACGTGCTGCTGTTGGTGGTGGTCGGCGCATTGATGACGACCGTCATGCAATCGTCGACCGCCTCGATCGCGGTGACGCTCTCGGCGCTCCATGCCGGCGCGGTCGGCCTGGATCAGGCGCTGGCGCTGGTCATCGGGCAGAACATCGGCACGGCGACCTCTTCCGCCGTCGCCGCGATCGGCGCGTCGAGCACCGCCAAGCGGCTCGCCGTCGGCCTATATCGCGTTCAAGCTGGTCGCAGCGCTGATCGCAATCGTGCTCTTTCCGTTCGTGACGCCGCTGATCGTCCGAGACGTCGCAGACCATCGATCCGACCGACCCTGCTCGCCGCCTATCACACCGCCTATAACGTGATCGGCGTCGCGGTCCTCCTGCCGCTGATGGGCCCGTTCACGCGGCTGATCGAGCGCTTCGTGCCGGAGCGAGGCTCCGCCTTCACGAAATACCTCGATCCGGCTGCGCTTCGCTCACCGATGGTCGCGGTCGAGGCGGTGCGCCGCACGGTCGAGCGCGCGCTTGAAACTTTGTGCGTCGCGACCGCAACCGGGCTCGAAGGCGCGACCGCAGGCGCCACGGTGCGCCCGACCATCGATGACGCGACCTTGGTTCAGGCGTCGGACGGCGTGCGCGCCGCGAGCGATTTTCTGTCGAAAAGCGATCCGCCGCCTTCGGACGAAGGCCACGCATGGTTCACCAGCACGGTGCATGCGCTCGATCACGCGAACCGGCTCGCCGAGGCGGTCGACGCCATGGCGAAAACGGGCGTCGCGACCGACGGGCCGGAAGAAATAAGCGCTGCGGCTTTGTGTGCGCAATCGATGCGCGACGCGGCGGGGGCCGCGGCAAATCTCGCGGTCACGTCCGGACCGGGCCACGCGGCCGATGACGAACTGGCTCGGACAATCGCCGGCGCGAACACCTCAGTCGCCACACGTTCGCAAGCCGGCGATGATGTGGCTCAAGATCTTGCGCGCGCCGCCAAGGCGCTGGCGGATCTTCGGGCGACGCATCGCAGCGCCACGCTCGACATGGTGGCGTCGGGCAAGGTCACCGCGAGCCAGGCGATCGCGCGCGTCGACGCGGTTGCGCTCATGAGCCGGCTCGCACATCACGCATGGCGCGCAGTCGCGCATCTCGAGCGCGCCGCCGCGGCGCGCATGGAACTAGAGCAATGAGCGAAGCAGAACAGACGGCCTGGCATGGCCTCACCGCGGAAGAGGCGGTCGAGCGGCTCAAGAGCAACGTGACGGCGGGGCTCGACGACGCCGAAGCCGCTCGCCGCCAGGGCGAATACGGCCTCAACCTTTTGCCGACGGCCCGCAAGCGCGGCCCGTTCATGCGCTTCCTGGAGCAGTTCAACAACGTCCTTGTCTACGTCCTGCTCGCTGCCGGATTCACCAAGCTGATGATGGGCCTGTGGCTCGAACTCGTCGATCATCCTCGCCGTGGTGGTGATCAACGGACTGCTCGGCTTCCTTCAGGAAGGCCGGGCGGAAAAGTCTCTCAATTCGATCCGCAACATGCTCTCGGCCGAAGCGCGAACCCTGCGCAACGGCCAAACCGTCGATGATTCCGGCCGAACAGCTCGTGCCGGGCGACATCGTGTTCCTCGAATCCGGCGACAAGATCCCTGCCGACATCCGCCTCATCGACGTCAAGAACCTGCGCACGGAAGAAGCGGCGCTCACCGGCGAGTTGGTGCCGTCGGACAAATCGACCGCGCCCGTCTCAGCCAAGGCGACCGTCGGCGATCGCGCCAGCATGGCCTACTCCGGCACGCTGGTGGTTTCCGGCCGGGCGACCGGGATGGTCGTCGCCACGGCAAGCCAAACGGAACTCGGCCGCATCAACCAGTTGCTCGCCGGCGTCAGCGCGCTCGAGACGCCGCTGCTTGCTTCAGATCAAGAAATTTGGCTACGCGATCACAATCATCATCTTGATCATCAGCGCGATCACATTCGCGTACGGGCATTTGATCCAAGACATTCCGTTCGTCGAAATGTTCCAGGCCGTCACGGGCATCGCCGTGTCGATGATCCCCGAAGGGCTGCCGGCCCTGATCACCATCACGCTTGCAATCGGCGTCCAGCGCATGGCGGCCCGCAACGCCATCGTGCGGCGCCTGCCGGCGGTCGAGACGCTGGGGTCGGTCGCGCGCATCTGCTCGGACAAGACCGGCACGCTGACGCTGATGGAAATGATGGTCGTTTCCGCGGCGACCGCCGGCGATACGCTGAAAGTCACCGGCGACGGCTACGCCAACGAAGGCCAGGTGCTCAAGGACGGCGCGGCCGTCGGCAAGGACCCCGTGCTCGAGCTTTTGGCCCGCGTCTCGGCTTTGTGCAACGACGCCGAGCTGCGCCAAGAGGACGGCGTCTGGAAGGTGGAGGGCGATCCGACCGAGGGCGCGCTCTATCCGTTCGCCGCGAAGCTCGGAATGGATCGGCAGAAGGAGCAGGCCGCCTATCCGCGCATCGACGTCATCCCCTTCGAATCCGAACATCGGTTCATGGCGACTTTGCATAAAGCCCCGGAAGGCGGCGAGATCCTGCTCGTCAAGGGCGCGCCGGAGGCGATCCTCGACAATTGCGATCGCCAGCAGGACGCTTCCGGCCAAAAGCCGCTCGATCGCGCCTATTTCGAGCAGGCTTCAGACGTGCTCGCTTCGCAAGGCGAGCGCGTGCTGGCGCTCGCGTGGCTGCCCGATCCCGGCGTCAAGGCCGGGAAGCCTGGCCCGGCGGATCTGCCGAAGAACCTCGTGCTGCTTGGGCTTGTCGGCCTCCTCGATCCGCCGCGCAAGGAAGCGATCGAGGCGGTGAAGGAATGCCACGCCGGCGGCATCCGCGTGACGATGATCACCGGCGACCACAGGATCACCGCCGCGGCGATCGCCAAGATGCTCGACATTGGCGACGGCAAGACCGCGGTCACCGGGGCGGAGGTCGCGGAAATGGACATGGCGACGCTTCAGGAGACGGTCGCCAAGGTCGATGTGTTCGCGCGCGCAAGCCCCGAGCACAAGCTGCGTCTCGTCAAGGCGATTCAGGCCAACGGGCAGGTGGTGGCGATGACCGGCGACGGCGTCAACGACGCTCCGGCGCTGAAAAAGGCCGACATCGGCGTCGCCATGGGAATCAAGGGCACCGAGGTCACCAAGGAAGCGGCCGAGATGGTGCTGGCCGACGACAATTTCGCCTCGATCACGGCGGCGGTGAAGGAGGGACGCACCGTCTACAACAACATCGAGAAGGCGATCCTGTTCATGCTGCCGACCAACGTCGCCCAGGCGCTGGTCATACTCGTCGCGATCTTCGTCGGCTTCACCACGCCGATCACCGCGCCCCAGATCCTGTGGGTCAACATGGTGACTTCGGTCGCGCTCGGCCTCGTGATTTCGTTCGAGCCGCACGAGATCGACGTGATGCAACGGCCGCCGCGCGTGGTCAATCGTCCGATCCTCGACGCCTTCGGCGTGTGGCGGGTCGTGTTCGTCGGCGCGCTGCTGCTCATCCTCACGCTTTGGGCGTTCTTCTGGATGAAGTCGCAAGGCGCTTCCGACCCGCTCGCGCGCACGGTCGCGGTCAACGCGCTGGTGATCGGTCAGGTCTTCTATCTGTTGAACAGCCGGTTCAAGATCGACTCGTCGCTGTCGCCGATGGCCCATCTCGGCAATCGCTATCTGCCGATGGGGATCGGCGCAGTCGTCGTGCTGCAGCTCTTGTACACTTATGCGCCGCCGCTCCAGTCCGTGTTCGAGACCGAGGCGATACCGCTTGGCGTCTGGCCGTGGCTGTTCCTTGGCGGCCTGATCTTCTTCCTCGTGGTCGAGATCGAGAAGGCGATCATCCGCGCCATGCGCTCGCGTGAACCTGCGGTCGTGGCGCCTGCGCTGGCTCCGTAGCCGGGGTCGCTTGTGTCATTCCCGCGCAAGCGGGAATCTAGGATGAGGTCAACGATTGTTCTGGATGCCCGCTTTCGCGGGCATGACAGCGAGTAGCGCGCAGCGCGGCTTGGACGCCATGCAGAGCAGCAGAAGCAAACCTGTGAACGCGCCCGATGCAATGAAGCCCCGGATGCAGCCGTTCCTTCCGGCGACGGCGGATTTTGTCAGCGGCAAAGACTCGCCCCGCCAGTTCCTCGAACGCTGCATCGCCGAGATCGACGCCTGGGAGCCGAAGATCGGCGCTTTCGTCACTCTCAATCTTGCCGGCGCCAGGACGGCCGCGGATCGCTCGACCGAGCGCTGGCGGGCGGGCAAGCCGCTCTCGCCGATCGACGGCATGCCGATCGGCATCAAGGACATCATCGAAACCATCGACATGCCCACGGAGAACGGTTCGCCGCTGTTCGCCGGCTTCCGGGGGAACCGCGACGCGCGAGCGTCGCGGCGCTGCGCGAGGCCGGCGCGGTGATCGTCGGCAAGACGGTGACGACCGAATTCGCATGGATGCACCCCCGCGCGACCAAGAATCCTTGGGATCTGACCCGCACGCCGGGCGGCTCGAGCAGCGGTTCGGCCGCCGCGGTCGCCGTCGGCGCGATCAGCGTCGGGATCGGCACTCAGGTGTTCGGCTCGATCCTGCGGCCGGCGAGCTTCTGCGGCTGCTTCGGCTTCAAGCCGACGGTCGGCGCGATCAATCGCGGCGGCAGCCATGACGCGCTTTCCCAGAGCACGCACGGGCCGATCGCCGCGAGCCTGCCGGAGGCCTGGCAGGTCGCCTACGAGATCTCCCGGCGAGCTGGCGGAGACCCGGGCTTTCCGGGCCTCTATGGTCCGCCGACCTGCCCTGCCCCCTCCAAACCGCGCCGACTAGCGGTTCTGGAAACGGACGGCTGGGCGGTGGCGACATCAGCGGCCAGGCAAGCGTTCGAGGAAGCGTCGGCAAAACTCAAATCAGCCGGCGTCGCGCTCGTAACGCGTCATGAAGATGAAAAGATCGCCGCGGTCGAGGACGCGATCCACGGCGCGCGCGAGCTCTCTGCGAACATCATTGCGTGGGAGTCGCGCTGGCCGATCAACACCTACCGCGCGCGCGACGCCAGCAAACTCAGCGCGCCGATGCTCGAGCTTGGCGCGCGGGCTGAGGCGATGACCCTCGACGACTATCGCCGCGACATCAGGGAACGCGAGAGGCGGCGCGCGACCTATCACGCGCTGGCGGCGGAATTCGATGCCTGCGTGACCTTGGCGGCGCCGGGGGCCGCGCCGGTCGGCCTCGGCTGGACCGGCGACCCGGCATTCGTGATTCCGGGGTCGATGCTCGGCGTGCCCGCGATCACGCTGCCCGTCCTTCAGGACGACGGCCTTCCGCTCGGGCTTCAGTTGCTCGGCTTCGCCGACGCCGACGCGGCGCTGTTTTCGACCGCGGGCGGCGTGCTGGCTTTGCTGCAGCAGAGCTGACCCGAACCCCGCAATCAGGCCGTATCTTCCACGAATTGCAGCCCTTTGAGCGAAGCCACGTCGTCATAAGCGCCCTTGGTCGAGCGTTTCGGCAGCTTGATCTTGACCCGAGGCGCGTCCTTGTGAGGGATCGCCTTCAAGAGGTGGCGGATGCAGTTGAGCCGCGCCCGCTTCTTGTCGTCGGACGGGACGATCGTCCAGGGCGCGAAATCCATGTCCGTCGCCTTGAACATGACATCGCGCGCTCGTGAGTACTGGTACCACTTGCCGCGCGAGGAGAGATCCATTGGACTGAGCTTCCACTGGCGCAGCGGATCCTTGATGCGGGCCTTGAAACGGCGCTCCTGCTCCTCGTCGCTGACCTCGAGCCAAAACTTCACGAGGATGATCCCGTCGTCGACGATCGCATGTTCGAACTGTGGGCAGAGCACGAGGAAGCGGCGGTGCTGCGCTTCGGTGCAGAAGCCCATGACATATTCGACGCCGGCGCGATTGTACCAGCTGCGGTCGAAGATCACGATTTCGCCGGCCGCCGGAAGATGGGCCACATAGCGCTGCAGGTAGAGCTGCGACTTCTCACGATCGGAGGGCGCGGGCAGCGCTGTCACCCGGAACACGCGGGGGCTCACGCGCTCGGTGATCGCCTTGATCGTCCCGCCCTTGCCGGCGGCGTCGCGTCCCTCGAACACGACGACCACGCGCAAGCCCTTGTGCTTCACCCATTCCTGCAGGGCGCAAAGATCGACCTGCAGCTCGCGAAGCGCCTTCTCGTAGTCTTTCCCATTCATGGGCTCTTTGGCGGTTCTCATGATAGCCCCTCGACTGGGCGAGAACCGCGGCCGCATGCAGGCTGTCCTCCTCCCAGCAACTTCCTTCTTTGATACCCGGTATAAGCGAGTAGGTTTTCGAGTCCAACAGGCGCTCCTTGCGCAACGGTCCGCCTGCTCGTGTCGAAACAACCGGAGGCCGGCGCGAGCGACTCCTGAAACCGCCAGGTCTCGCGTTCTGCTCACGCTCATTTTTTATTGCGCGATGCTCCGCGCCGGGAACCGAAGCGAGCGGACGGGCGTTACGGACGGCAGATGCGAACAAGCATGGGCTTGTCGCCACCGGGCCGCCAAGATGTCCCCCATCCTCCCCATTTCGTTTCTGGTCACACTGCTTTGCGCCTTCGGGGCGGTCGAGGGGGTGCTGTTTCAGCAGCTCCTGTTCGTCGGGGCCGCACTTTCGGCGACGATTTTGGTGTGCTCGCTTGAGGCGTGGAGCGCGCGGGAAATCCCGGTGCGGAGCGACGACGAGCGCCAGCTCCGCAACTAGTCGGACGACAGACCCCGGCCTTCGCCGGCAGGCTCAGCCCTCGGCGCGCGGCCGCAAGCTATGAACCTCCTGACACCGGTTAGAAACCGCCCGTGGCCGACGGCGTAGGGGGTTTGGCCGAGCGAGTTAGAGGCCTGAGCGTCCAAGTCGAAAGCTCATGGACGGAGTGTCCAGTCGCCAAGCGACAGCGTGGCCTGTGACTTTGACCCCTTGGGCAGGCCAACGAGAACAAGGTAAACTTTTTCCTAATCGCTCGGTCGCGGACCGAGGAACAAAGCCATTTGGCCCGGGTTTTGCGAATGTGGCGAAACGCGCCAATCCTGACGTCGATGGGTCACGGAATGTCCCCAATCTTGCCGATTTCCTTTGTGGCGACGCTGCTCTGCGTATTGGTCGCGATTGATTGGCCGTTGTACCAGCAGGTTTTGTTCGTAGGCGCAGCCCTATGGGCGACGGTATGGGTGTGTGCGCTCGAAGCCTGGAGCTGTCAGGACGCCCCCGTGAGAAGAGAGGACGAGCGCCCGACCTATTTGGCGGGCGAATAGCCGCGCTAGAACGCCTCCCCGCCGTCGACGGTCAGCACCTGGCCCAGGATGTGGCGCGCGCGGTCGCTGCACAGAAAGAGGACGGCTTCAGCGATGTCGTCGCCGTCAGCGATGCGGCCGGCGGGGATGCGCGCCAGCACGCGCCTTCTCATTGAGCCGACCGGTCCGTAAGTCCTCAAGCACCCCCTCAGTCGCGACATGGCCAGGCGCGACCGCATTGACGCGCAGCCCCTTCCCCGCCCACTCGACCGCCATGGACCGAGTGAGGCTGTCGAGCGCCGCCTTCGTTGCTGAATAGAGGGCGAGTCCCGGCGCCGGCCGTCCCGCGGCGATGCTGCTGACGTTGACGATGGCGCCCCCGCGTTTGTGATCGACCGCCCAGCGCGCGAACGCCCGCGCCGCGTTGAGCGGGCCCAATGGCGTTGACGGCGAAAAATCGCGCCGCTTCGGTCGCATCGGCTTCAAGCAGCGGCAGAACTGCGAACAGCGCAGCGTTATTGACGAGGATGTCGACCGCGCCAAGGCCGTCGACGGTCGCGGCGATCATCCGTTCGCAGTCGGCTGCCTCGGCGACGTCGGCTGGGACAGGGAGGATCGTCGATCCGCATTCGTCCTCGATCGCGTCCGCCGCGCGCGTCAGCGTATCCTTGGTCCGTCCGGCGATGGCGACCCGCGCGCCCCGCCGGGCGAAGGCGCGCGCGATCGCATAGCCGATGCCCGCGCCGCCGCCGGTCACGATCGCGACCTTACCGTCGAACTCAGGCTCGCTCCCGCGAGTACTCGTTTCCGACACCCTCTTTCCGATCGGACGTCACGCCATCGACTGGAAGCGGCGCGCGAGCGCGCTGATGTGTTGGGCCGTCTCGATGTCGAGATCGGTGATCTTCATGCCGGCGTCGTGGGTGCAGAACGAGAAGGTCAGGATGTTATAGGAATTGTGGAACTCGGGATGATGGTTCATCACCTCGGCCTGGATCGCGATTTCGACAATGAAGGCGATCGCGTCGCGAAAGGTCTTGAGCTCGAACCGGGCCTCGATGTTGGGCGCCTTTAAGGACCAGTCCGGCAGTTCGGCCAGCGCCGCTCGGATCTCCGCGTCGCTCAGAATCTTGTAATTCGCCATGGGTCTGCCTCCGTAGTCACTTCGGAGCGCTGCTGGTCGCTGCGGCGCTGGGCTGGTCAAGCTGAAGGATCGCCTGTTCGAGCGGCGCCGGAGAGACGCGGATCGAGCTGGTGTAGGGCTGGCTGAACTCGAGGATCAGAAAGATTGCAAGCCCGATCGACGCGCTGCCCATGACGAGCATCGCAACCGACATCGGGCTCAATTTCGACAAGAGACCCATGCTGGCGAACAGTAGCGACGCCCAGAACGTCACGGCGTAGATCAAAGGCCAGGGGATCGGGGTCGCCGCCTGCAGCGACATGAGGAGCCGCTGCTCGCCGATGAATGCGTAGTTCGCGCGCGCAGCGGTGAGCAGGCTAGTCTGCGCGGGCGTCTTGGGCGTGAGTCCATCGAGAAACTTGTTCAGGCTGCCCATGGCCTTGTAGGAGGCCTCATAGGCCGCGGCGCGCGAAGTGTCGTCGCCCCAAAACTGTTCGTGCGCCCAGACGAGATCGGTCCTCAACATGCCGCGGGCCTCATCCGCCTCGGGCCCAAACTGGCGCATTTCGAGATCGAACTCGAGCGCGCGCGCCACAAGCGTCTGCAGCTCCGTCTGCTGGGTGCTGTAGACGCCGTAGGCCGTCCAGATGAGGAGGCCGTTGACCAGCACGAGCAGGAGCGTCAGCTGCCCGACAACGCCGCCGATCATGTCGCGGGCCTTGTCCGTCGTGTAGCGCTCCGGGAGGACGCGCTGAAGCACGAGGCCGAGAAGGCCGCCCGCGACGATTACGCCGATGACAACCAGCGAGATGGCGAGCGAACTCATTTCCGGCAATCCCGCCTCCCTCGGACGCACTTTCGTGACATGTCGGCGACGTTCCGTCCAGCGACGAGCGGATTAGCCGAGCCTCCGGCCCTACCCTCCCATCACGAGTGAAGCGTGTCTTTGTAAATCTTCCCGTCCTTCATGATGATCAGGAAATTCTTCTCCGGGTTTTCGACGAGCGCGATGTCAGCGATTGGATCGCCGTCCACCACGATGAGATCGGCCAACGCGCCCTCTTCGAGGACGCCAAGTTTCCCCGGATAGGGATTGCGCGGTCCGGACAACGCGAGCAGTTCCCCATTGGTCGCAGTGGCCATCTTCAGGATTTCGGCGCTCTCGTACCAGCGCGTGAGGTGGGTCAGCATGATCCCCTGACGTGCGGCCTTCTCAGCGGAGAACAACATATCCGAGCCGAAGGCGGTCTTGAGCTGGTAGGTCTTCGCCAAGGGATAGGCGGTGTTTGTTCCGGCAATGACCTGCTCCAGATTGATCCGGCTTTGACCGCTGAGAGGAACGGTGTCTTCGTCACTGACGAAGGGTTGAATGCTCAACCAGACGCCCTTGTCCGCCATCGTTTTCGCGGTCGCCTCGTCCATCAGATGCCCGTGTTCGATGCACTGAACGCCAGCGCCAATCGCGCGCTGGATCGCAGCGGGCGGGTATGCGTGCACGGCGACGTAAGTATTGCGATCGGCGGCCGCCTCCACGCCGGCGCGAAGCTCGGGCTCGCTGAACGTCAGCATGTCCAGGGTGGTGCGCGGTGAGGACACGCCTCCGCCCCCGACAAGTTTGATCTGGGAGGCCCCCTGGAGAAGCTGCTCGCGCACCCTCAAGCGCACTTCGTCGGCGCTGTCGGCGATATTGGCGCCGCCGGTCCGTTCCATGTCGCTCACTGGACCGCCCGGGCTCCGCGGCAGATCGGACAAAGGACGCAGATCCCCGTGTCCGCCCGTCGTCGTAATCATGGCGCCGCACGGATAGATGCGCGGTCCAGGCACGAGTCCTTCGTCGATCGCCTGTTTGAGCGCAAACGACGGGCCGCCGAGGTCCCGAACCGTTGTGAAGCCGCGCATCAGCGTGCGCTCCGCCTCGGCGCTGGCGGCCAGGAAGATATAGCCCACGTCGGCCGCGAGCAGAGCCGAGATCGGCAGCGCGGCGAAAATGCAATGCCAGTGCGCGTCGATCAGTCCGGGCATCACGACCCGACCGCCGCAATCGATGGTGCGCGACCCTTCCGGACCGGCGGGGTTGCCGCTCGCAACCGCCTTGATCCGCCCGCCTTCGACGATGAGCGCAAGTCCGCCGCGCAAAGCGCTCGACTTCCCGTCGAACAAGAGAAAATTCGTGAAGACTATTGGCGCCGTTGGATCGGACGCGCCTTGCGCGCGCGCCGAGCGGGGAAGGCCCAGCATTGCGATCGAAGCGCCTATCCCGGCCACAAATCCGCGGCGCGAAAGATCGGCGTTGATGCGGTGTGTCAGGGACTGGAGCTCCGCTCGGCAACACGAGCAGCCCGGCGAAGCGGCTGGGTCCGGAGGATCGGCCGAAGAGCAAGTGAACATGCGACGCTCCTCAGTAGGAGACGTCGCAAGCTACCCCATGCGTCCCGCGACCGAAAGCGCGAGGTCTAGGCCTTCGCGAATTTGGCGAAGGCCTCCTTGTAGTCCGGATGCCAGCGGGAGAGCGGCGGCCGGTTCTCGACGATGTCGCCCGCAGCCCAAAGAATGCGGCGCTCATCCATCTCGCGCGGCACGTCGTTGTCGGGGCAAAGAATGTAGAAGTCGCCCCGTTCCAACGCCGGCAGCATGAAGTCGACGAGTTGTTCCGGCGTCCAGGCGGCGGCCGGCTTCTCAGTCCTTGAACCCTTGGTCATAGAAGTGAAAACGAAGCCCGGAATGAGCAGATGCGCGCTCACGCGGCAGCCCTCGATATTGCGCAATTCATGCGCCAGCGCCTCGGTGACAACCTTCACGCCCGCTTTCGAGACATTGTAGGCGGTGTCGCCGGGCGGACAGGTGATGCCTTGCTTGGAGCCGGTGTTGACGATCGCCGCCGCCGTCCCCTGCTTGATCATGTCCGGGGCGAACGTCTGGACGCCGTTGATCACGCCCCAGAGGTTGACGTCGAGAATGCGCCGCCAGCGGGCCGGATCGCCGAACAATTCGCCGCCGCCCCCGGTTCCGGCATTGTTCATGAGCACGGCGACTTCTCCAAAGGCGTCGATGACCGAGGCTTTCAGGCGCCGGACGTCGTCGAGATTGCTGACGTCGGTGGTGAAGGATCGCACATAATCCGGCTGCGCCGCGATTGCGCGGAGCTTCGCGGCGGCGGCCTCGAGCGCCTCGCCGTTCGCGTCCGCCATGCACACCTTCATGCCGAGCGCGGCGAATTTGGCCGAAGCGGCGAGGCCAATGCCGCTGGCCGCTCCGGTGATCACCGCGACCCGGTTCGCGGCCAGCGCGGGATGATTCGCCAACTCAAGTCCTCCGACTTTGGAAGTCGCTGACGCTTACACCACGCCGAGGGCGCGTTCGCAATCGCACCGGAAACTGGGTCGGGGTCCGGGCGGCGATAGGGATTTGATTACACTCTAGCACAACCTGGATTCAACCGTCTGTAACTAAGGCGACAACCTTAACTTGCATCGGCGGCTGGCCAGCGTATTTAATAAAAATGGAGCCACCCAATGTCGGGTGTTGGCAGTCTCTAGCGGTTGTAAACAGAATATGACTAGCGAGCGAGACGGGAGATGCATGATGCATAAGAGTTTGATTACCACGATTGCCGCGTTTACAACTGCAGTACTTTTCACCGTTACTGCGACGAACGCGGCGACCTACAAATTCAGCTTCCAGTCGAACGACGCCGAACTGACGGCAACGGGCGAAATCACTGTCGACGCCGCCGATCAGGTGACCGGTGTTTCCGGGATCATCTCAGGTCTGGTGAATGAGACCATTAGCGCGGTCGCCGCTATCGCAGACATAATGTACGAGACCGCCAGAATGGTCGATCGCAATATCAGAAAATTACTAGTTTATCGAGATTTTATCCGCGAATTGTATATGGGCTTTCCGTCGCCAATAAGATTGATAGTTTAGTATATGGACATGGAGGAAAGACCAAAATCCGGAACGATATGACCAGGTTACTCGATAAATGGCATATAGAGCCCTCTATTGACGAAGAGATAACGCACGAAGCAACTCACATGGTTGCAAATATCACGAATATCAATAAGAGAATTGAAGAGCTTCACGATTTAATTCTTAAACTGCAGAAGTAGTCGTGGAAAATGACCCACGCTCTACCCTCCCGGACCCCCCTGCATTTTTCAACACTTCCCTTCACCTCCCATCTGCGCAGCATTGCTCGGCGGCTCAAAGACCACCGTCACCCTCCGATTCCCGCAAGCAGGACACATCAGCCGCCCTTCCAGCCTCCCCAGTGGGAAGTTCGGCCCGCGCGTGCAACCAGCGTCTCTAGGTCCAGCTGCTTGCGGTAGACGCACTTGCGCATGGAGCGCGTCTCCTGCCGGTAGCCGTTGGCGCAGCGCATATGCACCTTCCAGCCAAGGCTCCTCGCCACGCCTAGCGTCTCGACTTCCATGAGAACAAAGGTGGAACATAGGACGCGCTGCCGGTCAAGCCTCTGGTGCGCCACAGATGATTTTTGAGTTTGAGCGCAACCCACTCTAATTAAATCCAACTGAATCTATGATTATCAAAGCAACTCTAAGTACATCCAATGATCAGGCCAGTATTGCGATTTCGCGGAGAGCCGAAAAGCGCTACCGTAGCGCTTTTCGGGACCGAAAGGCGGAAAGGAAAATGGAAGAATATGACGAACTGGTAATACGAGGAAGATCTCTGCATCAAATGATCTCTAACCACCAAATGGAGATCGGAGAACTTGCAGACCAAGTCGAAACCAAATATGGAGACGAAACGTTACTCCAATATGCAGCCGATATTGGAATAGACTACGCGACGTTGAAGAACTACAGGACTACCTATGGAGCCTGGAAAAAGGAACCTAGGCGTCCAAAAAGTTATTCAGTTGCGCGGATACTAAATCGATATCCACACAAACAAGAGCTTCTTCAACAATATGCGAAAACTGAGCTAGTAGACCCAGAGAACCCGACTGAAGAAGAAATATGGAAAGGTTTGGAAGAGACCGTGCACGATCCAGAAAACTGGCTAACTGTGCAAGTAGCTAAAACAGAGATGCAAAAATGGAGGGAAGAACGCGGAGCAGACAAGAGTAAGGGTAGAAAGGCTATGTCTGAATTTGCGATACACAAGCGCAAGACGGTCGTAGTAAGGGAACTGAATATGTTCCTCTCAGAACGGAGCCCCTTGCGGGCTATGATACTAGAAATGAAAGACAATACAACAGACTTCTACTATATAGACGAAGTCATAAACACGATGTTGGAGGCGCAAAAGAGGATAAATGAAGTTATTGAGATGTTGAACATAACAGCGCCAGAAAAGGTCGAGTAAGTGGAGAGCATATCGTGAACTGACGATTCACTAGGAGCTAGCCCCAAGCGTCCATAGACTCTGCCACCATCAACTCCGCAGCCCCACAATTCGTTTGATTATCGAACTGTCACAATTGTCTCAGGCACTTCTAAAGCGCCAAATTAAACAACTCCACCGTAGCTTTGAGTCCATTCACATCAATCTTGACTCTGTGATTGCCGCGCCAGTCTGGAAATACATCCTCTTCCAGCCGTACCTTCCTGTCGGCCATAATTCCCTCAATAACCCGCACCAATGACCCCTTCCCATAGAAGCGCCGCTGGGTCGTTCGTTCGTTAAATCTGCCCGCTAGCAACATGGACATACTCTCCGCCACCGCACCCTTTCGCACCAAAACGGGTCGCATTATTCCTTCTTCATCGTGCGCTGAAATGATACGGATGAACTTCGCGCTGCTTCTGCATAAATCTATTGTGACAGCTTCCTGAAATTCTATGAATAAATAATTAACCCAAAGCGGTACGTATTCACCTTTATTATTCTTACGTAGTGGGTAGAACGTTCTGAGATTGATCTCATTTGCTTTCTGTATGACTCGAATTGCGCCACCACGGCTAAAGATTCCGACTATCCATCTAAAGCTGTCCTCGATGACGATCTTGGATGCTGGCGCGCTGCTGTAGGAATGTCCGTTGAACAAGTCCTGCATAGTGGCGCTCCAAGGTCAGCGTCGCACTGGTCTCCGAGGCATGGTGATTATGTCGTAGTTGATCGTAAACAGATGACGTGTTTGCTTCTTGGTCAGAAGAATTCTATTGTTATTTACTTGGTCATCCAATTTCTAGGATTGGCGCGCTGGGATTGAAGCATCAACAGACGCCGGGCCATCCTACGGTTTTCGTTCGCCATATTGACACGCTTTTATTTGACATATAAGTGTTGACATTGTAGGATTTCCAAGTGATGATAGCCTCCTGTCACTTATCCAAACAGTTGTGCGCCATCGTATTTAAAATCTGAATTTTCTAGCCAAGACCTCCGCCGATCCTTGTGGACGGACTGCCGTCCCCGATCGCGTCAATCGGCGCGGAGACCCCGGAGAGTCCCGGCGTCTCGCCTTATGCCTTCTTCAAGGAGGTCGTCGACATTCCCCTTCCCATGGACCCCCGGACCGGACTCGCCGCGGCCTCCATCAATCTCTTCGCGCCCTCGCTGATCGGCCGGGTCACCCTCACCGACGTCCTTTCGAACAGCAACGCCCTGTTCAAGCTGGGCCCCCTACATGCGGAGGTACATCCGGAGATGTAGCCTTCTCGCCTTCAGCTAACCCGGGGCAAAATTCATAAAATCTGCGCCAATGGCGAAGCGACTTGCAAAATGAGATTTGAGCCGGCTTAAACCTTCGACGCGAACATGGCCGGCTTGATTGACCGGCAGCCGGAAAGGACACGCCATTGCGGGACTTCCATCAGAGTGGTCGCAGCCCCGTCTACTCCGTGAACGGGATGGCGGCGACCTCCATGCCGATCGCCTCGCTGACCGCGATCGAGGTCCTGCGCGCCGGCGGCAACGCCGTCGACGCCGCTGTTGCGGCTTGCGCGGTGCTCGCCGTCGTCGAGCCGCAGGCGACCGGGATCGGCGGCGATTGCTTTTGCCTCTATGCGCCTGCGGGAGGCGGCAAGGTCGTCGCCGTCAACGGCTCGGGCCGATCCGGTAGGGCGGCCTCGCTCGACGCGATCGCAGCCTTGGGTCCGGTCCCGCCCGACAGTGTTTCGCCGCACGCGGTCACCATTCCAGGCGCGATCTCCGGCTGGCAATTGCTGCTAGACGCCCACGGGACAAAGGGCTTCGACGAACTGCTCAAGCCCGCGATCCGCTACGCGGAGGAGGGCTTTCCCGTGCACCCCCGCGTGGCGTGGGATTGGTCGCTGCAGGAAGACAAGCTGCGCCGGGCCGGAAACCGGCTCTTCCTGCCCGGCGGCCGAGTGCCTCGAGAAGGCGACCGGTTCGTCCAGACAGCGCTCGCCGCGACGCTGCGCGCCATCGCCAAGCGCGGCGCGGACGCCTTCTACACTGGGCCGGTCGCCGCCGACATGGCGGCGACGCTCAAGGCGGCCGGCGGAGTCCAAACGGAGGAGGACTTCGCCGACGGACGCAATGTGGGCGAGTTCGTCGAGCCGATCTCGCTCCGATGGCGCGGGCTCGACGTCTGGCAATGCCCGCCCAACGGGCCGGGTTTGGTCGCGCTCATGATGCTGGGCGAACTCGAAGCGCTCGGCGCTGCTCCGGACGGACCGGGCGGGGCGACGCGCTTCCACCGGCACATCGAGGCCGCGCGCCTCGCTCACCGCGATCGGAACGCTTTCCTCGCCGATCCCCGCCAGAGGGAGACGCCAGTAAGCCGGCTCATCGCCCCCGAATACCTCGCCGCTCTGGCGCGGCTCATCGACGACAAGCGCGCGCTTGTCGAATTGCCGGCCCCGGGCCAGAGCGCGTTCGTCCCGAAAGGCGACACGATTACGCTGTCAGTCGTCGACCGGGACGGCAACGCCTGCAGCCTCATCAACTCTCTCTATCATCCCTTCGGCACTGGCATTGTCGGCGAAAGCTCCGGCGTTCTCATGCAGAGCCGAGGATTGTGCTTCTCCTTCGAGCGCGGCCATCCCAATACTCTCGCGCCGAAGACGCGCCCTGCACACACCATCATGCCCGGAATGGCGACGCGGGACGGCCAGCCTTGGATGTGCTTTGGCGTAATGGGCGAATATCATCAGCCAATGCATCAGGCCTGGGTTCTGACCAATGTCCTCGACTACGGCATGGACATTCAAGAGGCGCTCGATTTTCCTCGTGTTGGCGCGAACTTGGGGAAAGTCGAGGTCGAACGGGGCATTTCGCCGGCGATGCGTGAGGCGCTTTCCGCGCTTGGGCACACGCTGATCGATGTCGTACGTCCGCTTGGCGGCGGACAGGCAATCATGATCGACCGCGAGCGCGGTGTCCTGATCGGCGGTTCAGACCCGCGCAAGGACGGCGCGGCGCTCGGGTATTGACCCCCGCCATTATCATTCGAATGCGACCTCCCGTTCGCGCGAATGGAGGCGGCGCCTCCTCCAGACATATCGACGCGAGATTCATTTAGAGTTGCAAACTCAAACGACCAACTCTCGCGCCCCGCCGAGCCATGTCTCGCGCGTCCATCGCAGTCGCGGCCTTCTCGACTGTCGTGGAATGGTACGACTTCACCCTCTACCTTTACTTCGCGACAGTGCTTTCGCGAGTATTTTTTGGCGCCGGCGGCGCCGCGCTGAGCACAACTCTGGCCACATTCGCAATCGCCTATCTGTTGCGCCCACTCGGCGGCTTCATCTTTGGCCATATCGGGGATCGCTTTGGGCGCCGCCGAACGATGCTGTTGTCCGTGGCGCTCATGACAATGACGATGCTCGGCACCGCCTTGCTGCCGACTCATGCACAGGTGGGCGCTGCCGCCGGCTGGCTTCTTTTTCTCCTGCGTTGCGTCATGGGGTTTTCGGTCGGCGGCGAGTACATCGCGGTCGTCGCCTATTTGCTTGAAGGCTCGCCTCGCAACAGGCGCGGCTTGATCACGTCGCTAGCCTCCGCGTCCAGCGAGATCGGGGGGCTGCTTGCGGTCGGCGTCTCTTTGCTCACAGTCAGTTCGATGAGCCCTGCAAGTCTAGACTCGTGGGGGTGGCGCATCCCCTTTCTCGTCGGCGCGGTTCTGGCGGGAAGCGTGGGGATTGCCCGCACAACAATGGAGGAGTCGCCGGACTTCGAAAGGCAGCAGAAAAGCGGGACGGCGCCCGAACGCCCGCTGCTTTACGCGCTCGCGAACCATCGCGCCGGCATCCTGCGAGCGTTCGCGATCTCCGCCTTGGGCTCAATCACCTATTATGTCGGGATCACCTATGTTCCCACATTCCTGACTTCCGCCGGGAAGCTGAATGAGAGCGACTCGCTTCGGCTATCCACCGCCGCAGCGGTCGCCGTCATCCTCGTCACGCCCTTTGCGGGAGCCTTGTCCGACCGCCTCGGCCGGAAACCGGTCCTGATCGTTCTCAGCCTGTGCAGCGCGATCCTGCCTATCACGCTGTTTCATCTGATGGCCGGCGGCTCGCCTTCATACGCTCTCTTCGCGGCTGTCATACTCGCTTGTGTCGCCGGCGCGGTCAGCGCCGTCGGCGCCATAGCGACCGCCGAACAATTCCCGGGGGAAGGCCGCATCAGCGGGTTGGCGCTGGGGGCGACCACGGCCACCGCCATCTTCGGCGGCCTCACCCCCTATGTCGCCCAGGTCCTGACGGAACGAACCGGTTGGATCATGGTCCCCGGCGCCATGATTGCCGTGGTCGCCGTCTTGGTCCTTCCGATACTGATCACTCTGCCGGAGACGGCGCCCACGAGCGAGCCTCCAACGTGAACCAAGAGGCCGCTATCGGCCGAATCATTCGCGCTCGTCACGTCATGTAGACCCCGCCGGTGACATTGACCCCCTGCCCCGTCATGAACCGCGCCTTGTCCGAGCACAGGAACACCACGACGTCCGCAACATCCTCGGGCTCTTCGAGTCGTCCGAGCGGCGTCTGCGCCACATAATCGTCGACGACCTGCTGCGCCGACAGATTGCGCAGGCGCGACTCCCACTCGATCTCGCGCGCCTGCATGCCCGTCTTCACGAAGCCCGGGCACACGGCGTTGACGCGAATGCCGTTCGGGGCGAGTTCGCGCGCGAGCGCCTGGGTCCAGCCGAGCACCGCGAATTTCGAAGCCGAATAATGCGCGAGCAGCGGCGCGCCGACCTTGGCGGCGAGCGAAGCGGTGTTGACGATGCAGCCCGCGCCCTGCGCGACGAAATGCCGGGCCGCGATCTGATTGGTCAGGAATATGCCGCGCGCATTGACGGCGAAATTGAAGTCCCAATCCGCGTCCGTCAGTTCGAGCGCGCGCTGCATGGTCGAGACGCCGGCGTTGGCGATGCAGATATCGCAGCCGCCCAGATGCTTGAGCGCCTCGCCGAAGGCGCGCTCGACCGAGGCGCGTTCGCGCACGTCAATCTCGACGGCGACCGAGCCTGCGCCGATCTCCTGCGCCGTTCGCTCGGCCGCCTCGCCATCGATATCGGCGATCACGACCTTCACGCCGCTTCGCGCAAGCGCATGCGCAATGGCGCGGCCGATGCCCTGCGCGCCGCCGGTTACGAACGCGCGCCTGCCGTTAAGTTCCGAGTAAGGCGAACCGTCTGCCGGCATTGTCCCTCCCGCAGCCTGCGGGCGCGAGCCATATCAACAAAATCGGAAGCCGCGAAGGCGCTTTTTGTTTGATAATGTCGCCCTCGGCGCTAGGTTGCGCCGCGCGCGACGAAGACCCTTCCTATCCGGCGCGATTGATCAAGCGCCGCGCGCCTGAGGAATTCCTGCATGGTTTTTGACTTCCTGGGCGACAAGACGAAGGTCGTGATCGCCATGGCCCATATCGGCGCTCTTCCGGGCGCGCCGCTCTATGACGCGGACGGCGGCGTCGCCAAGCTGATCGAGGGCGTGCTCAAGGACATCGAGGCTTTGCAAGCGGGCGGCGTCGACGCCGTGATGTTCGGCAACGAGAACGACCGCCCCTATGTCCTCAAGGCGCCGCCCGAAGGCGTGGCCGGGATGACCGCCGTCGTCCAAGCGATCAAGCCGCATCTCAAGGTTCCGTTCGGCGTCAATTATCTCTGGGATCCGCTCGCCAGCGTCGCCATCGCCGCTGCGACCGGCGCAAGCTTCGTGCGCGAGATCTTCACCGGCCTGTTCGCGTCCGACATGGGGCTCTGGCAGGCCGATTGCGCCGGCGCCTCCGCCTGCGCCACAGTCTCGGCCGCGACGACCTGAAGCTCCTGTTCAACATCAACGCCGAATTCGCGCACTCGCTCGACGAACGCCCGATCGCGTTGCGCGCGAAAAGCGCCGTCTTCTCCTCGCTTGCCGACGCGATCCTGGTCTCGGGACCCTTGACCGGCGATCCGGTCGATCGCTCGAACCTCAAAACCGTCCGCGAAGCTGTCCCGGACGTTCCCGTCCTCGCCAACACCGGCGTCACCATCGACAATGTGCGCGACATCCTCGCCATCTCAGACGGCGTGGTGATCGGCACGCATTTCAAGGTCGACGGAAACACCTGGAATCCGGTCGACGGCGCACGCGTCAAGCGCTTCATGGACGCCGTGGCGAAGCTGAGGTGACCGCGTGCCAACATGTCATTCCCGCGAACGCGGGAATCCAGTCGCAGCCCTCGCAATCAGGCGCGAGTCTGGATACCCGCTTGCGCGGGTATGACAAAGCGAGCGAGCCGCGACTCCATGCCCTGCGTTCTCGGCCTCGACATCGGCACGACCTCGACCATCGGCGTCCTCATCCGGCCGCCGGATGAGACGCTCGCCCTCGCCTCGCGCCCCGTCACGCTGCGCTCGGACCATGTCGGCTGGGCCGAGGAAGATCCCGAGCAATGGTGGAGCAAACGTCGGCGAAATCGTGCGCGAGCTTTTGCGCGCGAGCGGCGTCTCGCCGGCCGACATCGCCGCGGTCGGCGTGACCGGCATGCTGCCGGCGGTCGTCCTCCTCGACGATTCCGGCCGCTTGCTCCGGCCCAGCATCCAGCAGAGCGATGCGCGCTGCGGCGCGGAAGTCGAGGAGCTTCGCGCCGAGATCGACGAGAAGGCCTTTCTCGCCAAGGCCGGCAACGGAATCAATCAGCAGCTCGTCGCGGCGAAACTGCGATGGATCGAGCGGCATGAGCCCGAGGTCTTTGCGCGCATCGGCACGGTGTTCGGCTCGTACGACTACATCAACTGGCGCCTCACGAGCGAGCGCGCGATCGAGCAGAACTGGGCGCTCGAGGCTGGGTTCGTCGACCTCGCGACGCACGCAATCGACGATGCGCTGGTCGCGCTTGCGCATATCCCGCGGAGCGCGCTGCCGCGCAAGGTCGCCTCGCACGAAATCCTGGGCGTCGTCTCCGACCGAGGGCGCGGCGGAGAGCGGGCTGAGAGCTGGAACGCCGGTCATCGGCGGGGCGGCGGACCACATCGCGTCCGCGCTCGGCGCGGGAATCGTCAACGCCGGCGACGTGCTGCTGAAATTTGGCGGCTCAGTCGACATTCTGACCGCGACCGATCACGCGCGCCCCGATCCGCGCCTGTTTCTCGACTACCATTTGAAGCCCGGCCTCTTCGTCCCCAACGGATGCATGGCGACCGGGGGCTCGGCGCTCAACTGGTTCGTGCGACAGTTCGCTTCGGGCGAAAAGCAGGCGGCGGATGAGGCCGGCCTCTCGATCCATCAATGGCTCGACCGGCTCGCCGAAGCGCGCCCTGCCGGCAGCGAGGGGCTTGTCATCACGCCCTATTTTCTCGGCGAAAAGACGCCGATCCACGACGCCAACGCGCGCGCGACTTTTGACGGCCTCACGCTGTCGCACGACATCGGCCACCTCTGGCGCGCCTTGCTCGAGGCCTACGCTTATGCGATCGCGCATCATGTCGAGGTGATGAACGAGATCGGCTACAAGACCGAGCGCTTTATCGTCTCCGACGGCGGCTCAGCCAGCCGGGTATGGATGCAGATCGTCGCCGACGTCCTCGAGCGCCCGGTTCAGCGCCTCGCCGGCCATCCCGGCTCTTGCGTCGGCGCCGCCTGGACGGCGGCGATCGGCGCGGGACTCGCGTCCGACTGGTCGGCGATCTCCGCCTTTGTGCGCCCGGCCGATCGGATCGAGCCTCGACCTGAAACTGCCGAGCTCTATCGTCGCGGGTATCGCCGCTATCGCGACCTCTATCGCCGGCTGGCGGAGCGCTGACAAGCGACCGCCACGCCTCACCTGCCCTTCAGCGCCGCGATCACCGCGTCAGCCTTCGTGACCTCAGCGACGTTCTGCATCGCGTATTCGATCGAAGCCTTGTGCCAATCGGCGTTCATCGTCGAACAGCAATCCTCGGGCGTGATCACGACATAGCCCTTGTCGGCGCCGGTGCGCGCCGTGTGCTCGATCGACATGTTGGTCCAGGCGCCCGTGTTGATGATCGTGTCGCGATGGAGCGCTTTGAGAATCGTCTCGAGCCGCGTGCCCTCCCAGGCGCTCATCCGCATCTTCTCGACAACGAAATCACCGAGGTCAGGCTCGAGCCCATCGACGGCGCGGCGCCCCAAGTCCCCCGCACCACCGCTTTGTGCTCCGCGAGTCCCTTGAATAATGGCGCATTAAGCGTGACGCCAGCCGCGCCCGGGCTCGACGACGAACCAGACGTGAATGACGGGAACGCCATGGGTGCGCGCCGCCGCGGCGACCCGCCGGATGTTTTCGACGACGTTCTGCGCTTTCGCGTGTGCCGGCGCTCCCGACGCGGCGAAGGCGCCGCCCTCGCTCACCGCGTCGTTCTGCATGTCCTGGATGATGAGGACAGCGCGACGGGGGTCGAGATCGAGCCCCGACGCCTCGGCAGGCGCAGACGCGTTCATCGCGGCGGCGTGCGCGCGCATATAGGGCTCGATCCGGGGGCCGACCTTCGTCGTCAAGCGATAGACCGAATGCGTGGCGGTCACGTACAGAGTGCGCAATTCGGGGCCGCCCCATGCAAGATTGGCCACGACCTCCGGGATGTGCAGCTTGCCGATCAACTCGCCGGACGGGGCGTAAACCCAAACGCCCCCGGGGCCCGTGACCCAGACATTGCCGCGTTCGTCGCATTTCATCCCGTCCGGACCGCCGTTCTGTGACGACGACCGGATTTCGCTTGCGAACAGACGCTCTCCCGACAACGAGCCGTCGGGCGCGACGTTGAATGCGCGGATCAGTTTCTTCGCGCTGTCGTTGACGTAGAGCAGCCTCTCGTCCGGAGACAGGCAAAGGCCGTTCGGCTGCTCGAACAGATCGCGATCGACCACGAGTTGCAGATCGCCGCCGTTGGGAGGCAGGCGGTAGACGCCTTGAAAACCAAGCTCACGCGGCCGCTCAACGCCAAAGACCGGGACGCGCCCATAGTAAGGGTCGGAGAAATAGATCGAGCCATCCGAGCGCACGCAAACGTCGTTCGGGCTATTGAGCTCCTTGCCCTCGAAATGGCTCGCGAGAACCTCGCGTGTTCCATCCGGCTTCTCCCGGACGAGCAAGGACGTCGCGTGCTCGCAGACGATGAGGTTGAGATCGGCGTCATAGGTCATGCCGTTGCATTTGTTCGCCGGCCGTTTGACCTCAACGACACCCCCGTCCGGGTCCCAGCGGCGGCGCACGTCGCCTGGCATGTCTGAAAACAACAGGAAATGATCAACCGGATGCCAGACCGGCCCCTCGGTGAAGATGCAGTCCGTGGCCACCTGGATGGCCGGCGCGTCCAGCTCGATCAGGTCCTCGAAATCCGGCCGCAGAGACACATGACTCATTGCTTGCGCTTCCTCCCGACGACAGCGACGCCCCTCAAACGGAAAAAGCGCGCGCGCACGGCACGAGGCTCGGGCGCGGCGTCTATCTCAGAGGGGGTTGCCGAGAACGTCGGTATACTAGACCAACCCACGCCGCGGGCAAAGCGGACGCCCGGAGACGCTGCTCGCGCGCGGGGCAATGAGACCCAATGTTTACGTGCGCAGCCAACGCCGCTATCGGATGCGCGGCTAGCGCTTACCACAAAGGCCACTCGGGGCCCCTATGACGCTGTTTCGCGCCGTCGCCTGGGATATCGACGGCACGCTGATCGACAGCGAACCGCTCCATCAGCGCGGGCTCGTCGCCGCGAGCGCCGCTCTCGGCGCCGATCTCAGCGATCTGGACCCGGAAGCGTTTCGGGGCGTGCACGCGCGTGACATATGGAAGGCGCTCAGGCCTCGCTTTTCTGCGCGGCGCGAAATTCGAGACGTGGATTGCGGCGATCGAAGGTTACTACGTCGCGCACGCGGACGAACTCGAGCCCATTCCGGGCGCCATCGAGGCGATGCGCGACACTTGCGGCGCGCGGAGTGGCGCAAGCCTGCGTGTCGAATTCAGGACGAACAATCGTCGACGCCAACATCGAGGCGCTCGGCATCGGCAAGATCATTGCGTTTTCGCTCAGCCTCGACGACGTGTCGTCAGGCAAGCCTGATCCCGAACCCTTCCGCGAAGCGGCTCGCCGGCTCGGCGCAGAGCCACAGGCGACGGTCGCCGTTGAGGACAGCGGCGCAGGCGCCCGCTCCGCGCGAGCGGCAGGGCTCTACGTGGTCGGCTATGCGCCTTCGGGCGAGGCCTTCGTCGGCGCCGACCGGTCGATCGCGCATCTCGCCGAAGTCCCGGCGCTGTTCGGCGCCTAGCGGCGCCGCGACTGCGCGTTTAGTGCACCCCTTGCGTCAGACCCTGAACGAAATAGCGGTTGAGCAGGATCATCATGGCGACGATCGGCAGCGTGGAGAAATGCGCAAGCGCGCCGAGCGTCCCCCAGGAAATGTCCTTCGTGCCGTAGGCGGAGAGAAGGGCGACCGAGATCGTCTTGGTGTCGGCCTTGGTGAGGAACATGGCGTAGAGAAAATCATTCCAGGAGAACATGACGCAGAAAATCGCGCTGGCGATCAGGCCCGGAACCACGGCGGGGAGCGCGATCCGGATGAAGGCGCCGAAGTCCGTGCAGCCGTCGGTCAGCGCGGCCTCCTCGGTCGAAGTCGGCGAGGCGCGAAAGAAGGAGAACATCATCCAGACGACGAAGGCGCTGTTGAGCGCGCTGTTGAGGATGATCACCGCCCACCAGGTGCCCAGGAGACCGATGTCGCGCATCAGAAGGTAGAACGGGATGAGCGTCGCGATCGGCGGCACGGTGCGGATGATGAGAAAGAAATAGGCGAGCCAGATCGCGCGCGGGCTCTCAGCGCGCGCCAGCGCATAGCCCGCCGGCACGCCGATGAGGAGCGACAGCGCCGTCGATCCGATCGCGATGATGAGGCTCGACTCGAGCAGCGCGCCGAGATGGAAGTAGCGGAACACGCTCTCAAAATTGTCGAGCGTTGGCGTGAACAAAAATGTCGGCGGGCGAGGCGAAGATATCGCGGGTCGGCTTGTACGCGATCGAGAACAGCCACACGACCGGCGCGAGCGCGATGAACGAGGACAACGCAGATCGCCAGGCGGCGCGCGATCAAAAGCAAACGATCGCGGTCAAACATGCCGGTTTCTTCCCGGCTTGAGCACAGCGATGAACGCCGCCGCCATGGCGAGGATGCACACGACGATCAAGGTGCTCACAGCGGACGCGGCGCCGATGTTGAAGAATTCGAGCCCCTGTTTGACGCCATAGATCATCAGCGTGTTGGTCGCGTCCGCCGGCCCGCCGCTGGTGGTGACGAAGATGATGTCGAACACCCGGAAGGCGTCCATCATGCGCAGGATCAGCGCAAGAAAGGCCGCAGGCAGCAAAAGCGGCAGGACCATGAGCCAGAATCGCTGCGGCCCGTTCGCGCCGTCGACCGCCGCAGCCTCGAGAATGTCGGTCGGCAGCGTCTTGAGGCCGGCGAGCAGGATCAGCGCCATCAGCGGCGTCCATTCCCAGGCGTCGATCGCGACCAAGGTGGCAAGCGCACGCTGAGGGTCCGCGAGCAGCCCACGCGGACTGCTGAGGCCAAGTTCGGCCAGCGGATAGCCGAGCATGCCGTATTCCGGACTGAGCAGCGCCTTGAACACAAGTCCGACGACCAGCGGCGTGACGGTGGCGGGAACGAGCAGGAGCCCGAGCGCGATCGCGGTTGAACCAATCGTCGCGCCACAACAGAAGCGCCACGCCAAGGCCGAGGACGAATTCGAGCGTGACCGCGCCGAACGTGAAGGCGAAGGTGTTGATCACCGCACGACGCGCAGTCGGATCGCGCCACAAGCGCGAGATAATTGTCGAGGCCGACGAAATGGCGCGAAGCCGGGCGGATCAGGTTGTAATTGTCGAACGAGTAGAGAAACCCCTGGACCATCGGCCCGACAGCGACGGCGAGCACGTAGATGAGGGCCGGCGTAGCCATCGCAGCCAGAAACATCTGGCGCTTGCGGGTATAGGACCAGCCGGCCGCAAGGGCCGCGTCGTCGTCGGTCGCGGCGCCAGTCGCGCGAAGCAACGCTCACGTCGCGCTCGTATCGGCGCACATGGCGTTCCGACGTCTCGGCCGAAAGCGCGCACCCCTTCTCCCTCGGGGAGAAGGTGGCCCGCAAGGGCCGGATGAGGGCTCCGGCGCGAAGCACGATCAGCTGCTCACGCGCGAGCGCGATTCACGCCGCCGTATTGAACGGTCTCCATAGCCCTACGGCGGAAACCCTCATCCGTCGGGCTTCGCCCGACACCTTCTCCCCGAGGGAGAAGGGGGGTCGCCGCCTGTCCCCGCGCTTCTCCTCATTTGGGGATCCGACAATTCCGTCAGGCGCGTTGTCCCTGAATCACTTGAACAAAGCCTCCGCCTTGCTCTGAATGTCGTCCATCGCCGCCTTAGGGTCGGCTTGCCCGACCAGCACCGCATTGATGGCGCCGCCGATCAAGTCCTGCAATTCCGGATATTGTGGAATGCGAGGGCGGAAGTCGCCGTCGCCGTGCTCGAAGGAGGTCGCGATCACCGGCAGGAACGGATACTTCGCGAGCAGCTCCGGATCGGTCATTTCGCTCTTGCGCAGATAGCTGCCGGCGCCGCGCAGGTTGAGGTCCCTGTGCACCGCCGGGCTCGTGACCCATTTGATGAACGCCCAGGCGGCCTCCTGCTTCTTCGGGTCGATGTCCTTGTTGATTCCGAGCGCCCAGCCGCCGATGCCATATTCCTGGGGTTGGCCTTGCGCGGACGGCGTCAATACGATCCCCGCCTTGCCGGCGATCTTCGACACCTTCGGATTGTCGTAGTCGGCAGCGCCGATCGACCAGGTCTGCATGTTGGCGACCGCCCCCTGTCGGAAGCTCTCCTCGCGTCCGCCCCAATCGTAGTCGGCAGCGCCGGGAGGGGCGGCCTCGTCGAACAGTTTCTTATACGCGACGACGCTGGCGATATTGGCGGGCGAGTTCAGCGCCGGCTTGCCGTCCTTGTCGAGGATCGAGCCGCCGAACTGACGATTGTACTGCATCCAATCCTGCGCCACCGCAGGGCCCTTCTGGCCGTTGGCGACAAAACCGTAAGCCTTTTTGCTCTTGTCGGTCAGCTTCGATTGCGTCCGCGACAAACTCCTCCATCGTCGCAGGCGGCTTAAGGCCGGCGGCGTCGTAGAGGTCCTTGCGGTAGGCCAGCACATTGGCGTAGCCGGCGAACGGAAACGCGACCTGCTTGCCCTTGTAGCCGCCAAGCGAGGACATGAGCGACGGGTAGATGTCGTCGACCTTGATCTCCGCCGCGTCGCGCTTGATCCAATCGGTGAGATCGACGGTATAACCGGCCTCGGCGAACTGTCCGGACCAGACGATGTCAACGGTGGCGAGGTCGTAGCCTTTGGTGTGGCCGACGTAGTCGGCGGTGATCTTGGTCAGAAGCTCAGGGTAGCTGAGGATGTCGACATTGACCTTGGCGCCGGTCTGCGCCTCGAATTCAGGGGCGACCGCCGCCAACACCGCCGCGAACTGATCGTTCTGCGAGGCGAGGTTGAGCGTCACGCCCTCGTAGGGCTTGTCGGCCGCTTTCGCCCCAGCGAAACCGAACATGACCAAGGCGCCGAGTCCGAACGCCGTCGCCTGACCGATGAAAGGTTTCATGCCAGCCTTCTCCCGCGATACGATCAGACAGGCTAGCACCTCGATTTTCATAAGATCAATGAGATTTTCCGGCGACGTCGGTCGAAAATGAACGCATGCGTGCTCGCATTTTGATCGCGCGAATGCTCATGGTTTCAGCGCAGTTCGCTTTGCAAGCGATCCCGGATACGATAGCAACGCAAGGCACGCATTGGAGGAGCTCATGAGCGCAGCGTCGGCGCGCGCCATCTCTTCGCATCGGGACTCCGCGACGCGACAGGGACTCGAGCGGTGTGTCGCGTGGTCGCGACAGTGGAGCGCGGAATTCCCAATCTGCCTCGCCAATCACCTGCCGATGGTCCTTGTCGCGTTGCATCGCATGGGCGCGAGCGATGAACGCCTCGAAGCCTATTGCGACATCTATCGTGAGCAGAACGGGCTGGTTCCCGTTCCGCAATCGATCGGCGCGGTCACGCGCGACAATTGGCGCGAGTTTCTGGGCCAGCGCGAGCGCGAAGCGGACTATCGAACTTTTTTTGCCGGCGAAGTCGGGCGGCTCGGCGCGACGCCGGCAGCCGTCCACTACCTGCCGGAGCTCATCCCGGGCATTGCGGCAAGCGCGACGCACGCATTCATGCGCATGGCCTATGCGACGATGACCGACAGCGACGAGGAAACCGGCGTCGCGCTCGCCTATTGGGCCGCGACCTACCTTTCGCTTGGGCCCTCGCGCGGGACCGAGCCCTCGACCGACGATCCGGCGCAGGTTCTCGCGTTCATGTCGGGGCCGGAGGCGTTCCGGCATGTCGAGCCCGAGCGCGATCTCCTGTGGCACTTCATGCGCGCGGTCGCGCAGAAGCCGGAATTCGCGCCCGTCGTTGACATGCTCGCGATCGGGCCGGAGACCCATGACCAGATCGCCCGCTGCTCGTTAGCGCTCTATGCCGCGACACTCGACTTCTGCGCATTGCACGCGGTCACCGGAACGCATTGGTTGCGCCTCATGGCGCCGCGCACTCCCGACACGGCGACGCCGCTGCGCTATTTCTGGCAAGCGATCGCATCGCTGGTCCCGAAGATCGGCTTTCCCGTTCTCCCGAGCGCGGATGAGCTGGATGCATGGCGGCGCGCCCGCCTGCCCGACTGGCCCGAGATCTATCGCGAGGCGGTCGCGCGGGATGACGAGCATGATCTGAGCCTCACTTTCTCAGCCGGCGAAGAATTCAAGCACTATGGCGACCGCCTTTATCAATATGCGGCGGCGAAGCGCCTGAACCTCGTCTGATGATTCTGGCCAACGCGCGTCTCCCCCAAGGCGGCCTCGCCGACGTCGAAATCGCGGGCGGCCTTATTGCGGCGCTGCATACGCCCGGAAGCGCTGATCAAACGGACGAGCGCATCGACCTTGCGGGCGCGCTCCTCCTGCCGGCGTTCGTTGACGGCCACATCCATCTCGACAAGACGCATTGGGGCGCGCCGCGGCTGCCCCATGTCGAGGGACGCAGCGTGCGTGAGCGGATCGCCGCCGAACGCGTCGAACGCCATCGCGTCGCGCTGCCGATCGAAGCGCGCGCCTCGGCGCTCATCCAAACATTGATCGCCAACGGCACGACGCGCGTGCGCAGCCACATCGACATCGACAACGACGTCGGACTCGCCAATCTCGAAGCCGTGCTGCGCGTGCGCGAGGCTTACCGGGACTGGATCGACATTCAGCTCGTGGCCTTCCCGCAAAGCGGGGTGACAACGGAGAAGGGCGCGCCCGACCTTCTGGCCGCGGCGCTCGGCGCCGGAGCCGACCTCATCGGTGGGTCTGGACCCAGCGGGCTTCGATAACGACGTCAAAGGCCAGCTCGACATCGTCTTTGGCCTCGCCGAGCGCTTCGGCAAGGGAATCGACATTCATCTCCATGACAGCGGCAAGACCGGGGCCGCCGAGCTGCGCGACATCGCTGATCGGACGATCGCGGCGGGCATGCAAGGACGCGTCGCGGTCAGCCACGCGTTCGCGCTCGGATCCATCGGACCCGACTTGTTTGCGGAGACCGCCGACGCGCTCGCCCGCGCGGAAGTCGCGATCCTGACCTCATGCCCGCCATCGGCGCCCGTGCCGCCGCCTGCGAAGCTTCGAGCGCGTGGGGTCACGGTGTTCGCCGGCTCGGACAACATTCGCGACTGCTGGTCGCCTTATGGCAACGGCGACATGCTCGACCGCGCCGCGATCATCGCCGAGCGCCACGCAATGTTCACGGACCGCGAGCTTGAGGAGGTTTTCGCGCTCACGACCATCGAAGCGGACAAGGCGCTCGGCGGCGCTCGCCGGGAGATCCGCGCCGGCGCGGTCGCCGATCTAGTTGCGGTCGAAGCGGCAGAGCGTTGCTGATGCGGTCGTCGATCGGCCGCTCCGAAGCCTAGTCATGCGCACAGGGCGCATCGCTGCCGAGCAAGGCCGTCCGTCCGGTGCGCTGAAGAAATTGTAATCGCCCAATCGCTTCGATTGTCGCCGCGCATTCTCCGCTAACAGAGTTGCGTCGCAATCGACCGATAAACAGCATTCGTGGAGTGTCAGGCCGGAGCGTCGGCGGAGAACGAAACGGAGGATGCCGCATGAGGCGCCAACGCAAGATGCTTGCGGCCGCTGCCGCTGCGGTCGCGCTGCTAAGCCGTGCCGCGCCGGCCGCGCGGGCGGACGGGTGGATCGGGAGCTGGGGAGCGAGCGATGTCTTTCCTGTTGGTCAGGAGATCAACTACCAGACGTTGCGTCAGATTGTCCGCCTGAGCGCCGGCGGGAAGCAGTTACGGGTGCGCTTCTCCAACGAGACTGGCCGCTACCCACTGGTCATCGGCGCCGCCCATATCGCGAAGCCGGCGTCCGACGCTCAGATCGGGACAATCGACGCCGCGACCGACCATGCGCTCACCTTCGGGGGGTTAGGTGGGATCACGATTCCGCCGGGCGCGGCCGCGCTGTCGGACCCAGTCGATATGGAGGTCGCGCCGCTGTCGAAGCTAGCCATCAGCCTGTTCGTGCCGCGCTGGACCGGGCCCGCTGTCGTTCATCCGGACGGAGTGGCGACCACCCAAATCTCGAGCGGCGGCGACTTTACCGCAGCGCCGGACATCCCCTGGCCCAAGACGTCCACCTCGCGGTTTTTCATCAATGAAGTCGATGTCCAGGCGGCGGGCCAGCCCGCGGTCGTCGTCGCGCTAGGCGACTCGATCACCGACGGCTACCGTTCGCAAGTTGACGCCAACCACCGCTGGCCCGACCGGCTGGCGGAGCGGCTGGCCGCTCGCCCAAACGCCGAGCCGGTCGGCGTCGTCAATGCAGGAATCGGCGGCAATCGAATACTCCATGATCATCCGGAGGACACGTTCGGTCCCAACGCTTTGGCGAGGCTCGATCGCGACGTTCTGTCTGTGCCTGGATTGCGATGGGTGGTGCTGATGGAGGGAATCAACGACATCGGCCATCCTACAAGCGCGAATCTTCCGAAGCAGAATGTATCCGCGGACGAGATTATCGCGGGCATGAAGCAGATCATCGCGCGCGTCCATGACCGCGGCGCAAAGATCTACGGCGCGACCCTTACGCCATACGAGGGCACGACCTTCCACAACTACTACCAGCCGGAGGGCGAAGCTAAACGCGAGGCGATCAACGAATGGATTCGCCGGAGCGGCTACTTTCGACGCCGTGATCGATTTCGACGCGGCGGTGCGCGATCCCGACCATCCGACCCGCATCCGAGCCGACTACGACGTCGGCGACCACCTTCACCCAAACGACGCCGGCTATCGCGCCATGGGCGATGCTGTCGACTTGAAGCTGTTCGAGTAACGGCGCTCCCCCGATCCGAGAAGGAGCGATCGCAACGGCCGGCGGCGACGCTGTCGCGCCGCCACCTTCTACGCGAGTCCTCGGAGCCTACATGCCGGTCGCGAACCCCAAGATCGCCAGATCTCCGTCATACTCAGTGGCTTACAGGTCGGCAGACAAGCACAGCCGCGGCGCGCGCTTCCTTCTGGACGATCTGCGGGTTTCGCTCGGCGCCGACGCAGTAAAGGCTCAGCCACAGCGTTACGATTGCCCCCAACGCGACAGCCACGGGAATAAGGCTGCGATCATGGGGCAGATATGCGCGGTAGAACACCGCCTGCTTGCCGATCTCGTTCATCACAGCCTCCACAAACTAACCTTTCCGTGTCCTCCCGCCGCTGATGGCCTCCTGCTGAAGATGTCTTTCGAGCGGGACCGGCTTTAACCATGCCCCAAGCGACTGCGCTGTGACGCGCGTCACACTGTGATCTTCGCAACGCAAGCTCGATGCGTTCCCTCGTATATGACGCGGTTTTCAATGTGACACAGATGTGTGATTTGGGCGGGTAATGGGCTACCCGGCGTCAGGCGCCCGGCGCTTAAACCAGCCGCGAGCGAGCCCGGCGGCGAGCCTCTTTTCCGCATCGACCCGCTGCGCCTGTTCGACCGCGAGGTCGGCGGTCATCTGGTCGACCCTGGCGGACATCCGGTCGGCCAAAGTCCGTTCAATGGCGAGATCGGCGGCATGACGCGTCTCGCGCGTGGCGAATTCGGCCGCCTGCTTTTCGGCGCGCTGCTCGGCCGCGGCAAGCTGCGCCTTGAGCGTTTCGACGTGGGCCTCGAGCGCCCGTATGACGTGATTGGCGAGTGCTCGTTCGTCGACGACGCGGGCGCGCAGAGCGCGATCGTCCGATACCCGAACGATATCGTTCCAACCCTCGGGCGGTCGAATCCGCGTTCGCTTGTCGTTTCCGAGCGTCTTCTGCCACCGTCCGCGCTTGGCCCGTTGCCGGACCGCCTCGGTCGACACGCTCAACAGCTCGGCCGCCTGCCTGTAGGTAAACCACTCACCCGTCAAAATCGTCCCCCGTCGGTAAGACGTCGGACCCCCTCGCGTCGTCATGCCGCGGCGCGCCGGGTACTTTAGTTCATCGTGGTCTCGGCACTCAAGACAAGGCGCACCGATATCTGAGGTCCCAGCGCAACAACCATTGCAATAATCGCGGGCATACTGGTGTTCTATTTCACTCAAGCCGCAAGCGCGTCGCGAATGCCGGCGGTGATACGGGAAAACTCTATCAATCGAATGAATTCACATAAGCGACAGTCTTAAAGTCGCGACGCGATTCCCGGGGAACTTTCCGCGACCGCAGCGGTTGGGAACGCAGCGTGATTCTCGTGCGTGCCTTTAGCGGACCATGGGAGCACCCCATGTCACGGGTACCTCTCGTTCTTTCGGCTGCGGCAATATTCTGCGTCTCGTCTTTTCTCGCCCTGGCAGACGAAAAGGGCGCTATCGCGAGCGTAGCGGCGAGCGACCGAGGCGTTGCGATCCAAAAATTAGCGGCCAAACTGCGGCAGCATGATTACCGTGCGTATCGACACTATCGTGGCTATGACGAGGGGTCGGCGGCTGGCGTATGAGCGCTTCGCTCGGCCTCGTCCGACGCCTCATCACTCTTCCTATGTGACCACGCCGCGAGTTGTTCCGGTTCGCGCGCTCCTTTGCGTGATGATTCCTTGCGCCTGACATCATCCTATCGACGCCGGTTCAAGGCGAGCGGAGGCGGACCGCGTCATTGAAGGGGCGATTAGACCAGCAAGCGGTTGAACCTGTGCTGAGCGTGTTTACGCTGGTTGTCTTCGTTGTGGGCTTGGCGTTCACCGAGGCCGCCGGAGCGCGAGGACTGGCGCCTATCGACTGATGGCCGGATTTGACTCGCAACAGCCGGAGCTTGCTGCGAGTTTCGAGCTTCAGTCGGCGAGTCTGCCGCCCTGAATAAATTCAACTTTCTCGTTCTCGCCGAGAACCATCCGCTCGCCCGAAGCGATGGCCGCCGCCAATTTCACCGCCGTAACGACCTTCCCTGACCCTTCCCAAAACTCCGCGCTCTCTGGCGTCACGCGAAGCACTCTTATGCGCGGATCGTTTTTGTCCGACCAGAAGGCCCTGTCGTAGACCGACCAGAACTTGTTGACGCGATCTCTGTCGTCGATCATTTCCGCATGGCCGGTAATCGAGACGAATTTTTGGTTCTTGTTGTCCGAGAGGGCGAGACAAACCGACTGGTTGCGCCTGATTTCCTCCGCTTTTGGCGTGTCGACGTCGGTCAAGAAATAGATTGCGCCTTCGTCGCGAGCTGGGCGAACGGCCATCGGCCGGGCCCGCATATTCTGACCCTGGCCTTCATGCGTGACGACCATAGCGATGGGAATTTCGTCAATCAGCTTCCAGACGTGATCGATATCCGTCGCTTGTGTTGGCCATGGTGGCTCTTCTCTGCGTGGTTTGAGAGACGGGAGCGGGGCGATCGAGCGCCATCCGCGATGTGCCGAAGAAACTCGAACGCCCTGGGAATGTTCCGATTTTGACCTGCCGTCACTCGTACGACGCACTGGTTTTATTAGGGCCGCCACGCAGAATGAAGGCGGTTCGCCCGGCGGACATGAGAAGCTCGCCGCGGCGTCGCCAGCAGGTTGTCTGTTACCTGGGAACGGGTCCAACGCGCCCGTCAACGCGCCCATAAGCCAGAGAACGATCAGGACAACCAGCACCAGCCGAGAACGCCACCCAGTCCCGCCCCGCCATACCGGCCATGGGCATAGTACCCGCCTCCGCCGCCCAACAGGACGATAATCAGTATGATCAGCAAAATCGTCATCATAAGCGGTCTTCCTCTTTTGCCGAACGCGGTGGTCAGGCCGCGACGGACACGCGTTCCCGGATCTCTTCAGTGACGACAGTGAAACGAGAGAGTCTGTGGGGGCCGAAGGTCGCGATCATCGGGATGTCGGCGGCGTCGCGTCCGCGCGCAATCAAGATTCGGCCGATGCGAGGCTGATTGTGCCGCGCGTCGAAAGTGAACCATCGATCGCCGAGAAAAACTTCGAACCAAGCGTTGAAATCCATCGGAGCCGGATCCGGGGGCACGCCGATGTCGCCGAGGTAACCATTGCAATAGCGCGCGGGTATGTTGAGGCAACGGCACAGCGCGACCGCCAAGTGAGTGAAGTCGCGGCACACGCCAACGCCCTCCGCCAAGGCTTCGCTCGCGGTCCGGGTCGGGCGCGCCTCGGGATAACTGAATCGGAGACGCTGATGGACGAAGTCGCAGATCGCCTGCACTCTCGCCCACCCGCCATTGATTGCGCCGAAATTCGCCCAGGCGAAATCCGACACGAGCTCGGTCTCGCAATATCGGCTCGGCCGAAGAAACGGCAGCGTATCGGGCGGCAGGTCAGACACCTGCGCAGCGTCCGCAGAGGTATCGACCTCATCTGCACGTCCGTCGGTTCGAAAGACGCCCTGAAGCCGCAGTGACGCCGTGCCGGCCGGGGCCGAGAGCCGCCTCACCACGTTTCCGCAGTCATCAACAAACCGTTCCGCAGGGATGATCGGCTCGAGTTCGAGCGTCGTCTCCCCAACGACGCCATGCCGAAAATCGGAGTGAACGTCCATCATGGTGAGAAAGGTTGTCGGCTGTGCGAAATCGACCGCGATATCGAAGCCGTAGCGAATATCCATAGAACCTTTCTCCCAGCGCAGGTGAGCGCAATGCGCTCGCAGCGAGGCAAACGAGTTCGAGTCCGCCATTTGTTCCCGCCTGCTCGACGCATTTGCGGAATGGGATTATTGGCGATCGTTCGCGCGAACAGCCGCTAGAACGGATCCGGCGTCGGCGGGCTCAGCCATTTCATCCGCCTGCGGATCGTCCCGGTCTTGAACATGGGGACTATCGCGGCGCAGTTCCTCCAAAAGCTGGATAACCTTGGCGATTTTGTGTTCGCTCAAGATTGAGAGCTCAAGAGTCAGCGTATCGCGATGCGCGTTGAGCTCATCCTCATGCGTTTGCGCGACCAGCACGAGCATGACGACGAAGAGCGAGAATAAAGTCGCCACGACTTCCAACCATGCAAAGGGGGGCGGGTCGATCGGTTGGAGACCAAGCCTGGCCACAATCAAATTCGCCGCGATCCATGCGGCCACGCTGAGACCGACGGCTATAATAAACCATGGCCGCCCCATCAGAGCCGTGACCCGGTTTACCGCGCGTTGGGGAGTCGTGGCCCTGCCGCGGTGATCGGAATGCAGCTGCGTAACGGAGCGCACCGCCTTGCCGACGTGGTCCGGAAAGTTTCCCTCCGGAGAATCGTCCGTCATCTGGCGCTCGGAAATGAGGGCTGCGTGAGGCCGGCGAGACCCCATCGAGTCTCGCCGGTTACGCCTTACTTCTGCGATTGGCTCTTGCCGTGCGCCATCTCGGAGTTTTCATGGGCCGTCTTCGAATGGCTTTGGGCCTTCATCGATTCCTCACGACCCTTCGCGTGGTCGCCTTTGCCGTGATGTTCGGCGGCCATCCTATGGCTCTTCGCCGCGTTTTCGTGATGTTCCGCCGCCTTGCTATGAGAGTCCTTGGGCATCTGAGCTTTCCTTGGTTCGAGTTGCATCGCTCTTTGAACGCCTCGCGACCCGCATCGTTCCCGACGTCGCCCAACTCGCTTTTGGGAAACCGCAGCGCGCCCTCGGCCTGCGGCCCGGCTGTTGGAACATGCCAAATACTTTGGAGTTTAGCTGCGGCAGCAACCAGCGTGAGGAGAACACCATGGTTGGCTGGGCGATAGCCTTCCTTGTCATTGGCTTGATTGCGGCCGTGCTTGGCTTCGGCGCCCTCGCTGGAACCGCATTCGCCGCCGCGAAGGTTATATTCGTGGTGGCCTTGTTTGCGCTTCTTGTTTCTGCCGTTCTGGGCCTCAGTCACCGTGGAGTGCCTTAGGCCCAAATCGTTCGGGCGCCGAAGAACGAAAAAAGTGCAATGAAAAATATGTTTCCGAATATGGAACCAAGCGGGGTCCGGGACGTTTGGGTGGGGTGTGTTTTGAGTACAGGATATCAGGTGCGGGAAGTTGACATGAACGCGACCCGCACGAACAAGACTGAGGCTGCGGATGCCCCAGCGCCCGACCCGAAGGCCTTGGAGGCGATCGGAAAGGCGCTTGAGGCCCATTACGCCAACCTGATCCAGGCGCCCCTACCCGACAAGTTCGTAGAATTGCTCACTCGCCTCGAGGGCGGTCCGGTTCCCCGGACGCAAGGGAGACGCGATGCCCTCGGCTAGCTTCAAGGATGAGCTGCTCGCGGAAATAAGGAACTTGCGCGCGTTTGCGATTTCTCTGTCCGGCTCGGTTTCGCTCGCCGACGACCTGGTTCAGGAATCGCTCCTGCGGGCGTGGAGCAATTCGGAGAAGTTCCAGCCTGGGACAAGCCTCAGGGCCTGGTTGTTCACCATTCTTCGCAACATCTACTACTCGAACTACCGGAAGCGCTCCCGCGAGGTCCAAGACAGTGATGGGCTCTATGCGCGCCGGCTTTCGGTTCCCGGCGACCAGGAAAGCCATCTCGATCTCGAAGACTTCCGCCAAGCCATGACCAAGCTGCCTCCCGAGCAGCGCGAGGTCTTGACGCTGATCGGCGCGAGCGGCCTTTCCTACGAGGAAGCCGCAGTCGTTTGCCGGGTCGGGATCGGCACGATCAAGAGCCGCCTCAGCCGCGCTCGCGCAAAGCTGGTTGAGATTTTGGAGCTGGACGACGCTGCCTCTAGCTCGCCGGTTGAGCGCAAGGCTGAACGCGTCGGCTAGCGCTACGCCCTCTTTCAGGAGCCGACGCGACGCCAAGCGTCAGCGCGACAGAGCCGTCCGCAACGCCGACACCAGCACGCGCGGAGGAGCCGGCTTTTCCACAATCGGCCAATCCCTCCATTCCGCCAGGCTCGGTTCGCCGCGCGACTTCCCGGTATGGAGGACGAACGGGAGGCCCCGCCCGACCAGCCGGCGAGCGACCGGCGACGCCGTATCATGCCCAAGACTGAAATCGAGCACCGCCACGGCGAAATCGTCACCGTTGGCCCGCGTCATCGCCTCGTTAAGGGTCGGACAGACACCGACCACGATTGCGCCTGCCTCGGCCAGCGTCTCCTCGAGATCCATGGCCAGCAGCGAATCGTCTTCGACGACGAGAACTCTGACACCGCTCAAGGGACTGTTGTCGTTTACCGACTGATCCATCGTTTTCTTCCTACGAGCGACGACGTCGCGCTGACTGGAGAATTGTTATCGAACCCAACTGCCGCCGAGCGCGCATGTTCCGCTGCGCGACGAATCGCGTTGGGACGCCAACCTTCAATCGGAAGCGTAAGCTGGAACTGCTGGATCGCCGTTGGAATACTTCCACTCGGTCATCGAACCCACCTCCCGCAATTGCGGCGGAAGCGAGGAACCTTCGCCGCGGTCACGTGTTTGTCGAGATCGATATCTCGCGTACCGCAGGAGACGGCGCATGCCACGGGGAGACAAGTCGAAATACACCGACAAGCAAGACCGGAAAGCGGAGCATATCGAGGAGAGTTACGAGAACCGCGGCGTTCCGGAGAAGGAAGCCAAACGTCGCGCCTGGGCCACGGTCAACAAGGACGATGGGGGCGGAAAGAAGGCTGGCGGCTCAGGTCGAGGAAAATCGACGGGCCATCCGGCCGCGCACAAGGGCGGGCGAATTGGCGGCGCCGCGGCGGCCGCGCGATCGCCGGCGAGCCGATCGGCCGCAGCCAAAAAGGCCGCCGCCACTCGCAAGCGAAACGCCGCTCACTGACCGGAGGCACGCGTGACTGACCGCGAACAACGTATCCGAGACACCGCCTACTTTCTGTGGCTTGAGGAAGGCTCGCCTGAAGGCCGGGCGGAGCGCCATTGGCTCGAAGCCGAAGGCATGGTCAGCGCCGAGCCTGAGGACGAGGGCTTAGAAGGCGAGCCTCCGTCCGGGACAAAGAAACCACCATCCTCAATCGCGGCGCTGGGATCGGACTAAGCTGGAGCCTTCGTCTTTCGATACCACGGCGAGGTGGATCGCTTTCGCGATCGGTCGCGCGATGAAACGTGCGCCCTTCGCGCTTCCGTTCTAAACTCGTCCTGTCCCCGCCGACAGGAGAGTTCGATGACGTTCCTCCCCTCGATAATTCCTCTGATCCAGGCGCCAATGGCGGGCGCGCACGGTCCCGAGCTCGCGATCGCCGTCTGTAAGGCCGGCGGGTTGGGGTCGCTGCCCGCCGCTATGCTCACGCCCGACCGCTTTCGCGAACAGATCGCCGCCGTCCGACGAGAGACGAATACGTCTTTCAACGTGAACTTCTTTTGCCATGCCGAGCCCGCGCCCAATCCTGAGGTCGAGGCGCGCTGGCGCGATCGACTCGCCTCCTACTACGCCGAGGCCAGCCTCGATCCGTCCGCCGTGAGCGCCGCGCCGGCGCGCGCGCCTTTTGGCGAGGCGTTGTGCGCGGTCGTTGAAGAGACGCGGCCTGCGGTCGTGAGCTTTCATTTCGGCTTGCCGTCGGCCCAGTTGCTTTCCCGCGTCAAGGCGGCCGGGGCGCTGATTCTTTCATCCGCGACGACGGTTGCCGAGGCGCGCTGGCTCGAGGACCATGGAGCCGACGCCATCATTGCGCAGGGCCGCGAGGCCGGCGGGCATCGCGGCATGTTCCTGTCCGACGACATCGAGGCGCAACCAGGTCTCATCTCGCTCCTGCCTCAAGTGCGCGACGCCGTGCGCGTGCCGGTCGTGGCGGCCGGCGGCATCAGCGATGGGCGCGGAATCGCGGCGGCCTTTGCGCTCGGCGCCGACGCGGTCCAGATCGGCACCGCCTATCTGCGCACGCCGGAGGCGACGATTTCGCCGATGCACCGCGCCGCGCTCGCGAGCGCCCGGGACGACGCAACGCGGCTCACGAACGTGTTCACCGGCCGGCCGGCGCGCGGTCTCGTCAACCGGTTCGTGGCCGAGGTCGGACCGATGTCCGCGGACGCACCGCAGTTCCCCCTGGCGGCCGGAGCGGCTGCGCCTTTGCGAGCTGCGGCCGAAAAGCGCGGCAGCGGCGATTTCTCGCCGCTCTGGGCGGGCGAGTCGGCGGCGCTCGCGCGAGAAGAGGGCGCCGAGGCGGTGACGCGCCGGCTGTGGGCTGACGGACAAGCCGTGATGGCGGCGCTGAGCAGCAAGTGGAAGGATTGATCTCGGCGACCCCGCAACTGCAAGCCTCCCCATGATTTAAGGGTCTCGCCGTGGTAGTCTCCGAATCCGGAGAACGGCCGAGTGACCGAAACCCGAAAGCTCGCGGCGATTCTGGTGTCGGACGTCGCCGGCTATAGCCGGCTTGCGGGCGCCGATGAGGACAGGACGCTCGCTCGGCTCCGGACGCTCCGCAGCGACCTGATCGACCCCGTCATCTCTGTGCACCGTGGACGCGTCGTCAAGCGCACTGGCGACGGCTCGATCATCGAGTTCCGCAGCGTGGTGGACGCTGTGCGCTGCGCTATCGAAGTTCAGACCGGCATGATCGAGCGCAACGCCGGCGTGCCACCTGAGAAGCGCATCGAGTTTCGGGTGGGCATTCACGTGGGCGACGTTGTCGAGGAGAGCGACGGCGATCTCATGGGCGATGGCGTAAACATCGCCGCGCGGCTCGAAGGCGTTTGCGAGCCAGGCGGGATCTGTCTGTCCGAGGACGCCTATCGTCAGGTGAAGGGAAGGCCCGACGTCGCCGCCAGTGATCTCGGCCCGACCCACCTCAAGAACATCGTTGAGCCAATCCGGATCTACGCGCTCGACATTGGAAAGCGTGCTGCGTCGCAATCTGAAAAAACTGCGGCGCCCATCGTCGCGAAAAAGAACTCTTTGCGAGCCGCGCTCGCCGTGGGCGCTGCCGCCCTTTGCGTAATCGCCGCGACTTCCGTCTGGCTTGTTCAAAACCTCCATCGACCCGCGCCGGCAGACCCGGGGCATCTCTCGATGGTGGTGCTTCCTTTCGCTAATCTGTCAGGCGATCCGAACCAGGATTATTTCGCTGATGGAATCACGGAAAACCTGACGACTGATCTGTCGCGGATCCGTAAGAGTTTCGTGATCGCGCCGAGAACGGCGCTTACTTATCGCGGCAAGAGCGTCGACGCCAAGGAGGTCGGCAAGGAGCTTGGCGTCCGCTACGTGGTGGAGGGCTCGGTGCAGCGCGATCAGAACCGGGTTCGCGTCAACGCCCAGCTTATTGATGCGGCGTCCGGCGCGCATCTTTGGGCGGAGCGCTTCGAGGAAGACGTGGCTGACCTCTTCAAACTGCAGGATCAGGTGGTCGCACGCCTCGGAAATACTCTCGGTTTTGAGCTCGTCAGGGCGGAAGCCAGCAAGAGCGCCCGCTCAACCAACCCAGACGCCATCGATCTGACGATGCGCGGCTGGGCCGTGCTATGGCAAGGCATCCAGCAACGATCCATGACGGAGAAGCAGGCGATCTACTACGCGGCGCGTCCATTGTTCAAACAGGCGCTCGCGATCGATCCGAACTACGCCGACGCTCTGGCTGGCGACGCAATGACCTATATGGTCGATTACCTCTACGGCTGGAGTTCGGCCGGGACTGACTACGACGGAAAGGTCATTGGTCAAGCCGACCGCGCCATTGCGCTCGCTCCCGATGACGTGCGCGGGTACTATCCAAAGAGCGTCTATCTGCGCATGTCAAATCGCGCGAAAGAGGCGGTCCAAGTCGCCGGCGACGGCCTAGCGGTCAACCCAAATTCCAACCAGCTTTACGGCGCCCGAAGCGCCGCCGAAGTCGCTCTGGGACGTTTTGAGCAGGCAAAATCCGATGCCCAGGAATCGATCCGCCTGAGCCCTCGCGATCCGCAAGTCGGCTTACGGCATGTCACGTTGGGCGACGCGGAGGTTGGACTCGGACACCTGGACGCCGCCATCGAGGAATACGAGAAGGCGATCGATGTCGGTTATCACAATCGGGTGGTGAATATGGCCGGGGCCTATGCGCTCCAAGGCAAAATGGACGACGCGAAGTCCGTCCTGGCGGATGCGCTTCGCGCCAATCCCAAGCTGACAATCAAGATGCTGACGGAACGTTTTGCAATTCCTCCAGCCCTCGCCGAAGGCCTGCGCAAGGTGGGGCTTGCGGAGGAATGAGCGTGATCGACCGAGGGCATTGAGGGTCGCTTACGGATCGACGCGGCCGAAGGAAATCGCGCAAGCAGCAATCTCTTGCAGAAAAACAGAAACCAGGTTAAGCTTGCCCGATGAGCAATCATGTCCTTCCGATCGCAGGCGCCAGATCTGGCGCTTCAACCGGCCGAAAGGGTCGAGAAAAATTTTTCAACGAAAATCGCGTGTAACCCATTGATAAGTCTCGTTTCGGACGAGAGAATCCAAGGAAATCCAAGGAAATCCAACGCTCAAAAACTGGGGTTTTCACAGAGAAACGGCCAGCGGCCAAGAAAAACCAAACGGGGCTTGCCGTCACTCCGCCGCCGTCGCGTGCTCCCGCTTCGGCGCGCCATACGTATCGGGAATCTTGTCGGCGTAGCCGGCAACGAAGTCGTGGTCGTGGTCGACCTCGGTCGCAGGCTTGAGCGCCTCATCCACGTAAGCCGCGCCGTCCTTGTCGGCGAGCACCCGGCGCAGGATCGCCCGGTACCGCAAGGCGAGCGCCGCCCATTTTCCCGCAACCGACAAGAAGTCCCACGCACGCCAGGGATAGAAGACAAGCGGATTCAGAACCGGCAGGCCATGCCGGCGCTGCGTCCTGATCTTGCGCCGCACGTAGCCGAACTGCAGCGGGTGCACGCGCTCGATCCGCGACGAGCCTGAGAACACCGTCATCGCATCCGTGATCTTGCGCGGGCTAATGCCGCTCGCGACCGCGCGGCGCAGCACCGTCTCGACATGCGCGTCCGAGTAATAGCGCTTCCAGGCGTCGCGATAGACGCCGCGCCACGTATCCGCCGACATGATCGGGTGCTCGGCGCAGACATGTTCGAGATCGTAATTGTTCATGTCCGCTTCCATCCACGCGCCCTTGAGATGAAGGGTCTTGTGATCCTCCGATCCCGGCAGCGGCGTGAGGAAGAAGAACTCAAGAATGTCGATCGGCAGCTCGCGCTTGATCGTCTCGATGTCGCGCGCGATCGATTCCGGCGTGTCCGTGGGAAAGCCGAGGATGTAGCCGGCCCAGGTCATGACCTTGGCGCGCCGCCACATCTGCAGCATCTCGCGATATTCCCAGATCTTGTTCTGACGCTTCTTGGCGCCCATGAGGGACGCCGGATTGATGTTCTCAAGCCCGATGAAGACCGCGTTGCAGCCCGCCCGCGCCGCCTTCTCGATAAAGCCTGGAATCCTGTGGCAGAGCGTGTCGACCTGCAACAGGAGCCTGATCTTGAAGCCGTGCTGCTCGCGCAGTTCGATCAGGCGATCGAGGATCGGCTCCCAATTGCGGTTGCGGGCGAAATTGTCGTCGGTGACGAAAAAGCGCGTGACGTCCTGCGCGGCGTTGGCGCGCACGATCGCCTCGACGTCGTCGGCGGTGCGATAGCGCGACTTCCGGCCCTGGACGTTAATGATGGTGCAGAAGCTGCACTGGAATGGGCAGCCGCGTCCGGCGTCAAAGCTCGTGTAGTGCCCGGCGACCTTGGTCACGACCGGGCGTGGCAGCACCGGGATCCCCGCGGCGGCCATGTCGGGCATGTCGTTCAGGTAATTGTAGACAGGCTTTGGTTTGCCCGAATCGATGTCCTTCAGAAACTCGGCGAGCCGGTTTTCGCCCTCGCCTGCGTATAAGATCATGCCGAGCGCCTGGGCCTCTTTCAGGTCCGGCGGCAGTTCGGGCAGCATCGCGATACAGCCCGAGACGTGGAACCCGCCGACGGCGACCGTCACGCCCTGCTTGCGAAACTGGCGGCCGATGTCGAGCGCGCGGGGAAACTGATTCGATTGGACGCCGACCAGAGCCACCATTCCGCTGTCGGCGAGAATACGCTTAGAAACCGCCGGGAAATCGATGACGGTGTTGCACTCGTCGTAGATCTCGAACTCGATATCGACGTCCGGGCCGAGAACGTGGGCTTCGGCGCATTCCGCCAGCAGTCCGTAGACGCTGGCCAGGCTGTACGCTGGCGAGGCTGTTCGAAGGGATGGTCGAACGCCGCCACTGGATGACATAGCCGTCGTCGTCGTAATGCGACGGCTTGATCAACACGATCGTGAACCTGCGCTTGGCCATCAAGCCCTCATGGGAGGTTTACGCCCTCGTCATTTCGTCGTCTAAAGCAGCTACCGCCTTGGAGCGGCCCGGGCAACTCCAAATCGGCCGGGTGGCGAGCTTCGCCGGTCCGCCCCATGATGGCGTCGCCATACGGGAGGAAACATGAATTACGCAGTCGAACCGTCTGAAGCCGCCGGAATGAGCGCTCGGCGTCTGGAGCGCGTCGGTCCGGCGATGCAGGCCTATGTCGATCGCGGCGTCTACGCCGGGAATCAATACGCTCATTGCTCGTCGCGGCAAAGTCGTGCACGCGGGCGCATTCGGCTGGCGCGACAAAGAGGCGGGCCAAGCGATGACCGCCGACACGATCTTTCGCCTCTACTCGATGACCAAGCCGATCATTTGCACGGCGCTCATGACGTTGCTCGAGGAAGGCCGCTTCAGGCTGATCGAGCCGCTGGCGAAATACATTCCGGCCTTCGGCGCCGTGAAGGTGCTGGAGGCCGACGGAAGTCTGGTCCCTCCCGTTCGCCCGGTCCTGATTCGCGACTTGATGACGCATATGAGCGGCCTCAGCTACCACTTTGTCGAAGAAGCCGGCGTCGGCAAGATGTACAATGACGCCAAGCTATTGGCTGCGCACCACTCGCTTGAAGCCGCGATTGAGGATCTGGCGCGGTTTCCGCTTGCGTTCCAGCCGGGGTCGAGATGGCGCTATAGCGTCGGCATCGATGTCGCCGCCCGGGTCATCGAGGTCATCTCCGGCCGTCCGCTCGGCGTTTTCTTGAGCGAGCGCCTGTTCGAGCCGCTAGGCATGACCGACACGGCCTTCGGCGTTCCCCCCGAGAAGCGGAGCCGCGTCGCCGCAATGTACGGTCGTCCCGACATTCTCGCCGCCGGCCCGACTATGGGCAGCGAATTCGCGGCTTGGATGAAGGGCGTCAACGACCGCATCGACGTTTCGAAATCCTACCCCGTCGACTCGCCGGACGTGTTCATGCGCGGCGGCCATGGTCTGTTCAGCACCATTGGCGATTATTTCCGCTTCGCCCAGATGCTGGCGAACGGCGGAGAGCTCGACGGCGAGCGCATCATTGGCCGCAAGACGCTCGAGCTGATGCACGCAAACTATGTGCCGGCGGGGCTTCTGCCTCTCGAGATCGGCGGAATGCCCCTGCCCGGCTACGGCTTCGGCCTTGGCTCGCGGGTGCTTGCTCGACGTCGCGCAATCCGGGGCGCCGGGCTCGGTCGGCGAGTTCGGCTGGTCCGGCGCGGCGAAGACCCACTATTGGGTCGATCCGAAGGAGCAGATCGTCGGCCTCTTCATGACGCAGTCGATGATGAGCTTCGATCTGCCGGAATTGGACCTGCGCGCGCTCGCGTATCAGGCGATCGACGATTAGCGCGGATCCCAGCCAGCACGCCGCCCTCCCCTTGTTCGACGAAGCATGGCAGATTGCCGCGCCACAAGCTCAAGGAGCCCTCGCGCTTGCGCATCGCCACCTGGAACGTCAATTCGGTCCGCCAAAGGCTGCCCCACCTTCTCGCCTATCTGAAGGAGGTTCAGCCCGACGTTCTTTGCCTGCAGGAGATCAAGTGCCTCGACGAGCAGTTCCCGCGCATGGAGATCGAGGAGCTCGGCTATAACATCGAGACCCATGGTCAGAAGACGTTCAACGGCGTCGCCGTGCTCTCCAAGCGGCCGTTCGAGGTCGCGCGCGGCCTGCCCGGCGACGAAAACGACTCCCAGTCGCGCTATATCGAGGCCGTCGTCCCGGCCGGAGACGGCGTGGTGCGGGTGGCGTGCGTCTATCTGCCGAACGGCAATCCCGCGGGTTCTGAGAAATATCCCTATAAGCTCGCCTTCCTGGAGCGGCTCATCATCCATACCCGCCAGCTCCTCGAATACGAGGAGCCGCTGGTGCTGGCCGGCGATTTCAACGTCATCCCGGACGCGCGTGACGCCGCACGTCCCGAGGATTGGGTCAACGATGCGCTGTTTCTGCCCGCAACACGCTTCAAGTTCCGCGAGCTCATGTCGCTCGGTCTGATCGACGCGCTGCGGGCGACCACGGACGCGCCTGGCCTCTACACCTTCTGGGACTATCAGGCGGGCGCCTGGCAAAAGAACAACGGCATCCGCATCGACCACCTGCTCCTGTCGCCGCAGGCCGCCGACAAGCTGCAATCGGTCACCATCGACAAAGACATGCGAGGGCGCGACAAGGCCTCGGACCACACGCCGGTGCGGGTCGAACTGGCGGCGTAAGGCGAGGCCGCGTAGCAGATGGACGTACCGAAGCTTTTCGATCTCAGCGGCAAGACGGCTCTCGTCACCGGATCCTCCGATGGGCTTGGGCTCGCGATGGCGCGGGGCCTCGCGGCGGCAGGCGCCGCAATCGTTCTCAACGGCCGCAACGAAAAGAAGCTGGCCCAAGCCGCCAAGTCGTTTGCCGACGCGGGGCATAATGTTCAAGCGCGCGCCTTCGACGTCGCCGACGAGAAACCGGTTCTCGCGGCTTTCGAGCATTTCGACGCCACGGGCGTCGAAATCGACATCCTCGTCAACAACGCCGGGTTCCAGTTCCGCAAACCTATGGTCGACCTCAAGACCGACGAATGGCGGCGCGTCGTCGAGACCCATCTCACCGGCGCGTTCCAGGTTGGCCGCGAGGCGGCCCGGCGCATGATCGCGCGCGGACGCGGCGGCAAGATCATCAACATCGCGTCGCTCGCGAGCGAAGTCGCCCGCGCGACGATTTCGCCCTACACCGCCGCGAAGGGCGGCGTCAGGATGCTCACGCGCTCCATGGCGGCGGAATGGGCGAAGCATGACATCCAGGCCAATGCGATCGGCCCCGGCTATATCGCGACCGAGATGAACCGGGCGCTGCTCGACGACCCGAAGTTCGACGCCTGGGTCAAAGGCCGCACGCCGTCCGGACGTTGGGGCAAGCCGGATGACCTCATCGGCGTTTCGGTGTTCCTCGCGTCGCCCGCTTCGGACTACGTGAACGGCCAGATCATTTATGTCGACGGCGGCCTACTCGCCGTGATTTGATTGGCGCCATGACTGCGGCGCAACCAACGATCAGCGGTTCAGGCGGCGTTTCGCTGGCCGAACGGTTGCGCTCCTTAACGCCCGCGATCCTGTTCGGCTTGAGGCTATGGGCCTCCGTCTGCGTTGCCTTCTATGTCGCCTTCGCGCTTGAGCTGAGCGAGCCCTCCTGGGCGGCGACGACGGCGGCGCTGGTCTGCCAGCCGGTGCTGGGAGCGTCGCTGCGCAAATCGATGTTCCGAATGATCGGAACCGTGATCGGCGCGATCGCCATCGTCGTCCTTGCCGCCGTTCTTCCGCCAGGATCGGGTCGCCTTCCTCGTCGGACTTGCGTTCTGGTGCGCGGCCTCCGGCTTCGTCGCGACGCTCTTGCGCAATTTCGCGGCTTACGCCGCTGCGCTCGCCGGATACACCGCGGCGATCATCGCGATCGACGTTCTCGGGCCCGTTGGAAGCACGAACGGCGTCGTCTTCATCTTCGCCATCGACCGCGCGCTCGAGATCTGCATCGGCATCGTCTCCGCGGGAGTCGTGCTCGCGCTCACCGATCTCGGGCACTCGCGACGGAAGCTCGCAACGGAATTCGCGGATCTGTCGAGCGCGATCCTGGATGGGTTTACGGATTGTTTTGCAACCGCAAGCTCGAGCCTCGACCAGTTTCGCGCGCTTCGTCGCGATCTCCTGCGGCGCGTCATCGCGCTCGATCCGATGATCGACGCGGCCATCGGCGAGGCGTCCGACCTGCGCTATCGTTCGGCGGTGCTGCAGCGGGCGGTGTCGGGTCTCATGGAGACGATCTCCGCCTGGCGCAAAGTGGCGTTTGCGCTGGCGCGGCACAGCGACGCGATGACCCCTCGTGAGGCGCACGCCATTCACGACCTGCTCCCGCAAAGCGCGGCTTTCACCTCACGCGATCGAGTTCGACCGACGGAGCCGGCGGAGTTGCGCGGAGCCTGCTGCTCGGCCGTGCGAACGCTGACGCACTTCGACGCTGAGACGCCGATGCAGAGGTTGCTCGCGGATAACGCGGCCGCCGGCATGCTTGGCATGGCCCGCGCTCTCAACGGCCTCACCGGCGTGATCGATCCCCGCGACGTTGTCCGTGTGAAAGGAAGGGCTCATTTGCACGTCGCCGACTGGATGCCGGCGTTTGTCAACGCGGTGCGCGTCCTGTTCGCGGTCGGGGCGATCTCGCTGTTCTGGATCCTGAGCGCCTGGCCGAACGGCGTGGCGGCGATCACGTTCTGCGCCGTCGATCGTCATCCTCTTGCCCCCGTCGGGAGATGCGGCTTATTCCAACGCGGTCTTGTTTCTCCAGGGAAGCGCTCTGAGCGCGGTCCTTGCCGCAATCGTGGTGTTCGGGATCCTTCCCAAGGTGATCACCTTCCCCACGCTCTGTCTGACGCTCGGCCTCGTGCTCGTGCCCTTGGGTTTTCTGAATGCTCGGGGCTGGAAGCCGATGTTCACCTTCGCGGCGGCCGTCAACTTCCTGCCGATGCTCAACATCACAAACGGCATGACTTATGACGCGTCGGGGTTTTGGAACGGCGCGATCGCCATTCTTGCCGGCATCGCCTTTGGCGTCGTCGCGATGCTCGTCATCCCGCCGCTGTCGCCAGCGATCCGCACCCAGAGGCTGCTCTCGTTGATGCTCAGGGATTTCCGGCGGCTCGTGAGACGAGCGTCGCCAGGAAAGTCCGCCGATTGGGAGAACAGGGGCGTCGCTCGCTTGCTCGCGATGCCCGACAAGGCCGAGGCGCAAGAGCGCGCCGAACTCGCCGCGATCGTCGCGGTCGGCAAGGAGATCGTGCGCTTTCGTCAGATCGCGCCGCGCTTCGTCCCGAGCGCGATGGTCGACGCGGTGCTCGCGCCGCTCGCCGAAGGACGAAGCGGCGAAGCGATCGCGCGTCTTCGACGACATCGACCGCCAGGTCGCCGCCCTGCCCCGCGCGAGATCCCGGATTCTGTTGAGCCTGAGGTCCAGCATCATGGTGATTTCGGGCCAGCTCGGCGAATTCGCCACCTGTTTTGACCAGCCGCTCCGATGAGATTCAACGAAATCAACCTGTTCGGACTTTACGTCGCGCCGATCGCGGTGATCCTGGGCGTCGCCTGGGTGATCTATCTCCTCGTGAGGCGAGCGGGCGACCGCATCGGCCTGACCGAGCGGGTCTGGCATCCGGCGCTGTTTGAACTCGCGCTCTATGTTATGATTGTCTCGTCGATCGTCCTTGTCATGGCGCGCTGGGAGCGCTGATGTCCCGCGTCGAGTTGAAAGCCGACGTCATCGGGGCCGCGCCCGCGATCAAGCGCCGGTCGGTCCTCGTCGTCCGTGCACGCCCTGCCTGTTCTGGCGACTCTGGTCGCTGTCGCGCTCGCGGCGCTGCTCGGCTGGGGCGCCTGGCAATATTACATGGGAACGCCATGGACGCGCGATGGCGCGGTGCGCGCCTATGTCGTGAAGATCGCGCCGCAGGTGGCGGGCGAGATTGTCAGTCTGCCGATCGTCGACAACCAGTTCGTCCACAAGGGCGATCTCCTGATGCTGATCGACCCGAGGAACTATTCCATCGCCGTCCGTCAGGCGCAGGCGTCGGTTGAGCAAGCCCAGGCGGTGGCGGACAACGCGCGCGCCGAAATGATCCGACGCGAGAAGCTCAACGACATCGCGGTCACCATGGAGGAGCGCCAGACCTACATCAGCCAGGCGACTTCCGCCGAGGCGACTTATCAAACCGCGCTCGCGAACCTCGAGCAGGCGCGCATCAATTTCAAGCGCACGCAGGTCCGCTCCCCGGTCAACGGCTATGTCACCAATCTTTCCGCCCAGCTCGGGAACTATGCCGACGTGGGAAGCCTCCAGCTTTCGGTCGTCAACTCCGATTCGTACTGGGTTGACGCCTATTTCGAGGAGACGGCGCTGAGCCGCATCCATGAAGGCGATGCGGCGACGGTCAAGCTGATGGGATACACTCCCCTGCTGCGCGGCAGAGTTCAGGGGCTCGCGCGCGGCGTCGACGTTCCCAATTCGGCGCCGGACGCTTCGGGGCTCGCCTCGGTCAATCCGATCTTCACCTTCGTACGCCTCGCCCAGCGCGTGCCGGTCCGCATTCACATCGATGAGGTTCCGGACGACATCAAGCTTGTCGCCGGCATGACCGCGACGGTGCAGATCGAACCCTTCAAGGCGCCGCCGCTCTCAGATTTGAAACCTGCGCCTGGGAAAGTGGGCCAGGCCGACGTGCAGCCGGCTTCGTTCCAGACGCTAACCGACGCGGCGTCGCAGACCGCCCCCGCGGGCGCCGCCAAACCGGCGACGACAACGCCGGCTCCGCCCGCGCAACCCGCTGCGCCAGCGCCGCAAGCGGCTCAGCCGCAGGCCGCAGCGTCGGCGACTTCCCGCCAGCGCCAGCCTCAAACGAATTGTCGGTCTCCACGCCACCCTCGCCGGAGGCTGCCGCTGCAGCGGATGCGGCTGCCGCCGATCTCAAGACGCTCCAGCAGCAGATCGCCGCCTTCCCGCCCGCCGGAGCCGGCTCCGCCAAGAGCGACGGCGGAATGCCGTCGAGCGAATACCTTGGCCAGACCTACGACCTCGAGGGCGGCCAGAGCGTGACGCCCGCGCCGAAGCCTCGTTCTCCCGACTCGATCCGCAGGCGCGCCCGCTCCAGATGGCGACATTTGCCGCCAACCCGATCGCCGTAGCGGCGAATAGCCTGCGGCGGACCCGCGAGGAGGCTCGCCACCGACGCCTTCCCATCGACGCGCGAGCGGTAGAGCGACGTCGTTTCTAGCGGGCGTGGGTCGATATTGCAGATTTCGCTTGCCGAACAAGGCGTGAACGATTAGGCTTTGTTCGCGATTTGTTTTAGCCAAAATCGTGATTCGCCGGACTTATACTTCGACGGCGACAGGGCGGGTATTTGGAGACCGAGATGCTGACGAAAAAGCAGAGCGAGCTGTTGCGTTTCATCCACGAGCGCCTGCAGGAGTCGGGCGTGCCGCCGTCCTTCGATGAAATGAAAGAAGCGTTGGATCTGCGCTCGAAATCGGGAATCCATCGGCTCATCATGGCGCTCGAGGAGCGCGGATTCATTCGGCGGCTCGCAAACCGGGCCCGAGCCATCGAAGTCTTGCGGCTGCCCGAATCGGCGACAGTCTCAACTCCTAGGTTGCAGAGGTTCTCGCCGAGCGTCATACCCGGCAGTCTTGGCCGCTTGCGGCCTCCCTCGCCGACGCGCGATGCCGACGAACTCCCCGCGGTGATGGTGCCGCTGATGGGCCGCATCGCTGCGGGCACCCCGATCTCGGCCATCCAGACCCGGCTCCAGACCTTGGCGATGCCGCCCGAGTTTCTGGGAGGCGGCGAACACTACGCTCTGGAGGTGCGCGGCGATTCCATGATCGACGCCGGCATTTTCGAGAACGACACCGTCATCATTCGCAAGCAAGACACGGCTGAGACGGGCGATATCGTCGTCGCGCTGATCGACGAGGAGGAAGCGACGCTCAAGCGATTGCGCAAACGGGGCGCCTCGATTGCGCTGGAGGCCGCCAATCCGGCCTACGAAACGCGGATCTTCGGGCCGGATCGCGTCCGCGTTCAAGGTAAAATGGTGAGCCTGATGCGCCGATACTGAGCGGGCCGAAGCAAAAAAGGGAGGCCGGCCGAACGCGTCGTATGGAGGCGCTCCAGATCGCGTTCTAGCCGGCCAGCTCGACAACTCCCGGAGATGCGGCGGAACCGGGTTGCCGAGCATCCTTGTCAGCGTGGCGCTGACGGACAAACAAATGATACTCTTGCCCGACTGATATACAAGAATAATCGGAGCATTCAATTCAAGACCATCGTATTTACCTAAATCAATACAGTTAATCCTTACGTTACGTAAGCTAAGACGCCGCGATCGAATGAGGTTATTCAGGTAAAGACGTCCTCGCTGGAAAACCATATATTTTCATTCACTCGGCGCCGGCGGGCCCTGTTGACGCAGGTCTTAACGCCCCTTGCCGGACCCCTGCCGCTGCGCCAGCATGCGCCGAGGAGGTGATTCGTTGGCAGCGGATGGGTTTGGTGGCGATTTCGAGCTCGTTCAGGCCACGGGCGAGCCGGCGTTCACCGTCGATCTCGATGGTTTCGAAGGCCCGCTTGATCTGTTGCTGGAGCTTGCTCGACGGCAGCGGATCGATTTGGCGCGCATTTCCATTCTCGCCCTGGCCGAGCAATATTTGCTCTTCGTCGAGGCCGCGCGCAAATTGCGCCTCGAGCTTGCCGCCGACTATCTGGTGATGGCCGCGTGGCTCGCGTTTCTCAAGTCTCGTCTGCTCCTTCCCGCTCCTTCTGAGCCGGCGGAACTGGACGCTCCCGCGCTCGCGGAGGGTCTCGCGCAACGGCTGCGCGCGCTTGCGGCGATTCGCAAAGCGGGCGAATACTTGATGGGCCGGCCTCGCCTGGGGCGCGATTTCTTCGCCCGAGGGGAACCGGAGGCGGCCGTCAACACGTCGGGCCGTATCTCCTATCAAAGCAATCTTTACGACTTGCTCGCCGCCTATGCGCGGCAGAGCCAGCGTCATGCGCTGGCGCGCGTGCGCTTCAAAACGCGTGAGGTCTGGTCGCTCGCCGAGGCGCGCCAGGCTCTAACCCGGCTGGTTGGAATCCAAGCGGACTGGACGGCCTTTGACAGTTTTCTCCTGGAGGCATGCTCGGACTCGCAGATGCGACGCAGCGCGCGCGCCTCCACTTTCGCGGCGTCGCTCGAACTCGCGCGCGAAGGCAAGATCGAAATGCGCCAAGAGCGGGCCTTCGCGCCAATCTGGCTCCGCCCGACGGATGTCGATCCTAGCGAAGAGCGCGCCGCGTGACTTTCCCCCATGCCGCCGGCTATCGAAGCTGCGCCGTTGAGCCGACTGCGGAACGCGCAATTCGCGAGCCCACGCGGGCTCCCTCATCCAGGAAGCTGCGATCCTGTCTGCTCAATCCCAATTCAAGAAAGACGCTCAATGGGCCGCATGACCGGCGCGGATAATGTCGCGCAACTGTTCCCTTCCGCCGAGCCCGGCGTCTCGCCCGAGGACGTGCGGATCGCCGAGGCGCTGGTTTTCGCCGCTGCGGAGCCGCTCGAGGAATTGACCATCGCTCAACGCCTGTCGGAAGGCGCGGACGTCGAAGCGGTGATGGAGGAATTGCGGCGGCTCTACGAGGGACGCGGCGTCAATCTGGTGCGAGTTGCGCGCCGATGGATGTTCCGCACCGCCGATGATCTGAGCTGGGCGCTTGCCCGCGACCGTGACGAGAAGCGAAAACTCTCGCGCGCGGCGCTCGAAACGCTTGCCATCGTCGCCTATCACCAACCCGTCACCCGAGCCGACATTGAACAAATCCGTGGAGTGGCGGTGTCGAAGGGCGCGCTCGACGTGCTCATGGAGGCGCGCTGGGTGCGCATGCGGGGGCGCCGAAAGGCTCCGGGTCGGCCTATCACTTACGGCACGACCACCGAGTTTCTGATCGAATTTGGGCTTGGCGCCATTGCGGATCTGCCAGGTCTCGACGAGCTCAAGGGCGCCGGATTGTTCGAGGGAAAACTGCCGGCCGGATATGACATCCCCCAACCGGATGACGGGTCAGCGCTCAGGCCGGACGAGGACCCGCTCGAAGACTCGTCCCCGCTCGAGCAAGCCTGGACGCCGGTCGCGCCAGAAGAAAGCTGAGCGTCAAGAGCCGCGCCTGCCTCCACGAGGCATTGACGGCGTGACGAAAGCGCGGAAGATGCGCGCGCTCTTAAAGATTATCGTCGTCCCGTGGAGAGACAATGGTCTCACGATTCGCCGTCTGCGCCGTCGCGTTCCTGTGCGCTGCTTCGGCTGCGCTCGCGCAAACCTCGCCGGTTTTGCCCCTCGCGGCGCATCGCGCGGCTTATGACATCTCATTGGTTGATTCCTCGGGTCGAACGCCGTCCGCTCAGACGCCAGTCGCGGCCACGGGCCTCATCGCCTATGAATTTCGTGGCTCGACCTGCGAGGGATACACGTCCAATTTCCGCCAGATGACTGAAATGGAGCGCAGCGAGGGTGAGCCCGTCTCCATGCAGGTGAACGCCATGTCGTTTGAGGAGGCGGGCTGGAAGTCGATGCGTTTCCAGATCGATTCCCAAGGCGCCCAAGACACCCCGCCAGTCGCGGGGACCGCCACCCGAAGCGTCGACGACGACATGCGCGTGGTGTTGACCAAACCAAAGGCGCAGACGCTGAACTTTGGCCGTGAGGTCCTGTTTCCCACCCAGCATATCGAGCATCTGATCGAAGCCGCCAAGCACGGCGGCGGCGCCATTCAGGCGCGCGTCTATGACGGTTCCGATACGGGCGCGAAAATCTTTTCGACCTTATCGGTGGTCGGAAAGGAAGCGACGAAGCCCGCAGAGGACGCTGAAGCGGCCTCGGCGCTGAGCGGGATTCGCCGGTGGCCGGTGGTGATCTCGTACTTCAACGAGGCCATGACCGACGCCCCGCCTGAATATACGCTTTCGTTCGACCTCTATGAGAATGGCGTTTCGGGCAGCCTCAAGCTCGACTATGGCGCATTCGCCTTGCGCGCGCGCCTTCGCAAGCTCGAGATTCTGCCGACCCCAGCCTGCGCCAAATAAACCAGGCGTTCACTTGCTCCCCGGCCGGAAGGTAAGGCCTCGCTGCACCGCCGAGGGGCCGAACCGGTCGCGCAAACTGGCAATCGCCGCTTCTCGATATCTCTCGCGGCCGCTGTCCTGCACGAACATGTCATCCGCGTCCGCGCCTTCCGCCGATGCGAGCTCGGTCGCAGCAACTCCCAGGAGGCGATAGGCGACGCCGTCGGGCTGAGCGTCCAGAAGCGGACGCGCCGCCGCGAAGAGTCGCGGCGCGAGCTGCGTGGCTCTGAAGCCGCTTCGGCTGCGCGTTCGAAGAGAGAAATCCGCCAGGCGCAGCTTGAGCGTAATCCCTGAGGTAGCCAGGGCCTCTCTGCGCAGGCGGGTTGCGACGCGATCGCATTGCGCGAGCAAGATACGCGTCAGCTCGGCCTTGTCGCTGATGTCGCGGTCAAACGTCGTCTCGGAGGAAACGCTCTTCGTCTCACGCTCGGCATGGACCGCTCGGTCGTCGCGGCCCTGCGCCAGTCGCCACAGACGCAAGCCGTCCTCGCCGAGGCGCAAGAGGGCCTCCCGCTCGTCGATCCGCTGCAGATCGCCGATCACGCGAAAGCCCAAGCGCTCCAGCCGCTCCCGCCCCACCCTGCCGACCCCCCACAGGCGTTCGATGCCCTGCCCGGCGAGCCAGACTTTCGCTTCTTCCCGCGAAAGAAAAGCAAAGCCGCGCGGCTTGTTGATCTCGGAGGCCATTTTCGCCAAAAACTTGCAATAGCTGAGGCCGACCGAAACCGTGACGCCGATCTCGACCTCGACGCGACGGGCGAAGCGGATGAGCGTCTCCGCAGGCCCCGCTCCATTGGGTCCCTCGCAGCCGCTGAGGTCAAGAAAGGCCTCGTCGATCGACAGCGGCTCGACCAGAGGCGTGAGCTCCATCATCCGCGTTCGAATTTCGCGCCCGACGCGGGCATATTTGGCCATGTCGGGCGGGAGCACCACCGCGTTCGGGCAAAGGGCCCGAGCCCGCGACATCGGCATCGCCGAGCGCACCCCGAACGTCCGGGCGATGTAGCAGCAAGTCGAAACGACGCCGCGAGGCCCCGCCCCGCCGACGATCAGGGGCTTGTCATTGAGGCTCGGGTCGTCGCGCTTTTCGACCGCGGCGTAGAAGGCGTCGCAATCGATATGGGCGATGTTCAGGCCCGCCGCGTCTTCGAGGCAGATCGTGCGAGGCGAGCCGCAATAGGCGCACCGGGCCGACCCCTGAGGATCCTTCCTCAGACAGTCGCGGCAGAGGCGCAGCGGAGGCGGGTCCATCAGGGCTCACCCTCCGGCATCCTGCCGAGAGCGGCGTGGGCCCGCGCGACCGCCTCGGGCTTGAGCCCGGCGTCGGCCGCGAACTCAACCAGCAGTGTTTCGTCGGCGACCAGATAGTCGAGCACCGAGCCCAGGAACGCCGGGTCGGCGGCCGCGGTTCGGAGGTTATCGGGGCCCAGTCCGGTCATGCCGAGGAATCGGCTCAGCCGGTCGGGATCGGCGGCAATGAAGGCGAGCGCGCTCACCGCCAGAGATCGAGCGGAATCGGGGCTTGCGGATTGCATCTTTTTCAAGGAATCGCGCATAGTCCGATTCTCCATTCGTAAATGTCTCGACGCTAATCTTACCCGGCGCGCCGGCCGAATTCACCCTCCATGGAACGCCCGATGCCCAAGACCGTGCTCATTGTCGAGGACAATGAACTCAACATGAAGCTGTTCAACGACCTCGTCGAGACCCGCGGCCACCGCATTGTGCAAACGCGCAGCGGCATCGAGGCGGTCGAGTTGGCGCGCAAGCACCGGCCCGACCTCATCCTGATGGACATTCAGCTCCCCGAGGTTTCCGGTCTCGAAGTCACGCAATGGTTGAAGGATGACGAAGAACTCAAAGCGATACCGGTCATCGCAGTGACGGCGTTCGCGATGAAGGGTGACGAAGAAAAGATCCTGCGGGGCGGCTGCGAGGCCTACCTGTCCAAGCCGATATCGGTGGCGAAGTTCTTCGAGACGATCGACCACTTTCTTGGGCCGGGAGCCAGCGGGATGACAGCCCGCGTGCTGGTCGTCGATGACGTCCGGTCGAACCGCAAACTGCTCCAGACGAGACTGAGCCTGGAATATTTTGAGGTGCTGGCGGCGACCAACGGCCCCGATGCGATCGCCATCTGCCAAAAGGGCGAATGCGACATCGTTCTGCTCGATGTGAAAATGCCGGGCATGGACGGTTTCGAGGTCTGTCGACGACTGCGAACCACGCGGGACACCGCTCATCTGCCGATTGTTCTCTTAACCGCGCTTGACCGGCCGGCCGATCGGGTGCGCGGTCTCGAATCTGGCGCTGACGACTTCCTGACCAAGCCTGTCGACGAAATCGCGCTGATTGCGCGCGTTCGGTCGCTGGTTCGGCTCAAGTTTTCGATCGACGAATTGCGCAATCGGGCCGCGCATGGCGCGGAAGCGGGAACAGCGGCCCTGGAACTGGATGCGCCAGAACGAGGACGACTCTTGCTCGTGGACGAGCAGAGAAGCTCGTCCGAGCGCATTCAAGGCGCGATGAACCCGTATCATGACGTAACCCTCGCTACCGAACCAGGCGAGGCGCTGGCGATGGCGCGCGAAGAGGCAATCGACCTCATGATCGTCAGTCTCGGTTCTGGCGCGTTCGATGGCTTGCGGCTGTGCAGTCAAGTCCGCTCGCACCAGCGGACGCGCAATCTGCCAATCCTGCTCATTGCCGATCCGGACGATCGCCCGAAAGTTCTTCGCGGACTCGAACTCGGCGTCAATGACTACCTCACGCGGCCGATCGACCGAAACGAGCTCTTGGCCCGGGTGCGAACCAACGTCCGTCAGAAGCGCTACGCGGATCGACTCCGCCAGTCCGTGCAGCAATCGATAGAGATGGCGCTGTATGACGCGCTGACTGGGCTCAACAATCGCCGCTTGCTTGAGCGCCGCTTGCCGGCAATGATTGAAATCGCGCGCCAGAGAGGCGCGGCGCTGACCATGATGGTTCTCGACATCGACCATTTCAAGCGCGTGAACGACACCTATGGTCACGACGTCGGCGACCTCGTCCTCAAGGGCTTTACCGCGCAACTGCAAGAGATCTTCCGCAGCGGCGACCTCCTTTGTCGTCTGGGCGGGGAGGAATTTGTCGTGGTTATGCCGGACGTCGACATGAACCAGGCGGCGCGGATCGCGGAGCGTGCGCGCCGGATCACAGAGAGCCGGGAGTTCATCGTCGAGGGCGCGGCCGGCTCCGTCTCGATTACGGCCTCGATCGGTCTCGCCGAATGGCGCGAGAAATGGGATTCCGCCGAGCTTTATCGCCGGGCAGACCGAGCGCTCTATCTATCGAAGGCGGCGGGCCGCAATCGCGTCACTCAGGACGCCGCCTGATCGGCAAGCCAGATTGCGCAGCATTGCGCAGAAAGCCGACGCGGCGACTCGTGCAAGTCTCCGAGTCGAAGGGCGCCCGATGTTCCCCTTTGGCGATCGCTCCGCGGATCAGGCTCGAGATGAACGGGCAACCGAACGAGATCGTATCGACTGTCCAACTAATAGCGAATTAGATTAGATCTAGGACCGCTCGGATTGAACCCGACCTCCAGCCGCTCGCGCTAGTTTTATTCGAGTGACAGCTACCGCTTGCCGTTGTGCCGACGACGGGCTCAGAGGCGCAGCCGCAAGAAAGCCTAACCGTGATGGATATTGATCGCAATATTTTGAAGCTGAATTCAGATATTTATCGATATATACTAACAAACTACATGGGGTTCAGGTGCGATCATCGCCAAACCTTCCGATCGCGCGGCGCCGTGAATCTGCAGCTCGTGACCCAAGCCGAGAGCCCCTGCTTTACTCTCGCTTCCATATAAATTAGCAAGTATTGTCACAGTTCACGTACGTATGTTAATAAAATAGATTCGATAAGCATAGCGTGGGCAAACCCAGTTTGATTCGAGCTACAGAAAAAGACGCTTAAGTCGTTGAAATCGCTTCGTCGCGCCCAGAACTGAACATGCCCGCGGGCGGGAAACGGCCTGGATCCCAACCGCCCTCAGGCGACGCCAAGTTCGGCCCTGATGGCCGCAAGCTCCTGCTCGCCACGCTCGACATCGAAAGGCTGCGGCGCCTTTATCGCGGCTTCGGCGGCTTTGGCGCGCCGCAGCGACACGCCCGAAAGGACGGGAGCGGCGGAGGCGACTGCACGAGCCTCTTCGAGGACGCCATTGCAATGCAGGACGATGTCCAGGCCCGCCTCGATCACCGCGGCCGCGCGCTCTTCGAACGTGCCGGTAAGGGCCTTCATCGACAAGTCGTCGCTCAGGATTAGCCCCTCGAACCCGATTTCTCCGCGCATGACCTCTTTGACCACGATCGGCGACGCCGTCGCCGGACGCTTGGGATCAATCGCCGTGTAGAGCAGGTGCGCGCTCATCGCCATCGGCAGGTCGCTCAGCGCCGCAAAAGGCGCGAAATCATGTTTGAGATCGCTGCGCGCAGCGTCGACGACAGGCAACTCGTGATGGCTGTCCACGCGCGCCCGGCCATGCCCCGGCATGTGCTTGATGACGGGCGCGACCCCGCCCGCAAGAAGCCCTTCGGCGACCGCCCGGCCCATCGCCGCGACGCGTTCGGGTCGAGAGGAGAAGGACCGCGCGCCGATCGCCGCATGCATGCCCTCGTTGGCGACATCGAGGACAGGCGCGCAGTCGATGGTGATTCCGACTTCGATGAGATCATGAGCGATGAGGCGAGCGACAAGACGCGCCGCGGCCTCGGCCTTGGATGGCTCAAGACCTGCCTCTATCGCGGCCGCTGCCGGGTACGAACGCCAATGAGGCGGCGCCATTCGCTGGACCCGGCCGCCCTCCTGATCGATCAATACGGGCGCGTCAGCGCGGCCAACGCTTTCCCGGAACGACCGCGTCAGCTCACGCACCTGATCGCGGTCGGCGATGTTGCGCTTGAAGAGGATAAGGCCCCAGGGATCTTCGCGACGCAGGAAGGCGCGTTCCTCGTCACTGAGCGCGAGGCCCGGCGCAGCCGCTGATGAAGGCCTTCGGCATTTACGGCTCCGCGCCAGGGCGTGAAAAGGCGGGGCCCTCGCTCACTTAGCGATGAAGCACTGGCCCCCTTCGCCTTTCAAGCGGGCGCAGAGCGCTGCAGCGTCCGCCTTGGTGAGGCCGACCACGCGCAAGCGGTAGACTGTCTCGCCGTTCACCTGCGCTTTATGCACGCCAATCGCGGAGCCGTTGAGTTCGGCGGAGTACTTGCTGTTTAGCCGCGTCATCGTGCTCTGGGCTTCCGCCTCCGACTTGGGCGCGGCGAGCTGAACGGACCACCCGCCCGACGTCGTCGCGGCCGTCGCGTCGACAGGCGGCTGTGCAATCGAGCCGGTCGTCTCGGTTGCGTCGGCGACTTGCCCGGCCTTCGGTTTCTTGGCCGTCGCCGTCTTTTCCGGTTTGGCCGGAGCGCCGTTCTGCGCCGGTTCGTTCGGCGGCGTCTGGGGAGTCGCCTCAGGCGCGGTCGTATCGGTCTTGCCGACCGCCACGCGCGCGGCCGACTTGGGCGGCGAGAGCTTCGTCGGCAATTCGATCTTCGGCGTCGACGGCTGGGCGACGCCGGTCGCGTCGCTTGTCGTCTTCGGCGCGGGCTTCATCGGCGCTTCCGCGGGCTTCATCGGCGCTTCCACCACGGGCGCTGCGGCGGCGCTGCCGCCGGCTTCGCGTCGCTCGCCGGCTGATCAAGCGCGGGAGGGGCGCCGATCGGCGTTCCGTCCGGCCTGAGCGAGATCGTACGCACGGGTTTAGGCTCGGGGAATTCCGACGTCATGCCCTTCGGCGGCGCGGAGGGCGGCGGCGCAACAAGCGGCGTATTGATCGTGGCGGCGAGCGCGGTCGCGTCCGCTGCGCTTGTCGACGGATCGGCCGGCGCCGACGCTGGGGGGTTATTGACCGACGCCTGCGCGTTCAAATCGACGGGCTGCTCCTCGGAATTGACGACTTTGACCGGGCCCTGCTTGGCGTTGTCGTGGAGCAGGGTGGCGCCAGCGTCGCTGGACGTCGTGACCGTCTGGTCGCTGGGGGGCGCGACCTTGGTCGGTCCCTGCGCCGCCGCGATGAACGGGGCATCCTTCTTCAGCCCCGGGACCCCGCCTCGCAGCACGAACACGGCGCCGATCATCGCCACGCCGGCAAGCGCCAGCGCGGATACGGCGATCTTCCAGCGCATCGGCCGGCGCTCCTCGCCCGCATCCGCCGCGGAAGCGCCGCCGGAATGATGGTCGTCGAACTCGTAGTCCCTGCCGCGCCGCGCGATCGGCTTCGGACGCGCCGGGAGCGAGTTCTTCCACCTCATCGTCGAGCGATGGCCGGAGAGCCGCGGTTTCGACGGAGCTCAGAGGCTTCGTCGGGCGCAACGGCGGGCTCGCCGACGCGCCGCGCCGGCGTCTCGCCGTTTGCAGATCCCCATGTGCGAGAATTCGACCAGACGGGAAAGTTCCGCGAGCGGATCTTCGGCGCGCGCCTGCTGCGCGCCCGCGGCGCGCAATCGCCGCTCGAATTCGTCGAGGTTGATTTCATCCACTCGCACGTGACCCGGAAGCACCCATATCGTCCTCACTCGTCGCGGATCACTTAAGGCGGGAGTCAAGCGTCACCCAACCTAGACAAATCCGCTACCGCATCTCCTCGGGGGCGCTAACGCCCAAAATTGACAATGCAGAGGCCAAAACAAGGCTGACGGCCGCGACCAAAGCCAATCTCGAATACGATAAATTTCGTTCATTTTCGTTAACAAACCGCAAACGGGGCGCGTCCTTGCCCCTGTTCCAGTGCGCGTGAAAACGCGTCGCCAATTCGTGGGCGAAAAATGCGATCCGGTGCGGTTCGTGCGCCTCGGCGGCCTGCCGGATAGCCCGCGGATACTGCCCGAAGGTTCGCATGAGTTCCCGCTCCCCCTCGTCGGTCAAAAGCGAGAGGTCGGCTTCAGCCAGCGCCTTTTGATCCAGATCAAAGTCCGCAAAGACGGCCTTGCCCTGCCTCAAGACGCTGCGGGCGCGAGCGTGGGCGTACTGGACGTAGAACACCGGATTGTCCTGGCTTTGCTCGATCACCTTGGCCAAGTCGAAATCGAGCGGCGCGTCGTTCTTGCGCATCAGCATCATGAACCGGACAGCGTCGGCGCCGACCTCGTCCACGACCTCACGCAACGTCACGAAGTCGCCGGAGCGTTTCGACATTTTGACCGGTTCGCCAGCGCGCATGAGGCGCACAAGCTGGCAAAGCCGCACCTCGAGTTTCGCCCTGCCCTCCGACAGCGCGGCGACCGCGGCCTGCATCCGTTTGACGTAGCCGCCGTGGTCGGCGCCCCACACGTCGACCAGGGTGCGAAACTGCCGATCGATCTTGGTCTTGTGGTAGGCGATGTCGCTGGCGAAATAGGTGTATCCGCCATCGGACTTGATCAGCGGCCGATCGACGTCGTCGCCGAACTCGGTCGAGCGGAACAAGGTCTGCTCGCGATCCTCCCAATCCTCAGCGGGCGCGCCTTTGGGCCGCTCCAAGCGGCCCTGGTAGACGAGACCCTTCGCCCGCAGCCATTCGATTGTCTCGCGCACACGGTCCTCGCCGCCGTCGGCTCCGGTCAGCGCGCGCTCGGAGGCGAACACCTCATGGGTGATGTTGAGCGCGGCGAGGTCGTCGCGGATCATCGCCATCATCGCGTCGATAGCGCGCTTGCGCACCGATCGGCAGCCATTCCGTCTCGGGCTTCTCCTTGAGCGCCGCGCCATGTTCGCGCGCAAGGCTCTCGCCGACGGGCTTGAGATAGTCGCCGGGATAGAGACCCTCAGGGATCGGGCCGATGTCTTCGCCGAGCGCCTCGCGGTAGCGCAGGAAGGCCGAGCGCGCCAACACGTCGACCTGGCCGCCGGCGTCGTTGACGTAATATTCGCGCGTCGCCTCGCGGCCCGAGAAGATCAAGAGGCTCGAGAGGGCGTCGCCGAACACCGCTCCGCGCGCGTGGCCGACATGCATGGGGCCGGTCGGATTGGCGCTCACATATTCGACATTGACCGGCCCTTCCGCGCTCGGCGCCCCGGCTCCAAACTGCTGGCCTTGGATAAGAACCGTCTTCAGGACCTGCTCGTAAACCTCTGGCCGCAGGACGATATTGATGAAGCCAGGCCCAGCGGCTTCCGCGTTCTGCACGTCCGGCTTCACGCTTGAGATCGTCGACAAGGCTCGCCGCAAGAGCGCGCGGATTCGAACCGGCTTGCTTGGCTTCCCGCGCATAGACCATGGCCGCGTTGGTCGAGAGATCGCCATGGGTCGCCTCGCGCGGCGGCTCGACGACGAAGCGGCCAAGATCGAGGTCGCGCGGCAGTTCTCCCGCCGCGATCCGCTTTTCGAGCAGGCTCGCGATGCGCGACTGGAAGTCGGCGAAAACGTTCATTGATCCTGACTTGGGTGAAGCGTCACAAAAGAGCTGGCGCGACGCGAGCGCGGGCCTCTATCGCAAGTCGAAAGCGGCGTCAAAAAGCCGGGCATGCTCGGCGATCGCGAACCGATCCGTCATGCCGGCGATATAGTCGGCGACAGCCCGCGCGCAGTCGCCCTGCTCAGCCTTGGCGGCCCATTCGAGCGGCATCGCGGCCGGGTCGGTCACATAGGCCTTGAACAAGCGCCGGACGATCGCGTCCGCCTGCTGGCGCACCTTTCGCACGTCCGGGTGCAGGTACATGCGGGCGAAAAGGAACGCCTTGATGTCACGGTCCGCCGCCTCGATGGCGGGCGAATGCCCGACGAGCGTTCGCCCGGCGGCGGCGACCGCTTCAGAACTGTCGACCCTCGATTCGGCGATTCGCCGGCTGCTCTCGTCGATCGCGTCCTCGATGAAGCGGGTGATCATGCGACGGGTCAGCTCATGGATCGCGCGCGGCGCCTCGAGGACGGGGTGGAGATTGTCGACCTCTCTCATCAGGCCATCCACAAACGGGACGGCGGCGCGAAGCTCAGCAAGCGAGAACAAACTGGCGCGCAGGCCGTCGTCGATGTCATGCGCGTCGTAGGCGATATCGTCAGCAATCGCTGCGGCTTGAGCCTCAAGGCTCGCATAGAGACTTAAGTCCAGACGCTGTATTTGATCGTAGCGGAGAATCGCCGCCGGAACGCCGCGAGCCCGGTAGCGCTCCGTCGGCGCGCCGGAAGCGTCGAGCAGCGGTCCGTTGTGCTTGACCAGCCCGGCCAGCGTCGGCTGCGTCAGGTTAAGCCCGTCGAACTCGGCATATTGGCGTTCAAGCTCGGTGACGATGCGAAGCGCGTGGCTGTTGTGGTCGAAGCCGCCATGCTCGGCCATGCAGGCGTCGAGCGCGTCCTCGCCGGTATGCCCAAAGGGCGTGTGCCCAAGGTCATGGCCGAGCGCGACGGCCTCGGCGAGGTCGTCGTCGAGCTTGAGCGCGCGAGCGAGGGCGCGCGCGATCTGCGCGACCTCGATCGTGTGGGTGAGGCGGGTGCGGAAATGATCGCTCTCGTGATGGACGAACACCTGGGTCTTATGGGCGAGGCGGCGGAAGGCGGTCGAATGGACGATCCGGTCGCGGTCGCGCTGGAAGTCGGTCCGCGTCGCTGACGGCGGCTCGGCGACAAGGCGCGGAGCGCGCGTGGGGTCGGTTGCGTAGGGGGCGCGAGCCGTGATCCCCTTCTTGTCCGCCATTGATAGCCTTGACATTGCGCTCTTTGCTCGGCGTCCATATCTTGGAGCCTAGAGAATCTTGATGGCGCCGGCCCGGCGGCGCAAGCGATTAAAGGCCAAAGTCATGAACGAGGCTGTCTCTCCTGCCCTCGAGGGCGTCACGATCAGCGCCAGCGCGGCGCGGCGGCTCAACGTGATCCTCAAAGGCGATCAGAGCGCGGCCCTGCGCATTTCGGTCAAGGGCGGCGGCTGCTCGGGCTTCCAATATTCTTTCGATGTCGACAGAAGCCGGGCCGAGGACGACGTCGCGGTGACGCGCGACGGCGCGACCGTGCTGGTCGATCCGGTGTCGCTTGAAATGCTGAAGGGCGCCGAGCTTGATTTCGTCGACGACCTGATGGGCCAGTCGTTCAGGGTCAAAAACCCGAACGCGGTCGCCTCCTGCGGCTGCGGGGTGAGCTTTACGGTTTAGCCGTACGCACGAGGCCGCCCCCTCGCGCGTTGAGCCGAGAACATCGCAGAGGAAAAAAGGCGGGTTAAGGCCGCGTGTTTGCTGAATCCTGTATCGGGTCGGTCGAACGCACGCTCGCCCTGAACGAGGCCCACGATCAGCATCCCCCAATAGATTGGACACTCGAACGAGCAGGGCGCATCATTAGAGACGGTTACGAGCAACGCGAAGGGGAGACGCCATGTCGCGCTGGTTATGGGCTTTGCTCGGGGGCGTGGTCCTAATCGCGATCGCGGCCGCCTTCTGGACATTCAACAATCAGACGAATGTCACACCGACCGTTTCTTCAAGCCCAACGCCTGTCGCTCCCGCGCCGGCTCCCGCCCCTACCGCGCAGAACGTCGCGCCCTCGCCTCCGCCCCCGCCTGCTCCGACTCCGCCGCCCGCTCCGAACCCGGCCCCGGACGCCGGACAGCAAGCGGCCTCGACCCCAACCCCTGCACCTTCCGCCGAGCCGCCCCCGGCTCCCCCCGTCGTCGCGCAAGAGCCTACGCCTCCGCCGCCCCCTGCTCCGCCATCGCTCGCTGACGCGCCCCTGCCGCCGCCCGCTCCCGGACGGGCTCCCCAGCCGGAAGCCCAGGACGTGTATGCGCCCAAGAGCCTCACGCAGCTGGTCGGGACGTGGGCCTATTCCCCGGCGGATTGCGACCGGCTCTTCCAGCGGCGCGGCGGCGGCTGGGCCTATCGGCAGCCGGTGGACAAGTTCGCCCAGGCCGCGATTGTCGAGTCGCCGAAGAGGATCGTCCTGCCTTCCGCCATCTGCCAGATCGATGGCGCGTCTCAAGCGCAAGGCGCGCTCAAGGTGAACGCCGAATGCCAGGACTCGATTAGCTACACGCCGCGGAGCGTGATGATCGCGCTGCGCTCCGCCACCGAACTCATCTACAGCGCCTCCGGCGATCCGGCGCTCGCGACAACCCTGAAGAAATGTCCGCCCTAACGGGGACGTGCTTTTGGTGGTCGGAGCGGGTCGGGGATTCGGCCCGAAGCCGCCAAGCCTCTCGCACCTGCCCGGGCCACCCAACCCCAGGAACGACGTGCGGTTTTCTCAAGGAAACGCTGCGAATGGGCGACGCAATGGCTCGCCCGCGTGGACGTTCACACCATGTTCATACGAAAGGGTTTTTGATTGACGAGTGGGGCCAGAGAGCCTCGAAACCGGGAGGTGGATGATGAGTGAACTTGTTTCACGCCGGAAGGCGCTGTTCCTGCTCGGCCTCGGGTCGGCATTGGGCTTCACGCTATCGTCGACGCTGGCGCCGCTCGAGGCTGAAGCGCAGGAGGCCGCTCCGGCCGCCGCCGCACCTGCTGCCACTGGGACACACGGGATGCAACGACGGGCAGCACGGCGCACCCATCGCCAGTGAGCGACGCACCGGCCGCCATGAGCGGCGGCACGAGCGACGGACGGGTGAGAAACCAGAGGCGACCGCCCCCGCCGAAACAGCTCCAAAGCAGTAGCAGGTCCGTCTGCTCTCAAACGCCTGACTGCGCAATTTCGACGAACGCCGAATTGCGCATGCGTCCGGCTGGGTGCGGGGCCGCACATCTGGGAGAGCGCGCGGGCGGCGCGGCGGCAAGCCGATGCGCTATTCCCGATAGGCTTCCTTGCGGAGCGCAGCTTGGTGTCCCGTAGGAACGGGAAGCCCATTAACAAGAACGACTGCACTTCCACGACGCGGACAGCCGCAACTCTAGGGCGAGGGCCGGAAGGTCGTTTCATAAAAGTTGGCCGCCCGCCTTGAGGGCGGCAATCTATTTCAACCTAGAAGCAAAAATAGAAAGGGAGCGAAATGTTAAGAAGCAATGTAACGAAGAGCCTTGCAGCGGCGGCCGTCAGCTTTTTTGCGGCTTACGCGGCGACAGCGCAAGAGGCGAAGAATCTGCCGGCGGATGCTACCGCCCATTTTATCTATTTTCCCACCGGCGGCTATAAGTTGGATGCTAAAGACCAAGCCCAAATACGCGACGTGGCTGGACTGATTGCAAAGCCACCCAGACATCGTCGCCACAATCCTTGGCAAGACCGATTCGGTTGGCTCTGCCCGGATTCAACGAGCGCCTGTCACAACGGCGCGCCAATGCCGTGTTCGAGGCACTCGTGTATGACAACAAAGTGGCGGAGAACCGGATACAGATGTGCTGGACCGGCGAGCGCCTGCCATTCACATCGACTGCCGATCAAACGGCGGAAGCGCAGAACAGGATGGCTGCGATCGTCGTAAGCAAGGCGACGGATGCTCATTTTTGTGGCGGATGAGCACGCTCTGACGGGGTTCGTCTAACGCGCGCCTGCGCAGCATAACCTTACGGCTTGCCCGCTGCGCAGGCTTCTACGGCAATGCGCAGGAACGGTGGCGGCAAAAAGGGGAACCGGTGAACGCCAGCAAATGGCGTTCTCCGGCTTCCCCAATTTCGCGATGACGATTTCATTGAGGATGACGCTCTAGCCCGAGCGATGCGCCTGCACAGATGCATCCACATAAATGTGGATGTTGTTGTCCGTTAACATTGGGGTTAACTGCGCCGTCAACCCGTGAACTCGATCCTCACAGACATGATCAAGACAATCCAACAGCTCAACTATGCGGTCCAACGCCTGAACGACGACGTCGACGACTGGAACACGATCCGGGAAACGATCACCCCGCTCGAAGCGCGCGCCCGTCGCCTCATGCGGTGGAAGCGGAGCTTGCGCACCCGCTGTAAGTTCCGGCTCGTCAAACTGGAGACGCAGACCACGATCACGCCAATCGAAGCCGAGACGTAAGGGTCAGGCGGCGGCTGCCGCGTTGGCTTGGCCGACGCGCGATGCGCCGCCCCCGTATTCGCGGGCGAGAAGCCGCGTCAGGCCGGCGAGGTCTTTCGCCTGCGCCGGCTCGCCAGCCAGCCGAGGCCAGCGAAACCGGTCAGCATCATCGCCCAGGTCGAGGACTCGGGAGCGGCCCTCAATAGACCAAAGTCGATCGATCCGTCGCCGCTATGCACGCCCGCGGTCCGGACCTGATTGGTGAACAGGCTCGCCAGATAGGAGCCGCCGCCCCCGCCGCCGTCATAGCCGCGCTCGATACCGCCGTTAGCGCCCCCGCCGCCGCCACCGCCGCCGCTTGCGACGCCGCCTGGCGAACTTTGCCCCTGCCCGCCGACAACGAGAGTGAGCGTCTCACCCGCGGTGAGGAAAATGTCGCCGGAAACCTCGGCGCCAAGACCTCCCGCGGTGAACCCAGTCCCTTCGACCGCTGCGGACCCGCTCCCTCCGCTCGCGCCGAAGACCTCAAGCAGAATATTCGCCGGTGGACGGCGCGATGAAGGAAAACATTCCCGGCGTGGTGAAGGGATTCGCCTTCGCCTCGGCCGCGCAAGCCAAAATCGCCAGGGCCGAGACCCCGGCGAGCAACATCGCCTTGGACTTGATCATGCGCTTCCCCTTGGTCGCCCGCCGCGACTGTCCGGCAAGCCTGACGGAAGGGAGCTTCAGAGTGGCGTGGTCGCGACAGTCAAATCACAATCCCGTGCGCCGCTGCCGTGAAACCGCGCAGTCGGCCGAGGGGCGGGCGCGACCGGCGACCCGGCGCTAGCGCGGGCAAGAAACCGCGTCAGGCGGCCGATGCGCGAACGCAAGAGCTCGCCCATTGTCATTCCCGCGCATGCGGGAATGCCAGAGCCCCGACAAGGTTTGCTCGGACGCCCGCTTTCGCGGGCGTGACAGGAGACGAGGCGCTCTGACTATGCGGCGATCGCGCCAGCGTCCGTCAGGCGGGCGAGGTCTTGCGCCTGCGCATATGCGCGAGCCAGCCGAGGCCGGCGAAGCCCGCGAGGGTCATCGCCCAGGTCGAGGGCTCGGGGACGGGAGGAGTCGTCCCATCGATGCGCGTGATGGTGATGCGGCCGTCGCCGACGTTCACTCCCGAGATCAAGTCTGGGTCGGTCACGATTCCGCTCAAATACGAGCCCCCGCCGCCGCCTGCATAGCCGCCATAGCCCGCGCCTGGCGTGGCTTTTTTTCCGCTCCCGCCTCCGCCGCCGCTGAAACCACCGCCCCCGCCGCCACCGCCGCCAGAGTGGGAACCGGCGGCCCCGCCGCCGCCCCCACCGCCGCCCCCAAGGCCGCCGTTACCGCCGCTGCCTATCGGACCGCCCGCTGAAGGATAGCCGCTTCCACTTCCAGCATTCGGGAAATTTGGGACGTTCCCGCCACCGCCAGAGAAACCGCCGCTGCCGTCTCCCCCGCGCGCCTCCCCTCCCTGCGCCGCGTATCCACCTCCGCCGCCGCCGTTGAAGCCAAGATCGAAACTCCCTCCCGCGCCGCCCGTCGCAACGTTTACGCCCGTTCCGCCCGCTCCGCCGCCGGTCCCGGCTCCCGCTCCGGCATGATTTGTCCCAAGGCCGGGGAGCCCGACTTGCGCGTAAGCAGCGCCTCCGCCGCCGCCAGCAGCGGCCAGAAGATAGCCGCCGTTATTATCGATAGTGATGAAACTGCCTCCGCCTCCGCCGCCGGCGACCGGGCCGGTTCCGCCATGCCCGCCGACAACAAGAGTGAGGACATCACCCAACCCGAGTTTGACGTCGCCGAAAACCTCGGCGCCTCGACCTCCAGGGACACCTCCCGGAACGGCAAGCACAGATTCTCCACCACTCGCGCCGAGAACGTCGATCGAATATTCGCCGCTGGTCGTGATGGGAAACGAATACGTTCCCGGTATTTTGAACGTATCGGCTTCCGCCGCGCCCGAAGCAGCCAAGATCGCCAGAGCCGACGCCCCGGCCAGCAACACCTTCTTCTTCGACTTGAACATCGGGCTGCCCCATTCGCCTGCCGGGAACGGCCGGCCGGCTCAGCGCAGGGCAATTGACGGCGGAACACGGTCACAGTCAATCGCAACGGCTCGCGCCAAGGCGTGAAATACTCCGGAGCCGCCGGCCGAAGATAAGAGCAACAGGAGCTGTCAGACGGAGCGAGAAGCGGCGGCATTGTCCTTCCCGCGAAAGCGGAATCAGGGTCCGGACAAACCTTACTGGACGCCCGCTTTCGCGGGCGCGACAAGCGACGAAATTATCTGGCTACGCCGCCTCGGCGCCAGTGCAGCGATCGGCCCAGGCAAGGTCTTGCGCTTGCGCCTCTGCGCGAGCTCGAGCCGAGCCCGGCGAAGCCGGCAGCGACGAAAGATCGAGTCCGGGGGCGGGCGTCGGCGTCGGCAACGACGCCGTCCCCAGCCCTGCCCCCCGACGTCCCGGATAAGCAATCTCGACATGGGCGATGCTGGCTCTCGGCTTCGCCGGCCTCGGCTGCATCGCTTATAGGCGGAACTCTCAATGCTTGACAAAAACAGAACTTTGTGTTACCAATTTCCCTCTGACCGAATAGCGGCACGCGGTCGGCAGTTGGGTGAGAATGAAACTTGGGTGGGAATGAAGGAGACGCGCTCGAGCCGATTTTCGCACAACCCGGCAGAGCGAGTTCAGGCAATGCGGCTCATTTTTAATTTTTTTCGCTCGTAACCCATTGAAAAGTCCCGATGAACCATGAACTCTGTGTTATAGATATTCCCAGTGACCGAATGGAACCCGCGCATGGCCGACGCTTGGCGAGAGGCGTAACGCAACACGGCTTGAAGCCGTGTGGCGCACAACCAGCAAGGCGCGTCGAAACCGGAGAGTGAGTTTTTTTATTTGGATTCCCTGTAACCCATTGAAAAGTCCCAATTCGGACGAATAAAACCAAATAAAACCAAGCATTTTGCTTGGTTTTATTTGGTCTGGCTTGGATTGGCTTGGATTTGCTTGGGTGGAACTCGCCCGCAAGTTGTATTCGCGGCGGGTCGGTCCGCCCAGGGCGAGAGCGCTACCCCGCCGGCTCGGTCGACAGCGCCCAGCCGTCGCCCCGGACCCAGTCCGTCGCACTCGGCGCGCCCCCGAAGCGCAGCGAGCGCACCCTCTCCGGACCGCCGCGGCGGAACGCCTCGTCGAGCTTGCGGCCCATCTCGGTATCCTGCGCCCCCTCGCAGGGGATGAACACCACGCCCCAGAACAGGCGGGCCGGCCACGCGTCGCCGCGTTCGGGCCGCGTGACGAGAGCCATGGCGCCGGTCGAACCCGCCGCCTGGAGCGGAAAGACCAGCCTTCCGCCCGGATTGAGCGCGTCGAGCCAGGCCCGAAGCGGATGCGTGGCGGCGGCGTTCACGTAGATGGCGTCGGCTAAGGGCAGGCGCTCGACGCCCGAACGGGCGCGCACCTCGACCTGAGGGTAACTCGCGAGGTTGGCGGCGGCGCGCTGGGCGAGGTCCGGCTCGATCTCATAGGCGATCACCCTGCCCTTCGGTCCGACGAGCGTCGCGAGGATCGCAGTGTAATAGCCGGCCCCGGCGCCGATCTGCGTCACCGTCTCGCCCGGCTTGAGGCCAAGCGCGTCGATTGCCTGCGCGTGCAGCGACGGCTGGCCGTTGTTGATGCCGCGATTGGCGTCGATGGCGACCAGGACGTCCTCATAGAGGCTGGCCGGGTCGTCGGCGGAGGTCAGGCCAAAGACGCCGCCGGAGCCGATGCGCCAGGGCGGCGGACCGGCGAAATCCTCGCGCGGAACGGCGGCGAAGGCCGCTTCAATTCTCGGGTCGCTGACGCCGGCGCGGCGCGTGATCTCGGCCGCATAGGCGCGGCGTTTCGCAAGCGGGTCCGCCACGCCGTCCCTCCCCTGCTCCCGGCCCCTCAAAGACAATACGCCGGCTTAAACGCCTGCGCATTGATCTTTGACGGTTTCAGACCGAACATGGCGCTTAGGCAACGGACAGCCCATCGATATGTCGAAGCGATGCTCAATGAGGGGCGCCCAGGCGATGATCGCGTTGGCCGCAGCGTCGGCTTGCGTCTTCCGCCCAGCGTTTGCTGAGGATGCGCCGGCCCGCCAACACGCTCATGGACCTCCAACGCCAATTCGGCGCCTGCATGGCCGGCAAGTCGCCCGGCCCGGCCGGCTCGCGGCTGACGATCATGCTGATGATGAAACGCGACGGCTCGATCTTCGGCAAGCCCCGCATCACCTTTTCCCATCTCGAGGGCGACAAGAACACCAGACAGCAATTCGTCGACGACGCGGAGCGCGCGGTCGAGACGTGCCTGCCATTTAGGGTTACGCCGTCGCTCGGCGGCGCGATCGCGGGGCGTCCGTTCTTCATCACGCTCGGCCGGCCAAAGCCTGAGCAAAACATCTAACGCCGTCTGGTCGCGCCCGAAGAGCAATCCCGGGCAGGCGCAAGAGTTTGCCGGCCTTCCGGCAAAATGGGGCCATCAAGCCGGAACTCGGCACAATCACAGCCGAGTTTACCCAGCGACGTCCCGCCAAAGGAGAATCCCATGTCCTCATTAGGTAGTCGCGAAAAGGCCGCCCCGTTCACAAGCGGCAGGCAGCCTGCCGGACCCATTGGAGGCGGAGCCGAAGATGACTGATCGCGACGATCGGATCCGTGAGATCGCCTACTTCCTTTGGCTCGACGAGGGACGCCCCGACGGCGACGGCAGAGCGCCATTGGGCCGCTGCAGAAGCGCTCCTCGAGTCCGAGCCTCTTGAGCGCAAGCGCATCGAAGGCGAGCCTCCCGGCGAACCGGTCGGCAATGCCCGGGCCGCGCCTCGCGTTCGAGGCGCGCGGGCGAGTTAGCGGATCCTTCGGCGGCGCAGGTCCGCTCAGAAGCAGATTTCGCCCAGTGATATTCCTGTTCCTCAACCCTTGAGACGCCGGACACCAAAGCGTGTAACGGTAGGCCCGTCTTGATTGACCATTAGTGGGCTTGGTATCTCGGACCGGGTTTTATCTTTGCTTTTGAGGACGGGACGTTGAAACGCGCGGATCAGCCGCCCAGGAAGCGGACGTCGGTGCGTGCGCCACAGGGGAAACGGTCCGCGCGTGGGCGCGAGAGCCTCGCCGCCCAACACTACCAAGCCATCATCGAGTCGTCTGACGACGCCATCCTGTCGAAGGATCTCAACGGCCTCATCCTCAGCTGGAACCAAGGCGCGGAGCGGCTTTTCGGCTTTACCTCCCAAGAGGCTGTCGGCAAGCCGGTGACGATCATCATACCGCAAGACCGTCTGAACGAAGAGCCCACGATTCTCGAGAAAATCCACCGCGGCGAGCGAATCGAACACTTCGAGACTGTGCGGCAGCGCAAGGACGGTAGCTTCGTCGACATCTCGCTGACCGTCTCGCCGATCCGGAACGCACGCGGGAAGATTGTCGGCGCGTCAAAAATCGCCCGCGACATAACGGAGCTGAATAAAGCGCGAGAACGGCAGCGCCTGCTACTGAGAGAGATGAGTCACCGGGTGAAGAACCTTTTCGCCCTCTCCGGCAGTATCGTGGGCTTGAGCGCCCGATCGGCGAAGTCCCCGCACGAGCTGGCGGAATCGACACGTGCGCGGCTCTCTGCGCTGGCGCGAGCTCACGCTCTCACTTTCTCGGACGGCTTCGGTGACGCCGCGCGCCAGCCGACGACGCTCCAGTCGCTCGTCCGCACCATCGTGGCGCCGTTTGACGAACCCGAACACCCGCGCATTACGGTCTCCGGAATTGACGCTGGCGTTTCTGGCTCCGCCGTGACCAGTCTCGCGCTGCTGCTGCATGAATTCGCGACCAACGCGGCCAAATACGGCGCGCTCTCTACGGACAAGGGTTCGATAAAAGTCGACTTTGCCGGCGAGGGTGAAGGAATTCTCGTCCACTGGACCGAACGTGGCGGTCCGCCGGTCGCCGCGCCCAACGGCAGCCTGGGATTCGGCGACGTGCTCTCGCGAATCGCGGTTTCTGACCAGCTCGGCGGGGAAATCGTCCGTGACTGGCAACCTGGCGGACTTGCAATCCGGTTGTTCGTCCCTCGATCGCGCCTCGAAGCCTAGGCAGGGACTCGTCCGCAAAAAGAACCGGCCCCGACGGAATCGCCGGGACCGGTTATTCGCTTATTGCCAGCTCTGGTTTTGATACCAGGAGTCGATTTGCTTGCGGGTTTCATCCCTGGCGATTCCGTATCGCTCCTGAAGTATCCCTTCGAGCTTTTCCTGGCTGCCGTTGATCTGGGTGAGGTCGTCGTCGGTCAGTTTTCCCCACTGCTGCTTCACGGCGCCCTTCATTTGCTTCCAATTTCCTTCGACTCGGTTCCAGTCCATTGCGGCCTCCTTCCGTCTCATTCATGAACGACGTGCTCGGCCATTCTGTTCCAGAGGCCGTCGCCGAAGACCGCCGCGACGATGCGTGGGGCGCGGTCGCCGGACGGAACCCGTGGTTTCGCCGGCAGATGTACGTTAAAGTTCTGACCGACATGGCTCATTGAGCGGCGGGACTGGCGCCGTCGCGAGCCGCGACTTACATTGGCGGGAAACAACCAAAACGTCCCGGAGGCGTAGCTTGCCGCATAGCCGATCCGATGCCGTCCTCCGATAGGCCGGTCCCACCCGTCGTCGAATCCAAATCCACAACCGGGGCGCCAGATCCGATTCTGCACGCCCTTCATCACCGTGTGCGTCAGCAGGAAATCCTGGCCGAACTCGGAGTTGGCGCTCTGCAGGGTCCGGGGTTCGATCAGCTTCTCGCCGATACGGCGCGGCTAACTGCGGAAGGCCTTCGCACCGAGTTTTGCAAGGTGCTCGAATACATTCCGAGTGAAAATCGCCTTCTCGTTAGGGCGGGCGTTGGTTGGGAGCCGGGCGTCGTCGGCGTCGTCAGCATCGGCGCAGATCTCGCTTCACCGGCTGGATTCGCGCTGAAAACCGGCAGACCCGTGATCTCCAATCATCTCGAAATCGAGGAACGCTTCAGAACGCCCGAGATTCTGGTCAGGCATGGCATTCACCGCGCCATGAACGTTATCCTGCAGGGAGATGGCCGGCCATTCGGCGTGCTGGAGGTCGACAGTCGATCTGAAGATGAGTTCGTCGAGCATGATCTCGCGTTCCTGCAGGGCGCCGCCAACATCCTGGGGATGGCGATCGAGCGCGAGCGGCACGAGCGCAATCTGAACGCGGCGCTGGAGCGCCAGCAGTTTCTCGTCAAGGAGATGAACCATCGGGTCAAGAACAGCCTTGCGCTGGTCGTCGGCATGCTGCGCCTGCAGGCGCGCGGAAATGATCCGGAATTCACCCAGCAGCTTGAAGACGCAACACTCCGCGTGGGCGCCATCGCAAGAGTGCACGAGCAATTGTACCAATCGGCGGACGTCGAGCGCTTCGACGTCGGACGGTACATCGAAGGCATCTGCAAAGACCTCAGCGCCAGTTTCGCTCAATGTGAAATTCACGTTCAAGCGCAGCCCGGGATCGTCATCGCGACCGATCGGGCGATTTCGTCTGCCCTGATTGTCAACGAGCTCGTGTCGAACGCCGCAAAGCACGCATATCAAGGCCAGGGCGCGGGCAAGGTATGGGTCAACATCGCCACGACAGGCGTCGACCGCTTTTTCATCGCCGTTCGCGACGAAGGCGGCGGTCTTCCAGATGGCTTTCAATTTGGCGCGGGAAAGGGCCTCGGCGCCCGCATGGTGCGCGCGCTCGCCGAACAATTGAACGCCTCGTTGGACGTCGTCGCGCACCGTCCCGGCGTCGAGTTCTTAATAACCGCCCCGCTCGACCCCTAAGGCGCGCGCGACTTCATTGTTCCTCTTCGTTGTCGAGCCGGTCGAGCAACTGCAGAAGCCGATCGGGAACGGGTTCGACGACCACAGCGTCGTACATTGCCTTGAGTTGATTGGCGATATATCGATCCGCCTTCTCGGCTGCTCCGCGAACCGCCGCTGCGCCCGACGCGGCCGCTTTTGTCGCCTTCTTTCGCGGCTTTCCCGAAGCTTTGTCTGGCATTGGCAAATCTCCGAGCCGCGTTTTTTTGCGGCCAACCCAGTTCCGTAAGACGCCCGCGTCATTCGACACGAGACGCCGCCTCTGCGCAAACGAAGGACTTCGCGCGGGACCTGTTAGCCTGATGCAGTTTTGCCCGACACCTCCGGAGACAGCGGATCGCTGGCTCCGGTTTTCGCGATATCCTTCAACGGGGCGATCAAACGCCATATGACTCCGTCAGGCTCGAAACTCAATATCGAAGAGGCGTTGAGACCTGCGGCGGTCAGACGCTCGATAACGACTTTGCCGAACCCGGAGGTTGGCGCCGGGTTCACGCGAGGTCCGCCGTGTTCACGCCATATCATCTCCAGCTTGGGCTCAGCCTCGCCGCCATCGATCCGCCAAAGGAGGGAGACTTCGCCGTCGGCATTCGAGAAGGCGCCGTGCTTGAGCGCGTTGTCGCATAGCTCGCCCAAAGCAAGACCGAGCGTTTGAGTCGCATTCGGGCTCAGCAAGACCTCCGGCCCTTCGGTCACGAGGCGCTTTTCCCGACAACGAGCCGTTTGCGCCCGCACCAACGCCTCCAGCGGCACGCCGCGCCAATTCCGATCGGTCAATAAATCCTGACTGGCGGCCAGTCCGAGCAACCGTTCCGAATATCTCTCCTGAAACTCGTGGACCGTTTTTGCGTTCGCCACGCCAGAACGCGCGATCGCTTGCGCGACCGCGAGCAGATTGCGCGAACGATGATTGACCTCCGCCATGAGGTCCCGGATGTTCGCCTCGCGATGCTTTTGATCGTCGATGTCGGTGGTCGTCCCATACCACCTCACGACTTTACCTTGCGCATCAAGGAGCGGGGAGGCCCGGCTGAGATGCCACGCGTATCCTTTGCCAACCGCAAACAGCCGGTGCTCCATTTCATAGGGGATGGCGGCTTCCCTGGCGCGAAGCCACGCTTCCGCCGTCCCGCGCCGATCGTCGGGATGGATGATCCCTTCCCAATCCGTCTGCCCGATCGCTCCGTACCTCTCGCGAAGCGCATTGGTGTATTCGATGCGGCCATCGGGGCCCGCCGTCCACACCAGTTGAGGCAGGCTGTCGGCCAGAAGCCGGAAATGCTCTTCGCGGCTTCGCAGTTCCTGCTCGGTGCGGCGATGTTGTTCCGTTCGCAACGCCAACAATTCGGAGGTCTTGGCCAGAGCGTCGGAAAGTCCGTCAAACTCGCGAACGCCAGTGGACGTCGCGTCGATCGGCGCGCCGGTCAGCACATTCTTCGTCTTCGATTCCAGGTCACGCACGCGTCGCGTGAGCGCGCGACCGTTCAGATAGGACAGCAGCAGACTACCCAGCATCGCAAGCGCCGCCAGGAGCGAGGTGAGCAGAAATGCACTGGGACCAATTCCAAGCCCGCGTGCGTCGGCGGCGACGCCGACAGTCCAACCGCCCTCTACCGGCGCATAGGCTGAGACCACCTTTTGTCCGCCTATCGAATTGTGAGTTACGGTCGATTTAGGCAAGCTTCGCGTAGCATCACGAAACTCCGCACTCGCCAACGTCCCTGGAGCCTCGCTCGGGATCCGCGCGACAAAGGCGCCCTTGCGATCGACGATTCCCGACAGCCAGTTTGACGGAAAGTTTTGACGCTGAATCAGATCGCGGAATTGTTTCAAAGAAAGAAGCATCCCAATTTCATAGACCGGCCTGCCATCGAGAAAGACCGGAGTTTCGATTGAGGCGGTCGCTTCGGGCAAAGCGGGGTCAGCGTTGACGTCAGACAGAAAAGCGGAACCCGATTCGATCGCCCGCCGAACGAGCGCCGCACGATCGCGCAGCACAGGCGAGTCCAAGGACGCGGGCGGAATGCTCAACACAGGATCGCCGTCCGCGGTCGAGACGATCACCTTCACGCCGGGCGCTTCAGCGAGCGTATCCCGAGCTTGCTGCGCGAAGCCCGTCAAATCGCCGTGCTGAAGGAGCCTCGAATGGGACAGCGCCGCTGAGAGCAGGAAATACGCATTGAGCTGGCGCCCGACCGTATCGGCAAATGCGTAAGCGTCGCCGATCAACCGGTTCCGCTCTGCTTCACGTTCGCTACGGGCGATCCATCCGACCATGATCAGCGCGAAGACGGCGAGAGGCAGAACGATGACAAGCGTCGACACTCCCAGACGCCAACTCAACGACCGGGACTTGGCCATGGCGCCCGTCCTGTCAGCCAAATCCTTTGGAAGGACGAAAACCTCCTTTATCCGGAGGCCTTTTCCCCGTTCCGCCCGCCCAGCAGGCATTCGCGCCGTTCGTGTCGCCTGATTGTTGGCCCCCTCGGCCGTCAACAAAGCAATCACGAGGGGCGGCGGCCCCGGCCTCATTCGCCGTCGGAGCGAACCCGCGCCGCGCGCGCCCGTTGAGCGGAAAGCGCAGCAGCGATTGCTCCGATGCCGATGACGATCCTCCCCTGGTCATCCAAGACATGGATCTGCTTTCCTCGCTTGCTCTCGAGCTCGGCCATACGGAAAACCCGACCCCAAACGGTGTCGAGGTCGGCCGCCGGATGACGCTCGCGCGACAGCGGTGACCCATCTCCACCGATTAGGCAGAATTCGTAATACGGCACAGCGTTTCCTCGTTTGATCGCCCTCTACACGCGAAACGTGCGGCAAGGACTTAGGTTCCGCCGCGGCAAACATTGTTTAATCGTGGGATCCAACGACCCGGGAGGCCGGCAAAGCGTCGGGCGAGCGTCCGGATTGCGGTCAGCCAGCGGCTGCGTTCGCCACAGCTCTTTGCGACTTCCGATCGAAGAACAAGGCTTGGCTGATCACCGCCTTGACCGAATCCGCGCTGAAGGGCTTGGTGATCAGGAAGGCTGGCTCGGGCGCATGTCCCGTGAGGAAGCGCTCGGGAAAGGCGGTTATGAAAATAACCGGGACTTCCTGAGTTCCCAAAATTTCGTTGACCGCGTCGAGGCCCGAGCTGCCATCCGCAAGTTGAATGTCGGCCAGAATTAGGCCTGGGCGGCCTTTGAGCGCCGCGCGCACGGCTTCAGTATGAGTCCGAGCGATCGTCGTGACGTCATGGCCCAGTTGCTCAACAAGCGTCTGTATGTCGAGGGCGATGAGCGGTTCGTCCTCGATAATCAATACCGTCGTACGAATTTGTTCGGAAATTTCACGTCCCGCGCGGTCGATCAGGTCGGCCGCCTTATCCGGTGAGCAATCGATGACTTGTCCGATTTCCTTGGGGCTGAAGGACTCGACTGCGCTCAAAAGGAAGGCCATGCGCGGCTCAAGAGAGATCGCCGCGAGATTCCTGTTCGCGCCGCTTTCGTCGCCAAAACCGGCAGAATCGACATGGGCATTGAGGGGCACGCTGCGCCAGCTGCGCAGGAACAATTTGTAAAGCGCGACTTTGGGTTCGAGCGTGGCGTCGAAACAAGCCGGGTCCGCCAAAATCTCCTCGAGCGTGGCGGCCACATAAGCGTCGCCCGCCGCCTGCGTTCCGCACAAGGCGCGTGCAAAGCGACGCAAGAAAGGGATGTGCGGCGCAATGGCGTCCGAGATCGACATGTCGTTCTTCCTCGTCATCAGAAGTGGCGCTGGAGATTGAGTTCACAAGCAATCGCGCCAATTGCAAGCCCGCCATTTTCCGTCGGCGGTGCCAATCCCGCAAGGGCGCCTCGGGAAAATGGTCGATCGTGAGCCCTAAGCCCTAGCGCGCGCAGATCATTGAACCCGAATTGAGTTTGCCGGAGCGGAAAACCCGCGGGAGCGCACTTTGTTCCACCACCGGAGATAAAATTTTTGGGCGGCGCGTAGGGCGCTGGCGTCGCGGCAGGAACCACGATTAGCCCCGGATCTCGGGCGGGGCAAAAGCGCCCCGGCCGGCGAGCCGCCGTGTCCGCCCGCCTATATGTGGTACATCAGCGCCCGATCATCAGCGGATGAGAGCGCGCGCATTTCGGCGAGCGTGTGACGATCGAGCACGTTGGCGATGGCGTTGCGCGCTTCCACCATGATCAGGCGGACGGAGCAGGATTTGAGATCGCCGCAATCCTCGCAACGTCGAAATGCGGTGACCGAAGCGCACGGAATCGGGGCCAAGGGACCATCGAGAGCCCGCACGATCGCGCCGACCCGTATTTCATGGGGCGGGCGCGCAAGAGCGTATCCGCCGCCTTTGCCTTTTTTGGAGTAGACGAGACCGGCATGGCGCAGCTCGGTCAGGATATGATCGAGGAATTTCTTCGAAATCGAATTGGTTCTGGCGATGTCCGCGACCTGAGCGAGCTTGTCAGGCGCCACCCCGGCCAGATGGACCATGGCCTTGAGGCCATACTTACCCTTTTTGGTGAGCACAATCTTATCCTAAGCCCCGCTTATCCTAAGCCCCGCTGGCGAAATCCTGTTCGGTCGACGGAGGCGCCAGCAGGACAGCCCTCCATCGCCACCATACACGACACGCACGGAGAACACGACGAAAAGGCTCGGACGACAGGGGCGTTTGCGCGCCTGCGAAGACGATGGAACCGCTGCCGCCGGAATTCGTTTACAACCCGTTCGAACCGACTGTCCCCAATGTGTTCTCCCCCCGAAAATGGAAAACGGCGTGTTGAAATGGACGCACGGCCCGTCGTTCGAGGAAGGCGGGATCCGGTTTCGTCTCTGGGCGCCGGAAGAAGCGCAGGTCGCGTTGGTGATCGAGGGTCGCGATCCCCTCGCAATGGCGCGCGCAGAGGATAGCTTTTTCGAGACCTACGTGAACGGCTTGTCGGCGGGAGCACGTTACAGGTTTGCGCTGTCGAGCGGACAACAAGTTCCCGATCCGGCGTCTCGCTTTCAGCCTGACGACGTCAACGGGCCGAGCGAGGCGATCGACCCAAGCGCCTACTGCTGGCGCGAGTCCTGGCAAGGCCGCGAATGGGATGACGTGGTGCTCTACGAACTCCATGTCGGCGCTTTTTCGGCTCAGGGCACGTTTGCGGGAGCCGCTCTTAAACTGGATCATCTCGCGGATGTCGGGGTGACCGCCGTCGAGATCATGCCGGTCAGCGACTTCAAGGGCCGCTGGAACTGGGGTTATGACGGGGCATTCCCCTACGCTCCCGATGCGAGCTACGGGCGGCCGGAGGATTTCAAGGCTTTTGTCGAGGCCGCGCACGCGCGCGGCATCGCTGTGCTGCTCGACGTCGTCTACAACCACTTCGGTCCCGAGGGGAATTTCCTTTCCCTCTACGCGCCTGATTTTTTCACCAGCCGGCACAAGACGCCTTGGGGGGACGCGATCCAATTTGACGGACCCAACTCGCGGCCCGTGCGCGACTTCTTTATCGAGAACGCCGAATATTGGCTTGAGGAGTTCCATCTGGACGGGCTTCGCTTCGACGCCGTCCACGCCATCAAGGATGATTCGCGACCCGATCTGCTTGACGAACTCGCCATCCGCGTTCGCGCACGGTTCTCGCGGCCCATCCATCTCCTGTTGGAAAACGAGGACAACGAGCCCCGGCGTCTGAAGCGCAACGGTGACCAGGCCAAGCTCTACACCGCGCAATGGAACGACGACATCCATCATGTTCTTCATGTCGCCGCCACGCATGAGAAGAGCGGCTATTACGCCGCCTACGGTTCAACAGAACTTCTGGGAAAAGCCATCGGCGAAGGTTTCGCCTATCAGGGCCAGATGATGCCCTATCGGAATGCGCCCCGCGGCGGTCCGAGCGCGGAATTGCCGCCGGACGCGTTCGTTTCATTCATCCAAAATCACGACCAGATCGGCAATCGCGCCTTTGGCGAGAGGCTGAACGCGCTGGCGCCCCCGGAAGCGATGCGCGCGCTTGCGAGCGTCTATCTTCTCGCTCCCCAGATACCCATGCTGTTCATGGGCGAGGAATGGGGCGCGACGCAGCCATTCCTCTTTTTCTGCGACTTCAGTGGAGAGCTGGCGGAGGCCGTGAGAAAAGGACGGCGCGAAGAATTCTCGCGTTTCCCTGAGTTTGCCGATCCCAAACGCGTGGCGCAAGATTCCGGATCCTTTGGCGGAGTCGACGTTCCTTGCATCCAAGCTTGACTGGAACCGGGTTGATGCGAAGCATCTGGCTTATTACCGCGAGCTCTTGAAGGCGCGCCGTGACCACATCCGGCCGTTGCTCCCTTCCATTCGACGCGGGGGCGACGCGCAAGTGGTGGGTGATCAGGCGGTGCGCGTCACGTGGCAGGCTGGCGAGCGCCAGCTCGTCCTCGACGCCAATCTTTCGTCCAGTCCCGTCGTGTTTCCGGCCGTCGCGGCCGCGCCGTTCTGGTTCTGCGGCGACGCCGGCGCTTCCTTCGGGCCTTGGACCGTGCGCTGGGGACTCGACCCGAAATGACTGTTCCCCGCGCGACCTATCGTCTGCAGCTCCACGCCGGTTTCGATTTCAAGGACGCGACGACGGTCGCGCCGTACCTCGCGCAACTTGGCGTCAGTCACGTCTACCTGTCTCCGATATTCAAGGCGCGCCCAGGCAGCGTACACGGTTACGACGTCTCCGATCATAACCAATTGAATCCGGAACTCGGCTCGGAGGAGGATTTCGCGTCGATGATCGAAGCCTTTCGCCGCGAGGGCCTCGGGCGAATCCTGGACGTCGTTCCCAATCACATGGGCGTGTGGGGCGCCGACAATCCGTTATGGCTCGATGTTCTGGAGTGGGGCCCGTATTCCCAATATGCGGGCTGGTTCGATATCGATTGGCCGGCTCAAGACGGCAAGCTCTTGGCGCCTCTGCTTGGCGCGCAATACGGCGAAGAGCTGAGGTCGGGCAAGCTCAAGCTTCGTTTCGAAGCCGACGGGGGTTTCGCCGTTTGGGCCTATGATGCTCATAAGCTCCCGATCCACCCGCTGACCTTTGCGCAAATTCTTGGTCACCAGAACCCGGCGCTGGACGCGATGGGCGACCTCTTTCTCGATCTCCCGCAATGGCGGCCGCAGGTGGCGGAGAGGGCGCGCGTATTAAAAAACGAGCTCGTTTCTCTCGCCAACGAAGATACCGCCGCGCGCGCCGCAATCGACGCTCGGGTCGAGCAGTTCAACAGAGACTGGCGCGAACTTGATCGACTCATTCAGGAGCAGTTCTGGCGCGTCGCCTTCCATCGCGTGGCCGAGGACGAAATCAACTACCGCCGCTTCTTCAACATCAACGACCTTGCGGGTCTCCGCATCGAGGTGGGCCCGGTCTTCGATCATGTTCATGCCCGCATATTCCGCATGCTTGAAAGCGGCGAAATCGATGGATTGCGCATCGATCATATCGACGGGCTCTTCGATCCCAAGGCTTATCTCGAAGCGCTTCGGGCCGCCGCGCCCCGGCCATTCTATCTGGTCATCGAGAAGATCTTGGCGTCGCACGAGTCGTTGCGGGCAGACTGGCCTGTCGAGGGCACGACGGGCTACGACTATACCAACCTGGCGCTTGGCGTGCTGGTCGATGCCGGAAGCGAGCAGGCCTTCACGCAGGCCTATCATGATTTCGCCGGAGAGGACCAAGACTTCGCGACGGTCGCGCGCGAGGGCAAGTTGCGGATCATGGAAAATGAGATGGCGAGCGAGCTCAACGCGCTCGGTCGCCGGGCCGCGCACTTGGCTGATCAAAGTCCGATGACGGCGGATTTGACGCGTGCGCTCCTCCAGCGCGCGATCAGACAGGTCGTCGCGAACTTTCCAGTTTACCGCACCTATCTCGATTTTGCCGGGATGCCGGCCGACGCTGACCGGCGTGACATTGCCTGGGCAATGACGCGCGCCCGGCGTTCCGATCCGGATGTTCATCCCTCCGCCTTCGATTTCCTGCAGAACACGCTGATGGCGGAAACGGAACAACCGCCCACGCAAGAGCTCAGCCATTCCGCAGCCCTGCGCCTCGCGATGAAAGTGCAACAGTTCTCAGGCCCCGTGATGGCCAAGGGGGTCGAGGACACCGCCTTCTATCGCTACAATCGGTTCGTTGCCCTCAACGAAGTCGGCGGCGCGCCGGAGCGGTTTGGCCTCGCCCCTGCTCTCTTCCACAAGGCGAACGCCGCGCGAGCGCAAAACTGGCCGCACGCCATGCTGACGACCGCGACGCACGACACCAAGCGGGGAGAAGACAATCGGGCGAGGCTCGCTGTTCTCTCCGAAATGCCGGAGGAATGGCGGCGGCAGGTGGAGACGTGGACCCGTATCTTGCGCGCTCGACGTGGCGACGTGGAGCGCACAGCTGCGCCCGACCGCGACGACGAATACATGCTTTACCAAATGTTCGTGGGCTCCTGGCCCGTCGATATGCTCGACGCTCCCAGCGCCGAGCAACTCGAGGCCTATGGCGCTCGCATTCGCGCGGCGCTCGAGAAGTCGCTGCGTGAGGCGAAACGTCGCTCAAGCTGGGCTGCGCCCGACGCTGACTACGAGCAGGCGACGCAGACATTCGCCAAGGAAGCGCTGCGGTCCGACACGTTCCTTGCCAACTTCCTGCCCTTCATGCGGCGTGTCGCCCGCCTTGGGATCGAGAACAGCCTCGTTCAGACAGTTTGCAAACTCACAGCGCCTGGCGTGCCCGACATCTATCAGGGATGCGAGCTGTGGGATTTCAGCCTTGTCGACCCCGACAATCGGCGGCCAGTCGATTTTGCCCAGAGAAATGCAGCCGTTGCGGACCTCGCCGCCGCTCTCAAAGTTCCGGAAAAGCATTCGGCGCTGTTTGAGACTCTCATGGGCGAATGGCAGGACGGTCGAGTGAAGCTGGCGGCAACAGCGTTGCTACTCGCGCTCCGGCGCGAGGAGCCGGAGATTTTCAGCAGCGGCGACTATCAGCCGATTGTCGTCGAAGGCGATCGATCGGATTGGGCCTTCGGGTATGTCCGGACCTCAGGAGAGCGAAAGCTAGCCGTCTTGATCGCCCGCTATCCCGCGCATCGAGAGACGGAGCCCAAATGGAGCGCAACGGCGCGACTGCCTGAGGGCCGCTGGTTCGATCTGTTCCGCGGCCAGGACGCCAACGTCGGCGCCCCTCTTCACGAGTGGCTGCGTCCGCTGCCGTTTGCAGTCTTATTGGCCCGCTAGCGAAAGGCTCGCATCACTTCGCCGACTGACGGTCCGCCTTTTCAGGGATGCGCTCGAACATGAGCATGGAACGCGCGGTCACTTCGTAGACAGCGCCGATGTCGAGTTGGCTCGCGTCCAACTGCGGGTCCGTCGTGTCGAAGAGTCGCTTCCATCCCTCCGCTTCGTAGCAGGGCGGCAAGGTGAACTCGACGGTCTCATGATGGGCGTTGAACACGATGAGCAGCGTTGCGTCAGCCCCTCGCTTCTTTACGCCCGTCGCCTGTCCGCGCCCGTCCAAAAGCATGCCGAAGCAGCGCTCGCCATTGTCCCACGCCTCGTCCGTCATCTCGGAGCCGTCGGCGCCGATCCAGGACACGTCCTTCACCTCAAGATCGGGATTCATTTCGCCTGTCAAAAAGCGCAAACGCCGGAGCACCGGATAGAGATGAAAGGCGGACGTCAGGCGGCGGAAGAAGTTCACCAGCGACAGACGCTCCTCATCCATCTCCCAGTGAATCCAGCTCGTCTCGTTGTCCTGACAATACGCGTTGTTGTTGCCATTCTGCGTGCGGCCGAACTCGTCGCCGGCGCAGACCATCGGAGTCCCTTGAGACAAAATCAGCGTGCCAAGCAGATTGCGAAGCTGACGCCAGCGTAAGGTTTGAATGTCTTTGTCGTCAGTAGGCCCCTCGGCGCCGCAGTTCCATGAACGGTTGTCAGAATGTCCGTCGTGGTTGTCCTCGCCGTTCGCCTCGTTGTGCTTGTCGTTGTAGGAAACGAGGTCGTTGAGCGTGAACCCGTCGTGGGCGGCGATGAAGTTCACGCTCGCCCAGGGCTTTCGGCCGCGAAAGTTGAACTTGTCGGGCGAAGCGCAAAGGCGGGGCGCCAATTGCTTCGCCGTCGCGTGGCCGCGCCAGAAGTCTCGCACATCGTCGCGAAAGCTGTCATTCCATTCCCCCCAGCCAGGAGGAAAGCCGCCGACCTGGTATCCGCCCGGGCCAAGGTCCCACGGCTCGGCGATCAGTTTGACATCGGCGAGCACCGGATCCTGGCCTACGACCTTCAAAAATCCGCTTTCGGTGTTGAAGCCGTCGGGCTCACGCGCGAGGATCGTCCCCAAATCGAAGCGAAATCCGTCAACCCGCGTTTCCGTCACCCAATAGCGCAAACTGTCCGCGACCATCTGAATGACACGCGGGTGGCTGAGATTGACCGTGTTTCCGGTGCCTGTGTCGTTGATGTAGAATCGCGGCTCGTCCGGCATCAGCCGATAGTAGGACTTGTTGTCGATCCCTTTGAACGACAGCGTCGGGCCGCGCTCGTTTCCTTCCGCCGTGTGATTGTAAACGACGTCGAGGATCACCTCGAGCCCGCCGTCGTGGAGCCGCGCGATCATCTCCTTGAATTCGCGTAAGGAGTTGGGCACGTCCGAAGCGTAGCGAGGGTCCGGCGCGAAGAAGCCGATCGAGTTATAGCCCCAATAATTCTTGAGGCCTTTCTCGAGCAGGTAATCGTCGTCGACAAACGTATGAATGGGCATAAGCTCGACGGTCGTGACGCCGAGCGACTTGATGTAGTCCACGACGGGTTTCGCGCCCAGCCCAGCGTAAAAGCCTCTGAACTTCTCGTCGACCTCCGGGTGCAACTTCGTGAAGCCCTTGACGTGCGTCTCGTAGACGATGGTCCCTTCCCACGGGACGGTTCGGCGCCGATATTCGCCATGCCAATCGAAATTTGGGTCCACGATAACGGACTTCGGGACGAAGGGGGCGCTGTCCCGCTTGTCGAAGGTCAGGTCGTCGCCCTCTGCGCCGATCGTGTATCCGAACACCGCGTGATCCCACGTCAGCTTTCCCGAATGCGCGCGCGCGTAAGGGTCGAGCAGCAGCTTGTTGGGGTTGAACCGGTGGCCTGCCTCCGGCTCGTAGGGGCCGTGAACGCGAAAGCCATAGAGCGTCGCCGGCCCCACGTCCGTCACATGGCCGTGGAACACCTCATCGGTTCGCTCGGGAAGCTCGAAGCGGCCGGTCTCGCGGCGCCCCTCAGTGTCGAAGAAACACACCTCCACCCGAGTCGCATTCGCTGAAAAGACCGCAAAGTTCGCGCCCTTCTCATCCGCCGTCGCGCCGAGCGGATACGGCTTGCCTTCACTGATCTGCATTCTGCCCCCGTGCGGCGTTCATTGGCCGCCTATTCCCGAACGCCATCGAACTCCCGGACTGCGTCCGGTTCCTTTTACCTGATGCCTAGCCATGAGTCTTCTGTCCTTTGCCAAAGCGCCTTCGATGGAACCAAAAGTCCGCTTTTGCGTTTTGAGCAACGGCAAATGCTCTCAAGCCGAGCGATAGGGAGGCTACAGTTGGAATCGACTTCTGGGGAAGAGTTTTTCGAAGGTGTTGGCGGGAGCAGATGTTCCGGGGGGCCGTCGCCGCTCACCTCGCCTCGCAATTCCAGTTCGGAGCAGACGGACAAGCATAACTGGGAAGGGCGGAGCGACGAGCGCATTAAGCTCGCTGTCATGACAACGCTTCATTGGGACTCTGGCCGTTCCGCGGGATCGAGTGCAGGTCAGCGTGATCGTGGGTGGGTCACTCTAACCGGTCGGGTGCGCGCGACTACGAAAAGTCACGCGCAGAAGCCGACGCCGGGATGATCGCCTGGCGTGGCCGGAGTGGTCAACAAAATCACTTGCAACTCTTGTGACTAGGTCATTCTCTCATTTGGATTAAGGCCCTGCCGGGCCGCCGGTGATAGCCTGACGACAGGCCGATGGGCCTGTCCTGGCGGACCCTAACTACATCACCTTGTCGAGAGTGATCGGCAGGTCGCGCACCCGTTTGCCTGTGGCGTTGAACACGGCGTTGGCGACCGCGGCGCCCACGCCGGTGATGCCGATCTCGCCGACGCCGCGCGCGCCCACGGGAGCGTGAGGGTCCGGCTCGTCGGTCCAGATCACGTCGATGTCGGGCACATCCAGATGCACCGGCACGTGATACTCGGCGAGCGATGGGTTCATGATCCGCCCGCTGCGCTCGTCGAACAAACCTCCTCCATGAGCGCGAGGCCGAGCCCCATGATGATGCCGCCGCGGAACTGGCTCGCCGCCGTCTTGGCGTTGAGGATGCGGCCGCAATCGAACGAGCCGAGGAAACGGCTCACGCGCAATTCGCCCGTCACTGACGTTCACCCGAACCTCGCAGAACAGGGCGCTGTGGCTGTGCATCGACCAATGTTGCAGCTCGAGCGGCATCGGCGCCTCCGCCTCGACGGTCACCTCCTCGCGCCGGGCGCGGCCGAGGATCGAAGCGTAGCTTTCCCGGCGGGACTCATCGTCGAGAGCGCATAGGCCGCCCTCGGAACCGCCCACCTCGTCGGGACTGAGGCCGGCCAAGGGCGAGTCGTTGCCGGCGAGCTTCAGGAGCTCCTTCACCAGCGCCCGATGAGCGGCGATGATCGACGCGCCGATCGCGGCCGTCTGCTGCGAGCCGCCCGCCAACACGGCGCCCGGGAACAGAGTGTCGCCGTAGAGCACCTGCACCTGCTCGAGCGGCAGCCCCAGCCGTTCGGCCGCGACCTGCGCCTGGGCCGTGGCGGTGCCCATGCCCATCTCGTGCGCGGCGATGGCGACGGTCGCGCGGCCCTCGCGCGTGATGGTGAGGCGCGCCGCTCCGCCGGGCATCCGATAGTAGGGATAGGTGCCGGTGGCGCAGCCCATGCCGATGAGCCAGTCGCCCTCGCGCCGCGCCGCGGGCGTTGCGCTGCGCTTGTCCCAGCCGAACCGCTTGGCGCCGTCGCGCCACGCCTGCACGATCCCGCGCTGGGAGAAGGGCAGTCCCGTCAGCGGGTCCTTCTCGGGTTCGTTCCGGATGCGCAGCTCGATCGGGTCCATGCCGAGCTCAACAGCGAGCTCGTCCATCGCGGATTCGAGCCCGAACGTGCCGACCGCTTCGCCGGGAGCGCGCATGAAGGTGTTGGCGACCATGTTCATCTTCACCGTCTCGACGTCCAAGAAGAAGGTCTTCGACGCGTAGACGCTTTTCGCCGGCAAGACGAAGGGCTCGGGCATGTTGTTGTGCGGAGTCATGGCGACCACGCCGGTGTGGATCAGGGCGTCGAGCCGGCCATCGGCCTGGGCGCCAAGCGCCACGCGCTGCTCGGTGACGGTGCGGCCGCCGACGATACGGAACACCCCCTCGCGGGAGAGCATGATCCGCACCGGCCGGCCTGCGAGCTTCGCCGCCGCCGCCGCCAGAATCTGGTGCTGCCAAAGAAGCTTGCTGCCGAAGCCGCCGCCAACGAAGGGCGAGGTGAGGCGCACCTGCTTCTCCTTCAGCCCGAACACCTGCGCGATGGTCCAGGCTTCATGCGCCACCGCCTGCGAGGCGTCGTGAATCCGCAGCGTGTCGCCTTCCCAGGCGAGGGTGCAGGCGTGCAGCTCGATCGGAGCGTGGTGGTGGCGGGGCGTCGTGTACGTGACATCCACCTTGTGCGGAGCGGCGGCGAGCGCAGCCTCGGCGTCGCCGACCTTCTGCTTCAGCGGCTCGCCCATGAACAGGCCGGACTCGGTTCCGTTCGCCTTGGCGGCGGCGAGCGAGATGACCGGGTTCTGCTCTTCATAGGTGACGCGGATCAGGGTCTGCGCGTGCTCGGCCTGCTCCTGCGTCTCGGCGAGCACAATGGCGACCGGCTGGCCGTTCCAGTGGACGCGATCATCCTGCATGATCGGCAGGTCGTCGGGACCAGCCGCCTTGGGCTTGCTCATGAACGGCGGCGCTTTATTGAGCTTCGGGGCGTTGCGATGCGTCATCACCAGGACGACGCCCGGCGCCGCTTCGGCCGCTGCTGGTGTCGATCTCGGTGATCCGGCCGCGCGCAATCGTCGAGTATTTAAGCGCCGCGTAGGTCAGCCTCTCCATCGGGAACTCGGCGCAAAACTGCGCCTTGCCCGAAACCTTCAGCGGGCCGTCAATTCGCGAAATCGAGGCGCCGATCAGGCCATGCTTATGATGCATCAGCGGGTCGGGGTGGCCGCCGGGAATCCAGCCGTCGGGCGCAAGCGCGATGGCTTTCTTCATCACCGCCTGGACGGCGTCCTGCACAACGCTCATTGCGCGGCTCCCTGGGCTTTGGCGAGCTTGCCGAGGGTGTCCGCGATCACCCGCCTGGCGAGCTCAATTTTGAAAGCATTGTCGCGCAAGGGCTGAGCCGCGGCGAGCTCCGCTTCGGCCGCTTGGCGGAAGGCGGCCTCCGTCGCCGGGCCGCCCCGAAGCGCGGCTTCCGCGCGCTCCGCGCGCCACGGCTTGTGCGCCACGCCGCCGAGCGCGATGCGCACGTCCTTGATCATGCCCCCCTCCATCTCGAGGCCAGCGGCCACCGAGACAAGGGCGAAGGCGTAAGAGGCGCGGTCGCGCACCTTGCGGTAGGACGAGCGGGCGGCGATCCCGTTCGGCGGCAGCGTCACCGCAATGATGAGTTCGCCAGGCTCGAGCACGGTGTCGACTTGCGGCGTGTCGCCCGGCAGGCGGTGGAACGCGATCAGAGGAATGTCGCGCGATCCGTTCTTCCCCCTCACCGTCACGACTGCGTCCAAAGCCGCAAGGGCGACGCACATGTCCGAGGGATGCGTGGCGACGCAGCTCTCAGAGGCGCCGAGCACGGCGTGGTTGCGATTGAAGCCGTCGCGCGCGTCGCAGCCCTCTCCGGGCACACGTTTATTGCAGCGCGCGGCGTCGTCGTAGAAATAGAGGCAGCGGGTGCGCTGCATGAGATTGCCGCCGACCGTCGCCATGTTGCGGATCTGAGCGGAGGCGCCGGCCAGGATCGCCTGGGCGAGCAGGGGAAAGCGCTCGCGCACACGCCGATCGGCCGCGACGGCGGTGTTCTTCACGCCGGCGCCGATCCTCAAGCCCCCGCCTTCGGTCTCCTCGATATCGCGGGAGAGGCCGGTCACGTCCACCAGCACATCGGGATGCTCGATGGTCTCGCGCATGAGGTCGACGAGATTGGTGCCGCCGCCAAGATATTGGGCGCCGGCGCGCGCTCCGGCCGCGAGCGCCGCGCTCACGTCAGGGGCGCGCTCGTACTGAAATGGATTCATCAGGCGGCCTCGCGCTTAGGAACCGGCGCGGCCAAGTCGCCGAAGGTCTCATGGATCGCATCGACGATGCCGTTATAGGCGCCGCAGCGGCAGAGGTTGCCGCTCATCCGCTCGCGCAGCTCGTCGTGACTGAGCGCTATCGTCTCCGCCTCGAGATCCGCAGTGACGTAACTCGGCACGCCCTTGCGAAGCTCGGCCGCCATGCCGACCGCCGAGCAGATCTGCCCGGGCGTGCAATAGCCGCACTGGAATCCGTCATGTTCGACGAACGCCTGCTGCAGAGGATGGAGCGCGCCGGGGGCGCCGAGGCCCTCGATCGTCGTGATCTCGCGGCCTTCGTACTGCACGGCCAGAGCGAGGCAGGAATTGATGCGCTCGCCGTCGACCAGGACGGTGCAGGCGCCGCACGCCCCCTGATTGCACCCCTTCTTCGCGCCGAAAAGGTGCAGATGTTCGCGCAAAAGATCGAGAAGCGACGTTCGCACGTCCACGTCCCGCTCCACTTCGCGGCGATTGACAATCCAGCGCATCGCGCACTCCGCTTGACCCAGCAAGCGGGCTAAACGCGCGGACGGCGAAGTTGCTCCATCCGGGCGATTTAATGTTGACGCGCGACCACAAGACCGCCGCGCGAAATATTCGCTCGGAGAGTGCGGCGTTCGGGCCGGGGACCAAATCCCCGATCAATTTCACGGGAGTCGACGTCAACGGGTCATCGCCGACCGCCACGCGTATGCGGTCGAATGCAAGCGGACGGACTGAACGGAGTCGACCGCCGCTCAATGCGGCGGTCGAACTGTCGCGGATCTTCAGGCCGCCTTCCGCTGCCGCAAGCTGTTGTACAGCGCGGTTTCGAACTCGATATACCCGCCGAACGACACGGGATCTGCCGAACGGCAGAATTTGTGTCGCCCAGAAACCGCCGAAGCCGTTCTTGCGATCGATCCAGTAGAAGAGATTCGCCAATCCGGCCCAGCCGAGAGCGCCGGCGGGACGCCCGGTCGGCGCCTCCTCGTCGTTGACCATGAAGGTCAACGCCCACGATTTCGATAGTCCCGGGAAGAACTCCGCGTCGTTGGACAAGGACGGGATCACGCCGGGCAGCATCGTGACTTTCTTGTCGCCCAGGTGGTTCTTCTCCGCCATCTGGACCGTCTCGGCCTTGAGCACGCGGCCATGCTCGCCTGCGCCATCGTTCAGCCACATGCGGATGAAGCGCATGTAGTCGCCGACGGTGCTGTAAAGCCCGTGGCCGCCCATGTGGACCTCAGGCTGGGAAGGAAGCTCGAAGTCCATCGGCGCCAGTGAGCCGTCGGCATTGCGGGCGTGCATGCCCGCCGTCCGCTGGCGTAGCGCGTCAGTCAATTCGAATGTCGAGTCGCGCATGCCGAGAGGCTCGAAGATGCGGGTCTTGAACACCTCGCCGAGCCGCTTGCCGGTGATCCCTTCGATCACCTGGCCGCACCAGTCGATGTTGCTGCCGTATTCCCACCTGTCGCCCGGATCGAACAGGAGGGGAGTCATCAGCGCTTTCTTGGAGCTCGTGATGACGCTCGGCTGCCCCTTCTCCTGGGCGAGGCGATTGTACTTCTCGTTGAAGAAGTCATACCCCATGCCGGCCGAATGGGTGAGCAGCATCCGGGTCGTCACGTCGCGCTTGGGCGGGCGGAGTTTCGGTTCGCCGCTCTCGGTGAAGCCTTCGATCACCTCGAGCTTGCCGATGTCGGGCGCGTAGTTCTTTGCCGGCGCGTCGAGATCAAGCTTGCCTTCCTCGACAAGCTGCAGAGCCGCCGTGCCGGTGATCGCCTTGGTGGTCGAGAAGATCGCAAACACCGTGTCGGTGGTCATATCCGCGTCGCGATCGAGCCGCCGCTTGCCAGCGGCTCCTTCGTAGATATTGCGCTGGCGGTCGGTCGCCATTGCGACGACGCCGGGCACACGAGGCTCTGACGTCACGAGACGGTTCAGGGCCGCATCGACTGTCGGTTTGAAGTTTTCCATGCTGCTTCCTCCATGCTTGCTATCGAGACTTGCCGTTGAACGTCCAGGGCTTTTCGAGAGCCTTCCGCGGACGGGAGGCCGCCAGTCTCTTCGACAGCCTATCCTCTGCGTGTGTCGAAATCCTGCTCAGCGCATGGCGAAACCTTCGTAGCCGCTGGCGGCGACCGCGTCGCATTTCTGCCGGTAGGCGCCGACGCCGCCGATATACGAGAGCAACCGCCGGGGCTTGCCCTCGACGTTGGACCCCATGTACCAGGAGTTGGTCTTGACCACGAGAGTCGGGGCGGATGTCTGCTCGTGGTGATCGATCCAGCCGTCCTCGGCCTCTTTCGTCGGCTCGCAAACTTTTAGATTCTGCTTGCGCATGTGGCGGATGCAATCGCTGATCCACTCGGTCTGCTGTTGAAGGCAGGTGGTCATGTTGCAGAGCGCCGCCGAAGGCGCGAGCGGCGCTGCGGTCGTGAACAGGTTGGGATAGCCGTGCACCTGCAATCCCATGGTGGTGCGGATGTCGCGGGCCCAATCTTCCTTGAGCGACCGTCCATCGCGACCGCGAATGTCGATGCGGGTCAGCGCGCCCGTTCCTGCGTCGAATCCGGTGGCGAAGATCAAGATGTCAAACTCATGTTCGGCGCCGTCTTTGAGTTTGAGTCCTTTCGGCGTGACCCGTTCAATCGGGTTGTCCTTGACGCTGACCACTTCGACGTTGGGACGAAGGAACGCCTCCAGAAAACCCGTTTCCAAGGGCACGCGGTGGGTTCCGAAGCCGTAGTCCTTCGGGATCAGGATGTCGCAGAGCCGCGGGTCCTTGAGCCGCGCGCGCATTTTCTCGCGAACGAACTCCGAGACCTCCTCGCTCACCTCGGGATCGAGGAAGAGTTCGACGAAGGACGCGATCCAGAACTTGAGCGAACCGTCCTGCCAGATCTCCTCCAGCACGGCGCGGCGCCGCTCCGGCGTCTGCGCAGCCCACTGGTTCTCGAAGTCGAACGCAAAGCCGCTGAATGTGTGCGGCACTTGCTGAGCGATCCGGTTGAACTCCGATTTGTACGCCTGCTGATCGGCGGGCGTGAATTTCGGGTTCCTCATCGGGATTACGTACTGCGGAGTGCGGACGAATACTGTCAGGTGACCGACCTTGTCCGCAATGGTTTGAACGACCTGGATCCCCGTCGCGCCGATGCCGATCACGCCGACGCGCTTGCCGGCGAAATCGACCGGGTCCTTCGGCCAGCGCGCGGTGTGGAACAACTGCCCCTTGAACGTCTCCTGTCCCGGGAAAAGGGACGTGAGCGGCGCCGACAGCATGCCGCAGCAGGTGACCAGGAAACGCGCATCGATCACTTGGCCCTTGTCCGTCGTGATGGTCCAGCGATCTGTCGCTTCATCGAAATGCGCGCTCTTGATCGTGGTGTTGAATTCGATGTCCTTGCGCAGGTCGAGGCGGTCGGCGACGTACTGCAGCCAACGCTCAATTTCCGGCTGAGCGGAGAACCGTTCGCTCCAGTCCCACCCCTCGTATAACTCCTTGGAGAAGAGGTACTGGTAAGAAGGCGATTCCGAGTCCAGGCGAGCGCCGGGATAGCGGTTCCAATACCAGGTTCCGCCGACGTCGGACCCGGCCTCGAACGCCTTCACCGCCAGTCCCTGGCTGCGCAAAAGATGCAGTTGGTAAAGGCCCGCGACCCCTGCGCCTATGACGACTGCGTCAAGCTTCAGCGGCGTCTTGGAATCGCTCGTTGTCCTCTCGAGCGTAGCAATGTCATCCATCGCCTCATCTCCCTTGGTTTTTTTATCGCCAGTGCGGGAACAACGAGATTTCTGTCCCACTCGGGATGATTAGTCGGAGACTGGTTGTGGGGTCTTGAACGGAAAGTAAGCTCCCTGTTGTACAAACTTGCTGCCCGGCCAAAGCCGGCGCGGGTCAGGTCACGTGGTCGCCGCGTTCCGGTATTCGGCGGGCGTCATTCCAAGCAGCCGGCGGAACAGCCGCGTCATATGGCTCTGGTCCGAGAAGCCGCTATTTGCCGCGACCACTTTGAGCGGGATGTTCCCTCGCGCCAGTTGGGCCTTGGCGCGTTCGATCCGCATACGCATGAGATGAGCGTGCGGCGGGCAGGAGAATTCAGTTCGGAATTTGCGCGCGAAGTGAAACTCGCTCAAGCCCACCACCCCCGCAAGCTCCGCCAACGATATGTTCCGATCCAAGTTTTCGTCGAAATACTGATTAAGCAGCCGGCATTGGGCGTGCGAAAGCCCCCCGGAGCGGTTGGGTTCGCGGAAGATGACATTCGCGTAGCGCCGGAGAATGTGGACGCAGGCGTGGTTCCTCAGCGAGTCCACGTAGAGCCGGCCGCCGAGACCGGCTTCCCGCGCCTCTTGCGCGAGAGAGGCCGCGATCCCCGCGAGGACGGGATCGTCGGCCTTCAAGATGTCGCGCAGCTCGACCTCTTTGATATGACAATCATAGGCTTCGGCAGCGACGTCCGCCATTGCGCCGGGTGACAAGTAGAGATGCGTCACCTCGATGTCTTCGCTCCAGCGCCAGTGGGATTGTGCTGCATGGGTGAGAAGGGATACGCAGCCTGGGGCGACCCGCTCTTTGCGCCATTCTCCCGTGCTGCGCCGGTTCATGGTCGTCGCCCCGTCCTTGTAGGCGACGATGATGTAGTCCCGCATGCCGGGAATGGGCACGTCCAGGGGAGCATAGCGATAGCCGCGAACCCGAAGGCCCTGCCAGCCAAGCGGGGCGCTGTCCACCGTCACCTCGCCGGGGACCCAATTCGGTAAATCGTCGGGCGTGACGAGGTCGCCCATATGCTTCCTCCCACTGAGTTGATCCTATCACATCGCTTCCGGAATTGCGGAACTTTCAACTGCGACCCCGTGAAACGGGCCTCGGATCAACGAATGGGTGACGCCGCACGGGCCCATTTTCGATCGCCTGTGGGACGTCGCGGAACGCCTTGAGACCCAAAACGCCACGCCCGAGCGCAACGTTCGCGCGCCGGCTGACGTCGAGGAGAGCGCCGACGATTTCATGGGCGACGTCATCGGCAATTTGGCTGCCTGCCGCTCGTATCAAGTGACAGGTTTGATGCGACCCGAACGCAGAAAACGCGACCAACTCTGGATCAAACTCGCCGGAGCGGGCGTTAACCCAAGCAGCCAGCAACGGGGGAAACGCCGTGACCGCCAAACTACTCGCAGCGATAGTGTTCCTTCTCATCCCGTCTCTGGCGCCTGCGCAAACTAGCCAGATGCCAGGCGAATAGCGATCTGGCGCGCAACGAAGCCGGTAAAGCTTCGGCCTCTGACAACAAGAGTGGCAACGCCTCGGACGGCAATGGCGCGGTAACGCCGACTAACAAGGGGCTCGATGAAGCGTCGGACGCAAACGCCGTTACCGCGCCCTCATCGAAGCCGCCTATCGCTGTGCGCGGCGACGCACCGAGGTAGCAGGCGCGTTCCTAGGGAGAAGATTTTTCTCCTAGGAGTGCTTCGCAAGTTATACCAGCGCACAGTGCGGCGCGTTGGTGCGCGTCAATGCAAGCATCGCCGCCGGACAGACATATCCCGGCAGCAAGGGTTATACAGGCCACTGTCATGGGATTCACCCTCATTGAACTGCTGGTGGTGCTTGCCATCATCGCGATCTTAATCGCGCTGCTCCTTCCTGCCGTTCAGACAGCTCGGGACGCCGCGCGGCGGGCGCAGATGCAGAATCTGCTCAAGGCAGGCGGCGGTATCTGCTCGGCATTCAATTCATTCTTCAAGAAATTCGGCGTGTATCCGTCGAACCTTAACGATGTCGCGGTTACTGGCGTTCACACCTAACAACGAGCCGTTCGATCAGCTGGCCAAGAATCTGGGCTTCCAATGCTTTCTTTATAAGCTGACTTCGACCGGGACACCGGGAATCCAGGCGGAATGGAATTTCAGGCTGTGCACGATCTTCCATGACGGCGTGACCGAATATTGCATCGACAAGACCTGTCAGGTGGTCACGACGACAACTTCGGTGACCCAAGACAAGTGCCCACCGCCATAGGAAGCGGCAGGTCCGCGCCCTCGAGCCGGGAATCGGCCCGGAACCGGATGCAAAGCAAAAGTTTGTGAAATTCCTTGCGGAATTTCTGAATCGGTGTTATACGTATTCTAGTCGCCGGACTGAACCCGGTTTGGGCGCGGCCCGCGAGGAGAACCTGAATGCCCGGGAAGGTCGAACTTTCACAGCGAGCCTCAGCGAATACCGAGAGTTGGAAGGCGGCCGAAATTTTTTGCTCCAATCGCTCGTAACGCATTGAAAAGGCTCGATTCGAAAAAATAAACGCTAGTAAACGCTAGCATTTTTACTGACGTTTACTAGCGTTTACTGGCGCTTATTGGCCTTTATTGGCATCCCTGGAGGGTCGCCCGCCCTTAGTGCGGCGCGAAGCGCTTGAACTCGCCCGCGTAAGGCTTGGCGAGCGGCGGCGCATAGGTGTTGCGCTTCGATGTCTTGAGCCCGATGCGGACCAGGCTCTCGGCGAGGCTCACCGCGCAGGCCACCCCATCGAGCACCGGAACGCCGGCCCTCTTCGCGAGATCGTCCGCCAGGTCCGTCATGCCCGCGCAGCCCAGCACGATCGCCTCGGCGCCGTCCTCGGCGAGCGCGCGGTCGATCTCCGCTTCGATCCGGCGCCGCGCGTCGGAGCCCGGCTCCTCGAGCGCAAGCACAGGCACATCGCGAGGCCCGCACGCGCGCGCACCGGCTCGCCAGGCCGTATTTCATCAGATTGTGCTCGATCGGCGCGATCGAGCGTGACAGCGTCGTGACGACGCTGAATTTCGCTGCGATCAAGCTTGCCATATGGAACGCGGCCTCGCCGATGCCAACGACCGGCGCGGTCGTCGCGCATCGCGCTGCATCAAGTCCAGTGTCGTCGAAGCAGGCGATGACGAAGGCGTCCGCGCCTGCCGCCTTGCCAATCTCCGCGATCAGCCCCGGAACGGAGAAAACCTCGTCGAAATAACCCTCGATGCTGGCCGGCCCGAAGTCGGGATTGACGGCGCTGATCTCGACACCCGGCGAGGCGGCGGCCTTGGCCGCGGCGCCGATCTTCATCGTCATCGAGCGGGTGGTGTTCGGATTGACGACACAGATGCGCATGGGTTCCGGCCTAAATGTCGCCGCCGAGATAGAGATGCTGGATGCGCTGGTCCTTGACCAGATCGGCAGAGGCGCCGGACAGCGCTATCGAGCCGGTGGTCAGCGCGTAGGCGCGATGGGAGATGCGAAGCGCCATGCGCGAATTCTGCTCGACCAGCAGCACGCTCACCTTCTCGTCGCGGTTGATGGCGACGATCGAACGGGCGATATCCTGGACGATCTTTGGCGCGACGCCGAGCGAAGGCTCGTCGAGCAACAGCAGCCTGGGATTCGCCATGAGCGCCCGCCCGATCACCAGCATCTGCTGCTCGCCGCCGCTCATGGTCCCGGCCGCCTGAGTCAATCGCTCCTTGAGGCGAGGAAAGCGAGCCAGCACAGCGTCGAGCGAAGCGCGCACCCCGGCGGCGTCCGAGCGCGAAAAAGCGCCCATCATCAGATTGTCGCGCACGCTCATATAGGGAAAGACGCGGCGGCCTTCCGGAACCATGGCGATGCCAAGCTTGACGATCGCCTCGGGACCGAGGCCGTCGATGCGGCGGCCCTCGAAAGTGATCGAACCCTTGCGGATCTTGCGCAATCCGGTGATGGCGCGCAGGATCGACGACTTGCCGGCGCCGTTGGCGCCGATCAGCGCCACCGTCTCGCCCTCGTTGAGTTCGACCGACACGCCTTTGAGCGCGTAGACGTGGTCGTAGTAGAGCTCGACGTCGGTGAGCGAGAGCATCGCCACGGCTAAAGTCCGATCGTCTCGTCTTCGACGCCGAGATAGGCCTCGATCACCTTGTCGTTCTTCTGGATTTCGGCCGGCGTCCCCTCGGCGATCTTGACCCCGAAATTGATCACGACGATGCGGTCCGAGATCTTCATCACCGCCGCCATGTCATGCTCGACCAGCATCAGCGTCACGCCGCGGTCGCGGACTGCGCGCACCATCTCCACGGCTCGATTGGTCTCATCGTGGTTCATGCCGGCGAACGGCTCGTCGAGCAGCAGCACCTGCGGATTGGCGGCGAGGCCGATGGCGATGCCGAGCGCTCGCAAATGGCCCTGCGGCAGGTTGCTCGCGACCTCGTTCTTGACTTCGCCCAAGCCCAGAAACTCGAGGATCTCGTCGCTCGAGCGGCCGAACTCGTCCTCGTCGCGCCGCGCCAGCGCCGTTCCGAGATAGAAGCCGGAAGGCTCGCGCGCGACCGCAGGTGATGGGCGACGATGACGCTGTCGCGCGCCGTGAGCCCCTTGAAGATCGTCGTCTCCTGGAAGGTGCGCACAACGCCCTTGCGCGCCACGATATGGGGCGCGAGGCCGGAGATGACTTCGCCCTTGAACGTCACCCGACCCTGGGTTGGCTTCACGAACGACGAGATGAGTTTGAAGATGGTCGACTTTCCCGCGCCGTTCGGGCCGATGATCGAGAGGATCTCGTGCTCTTGGACGTCGAATGAGACGTCGTTGACCGCGACGAGGCCGCCGTAGCTCTTGGTCAAGTCCTTGACTTCGATGATCGGCGCCATCCGGCTCAGCTCCCTCTCCGCGCGCGCAGGCGCAGGCTCAAGAGGCCGTTCGGCAGGAGCAGCATGAGGAGGATCATCACTCCCGAGTAGATCAAGAGCTGATACTCGCCCGTCTGGAACAGAAGGTCCCAGCCGAAATAGAGCACGAGCGTGCCGAGCATCGGGCCGAACACGTAGCTCAAGCCGCCGAGGAAACAATTCAGCATGAAGTTCACGCTGTCGTTGACGGTGAAGCTCGACGGATAGATCGATTGGGCGATCGCGGCGAAGATCGCTCCGCCGACGCCGCCGAAGAAGGAGGAAATTGCGTAAGCCAGCACGCGAAGCGCCGGAACGTTGACGCCCATCGAGGAGGCGAGCTCCTCGTTCTGCCGCATTGCCGCGAAGAGCTGACCGATCCGCGAATTGACGAGCCGGTAGAGCGCGGCGAAGCAGAGGATCATCATCACGACGGAGAGGATGTAAAAGGCGAGATTGCGCTCTGCGAACGAATCGAATGAGGGGACGAGGGTCAGCCCGAACAAGCTGATCGGACCGGGCGGAGGAATATTTGTGATGCCCTTGGCGCCGTTTGTGATCCCCAGCGCGAGCGCGGAGAGCCGCGCCACTTCGGTGAGCACCAGCGTCACCATGGCGAAATAGACGCCGCGCAGCCTGAGGATCGGAAGCCCGATCACCGCGCTCACCAGCGCGCAGAAGAGGCCAGCGAGGGGAAGGCTCAGCCAGAACGACAGGCCATAGGTCGTCACGAGGATCGCCGAGACATAACCGCCGACGAGCGCGTAGGCGCCCTGCCCGATGTTGATGCGGCCGATGTAGAAGGTGAGCCAGACGCCGGCGCTGGCGATCGAGAGGAGCGCCACAGAGCTCAGCGTGTAATAGAGGTCCGTGCGGTGCGAGGCAGCTGATCGCCAGCGGGATAGCGACAAGGAGGATAAGCACGAAGGCCGCTGCGGCGGCCAAGCGAGGAACGCTCGCGCGGGGCGTCATCGGCTCATCCCCACGGCTTGCCCATGAGCCCGTTCGGGCGAATGGCGAGGAAGACCAGCAGCGCGGCGAAGATAACGAGATAAGTGATGTCGCCATAAGCGTGCAGGACCGAGAGGCCGACCGATTCCAGCATGCCGAGAATGAATCCGCCGGCGATAGCGCCGCCAACGACGCCGGCGCCCCCGATCATCACCATCATGAACGCTTTGATCGAAATCGGTCCGCCGATCCCCGAATTGACGCCGGTGATCGTGACCAGAAGGCCGCCGGCGAGGCCAGCCAGCATCGCGCCGAGCGCAAATCCGAGCAGCGAGTAGAACTCGACCGGCACGCCCATCAGCTGAGCCGCTGTGCGGTCCTGGGCCAGCGCGCGCATCGCCCGGCCGGGCTTGGTGAACTGCATCATCAGGATGAAGGCGACGATGAACAGGGCGGCGAGCCCCGCCACCAGGATGCGGTCCCAGGGTAGGATTAGATTGTCCCACGAGAACACGCCCATCACGATCTTGCGAACGCCGCGCTGCTTTTCGCCGAACAGCAGCAGGATCGCGGCGTCGAGAAAATAGGCGATGCCAGCCGCAAGCAGCATCGTGCTTTCTTCGCGCTCGCTGCGCCTGATGACGGTTCGGAACAGGAAACGCTCGATCAGGGCGCCGAGGACGGCGAGCGTCAACGCCGACGCGATGAGCGCGACCACGAACGGCCAATGCAAGAGGCCGTAAACTTCGTAAGTGACGAAGCCGCCCAGCACGTACATCTGCCCGTGGGCGAAATTGAGCACGTTCATGAGCGCGAAGATCAGCGTGAGCCCAAGCGCGATCAGCGCGTATTGCGCGCCGAGGTAGAGCCCGTTGGCGACAATTTGCTCCACGCGCCCCTAACGTCCCCAGAAGTTCAGCTTCGTTCTGACAGTATGCTCCTTCGTGTCCTTCGCGGTGAATTGATACGCCGCGAAGGCGCGAGCGAAGCTGCTTCGTCTTTTGCCCGGGACCGCCTCCCCCAGGCTCCCGCGGAAGGTCGCGCCGTTCAGTCGACGTTGGCGACGAACAGGGTCTCGAACTTGCCGTCCTTATACTCGTTGACGACCAGCGGCACCGCAAGCTGTCGCTTCTGACCGAACGAGGTCGTGCCGACGTAATGGAGATTGGAGCTCTGATCCTTGAGGTAGGGGTTCGCCGCCGAAAAACCGTCCATCGTCTTCTTGAATTCGTCGGTATTGTCGATCGCCTTCGGGTCGGCCTTCAAGGTGTCGACGATATATTGCAGCGCATAGACCTTGGTGTTCGATTCGTCGTTGTATTCGCCGAACTTCTTGGTGTAACGATCGATGAACTCTTCCATGGCCTTCGACCGGATTTCAGGCGTCGAGGCGCCGCCGACCGAGATGAAGCCGTTGGCGAGTTCGCCGGCGCCCTCCTCGAGCACCTTGGCGTCCTGCGCCGTCTCGGTCGAAATGAGACCCTTGTAGCCGAGCTCCCGCGCCGAACGGATCAAGAGCGGCGCGTTGGCCGGGGCGACGCCCGAGAGCACGAGAAGATCTGGATTGAGCTTGACGATCGGCGTGAGCACCGGCGTGAAGTCGCGCGTGTCGTTCTCGTAGCTGTCTTTGTCCGCGACCACTGTGAGGCCGAGCGCCTTGGCGGCGGCCACGCCGCCGTCGCGCTGGCTCAGCGGATCGGACTCGTTGGCCGCGACGAACGCGACGCTCTTCACGCCCTTGTTGTCCTTCAAATACTTATAGATGGCCGGGGCCGACTGATAGTTCGCCACCATGCCGAGCACCGCGTTGGAGGCAGGCTTGGTGTAGAGTTCTTTCGGGAAAGCGTAGGGGAAATAGATGATCCCCGACTTTTCGGCGACCGGACGCACGGCGGCCGCGCCGTCGTCTACGTTGGGTCCGACAACATAGTGGATGCCCTCCTGGGCCATCTTCTCCATGCCGGCAATGGCCCGCTTCGGGTCCTTCTGGTCATCGAAGGTCACGACGTCGATATCGTAGGTGTCGTCGCCGATCTTGACGCCGCCGGTCGAGTTCCACCAGTCTGCGAGCGTCTGCATCGAACGCACGTTCGAAGTGCCCCATGCAGCGGCAGGGCCGCTGGTCACGCCGACGAAGCCGATCTTGAGAACCTTGTTGGCGGCGTCCGCGGGCAGAATGGCGGCGGCGAGCGAGAGCGCCGAGGCAAGCCCCAGTAGGGCGGCGCGGGACGAAGTTACGCGAGAACCGATCATCTCTTCCTCCGATTGCAGTCGTCCGACGCTCCCTCGATGAGGAGCCGCGGCCGGAACTTGTTGACCGGCGAGTTGAAGTTGCGTCGGGCAAAAATGCTTGTCAACATCCTGACAAACGATTGTCGACAATCCGCCATACCTTAGGCACGCGCTTAAAAGACAGGCAGATTCTCGACGTCTTCAGCGTCAATCAGCGGGTGGACCTCGTTTGCCGATGGGAACGGCCGGACGGCGCATGGTCGGGCGAATTCAGGGCGCTCTTAGCGCGCGTAATCCGGCAACCGCTTTCTGACGCGGTCATCGTCGACGGATCGTCGCAGCAGCAGCTGCCGCCCGGCGAAAATTGGCGGAAAATCCGGCGCATGAGGCGCCGCGCCGATCCGCTCAAGAGCACGATCCTTGTGCAGCCGTAGCTTATTGTGACGGCGCCGGGTCGGCAAAAACAACATGCCATCGGCTGACCGCAGCGCGAGCGGCATTGGTTTGTGCAAAAGACGGCCCCGTCTGGGCCTTGCGTCGGACGCTTTCGCTGATGCGAATCCGCCGCTGACGACATTCCGTTCAGCGATGATCCTCCTTGAGGCGTTGGGCACGGTCCTTGCTTCTCCGGATAGGGACTGAGGTCGAGGCGCTGCGCCGAGAGTTGTGATCGCATCGACCGGGGAATTGCTGCGATGTCGTCACACGCCCGGGCCGGCGAATGAACACAACCATCGACCTTGCGGCCGAACCCTACGAGTTCACGCTCGCGCCTGAGCAGTGCGCGCTCCTGATCATCGACATGCAGCGCGATTTTCTCGAGCCTGGCGGCTTCGGCGAAATGCTCGGCAACGACGTCTCGCAATTGCGCGGCGCCATCGAGCCGAATCGCAGGCTTTTGGCGGCGTGGCGCGCCGCCGGACTTCCTGTGCTCCATACGCGGGAAGGCCATCGGCCGGATCTCGCCGATTTGCCCCCTGTGAAGAAAATTCGCGGCCGCAGCGCCACGTCCATTGGCGACGCCGGCCCGATGGGCCGCATTCTGGTGCGCGGCGAAGCCGGCCACGACATCATTCCCGAGCTTTATCCCGAGCCCGGCGAGCCGGTCATCGACAAGCCGGGCAAGGGCGCATTCCACGCGACCGACCTGCACGCGATCCTGCAGCACCAGAACGTCAAGCAGCTCGTCGTCACCGGCGTGACGACCGAGGTCTGCGTCAACACCACGGTGCGCGAGGCCAACGACCGCGGCTACGACTGCCTCGTGCTCGATGACTGTTGTCGGCTCCTATTACCCCGAGTTCCACGCCATGGGTCTCAAGATGATCAAGGCGCAGGGCGGCATCTTCGGCTGGGTATCCAGTTCAGAAAGCGTGATCAAGGGTTTGGCCAGTTGGAAGAGCGCTCAGTAGGCGCGGGCGAAAGAAAAGGAGGGGCACAATGGCGAATGCAATGACCGCCAAGGCGGGACCTGAGAGATGGTGGGTTCCAGGCGACTGGAACGCCTTCTTCGGCTTCGGCACCAACATCCTGGTCAATGTTCTCGTCCTGACCGGGCTCCTCCGCTTCGTCCTGAAGATGCCGGATTCGCTGGTGTTCGGCAGAATTCTTCCCGCCCTCGGGCTGATGCTGTTCCTCAGCACGGTCTATTACGCCTGGCTTGCCTATCGGCTGGCGCAGAAGACCGGCCGCACCGATGTCTGCGCTCTGCCGTCAGGCACCAGCGTGCCGCACATGTTCGTCGTCACCTTCGTGGTCATGCTGCCGATCCTGCTCAGGACCAATGATCCGATCCAGGCCTGGGAAGCGGGCCTCACCTGGGTGTTCGTGCAGAGTTTCGTCCTGATGGCGGGCGGCTTCATCGCGCCGATCATCCGCAAGATCACGCCGCGCGCGGCGCTGCTCGGTTCGCTCGCCGGCATTTCCATCACCTTCATTTCGATGCGGCCCGGCCTGCTCGTGTTCGAGACGCCGCTCATCGGCATGGTGTGCTTCGCCATCATCCTGGCGAACTGGTTCGGCGGCGTGCGCTACTTCCGGGACGTGCCGGGCGGCCTGATCGCCATCGCGGCCGGCACGATCATCGCCTGGGGATCGGACCTCTTCGGTCTTGGCTACGGCGGCTTGAGCGTAAGCAGCGTCGGAGACGCCTTTTCGCACTTCGGCTTCTCGATTCCCGTACCGGCAGTCGGTCATGTCTTTTCGGGCTTCAAGTTCATCGGAATCATCTTGGTCACCGCGATTCCGTTCGGCATCTATGATCTCGTCGAGGCGATGGACAACGTCGAGAGCGCCGCTGCCGCTGGCGACTCGTTTCCGACGACCCAGGTGCTGACCGCCGACGGCGTCATCAGCCTGATCGGTTGCCTGCTCGGAAATCCGTTCATCAACGCCGTCTATATCGGCCATCCGGGCTGGAAGGCGATGGGCGGGCGGATCGGCTATTCCGCCGCGACCGGCGTGATGGTGCTGGTGCTGACCTGGCTCGGAATCGTGGCCCTGGTCTCGAGCCTGATCCCAGTGGTCGCGATCCTGCCGATCCTGCTCTACATCGGCATGCTGATCGGCTCGCAGGCCTTCCAGGAATCGCCGCGGAGCCATGCGCCGGCGATCATCCTGGCGATGATTCCGCAGATCGCCGCCTGGGGCAAAACCATGATCGACGGCGCACTTGGCGCCGCCGGCACCAACGCGGCCACAGTCGGCTTCGACAAGCTCGGCAATACCGGCATCTTGTACAAGGGCCTGGAGACGCTCGGCGGCGGCGCGACGCTCGCCGGCATCATTCTCGGCGCCGTCACCGTGTTCATCATCGAACGCCAGCTCGAGAAGGCCGCAGCCTTCGCGCTCGCGGGCTCGATTCTGACGTTCTTCGGCCTGATCCATGCCGAGGATCTCGGCATCGGGCAGTCGCCTGTGGTGGCGCTGAGCTATCTCGGCATCGCCGGGATGCTCTACGGCTTCGCCAAATTCGCCCATGTCGCGCCGGCCGAGCCGAGCGAGATGGAGCATGACCACCTGAGCGTCCAGTGCGGCCCCTGCGGAATAGGGCTAGATTTGACGGTAAGCGCGCGGGCGCTATCCCGCGCGCTTATCGGTCTTGGCGTGGTGGGCAATCGCCGCATCGACGCGCTTCTTGTCGCCGCTCGCATTGCCTCCGAGAATGTCGGCCGCGTCCTTTTCCTCGGCGTCCAAATCCCCCGGCTTTCCTGAGGTTTCGGGCGTCGCCGAAACACCCTGATTGGCCGGCTTGACGCCCTTGTTCCGGGCTGCGGCTGCGAATGTGGCGAGAGCCTCCGGCTGGGCGTCCTGTTCAACTTTCTTGGACATCGCTTTTGTCCTCCTCTGTCAGAGCTAATTGTGTTGACGTTGGGGTGTTCCCTTGGCGGCAGATTTTCTTGGGTCATGCGCGCCCCGGGGCAGCGCGAAACTTTGGCTTCGTTGCCTGCGCGGGCGCGTTTCAGTCGTCGAAATAATGTTGGAACTCAGGGTGACGCTCGATAATCGCACGCGCCCGTTCTTGCAGCTTGCCTTGTACGCGTTCGAGGAACGGAGTCCCGACTTGCACGTGCAGGTCCTGCCTCAAAGCGATGCCCTCGGTCACGTCGCGCAGCTCCGGGTGCTCTTCCAAGACTTGACCAATCCTATCGCGGAGGCATGCGTTCTTACGTCGCAATTCATCCTTCGTCATGGCGTTCCTCATGTGCCCGTGGGCGCATCCGATAAACGCTCAGCCACGCTGTTTGATCCTAGCGTAACCGGAGCCTTCCTGGCCCGAGCCAGCGCGGCGTTGACGAGCTTCCGGCGCGTCGGTTTCGCTCCACGCCCCGTGTCGGGGCAGGCAGGAACTCCCGTCCCGGTTCGAGCGTTGGGAGATCCAAGCTTCGTCGGGGTGAGATAATGGTAAGATCCACGTCTTTCCTCGTGTTCCTTATCGCGGTCAGCATGGGACTTGCGGCCCATAGCCAAGAGACAGGTGGGAATGGAAGCGCAGCGCCAACACCGGCCGGCAACGCGGCCGCGCAGCCCTTGAATGCGGATCATTTGGCGCCGACCGGCAAGACTCTGCCGAACCCGGGCGTGCCCCAAGCCGCGGGAACCACAGACTTTGACCGTGAGGTTCAAAAGCAGGACGACCGCGCGCAAGAAGCATTTGCAAGGGCTGCTGAAGCCGAGAGGTGTTGATACGCCCTCGAGGGGCTAGTGAAGACGGCGGATGTTCGCCTTTAGCCACCGACTGTTCGGTGCCGACGTCCGCGGTCCGAACCGATTCGAACTCAGCGGGCGCTGAGGTAGGCTCGCCAGCCGCCGAACTTCGTGATGTCCTCTGCGCCTCTGACCGCCTCGGCCTCGACCAGAAAGCCCTTGGCGCTTGATCCGTCGGAGAGCCGGATCGTCCCGACGCCGAGCGGGGCTGGAATCCCAGCGACGAATGCGCCGAAGCCCGCCTTGTCGAGAGTCCAGAGCTCGAGCCGGATCGGGGCGCCCTCTCCATCCGCCACCCGCAGAAGGCCGGGCTTCGGCGGCTTCGAGCCCGGCAGCGCGTAAAGGCGGTAGTCGCCTGTCGTCTCCGCCTCGCGGAGGAATGCGGCGCCGAGCGCGACGAGCTCATGATTGAGCGGCAATCCCGCGAGGTGCGCGCCGACCACCGCGAGGGCGATGCGGCCGGAAGACGGGACTGCCGGCATGGGCGCAGGCGGCGGAACGGCGAGCCCGGTCGCGCCCATCGAGACGCCGGAGCGGGCCTGGATCTCGGCGGCCAAACCGGCGAGGTATCCATCAGCGCCCGAAGGACCGATCAGCGTCAGGCTCGACGGCAGCCCGTCGCCGCGCATGCCCGATGGGCAAGCGATGGCCGCAAGGTCGAGCAGATTGACGAAATTCGTGTACGTCCCGAGCCGCGAGTTCAGGCGGACCGGGTCGGCCTCGACTTCCGCGATTGTATAGGGGCGCGGGATGGTCGGAACCACCATCACGTCGAACGCAGCCCACGCGCCCTGCGTCCGCCGTCTGAGACTCGCCAGCTTATAGGACGCCTCGAAGGCCGCGACCGCGTCGAATTTCCGCGCCCCCTCGATGATCGCACGCGTTATCGGATGGAGCGCGCCTGGATCCTTCTCGATCAGCGGCTTCGTCGCGGCATATCGCTCGGCGACCCATGGCCCTTCATAGAGGAGGCGCGCCACCTCCGCGAAGGGCTCGATATCGAATTCGACCACATTCGCGCCAAGCGCCTGCGCTGCGGCGACGTCGCGAGCGAACGCGGCTTCCGCCTCCTTGTCGCCAAAAAATTCGAGCTGGTCGCGGCGTGGGCACGCCGAGTCGGACCCCTTTGGGCCAGCCCGACCGCGCCGGCGCCCGGAAAGGGCCGCGACCAGGCGTCCGCCGGATCGAAGCCTGCGGCCGCCTCGAAGACCCTGAACGCGTCGGCGACGTCGAGCGCGAAGATGGAAATGGTGTCGAGCGTCCGGCAGGCGGGAACCACCCCGGACGCGGACAAGGCGCCGAGCGAGGGCTTGAGCCCGACGATTCCGTTCAGCGCGGCGGGCACGCGCCCCGAGCCGGCTGTGTCCGTGCCAAGCGAAAAAGGCATAAGCCCCGCCCCGACCGCGACCGCGGAGCCGGAACTCGATCCGCCTGGGATCAGATCGGCACGGAGCGCGTTGCGCGGAACACCGTAGGGGGAGCGCGTTCCGACGAGACCGGTCGCAAACTGGTCGAGATTTGTCTTGCCGATCACAATCGCCCCCGCGCGCTCGAGGCGCTCGACGACGAAGGCCGAACGCTCGGGCGTGTAGGCGAAGGCCGGGCAAGCGGCAGTCGTCGGCAGACCCGAGACGTCGATGTTGTCCTTGACCGCGAACGGCACGCCAAACAGCGCCCTGCCGGCGGACCCTTTCTCCTGCAGCTGCTCGGCCTCGGCTAGCGCCTCCGCTTTCGGCCGGAGTGTGATGAAGAGCGCCGGATCGGCATGGCGACCGATCCGATCGTAGGTCTCCTCGATCGTCGCGGTGAGAGGCTTGCCGTTCGCGTGAGCCTCGAGAAGCGTTGCGATCGTATCGGTCATTACGCAGAAACTCCGTCTGGCGGCGAGGGCTATGCGACGCTGCCGATTTCTTCAGCCCATGCAAGAGGCAGGCTCATCCGCGCTTCCTGCTGCGCGCGACGCTTTAGAAGAAGCGGAACGCTCGGCGCCCAACAATGGGGCGCCCCGCCAAAACTTCGGGCGAGCTTCATGCGCCCTGCGCGTCGAGCGCGCCTGACAAGAGGCCGACGCTCGAGATAATCCGGGCTAGGCTCGATCGTCGACTGGACGATACCGTCGGCGTCGTTCAGAAGGGGCGCATGACTGTGGCGCCTTTCGATCCGGACGCGCTCATCGACGCGATGACGCCCCTCCTCGGCCTTACGCTGACGCCGGAATCCCGTGCCCAAGTCGTCGTCCATCTCAGGATCGCGGCCGAGCAAGCGGCCTTGCTCTTGTCCGCGTCGATCGACGACAACGAAGAGCCGGCGCCGGTGTTCGTCCCGTGACCATTGGCCTTCAGGATGCGTCGGCCGCCGCGATCGCCTCGGCGGTCGCGGGCGGCCGGACCAGCGCGCGCGAAGTGATCGAGGCCGCGCTCGCTCGCATCGAGGCAAGGAACGCCGCGCTCGGCGCCTTCACCGACGTGACGACAGCGCGAGCAATCGCCAAAGCCGATGCGATCGACGCCGCGCGGGCTCGCGGCGAGACGCTCGGCCCGCTCGCCGGCGCGCCCTTCGCGGTCAAGAACCTGTTCGACGTGGCGGGCCTGCCGACCCGGGCAGGCTCGAAGATTAACCGCGACCGCACCCCGGCGACGGGGGACGCGAGGCTTGTGGCGCGCCTCGAGGCGGCCGGCGCGATCCTAGTTGGCGCGCTCAATATGGGTGAATACGCCTACGACTTTACGGGCGAAAACGCGCACGACGGCCCCTCCCGCAACCCGCACGATCTCGGGCACATGACCGGTGGATCATCAGGCGGGTCAGCCGCGGCCGTGGCCGGCGGTCTGGTTCCGATCGCCCTGGGTTCGGACACTAACGGCTCCATTCGGGTGCCGAGTTCGTTCTGCGGATTGTTCGGCCTCAAGCCGACCTACGGGCGCCTGACGCGCGTCGGAACGTTTCCCTTCGTCGCGAGCCTCGACCATCTGGGCCCGTTCGCGCGCTCGGTCGCCGATCTCGCCCTCGCCTACGACGCGATGCTCGGCCGCGACGCCGCCGACCCCGCGCAGGCGGCCGCTCCTGCGGAGCCCGCGACGCCAAGCATCGAGGCGGGAATCTCCGGCCTGCGGATCGCCACACTCGGCGGCTATTTCGCCCACTCGGCCGACGCGAGCGCCTTCGCCGCCGTCGACACCGTCGCGCGGGCGCTGAACGCGGAGCGGGTCGTCGAACTCTCGGGAGCCGATAGGGCCCGTGCGGCCGCCTATCTCATCACCATGGTCGAGGGCGCCGCATTGCACCTTCACCGCCTGCAGACACGGGCGGCCGACTTCGACCCGGATGTGCGCGACCGGCTGATCGCCGGCGCGATGCTGCCAGGCGCCTGGATCCAGCAGGCGCAAAAGTTCCGGCGCTCGTTTCGCGAACAGGCGCTGGCGCTGTTCCGCGACGTCGATGTTCTGCTCGCGCCAGCCACCCCCTGTCGCGCCCCGAAGATTGGCCAGAAGACCTTCGTCCTCGACGGCAAGGAGATGCTGGTCCGCCCGAATATCGGTCTCTTCACCCAGCCGATCTCCTTCATTGGCCTGCCAGTCGTCGTCGTACCCGTCTGGACTGCGCGTGAGAGACTGCCGATCGGGGTGCAGGTCATCGCTCCGCCCTGGCGCGAGGATCTCGCGCTCAGAGTCGCGCGGCGCCTCGAGCGGGACAATGTCGTCAGGGCGCCGGTCGCGCCCTTTGTAGAGGCAAGCCGGAAGCACGCGCCATGATCGTCGACGATCCCCAGACGAAGGCGGAGGTCGAGGCCCAGTTCGCCGCCTACGAGCGTGCGCTGGTCTCGAACGACGTCGCCGCGCTCGATCGCTTTTTCCTCGCGACCGACGCCGCGATCCGGTACGGCGCAGGCGAAAGCCTGTACGGCTACGAGGCGATCAAAGCCTTTCGCGCCGCCCGTCCCGCCGCCGGCCTAGCGCGGAGGCTCGAGAAGACGCGGATTGTGACCTACGGCCGCGACTGCGCCATCGCCGCCACGCTGTTCCGGCGAGACGGCGCGCCGGGCAAGATCGGACGGCAAATGCAGACCTGGATCCGCTTTCCTGAGGGGTGGCGAATCGTCGCAGCCCATATCAGTGTCATTGACGAGCCTTGAGCGATGACCTTGCAACTCCCGGGGCGCCGTTCACGCCCGCCTCGCGGAGGTCAAGCGGGGGCGTAAATGTCGGCGCCGGCTTCGGGGCTAAGAGGCGCGGGCGCCGCCTCGATTCCACCCCCGCCCGCGATCGCCGAAGGCTTCCCAGCCGGCATCGGTGACCGCGACTGTGTCCTCCAGTTTGATAAAGCCGCGACGGGGGTGCGCGATCGTCGTCTCGATCGAGATGACCATGCCGGGCTCGAGCGGGCGGTCGGCGTCGTGGGCCGGATAGCGGATCGGCCCATGGCTCGTCAGGCGCGGCGCTTCGTGGCTGATGAGGCCCATCCCGTGCGCTACGAATTCGATCGAATTGGCGAGCGATGACGTCTTCAACACTTCTCCGGCGCTGGCGTAGATCTCGCCGCCGTTGACGCCGGGCCGGATCGGTTTGCGCGCCGCCATCTGAATTGCGTCCACCTCGCCGAGCAGGTCTTCGAGTTCGCTGTCGGGCTCGCCATGGATCGCCATGCGGCAGAGGTCGCCGATATAGCCTTTGTAATTGCCGCCGGAATCGAGCGAGAGGATGTCGCCCGCCGCCCACACTTGCTCCGAAGGCGCGCGATTGAGGCTCGTCCCTGCCGTAATGAGACAATATTCAAACGTCAGGCCTCGGTTCACCTCTTCGCGGCGAAGCGCTTCGACAAGCTCCAATTTCGTCGCGCCTGGCCCGTGTGAGTCGATCACCGCCAGCATGGAATCGACCACGAGCTCGGAAGCGGTGCGCAGGAATTCCAGCTCTTCGCTAGTCTTGCGCGCACGCAAGCGTTCGAGCGGCATGTGCGCTTCGACGAAGGTGACCCCGGGGAGTTCGCGCGCCAGGAGTTCCGCCGCATCGGAGGGCAAGAACGCGCGCTCGACGCCGACGCGCTTCACCTTCGAACCAAGCTTTCCAAGATGATCAATCGCAAGCTGCGCCGAATCAACGCTCGTTCCCGAGGCCTGAAAGGCGGGCGTCCAGAATTTCCCTAGCTCCTTCTCATAAGATTCCATCCCCTGCCCGATATAGGTCGATTGTTCCGGGTGACCTTTGACATAGACGAGCATCGGCAAATAACGGCTGACGCCGATCGCGTCGAAATGATCGAAGAAGAAGAACCGGTAGCCGCCGAAGAGGTATTGGATGTTGTGCTTCGACGAGATCACCACCGCGTCCATGCCAGCCTCGTCGAGAAGACGATCCAGCCGAGCGCTGTCAAACGGTAACGGAGTAGCTTCGGCGGTCGCCGAAAATGAGCCGCGGCTCTCGTTCATGGGTTCCCTCCGTAATCTGGCGCAATCGAACTGGCCGCCCCAATATAGCCAAAGCAGGTGAAACTGTCGCCATTAGCCTTCGCTTGCCAAAACGACCTAGTCCCCGATCACGCCTCATCGTCACATATTTGCGTGTGGCTAGGCCGATGCCCTTCTGCTCATAGCGGACGAGAGGCAAATGCGCGCTACGGCCCGCAACGGCATTCACTGCGCGTCGGAGGCGGGAATGCTCCGCGCCCAGCACGACTGACGATCAACCGAGATACTCCATGATGTTTAGCCCGGCGCCGCTCCAATCGGTGCAGTAGCAGAGTCCATTCTTGTCGACGAAGACGTCGGCGGAGTGCAGCACGACGGGCCGGTTTGGACGGGGATCGACGAGCTTTTTTGGGGCGGGCGGCACGCAGGCGCCGACTTCGATCGGCCTGAAGGGATCAGCGATGTCGTAAACCCTGACGCCGGCGTTCTGATAGGTGGCGAAGATCAGGGTGGAGCTCTGGAATGAGCCGGGCCGGTTTTCGTGCACATTGTGGGGGCCGAAATGGCCGCCCACGGCGATATAGTCGCGGTCGTTCGGCAACGGGAAGGTCGATACGCTGATCGGGTTCGACTTGACCTGGTTGTCGAACACCCAGATCGGCTTGAACCCGTCCTCCATGTTGTCGAGCACCGTCTCGTCGAGGACGATGAGCAGATTTCGGTCCGGCAAGGGGAGGCAATTGTGCGTGCCGCCGCCAAACGGGGGCGACCAAACCCGGTGGACGATAAGCTTCGGGTGAGCCTTGTCGGACACGTCGACGCTCGCCAAGCAGCCATCGCGCCAGGCGCAATAAGCGATGTCTTCGGCGACGACCGCGTGGTGGAGGCCGTAACGGCCGCGTTCGAGCGGCCAGTTCGCCTTCTCGCCTGCCGCGAGATTCATGCCGGGCAGCCAAAAGCGGCCGACGATTTCCGGCTTGGCCGGGTCAGCCATGTCGATGGTTATGAGAATATAGTCGGAAAAACCGTCGATCATCGCCGAGGCGTAGGCCCAGCGTCCGCCGACATACCAGATGCGATGAAGGCCGGCGCCCTCGACCGGCATGAAGCCGATCTGGCGCGGCGCCGTGGGCCTGGAAATGTCGAAGACCGCCATTCCCGCCGACCAGTCGCGCGTGCTGTCGGAAACATGCGCGCCATGCGAGCCGGACTGTGGCTTGTAGTAGTTGCGCTCGTCGGCCATCTCGGCTTGGGAGAACATGTCGCGGCCATGGACGAGCAGCAGCAGATCGTCGTGGACCTGCAAATGCAGGCTCCAAGTGTTGGGAGGATTCTGCACATAGGCGACGGCCTCGGGCTTGGTGGGATCGCGCACGTCGATCACCGAAAAGCCCTTCGAGCAGACATGGCCGATGTAGGCGTAGCCGTCCCGCACCATGATCTGCTGGCCGTCGGAACGGCCGGCCTGATCGGAATGTCCGATCAGGCGCATGTTTCTGGCGTAGCTTGGTTTGAGCTGTTCGGCGGCGGTCATAGCCGCGCTCAGCCCTTATACTCGACGATGTAAAGGCCAGCGTTGAAGTCCGTGACGTAGCAGAGCGCATTCTTGTCGACGAAGACGTCCGCCGAATGCAAGACAATCGGACGGTTTGGGCGAGGGTCCACCCACGTAGCGGCCGGCGTCGGCGGCACGAACGCGGCCACTTCCTTTGGCCGGAACTGGTCCTTGATGTCGTACACGCGCAAACCCGCATTCTGGTAAGTCGAGAAGATCAGCTCCTCGCTGACGAAGCTGCCCGGTCGATTTTCATGGACGTTGTGCGGCCCGAAATGACCGCCGACCTTGAGATAGTCCTTGTCCGACGGCTGAGGAAAGGTAGAGATGCTGATCGGGTTGGCCTTCACCTGATTGTCGAAGATCCAGATCGGCTTGAACCCGTCCTCCTGATTGTCGAGCACCGTCTCGTCGACGACGACGAGCAGATTGCGCTTGGGCAGCGGCAGCGCGTTATGCGTGCCGCCGCCGAACGGCGGCGCCCAGACCTTGTGGACGAGGAGCTTCGGATGGGCCTTGTCCTTGACGTCGACAACGGCGAGACACGCGTCGCGCCAGCTGCAATAGGCGATGTCGTCGTGGACGATGGCGTGGTGGAGCCCGAACCGCCCGTTCTTGGTCGGCCAGTTCGCCTTCTCGCCGGCCGCCACGTTCATGCCGGGCAGCCAGTACTTTCCCGCCAGGACCGGCTTCTTCGGGTCCGCCATGTCGATGGTGATGAGAATATAGTCGGAGAAACCGTCGAGCAGCGCCGAGGCGTAGGCCCATCGCCCGCCGACATACCACAGGCGATGCAGACCCGTTCCCTCGACCGGCATGAAACCGATCTGCTTGGGATCCTCGGGCTTCGAGAGGTCATAGACCGCCATGCCGGCCGACCAGTTGCGCGCAGTGGCCTCCGGCTTGGCGTGATGATCGACCGAGCCTTTGTAGTAGGCTTTCTCATCGCTGAGCTCCGGTTGGGCGAACATGTCCTTATTGTGGATGACCAGCAGAAGATCGTCGTGCGTCTGGAGATGAAGTGTCCAGGTGTTGGGCGGGGCGGCGACATGCTTCACGTATTTGGGATGGGCGGGATCGCGGACATCAACCACGGAGAAGCCCTTGGAGAAGATGTGGCCGATATAAGCGTAGCCACGATGGACCATGAGCTGCACGCCGTCGGACTTTCCGCCTTGATCGCTATGGCCGACGAGGCGCATATTTTTGGTTGCATAGTCGGGCTTGAGAACCGTTGTGTCGGCCATCGCCGGTCTCCGTGTCGTGCTCGTTGAGGAACTAAGCCGCGTTCCGCCCTATGCGGGGCGCGAAATCGCGAACCTTTGAGGGGCGACGCACGAAGCGTCGCCCCTCATTGGAGCATGCCGATCTGGCGGCTACTTGACGCCCCAGATCTTCTTGTATTCGTCGCGATAGCCGTTGCCGGGATCGAACCGGTTCTCCGGTCCACCGTCCTTGTCGAGATTCTCGGCGGTGAAGAGGTGCACGTGCGGCACGAAGCCCGAGGGCTTGTCGCCAGCGAGCGCCCGGTTCATCTCGTCGACCATGATCCAGCCTTGCAGGTTGAGCGGTTCTGCGACGGTTGCCAACTGATATTGCTTGTCGCGAATGCGCTTGAACGCCGGCACCGAGCCGTCGCCCGACGAGATCTGCTGTGGATAGCCGGTCGCCGGATCGACGCCGGCGGCCTGCAACGCGGGCGCCGAGAAGTCATAGTAGAGGTCGTTGACGGCGATCGAGAAGGTCCACTTCTTGCCGTACTTCGACAGCAACGACGTCGTCAGCTGGCCCATGCGGTTAGAGAGGTCGCCGATCGGCGTATCGGCGACTTCGAGCACCTTGCACTTCGAATAGCCTTCGACGGCCGCCTTCGAGAAGTTCGTCTTGGCGGTGGCGATGGCGTAGATCGAATCCGTGAACAGGATCACGCCGCAGTCCGCGCCCTGCGAGGCCTTCCAGACCGCTTCGAAACCCGCAGAAGCCGCGACTTCCGCGGGATCGGTCGTCACGTTGGTGAACACCGACGGGATGTCCTTGTCTGGCCCGGCTTGGGGACCGGCGTGCCAGCCGACGACCTTGATGCCGGCGGCGGCGGCCTGCTCGAACAGCGGCGCCTGCTCCTTGCTGTCGATGCCGGCGTTGAGAATGCCGGCCGGCTTCATGGCGATCGCCTGCTGCAAAGCCGTGGCGCGACCGGGCACCGAGCCCTGGCCGTCGAGCTGGCGAACCTCCCAGCCGAGCGCCTTGGCGGCTTCCGTGGCGCCGTCGGCGGCGCCCTGCGCGCCGCCGTTGCGCCCGTCGGTGAGGACGATGACGACCAACTTCTTGCCGACGCTCTTCGGCCCCGAAGTCGGGCCGTCCCATTTGGTGACCGGCGCGGCGACGTTGGCGAGATATGCTTTCGCCTTCTCCAGATAGGCCGCGTCGTCCGCGCGCGCCGTGCTTGCGCAGATCGCCAGCGCGCCGATTGAGGCCAGCAAGCCCTTGAGCATCATGTTAGGCGTACCCATGTTTCTCTCCCATCTTTGACTGGCGGCTGTTCGCGCCAGGCCGGCGTCGCCGGCGTTTAAGCAAAGGCCTCACGCGGCCCTGGCTGCGTTCGCGGATTCTCCGGCTCCCTCCGCGGCCGTGGTTTCGCGCGGCGGCTTGACGACGGTGCGCCGGCGCTGCGCGAACGCGGCAAGCGCGATGGCGACGACCAGCGTCGCGCCGTTGAAGAGGGGCTCGACGAAGAAGGCGCCGCCAAACAACTGGATGCCGGAGATGCCGACCGCGAGTATGAGAATGCCGAATATGCTGCCCCAGATATTGACGCGCCCCGGCTTGATCGTCGTCGAGCCGAGGAAGGCGCCGACCAGCGCCGGCAGCAGGAAATCCAGGCCGACGTTCGCTTGGCCGATGCGCAATTTCGCGCCGAGCACGCAGCCGGCGAGGCCGGTAATGACGCCCGAGGCGACGAAAACGCCGATAACATATCTGCGCACCGGAATGCCGTTGAGCGCGGCGGCCTTTTCATTGGCGCCGATGGCGTAAATGAAGCGGCCGAGCGGCAGCCGCTCGCTGACGATCCACAGAACGATCGCGAGCGCCAGCACATAGAAGGCCGGTATGGGGATGCCGAATACCGACGTCGCGTTGATGGCGAGGAAGGCGCGCGGCAGATCGCCGACAATCTGGCGCCCGTCGGTGTGCCAAAGCGCGAGCGCGTAGAGAATCGTGCCAGTCCCCAGCGTCGCGACAAAAGCGTCGACCTGCGCCACCTCGACCAGCACGCCGTTGAGGAAGCCGACGACCCCGGCGCAAGCAATCACCAGCAGGATCGCGATCGGCCATGGGAGGCCGAATTTGACTTGAAGGCTGATGGCGAGAATGTGCCACATCACGATGCCGAAGCCGACGGTCAGGTCGATGCGGCCGGCCATCATCGGCAGGGTCGCGGCGAGCGCGAGCAGGGCTACGATCGATTTATCCGCGAGGATCGAGCGCGCGTTGAGCCAGGTCGGGAACGTGTCGGGCAACAGGATCGAGAACAGGACGATCAAGGCGAGCGTCAGAAGGGGAAGCCCGTAGACCGGCGCCAACCGCAAAATCCTTCGCCCAGGCGAAAGCCCCGCCAGTTCCGGCCGCGTTGGCTCGAGGGCGTTCGATTTAATGGACTGCATGCGCGCCTCCTCCCGGGACACCGGCGGAGGCGGCGGGAGGCGGCGCGGAGCGCCGTATGTTGGCGGAGGCGGCCGCGAGTAGATTCTCCACCGACAGATCGTCTGCGGCCAGTTCCGCGACGACCCGGCCCCGATTGAAGATCAGCGCGCGGTGGCAGACCTTCGCCGCCTCCTCGAAATCGGTCGATACGATGATGATCGCCGCCCCTGCCTGAAGCGCGACGTCGAACAGACGATAGATTTCGGCCTTGGCTCCGACGTCGACGCCCGCGGTCGGGTCCTCGAAGACGTAGATTTTCGCCTTAAGATGCAGCCAGCGCCCGACGACCACCTTCTGTTGGTTGCCGCCCGACAAGAACTCGATCGGCAGCGTCGGATCGTTCGGCCGCAATCCGACCTGAGCGCCGCGCTCCTTCGCGGCGCGATTCTCGCGGCCGGGCGAGAGGAACGAAAACAAGCTCAAACCGGCCGCGACCGGATTGAGGAACAGGTTCTCGCGCACCGACAAATTCGGCATGATCGATTCGCCGACGCGGTCGGCGCAGACCAGATTGATGCCTCGCGCCATCGCCTCGCGCGGCGACGAGAGGGCCACATGGCGTCCGTCAAGCAGAACGCGTCCGCCTGTCATCGGCGAAACCCCGAACAACGCCCGCCCGATGCTTTCCTGCCCCGCGCCCCGCAGCCCGACCAGCCCGACGATCTCGCCAGAGTGGATCTCGCATTCGATGGGTCCGACGTCCTCCACCATGATCGACTGCAGGGCAAGTCGCGGCGAGCCAAGGCGTTCGGGCGGCCGGCGGAAGACCTGCGACGGCTCCCGCCCGACGATCAGAAGGATCGTTTCGTCCGGCGTCGTCTTCGCGACTTCTCGTTCCCCCGCCACGCGCCCGTCGCGCAGCACGATCATGCGATCGGCGATCTCGAACACCTCGTCGAGACGGTGCGAGACGTAGATCATCGCGACGCCGCGAGCGCGCAGTCGGCGCAGCGCCGAGAACAGCCGCGCCACCTCATCGGCGGGCAAGCTTGCGGTCGGCTCGTCGAGGACAAGGATCTCGGGTTCGGCGGCGAGCGCACGGGCGATCGCCACCAGCGACTTTTCGGTGCGGCTCAGATTCTGGATGCGCGTGTCGGGATCGATATTGGCGCCGAGCGCGTCCAGCGCGACCGCAGCGCGCAGGCGCGCCGCATCCTGATCGATCATGCCGAGGCGGCGGGGAAAGCCGAGCGTCATGCAGATGTTTTCGGCCACCGTCATCCAGTCGATGAGGCCGAGGTCCTGATGGATGAAGGCGATGGGCAAGCGGCGCAGGGCGTGAGTGACTTCGACGCCGCGAAAGCTGACACTGCCCGCATCGAGCGCGTAGACGCCGGCTAAAATCTTGATCAGCGTCGATTTGCCGGCGCCGTTCTCGCCCAAAAGAGCAAGAATTTCGCCGGCCTTGAGAGTCATACCGACGTCCGCGAGCGCTTCCGTGCCGCCGAAGCTCTTGAAGACGCCGCGGACCTGCAACAGCTCGCCCGCGTGCTGCCGCTCGTCCCCGGGACCATTCACGCCGACGACGCGCTCGCCAGCCTCCATCGACTCGCTCCTCCCACGAAGCGTTCCACCCTGGCCGATTGGCGCGTGCGCGCTGGCCCCGGGCTTCGTCAACGCGGCCGAAGCAATTCCGATCGCCGCGACAGGCCCTTTTGGGCCCGGAGAGGCGGTGGGGGTTCGCTCCGTGCTTACGCGCTGATGTGTTGAGCTAAGGGCAATTCAACAATGCTGTCAATCGGGCTTGCAGAGGCCGTAACGGCTATTGCGCGCATGTCTAGCTTTGAAGGTCGAGCCGCGAATTCGCAGCGCATGCCAACTCGTCGGAATGAGTCGGCTAGTCCGACAGCGGCGTCGTTCCACCGTCGGCGGCGCAACGCCGGTCCAACACCTGCCTCCTGTTGCGCGCAATGTGCGATCGCCGATACTATGCAGGGCGCGCGGGCGACAAAGCGAGTTCACGCCAATCATCGATGGCGGCGCGCTATTTCGTTGGCTGGATCGGGCCTAAGGCCCATGGAGGAAATCAATGCCGTTCTACCGAGGCATGACCTGTGAGAACGTCACGATCAACGGCGACAAGGGAACCCCGATAACGGCGTACGTGGCCAGGCCATCAGGTCCTGGCCCCTTTCCCGGCGTCGTGCTTGTCCACCATCTCCCCGGCTGGAGCGAGTTCTATATCGAGACGACGCGTCGGTTCGCGCATCACGGCTACCTCGCGATCTGCGCCAACCTCTACGAGCGCGAGGGTGGAGGCAGCGACGCCGACCCTGACGACGTCGGCGCCAAGGTGCGCGGCGAGGGCGGCGTTGCCGACTCCCAGGTGGTCGGCGATACCGAGGCCGCCGTGAAGTGGATGCGCGCCCAGCCCGGTCACAACGGCAAGGTTGGTCTAATCGGCTCCTGCTCGGGCGGCCGGCACGCCTTCATCTATGCCTGTCAACGGAAGGACGTCGATGCCTGCGTCGAACAATGGGGCGGACGCGTGGTGATGGGCAAGGAGGAGCTCAATCCCAAGACGCCCGTCGCGCCGATCGACATGACAAAGGACCTCTCCTGCCCGCTGCTCGGCCTGTTCGGCAACGACGACCGCGCGCCGAGTCCCGAGCAGGTGAACCAGCACGAGGCCGAGCTCAAGAAGCACGGCAAGACGTACGAGTTCCACCGCTACGATGGCGCCGGCCATGGCTTCACCTATTGGCACCGGCCGCTCTATCGGCCCGAGCAGGCGATGGATGGCTGGAGCAAGATATTCGCCTTCTTCGGCAAGCATCTGGCGAAGTAGGAGGCAGAACATGTGCACGTCCATCGTCGAGATCGTACGCGCGGAGGGCATGGCGAAGCGCGGGGACGAATGGTTCCCGCTATCGCGGACGGTGGTCGCCTATGACCACGCGCGCCATGCGCCGCTGGGCGACGTCATCACGCTCGACTTCATCAACACGGACCTCGACCCCGGTGCGCGGGCGGGGATCGAGCTATCGCTGGAGACGGCCAAGGAGCTGCGCGGCGCTCTCGACCGGGCGATTGCCGCCGCCGAGTTCGAGGAGGCCGAAGTGCGCGGCAAGGGCGTCGTGCTCAGTCTCGTTTCAGCCGCGTGATCCCTCCGTCCCGAGATTCCCCGGCGATCTTCCAAGTGAAGGAGGGATTCCTTACACGCCGACCCGCCGAAATCGTCTGTTAATGCCCCTGCAAGGCACGGATTGCGTCCGACAGCCATGTCTTAGAACCGCGCGACGGGCGCGTGGAGGAACGTATCGGCGGCCGAGCAGCGCCGTGCGCGAGCTTCGCATTTCGTCATCGGCGCTTCAAAAGAGATCAAGCAACCGGCAAAGCCGGGCTTAGACTTACGAGTGGCGGAAACACCGCCGACAACAGGAGGGAACGGCAATGATCTTACGCAGTCTCGTTGCGTGCCTGAGCCTATCGGCGGCGATTGTCCCGTCCGCCGTCTATGCCGCCGATGCGGCCTCCTGCGCCAAGCCGCATTTTTCTGATGTCGGTTGGACCGACATAACCGCCACCACGCAGATGGCGAACCAGATTCTGACGGCCCTCGGCTACAAGCCGAACATCACCGTTCTCTCGGTGGCCGTCACCTTCCAGTCGCTCCAAAACGGCGACATCGATGTGTTTCTCGGCAATTGGATGCCGTTGCAGGAGCCGAGTCAGGCGCCGCTGGTCAAGGCCGGCAAGATCGACGCGGTGACGAACAACCTGAATGACGCCCGCATTGGCTTTGCGACGTCAAAGGCCGCCTATGACGCCGGGCTGAAGACGTACGCCGACATCGCCAAGTTCAAGGACCAGCTCGACGGCAAGCTCTATGGCATCGAGCCCGGCAGCGGCGCCAACGGCACCATCACGAAGATGATCTCGGACAACACGTTCGGCCTCAGCGGCTTCAAACTGGTCGAATCCAGCGAACAGGCGATGCTCGCCGAAACTTCGCACCGGATCAAGGAAGGCAAGCCCGTCGTCTTCTTCGGCTGGCAGCCGCATCCGATGAACGTCAACCTGCCGATGGTCTACCTGACTAAGGGCAACGACGTGTTCGGGCCGAACGACGGCGGCGCCACGGTCGTCACTCTGACCCGAGCCGGGTATGCGAAGGAATGCCCCAATGTCGAACGCCTACTGTCGAACTTAACCTTTGACTCGGCAATCGAAAATCGCCTGATGAGCGATATCCTCGACCAGGGCATGCAGCCCGACGCCGCAGTGCGCGCCTGGATGAAGGCGAATCCCGCCGCGCTCACGAAATGGCTCGACGGCGTGACGACAATCGACGGCAAGCCGGGGCTCGAGGCCGTGAAGAGCGGGCTCGGGATTTAGCGCGGGCTGCTTTCGTATTTAATGCGGCCGAGAGGGAAAGGGATCTGGCGACGACTTTTTCTTGCAGAAAATCAGAAACTGAAGTAACCTCGCCCGATGAGCAATCCTGTCCTTCCGCATGGCCTCAACCGGGGGTGCCCGACTTGGCGCTCGCGACGGCCCGCCGGGACAAAAAGCGCCGAGAAAAAATTTTTCGGCGCTTTTCCCCGTAACCCTTTGATAAGTCTCGATTCGGACGAGAGAATCCAAGGAAATCCAAGGAAATCCAACCCTCAAAATCCGGGGTTTTCGCAGCGAATACGGCGAGGGCCCAAGAAAATCCAAACGATCGGCCGGACCAGCGCCGCGACCAATCTCGAGATACAACATTTTTATCTCGTAATTACCGCCTACAACCTCAAACGGCGCGCGGCCGACGGCGGCGCGCCGAATTGACGTCGGAATGCCCGTGACAGGGAAGCGATGGCGGAAAAGCCGCTTCGGTCGGCGACTTCCGCGATCGACAGGTTGGTGTCGAGCACGAGGCGCCGCGCCGCGTTGAGGCGCAGCGCGACAAAGTACGCCCCGGGAGAGGCGTCGACGACCTTCAGGAACAGCGTCTCCAGGCCTCGGGTCGAGAGGCCGACCCGCCTCGCGATGGCGGCGATCGTCAGCGGCCGGTCGATATGGGTCTCCATGATCCGGATCGCCTCGGCGACGCGCGGCTCGTGCTTTCGGATTCGCCCGAGCGATACGATCGGCTGCGCGTCCGAACCGGTTCGCACCTCTTCGTAGATATAGAGGCTCGCGACATCGAGGGCGGCCGAATAGCCGTTGCGCGCGCGGATCAGCGAAAGCAGGCAATCGAGCGCGGGCGTCGCCCCGCCCGTGGTGAAGACCGGCTCATCCACCACGAAACGATCCGGCTGGACGTCGACATTCGGGAAGCGCGCGGCGAAGTCCTCCAGATCCTCCCAATGGGTTGTCGCGCGGCGCCCGTCGAGCAGCCCTGCCATCCCCATGAGCCAGGAGCCGGATTCGACGCCCCCGACAATGGCCGAGCGCTTGGCCCCGGCGCGCAGCTTTCTCAAGACCGGCGGCGTCCCATATCGCATCGCTTCGAAAGCCGCGATCAGGATGAGCGCGTCCTGCTGCTCGGCCGAATCGAAGGCGCCGTCGACGGGAATGGGCAGCCCGCAACTCGCAACCGGCATGTTGCCGTCGATCGACTTGAGCTTCCAGCAATAGGCGGGCCGACCCAGCACGCGATTGGCGCCGCGCATGGGATCGAGCGTCGCCGCGAGCGACAGGAGCGAAAGGCCGGGGAACAGCAGCAGCGTGACGTTCAGCGGCGCATCGGAATGAGCAAAGATCATCGCTTCGCACAGGAGAAAACGGACTGCGCAATGAGTTGCGCCATGCTTTGCCTTGCGCGTCAAGTTTCGCGATCCGGAGACCGCCATGCCCTTGTCGATGAATTGCGATGTCTTCATCACGTGCGCAGTTACGGGCGCGGGCGACACCGTGAGCGCCTCGCGGCACGTGCCAATCACGCCGAAGCAGATTGCCGAATCCGCCATCGACGCGGCCAAGGCCGGGGCGGCCGTCGTCCATTGCCACGTCCGCGATCCGGAGACGGGAGCCGCGTCGCGCCGGCTGGATCTCTACCGGGAGGTGACGGACCGGATCCGCTCGGCTGACGTCGACGTCGTCCTGAACCTGACCGCCGGCATGGGTGGGGACATCGTCTTCGGCAACGTTGAAGCGCCCTTGCCCGTCAACGAAAAAGGCACCGACATGGCCGGGGCGACCGAACGTGTCGCCCATGTCGCCGAATGCCTTCCCGAGATCTGCACCCTCGACTGCGGAACCATGAACTTCAATCTCGGCGATTACGTCATGACCAACACGCCTTCGATGCTGCGCGAGATGGCGCGGCAGATGACGGCGCTCGGCGTGCGCCCGGAGATCGAGGCGTTCGACACCGGGCATCTCTGGTTCGCTCAGCAGCTCGCGGCCGAAGGGCTGATCGAGGACCCTGTGCTGATCCAGCTTTGCATGGGCATTCGGTGGGGGGCGCCGGACGACCTCAACACTTTCATGGCGATGGTGAACAACGTGCCGGCAGGCTGGACGTTCTCGGCCTTCTCGATTGGCCGCAACGCCCTCGCCTACCCGGCTGCGGCCGTTCTCGCCGGCGGCAATGTCCGCGTCGGGCTCGAGGACAACCTCTACATCGGCAAGGGCCAACTCGCGACCAATGCGCAACTCGTGGAAAGAGCCGCCAGCGTCGTGATGGGCATGGGCGCCCGGATCATGGGTCCGCAGGAGGTCCGCGAGAAGCTCAAGCTGGTGAAGCGCTAAGGAAACCTCACGATGAACTCGACAGGCGCGCCCGCGAAATCTCTCGCCCCCATTTCGAGCGCAGCCTGCATCGGCGGCGGCGTCATCGGCGGCGGCTGGATCGCCCGCTTCCTGCTGGCCGGGCGTCGACGTGAGGGTGTTCGACCCGCATCCGGAAGCGGAGCGCATCGTCGGCGAGGTGATCGCCAATGCCGAACGCGCTTACGGCCTTCTGACCGACGCGCCTCTTCCGCCCCGCGGGCGTCTGACCTTCAGTCTGCAAGCCTCGACGACGCCGTGTCGGGCGCAGAATGGGTGCAGGAAAGCGTACCCGAACGTCTCGATCTCAAGCGCAGCGTGCTCGGCGGAAATCGACGCCGCATGCCCGCCGGATGCGCTGATCGGCTCCTCGACGTCCGGCCTTCTGCCTTCGGAACTTCAAGCGGGGCTCGCCCACCCGGAACGGCTGTTCGTCGCCCACCCTTACAATCCGGTCTATCTCTTGCCCCTGGTGGAGATCGTCGGCGGCAAGGCGACGACCGCGGCGACCATCGACCGCGCCCGCGCCGTCCTTGACGCCATCGGCATGAAGGGCGTTGTCATCGCCCGCGAGATCGAGGCTTTCGTCGGGGATCGGTTGCTGGAAGCTTTGTGGCGCGAGGCGCTCTGGCTGATCAAGGACGATATCTGCGACGTCGAGACGCTGGATAATGTGATCCGCTATTCCTTTGGCCTGCGTTGGGCGCAGATGGGTCTGTTTCAGACCTACCGCATCGCGGGCGGCGAAGCCGGCATGCGCCATTTCCTCGCTCAGTTTGGCCCCTGCCTCAAATGGCCGTGGACCAAACTCACCGACGTTGTCGACCTCGATGATGCTCTGATCGAAAAGATCGCCGCTCAGTCGGACAAGCAGGCGGCCGGCCTGTCGATCCGCGAACTCGAGCGAATCCGCGACGAGAATCTCGTCAGCATTCTACGAGGCCTAAAGACCGGCCACGGCGGCGAGGGTTGGGGCGCCGGAAAGTTGCTTGCGGAGTTCGAGCAGCGACTTCTCGCCAGCGTGCCGCCGCCGGCCGCTCTGGTCTGAGGGACAACTCCCTTCGCTCTTGATCGTGGGTACGCATGTGAATCCAGCGATGTTACGCGCGCAAACGCGTGGAGAGGCGTTCGAATAAATCCGAACTGAAACTCCAAAGCATCTTCGGTCGGACGCAGAAAGATCGCTGGCTCCGCTGAGCCCCCCGGGAAATTTCAATCGAGACTGCCAGCGGTCTTCTGAATTGTGATCGAAGCGGAAATTCGAGTTTTTCAACGATATGCGCAAATAGCGGTCGTTCGCCGGCGGCCTGGCGAACGGCTCAAATCGTCGCGAGCGGAAGATTCCGACGCGCCTCCCGAGTTGGCTGCGTCCGACGCAAAGCGAACTTTTCGACAGCCCGCAAGGGCTGCAGCATCCTATCGGCCGAGTCGTAGGGCCTACGCCAAACGTCCTAGCAGCGCCTGCGCCTCTGCAATCTCGGGCATTTCCGGCGTCGGCGAAAAGCCTTCGAGCGCGGGCGCAAGGATGGCTTGCGCGTCGCTCCGGCGGCCGGTCGATTGGTAAAGCTTGGCGACCGAGTAGGAGGCCAGCAGCGCGTAGCCGCGCGCGCCTTGCCCCTTGGCGATGGCGACGGCGGTTTGAAATGCTTCCTCGGCCGGAACGGATGCGCCGGGAGATCGCATCAACAAGAATTCGCCACGGAGACGATAAAGATAGGGGTCGGTGTAATGCTCCCCCGTATCCTCGGCCATTGCCAATCCAGCATCGACCGCTGCCAAGGCGCTCTCCAGATCCAACCGCATGGCCTCAAGCTCTGCCAGCAGGCCGTAGAACGAAGGCGCGCCGCTCTTGTTGCCTTGAGCAAGATAGGACGCCATCGCCTGCCTGAGCCCCAGCGCGCCCGCGTCTGGATCGCCCTGCTGGCCGCGAACCCAGTTCGCATACACCTGACCGAGGTCGGTGTAGGTCTTCAGGTTGAGCTCTTCTGTCAGCGCAAGCAGCGCTTCGACAGTAAGTCGGGTGGCGGCGATATCGCCGCGCCGGCTCTCAAGAACCGTCTTGAAGAAGAGCGCGCTGGCGATGGACGCGGCATGCCCCAACTCGGAGGCGCGTCGATTCGACTCCTCACTGAGCTGGCGGGCTCGATCGAGCTCCCCCAGATGCCATTCCGTCAACGCGAGGAAGTTCGTCGCGCTCACTCGCGTGTCATTGCCGAACCGGAACAGCGTTTCTCGGTCTCGTTCATGGACATAATCGCTCAATGTCCGCTCGAGCGCCTTTCGCGCCGCTTCCAGATCACCGAGTAAGAGCGAGACAAAACCAAGAACACGGCGACCGACGCCAGCTTCCGTGGCGCGTCCCTCGGCTTCAGCTTCGCGAACAAAGGCCTCGGCTTCCGCATGCGCTTGGCGGTGTTCGCCACGCATAAAGCTCGTCAGACACTCGGCATAGTAGGCCACGAAACGCGGAGCAGCTTCATCGGTCGGTCCGGCGAATTGGCCGGCACGGGCGTATGCTGCGCTCATTTCATCGGCAGCAAAACCCTTAAGCCACATCGCTGCATGCCCGTAGTCGGTATGCAACCTTAGGCGCCGCTGGGACAGAGCCGGATCTTTCGTCCCGTGGCCAGGACCTTCTCGTTCGGCTTCATCGGCAAGCGCGATCGCTTTGCCGAGATGGGCCATCGCCTCCTTGAAGGCCGAACGGCGCAGTGCGTCCTCCCCCGCATTGCCCCACCATTCGATCGCGAGACTCTTGGCGCCCGCCGCAGTGAAATGATGAGCGATCGCCTCCGGCTCCGATTGAGCAGCAACCAGCGCCGTCGCTGCGCGTTTGTGCAGCGCCCGACGCCGGCTTCTCAAGAGGCTGTCGTAGGCCGCGCCCTGAATCAGCGCATGCTTGAAACGGTAGCTCGCCTCCGGGGGCACGCCTTCGACGAAGAGAAAGGCCGCGTCCACGAGACGCGCCAGGGCGAATTGCAGCGAGGCTTCGTCCAAGCCCTTGGTAGGCCCCGAGGGAGCCGCGACATCGCGGAGAAGGGCGTACGAGAAGCTTCGCCCAAGCACTGCGCCGATCTGGGCGACTTCGCGCGAAGACCCCAGCCGATCGAGCCGCGCCGCCAACGATTGGCGTAAGGTCGACGGAATGGCCTCGGCGCCCCTTCGCTCGCCACGCTCGAGAACGAGCTGCGTCACCTCCTCGATGAATAGCGGCACGCCGCCCGCGCGTTCGCCTACGCGCCGCATTACGTCCGTTGACAGTGTGCGGCCAGACGCGAGCTCGGCAATCATGCGCTGAACCTGCGCCTCCTCGAGAGGCAACAGGGAAATGAGATGATGGTGCGGCCGCAGACTCCACGGCGGCCGGAATTCGGATCGCGCCGTCGCCAAAATGAGAATTGGCGCCTGCGCGCCGCTGTGGCTCAGCGCTTGCACGAGATCGAGTGACGTCGGGTCGAACCACTGCAAGTCCTCAAAGACGAGAACGAGCGGCTGGTTACGGGCGCCTGCGATCGCCCACTGGACCATGGCGGCCAACTGACCGCGACGAATTTCCTCCGGCGAAAGACCGGCCACACGCCCTGGCAGGACCGGAATGCCGACCATCGGCGCAAGAAGAGGAGCGAGCTTCCCGGCGTCGAGATGGACGTCAGCGAGAAGCGATTCGAGTTCAGCCAGCCGCCGCTCGGGCGCCACCTCCGGTCCGCCGAACCTGATGCGTCCCCACCCGAGGATAGGGTGCAACGGCGTGTTCTGCAGCAGTTGCGAAGAACTCCATTCGACCCACGAATGTCGTCTGTTGGCCAGCTGGCCGCGAAACTCTTCAACCAGTCTGGACTTGCCAATGCCGGGCTCACCGACGATCAGGACAAACTGACCGTCGCCCGCAAGGGCGCGTTCCGAGCAGCGAGCCAGCACGCCGAGGTCCTCCTCGCGGGCGACAAAAGGCGTGAGAACCGGGGTTTGTCTCCGGCGTCGTCCGCCGCTTATCCGCAGGATGCGATAGAGATTCATTGGCGCTGGGGCGCCCTTGAGCTCGTAGGGGCCTTTGTCTTCAACAATGAACAATCCTGCCACCTGCCGCAGGACGGTCGAAGTGACCAGTACTGTCCCGGGCTCGGCTGCTGCCTGAACTCGCGCGGCGATATTGGGCGCTTCACCAAACACCTCGCCGTCGTCTTCGACGACGACGGGACCGCCTTCGAGGCCGATGCGGACGGCGAGCTGCGGAGCGCCGCTTGCTGCATTTCTGGCGTTTACTTCCCCGATCGCATGCTGGACACCAAGAGCAGCCATGACAGCCCGCTCGGCGTCATTCTCTTGCGCCCGCGGATACCCGAAGACAGCCATCAGCCCTTCGCCAAGCGTTTTGAGTACATGGCCGCCGAGCCGCGTCACCGCCCGTGAGGCCTCGTCGAGATAGGTGTTGACGAGGTTGCGCCAGTCCTCAACATCGAGTGCAGCCGCCAGTTCGGTAGAGCCAACAAGATCGCAGAACATGACTGTGATCGGCCGTCGTTCGGCGGAATCCGGCGGCGCGAAAGACTGCGCTGGGGCGGGCGCGGCCGGTGTCGGTCTGGCTTGAGTCGTTAGCGGTTGCTGTGCGCCAAGCTCCGCTATCGCCCTTAGCAGTCGCCTACGGTCGCCGACAGAGACGCCAAGTTCTTGCAGGTCGCCATCGGTGAGATCGGCGAGCACGTCGATATCGATCTTGTTTTCTCGAAACTTTTCCTCGTATCGACCGAGGCCGAGACCACGGAGCCACACGCGGACATTCATGATCGCGCTCTTGCCCAGGGTGAAACGACCCCTGATCCTCTGGTGAATGTAGGGATAAGACGCACAACACGCATGAAGCCGATTGGTCAGCAATGCGTAGAACTACCTACAGGCTGCTGGAAATCGCCATCAACCAGCGCCGCACTTTTTCACAGCCGTTTCTGCTTAGACGTTTAGGCGATCGCTTTGATGTCCGGCCTTGAGCAGCAAGTCATCGAGCCAATGCGCCGAGTTTCTGGACCCATTCAGCCTGAGTTGACTCCTTCAAGAATGCAATTGGCTAACGTTGCCGTTGGCGCAACCCCTGCCGTCGCGCCGCAGTCGTCGGCTGACCGGATCCTCTCAACTGCCACGTCCACGGCCGCGATCCGCAATGTCAGCTTGACATCGACTCCGGCCATAGAATCGTAGAGTTTGCGATCTTCCTCGGAGCTTTAACCACTCCTCTTCATCGTACGCAGCAGCGTCCATGGTGCCGCGCCCTTGGGCAACGTCGAGGCGAGGGCGTCATAAGCTCGTCATCTGCGGCTCACTCCCGAGAGGTCCGCCCGAGATGGAATTTTTGGTCGCACGGGCCATTCGTAGTGGTCCGGGGAGGCCATCGCCGGTGCAAGCATTCCGGCAAACTGGCCTAGACGCACCGCATATGCGGCGCACCAGTGGAACTCGGTAAGAAGGTCTTTTCCCTCAAGGTTTTTGGCGCGGCGGTTACCAGCGTTCGCCGATCGAACCGCCGCCATCACCTCGGATGAACCGTCTCCCCGAAGGTAGAGTGAGCATGGCGCGTGGATGGCGTTATTGCGGTCGCTAGCGAGCTTGTCGGCACGATCAAGCAGCCACTTTAGATCGTCGGGCGCCCGCGGCGACTTCTTCCACCGGCCAGAGGTCGTTTCGGTAATGGCGCACCTGAGCTTTTCGCGCTGCCTCGTGTCGCTCGGAATTGCATACCACTCTGTGAGGGTTTCCTGCCTGTCTCCCTCGCGGACGAGAGCGAACAGCCGCGCCAGCTTTTCATGCAGATCGTTCCATTCGTAAACGACTAGACCAACTGCAACGCAATAGGCTTCGATAGCTTCGCCCGTCTCGCCAATCATTGCTTAGTGCGCCCCGCTCGCACCGAAGAACGACACGGAAGCGAGCACGGGTGCGATGCCGCTCGCCTTGTCGACTGCCGGTCCATCTGCGCTGGCAGCAAATATGCCTACCGCGTGGGAGGAGCGCAAACTCGTTTGCCGGCCGCGCTGTCGTAGTCTTTGCCACCGTTGGCCGGGCTTGACGTTTGAACTCGTCATAGCTTCTTTGAACCCGGCCTTAGCGTAAAGACGCGCTCCCGGACGAGTCCGACCTGCGCGCGTCTTCGCGCAGCTCTACTAGCTAGTTGTGAGCCTTCAATAGGTTGCCCACTCGGTCCAGACGCAGGAAGCTGAGGTTGCCAAGCTTTAGTGATTCCCCGGAGGACCGAATGGACATCCATAAGAATGCACGGCAGACGCCGAAGGATCGAGAGCGGGCATCGCGATCCGCGAAGCGCTGCAGGCTACCGGCGTTGAGTTCACGCCTGATGGCGGCGTACGGGTCAAGGAGAGGTAGGGCGGCGCAGACGGGGCGAATCCTACAGCGACGTCATTCTGCGGTTGGCGGCGTCCGGCGAGGCGAGCTAGGGCGGCCCATAGAAGGCCGCTGAGGCGGCTCGTCCGACCAGGGACGGACGGCGTCAGAAGGGCCGCTTGCGGCCGCTAGGCTTTTTCAAGTGCTCGCGCTCAAATGTCTCTCTGTCTATCACCTCACCATTTGGCCCTTCAATTTTATGAATTCGGCCCTTTTGGTGGAGCACTAAATGGACCGCCTGGCGAGTAGCCGCCTCTTTGCTGGGATGGGAACTCTGGGCGTCCCGTGAGTGTTCGTCTCGGTAGAAAATCTTCCAGTCGGGCATGTCAAATTTCCTCCGCCATCGCCCCGTTATGCCGCGCTAGGCAGGCGCGCGGTCGGCGTTAGCCGGCCACCCTGTAGGCGCTCGCCCGGCCGGTTTTGAGGCGACGTTGGTGAGCCGTCCATGCGGCCCGGCGGCGCTTCCCGTTCGCCTGGTTGATCATCCGGGCGACGGCCGTACGCGCGTATGGCTCTAGGTTCGCCGTGACGTGAGTAGATTCCGATCCTATCCAACTGTTCGACACCGCCCATACATTCACCGTCTGGGCGTTAACGTCCGCCAGACATTGGATGGGCATCGCGCCAAAAGAATGAAGGACAATTCGATGGACAAGGATCGCATCAAGGGAACGGTCGAGCAGGCCAAAGGCGCGGTGAAAGAAGCTGTAGGCAAGGTCGCCGGTGACGCCAAACTTGAGGTCGAAGGCAGGAACCAAAAAGCTGCTGGCAAAGTTCAGAACGCGGTAGGCGGGGTCAAGGACGCCATGCGGGACGCTTTGAAAAAGTAATCGGGTCGCCCGTATTTTCGGCGGCGACCAAGTTCGTACACCGTTGAGGTTGTAACGATTGGTCATAGATTTGGCCGAAGGAGACATCATGGATATGACCACTCTTTTAGTCATTGTCATCGTCGTGCTTTTGCTTGGCGGCGGTGGCTTCTACGGAAGGGGACGCTGGTACTAAAGCGGGCGCCCATCCATAGGCTCGCCGCCGACCAGCACGGCAAAGGAGAGCACGCGAGGAGCGTGAGGAATCCTCCAAGGCCCAAGCCCATACGAAAACCGCCTACGATGACGCTGGTCGCGCGGGCATTGATGCCCGGTATTCCTGTGGCTGTTGGGAGCAGTAAATCTGTTCTCGCTGTTTTTCGTCACACTTGTCCTAGTCGCCCAAAAGCATGGGGATGAACTCAACGCTCATCGCGACATTCGTACGTTGGAGCTCGCAATTCTCAGCGAGCAAAAAATCGCCAAGGTTATCTAGCTCCTCGAGGGATTGCGCCGGGATCGTCCACAAGTCCAAGACCGTGTCGATCAACAGGCGGATCAAATGGCGCAACCCGCGGAACACGCGAGCCCTCAGGCCGGCGGCGGCAGGCCAGTCTTCGCTGCGACCCAAGGCGGCGACAGCGGAATAACCGATTCCGACACTGATCACGGGGCGGTTCCCGTGCTGGCGGCCCGCATCGCCCTGCGCCGCGCCTCGAGCCGCGCCGCGCACAAGGGCCTGCTCGGCCGTCTTGGCCCGGGATTGATCACCGGCGCCAGGCGCTGGAAGAGCGCGCAGGACGTTCATCGGCCGGCGGCCTCAACAAGATGCCTGGCGACGGCGCGCTCACCCTCCTTGAGGACATGTGTAATCTTTATTCGTCGACCAAGGGCCAGGCGGCGATCCGCGACTAGTCTCGCGCGAAGCATGACCGCACCGGCAATCTGCCGCTCTTCCCCGCATCTTCCCCGATCAATTTGCGCCGATCGTTCGCAGCGGAGCGGACGGCGCGCGCGATTTCGTCCCGTACGAGGCCGAGCAAGAGGCTATCCACGAGATAGTCGCATTGCGGGCTCAGGGAAGGCCGCTGAGGGCCATTGCCGCCGCGATGGTCCCGAGGGGGCTTCAAGGTCAGCCACGAGGGCGTGGCGGGCGTCTCGATGCAGCAAGGGGCGGGCAAGAGGAGGGTTTAGGGGCCTCAAACCCGTTTGCTTGAAAGCTCCGGGGTGGCTCACCACAATGTCGCGGTTCCAACTGCCAGATTTCGTTAGATAACGAGTTGCGGTATCCCTTGCTCATGACGCTGGCCAAGATTGGGCCTTGATGCGGCTGGTGCGAGTACGTTCAATGAAAAAGATTCGACCTTCAACCGCCTGCGCCTGGTTTTTGTGCGGGGCCCTCGAAATCAGCACAACTTTCGGTCTAAGCTCGCCTGCGCTGGCTGACGAAGCATCCGACGCTCGCGAAGGCGAGGCGCTCGCGACCAAGATCTGTTCGGACTGCCACGTGGTTTCCCCCGAAGTCGGGCCGCCCTTTGCCGAGATCGCCAAAGGATCGCGCGCCGCGCCGGAGGCCCTACGCGACTTCCTTCACTCCACGCACAGTGACGTCGGCCATCCCGGCGCTATGCCGAACCCCGCGCTCACCGAGCGGCAGATAGACGAGATAGCCGCGTATCTGGCCACCCTACGCGCGGCGAAGTGACGTGGCAGCCGACGCTGCACCGTATTGGGGCCGGGCCTAACGGAAAGGGGCTCAGGCGCAAGGATTTCTCGGGACCGCTCTCGCCTATCAGGACGCTGCGCAATCGCATCGCCCATCACGAGCCAATCATCACGTGGGACTCTCCGGAAGCACCACGGCAAAATGGTTGAGATGACCAGATGGCGCTCATCGGCGGCAGCGGCCTGGTGCCGGGAAACGACCGTTTCGAGCGGGTCTATCCGGTCGAGCGGATTGTGCTCGCGCCGAGCCTACCGAGGGTTGACGAGGTTTCCGCCTCCTGAGTTTTCCAAGATCAGGGGAAAAGGTCGTCGAAAGCCTGAGGTTGCGCGGCGTCAAGCTGCACCTGCTCGACCTGGGCAGCCCTCGCGCGGGTCGGTGGGGCCTGCTATGCCTAGCGAAAAGC
>CAVUPE010000037.1:0-71159 GCA_963743265.1 uncultured Alphaproteobacteria bacterium | reverse complement strand
CCGAGCGTGAGCGAGAAGGTGAAGATCGACCCGGCCACGACGCCAGGCGCCGCAAGCGGCAAGATCACGTGGCGAAAGGTCTGCGAAGGCTTGGCGCCGAGGTCCCCGGACGCCTGGATGAGCGTGACCGGCACACGCTCCAGCGCCGCCTGCACCGGAAGCACCATGAATGGCGTCCACAAGTACAGGAACACCAGCACCATGCCGGTGTAGCTGACCGAGAGTGAGGGCCCGCCCACGATCGGCGTCGAGAGCCAGGCGTCGAGCACGCGCGAAAGGCCCGCAGCCTGCATGAACCAGCCAACGGCGCCCTCCTTGGCGAGCAAGAGCTTCCATGCGTAGACCTTGACAAGGTAGCTCGACCAGAGCGGCATCATCACGGCCACGTAGAACAAAGCCTTCATACGGCCGCGCGCGTAGCGAGCGGCGTAATATGCGATGGGGAAAGCGACGATCGCCGCCAATAGCGTGACGACCGTCGAGACCGCTACCGTGCGGATGAGGATATCGAGATTGGCGGGCGAGAAGAGCTCTGCGTAAGTCTTCAAAGTCGGCTGATAGACGACCGCGCCGGAGAACTCGTCGATCGAGAAAAAGCTCTGCGCGAGCAAAGCGAAGAGCGCGCCCAGATAGATGATTCCGAGCCATAACAAGGGCGGCATAAGCAAGAGGGTCAGGAGAAGCCCGCGGCGCCTCACGAGCACGTCCGAGATCCGGCCCGGCAGCGAGTCCGAGCGAGCCGCGCTGACCGCTGCCTCAGTCATTCGAGCTCCATGAAATGCACGGAGTCCCGGGAGAAGGAGACGCGCGCTGCTGCGCCTTGCGGCGGCGGCGCTATCGGTGGACGGGATGGTGAGAAAAAGCGCGCCCGCTTCGGCCGTCACCAGCTCGATGCGGCTCACGGCGCCATGATAGAGGACCTCGGCTACGCGGCCATCGAGTACGATAAAATCCTCGCGCGCCGGCGCATCCGCGTCGATGAGCGCGATTTTTTCCGGCCGCAGGCTGGCAGCCCGCTCGACGCCTGTCCACGCTTTGACGAGCGCCGGCTCTATGACGTTCGAACCGCCGACGAAGTCCGCGACGAATCGACTCCGCGGCCGCTCGTAGATCTCTTCCGGCGTCCCGACCTGAACGACCCGGCCGTGATTGAAAACCGCGACGCGATCGGCCATCGAGAGCGCTTCCCCCTGATCATGGGTGACGAAGACAAACGTGAGGCCGAGCGACCGCTGGAGAGACTTGAGCTCGCTCTGCATCGCTTCGCGCAGCTTGAGATCGAGCGCTCCCAGCGGTTCGTCGAGCAGCAGCACTTTCGGACGCAAGACAAGGGCGCGCGCAAGGGCCACCCGCTGCCGCTGTCCGCCGGAAAGCTCGCCGGGCTTGCGCGCCTCCAACCCCACGAGCTTGACGAGCTTCAGCGCCTCGAGCGCCGAGGCGATGACGCTCGGCTCGGTCCACGCGGCGAATCATGAGGCCGTAGCAAACGTTCTCAAGCACGTTCATGTGTGGGAAGAGAGCGTAGTCTTGGAACACCGTGTTGACCGGGCGGCGGTACACCGGGCACGCCCTCGACTGCTTCGCCGAAGATTTCGATGCGCCCGGCGGTTGGTTGGTCAAAACCACCAATAAGTCTGAGGCAGGTCGTCTTGCCCGAGCCGGAGGGGCCGAGCATGGCGAAAAACTCGCCAGGTCGGATGTCCAGATCGACGCCATCAACCGCCCTCACGGCGCCGAAGTGACGTTCGACGCCGCGAAGGGAGACGGCGCTCGTCGCGCGCCTCGCTAGTCGAACGCAGCGACATGGACGCCAAGCGCTGAACCGTCTCGCTCCCGACGCGAGGCCCCAAATGAAGAGCGAGTTCTTCGCTCATCGACGGTCGTCACGCCGGGGAGCAAGCCTTGGTCGTCAACGCCCTCCAAGGATCGCGATATAGTCAGTGACCCAGCGGTAGTAGGGGACGCAGGTCGCTTGGGTGGAGCACTTGGCGACCGGGGTCTTCCAGAACTTGATGCGGCTGAAATTGTCGTAACCGTTGGTCTTGCATCCGTCGTCGGTGAGGAGCGCGTTGCCTTTGCAGGCGGCGGGGACCGCAGGCAGCGAGCCAAACCAGGCCGCGACGTCGCCCTGGACCTTCGGCTGAAGAGAGTGCTCAAGCCAGAGATAGGCGCAGTTCGGGTGCTTGGCGCCTGCCGCCATCATTGTCGTATCAGCCCAACCAGTCGCCCCTTCGTCGGGAACGGTGGAGGCGATTGGACGCTTGTCGGATTGCAAGAGATTAACCTGAAACGGCCACGAGCCCGACCCGACCACGCCTTCGTTCTTGAAGTCGTCGACTTGCGCGTTGGCGTCGTGCCAGTAGCGCTGGATCAGCTTATGCTGCTGGCGAAGGAGGTCGAGCGCAGCCTTGTACTGGTCCTCGTTCAGTTCGTAAGGATCTTTGATGCCAAGCTCCGGTTTCTTGGCCATGAGATAGAGCGCGGCGTCGGCAATGTAGATCGCGCCGTCATAGGCCTGAATGCGCCCTTTGTTCGACTTTCCGTCGGGCAGTTCCTGCTCTTCAAAGACGACGTTCCAGCTCTTGGGCGCGGTCTTGAACGTATTGGTGTTGTACATGAGGACGTTTGGGCCCCATTGATAGGGGACGCCGTAGTGCTTGCCCTCGACCGTATGCCATGGCGCATTCTGCAGGCGCTCGTCCACGGTCTTCCAACTTGGGATTAGCGCTGGATTGATCTCCTGAACTCGCTTGCCGGCGACGAGACGCAAGGACGCATCGCCCGACGCTGTGACGAGATCGAAGCCGCCCTCGTTCATTAGCGCGACCATTTCGTCGGAAGTGCCTGCGGTCTTAACGTTGACTTTGCAGCCGCTCTTCTTCTCGAACTCCGTGACCCAGTCGTAACTCTTGTCGCTCTCGCCGCGCTCGATGTAGCCGGGCCAGGCTACGATATCGACCTCACCCTCGCCTTTGCCGGGGCCGGCGGCGAAGGTCGGCGCGACCAACGAAATGGAGCAGCTCAGCGCCAGCAAACCTTTAATGACGCGCATTGAATTTCCTCCGCGCTCGGCCCCTGCGAAAACCATTCTCCACCGGACCTTTGCCATCTATGAGAGCACGCGCGCGAGCTTTCGGGAAGATCATTTTGGGGATAGTGGCTATCGGAAAAATCGGTCAGCGCGGCCGCGCTCCGCGGAAAGCACGGGTCAGAGCCACGAATTGCTGAGCGACCGGCGTCAAAGGGGCTCCGCGCCGCCATGCAACCGCGACTTCGACCGGAGGAATGGCCTCGGTGAGGTCACGCGCCTCGATCCGGTCTCCTTCCAACGACCACGGCCGATAGGCGAGATCAGGCAGGATGGCGACGCCTGCGCCGGTGGCGATCAGGCTGCGCGCCGCTTCGACCGACTGCGTGCGCACCGCGACGAATGGGCGCACGCCAGCGAGACGGCACGCTTGCTCCGCCGCCTCGGCGATCTCATCCACATTAAGGAGCACAAGCGACTCGCCGACGAGTTCTCGGACGGAGACCTGCTCGGTTTCGGTCAGGGCATGCCCGGCCGGCAGCCAAATCCGGTATCGTGAAGTCTCGACGCTCTCAATCTTCAACGCCGACGAGTTCTTGTCCGACCCGGTCACGATGACGGCAACGTCGAGCTCGCCGTTGATAAGGAGATGCTCAAGATATCCGCGACTATCCTCGATGACGCTTACCCTGACCGCGGGAAAGGCGCGCCGGAAGCGTGCGAGAATTTCAGCAAGCACATAACCCGCAACCAGAGGGGTGACGCCAAGCGCGAGGCTTCCGACGTCCGCCGTCTCGTCAGTGCTGAGCAACCGTCTCGCCTCCGCGACATCCGCAAGTATCTTGCGCGCATGCCGCAAGAACTGGTTGCCCTTCAAAGTCAGTTCGACGCCTTGCGACTTTCGCTGGAACAGTGGGAAGCCGAGATCACCTTCAAGTTCTCGAATTGCTTCGGCGACAGTCGATTGTGATATCGAGAGGATGTGCGCAGCGCGCGAAACCGCGCCGTTTTCCGCTGCAGCCACGAAATATTGGATTTGTCGAAATGAAAACGCCATCGCCGCTGAGACTATCAATGCAGTGGTTGGGTGTCGATTTTCAGCGGAGAGATGTAAGTATCCCACCAATCTTGCCCTGCAGCATAAGACCTGCAACGAGGCTCCTATTTGTCTCTCCCGGTGGCTTTAAGATCACGCGCAAGGATAGGATCGATTTCCAGCTCACAAGCGGCTTGCTCCGGCTCAACGCTCATTCGTGTGAGCACCACATGCGCTTTATCGCCGATCGCCGCTGCGCCCTACTCGGCCTTGCGCCAGTGTTCGCCGAGACCGACAATCCCTTTCCCTGGATGAGCGAGGCGATGGACCTCAAGAAGGAAAAGAAATTTCTTCGAGACCCGGGTCATCGAATATCAGAACGGCGGCTCGCTTGCCTGGGATTGAGCCCCTGCTGAGTTCGGCGTCATCCGCGCCAAAACGCTAGACGAACGCGCTAAGCCCGGTAATGGCCTTGCCGACGATCATCGTGTTCATCTCGCGTGTGCCTTCATAAGAATAGATGGCCTCTGCGTCCGCGACGAAACGACCGATATGGTTTTCGAGCAAGATGCCATTGCCCCCCAGAAGCTCACGCGCATAGCCGACCGTTTCGCGGCACTTGACCGTCGTGTAGGCCTTGGCAAGTGACGCGTGCTCGTCTTCCATGAGCCCTTGGTCTTGCAATTGGGCGAGCCGCAGCATCATCGCTTGGCAGGCCGTGACGTTTCCCAGCATGCGCACGAGCAGGTCCTGAACGAGTTGGAAGCCGCCGATCGGCTTGCCGAATTGCTTGCGCTCGACCGCGTAGCGAAGCGCATGCTCGTACGCGCCCATTGCGCAACCCACCGCAAACCACGCGACGCCCGTTCTCGTCATGCGCAGGACTTTGCCGCAGTCCTTGAACGAGTTGGCCTTCTGCAGCCGATCCGCCTCGCTCACGCGACAATCTTTCAGCGTAATCAGGCCGTTCTGGACGACTCGCAACGCCATCTTGGTCTTGATCTTCTCGACGGAGAAACCGGGGTTGTCCTTGTCGACGACGAAACCTTTGACTTGTCCTGATGTTTCGTCCCGCGCCCAAATGACATTGATCTCGGAGAAGGTCGAATTGCCGATCCATTTCTTTTGCCCGTTCAGCACCCACCCATCGCCGTCCTTGCGGCAGCTCGTCAGCATGCCTCCCGACGTTGCCGAGCCCACCAGTGGCTCCGTGAGGCCAAACGACCCGATCTTTTCCCAACGCATCATCGGCGGCAGCCAGCGCTGCTTTTGCGTCTCATCGCCGCAGAGATAGATCGAGCCCGCCGAGAGGCCTGTGTGAACACCCCAGAAGGTCGCGATCGACGAGTCAACGCGCGCCAGCTCCATGGCGATCAAGCCGCTCAACAGCCAGCTCCCGCCGGCGGCCCCATAACCCTGGTATCCGACCCCGGCGATATTGACGTCTAACGCCGCGAGCTTCGGGATGATTTCGTGCGGAAACTGGTCCCTTGCCCAATAGTCTTCGATGATCGGCGCGACCTCCGCCTCCATGAAGTCGCGCACGCGGTTGACGACGGCCCGCTCTTTCGGATCAAGCAAGTCACCGATCCGGTAGAAGTCGCCATTCACAGGGGGAGGGACAAACGTTCTTTCCTTCCCGCGAGCCCGATCAGCCAGCGTGGGGTCCATCTCCTCCTCCTGTGTCGCCCAATCGTTCCGCCCCCGCCCCCGCAACCCAGTGACTTACGGCACTCAAGCCGTAGTTGCGGTCTCGCATTCATATGCGAGGCGTGAAGAGGAGCTGTTTCGTAGGCCACTAGCGGCCCGAGGTCACGTCTTCTTCTCTTCGCCGCCGGCGCGGCCGACGCTGTCCCGCAGCTCCGTCAAGCTCGCCCGCAATCTGTCGCGGACGATCGCCGTCGCGTCGGTCGTCGTTTTCTTGGTCAACTCGGCGACGTCGCGTGTATTCTGCATCGTGAGTTCGAAAGCCCTTTTCGCGTAATCCTTCTGCTTGGCGAGCGTGGCTTGCGGATCTCCCACAGGATGAAAGTCGCGGACCATCGCCGACGTTTCCTTAAACGCCGCCTCGATAATCTCGCGCTGCTTGTCCGCAAGCGCCTTGGCGCCTTCCCCTGCTGCTTGAGCGGAACGCCCGAGCGCATCGATGTTCTTGAGTTGTATGTCGACAAGCTTATCGACATCGACCTTGGGTAAGCCGAGGCGGGCTCCAAAAGCCTTGATTTGGTCCATGAATGATTCCGTGGTCATTTCTTCCTCCTCCTGTTCCCGTGTCTCAGACAGATTTGCGCGGGGTTATCAGCGCCAGCGATTCGGCGATAAGCGCCGGCTTGTCCGAGCCTTCGATCTCAAGGGTGTTGCTCGTCTTCAGCAGCACCCCTCCGCTTTTCGGCTCAACATCGACCAGTGCGACGCGTAGCCGCACCCGGTCGCCGGCCTTGACCGGCGCAAGGAACCGCACCTTGTCGAGGCCATAGTTGAACGCGGCGCCGGCAGTCGGTCGGAACGGCCCCGATCTCCATTTGCAGCGGCGCAACAAGCGCGAGGGTCAGGTAGCCATGCGCGATTGGCGCGTGATAAGGACTCTCGCGCTTTGCCCGCGCCACATCGACGTGGATCCATTGGCGGTCGCCACTGCATTCGGCGAACTGGTTGATCCGCGACTGATCCACCGTGACCCAGGTCGACACGCCCAGTTCCTTGCCAACGTGTTGAGCGATTCCGGAAAGAGTGAATTCAGGCATCACCGATCCTCCGGTTCAGCGTTTGGGTCATGCCCGCCTCTGTCATTCGGCCAGAAACTTCTCAATAATCGCTGCCGACTCGACGGGGCGCGTCACCAGAAACAAATGACCGTCATCAAGGATTTCGAGGCGGGCGTTCGGCATGAGGCGCGCCATCACGCGCGCGTTGATGATCGGAATGATGGGGTCGTCGGTCCCGGCTAAAATGAGCGCTGGCTGCTTCAACGTCCAAAGCCAAGGCAGGCTGGTCCAGCCCGTCATCGCCATGACCTGGTAGAGGTATCCGCGGCCGCTCGCTCCGGCCATGGCGCCGGCATGGGCCTCAATTAGGTTAGGATTTTGGCGGAAGGCGCCGCCGTAAATCTCCGGAGCGACACTGCGCATGAAGCCCTTGTCGATGTACCGCCGCGGCGTCGCCATCTTCCACAGCACCCGCGGATTGCCGGGCACCATGATCGCCCCAGGCGACGTCGCCGCCAGCACGAGCCTTCGGCACATATCGTAGTGCTGGTGCGCGAACTGCTGCGCCATTCCGCCGCCCCACGACACGCCGCCGATGTCGGCGCGCTTATGTCCAAGTTGCGTCAAAAGCTGCGAGGCCAGACGCGCAATTGACGAGGGCCGGTAAGGATAGGGCGGGGCCGGGGATCCGCCAACACCGGGCACGTCGAAGATGATCGCTTCCGTGCGCTTCAACGCGCGTAGGAAGGGCTCCGCCAGCTCGAGGTTGGCGCCGATGCCGTTGAACAGCAGGAACGGTGGTCGACCCTTCGGACCGCGTTTGATGGCGACTCGCAGGGATTGCGACCCGACTTTGATCATCCGAAGATCGAATTCAGCCGTGTCCGGCTCATCCTTTGACATGACAGCCCGATCGAGATTTCGGAGGGCTTCGCACATCAGTCAAAGACATATGTTCCTGGCGCAGCCGCGCCGGGGGGATGACGATTGCTGCCGAGGCTTGCGGGCGCGGGGATTTCCCCGCCCGAGCGCTCGAAGAGCCAATCTCGCCAGTGTGGCCACCAGCTGCCGTTTTTTTTCTCGCCCGTGCTGACGAACGCCTCGCCGTCCAACGCCTTGGCGGCCCCTACGACAAAAGACGCTTTCGGGTTGGTGGGCGGATTAAGCAGGCTCTGCAGATGGCCGCTGTTCGAGAGGACGAACGTCGTCTTATCGCCGAAGATCTTGGCGGTCCGGTACACCGCCTTCCACGGTGTAATATGGTCCGTGAGGCCGGCGACGACATAGGCGTCCGCCTTGACGCGGCCCATATCGATTGCGGCGCCGTTTAACGTCAGCTTGTTCGCGTTGACGAAGGGATTGGTGAGATACATGTCGACATAATCGTGGTGCAGCCGCGCCGGGAGCGAGGTCGTATCGGCGTTCCAGAACAGGATGTCGAACGCGGGCGGCTGGTTGCCCAACAAATAGTTGTTCACCCAATAATTCCAGATGAGATCGTTGGGCCGCATCCACGCGAACAGCCGCGCGAGGTCTTGACCGTTAAGCACGCCGCGTAGCCGCGACGCCTCCTTGGCGGCGCTCAGCGTCTCCGGCGTCACCAGGGGTCCGATCGCGCTATCGCCAGCGCTCGCGACGTCCAGCACGCAGACAGGCGTGACGATATTCTTGATCTTCGCTTCGCCCTGGCGCGCGAGCCATCCGGCGTAGGCTGCGGAGGTGATCCCTCCGGAGCAGGCCCCCACCATCGTCACGTCGTCCGAGCTTGCAATCTCACGAACGGCGTCGGTACCCTCGTCGAGAGCGGCGACGTAGGTGTCCAGGCCCCAGTCGCGCTCTTTCGCGGTCGGGTTGCGCCAGCTCACGCAGAACACCTGAATGCCGGACTTCAGCAGATATTGGACGAGGCTCTTATCGGGAGACAGATCCATGGAATAGAACCTGTTGATCTGCGGCGGCGTGATGATCACCGGACGCTTGCGCACCTCGGACGTGTCAGGCTGGTATTGAATGACCTCCAACAGCTCATTGCGGTAGACGACGGCGCCTGGCGTCGTTGCGATGTTGTCGCCAAGCTTGAAACGCGATTTGTCGACCTGGGCCGGCAGGCCGCCATTCTCGGCGAGATCGCCAAGGTAGTTCTTAAATCCGCGCCACAGACTTTCTCCGCCGGTGTCGAAGAACTGCCGCACCGCGGCCGGATTGCTCAACGGCATGTTTGTGGGTGAAGCCGCGTCGATGAAGATATTCGCAACAAACCGAGCGCGCGCCTTGTCGGCTTCGCCGAGGCTCGTTTTATCGATGAAGCCGTTCAGTGCGTCGCCCCAGGCGAGATAGGATTGAAGCAGTTGGCGATGAGGCCCGCTATTCTTCCATGTCGCGTCGGCAAAGCGCTTGTCGCCAGCCTGCTGAACGCGATCGGATTGGCCCGGGCCGATCCGCCCGATCTCGCTGAGAAACGACAGCCATTGGCCGCCCGCGACGAGCGGCTCGTTGACAACCGCCTTGAGGAGGGTGGCGGCGCTGTCCATCAAGTCCTTGCCGCGCAGGCCGATGAGCGGATTCAAGGCTAGCGTGTTTCGCGCGGCCTCCTCCGAAAGCGAGTCCGGATCGGGCTCGGTGCCCGGCGGTTCAGGTATGCCGCGGGTCATGCGCCGTCGCCGTATTGGGCGCGCAGCGTTTTCTTGTCGAACTTGCCAACGCTCGTCTTGGCTAATGCTTCAACGAACATAATTCGCTGCGGAACGGCGAATTTCGAGATCACGCCCTTTTCGCTGTAAGAGAGGATGTGGGCGTTGATGTCCTCCTCGCCCACCGGCGTCGTCGTCTTCGGGTCGCGGACGATAAGCGCGAGCGGTCTTTCGCCCCAGCGGTCGTCTTTGACGCCGATCACCGCGCATTCCCCAACCCCGGCGCGATGCATGATGATGTCCTCGAGCTGAAGCGAAGAGACCCACTCGCCTCCGGTCTTGATGACGTCCTTGATGCGATCGGTGACCCGCAGATAGCCGTCGGGGGTGATCACCCCGATATCGTTGGTGTGCAGATAACCGCCCGCCCACAATTGCTCGGAGGCCTCGGGACTGTTGAAGTACCCGTTGGTCAGCCAGGGGGCCCGCACCACGATTTCGCCTGATGTCGCGCCGTCGTGAGGCGCCTCATTCATATTGGCGTCGACGATGCGCAAATCGACGAGCGGGCAGGCTCGTCCAGCCCTGGTGCGTATTTCCACTTCCTGGCCGGGATCGCCGGAGAGATCGCTCGCCTGGAGATGCGCAACCGTCAACAGCGGGCCCGTCTCGGACATTCCGTAGCCAGCGAACACATCGACTCCGCGCTCCATCGCCTGCTTGGCGAGCGCCTTTGGAAGCGCGGACCCTCCGATGACCATCTTCAGGCCGGCGAGATCGACGTCGGCCTTCGCGGCCGCGTCAAGCAGCATCTGCAGGAGCGTTGGCACGCCATGGGTGAAGGTCACGCCTTCGGTCTTAATGAGCTTGATGAGCAGCGCCGGATCGTAGCGGCCGGGGTAGACTTGCTTGACGCCGGCAAGCGTCGCCGCCCACGGGAATCCCCACGCATGAACATGGAACATGGGCGTGATCGGCATATAGACGTCGTCGCGGTGGAAGCTACCTTGCTTGGCGGCAAGGCCAAACACGGCGAGTTCCGCCATTGCATGCAGCACCAACTGACGGTGGGTGTAGTAGACGCCTTTCGGCAGCCCCGTGGTTCCCGTCGTATAGAAGGTCGTCGCCTGGACGTTCTCGTCGAAGTCAGGGAAATCAAAGTCCGGAGATGCGGCCGCAAGCAGTTGTTCATATTCGCCGACAACCTCAAGTTTGCCAGTCACCGGCGTTTTGCGGTCGGTGAGAACGACCAGCCTCTTGACCTTCGACAATTGCGGCAAGATCGACTGCACGAGGTCGACAAACTCGTCGTTGACGAGCAGCGTCGATGAGCCGGCGTGGTCGATCGTGTAGGCGACCTGCTCCGGAGACAGCCTCACGTTGACGGTCTGCAAGACCACCCCCATCATAGGGATGGCGAAGAACGCTTCTAGAAACCTGTTGCTGTCCCAGTCAAGAACCCCGACCGAATCACCCGGACGCACGCCGATCTGTTCAAGAGCGCTCGACAACCTGCTGATGCGATCGCGCAATTCGAGATAGGTGAGGCGGCGAACGTCGCGATAGACAATTTCCTGATGCGCCGTCTGAGCCATCGGCGCGTGTAGGAGTTGTTTGACCAGCAAAGGGTAAGAGTAGGCCGAAGGCGTCACGGCGATCTGTCTGCCGTTCATTGACTTCCTCCCCGATCTGTTTTTTGGACCTTCAGCGGAGGGCCGATATCTCCGCCATCGCATGCAACGGAAGCTCGCGCTTGCTGATCACAGGGTCAAGGTTTGATACGGCCACTCATGGGGTGCGATCTGGCCATTTTGCCTGAGCCATTCGCTCGCCGGATCCAAGCTTAGCGGTCGAGCCCGGACGGCTCAAGCAGTCGGCGCCGGCTCCCGTCGAAAGTCTTGCGGCGCCTTGCCGGTCCATCGCCGGAATGCGTGCCGGAAGTTCGCCGAATCGCTAAATCCCAAAGCAAAGGCGATGTCCTCTATCGTCATCGTCGTCTCGCGCAAGTAGCGTAACGCGGCGTGGACTCTGAGCTCGTCGGACAACTCGCGAAACGAGGTGTTCTGCAGACGAAGCTGGCGTCTGAGCGTGCGTGGCGTCGTCTTGAGCAATTTGGCGATCATGGCGAATGACCATCGTTCAGCGACGTCCGTCGACAGAAGGCTGCGAACCCTGCCGGCCGCGCCTGACCGCAGTACAAGATCAGCGATAAGGTCGTCACACAATGCGATCGCTGAAGGATACGTTGTGCGATTGCCGAGTTTGGGCGCGGCGTCCAAGAACGCCGAGTCAAACTCGACTTGATTTGTCGCTTGCTCAAACCTCACGGGGCACCCGATCAGAGCCGGCGTGATCTGAAAATCCTTAGCGACGCCATAGCGCAGAGAGATCTCGCGAGGCTTGAAAGATTCGCCCATGATGTCACGGTGGAGAGAGATGTGCGTCGCGATCTGCAACTCCGTGACGAAACGATAGAGTAGCGAGTCGATCCTCGGATGGAGCAACGGCTCAATGGTCCACACGCCCATTCGATCGCGCTCGTGAAACGCGATCGTCGCGAGCGGGGTCGCCAGTTGGTGGTAACGGACGGCAAACTCCATGGTCCGTCGGAAATCGGTGCTGCACAGCATGGCATAGCCGTACATGCCGTATGCCGACAGGTGCACGCTTGAACCGATCGTGTACGGTAGATGGGGATCTCGCGAGAGCGCCGCCGCGTGTCGGTAGCAGTGAATCAGCTGATTTCTGGAAATACGCGTTGAGGAGGAGTGCAGATCATCAAGGCTCACGTCAGCATCGCCAAATGCACCGACAGGCGACACGCCCTCCGCGACCAACGCATCCAAGACCGCGCCAATCTTCGCGGCTGAATAGGCTTTCTCCCCGAAGCTCAAGTTGTCCATTTTTGGCTCGCCTCGGCCAATAGATGCCGATAGAGCGAAAGCGGTCAATGCGTCTGCTAATTAAACCATAGTGGAATTGCTGGTTTCCATTTCCGAGATGCCGTCTGGCTTGTCCATCGACGTATGAATCTGGTCCCGTTTTTGAAAGGCGGAGGGTACGATAGCGGATGTCCGGGATTTGATGCGTCTCGACGGCCGCGTCGCGATCGTCACCGGCGGCACCCGCGGTATTGGCCGGGAAACCGCGGAGACGCTGGTCGTGGCGGGCGCGCGCGTCGTACTGGCTGACCTACACAAGAGCGCGGCGGCGGACATGCGTGCGACAGGCCTTCATGCGACAGCGATCTTCGCCGACGTCGTCGAGGAGGCCAGCGTGGACTCGATGGTGCAGGCGACGCTTGACCAGGAGGATCGCCTCGACATTCTCGTCAACAACGCCGGCATTGCAATTCGGCGACCGCTGTCGATCTTGCGCTTGGCGACTGGGACAAAGTCCTGTCGGTCAACCTTGACTGGGCCTTTCTTGTGAGCACGCGCTGGCGCGCGCGCCATGATCGTGGCGAGAGCAGGCGGGGAAATCGTTAACGTTGCGCACGTGGCCTACAAGTGGCAGGTTCTTTTGTAAATGGCTATCACAGTGGCCGCAGTCATACCGCTCTACAACGGCGCTGAATTCATTGAAGAAGCAATACGAAGCGTCTTGGTGCAAACGGAACCCGTGGACGAGCTCATTGTCATAAACGACGGGTCTAAAGACAATGGACCTGAGATTGTAAATTCGTTATCCGCGTCCTACCCGATCACCTTCCTGCACCAGGCCAACAGCGGTCAGTCATCTGCGCGTAACACTGCAATAAGACATACCTCTTGCACCCACATCGCTTTCCTTGATCAAGACGATATATGGTACTCGAATCATATTGAGCTGTTAAAGAGTCAATTCTTAGACAACGACGTCCACAATCTGGCGGTGTCTTACGGAAATCTAGATCAAATCGACAGAGCTGGTCGCATGGTCTTGCATTGCTGTCTTGATTTTGTTCCAACTCCTCAACCGAAAACGTCACTTAAACAGCATCTGGAACACGATTTATTTATTTTGCCAAGCGCGTCGATGGTATTGAAGGAAGCCATTGAACGTGTCGGGATGTTCGACGAACGACTATCGGGGTACGAGGACGATGATCTTTTCACTCGCCTATTTTCAGCGACGTATGGGAGCGCGTACCTAAATAAGTCGGTGACGAAATGGCGTATGTATTCGGCGTCAACGTCCTTCAGTTCACGAATGTCTAGATCTAGAATGATATATTTTAGGAAACAAGTTGAATTATTTCCAGATGATCCAGTATTTGAGGTTTCCTGGAGTTCGAGATGTGATCGGTCCACGCTTCATGCGCCTCGCTCACAATGATTTTGTTATCGCGACCAAAACTCGAGATCTCGCAAATATCGAAAGGGCTTGGTCTGAGGTAGAGGAAATTGCAACCGTAATGAAGCGAGGCACACGCCGACGTATGGGGCTTGCTTCTCCCGTAGTTCGGCTTCTCTATCGAAATCGTCTTTTCCGCCGAGCGAGACGGGTGGCAAAGTACGCGACATCATAGCTCTACGCGACCAGGACAGGTCGCTAGGCGACCGCATCATAACGAGCGACGGCAGGTTGATCGCCGCTTGGCGGAGGGGGCGGGATTCGAACCCGCGATACGGTTTCCCGCATACACACTTTCCAGGCGTGCGCCTTCAGCCGCTCGGCCACCCCTCCGTCGCGCGCCTCGTAAAGAACGCGAGCCGAGGGCGATAGCACCAGCCGCCGCGCGGGCGCAAGCAGCCGCGCGTTCGCGGGGCAGCGTGAAGCCGTCGCAAATAAGCGCCAATAAACGCTAGTAAAAGCTAGTAAACGTTAGTAAATTTACTTGCATTTACTAGCGTTTATTTTTTCGAATCGAGACTTTTCAATGGGTTACGAGCGTTTCAAACAAAAAAATTCCTCACCGCGTGAGGCTGCATGGACACGGGTCCAAGGCGCATTTCCATTCTCCTCTCTTCAACGCCATCTCGCAGTCCTTGGATCCGACGAATGTAAAACATATAGCACAAAGTTCGGCTTTATACAAGAAAATGTCGATTCCTTTGATACAAGAGCGTTTGGGGGATCTCCGCATAAGGCGGGATTCGGAGGAATCGACAGCGGGTTCGGCGGAATGCAGGGTTCGGGTTCCTGTTTTCGACGCGTAAGTCTTGGCGGAGAGCTGATGCCGATCGACGAGACCGCTGACATCGAGCAAGCACGGCGCTGGTTCGCCGAGGAGCTGCGGCATACCGCGCATGTGCGATCGCACCCCGTAGTCGAAGCCTTCGCGACCGTTCCGCGCGAGCATTTCGCCGGGCCGGGCCCATGGAGGGTCTTGAGTCCGATTGGCGGTCCCGACTACTGGACCACCGACGACGCCGATCCGCGTCGCCTTTGCCACGATGTGCTGGTGGCCATCGACGAGACGCGCCGGCTCAACAACGGACAGCCCAGCCTGTGGGCGGCGCGCTTCGACCAGCTCGGCTTCGCGCCCGGCGACCGCGTGATCCATGTCGGCGCCGGCTTGGGCTATTACAGCGCCATTCTCGCCGAGATCGTCGGACCGACCGGCAAGGTGACCGCGATCGAGGTCGATCCCGGTCTCGCCGAGCGGGCGCGCGCGAACCTCGCGCGCTCCTGGCCGCAAGCGGAGGTCATCGCCGCCGACGGCTTCGCCTTTCGAGCCGACGAACCCGTCGACGCGATCGTCGTCAACGCCGGCGTCTCGCATCTGGCTCTGCCCTGGCTCGATTCGCTGAAGCGGGACGGCGGCCGGCTTCTCGTTCCTCTGACCAACGCCAACTTATGGGGCGCATTCCTCGTCGTTGAGCGCTGGGGCGCCCGCTATCCGGTTCATTGTGCGTCCCGGGTGGGCATCATCGCTTGCACGGGCGGTCGAGACGCCGAGGCCGAGGCGCGACTGGCGGCGGCGCTGGCGCGCGCCGACTACACGGCCGTCAAGTCCTTGCGCCGCCCTCCCGAAGAGCCCGACGATACGTGTTGGCTTGCAGGCGAGGGCTGGTGGCTTTCGACCGCGCCGGCGGGAGAGGCGCCGAGTGATTTCTGACAGGCGGATTGATCTCTGACAGACGGAGGCCATCCTCGGCCCGCTTCAGCCCTGCCGCCCGGCGCCGAAACAGTCCGACGCGGATCGCCTTCTCCAGCTCCAGCACCAAAATCAGGCCGATCGCGGCGAGCGCCGCCACGCCCATATCCGGCCAGTCGATCGGCCGCGTATCGTAAAGGGTTTCGAGCGGCGGCAGATAGGTGAACAAGATTTGCAGCACGACGACAGCGGCGATCCCGATCGAGAGCGCGCGGGTCAACCGGATGTCGCGAAAGTCGAACGGCGCGCTGTGCCGCAGCCGCACGCTGAACAGATAGGCGATTTCGAGTCCGACCATCGTGTTGACGGCGAAAGTCTGCGCGTGCTGGAGCTCTTCGCCGCGCCTGAGCGCCCAGGTGAAGACGGCGAACACCGCCACGCAGAACAAGGCCGAGACCAGCGCCGTGCGCCAGACAAGCAGGCCTGAGAGAAGCGGCGCGCGGGGATCGCGCGGCGGCCGCTGCATCACGCCGGGCTCGGCGGGATCGAAGGCGAACACAAGACCCAGCGCGACGCTGGTCACCATGTTGACCCACAGGATCTGCGCCGGCGTCATCGGCATGGTGACGCCCAGAAGGACCGCGGCGACGATCGCCATCGCCTGGCCGCCATTGGTCGGCAACGCCCAGCCGACCACCTTGACCAGATTGTCGTAGACGATGCGGCCCTCGCGCACGGCGGCGGCGATGGTGGCGAAATTGTCGTCCGCCAGCACCATTTCCGCCGCTTCCTTGGCCGCCTCCGTGCCCTTGCGGCCCATGGCGACGCCGACATTGGCGCGCTTGAGCGCCGGCGCGTCATTGACGCCATCGCCGGTCATCGACACGACCGCCCCGTCCGCCTGCAGCGCCTCGACCAGCCTCAGCTTATGCTCGGGGCTGGTGCGGGCGAAAACGGAGGTCGTCGGCAGCGAGCGACGAAGCGCGGCGTCGTCCATCATATCGATCGCATGGCCGGTTAGCGCGTCGACGTCGCCTTTGCCCAAGCCGAGCTTGCGCGCGATCGCGGTCCCGGTTGAGGCGTGATCGCCGGTGATCATCTTGACGTCGATCCCCGCCGCCTTGCATTCGGCGATCGCCTGAACGGCTTCCGGCCGCGGCGGATCGATCAAGCCGACAAGGCCGAGCAGCGTCAGCTCGCCCTCTTCGACATCGGCCAATTCAAGGGTTTCGGCGCCGCGCGCCGGCTTCGTGGCGAAGGCGATGACGCGCTGGCCACGAGCCGCGAGCCTGTCGATTGCGGCGCGCCACCGCGACGCGTCGAGCTTTTCGTCGCTGCTTGCCGAGCGCTGTGAGGAGCACAGTTCGAGCACGCGCTCCGGCGCGCCCTTGACCGTGATGAGACGGTCCGCGCCAAGGGGATTCAAAGTCGCCATGAATCGATGTCGGGAGTCGAAAGGAATCTCCCTGAGCCGCGGGGACTCGCGCTTCGTGGCCTCGGGGTCCGCGCCCGCCTTGATCGCGAAGGTGATCAGCGCGCCCTCCATTGGATCGCCGTCGACGATCCAATCGGCTCCCGATTGTCTTAAGGAGGCGTCGTTGCAAAGGAGAGACGCGCGGGCGATTGCGCTAAGCTCTGGATAGCCGGAAGGATCGATCGCAGCGCCGTTACGAACCAGTTCGCCGCGCGGCTCATAGCCGGTTCCGGTCGTCTCGAACCTGGCCGCTGTGGTGAGGACAGTTCCGACCGTCATCTGGTTCAGGGTGAGCGTGCCGGTCTTGTCCGAGCAAATGGTCGACACTGCTCCCAAGGTCTCGACCGCAGGAAGGCTGCGAATAATGGCGTTGCGATCCGCCATCCGCTTCACGCCGATGGCGAGCGTGATCGTCATCACCGCGGGGAGGCCCTCGGGAATTGCGGATACGGCGACTCCGACCGCGGCCATGAACGCATGCTCGATTTCATAGCCGCGCGCCATGAATGCGAAGACGCAGACGGCGGCGGCGAGCGCCAGAATGACAATCGTCAGGCGCTGGGCGAACACGTTCATCTGACGTATGAGCGGCGTCGTCAGCGTTTCGACGCCCCCGACCATGGCGCTGATGCGCCCAAGCTCAGTCGCGGCGCCGGTTGCGACCACCAACCCTGCGCCTTGGCCGCTTGCGACCATCGTGCCGGAATAGGCCATCGAGGCGCGATCGCCGAGCGCGGCGTCGGGCGCGACGGCGTCGATCGACTTGTCGGACGCGGCCGCTTCGCCCGTCAGCACGGCCTCCTCGATCTTGAGGCTTGTAGCGCGCAATAGCCTCAGGTCGGCGGGAATGCGGTCGCCGGCTTCGATCAGCACGACATCGCCGACCACGAGGCTTTCGGCGGGCACGGTCAGTCGCCGCCCATCGCGCAGGACCGAGGACTCGCGCGTGAGCATCGCGCGAATGGCCTCGAGCGACTTTTCCGCACGCCCTTCCTGGATGAACCCGATCACTCCGTTGATGAGGACGACGGCGAGGATGACCACGGCGTCGAGCGCGTGACGCAGCAAGACGGTGACGGCCGCCGAAGCGAGGAGGACATAGATCAGGAGGTTGTTGAACTGTGCGAAAATACGCGCAAACAACGAGCGCGGCTTGCCCGCCGGCAGGCGGTTCGGCCCGTGCGCCTCGAGGCGCTTCGCGGCTTCGTCGGCGCTCAATCCTTTAGCCGAGGACTTGAGCCGCTCGAGCGCGGCCTCGGCCGGCGCCGAATGCCAGGAGGGTTCCGTCGTCACGCTAAGATCCTGCATTGCTCGGCGAACCCTTGGATTTGTCAGTTGGTCGCGCGTGATCGTTGCGAAAGCGAACGCGTCAACCTCGTCACGCCTTTAGGCGAACGAGCTTGCCTTGGTCGACGGTCCAGGTCTCGCTGAACACGCGCGTTCCGCGCACGTCGACATAGTCCAACGTCAGCTCATCGTCGCGCAAGGTCATCTTCGCGAAGCCGTTGTAGCCGACGACAAGGTTCTCATCGTTTGGATAAAGCCTGTCGTCGACGAATTCGACCGCAAAGTCATGCAGCGGCGCCTTGGGCGGCAAGTCGACCGGCATGCCGCCGTGGCCGATGCAGCGTCCAAACGCGGTGACGCCGCCTTCCATCTTCGCTTCTTCATAGATCGCCAGGCGGTGCTCGTGCCCCCACAGCCAAAGGACTGGGCGAGAAAAGAATTCCGCCAATTGTTGCGCGGGCTTCGGATAACAATGATCGAAGCGTGAGACATATTGGTGATGGCTCAGGATCACGATGCCGCGCGGATCGTCTGCGCGCGGCCTAACGACCGTCCGCAGCCATTCGATCAGTTCCGCCGGCAGCGTGGAGTCGGGCTGACGGAAGTGCTCAAGGATCGGCGCGCCGACGGAATTGTAGCTCGTGTCGAGCGCGATGATGCGCCAGTGGTCGTTCTCGAGGCAGAAATAGCTCGCCCTTTGGCCGCGCGGACTGCCGCGAACGCCGAGCTTCGGCAGGATGTGATCGAAATAGCCGTAGCCCAGCGCATACATTTCATGATTGCCGTTGAGCGCAAACGCGCCCTCCGATCCTAACGGCCATTTGCAGGGCGCGAACTCATATCGGGGATTGGGGACGCCGAGGAAATTCGCGCCGACCTCCGCAGGATCGCCGACGTAATAGACGTCGCCCAGATGGATCGAATAATGAGGCCGCCAGGCTTCGATAAGCGCCGCCACCTGAGCGGCTTCGTCGGTGCCGGTTCCCCAATCGCCCGCGAGCGCGATGCGGATCTCGCGGGCGTCGCCGGCTGAGGCGGTAGATTCCGTTATCCCCGTCCTCGCCATCATAAGTCTGGAACGGATGTCGCCGACCAATTCGAAATCGCCAATATTCGGTCAGCCATCTCCAAAATCGGTGAGGCGCAAAGGCGGAGAGAGTTGAATAAGCCAGGCGCTGACGAGCTTGCGCGCGGGAGCGGGGCTTGTGCGGCTGGGCATGCTTCTTCTGATAGGCGACGAAGGCCGAGCGCGGCAGCTTGCGCAGATCCTGAAGGTCTTTACGCGCGACGCGCCGCGGTCGCTCTTCAACCGGGCGCGGCGGCTCGTTTCCGCTCGCGGGCATGAGCCCGTGATCCGCCGTCAGCCGACCACGGCGGCGATGTCCTTGGCGCCAAGCCCCTTAGCCTCCGCGCGCGCAAACGCCTTCGCCGCGCCCTCGATCATGCCGGCGGGCGCGCCCAGCGATTTGGCGAGCGCCGTCGCATAGCGTGCGTCCTTCAGCATGAGACTGAGCGCAAAATCCGCCGGCTCGAAATCGTGCGCGAGCATGCGCGGCAGCTTGAGCTTCACAATGGGGCTCGCCGGGGCGCCGCCCAGGATGAGCTCGGAGATTTGCTCGTTCTTGAAGCCAGCCTTCTTGGCGACCTCGAGCGCCTCGGCGAGCGCGGCGATCTGACCTGCGGCGAGCTGGTTGTTGATGAGCTTCCAGGTCGCGCCCGCGCCGACAGGCCCGAGCAGATCCATCTTGGCGCCGACCGCCGCAAGCGCGGGACGCGCCGCCTCGTAGGTCTGGGGGTCGCCGCCGACAAAGAACCTCAGTTCGCCGCCCTCCGCCGCCGCACGGCTGCCGCCGACCGGCGCATCGAGGAAGCCGACGCCCTTGGCTTGAGCCTGACGCGCGAGCTCGCGAATCCAGTCGGGCGTCAATGTGCTCGATTCAACGCCTATGGCGCCGCTCTTGGCGCCGGCGAGCGCGCCATCGGCGCCCAGCCAGACGCTGCGCGAGGCGTCGTCGTCAGCCACCATGGCGAAGATGAAGTCGGCTCCGTGCGCGGCTTCGCGAGGGCGTGGCCGCGACCTTGGCGCCTTTGCCGGCCAGCGCTTGGGCCTTGGCGGTCGTGCGGTTCCAGACTGAAACCTCGAACCCCTTGGCCAGCCAATTGGCGGCCATGCCGCCTCCCATAACGCCAAGGCCGAGAATCGCGACACGTTGCATGAGCATGCTCCCTAAGAGTTGAACCTATCTGAGCCTTGAGGCGAGCCGAACCACAAGCGCGCGAGGCGCGGGCTCACAGCACGTGCGAACCGTCGCCGGCGCGCTTGGCGGCTTTCTGGAATTTCTTGATCACCCGGTCGCGCTTGAGCTTGGAGATGTGGTCGATGAAGAGAACGCCGTTGAGATGGTCGATCTCGTGCTGCAGGACGGTGGCGAGCAGGCCCTCCGCCAGGATCTCGCGCTCCTTGCCCTCGCGGTCGAGGGCGCGGGCGCGCACGGACGCCGGCCGCTCGACCTCGGCGTAATATTCCGGAATGGAAAGGCAGCCCTCTTCGTAAGTCGAGCGCTCCTCCGACGACCACACGATCTCGGGATTGATGAACACCTGGGGATCGGGCGGTTCCTCTTTTTTCGCGGTGTCGACGACAAGAAGACGGATCGGCTCGGCGACTTGAATGGCCGCGAGTCCCACGCCCGGCGCGTCATGCATGGTTTCGATCATGTCGTCGATCAGGCGGCGCAGATCATTGTCGACGCGCTCGATTGTCTTGCTGACGAGGCGCAGCTTCGGGTCGGGCAAAATGATGATCGGTTTGAGGGCCATGCGGGACTTTTCGCGGGAGAAGCGCGGCGACTGATAATCGGCTGGACAAGCGCGGTCAAACGTGTTCTTACTTTGTTCCCACCAAGCAACCGTCCGCGTCTGATGCTTTCCGCTTCCCCCATCGCCGTCATCGACGGCGTCCCGATCTCTCTCGCCGAGGCCCTCGGCGGCGCTTTGGCGCTGCTGGCTGCGCTCATGGCGCTGAGCCTGATCGCCCTTTGGCGCGCTGGAGCCGCTCGACGGCGTGAGCGGGAGATCGCAGACGAACGGCAGGAGGCGATCGAGGCGCGCTTCGCCGCCCTTGCTCAGTCAAGCGCTGAGCTTGGCGGGCGCATTGGCGGGATGTCGGAGTGGCTCGGGTCGCGGCAGACGGACCTTGCGCGCGTCGTCGCCGAACGGCTCGATTCGGTCGGGGCGCGACTTGGCGCAGGGCTCGAAAGCCCAGGCCCAAACCACGGGCGAAAGTCTCGGCAAGCTCAACGAGCGTCTCGCCGTGATCGACGCGGCGCAGTCGCGTATGAGCGAAATGACCCGCGAAGTGGTGTCGCTCAAGGACATTCTCTCCAACAAGCAGTCCCGCGGCGCCTTCGGTCAGGGGAGGATGGAGGCGATCGTGCGCGACGGCCTGCCGGCGGGCGCTTACGATTTTCAGTTCACCCTCTCCAACCGATCCCGCCCCGATTGCGTCATCCGCCTGCCCGGCGACCCCCGGCTGCTCGCCGTCGACGCCAAGTTTCCGCTCGAAGGCTTCACCGCGTTGCGCGCCGTGCGCGACGAGGAGGCGCGCAAGACCGCGCATGCGCGGGTGCGCGCCGACGTCGGCAAGCACGTCAAGGACATCGCCGAGCGCTACCTTCTGCCCGGCGAGACGCAGGATGTGGCGCTGATGTTCGTGCCCTCGGAAGCGATCTATTCCGATCTCGTCGACCACTTCGACGAACTCGTGCAGAAGGCCCATCGTGCGCGCGTCGTCATCGTCTCGCCGACGCTCATGATGATGGCGATCAGCGTTGCACAGGCGATCCTGCGCGACGCGCGCATGCGCGACGAGGCCCATCAAATCCAGGCCGAGGTCGGCAAGCTCATGAACGACGTGCGGCTGCTCGTCGAACGCGCGGGCAAGCTCGAGACGCATTTCCGCCAGGCGCAGGAGGACCTTGCCGGCGTCGGCGCGGCGAGCGCGCGGGTTGCACGGCGCAGCGAGCGGATCGAATCCATGGACTTTTCTCGCGAGGGGGACGCGCCAGCGCCGGACATTTTGCGCTTCGCGCGCGGCGCAGAGTAGGGCAGGCGCGTCTCCGGCTATCGTATTCAAGATTGCGGCGGCGCAGGCGCGCCGCAGCGGAGGGGGCGGCTTTCGGGCCGCCCTTTTTGTTTGCTCGGTCATCGGTGCTGGAGTTCGGGCGCTGCTCCGTAGTTGACGGCGTTAATGCGCGGGGTCATTGTGATACAACCGCCGCGTTGTAAGGCCTTCGGCCCGCTTTTGTACGGGAAAGCCGTCGCTACCCCCTGCGGCGTGCCTGCCGTTCGAAGCGGACTGGGGAGGGGGCGGCTTTCGGGCCGCCCTTTTTATTTGCGACCTGTGATGGCGGTCACAGCGCCCGCGTGGCGTCGCATTCAATTACTGACATCGATCGGTTGAGCGGGTCGGACGCCGGACGGCGGGCCTCCGAACAAAGGATGAGCAAGCCGGTGCATGGGACTTTGAGCATTCTCGACCTTGCTGGCGCTGTCGCCCTGCTGCTTTGGGGCGTGCACATGGTGCAAAGCGGCGTGCAGCGAGCGTTCGGCTGCGAGTTCAGGCGAATCCTGTCGCGGGGATTTGGCGGACGGCTGCAAGCTTTCGCCGCGGGCCTTGGCGTCACGGCGGTTCTTCAGAGCAGCACGGCGAGCGCTCTCATGATTACCTCCTTCGCCGCGGGCGGTTTCGTCGCGCTGGTCCCAGCGCTCGCTGCGATGCTCGGCGCGAACGTTGGCACGACGCTGATCGTGCAGGTGCTGTCCTTCAACGTCTCCCCGCTTTCGCCGCTCCTCCTGCTCGCTGGCGTGGTCGCGTTTCGGGCAGGCTCGACCCGCACTCGCGATCTCGGACGCGTGGCGATCGGCCTTGGCCTGATGCTGATCGCGCTATCCCGACTGCTGGAGGTCGTGACGCACTATGAGGATGTTCCGAGCCTGAGAATCCTCATAGGCCGGATCGCGACCGATCCCGTGATCTCGGCGCTGTTCGGAGCAATGATGGCCTGGGCCGCCCATTCGAGCGTCGCTGTCGCGTTGCTCGTCATGTCGCTAACCGGCAAAGGAGTCTTGCCGCTGAGCGCCGCGATCGCTCTGATGATCGGCGCGAATATCGGGACGGCGATCAACCCGCTGCTCGAAGGTTCACGCGGCGCCAATGTCGCAGGACGACGGGTGGCGGCCGGCAACCTCGCGACTCGGCTCACCGGCGCCGTGGTCGTCATGCCGCTGGTTCCCTGGATCGGGCGGATGCTGGTTCAGATCGAGCCCGACTTGGCCCGCGCGGTTGCGGACTTCCACGCCGGCTTCAACATTGTGATCGCGCTCGCGTTCTTGCCGCTCCTCACGCCCGTCGCGCGGCTGCTCGAGCGGATCCTGCCGAACCGCCTCGAGGTCGCTGACCCTCTGCGGCCGCTTTATCTGGACGAAAGCGCAATCGAGTCTCCGTCAATCGCGCTCGGCTATGCGGTGCGGGAGGCGCTGCGCATGGTCGACGTCCTCGACTCGATGATTGAGGGCGCCGCCAACGCGTTTCGGCGACCCGATCGAAAGGCAATCGCGAGGAGCCGCCGCCTCGACGATGTGCTCGACGCGCTGAACGGCGAAATCAAACACTATGTCATGCAGCTCGATCCAGAAGGCCTTTCCGACGAAGAGCACCGGCGGCTTGAGGGAATCCTCGCTTTCTCGCTCAATCTCGAGAGCGGCGGCGACGTGATCGAGCGAAACATCCTGCCCTTGGCGGCAAGGCAGATGAAGCGCGGAGTCGAACTCTCGGACGAGGCGGAACGCGAGATCGAAGCGACCTTCCAGGCCGCACGGAACAACCTTGGCGCAGCCGCTTCAATCTTCATGTCGGGTGATCCGCGCGCAGCTCGGGCGCTGATCGAGCAAAAGAGGGAGTTTCGCCGCCGGGAGGCCGACGCGATCCGCGCTCATCTGGCGCAGTTGCGGACGAGCAACGGGAGGCAGGCGCTGCCTCTCGACCTGTTGCGCGACATCAAGCGCCTGAACGACCATCTGGTCGCCGGCGCGGCCTATCCAGTGCTGGAGGCCCGCGGCGCCCTGCTGGCGAGCCGGATTTCGGAAGGATCGGGCTGAGACTGTCACTCGATGGCAAGAACGCGATAACGCTGTTGTGAACGATAGGGAGGGCGGCTTTTGGGCCGCCTGTTTGTTGCGAACCCAGATCGGGGTTACAGCGCCGATCAGGCGTTGTGCCTGACTAATGACGCTCGCGTCCGCGGGCGGCCCTTACGACAAGGGGCTGCGGCAAGAGCGCTCCGCCGCCAGCGAGCAATCGCGGGCTGGACTGGACCGGAAAGATAAGTAAGGACATGGCGATGACCGCAATGCCGCGAATTGGCGCGGTGGAACTGTGCTGACTGGGGCTGGGGGGCGGCTGAACAATGACCGTGCGTATCGACCGACGCGGCATGCTTGCGGGAATTGCGGTCCTGCTTGGGGGTTGCGCGAGCCAAGGCGGGATTCCGTTCGGGTCTGGCTTCGGGAACCCGGCGGCCTACGGCCCGATCAATGACCATGGGCACGAGATCCCCGGGCTCGACATGAGTCGGATCGATCCCGGGGTGCTTCGCCGGCAGGTCGCCTTCGCCAGTCCCTATCGACCGGGCACGATCGTCGTCATGATCGGCGAACGGCATCTCTATTTCGTCGAGCCGGGCGGCATGGCGATGCGCTACACCGTGGGCGTCGGCCGCGAGGAGGCGCTCAATTTCCGCGGCAACGCCGTCATCGGCAGAAAAGCGGAATGGCCCCACTGGACGCCGACCGCCGACATGATTCACCGGATGCCGATCTATGCGCATTACACGGCCGGGCTGCCGGGCGGCATCAACAATCCGCTCGGCGCGCGCGCGCTTTACCTCTATCGCGGCAATCAGGACACCTACTTCCGCCTCCACGGAACCATCGAACCGGAGACGATCGGCCAGAAGGTTTCGAGCGGCTGCATTCGCCTGTTCAATCATGACATCATCGACCTCTACAACCGCGCCCCAGTCGGTACGCAGGTCATCGTGATTCAGGAGGGCGAGTCGATGCGCGCGGAGGCCGGGCCGGAGATGAACGGATATTACGAGCCCGGACCGGAGCCGATTGGACCCTACGCCGGGCCGCTGGGGCCCTATGCTGGCCCGCCCGGGCTTCTATGCCGGGCCGCCAGGCCCCTATGCCGGACCCTATTATGAGCCGCCGCCGTGGGCGTCAGGATATTGATCCAGGTGGCGCGACAGTTCGCGCCCGTCGCCCCGGGCGCTTTCGCTTGTCATGGCGAAAGCGATTTGTTAGACGACCGCCTTCGCTTTGCGCCGCCTGACGCAGAACGAAAAAGTGCGGCCATGGCGGAACTGGTAGACGCGCTAGCTTGAGGTGCTAGTTCTTTAACCGGAGTGGAGGTTCGAGTCCTCTTGGCCGCACCAATTCCTTTAGCGACGCCGGATTCGTTTCGAGCCCGCAGCAGGCGGTCGGGGCGCAGAAAAAAGCTCGACGAGTTACGGCTGAGGAGGTGCGCCTGGCCGCGGCGGCGAAGAGACCGCAACGTTCGTTACGCCGCGCGCCGCTTCGCCGGATTGCTCCCTTCCTGCTCATCGAGCGGCCCGTCTAGCTCCAGGCCATTGGGCAGCATGATCACGGATTGCGGGCGGCGCTGGCATTCATACATTGCAAACCGGATCGCCTCATTCCGGTTGGCGAACAAGCCGCCGCAAAGGCTTTGGGCGTCCTTGACGACCCAATGGCCTCGTCGATCCTGCCCGATAAACAGACAGGAATAGTTCGCCGCGCTTGCGGCTTTGATGTCTTGCTGGATCATTGGCTGCCTCGTACGCTCGCGAGGGGCCGGCCATTTCTTCTGGCGGGTCCCGTCGCCTGAAGTCATGCTATGCCGCGGGTCAATGGGGCGGCAGTTGGACCAGAAGCTGGGCCACCAGGCCGAATGCGAGCGCAATCGTCAGTAGCACGCCGAGACGGGTGAAGATCTGCAACGGCGCCGGCGGATCGTTTTCATAGGGATCGAATCGGTCGAGACCACGCTCAGGCGGGTCTTCATCTCTGTCCGCTGCTACTCCGTCCCATGACAGATTGCGCATAAAACGCGTCTCCATATCCTCAGATGACGGAAACGTGCGCCTGGAGGCGTAAGCATTCGAGAGGGAATTGGGGTCTCAAGTATAAGAAGCGCATAAAGGTCCGGCGTGACCGCGGCGCCGTGGTCGATCGAGCCCGCCCGGTCGACATCGCGCTCGCCTACCCTCGGCGGCTTAACAATCGTATGATCCCGATGCTCGTAAACGGGAGCGGCGTCATGGCGGACCCAATCATCATCCAATCCTCCGAGGCCCAGATCCGGTCGGTGATCGAGGCTTGGGCGAAAGCCATGAGAGCCAAGGACGCCGCCGGAGTGACGGCGCACTGGGCTGATGATTTGGTTCAGTTCGATCTTGCTCCGCCGCTGCGAACCGTTGGCAATGATCCCCAGGGACTCAAGGACTGGTTCGCGACCTGGCGAGGCCAGATCGGCTTCGCGATCGCTGAGCTCAACGTCACCGCCGGAGAAGACGTCGCGTTTTGCCACGCGCTGATCCATCTGACGGGGAGCCGCACCGACGGATCGGAGTCCGACGTCTGGTTCCGTGATACCTTGGGCCTGCGCAAGGCCGCCGGCGTCTGGAAGATCGCCCACGGCCACGAATCCGTGCCCATGCGCATGGACGGAAGTTTCAGAGCGGCGATCGACCTTAAACCCTAAGCTCACGCGCGCTAAATCGGACGGACGCGACCCGGAGCGCCAAGCGGGCATTCAAGAGCGGCGCGGTCCCAGCCTGCGGCGTCGGCCGCCGCGGCATAGGTCGTCGACAGGAAGTCGAGCAGCAAGGCGTCCGGGTCCGGCGCTTGCGCGACCGTGTCATATGGCAGGATGAATTCTCCGAGCGTGGTATCGAAATCGGCGCCGGGCGGCGTCGGCCGCTCGCGAAAGCCAGCCGGCTCAGGATAGGCGTAGGAATAGAAGGCCGCGCGCGGAAAGGCCTCGTTTCCCGGCCAGAATCCGGCGCTGCTCACTTCGTGCGAATAGGCCTCGCGCGCGACGACGTCGGGCAGTCCGGGCACGCCGCCCGGATGGGGCGGGGCGGGCCGTCCCGAGAACCGCGTCACCGCGAGATCGAAGCTGCCCCAGAAGAAATGAACCGGGCTCGCCTTGCCGATAAAGCCGCTGCGGAAGAGCTTGAAGATGCGATCCGCCTGCACCAGCGCGCGCCAGAAGCGATGGGCGGCGGCCGCGTCATAGGCGGCATGGATCCGGTCCTCAGAAAAGCGGATCGGATTCGGAACTTCGTTCGGCGTCTCCTTGATCGCGACGGGAACGCCCATGCTGTCGAGAAGATCGATGGTCGCGCGAATAGAAATCAGCGACCGACTGGGCCTTGAGCGGCAGGAACCGTTCTGCGCCTCGGCTGGTTCGCACGTTGAGCCGATGATCGATGAAATCGAACTCGATCTCGAAAATCTCGGACCCGATCGGAATCGACGATGTGCCGAGTCCCCGGGCGGTGACATAAAGCGGCGTCTGCCAGCTATGATTGAGCCACGGCGTCAGCGTGAGCCTGATCTTGCCGACAATCTGTGTCCAAAGATGCAGGGTTGCGAGCGTCTCGCTCCAGGCTGAATAGGAGAGATCGGGCCAGATTGCGTCCGCGCCGTCCATCGCGTTCACCGTGCTCCTGCTGGTGGGGCCGAAGCTCGCGAGCGCCGCGACGACTCCACCCGATCCAAACGCCACGACGGGCCGGGAACCTCGCGCAGGGTTGAACTTGCCCGGCACTTTCCATCATTCAAAATCGCTCGTAAGCCACCATGTAATTGCTGCTCGACCCAGATCGAGGAATCACCCGATGTTACACAAAACCCTCATTGTCTTCGCCCTGGTTGGGGCGCTTTTCTGCTGGGCGCAGCCGGGAATTGCGCAGGATTCTCGCCCCGTACATGGGGGCGCTTGGCCGATTCAGAACGGGGTCAAACACCAGCCGACCAGGGGCGCGGTGGGAGGCGAATTCACGCCGGGCCAGGCTGAGGAGACCGATAAGTTATACGATGAGCTGATGTCAAACAGCTTCAGCGCCACGCACCATACAGGCAATCGCACGCATGCGCTGATGCGCCTCCAAGGCGTTTATCGCGCCGTTTAAGTCTGCGGCATATCGACCCCGGAAATCTCCCGGCAAATGTCGAAGAGCCTGTCCTGCACCGAGATCTCTCGCGCCTCGCGGTTCGGCTCGCGACGCTTCAGATGATAGAAATAGCCGCCGGTGGTCCTCGCCTCGGCGTCGTCGCTGGTCGCAAGCCAGGCTTGCGTGAGATGCGCCTGGGCGATGTCGTCCGGCGCCCCGGCGCCGCCCATCTTGGTCGGGACCCAGCCGGGCGTCATCGCGTTCGACAGCACATTGGGCCAGAGGCGCGCGATGGCGAAGGCGAGCATGACGTCGTGCAGCTTGCTCTCGGCATAAGCTGACGATCCGTCCCAAGCTCGCTTGCGCCAAAGGATATCGTCGAGATTCGCGTGTGCGCGATCGTGCATGCCCGAACTCAGATAGACGAGGCGCTTCGGCCGTTCGATCAAAGCGGTGAGGACATAGGGCGCGAGCGTGTTGATGGCGAAGACATGCGGCAAGCCGTCGCTCGTCGTGCGATGTCCTTCGCGATAGCCGACGGCGGCGTTGTGAATGATCGCGTCGAATGAGCCGAGCGCGTTGACCTGGGCCGCCAAGTCCTTCGTCGCGGCGATGCTGGCGAGATCGCCGACAACGACCGCTTCCGCCTTGGGCAGGGCCTTTTTCGCGTCCGTCGCTCGCGCGTCGTTGCGCGCATGCAGGACGACCTTATGGCCCTGATCGGCGAGAAGCCGGCCAACCATGAGGCCGAGGCCGTCGGACGAACCGGTAATGAAGACGCGCGCCATGTGTTCTCCCATTGCTACGTGCGGCGATTGATATAGCTGGCCGTGCCGCTGCCTTGCGCGACGGGCCGGATAGCCGTGAGCGCTTCGAGCCTTTCTGGCTAGGGCGCCGCTTTTTGAGGGACAGCCGCCAGCGAGAAGTCAGCGCTGGCTGGGGGCGCTCCGCCATAACTGAGGTGTGACGCCGATCACATCACAAAGCCGTGAAGTCAAGTAAAGCACGAGAGTTCGAGTTGCGTGCACAGAGTTCTTTTCAACCAACATTTTTCAACGGGAGACTTTCCATGCTTCCGCTGCTTGGAATCGTCGCACAACTTTTTCCCGAGATCGTCAAACAGCTGGGCGCCCCGCTGCATGAGCAGTCTGGAGCTGTCCAGGATCAAGTCCTCGACGCGATAAAGAAGGTGGTCACTATTCCGGATCCGAAGACGGCGGATCCGCAGGCTGTAAAAACCGCGATTGAAATTAGTCCTCCAGCGAAAGAGCAGTTGCAGAACGATCTGCAACAAATCGCGGTAGAGGAACTGAAAGAGCGGGGCCGCGCGAATGAGGAAGCCCAGCGGATCGAATTCGAGCGCTATCGCATGGACGCCGAAGAGCGCGAGCGCATTCGAGCGGAGGAATTTCAGCGACAATTACTCGACTTCCAGGATCGACAGGTCGCGCGCTCGTCGCAAATGACGCTAGCGGAGGAGCATAATCCGCTCGCCTGGGTCGCGCCGATCTTCGCCTTCCTGCTCGTGGCGATGATTTGGTATCTGCTGCACGGCATCATGACAGCGCGCGAGGCCGTCATCAACAAGGACGTGTTCAACGTCGTGCTCGGGGCGCTGGTCACCGCCTTCACGACCGTCGTTGCGTTCTATTTCGGGTCGTCGCTTAGCTCAAGCAAGAAGGACGCAGCGATACAGTCCGGGCGCCTGACGACCAACACCAACATCGCATCCGGCAACGTCGGAGTCGATCCGGACGGCGCTGCAGATCGAAGACGACCCGGGCCCCCCACCGCCTCAGACGCCTTCTGGGCCCGCGAGACAGACCGATGACCGCTCCACTCCGCGGTGGCCGTCTGGTTCGCCTCCGTCCGGGACCTACGGACTATTCCGTCAAAAAGCGCCCGTCGTCATGCGCCGTCTCATGCACGACGTCAGCGTATCCGAGGTTCAGGCGGCGGCCATGCTCGGCAACATCGGCTGGGAATGCGGGGGGTTCAAGGCCCTTCAAGAAGTGAAACCCGTCATGGGCGGCATCGGTGGCTTGGGCTGGTGCCAGTGGACCGCCGCGCGGCGGACCTCCTTCGTGAATTGGTTAAGGGACAATGGATGGGGGGAGAATTACCGCGACGACGAGGCCAACTACGGCTACCTGCTCTATGAATTGCGTGGACCGCAGAGGTCGAGCCTGAACGCCGTTAAAGGAACCTCGATGGTCGAGTCCGCCACAAAGACGTTCATGGATATTTTCGAGAGGCCCAACGCGAAATACGCGGCGCTAGATAATCGAATTGGGCTCGCGAGGATTGCGCTTCAGGAATACAGGAGGACGTTCAATGTCTAACGAATTCAAACACGGGCAGCGCCATTCCCGCTATTTCATGGCGCCGGTTTGGGTCGCGCTCGCGGTCTGCGGCATGGGTGGGGCCTTTCTTCTCGGCGGTTACCTCATAGCGGACGAATGGTCCAGACAAGACAAGGAAACTCTCGCCGCGTACCAATCGGCGAGCCCCTCGTCGGCGCTGGATCGGGCGGCCGACGCTGTCGAGCACGGCCGCATTGAATTTGGCGTCTACCGCGGGCTATTGCGCGCCGCACTCGCCGAACAGAATGCTGAGGTGCGTTCGGTAGCGTTCCGCAGCATCCGAGATGTGCTTCAGTATGGCGGCGCCGTTGCCGACGACCTCAGGGCCGAACTCAAAGGCATGGCGCCGCAGGTTTTCATCACCACGACGACGAGCGAGGCCGGTATCGAGGCCGGGAAAGCGCTCGAGAACGAATTGCGGCATGTCGGAATGACGATCGTCAACCGGGAGGCTCGGGATCCAGTGCAGATCGGCGAGAGCAAGGTCTCCTGCTACGGCGCTGACACCTGCAAGGACGCAAAGACGCTCGTCCCTCTCTTGCGGGCGAGGGGCTATACGCTCGGCGAAGCGGACGCGTCGAACCGGTCGGAAGAGAATTCCAATGACTTAGCGGCGGCCCTGTATGGCGCAAAGATGATCCGTGTCGCGCTTATGGACCCGAAGCAGAGCCAGTCAGCCGCCGCGCCGCCGCGCGCGCCCGGTTCGAAGCAACACCTAGCGAAATCGGTTCACCGGAACGCGAACCCCCCGGTTCGGCTCGCCGGACAGGGAAAAAGCCGGTCTTGATGGCCAATCGGGGCGCTGGGCCGGCCGGAAGCGGCTGGCCCATTTTCATTTGATCTGATAGACACAGGGCGGTATGGGCGCTCGTTCGGGCACGTTACGACATGCGCCGCGCGATCGTCGCGTCGCCAGCCATGCTTCCCCGGCGTATCTTGCCCTCGCGCGCGACGAGAATGAAACTTCTCGGAGCCCCCCATGACCACCCATCAGCGCAATTTTCCCTCGATCGATCCAGCTACAGCTCGAGCGGCTGGCCGAGACGGCGGTCAAGGTCGGATTGCGGCTTCAACCCGGGCAGGACCTCTTCCTGACGGCGCCGGTGTCGGCGCTGCCTCTGGCGCGGCGGATCGTGGCCGCGGCCTATAAGGCCGGCGCGGGGCTGGTGACGCCGATCCTCTCCGACGAAGAAATCACGCTGAGCCGCTTCCGTTTCGCTCCCGACACGAGCTTCGACCGCGCGCCGGGCTGGCTCTATGAAGGCGTCGGAAAAGCTTTCGCCGCCAATACCGCGCGGCTGGCCATTGTCGGCGACGATCCGATGCTGCTCTCGCAGGAGGACCCTGCCAAAGTCGCTCGCGCCAACAAGGCCAATTCGATCGCCTATCAACCGGCGCTCGAGAAGATCACCGGTTTTGACATCAACTGGAACATCGTCGCCTATCCGACGGTGTCATGGGCCAAGCGCGTCTTTCCGGGAGACGAGGACGAAGTCGCCGCCGGCAAGCTGGCGGAGGCGATTTTCTCCGCGTCGCGCGTCGACAATGGCGATCCGGTTGCGGCCTGGGCGTCGCATAACGCCGCTTTGAGCCAACGCACGGAATGGCTGAACGCCCAGAAGTTTTACGCGCTCCATTATTCCGGTCCTGGGACGGATCTCACCATCGGGCTCGCCGACGGCCACGATTGGCAAGGCGGCGCGGCGACGGCGAAGAACGGCATCACCTGCAATCCGAACATCCCGACCGAGGAGGTCTTCACCACCCCGCATGCGCGCCGGGTCGATGGCCATGTCGCGAGCACCAAGCCGCTCTCCTATCAAGGCACGCTCATCGACAACATCGCCGTCCGCTTTGATGGCGGACGCATTGTCGAAGCGAAAGCCGCGCGCGGCGAAGACGTCTTGAACAAAGTGCTCGACAGCGACGAGGGCGCGCGCCGCCTTGGCGAGGTTGCTCTGGTGCCTCACTCATCGCCGATCTCGAAGAGCGGCCTTTTGTTCTTCAATACGCTGTTCGACGAGAACGCCGCCTGCCACATCGCGCTTGGGCAATGCTATGCGAAATGCTTCGTCGACGGCGCGAAGCTCACTCCCGAGGAGATCGCGGCGCGGGGCGGCAACAAGAGCATGATCCATATCGACTGGATGATCGGCTCGGACAGAATTGACATCGACGGCCTCGACGCAAACGGTGCCCGCACGCCGGTGTTCCGCAAGGGCGAATGGGCATAACGTTGCTTCACAGTCCGCTGTTCAAGTCCGCCAAATCACGCTACCACTCACGGCTTGCCAAGAGGGAACGTCCCATGAAGCGACTTGCATTTGCCGCGGCCGCCGCGCTCGCGCTGGTTGGGCAGCCGGCGCGAGCCGATGAGTCTGCTACGAACTTCGTGAGGCTGTTCAACGATGTCTGCATAGGCAAGTTCGGTCATCTCACGTCGGTCTGGGACTGGGCGGACAGCCAGAATCTGGCGCCGATCACCAATCCTCAAGCGCTTGCCGTCTTTGCGGGCAAGCCGAACAAAGACGGCAAGCTGGCTTCATTCGCCGGAGGCGGCGTGCCTGGTTCGGGCCAGGCCTGGGCAGTGCCGGATCCCGCTGGCCGATTTGTGCTGGCGACGCGGCTCGATCCCGAATCCTGTGTCGTGTGGGCGCAGAAAGCGGATCCGGGCGAGGTCGATGCGGCCTATGAAAAGATGGTGGCGCAGGCCGCCGGCCCCGGCGTCGAAATCAAGCTGTCCGATGACAAGACCGTCAACATTCCCGATGGCGCCGTGCATATTCGCGTCTACCATGTGTGGTCGGGATCGGCGCTGAACAGCTATGCACTGGTGGTCGCGACAGTCAGCCGGGCCGGCGGCCCGTTTCAGGCCATGCTGGAGACGCAGCGGCTCGTCGAGCGCGACGACGTGATCAATCCATTCGTGCCGCTGCAGCCGCCGGGCTAGGCCGCCGCTTCTTTTTTCGCGCTCCCGGCCCGATGGGCGTTGTCAGACATATTGGGCGCGCGTAAGGTTCTATCGCTACGGCGCATTGCTGACGCGCCAGGTCGAAGTCAGGCACGGCGGTAATCCGTCAGTGAAATCAAAGGGAGGAAAATATGCAGCTTGCAAGGTCGAGATTCGGATTGCTGCCGACGCTTATGGGCGTGGCAGGACTAGCGGCGGTGGGAATGGCGTCGGCCGTCCCGGCGCGCGCCGACGATGCGGCGCTGATCAAGTATAACGGCAACAGCGCTGATTACTGGAACCATCCGCCCGCGGACTGGTTCATGGGCGACGAGACGGCGCAACAGCACGGCACGCATCCCTATCCGGGCCAGCCGCTGCCGACGCCGCATGACGAACTCGTGGGCCTCGTCAAAGACAACATCAAGCTGCAGCCGGGCTTCCATATCGAAATCCTGGCCGATCAGCTCGATTGCGCCCGCCAGATGGTGTTTGGCAGCGACGGCACGCTCTATGCCGGCTGCTGGACCGATCACGTGTTCGCGCTGAAGAAGCAGGGCGACAAGTGGGTGTCGAAGGTCATCATCAAGGGGTTGCGGCAACCGACCGGCATCGGCATCTACAACGGCAACCTCTACGTCGCCGACATCGACAAGATCTATCGCTACAAGGATATCGCCAACAATCAGGACAATCCAAAGGGCGACGTCGTCTACAGCGACTTCCCGCCGTACACCTCGCATGGCTGGAAGTACATGGTTGCGGATCCGCAGGCGCCGGGCTGGTTCTACATTCCGGTTGGCCCGCCCTGCAACGTCTGCATGATCCCGTCGGGCACGGCGCAGTATCGCCACGTCAACCCGGACGAGGGTCTGTCGGAAGTGGCTGCGCTCGGCCAGCGCAACAGCGTCGGCGGCGACGTCGATCCGCGAACCGGCCAACTCTGGTGGTCCGAGAATGCGCGCGACTGGATGGGCGACAACATCCCGTCCGACAAGCTCAACCACCTGACGAAGTATGGTGAGCACTTCGGCTATCCCTATTGTCACCAGGGTGACATTCCGGATCCGAAATACGCCATGGGCCACAAGTGCAGCGAGTTCACTCCGCCGGTGCTGAACGTCGGGCCGCACATGGGGGTGCTTGGGATGAAGTTCTACACCGGGAACAGCTTCCCGGCTGAGTATCGGAACAACATCTTTCTCGCCGAGCACGGGGGATGGAACCAGTTCACGCACACTGGGGCCCAGATTGTCCGCATCCAGGCCGATCCGGATGGCAAGAATGCTACGCAGCAGCCGTTCGCCTCGGGTTGGATCAAGGACAACAAGTACTGGGGCCGTCCGGCCGATGTGGTCATCAGCCCGATGGATGGCTCGATGCTGATCTCAGACGATCAGGCCGGCGCGATCTATCGCATCTGGTATGACGGCAAGTCGTAAGTAAATCGTCCCGTCGGGATCAATCCTCGCCCTGGCGAATTCAGACGCCAGGGCGAGTTCGTTTTTATGCACTGAGACCTTGAGAACCTGAGAACAATGCGAATCCCGGCTTGGCTTATCTTGGCGCTCAGCCTCACCGTTCCCGCAGCCACGATGGCGGCGGAAGGCAAACCGGAGGTCGGCAAGGCCAAGGCCGAGGCCATGGGGTGCTTCGCGTGCCATGGCGCCGATGGCATGGCGACGGCGGACGGGCTCACGGCCGACAAGAACATTCCGAACCTCGCCGGGGAGCCAAACCTCTACCTGCAGTTCCAGCTCGTGTTCTTCCGCAAGGGCGTACGGAAGAACGAGACCATGAACGCAATGGCGCAGCAGCTTAGCGACGACGACCTCCGCGACATCTCGGCGTATTATGCTTCGCTGCCGGGGCCCGATGGGTCGAAGGCGCCGGACACCGCGCCGCAGGAGACGGAGCTTGGCGCCAAGATAGCTGCGGGGATCCACTGCACGAACTGCCACGGCGACCATTTCGAGGGGGTGGACAACATTGGGCGGCTAGCGGGTCAGCGCGAGGACTACGTTTACGAGGCCCTGCGCGATTTCAAATCCGGCGCTCGAACGGCGACCGGGGCCGCTGGCATGGCGGAGGTGGTGTACCCGCTCGGCGACGAGGAAATGAAAGCGCTCGCTCACTACGTGTCGGGGCTGCACTGAGGCGCAGCGGCTTGGCCGCTGGATCGGACCAGCGCCGCGCACACGAAACCAGCGGCGCGCACGAAACCTAAACTCGCCTTGTTCGTATCCTATTGAGGTCGGAGACCTGTCACATTGAGGTCAGACCCGTCTTGTATCTTATGACCGAATGAAATCCTTTGGAGACATGTCCATGCTCGGTTCGCAGGACCTCCGCCGAGGCGACGCGCCGCTGGCGATGCGGCTTCGGATCGACGACCTCCGCGCACAGCTCGCGCCGCTCGACCGTTACGGCGTCGGCGGCATGAGCTTCGCCATGACCGGCGGACTTCGTGCGCTTGTCAGCGGCTTTAAGAGCGCGTTGCGCGGCGCTTTTTCTTGCGCGAGCGGCGGCCGCGACTGCGAAGCCGTCTGATCGCGCCCTGGCTCGCCATCTGAGATTGAGGCCGTCCGCCGTCATTTTGTCGGTCGCCTTCGGAACCCCTATCCGATAGCCTTTCGCGACTGGAAGCCTCCGCTTCCAGATTGTGGCGAGGGAGCGAACCATGCCGACAGTCACCACGAAAGACGGGCTCGAGATTTTCTACAAGGATTGGGGCGCGGCCAACCGATCGTGTTCAGCCATGGCTGGCCGCTCTCTGCGGACGATTGGGACACGCAGATGCTGTTCTTCTTAGGCCACGGCTATCGCGTCATCGCCCATGATCGGCGCGGCCATGGCCGGTCGAGCCAGACGGCCGACGGCCATGATCTCGATCATTACGCCGACGATTTGACCGCCGTGACGGACCATCTCGATCTCAAAAACGCGATCCATATCGGGCATTCGACGGGCGGCGGCGAAGTCGTGCGCTATCTGGCGCGGCGTGGCGAAAAGGGGGTGGTGAAGGCGGCGATCATCAGCGCGGTGCCGCCGCTGATGGTGAAGACCGACGCGAACCCCAAGGGCCTGCCGAAGAGCGTTTTCGACGACCTGCAAAAGCAGCTCGCGGCCAACCGCTCCAAGTTCTATTACGATCTCCCGGCCGGCCCTTTCTATGGCTTCAACCGGCCGGGCGTGAAAACGATCGAGCCCGTGGTTTGGAACTGGTGGCGCCAGGGCATGATGGGCGGCGCCAAGGCGCATTACGATGGCATCGTCGCCTTCTCCCAGACCGACTTCACCGAGGATCTGAAAAAGATCAATGTGCCGGTGCTGGTCATGCACAGCGAGGACGATCAGATCGTGCCTTATGTCGCCGCTGGTCCGCTATCGGCGCAGCTGCTCAAGCATGGAACTGTCATACCCGTGTTTGGAACTGGTGGCGCCAGGGCATGATGGGCGGCGCAAAGGCGCATTACGACGGCATCGTCGCCTTCTCCCAGACCGACTTCACCGAGGATCTGAAAAAGATCAATGTGCCCGTGCTTGGTGATGCACAGCGAGGACGATCAGATCGTGCCTTATGCAGCCGCGGGTCCGCTATCGGCGAAGCTGCTCAAGCATGGAACCCTCAAGACTTACAAGGACTATCCGCACGGCATGCCGACCACCCACGCCGACGTGATCAACGCGGATCTTCTCGCCTTCATCAAGAGCTGAGGCAAGGGTCAGCTCACGCGTTCGATGAGCGCCATCGCAGCCGCGGGGTTCCGTTGCTTGTGGCCGCTGATGACATAGAGAAAAACGTCGCGGCCGGCGGCGTCGGATTTCGGCGCCGCGCCACGGTCGCGAGGTCTTGCGGCGAGCCGCCAGCGGCCCAGGTTTTGGCGCGGCTCGCCCATTGATCGAGCGCGGCGGCGGAATATCCGTGCTCTTCGGTCTCGGTCGTTCCCATGATGCGCGCGTAGACGAATGGCGCGGTCACGTCGGCGATCTGCGGATACTCAGCGTCGCCGGCCATCACCACCGCGACCCCGTGCTCGCGCGCAAGCGCGATGAAGTCGGGATGTTTGAAACTCTCGTGGCGGACCTCGACCACGTGGCGGATGGCGAGACCGTCGACCGATTTGGGCAATAGCTTCAGGAACGCGGCGAAATCCTCGGCGTCGAAACGCTTGGTGGTCGCGAACTGCCAGTTGACCGGTCCGAGCTTGGCCTTGAGTTCCGTCACGCCGGTCTTGAAGAAGCGTTCGATCGATTCGCCGGCCTCGGCGAGAACGCGGCGGTTGGTGGCGAAGCGCGGTCCTTTGACCGAAAAGATGAAATCCGTCCGGCGTCTCGTCATGCCACTTCTTGAAGCTCGCCGGCTTCTGGGATCCGTAATAGGTGCCGTTGATCTCGATCGAGGTCAGTTTCGAGCCCGCATATTGGAGTTCGCGCGCCTGAGGCAGGCCCTTGGGAAAGAACGCGCCGCCGCCACGGCTCATAGGTCCAACCGCCGACGCCGATCCTGATCTTTCCCGCAGGCGTCCCCTTTGCAGCCACGTCCAGTCCTCTATTTGCGCGCGACCGCGACGATGCGTCCGCCGGTCAGTTCGACGAGGTCCGCCGGCGTCAAGCGAAAGACCGCGTTCGGCGTGCCGGCGGCCGCCCAGATTTCATCGAAATGGAGCAGCAATTCCTCGATGAGAACAATCGGCTTGGTCTTGTGGCCGACCGGCGGCACGCCGCCGATCGCAAAGCCCGTCGTCTCGCGCACGAAATCGGCGTCGGCGCGGGCGATCGGCTCGCCAAGCGCCGCCGCCGCCTTCTTCTCATCGACGCGATCGACGCCCGAGGCGATGATCAAGACCGCTTGCCCGCTTGTTCCGCCGCGGAAGATCAGCGACTTGGCGATCTGCGCGACCTCGCAGCCGATCGCCGCCGCGGCGTCTGCGGCGGTGCGCGTACTGGCGTCGAACTCCAGCACCTCGAACCGGTCGCCGAGCGCCGCCTGCACCTTGAGCGCGGAGGGGCTTTCGGCGGGCTTCACTAGAGCAATCCGATCGGCTGCCGCGTACGCTCGACCGCGTCATCGGCCTCATCGCGGTGGAACTTGAAGTCTGGCGGCCGCCGGCGATTCCATCGGCCTTGGCTCCCGCGCGACAACGAACGCGCGCTCGCCGGAGACGCGAATGTCGACCTGATCGCCCTCCTTGAGCCCTAATTCCTTCACCACGGCGATGGGAAGGCGGATGGCGAGGGCGTTGCCCCATTTGGCGACCTTCATCAGGCTCTCCTAAAAGACAGGCGTTTCGATCAGCATTATCCGGCGCGGCGGTCAAGCGCGGTGCGAATTCCGCCTCGGTCGTCATCGCGAGCGTAAGCGAAGCGATCCAGAGAACATAGGGCGCCCTGTGATTCCCTGGATTGCTTCGTCGCTGCGCTCCTCGCAATGACGATCCCGTCTACGCCTCGGCATGCGCGCGCGCTTCGTATTCGCGAAGATCCTTCTTCGATATTTTGCCGACCGGCGTCTTGGGCAATTCGTCGCGGATCTCCATGGCGCCGATCATTTCGTGCTTGCCGAGACGCTCCTTCAGGAACGCCTTCATCTCCTCGAGCGAGGGGGAGGCGCGCCCGCCTTCAACTTGACGAAGGCCTTCGGCGTCTCGCCGCGATAATCGTCCGGAATTCCGATGACGCTCACTTCCTCGACCGACGGGTGCTGATAGATCGCCTCCTCGATGTTGCGCGGATAGACGTTGAACCCGCCGCACAGCAGCATGTCCTTGGTCCGGTCGACGATATAGACGTAGCCGTCCTCGTCCATAGTGCCGACGTCGCCGGTGCGAAAGAATCCGTCCGCCGTCATCGAGTTCGCCGTCGCTTCCGGATTTTTCCAGTAGCCCTTCATGATGTTCGGGCCCTTGACGCAGATTTCGCCGCGCTCGCCCGGAGCCACTTCGCGGGTCGGGTCGACGACGTCGACGAGTTTCATGAGCGTGCCGGGGTAGGGGATCCCGCAGGAGCCTGGCCTGAACGGCGCCTCGCGCGGCGTGAACGTGCCGATCGGCGACGTCTCCGTCATTCCCCAACCCTCGAAGATCCGGCAACCCACGACGCTGTCCCACCGCTCCTTGACCGCGACCGGGCAGGGGCGCCCCGCCCGACGCGCATAAGCGAAGCGACGAGAAATCCATGGCTTCCGATTTCGGGCAGGCTGAGGATCGCGACATGCATCGTCGGCACGCCCATGTAGACGGTGATCTTCTTGAGCTCGATGTCGCGAGCGGCGGCCGCCGGATCGAACCGGGGATGGACGACCAGCTCCGCATCCCATGCTGAAACCGAGCAGCATGACAACGACGAGCGAGTAGATGTGGAACAGCGGCAAGATGCAGAGAAAACGCTCTTCGCCCTCGCGCAGCGTGCTTTCCTCGCTCCGGAAGAGCACCTCCCGATAGAGCGAGCAGGCGGCCGTCAGGTTCGCGTGGGTCAGCATCGCGCCTTTGGGCGAGCCGGTCGTGCCCCCGGTATAGGCGAGCACGGCCACCGCATCCGCCGGATCGCCGACGGGATGGGATTCGAAGCGCCCGTCGTTGTCGAGGAGGTCGCGGAAGGCGATGCGGCGCGCATCGGGCTTCACCTCCGACAGCATGCCCGCCGAGGTCATGTGCGCCTTGACCGCGTCCGGCGCGATCGCGAATTCGGCGAACTCGCCGATCACCACCGCCTTCAGCCGCGTGGTCTCGAGGAGCTTCTCGGCCTGAGGATAGGTCGAGGCGAGGTTGACGGTGACGAGAATGTCGGTCTCGCTGTTGCGGACCTTGAATTCGAGCGCGTGAAGAGCGTCGAGCGGCGAATAGTTGACGACCGTTCCGCCCGCTTTCAGGACGCCAAAGAAGGCGATCACGTAATGGGGCGTGTTCGGCAGATAGAGGCCGACGTGCACGCCGGGCTTGACGCCGAGCTTCTGGAAACCGGCCGCGGCGCGGTTCGCAAGCGCGTCGAGCTCAGCGTAGGACATGCGCTTGTCCATGAATTGCAGCGCAGGCTTGTCGCCGAAACGCGCCGCCGCTTTCTCCAGCACGCTTTGCAGAGAGGAGATGTCGAGCGGGACGTCCGGGCGGACGCCTTTCGGATAGGACTTGATCCACGGCTGAGCAGACATAGGCTCCTCGCGCTCCCTCGTTGCTTCGTCCGGCTTGGATCGCCGGCGGCTTGAACCTCAGTTGGCGCGTTCGCGGCGAACCGTCAAGCGCCAGCGCTCTCCCGAAAGGGGCGACCGTCATTGCGCGCCGAGGCCGAGGGGCGCAGGATGAGCGCGCGGCGCCGACAGTGCCTTCTCCCTGGGAGAAGGTGGCGCGAAGCGCCGGATGAGGGCCCGCGGCGTGAGGAGGTTTCAGCGATGGCGGACGAAGGCAAGCGTCCTGTATGCGCGGTGGTCGGCGTCGGCCCCGGCAACGGCGAGGCGATCGCCCGGCGTTTCGCCGCCGACGGCTACGCGATCGCGCTGATGGCGCGGCGCACGGAGCTCACCGCCAAGCTCGCCGCCGAACTGCCGCGCGCCAAGTCTTACGCGTGCGACGTCACAGAGGCGGCCTCGGTCGAGGCGGCGTTCGCCGCCATGCGCTCCGATCTCGGCGACGTGGACGCGCTCATCTACAACGCCGGCTCCGGCGTCTGGGGCAATGTCGAGGAGGTCAAGGCGGAGGATCTCGAGCGTTCCTGGCGCGTCAACACGCTCGGCCTCTTTCTTAGCGGCCGCAGGCCATTCCCGCCATGCGCCGCAAAGGGTGAGGGCGCGATCATCGTCGTCGGCGCGACCGCCTCGCGGCGGGGCGCGGCCGGCGCGGCGGCCTTCGCGCAAAGCAAGATGGCGCAGCGCGCGCTCGCCAAATCGATGGCGCGCCATCTCTGGCCGGCCGGAATTCACGTCGCGCTGATCGTCGTCGACGGCGTGGTCGGAGGCCCGGTGACGCGCTCGCGGGTTGGCGATCGTCCGGACGATTTCTTCATCGATCCGGCCGGCGTCGCGGCGATCGCCGCCGATCTCGTCAAACAGGACCGCTCCGCCTGGAGTTTCGAGGTCGAAGCGCGGCCCTTCAAGGAGAAGTGGTGAGCGCATCGCGCGCTCGCTTTTGGCAAGGCCTTCCTGAGGAGCGCAGCGATCCGACGCCCGCAAATCCAGAGACCAGCCGGATCCAACTCGACGTCTCCGGCACGGACGGCGTGGTCGAGTTTCCAATGCCCGCGCTGAACGCAAGAGAATAGTCCGACGCGCCGGGCGTCGACAAATCGATGCGAGGCGCATCGGCGCTCGCTCTCCCGCCGCCGGTCGTGACCGGGGAGCCACTGCCGTTCACGGGCGCGTATGGCGTCCGCCTCGATGTTGGCCACGATGTAGATACGTGATTCGCGTATCGAGCGATCAGTTCCGCCGATACGGGCGTGGTCTGGCGTCGCCCGGGCGTCGGCAGCCCAGTCCGCACTTCACGAACGGGGCTGGGCGCGTGCATCGAGCAGCGTTCCGCCTTGCGCTTCGGCTTGAGGAGCTGCACGGAAGCGCTGAGCTGTCCGCCGCTACGCTCCCATGAAGTCCTGAGCGCCGCGCGCCGTGACACCGTCAGCCGCCGGCGTCGCCTATTCCAACCTCACGACCGACTACGCGTTCGTCTGCGGCAATCTCGCGGCCGCCGACGCCGCGCTCAGGCAATCGCCGGAGCCTGCGTTTGGCTATCTTTTTGCTCAGCCGCCGTTCGCCGACCTTTATGGCCGCCCGCCGGACACGGTCTCCGACTATGGCGCGTGCTCGCCGTCGCAGATCCCGCCCAATGTCTGCCACGGCGCCGAGCTTCCTTATGTCTTCGACACCCTCGACGTGATCGCGACCGCTCGGGACCGGCCCCGCCCGGACGACCGGGCGCTCGCCCAGTCGATGAACGCCGCATGGTTCGCGTTTCGCCGCCAATCCCCGCGCCCCTGGCGGTCCATGGATGACGTATGAGAAGGCGGGAAAGGTTCTCGAATGGAAGGGCGGGGCAACGAGCGGCGTCGATCTCGACGCCCTCGCAAACTGCAGCGCGCTCTGGCTCAAGGCCGTGCCCTACCGAGCCGGCCCGAGCGCCGCCACGCGCTGAGCCGCGGGCTTTGCGCACGAAAGCAGCGGTAGCTCACGCCTCCGCGCGGAGCCCGAACACCGCGAAAAGCCCTGCCGGGTCGCTCCAGATCTTGTCCACCCGCCAGCCGGACCTTTGCGCCGAATGGGCGAAGCCGGCGACGTCAAACTTCCGGCAAGTCTCCGTATGGATGGTTTCGCCTTCCGCGAACGCGAAGCTGCGATCCAGCCACGGAGACGACCTGCGGCCTCAGGCTCACGATATGCATCTCGATTGCGGACTCGCGCTCGTTCCAGCGGGCCTCGTGCGCGAATCCATCGAGCGCAAAATCGCCTTTGAGTTCGCGATTGATGCGGACCAGAAGGTTGAGATTGAATTCCGCCGTCACGCCTAGTTTGTCGTCGTAGGCGGCGATCAAGGTTTGGATGTCCTTGCGCAGGTCGACGCCGATGATCGCCTTGCCGCGGTGACCCACGTGCTCGCGCATCCGGCGCAGAAGAGCGCAGGCGTCCGAGGGCAAGAGATTGCCGAGCGTGCTCCCAGGAAAAAACGCGGCGCGCGGGGAAGCGGGAACGTCGGCCGGAATGTCAAAGTCGGCGGTGAAATCCGTGATGATCGGCCGGACGGGCAAGTCGGGAAACCGATCGCGGAAGCGCTCGACGGTCTCGGCGAGAAAATCCGCCGCGATATCGATCGGCGCGTACATCCGCGGCGCATGAAGCGCGTCGATGAGGATTTCGGACTTGATCGCCGCGCCGGCGCCGTATTCGAGCAGCACGGCGCCTTCGCCGCAGAGAGCCGCCATCTCCTCGGCATGGCGGCGAAGAATCGCCGTCTCGGTCCGGGTCAGATAATATTCGTCGAGGCGGGTGATTTCCTCGAACAGCTCCGAGCCGCGCTGGTCGTAGAGCCATCGGCTGGGGAGCGTCTTTTGCCGTTGCGACAGGCCAGCCAGCACATCGGCGCGAAACGCTTCGTGCTGGCTGAGTTTCGATTCGACGAGGTCGAGCATCTCAAGCGTCTCCCGCCAGCCGCAGCCCCGAGAACTGCCATCTTGCGTCGGGCGGAAAGAAATTGCGGTAGCTCGGCCGCATGTGATTGAGCGGCGTCGCGCACGAGCCGCCGCGCAAGACGAACTGTCCGGACATGAACTTGCCGTTGTATTCGCCGACCGCGCCTTCCGCCGGCTTGAAGCGCGGATAGGGCGCAAAGGCGCTGCGCGTCCACTCCCACACATCGCCGTAGATCTGACGCAAGCCCGGCTGACCCGGTTGCGCAGGCGCAGGGCGCAGGCGTCCTGAGTCGACGAAGTTCCCACGCAGCGGCTCGCCAAGCGCTGCATGCTCCCACTCGAACTCGGTCGGCAACCTTCGGCCGGCCCAGGTCGCGAACGCGTCAGCCTCGTAGTAGCTCACATGCGTGACCGGCGCGTCGGGATCGACAGGCTGCGCGCCGCGCAGCGTCATCGACCAATAGCCGTCCTCGCGCTCATCCCAATAAAGCGGCGCCGTCCAGCCTTCCGACAGCACCGTCGCCCATCCGGCGGAGAGCCAGAGCAGGGCGTTGCGATAGCCGCCGTCGGCGATGAACGCCATCCATTCCGCGTTGGTGACGAGCCGGTTCGCGAGTTCATAAGGCTCGACCAGCACGCGATGCCGCGGCCCCTCGCAATCGAAGGCGAAGCCTGCGCCGTCGTGTCCGACCTCCACCACGCCGCCATCGAACTTGCGGTACGTAGGCGGCGCGCTGTCGGTCTTGCCGACCGCAATGGGGCCGGGATCCTTGTAGGCCGGACGCAGAGGGTTCTGCGCGAACAGATGCAGGATGTCGGTGAGCAGCAGTTCCTGATGCTGCTGTTCATGATTGCAGCCGAGTTCGATCAGCTCGGCGACGGCGGGCGCCAAGATCATCCTGCATGAGCGACGCCATCGCGCGGTCGACATGGTCACGATAGGCGATGATCGTCTCGAGCGCGGGGCGCGTGATCATGCCGCGTCGGGGACGCGGCTGACGCGCGCCGATGCTCTCGTAATAGGAGTTGAACAGGAAATTGAACTGAGGATCGAACGCGCGGTAGCCGGGAAGATTCGGTTCGAGAATCATTCTCTCGAAAAACCACGTCGTATGCGCGAGATGCCATTTCGCCGGGCTTGCGTCGGGCATCGACTGCACGGTCGCGTCGGCGTCCGACAAGGGCGCGCCGAGGCGCGCGCTCGCTTCGCGAACCGATTGATAGAGCGTGCTGAGGTCGGGATTTCGTTCCGGCGCGCCGTGGGGCTGCGGGATACGCATGCGCTTCTCGTCCTTTTTTAAGGGGCGCCGTCTGCACGCCGGAGCGCCGCATATGGGAAGCTCGTCGAGGTTAACGAGGGGCGGGACATGAATAATTATTATGCCCGTCGCGAATGAGTGAGTTCAGCGTCATTGGCCCAAATCTGGCCCGGAATGCGCCACAATGGCGACACCGACCCGCGGCGATTTTCCACAATCCCCTTTGCGCATGAGCTGCGCCCGGCGCCTGGCAAGCCCCAGCCAAACCAGCAAGCCTCGAGATTGTTCCCTCGGCCCGGGCGCAGGAGGCCCGCCGTTCAAGAAAAATCGCGAAGGCCGCAGCTCGCGCTATTATCCTGAGGAATTGCAAAGATCTTGGCCGTCGAGCGGGCCTCGCATCGGGTGAATGGAACGCATGTCTGACAGCGCGACGTCGCTTAGTCCTCTCTGGCCCGGCGTTCCTCTCGCTCTGGCGTCGGCCGTGCTGTTTGGCGCATCGGCCCCGTTCGCAAAGCTGCTTCTCGGGTCGACCGATCCGCAGCTTCTGGCTGGGCTTCTCTATCTGGGGGCGGGCGTCGGACTGGCGATCGGGCAGACGGCCCGTTCGGCGCTGGGCGTCAGGGCCTCGGAAGCGCCGCTGCGCCGAGCGGACCTGCCGTGGCTCGTCGCGATCGTCGCGTTCGGCGGCGTCGCAGGCCCGCTGTTGCTGATGCTCGGGCTCGCGCGAACGTCGGCGGCGTCGGGTTCGCTGCTGTTGAACCTCGAGGGATTGGCGACCATGGCGATCGCCTGGGTCGTCTTTCGCGAGAACGTTGATCGAAAACTCCTGCTTGGCGCCGCTTCGATTCTGGCGGGCGCATTCGTGTTGTCCTGGCAAGGGCAGGGGCTTCGCATCGACGGAGGCGGCCTGCTGATCGCCGCGGCGTGTCTCGCATGGGGCGTCGACAACAACCTGACGCGGAAACTTTCGTCGGCCGACCCCGTCGTCATTACGATGATCAAAGGTCTTGTCGCCGGCAGCGTGAACTTGACCTTGGCGCTGCTCCTCGGCGCGCGCTTGCCGTCATTCGGCGCGGTTAGCGGGGCGATCATCGTCGGGTTCCTCGGCGTCGGAGTCAGCACCGCGCTCTATATATTGGCGCTGCGTCATCTCGGCGGCGCCCGGACGGCGGCCTATTTCTCGCTCGCGCCGTTCATTGGCGCGGTCATCGCGATCATGCTCTTAAGCGAGCCGGTCACGGTTCAGCTGATCGTCGCCGGCGCGCTTATGGCTTTTGGCCTCTGGCTGCATGTGACCGAACGCCACGACCATGATCATACGCACGAAGCGATCGAGCACGAACACAGGCACATCCACGACCAACATCATCAACACGCCCACGAGGGGATGGTGAGCGAGCCGCATACGCACTGGCATCGGCATGACGGGCTCCGGCATCGGCATGCGCACTATCCGGACCTTCATCATCGCCACGAACACGACTAGCGGCGCTTGGATTGTTCGCGTTTCACGGCGCCGAGCGCGACGGATGGTCCGCCAGTTCGGACGTCAAAGCGCCCCTTGACGCGCGGCGCGGACGAGCGCCGCTGGCCACTCGCCTCGACCAGAGGTGATCTCCCTCAGCATGCGGTCGCGCAGGAGCGGGGCGTCGCGGTGGCCCTGGTGGGCAAAGGCGATAATATTCTTCGCCAGGAGTTCTCTTTCGCCTCCGGCTTCGTCAGCCAGGTTGAGAATCTTGCAGACGTCGTCGAGCGCGGCTGACATCGCCTTGATGTCCTGCGGCCCAAACACATTGTCTCTTAGAAATGGAACGATGGTCATCGGCGGCTTACTCCCATCAGCGGCCATGTTCACCTTTTGCGCCTTATCTGTCGCTTGGCGAGCCTAAACTCGGTCCGAATCCGTACAGACGGCAATCGGGCTAGCCATTGTGGCGCCGAGAGCCTATGTGAGGGCCATCATCGACCAAGGCTCCAGCCTGCAGGCGTCGGTGGCTGAGAGAGAATAGCGCTCCCGCCTGAACGGTGAGGAAGCGCGCGATGCCCCGCAGCAGCAACAAATTGCTCGCGTCCCTTGCGGACGCCGACTTCGATTTGCTGGAGCCGCATCTCGAATCCGTGACCCTCGGCTTACGAAAGTCTCTCGAAAAACCCAACAGGCGAATCGAGGCCGTTTATTTCCCTGAAGCGGGATTCGCCTCCGTCGTCGCCGTTCAATCGAGCGGCAAGGAGGTCGAGGTCGGATTGATTGGCCGCGAGGGCATGACAGGCTTGCCGGTCGTGTTCGGCAATCACCGCTCGCCCCACGCGACCTACATTCAGGCGCCGGGAACGGGCACGTTCATGTCGGCGACCGAACTGCGCAAGGCGTTCCAGTCCAGCCCATCGCTTCGCGACTCATTCTTGAAGTTCGTGCAGGCGTTCGGGGTGCAAACAACGCACACGGCAATCTGCAACGCGCATTTCAAGCTGGACGTGCGCCTGGCGCGTTGGCTCTTGATGGCGCATGATCGCATAGGAGAGGACACCCTACCGCTCACGCACGAGTTTTTGGCGCTTATGCTCGGGGTCCGCCGGGCCGGTGTGACCGAAGCCCTGCACGCCCTCCGAAGACAAGACCTGATCTCCTATGCCCGTGGGCAGATCACCGTGAAGGACCGCAAGGGCATGGAGCGCAAGGCCGGCGCAGCCTATGGCGTCCCCGAGGCGGAATACCGCCGCCTGATCGGGTAAAGGGACAGGACTGAACCCGCACGAGAATTTGACTTTAGCTCGGCCCCGATCGATGCTCCAAGCGCCTGTGACAGTTTTGCGACAGGAGGCTCGGCTGAACGTCTCTCTCGATCAGGCGATCGACATTCACGCGAAGGCGCTCACGTATCGATACGGCCGGACCGCGCCTGAGCGGGCGCGCGTGAGGGGCCGCGATTGTTCGGCCAGGGGAGACCGAGAGGGCCACGTCGTTTGGGAAAAGGTCGCTTCTATCGCCGAGCAGCTTTTAACTCAGCGGCCTGATGGCTGAGAAATAGGCCCCGCGAAAAAAAGAGCAGGCGGAAATTACTGTCTCGAAATCGCTGTCCCGCGGCCACGCAAAAGGTATTTTTGTATTTTGCCCGTCGCGGTCTTCGGCAGATCGTTCACGAACGAAACCCAGCTCGGCGCTTTGAAGTGGGCGAGATTGTCACGCGCGAATTGGACGATCTCGGCTTCAGTGGCGGTCTTGCCAGGACGCAGCACGACAAACGCATGCGCCGCTTCTCCCCATTTGGGGTGCGGCATGCCGACGACCGAGACCTCCTGCACCGCGTCGTGGCGAAGCAACACGCTCTCGACCTCCACCGATGAGATGTTTTCCCCGCCGCTGATGATGACATCCTTGAATCGGTCGCGGATCTCGACGTAGCCGTCGGGATGCATCACGGCCGCGTCGCCGGTATGAAACCAACCATCGACGATCGCTTTGTCCGTTTCGGCGGCGTCGCGGAAATAGCCTTTCATCACGACGTTCCCGCGAACGCAGATTTCCCCAAGGGTCTGCCCGTCGCTGGGCACATCCTGACCGGACGCGTCCAGCACCCTGATTTCGCCCGAGCTGACCAGCTCCACGCCCTGGCGGGCTTTGACGATCGCGCGCTCGGCCAGCGGAAGCTTTCGATGCTCGGGAAGCTCCTCACAGATGAGGATGAAAGGCGAGGTCTCCGTCAGGCCATAGATATGCGTGACATTCCACCCCAGCCCGCGCTCGATGAGTTCAATGGTGACGGCGGCGGGCGGCGCGCCTGCGGTCAGCAGCCGCACGGCCTTGCCCGCGGCGCGCTTGCGTAACGCCTCCGGCGCGTTCGCGATCCCGATCAGCACGGTCGGCGCGGCGCAGAGGGTGGTGATCGCCTCGCGTTCGACCAGTTCGAAGATCAGCGTGGGGTCGACCTTGCGAAGACAGACATGGGCCGAGCCGCGCGCCGTGACAGTCCACACGAAGGTCCATCCGTTGGCGTGAAACATCGGCAGCGTCCACAGATACCGATCTTCCGGGGACATCTGAAAATGCGCCAGCGTACCCAGCACGTTGAGGTAGGCGTTGCGGTGCGTGATCATCACGCCTTTGGGGCGCGCAGTCGTGCCGCTGGTGTAGTTGATGGTGATCAGATCGTCCTCGTCGATCTCGACCGGCGCGAAGGCGTCCAGTTCCCTCTCGATCAAGCCCTCGTAATCGAGCCACCCGTCTTTTGCTCCTTCCAGCGCCACGAATTGTTCGACGCCGGATAATTGCTTTCGCACGCCCTCGACGGCGTCGAGATAGTCGCTGTGCACGCACAGCACGCGCGCGCCGCTGTGGTTGACGATATAGGCGAAGTCTTCCGCGGTCAGACGGTAATTGATGGGAACCAGCACGGCGCCGATCTGCGGCACGGCATAGAACGATTCGAGCTGCGCGTGCGTATTCGGAGCGATATAGGCCACGCGATCCCCGCTCTTGATTCCCATCTTTTGCAAGGAGGCCGACCAGCGGTCGCAGCGCGCGAGAAACTCCTGGTAAGTATAGCGCGAGGCCCCATCGATCACGGCTTCGCGTTGCGCGTAAAGTCGACACGCGCGTCGCGCGAATTCGATTGGGGTCAGGGCGACCTTCATGTCTGATAGACCTCAGATCGGCGCCAGGGGACTGGGGGCAATCGCGACTTTCACCAACTATGGCGCCCGCCTTTGCGGCCTGCAAACGGTCACCGCAGCGTTGACATCACGACATATGAGGTGATGTGCGCCACCCCTGGCAACGCCGTCAGACGATCGGCGTGGAAAATCTCGTAGCTCGCCAGATCTGCAACGGCGACGCGGAGCAGATAGTCGAAGGCCCCCGCAATATGGTGCACCTCGAGGATACCGGGGAGCTGTGTGACCGCCTTCTGGAAGACTTGAACGTCGCTGCGCACGTGACGCTCCAGCTGCACGGCGGCAAAGACCGTGAACGACTGACCGAGAGCGGAGGGGTCGATGTCGGCGCGGTAGCCTCGAATGATTCCACGTTGTTCCAGGCCTCGCTGCCGGCGCTGACAAGTCGATGGCGACAGGCCGACGACCTCGGCAAGTTCGATGCTGGTTTTTCGTGCGTCCGATTGCAAGGCGTGCAGAATTCTATCATCAAATGTATCTACTTCGCTGTTTCTCTGCGTATTCATGGTTTTGTACGCCTAATTTCGGAGAGTTTCGGCGCAAAAGTTCGCATATTCTCCACTGGCGCGAAAGCGTTTCAAGGGAGGATGCAATGACGAAAAGGACTCCCGGTATCGAGACCCGGCTCCAACATCCCAGCGTCGCGGCGGCGCCGGGGGGCGACCCTGTCAGCTCCCCAATCTACCAAACCTCGACCTACGTTTTGCCCAATCCCGAACTCGGGGCTGAAATCGCGGCCAGCTGGCATCCGCAACGCTTCTACACGCGGTATGGCTCGCCCAATGTCGCGCATGTCGAGGCCATTGTCGCTGATCTGGAGGGGGCCGAGAGCGCGGTCGCTGTCGGCTCAGGCATCGCGGCGATTGCCGCTTCCATCCTGAGCAACGTGCGCGCCGGCGATCACGTCGTCGCCCAAACCGCGCACTACACCGCAGCGCTAACCCTGCTCACGGAATGGCTGCCGCGGCAGGGCGTAGAAGTTACGCAGGTCGACCAGACCGACATCGAAGCGTTTGCCCGAGCGATCGGTCCGAAGACGCGTCTCGTCTACACGGAAACTCCGACCAACCCGACCATGGCGTTGACCGACCTTAAAGCCGTTTCGGCGCTCGCCCATTCGCAAGGCGCGATTGTCGTCACGGACAACACCTTTGCGTCGAGCCTCAACCAGCTTCCGCTGACGCTCGGCGTCGATCTCGTCGTGCACTCCGCCACAAAGTACCTCAACGGCCATAGCGACGTGACCGCGGGCGTAGTTGTCGGGTCGCGCAAGCTGGTCGAGCCGCTTTGGGAATATGCGCGAGTGCACGGTCCGGTGCTCCATCCGATGGAGGCGTGGCTGCTCGGGCGCGGGCTCAAGACCTATGCGCTCAGGATTCGCCAGCACAATCAGACGGCAGTTTTGGCGGCCGAAGCGCTGGTAAAAGCCCGCGGCGTCGCCAAGGTTTACTATCCCGGTCTCGCCTCGCATCCGCAGCACGAACTTGCGCGCCGGCAAATGCCGGGCGGCTTTGGCGGCATGATGGCCTTCGAGGTTGCCGGCCCGACTGCTGAAGAGCGTTTCAAGCGAGCTCAGAACGTCTTGCGGAATGTTCGGGTATGCACCTCGGCCGCCAGCCTCGGCGGCACGGAGACTTTGATCATCCACCCCGCCTCGAAAATCTTCTCAGAATTTTTTTGCAAAAAGCGAAAGCCTGTGTTATATCTTTTCCATTGGCAGGATCGTAGCGATGGCGGGCAGGTGTGAGGAAGTGTATGGGAGGCGTTCGATACAACTTGCGCGCGCGATCTGAGAAGGGGCAGAAATTTTTTACTCCAAACGGCCGTAACCCATTGAAAAGGCTCGATTCGAAAAAATAAACGCTAGTAAACGCTAGCTATTTTACTAGCGTTTACTAGCATTTACTGACGTTTATTGGCGTTTACTCCTGGGCCAGGTTCGCGCGCCGGTTGCAGACGGGGGTTCGCGCGAGGGCGGCTAGGCTCGATCAGGAGGGTCCGCGGCCGAGCAGCGCCGGCAGTTCGGCCAGGGTCCGGATCTCGAAGTCGGGGGCGCCCGGGAGGCGCTCGCGGCGCTGGCCGTAGCGGTTGCACCAGACGACCCGCATGCCGAAGTCCGACGCCCCATGCGCGTCCCAGGCGTTGGAGGATTGGAACGCGATCGCGCTCGCCGGGAGGCCCAGCGAGTTCGAGCGCGTATTGATAGACCTTCCGGTGGGTCTTGAAGACGCCGACCGCGTCGGCCGAGAGCACGGCGTCGAACATCGTCTCGAGCCTCGAGCGCTCGACCAGCGCAGCCAGCATCGGCGGCGAGCCGTTGGAGAGGATGGCGGTTCTGAACCCGGCATCGCGCAGGGTCGCGAGCACGTCGGGAACCTCGGGGAAGGGCTCGAGGCTCAGATAGAGCTCCATCAGTCGGTGGCGTAGCGGAGGCGTGCTGAGATCGAGGCTCTCGAGCGCGAAATCGAGCGCGTCGGCGGTGACCTGCCAGAAGTCGGCGTAGCGGTTCTCGAGCGAGCGCAGCCAGGTGTACTGGAGCTGCTTGTCGCGCCAGAGCGCGGTCAGCGCCGCGCGCCGATCCTCTGGAACCTCGGGGCAGCGCGCCGCGGCGGAGGCGAAGTCGAACAGGGTGCCGTAGGCGTCGAAGACGCAGGCCTGAATGCCCTGCAGGGCGCGGGTCAACGAGGCTCCAGCGTCTTCGCGAGCTGCTTCTCCAGCGCGGCGATCCGCCTCCGCAGCGTGTCGCTTTCGATCTGCGCATAGGCGATCTCGGCGTCGCGGGCGATGCTGCCGAGCAAGTGGCGCTCGCTCGAGTTGAGATCGGTTCCGATCTCGTGCCCGCCGTAGAGAACAAGCGCGTAGCAGCGACGCGCATTGCCGACGGGCACGACGAGAACCGGCCGCTCGAGGTCGTCCGGAAGCTCGGCAAGCGACGCGTGGGCGGCGTCGACGGAATCGGGGGTATAGGGCTTTCTGTCGAATCTCGCGGAGAGCAACGGATGGTTGCTGGTGAGCGCGTCGGCGTGGTCGGCGGCCCATCCGGTGCTGAGGCTTCGGGTGAACAGCCCGTCCTGCTCGCGAAACAGGGCCGCCGACGCCAGGCCGAGCGTGCTGATCGGCTCGTTCACCAGGAGCCGCTCGATCTCGTCGAGGCTGTCGGAATTCTGAATGGTCTCGCCCACGGCGACGAGGTGACGTTCGGCGCGGATGAATTTGCGGTCGAACAGGCGGTTCATGAGCTCGGTCGCAAACTCGTGCCCGCGCGCGATGAGATAGACCAGGCCGGAAGCGACCACGACCCAGGCCCAGTAGGGCATGTGGATGTACTCGTCGATGACCTCGATCTGCTTGTGCAGGAACAGGACCGGCACGCTGAGCAGAAGGCCGAAGGCGGTCGCCCGCCGAAGCGGGATCCAGACATTGACCACAGTCGGGCGCCGCACCGCCTCGACGACGAACAGGCACAGGATGCCGTTGACGAGGGAAAGCGCGCCCGCTGCTTCCTCCGGCGCCTGACCTTGTCCGAGGAATTGGCCGAACAGCGAGGTTTCCTGAGAGAGCTGGGCGAGCAGATAGGCCGGAAGGCCGATCAGGCAGCCCCAGATCACCCAGCGGATGCGCTGATAGTCGCGCGGCGAGAGATCCCGTCGGCGTCCGATGAGGATCGCGAGGGCGCCGACGCTGACTGCGAAGCCGATGAAAAACATGCTCCGCGCCCAGATTTCGGCGGGATAGCCGAAGACGGTCGCCATGCCCGCGAGCGCAACGCCTAAGAACACGATCGCCAGAGCCGGCAGCGCACGCTCGACCGTTCGCCACCGCCCTTCGGCTCGGTCGACCGGCGCCCTCAGCGCGAAGAGGAGGAGCCCGGTATAGGCGGCGGCCTGCATCACCAGGAAAATGACGTTCTGCGCCAGAAGCGCGCGGGGCCAAAGCTGAAGCCAGGCCCAGAACTGAAACGCCTGACCGGGGTTGAACTGGATCACATAGACGAAGAAACCCCAGGTCATGAGGCCCGGGCGCGTCCACACGAGCCAAGCCGCGCCGAGCACCACCAGAACCCCGGCGATCGTGTCGAGCACCACAACGGCGTCGAGCAGGCGATTCATGGGGCGCGGCTCGGCGATCAGCCTGACTTCGCGTCGTGGGGGTTCCGCATTCGACGCGACGACAAGCGTCGCCTCGCGCCCGGCCGTGACGTAGGTGACGCCGCCCCATTGCGACAGCAGACTCGCGCAGACGATGGTGTCGACGGGCGCGCAGCGCATCGCGGCAAGATCGAGCCGATCCCCTGCGCGCAAGCCTGCTCGCCAAGCTGGCGAAACCTGCTCGCTTTCGAACGGACCCTGGACATCGTAAATCCGTCCGTCCCCGTCCATCGCCAGACCGAACGAGCCCAGCGGGCGAATGACCCGAAGCAAGTCAGGGGTGATCATCGCCAGCGCATAGATGGTCAAAAGCAAGAGGGCGACGCGGCCGACAAGGCTCGCGCCGTTGCCGTCACCCATCGGCCGATTCTCCGCGGGCAAGACGAGGGACTCCTTCGGCGGCGCTGGGAAATGGAAGCTATCCGCGACGCAGGTCTTTGTACATAAGCCGCGTCGCGTCGTAGCTTTCCTCGAAGGCATTGCGCGCGTAATTCGGAATCGCGCCGGCGAGCGTGTAACCTAGCGAGCGATAGAGGGCTTCGGCCGCGTCGCCCGCAGTGTCGAGGGTGAGGAGCCACCGGTTCTCTTTGGCCGCGCGGCGCTCGATTTCCTGCATGAGCGCCCGGGCGACGCCGGCGCGGCGGAAGGCCGGATCGACCAGCACCTTGGAAACCTCAGCGTGATGGCGCTTGCTCGGCATCGAATTCGAGATCGAGCTGCGCCGTGCCGGCGATCGCCCCGCCAAGGGTCGCGATGAGGACGAGCTTCGAGCCGGCGGCGTGCGGCGCGGCGACCCTGTCCAGCCAGTACGACCGCGCTTGGCTATGGTCGAACGGCAAAACAAAGCCGATGCTCGCGCCCTCGTGCACGCAAGCGTGCAGGATCTGGGCGAGTCGTTCGACGGTTTTGGCGAGCTCCGCGGGGTCGAGCGCGGCGACATTTACGGTTTGTGCTTCCACGATCTCACTCGAAGAATTAACAGTCGCGCCGCGAGCGCCGTTCGCAGAAGGTGTATCCCATCAGCCCGAGCCTTGCACACTCCGACCTCTCTTGCCGCCGGAAGCCTTAAAACGGTGTCCGAGATGACGAGCGGGACCGTGACGCGCGCTTTTTGCTCAAGGGCGCACTCGATCACGATCGATCCTTCAATTGGCGATTTCGATCAGGGCGATTCGCTGGTTCGCGGCCAAACCATAGAGGCAGTCGGATCGGATCTTTCTTCCGAGGTCGGCCCGGATACGATCATCATCGAGATGGGCGGCATGATCGTCATGCCGGGACTTATCGACGGCCACCGTCACTGCTGGCAGAACCAGTTCCGGCGCGTTATTCCGGACGTCGATCTCGCGGAATACGTCAACACTCTGCACGGAGATTTCGCGCTCGAGTACCAGCCGCACGACATCTATGTCGGCAATCTTCTGACGATGCTGACTTTGCTCGACGCCGGATGACCCTGCATCAACGACGTGCGCACAATACGCGGACGCGAGCGCACGCCGACGCCGCGTTTCGGTCCTACGCCGATTTCGGTATTCGCGCGGTTCACGCCGGCGCGCCGTCCTCCACCGTCTGAAGAGCACTTCGGGATCACGATGGACGCCGTCATGGGTCAGCGCTGCGACGAAATTGTCGAACTCGGCCGCAAGGTTTTCTTGGGCCCTACTTGACCCTCGTCCACTGCAACGCCTTGCCGGGGTGACTCGCTCACGCAGTAACGAAGACCTCCAGAAATTAGGGCTCGGCACGCGTACCCAGACACAGCGCATGCTCGCCAGCGCGGAAATACCGCGGCGAGACCCACACGGCGAACCTCATCAACCACCACGACGTGATCGAGCACTCGCTTTGCGGCCGCGGCTCGGCCCTGGCCCACATTCTCGCCCCGCATTTGGGTCTTACGATTAAGACGAAGAGTTCGCCTCCGTCCCGGTCCTGCACATTTTTCTCACGCCGCCAGATGGCGCCGGTGACTCTGCCCCACGCCGGTATGACGGGCGCTCCGATCAATCTTACTGTGCAACACCGAGCGGCCGGATCTCTTGCCAGTACCTCGCCGACAAACTTGGTCACAAAGGCAATGTCGTATCATCGACAGCGTGCCCATGGTGGCGATCGCCCAGCGGGTTCAGGGTTGTAAAGCCATTTTCGCCCAATATCCGGAGATCAAGATCCTTCCTCCGAAGAGCGGCGATGGGTCACGCGACTCGGCCTGAAAGTCATGTCAGCGCTGCTCACCCTATTTCCCGAGTCCACGGCGTTTTCACCATCAACGACCAGATGGCCATCGGCGCCAACTTGCGGCCAAACAGCTGCACCGTTCCATCGAGATCACAGGCATCGATGGCTCGCCAGAAGCGGAGGAGGCTCTGAAGGGCGACACGATGGTCATCGGAACGGCGGCGCAGTCGCCCTTCAACGTGGGCGCGCAGTCCGTCAAGGCGGGATACGAGCTATTCCATAATTGAAAGGCGGCGCGGCGCCGGAGTTACGCGTCGCGCAACGCGCCGTCCGTTTCTCGTGAGCGCTCGCACAGAGCGCCTTCGCGATGCGAAGAACTCGGCGGCGGCGACGCGACTCGCTCGCGCGGAAGGTCATCAAGCGGCTAGCTCCGCGGTCGATGCTCTTGTGGCGCTGAAGCTGTTCCATTTCGTCCCTCCCGACGACCCGTATATCCTCGTTCTCGCAGGCCTCTTCCTCGGCGCCACGGTTTTTGCCGCTGTCCATCACGCCGAGGTGCTTGCGCTCAAGCTTGGCGAGCCTTTCGGCTCGATCCTGCTCGCGGTCGCTGTAACTGTATCGAAGCCGGGGTCATTGTCTCGATCATGCTTGCCGGGCCGAGGGCAGCGAGCGCGTCGCCCGGACACGGTATTCGCCGCCGTGATGATCGTTCTCAATGGCGTCGTCGGCCTCTGCCTCGTCCTTGGAGCGGGCAAGCACTTCGAGCAGACGTTCCAGCTTCAAGCGCGGCCTCGGCGCTCGCCGTGCTTGGGACTCTGGCCACACTGGCGCTGATCCTGCCCAACTTCGCCGAGGCCGCCGCAGGCCCGTCCTATTCGATTCTGCAGCTGGAGGGCATCGGCCTTATGTCGCTGGTCTCTGGTGCGTTTATTTCCTCGATGCTCGAAGCGACGAGGATGCTGGCGACGCGCCGCCTTTCGACGTGGCGATCGGCGCCGTGGGTTCCGAAAGCCTTCGTCGGCGTCGTCATCGCGCTTATCGTGCTCATGCCCGAGGGGCTCGCCGCGATAAAGTCCGTGCTCATTCTGACCCTCTATATCGCTGCCCTGACCCTCGGCACCGGTCGCACGACCGTGCTGCAGGGCGCGGTGCATCTTGTCATCTTCGCCGCCTTCATGCTGGTCTCAGCCGTGCCATAGTGCTGCGTCCCGCGGCGCCTGGGACGGGGCCGTCGGCGGCGTCTCTCCTTGTTAAATGGGTTGGAGTGACATGAGAATTCTTGTGGTCGGGGCAGGGGCGGTCGGCGGCTATTTCGGCGGACGTCTGCTGCAGGCAGGCCGCGACGTGACGTTTCTCGTCCGTCCGCGTCGTGCTGCAGAGCTCGCAAAGCACGGACTGACGATTCGCAGCCCCGTCGGCGACTTTCACCGTCCTTCCCCCCCGACTGTGTTGCAGGAGGATCTCTCGCAGCCATTCGACCTCGTAGTGCTCAGCTGCAAAGCCTTCGACCTTGAGGGCGCGATAACGTCATTGGCCAAGGCGGTTGGCCCGGAAACCGCAATTCTGCCGCTTCTGAACGGCATGCGGCACATCGACCGTCTCGTCGAACGTTTTGGCGCCGAACGCGTGCTCGGCGGGCAATGCGCCATCTCCACGACCCTCGGCGCCGACGGCGCGGTCGTCCACCTCAATGATTGGCATGCGCTGAGCTTTGGCGAACTGGACGGCTCCCGTTCGCCGCGGATCGAGGCCATCGCCTCGCAGGTCCTCAACGCCGGCTTCGATGGGCGGCTTTCCGACGAGATCCGGCAGGAAATGTGGGAAAAGTGGGTGTTCATCGCCACGGCGGCGGGCATTACCTGCCTGATGCGCGCGTCTGTTGGCGACTACGTCGCCGCCGGCGCGGCTGATCTGGCGCTTGGGCTTCTCAACGAGTGCGCCTCGATCGCGGCCGCTCAGGGCTTTCCGCTCCGCGAGCCGGCGCTTGAGCGGGGGCGGACGGCGCTAACCGCGGCCGGTTCACCGCTGAAAGCCTCGATGCTGCGCGATATTGAAGGCGGCAAGCCGGTCGAAGGCGACCAGATCCTGGGCGATCTGCTGCGCCGCGCCGCGAAGCCGGGCGAGACTTCGCTGCTGCGCATCGCCACCCTCCACGTGAAAGCCTATGAGGCTGGGCGCAAGCGCAGCGAGGTCGCCGGCAGCTCGTGACGCTTGCGCCGCGGGCCGCGTTGGTATATCCGCGACGGCTTCGCGAATTTCTGAAGGAGAACGCGCTTTGGCGGACGTCGCGCCGATCAACTGGACCAATGCGATGACCCTGATCAGCGTCGCCATTCTTGTCGGCACGGAGCTTGTTGGCGCCGGCGCCGCTGCCGGCTGGGCGATCGGCGGCCTGTTTCAACTTGGCGAGACGATTACCCGCTCGCTGGAAGGCGTGCTCATTCTGACCGCACTGACCGGGCTCTTCTATTTTCTGCGCGCGGCGCTCGCGCACGAGCCGATCCGCGGCTGACCGGTCGCGCGCTTGCCGCCAAGATTGCCTTCCGAGGTCGTCGCCGAGGAGCGTGGGGCTGCATCCGCGCAGGAGCAAACAGCCCAACCATCGCCCAATGCCGGAACGCTCGACGGCGCTGCCTGGTCGGCGAAGTGTGCTCCTAGTCGATTTGGACGGAACGCTGACCGATCCGGCCGAGGGCATCGTCGGCTGTTTCCGCCTCGCGCTCGAAACGTTGGGACGAAGCGCGCCCCCTGCCGCCGAACTGAACTGGATCATCGGGCCGCCGCTGCGCGGATGTTTCGCCGAGGCGCTCAACGGCGAAGGTGATCCCGAGGAGGCGCTGAAGCTCTATCGCGGCCGCTATTCGACTACGGGTCTTTTCGAAGCTGTGGTCTATGACGGCGTGCAGGAGACGCTTGCCGAGCTGCGCGCCACGGGAATACGCCTGTTCCTTTGCACGGCGAAACCCCTCGTCTATGCGGAGCGAATTCTTAGCCATTTCGGCCTTGAGCATCATTTCGAGGCGGCCTACGGCGACGAACTCGGCGGCCGCTTTCAGGACAAGGCGGACCTGATTGCTCACATTCTCGAGCGTGAGCGGCTCGAAGCCGACGATTGCTGCATGTGGGGCGATCGCAAGCATGACGTCCTCGCCGCGACCCGGAACGGAATGCCGACCATCGGCGCGCTCTGGGGCTACGGCGGCGCCGATGAGCTTCGCGCCGCGGGCGCGGCGACTCTCTGCGAAGCGCCCTCGCACGTTCCTGCGGCATTCCACGCGCTTCCACGCCCCGTCCGCGCGCCAGCGTCATGAGCAACAAGCGATCGGCGCGCGGACCGGGTTCGCACGCCGCGATCCCGGCGCCTCCCCAAGCCGAGATCCGGCCGATCATGTCCTCCGCACACGGCCTTTCCTGGGCGGATAATTATAGCTGGATGCGGGCGGACAACTGGCGCGAGGTGTTGCGCGATCCGAGCCAGCTGCCTCCCGATATCCGCGCGCTGCTGGAGGCCGAGAACGCCTATGCCGACGCGGTGTTGGCGCCGACGCTCGGGCTGCAGAAAGAGCTCAAGCGCGAAATGCGCGCGCGTCTCAAGGAGGACGATAGCGAGCCGCCGCAGGTCGACGGGCCATGGGCCTATTACTCGCGCTTTCGTCCCGGCGGCCAACGCCGCATTTATTGCCGCAAGCCCCGCGAGGGCGGCGCAGAGATGGTGCTGATCGACGGCGACGCGCGCGCCGAGGGAAAGGCGTTTTTTCATCTCGCTGGCGCGCGTCATTCGCCTGATCACTCAAAGCTCGCCTGGAGCTCCGACGACCTCGGCTCCGAGATGCTGACAATCTCGGTCCGCGACCTTGAGCGCGAGACGGACCTCGCGGACCGTGTCGTCGGGGCGACCGGGGACATCGTCTGGACGCGGGATTCGCAGGCGTTTCTTTACGTCGAGCAGGACGAGGACCATCGCCCTTGTCGCGTGATGCTGCATCGCCTGGGAACCGCGCAGACTGACGATGTCGAGATCTTCGTGGAAGCCGACCCGGCCTGGTTCATTGGCATTGAGCCCACCCGGCTCGGCCGCGCGGCGATTGTCTCCGTGCATGGCCACGACGCTTCGGAAGCCTTGGTCGTGGACCTCGATCATCCGACCGCGCCGCCCCGGCTCATCGCGCCGCGCCGCCCGGGGTTGCACTACGACGTGATGGATCACGGCGATCGCTTCTTCATCCGCACCAATGCGGACGCGCCCGACTTCAAGATTGTCGTCGCGCCGCGCGATGCGCCGCAAGAGGCAAACTGGCGCGATTTCGTGCCCAAGCGCGACGGACGCTTCATTGCCGACGCAACGCTGTTCAGAGATCAACTCGTGCTGCTCATGCGCGAGATGAGTCGGCCGCATCTCGTTGTGTTCGATCTGGAAAGCGGGGACTCGCACGAGATCGCGTTTGACGAGGAGACCTATTTTCTCAGACGCGAGCCGGTCTACGAGTTCGACACTTCGCTCATCCGCTTCAGCTATTCGTCGCCGACCACGCCGCAGGAGACTTACGACTACGATGTCGTCACGCGGCGCCGAACGCTCGTCAAGCGGCAAGCCATGCCGCGCGGCTTCGATCCGAAGGCCTATGTTGCGCGGCTGGTCTTCGCCCCTGCCGAGGACGGCGAGAGCGTGCCGGTGTCGCTGCTTTACAAGCGGGGCGTGAAGCTCGACGGGTCAGCGCCGCTGTTCATCACCGGCTACGGCGCCTACGGCTATGCGGCGGAAGCGAGTTTCGCGACCAACCGCTTCTCGTTGGTCGACCGCGGCTTCGTGTTCGCGATCGCCCACGTCCGCGGAGGCACGGACAAGGGCTGGCATTGGTACGAAGACGGCAAGCTCGGCCGGAAGCCGAACACCTTCGGCGATTTCCTCGCCGCCGTCCGCTTCCTCATCGCTGAGGGCTTTACCAGCGCGGGCCGGGTCGTGGCGCAGGGCGGCAGCGCCGGCGGCTTGCTGATGGGCGCGATCGCCAATCTCGCGCCAGAGCTGTTCGCCGGCATCATCGCCGACGTGCCATTCGTCGACGTGCTGGCGACGATGCTTGACGCGAGCCTGCCGCTCACGCCGCCGGAATGGCTCGAATGGGGCGATCCGATCCACGACCAGGCGGCGTTCGAGACCATCCGCGCCTATAGCCCGATCGACAACGTTCGGGCCCAGCATTATCCGGCGATCCTGGCGCTCGCCGGCCTGACCGACCCGCGCGTGACCTATTGGGAGCCCGCCAAATGGGTCGCCCGCCTGCGCGCGACAATGACCGGCGGCGGGCCGATCCTGTTGCGCACGGCGATGGACGCGGGACATGCGGGCGCGTCGGGACGCTACGACCGGCTTGACGACGTCGCCCGCCAATACGCCTTCGCCATCGCCTGCGTCGAGGGCGGCCTTTAGGGTCGAAGGTCAATCCGCTGGAGCGGTTCGACCCATAGCGGACACAGCGCGCGTTCTCACTGACGGTCCGCTTGGCGCAAATAGGGGCAACTTTGCATTCGAGATTCGAGCGCAGGAGCGAGCGAATGAACTCCATGAGGTGGGCAGCGCGTCTCTTGCTTCTGCCGTTGCTGATTCTGAGCTTCGCGACGTTCGCGTATTCCGAGGAGCGTCCCTCGATCTGTCCTCGAGGATCTCACGTGGACCGAGTTGCGGGACGAGATCGCCGCGGGCAAAACGACTATCATCATCCCGATCGGCGGAACCGAGCAGAACGGCCCGGCTATGGCGCTCGGAAAACACAATCGGCGCGCCAAGTTGCTAAGCGAGCGGATTGCCGTCTCGTTAGGCAACGCGCTTGTCGCTCCCGTCATCGCGTACGTCCCTGAAGGCAATTTAACTCCGCCGTCTGGCCACATGCGTTTCCCTGGAACGATAAGCGTGCCGGAAGCCGCGTTTGAAACGATTCTCGAGTACGCAGCCCGGAGCTTCAAACTGCACGGATTCAAAGATATCGTCTTCCTTGGCGATCACGGCGGTTACCAGGCCAACGAGAAGACCGTCGCGAACAAACTCAACCGTGAATGGGCCTCATCGAATGTGCGCGCCATGCGGTCACGGAATACTACGACGCGACGCAAATCGATTTCGTCCAGATCCTGAAGGGTCATGGGTTCACGCCCTCCGAGATTGGAACCCATGCGGGTCTCAGCGATACGTCGTTGATGCTCGCGCTTGACCCGAGCCTTGTCCGTGAGGATCGGCTTTCGCACGGATCCAAATTCGGGAGCGCCGACGGCGTTTATGGGGACCCGTCCAAGGCAAGTGCAAAACTCGGAAGTCTGGGCGTCGATGCAATCGTCTTGCAAACGGTAGCCGCCATAAAGTCCGATGTATCGCGACGTTGACGCAGGCAGGGCTTTTGCGGCCAAACGGCTCGGGGCCAAGAAACCCAAGCGGATAGACCCTCGTTGAGGGCTACTCCTCCTCGTCGCCGGGCTCAGGCTCGGCGTTGGCGCCGGGGATGACATAGCTCCCCTTCAGCCAGCGATGAAGGTCGACATCGGCGCAGCGCTTCGAGCAGAACGGGTCATAAAGCTCGCTGCGCGGCTTGCCGCAGATCGGGCAGGTGCGCTCGCTCTTGCTTAAGCCCTCTCGCCTTGCGGGGGATTTGTCGTCGTCGGCGGTCATTGAACCAGGTTCGCCCCCCAGCGTCTGTGGACATGATAGCCTTCGCCGCCGAGCAGCGCAGCTGTTTCGGCCAGCGGCAGGCCGACGACGTTGGAGTAGGAGCCGACCAGCCGCTCGACGAAGGCGCCGGCGAGGCCCTGGATCGCGTAGCCGCCGGCCTTGCCGCGCCATTCGGCGCTCGCCAGATACGCGTCTAACTCATTGGGCGACAGCCGCTTGAACCGGAGCCGGGTCTCGACCAACCGGCGCCGAACGGCGCCGCTCCCGGTGACGAGCGCAAGGCCGGTAAAGACCCGATGGCCACGGCCGGACAGGAGATCGAGGCACATCTGCGCCTCGTCGCGGGTCTCGCACTTCGGCAAGATGCGCAGGCCGACGCCGACCACCGTATCCGCAGCGAGCGTCAGGCAGGGGGTGAGATCTGCCCGGATGCCAGCTGAGCGCCGCCGAGGCGAGCGCCTTCTCACCGGCCAGCCGTTGCGCGAGCCCGCGCGGCTCTTCCCGCCGGCGCGGCGATTCGTCGATCTCGGCCGGCAGGACCGCGTCGGGCTTGACGCCGATCTGCGCGAGGAGCGCTAGCCGGCGCGGCGAAGCCGACCCCAGCACGAGACGGAGGCCTGAGTGCGAGGCGGAGCAATCGTCGCGCCGCTCGAGAGCCAGGGTCATTTGAAGCGGTAAGTAATGCGCCCCTTGGTCAGATCGTAGGGCGTCATCTCCACGAGCACTTTGTCGCCCGCCAGGACGCGGATGCGATTCTTGCGCATCTTGCCCGCGGTGTGAGCGATGATCTCGTGATCGTTCTCAAGTTTGACGCGAAAGGTCGCATTGGGAAGCAATTCGACGACGAATCCAGGGAATTCAAGCAATTCTTCTTTCGACATAAGGCTCCTTGTCGTATCGCCGCACCGCCACAGGCCAAGGGAGGCGGGCGACCGGAACGGCCCCTAGCACGCCAGCCGCGGCCTGTCATACCACCGCGAGGGTGTAAGATCGAATACCCCCAGCGTCGTCCAAGGGGGGCGCGCCTCTTTTGGAAACTCAGTTTGTCGGAGCGCGCGCGTCAAAACCAAGCTACTTCAGCGCTGTGGCGTCCGATTCGTCCAGAAATCCGAGGATCTCGTGGAAGAACTGCATGCGGTTCTTTTCCAGCATGACGATGGCGTCGAGCGCGAAAAGTCGCGGATCGTCAGACGGCCGACGAACCGGCGGCGTCCTTCGGCTGATCAAGCGGCGGCGCGGCCTCAGCCGCGGGCTTTGACTTGCCGGTCCGCCGCTCCTCGAGCCACTGCATGACCACATAAAACGAGGGAACGAACACCACCACGAGACACGTCGAGGCGATCATGCCGAAGAAGACCGCCATCCCAATCGATTTGCGCGCCGCGGCGCCGGCGCCTGTCGCCAGTACGAGCGGCAGAACACCGAGGATGAAGGCGAACGACGTCATGAGAATGGGCCGGAATCTCAGCCGCGCCCCCTCCACCGCCGCCTCGACGATGCTCTTGCCTTCCGCGCGCTGCTGGCGAGCGTATTCGACGATCAGGATCGCGTTCTTGGCGCCAAGCGCGATCAGCAGAATGAGACCAATCTGCGTATAGAGGTTGTTGGCGGCGACGCCGCTTTGGCTAGCGGCGACGCTGATGGCGCCGAGCGTTGTCAACCCGGCGACCGTCCCGAGCAGAGCCAGCGGCACGCACAGAATCACCGCCAAGGGCAGAATCCAGCTCTCATACTGCCCCGCCAGAACGAAATAGACGAGCAGGAGCGCGAAGCCGAAGACGTAATAGGTCTGATTGCCGAGCTGCTTCTCCTGGAACGACATGGCGGTCCATTCAAAGCCGGTTCCTTTCGGCAGGGTGTTGTTGGCGATCTGCTCCATGATGTCGAGAGCTTGCCCGGAACTGAAACCGGGCGCCGGGCTGCCCACGATGGTCGACGAAGCATAGAGATTGTAGAGGCTGATGAGGGACGGACCCTGGACCTCCTTGATGTCGACCACCGTTCCGACCGGCGTCATGGTTCCGTCGCCCGCCTTGATCTTGAGATTGCGAATGTCCTCGACGTTAGCGCGATATTTGGCGTCCGCCTGCGTATAGATTTGGAACACGTGGCCGAACTTGGTGATCTGGCCGACATAGTTCGAACCGACATAGTCAGAGAGGGCGGCGAACAGCTGTCCGACGGTGACGCCGATCGTCTCCGCCTTGATGCGGTTTACATTGACAAAGATTTGCGGCGCGCCCGCTCGGAATGTCGTAGCGACCCGCTGAAGCGAGGATTGCGCATTGCTATTCGCAACCACGGTGTTGGTCAGAGTTCTGAAGCAAGGCATAGTCGAAATTCCCGTTCCTGAGTTCGACCTGCATCGAGAAGCCGCCGACGTTGCCGATGCCCTGAATCGGCGGCGGGGGAACCGCGAAGGCGAAAGCTTGGGGCACGCCCTGCAGCCCGCCGTTGAGGCGCTCGAGGATCGTGCGGACATCCTGCCCTGGCTCTTTCAGACGCGCATCCCAATCCTTTAGGACGACGAAGGCGACGCCCGCGTTGGCCAGGCTCGCCAGATTGTCGAGAATGGATACGCCGCTCACAGTCACTACGTGCTCGACGCCGGGGACCTTGCTGGCCATCCCCTGGATCTGCGCCAGCACTCTATCCGTCCGTTCCTTTGACGCGCCATCTGGCAATTGCGCAGCGACGATCACGTAGCCCTGATCCTCGGTCGGCAGGAAGGCGGTCGGCACGCGCGACAAGCCCCAGACCGCTACGCCCACCAGAATAAGCGCCAGAATGACCATCACGCCGCTGCGGTGGACCATGCCCCCGATCAGTCGGGTGTAGGCGCGTTCAAGACCGCCATAGACAGCATTGAAGCCGCGGTAAAAAAAGTTGCGCCGCTCGGGAGGCTTCGGCGGCCTGAGCCACAACGCGGATTGCGTGGGCTTGAGCGTGAGCGCGTTGATGGCGCTGATGAAGGCCGTGGAGGCGATGACGAGCGCGAATTGCCGGTAGAGTTGCCCGGTCAGTCCAGGCATAAAAGCGGCAGGAATGAACACCGACATCAGCACCAGCGTGATGCCAAGGACCGGTCCAGTCAGATCGTCCATCGCCCGAGCCGCCGCCTCGCGACCGGGGAGCCCCTGCTCAACGTACCGCGCCACGCCTTCAACGATGACGATCGCGTCGTCGACGACGATGCCGATCGCGAGCACGATGGCGAACAGAGTCGGAAGATTGATCGAGAAACCAAGCGCCGCCATCGCGGCGAACGCGCCGATGATCGTGACCGGCACGGTCGTCGCCGGCACCAGCATCGCCCGCCAATCCTGCAGGAAGACGAGGATGACGATCAGCACCAGAATCGCGGCCTCGATCAGGGTGCGGTAGACCTCGCCGATCGCCGCCTTCACGAAATTCGTCGTGTTGTAGGGCACAACATAGGCAAGGCCTTGCGGGAAGGCCTTTGCGAGTTCGTCCATTTTTGCCTGGACTTCGTTCGAGACCGCAATCGCGTTCGAGTTGGGCAGCAGCGAGACGGCGATGCCGGCGGCGGGCTTGCCGTCGAGATTGAACAATTCGCTGTAGGTTTGTGCGCCAAGCTCGGCGTGTCCGACGTCGCGGATCCTGGTAATGCGGCCCCCGTTCGACGGATCGACCTTGACGATGATGTTCTCGAATTCGCGTGGATCGTCGAACCGACCCTTGAGGTCGAGCGTATATTGGAAGTCCTGCCCTTTCGGAGCGGGCGGCGCCCCGATCTGCCCGGCCGCGACCTCCTGGCTCTGCTGTTGGATAACGTTGATGACGTCTTGCGGCACCAGTCCCCGCGACTGCAGAAGGTCCGGGTTCAGCCATATGCGCATGGCGTATTGCCCGGCGCCGAGGACCGTCACATCGCCGATGCCGGGGAGGCGGCGCAGTTCATCCTGCACATTGATGACCGCGTAGTTCGACAGGAACAGGCTGTCGAAGCGGCTGTCGGGGGAGTTGAGGACGACGAACTCGAGGATCGACGTCGACTTCTTCTTCGTCGTCACGCCCTGGAGCTGCACTTCCTGCGGCAGGGACGAAATCGCCGCCGAGACGCGGTTCTGCACCAGGATCTCATCCTCGTCGGGATCCGTGCCGATCGCGAAGGTGACGATCAAGGTGTACGTGCCGTCGCTCGCGTTCGTCGACTGCATGTAGATCATGTTCTCGACGCCGTTGACGTTCTGCTCGATCGGCAGAGCGACGGTATCGACGAGCGTCATGGCGCTTGCGCCGGGATAGCGCGTCGTCACCTGGATGGTTGGCGGGACGACGTTCGGATATTGCGAGCTCGGCAGGTTAAGAAGAGAGACGAGGCCGATGAGAATGAAGACGAGCGCAAGCACATTGGCGAGCACTGGCCTGCTGATGAAAAAGCGCGAGATTGCTCCCGCTCGGCCTTCCGAGCTCATTTCGTGTCCGAGGCGGGCGACGGGGACTTCTCAGGGCTCGTTGCCGACTCGGGCTCGGCCGAGGCCAGTTGCCCGCGCTGCGGGTCAACCTTCGCGCCTGGAAAGGCGCGCTGGATGCCCTCGGTCACGACCCAATCGTCTGGGCTTAAACCCGATTCGATTACGCGCAGCTGTCCCTCGCGCACGCCCGTCTTGACGACCTTCCGCTCGACGACGTTGTTGGCGCCGACGACAAGCACGTAACTTCCTTCCTGGCTCGTTCCGATCGAGTCATTTCGCGTCAAAAGCGCCTTCTCTTGCTGGTCAATCGGTGTTCGCACACGCACGAACAGGCCCGGCAGGATAGCGCCGTCCTTGTTGTCGAACAGGGCGCGCGCGGTCAGGGTGCCGGAGGCGAAATCGACCTGCGGCGAAGCATAATTGAGATGGGCCTTGTGCGGATAGCCCTCCTCGCCCTGCAACCCAAACTCCACCGGAACGTCGGACAGGTCCGTGGTGCGCAAAGCGATGCCGTGCTGGGCGAGGTTTCTCTGGATCGAGAGGATCTGCGGCTCGCTCAAGGTGAAGTAGACGTAGAGCGGATCGGTCTGGATGATCGTGGCGAGCTTGGTCGGTCCGGAGACGCCGACCAGCGCGCCGACGTCAACCAGGTGATTGGTGACGACGCCGTCAAACGGGGCGAGCACCTGGGTATAGCCGAGGTTGATCTTCGCGAGCCAGATGGCCGCCTGCGCATTCAGGATGTCGGCCGCTGACTGGTCCCACTTGGACTTCCACTCCTGCGCGGTCGCTTGGCTGGCGAAATCCTGCCGGGCGAGCGTCGCCTGCCGCCCATATTCGGCCTTGTTGTACTCCTCGTTCGCCTGGTCGGAGGCCAGCGTCGCCTCCTGCTGGTTAACCTGCGCCTGATAGATGTCGCGCTCGATGCCGAACAATTGGGCGCCTTTCTTGACTGTCGCGCCGTCAACGTAATTGATCGAGGTGAGAAAGCCCTGCACGCGCGCCACGAGATCGACCGAGGCGAACGCCTGCGTGTTGCCGGTCAGTTCGAGGTACTCGGTGATCGGCCGCTGCAGCGGCTGCGCCACTTGCACCTTGGGCGGCGGCGGCGGCATGTAGGCGTTCTTGCTATTGCAGGCTGCGAGCGTGATCGTCGCAGATTGCAAAGGCGGCAGCCCGAACGGCGAGCCAAACAAAGGAACTGGGTGGTCGGGTCGACATGGGACGCGGATCCTGAAGCGAGCGAACAATACCCGGGGGCGAGCGCGATGGCCATGGCGCCAGCCTATGATGCCTGACCGGCGATTGAGCGCAAGAGCGAATGACGGGCGCGATTTGGCCGCTACTGCGCCCCGCGGTCGAGTGCGCGATAACGCCTGAGCGCGACCGGGATCGAGGCGAGATAGACGAGCGTGACGGCGACCAGCGCCTGCATGGGAAAGTTGAACAGGATGAGGAGGGCCGCGGCGACGCCGACCAGCACCACCGAGACATATTCGCGTGGCACGCGGCCGATCGTTTTGCCGGAGAAATGCGGCACGCGGCTCGCCATCAACAGCGCCACCGCCAGGACATAGATGCTCTCGACCACTGCCGACCGTGAATTAGGCGGGCCGAGATCGAAGGCGTAATGAAGGTAGATCGGCAGGAGGCCAACAATCGCGCCTGCAGGCGCTGGCATCCCGACGAAAAAAAAGTCGCGCCAGGCCGGCTGATCTTCGTCGATCATGACGTTGAAGCGGGCGAGACGCAGCGCGCAGGCCATCGCGAACAAGAGCGCCGCGACCCAGCCGAAGTTTTTGGCCGCGTGCAGATTGGCGACGTACAGCACCAGCGCCGGCGCGACGCCGAAGTCGACGAAGTCGGCAAGCGAATCGAGTTCGGCGCCGAAGCGCGAGGTTCCCTTCAAGGCGCGCGCAATTCGCCCGTCGAGGCCGTCAAGCACGGCCGCGGCGGCGACCGCGCTCACGGCCCATTCGATCGACCCCTCCATCGCCAAACGAATCGCGGTCAAGCCGAGGCCAAGCGCGAACAGCGTGATAAGATTGGGGATCAAGAGCCTGAGCGGCACCGCCCGGAGACCGCGACGCCGCGACGCCGCGACGTCCGCGATCGGCTCACGGGACGGGGGGCCGGCCTCGTTCACGCCTCAGCTCCGCTGGAAGGGCGGCGGCTCGACCTCGGCCGCAACCTGCGCGATCACCGTCTCGCCCGCGACGGCGCGCGAACCGACGCCGACCACGATGTGCGCGCCCGGCGGCAGGTAGACATCGACGCGCGAGCCGAAGCGGATAAGGCCGATACGCTCACCCGCCGCAAGCAGCGCGCCCTCGTGCGCGAAGCACACGATACGCCGGGCGACGAGGCCTGCGATCTGCACTACGCCAAAACGCCCGGATGACGCATCGATGACGATGCTGTTGCGCTCATTGTTCTCGCTCGCCTTGTCGAGGTCCGCGCTGAGAAAAAGCCCGGGATGATAAACGATCTGGGCGACGCGGCCCTGGACCGGCGCGCGATTCACGTGACAATCGAAGACTGACATGAAGATCGACACACGCTGCAACGGCGCCATGCCGAGGCCGAGCTCGGGCGGGGGCGCGGCAAAGCCGGCGAAGCTGACCACGCCGTCCGCGGGCGCAATGACCAGGTCGCTCCGGACCGGCGTGACGCGCGCGGGATCGCGAAAGAAATAGGCGCACCATAACGTCGCGATGAGGCCAAGCCAGCCGAGCGGCGACCATATCAACCACAGGATCGAGGTCGCGACGGCGAAGCCGAACACGAACTTATAGCCTTCAGGGTGGATCGGCGCGAGCTGGCCGCGCAGCGATTTGATGATGCTCATTGACCGGCGCTCGAAGACAAGTCGGGCGAACTCATGGCGCCAATCGCCTCCGATGTCACGGCGCGGGCTGAGGCGCGAGTCCGTCGGCGGCGTCGAGATTGTCCTCACGTCCAGCCCGCCGCAACAATTCCTGCGCTGCGTCGACCTGCCTCTGACGGCTCCACATCGCGGCGTAGATTCCGCCTCGCGCCAGAAGCTCCTGATGGGAGCCGCGCTCGGCGATGACGCCCTTGTCGAGCACCAGAATTTCGTCGGCGTTGACCACCGTCGAAAGGCGATGGGCGATCACGATCGTCGTGCGCCCGCGGGAGACGCGCTCGAGCGCCGACTGAATCTCGCGCTCGGTGAAACTGTCGAGCGCCGACGTTGCTTCATCGAGCACCAGAATTGGCGGCGCCTTGAGCATCGTGCGCGCAATCGCCACCCGCTGCTTCTCGCCGCCCGAGAGCTTGAGGCCACGCTCGCCGACTGGCGCATCATAGCCCTGCGGCAGCGAGCGGACGAACCGGTCGATCTGCGCATTCTCGGCGGCGGCGACCACCTCATGCTCGCTGGCGCCGTCGCGCCCGTAGCGGATGTTGTAGAGGATCGTATCGTTGAACAGCACCGTGTCCTGCGGCACCATGCCGATTGCCGCGCGCAGCGAGCTCTGGGTGACGGCGCCGATATTCTGTCCGTCAATCAATATGCGCCCCGCGTTCGGCTCATAGAACCGGAACAGGAGCCGCGATATCGTCGACTTGCCGGCGCCCGAAGGCCCGACGATGGCGATCGTGTGCCCGGCAGGCGCCTCGAACGAGACGCCGCGCAAAATGGGCCTGCCCGGATCGTAGGCGAAGTCGACATTCTCGAACCGGACCGCGCCGGCGGTCACCTTCAAAGGCTGGGCGCCGGGAACGTCTTCGATCTCAGGGTTCTGCGCCAAGATGGCGAACATCGCCTCGACGTCGATGATCGCCTGCCGGATGTCCCGATAAACCATCCCCATGAAATTAAGCGGCTGATAGAGTTGCAGCATGATCAGGTTGACGAGCACGAAGGCGCCGACGGTCTTGGTTCCGCTTCTTACCTCCGCGACGCACATCAGGAGGACGACAATCAGGCCG
>CAVUPE010000036.1:0-163233 GCA_963743265.1 uncultured Alphaproteobacteria bacterium | reverse complement strand
TGCTTATCGTCGAGGACAATCCGGCTGAGCTCCTGAGCATAACCGAGCTGCTCGGCTACCAGGACATTGACGTGGTTACCGCCGATAATGGTCATGAGGCTTTGGCGATGCTTCGGAAGCAACCAGCCGATTGCGTCGTTCTCGATCTCAAGCTGCCGGACATGTCGGGATTCGAGTTGCTTGAGCATATTCGCCAGGATGACGCGCTGACGCAGGTTCCGGTCGTCGTGTTCACCGGCCGTGAGTTGTCGCCCGAGGAAGACGCGCAATTGCACTCGATTGCGCGCAGCGTGATCGTGAAGGGGGTCGAGTCGCCGGAGCGTCTTCTCGACGAAACGGCGCTTTTCCTGCATCGCGTGGTGGCGGATCTCCCGCCGGACAAGCAACGCATGTTGGAGCGCCTGCGCAATTCCGACGAAAACTTGCACGGGCGAAAGGCGCTTCTTGTCGATGATGACGCCAGAAATATCTTCGCGTTGAGCAGCGTGCTCGAGCGGCGAGGAATGGAGGTGCTCACCGCTACAACTGGCCGCGAAGCGATTGCGATTCTCAAGGCCGATCGAGGCATCTCGATTGTCCTTATGGATATTATGATGCCGGAAATGGATGGGTACGAGACCATCCAGGCGATTCGGGAGGACCCCTCGGTGCGGCGATTGCCGATCATTGCGCTCACCGCAAAAGCCATGAAGGGGGACCGTGAAAGGTGTCTTGAGGCTGGCGCCTCTGACTACCTGGCGAAGCCGGTCAACACCGAGCAACTGCTTTCGGCGCTTCGCATCTGGCTACATCGCTAAAGGCATGGGGACGACCATGCAGCGCGAGCGCGATCCGGTGAACATCCTAGTCGTCGACGACCAGCCGGCGAAGCTTCTCAGTTACGAAGTGATCCTTGAAGAGTTGGGCGAGAACCTCATCAAGGCGTCGTCGGGCCGGCAGGCGCTCGAACTACTTCTGCGTAACGAAGTTGCGGTCATTCTTGTTGACGTCGCGATGCCGGAGCTCGACGGATTTGAACTGGCGTCGATGATCCGCGACCATCCGCGGTTCGCCCAGACTGCGCTCATCTTCGTTTCCGCGGTCCACCTGTCCGAATTCGACAGCTTGCGAGGGTACGAGGCAGGGGCGGTCGACTACTTGCCGGTCCCCATTGTTCCCGCTCTTCTTCGGGCGAAGGTCCGCGTCTTCTGCGACCTCTTTAGGAAGACCCGCCAACTCGAGGTCCTAAACGCAGAGTTGGAGAGAAGGGTCGAAGCTCGCACTGCCGAGTTAGCTGCCGCAAACGCGGACCTGGAAAAGAGGGTCGAAGCACGCACGCGAGAGAGGGAGGAGGCTTTAGCGCAGATCGCGCAGATGCAGAAGCTGGAGAGCCTCGGACAGCTCACCGGCGGCTTGGCTCACGATTTCAACAATCTCCTCATGGTCGTGTTGTCGAACCTCGAGCTGGCGCAGAGCCGCGTCACCGGAGACGACCGACTGACCCGCTGGCTTGGACGAGCGATGGAAGCCGCCAACAGCGGCGCCTCACTAACGAAGCGCATGTTGGCTTTTGCGCGCCGGCAGAATCTAAAGCCCGAATCCGTTGCGCTGTCGGACGTGGTCAACGGGATGGTCGAAATGATGTCCCACTCGTTGGATCCCGGAGTGCGTATCCTCGCCGATCTGCCGAGCGATCTTCCTAACCTTCTGATCGACCGCAACCAGCTTGAACTTTCTCTACTCAATCTCGGCCTGAACGCGCGCGACGCGATGCCTTCCGGCGGGCAAATTGTCATTAAGGCCGGGATCGCCGACGAGAAGCAACTTCCTGAGCAACTGACGCCGGGTTCCTATGTCAATCTTTCGATCGCGGATACCGGGGTGGGAATGGACGCTGACACGCTGAGGCGCGCCACCGAGCCCTTCTTCTCGACCAAGCGGGGAGGCAAGGGACTGGGTCTCGGTCTTTCGATGGTTCACGGGCTTGCTCTCCAGTCTGGCGGAGCCATGCAGATTGCGAGCCGAGTGGGTGAAGGGACCATTGTTTTGCTTTGGCTTCCTGCGGCGTCCGACCAGCGCGCAATCGAGTCAGATGCGACTCTTTCGCCTGCCGCCGTCGACAAGCGCCGGCGTCGCGTCCTTCTGGTCGACGACGATCCGCTTGTGCTTATGGCGACCGCCGACATGTTGCGGGAGCTTGGGCACGAGCCGATCGAGATGACGTCGGCGAAAAAAGCGCTCGAGGCGGTCCATGGCGGCGAGCGGCCAGACTTGGCGATTCTTGACTACGCCATGCCTGAAATGACTGGCGTCGCATTGGCGGAACTGTTGCGCGAGACCTATCCGGAGTTGCCGCTGCTGCTGGCGACGGGCTATTCGGAGCGGGAAAAGCCGGGAGGCAATTTGCCCAGGCTCGATAAGCCTTACACTCTAGCGGAGTTGGGTCGCCAGATTGGCTTGCTGGCGGCGGGCGCCAAATAGAGCGTAACAACGAGCGCGCGGCGAAGCTTCCGAGCCGCACGGGCCGCGTCGATCTCCGCTTATCCTGTCGCACAGTCCTCGACGCGCCAGCGCGATCGCTCGACCAAGAAGCTCGCGTCACTGTGGGATGCCGCCGGTCGAGACCGGCTCTAAGAAGCTGGCTCAAACGGCGCCGCTTCGCTGATCTGCTTGACCTTGCGTGTCCAAACCCGCACCGGGCTCGCCCGACCTCGCAAGGTATATTCGCCTCGATCCTCCAATCCGCGGAGACGTTCTTCGGCGATCTCCGGGGACGATGCGTGGACCGCTTGAACCACAGCGTCCGCGACGACCAACGGCGTTTTCAGTGAGCGGGTCAGCACCTGCAGTCGAGCCGCCGTATTGACCGTGTCCCCGATGGCTGTGAACGACATGCTGTGTTCGCTGCCGACATCGCCCAGCACAACCTGTCCGTAGTTGAGACCGATGCCGATATCGAGCCGGGCGTCTCCCCTGCGCTCGCGTTCGTCGTTCCAACGTTCGAGCGCATCGAGCATCATCTCCGCGCAGTTCAGCGCGTTTGCGGCATCGTTGGGGCCCGCAGCTGGGGCGCCAAACACGGCGATCATTCCGTCGCCCATATACTGGTCGACCGTACCGGCGCTTGCGAAGATCTGCGCCGTCATTCGGGCATGAAACTCGCGCAACATTGCGAGGACGTCTTCGGGAGCCATGACCTCCGCCATTTGCGTGAACGCGACAATGTCTGCAAACAACACCGCGACCGTCTCCCGACGACCAGCCCCGAGCGGTACGTCCTGGGCGGCCAGCAACTCGACAATGTTGGGCGAAAAATAGCGCGAAAGATTGGTCCGCGCTCGTTCAGCGGCCATGCGCTGCCGGTCCATCTCTCGCAGCTTCGCGACGTTGGCCAGCGCTTTGCGGACTGTAATCTCGAGATCGCTGAGATCTACCGGCTTGGTGACGAAATCGAAGGCGCCGCGATTCATTGCGGTTCTCAGATTGGTCATATCTCCGTACGCTGAGACGATTATCGCCTGTACCTCCAACTGCCGTTCGCGAAGTTCGTTGAGCAAGGTCAGCCCATCCATCACCGGCATGTTGATGTCGAGCAACATGAGTTCGATGTCGGGTTCGGCGGATAGCGCCGCCAGCGCCTCCTCGCCGTGGTGAGCGAAGCGGAATTCGAATTCTTCGTCGCGGATTTGTCTGCGGAAACGCTGTCTGATCAAGAGCTCAAAATCAGGCTCGTCATCGACGGCGAGTATCTTAGCTGAAGCAACCAACGGGCTCCCCTTAAACCAGCGGTCCGTGCAACTCGCGCAAACGAATCTTCAAGAAATCAAAGTCGACGGGCTTCGTCACAAAATCAGCTGCGCCGCCCTCGGCGGCGCGACGGCGCCTTTCATCATCGCCGTAGGCCGTCAGCATCATCACCGGGAGCTCGGGCCGTCTCTTCTTGATCTCCCGCAGGAGCGCCAGACCATCCATCCCAGGCATATTAATGTCTGACAAGATCACAATCAGTTGTGGTTCGATTTCGCCGGCAAGGCGTTCAAGCGCTTCTGAGGCCGAGAGTGCAAAATGCAGGACATAGACGTCCTCCCGCGTCTCGCGTCGAAATTGCTGCCGAAATAGGACGGCAACATCGGGTTCGTCATCGACAATCAGGATGCTTACCGGCATGACCTCACAACTCATGCAGAAGGATTCAGCGAGCCTGGGCCGAGGCCACGCGGCAAACAGACGGTGAATTCGGTGAACTCCCCGACAACGCTGGAAACCTCGATCGTCCCACGATGCTCTTTTGTGACGATTTCATAGCTGATCGACAGTCCGAGCCCCGTGCCTTCCCCGGTTGGCTTCGTGCTGAAAAACGGTTGGAAGAGCTTGTCCCTGATCTCGGTCGGAATGCCGCTTCCATTGTCGCGCACCCGCACCTCGACAGCCTTACCGACATCGCGTGTGGTCACCGTCAATGTCGGTCTGAAGTCCCCATCGTTCGTTTCTCGCCGGCGCTTATTCGCGGCGTAGAAGGCATTACCGAACAGATTGAGGAACACTCGGGTCATATCTTGCGGCACAAGCGCGATCGGCGCGATATTCTCGCTGTAAGCTCGCTCTAACGTGATGTTGAAGTTTTGATCCTGAGCGCGGGCGCCGTGATAGGCGAGATTGAGCGACTCGTCGACCAGGGCGTTGAGATCGACGCTTTCCAGATTACCACTGCCGCTGCGGGAATGAGCCAGCATGCTCTTGACGATATTGTCTGCGCGCTTGCCGTGCTCGACAATCCGTTGGAGATTACCTGTCAGCAAACCGCTCGCCTCGTCGACCTCGCGGCGCCGTCGCTCGTCGAGCGACGCAAGCGCCGGCGCGGCGGCCTGGTTCAGTTCGTCCAGTAGACCGACGGAGAGGCTGGCGAAGTTGTTGACGAAATTGAGTGGGTTCTTGATTTCGTGAGCGATTCCCGCGGTCAATTGACCGAGGGAGGCCATTTTCTCAGCCTGAATGAGATTGGCTTGGGCCGCCTTTAGGTCGTGCAACGCGGCCTCGGCAGTATCGCGCGCGGCTCGGGTCTCCATCTCTGCACGTTGTCGTTCGCGTTCGAGTCGGTCTCGTTCTATCAGGCTGGCGCGCAACATGCCGAGTGTTCGGGTCATAGCTGCAATCTCAGGGACGCCCGAGGGCGGCATGGAGACGTTCAGTTCGCCACGCGTGATCGAGGCAATGCTGCGGTCTAGCTGCTTGAGAGGAACGGTGATCGAATGCACAGTCAATGCCGTGAAGCCCAAGGCGAGCGCCAGGGCCCCGAGTCCCCCGGCGATTGCAAGCTTGACGGCGAGCTCCGCCTGGCGCGTGGAGATATCGCGCCGAGCGACGGCCTGTTGCTCGAGCCCGTCCACGATCTTGTCGATCTGGTCCTCAATGGCAAGAATACGACTCTTCGCCTGGGCCAGCAGAGCATTGCCGGCGGCGCTGTCGTCACTTGAGTAGGCGACGCCTGCCTGCCGCGCCAGGTCGGTCATGGTGTAGACTTCACCGCCGATCGCCGCGACGACCGCAGGATCGACTGCAGAAATCGCCTTCAGATCGGAGTCGAGCCCCGACTTGGCAAGGTCCGTCGCTTGCTGGGAGCGGGCGAGCTGTGTGACGGCGGAGTCGATCGCCCAATACTTCAAATCGCCGAAGTGCTTGCTGGCCGAATTGGCGTCCCTGACTACTGAAACAAGCTTGGCTTCTTCGGTGAGGCTTTGCGAGTCGTGGACCAGCTCTCGGATCAGAAGCGCGGAGGAGCCGGCGAGGATCGCCAGCAGCAGGACTGACAGAAAGATCAACCGAAGGCGGATCGAGATATTCGGCATCAATCGAGTTTCGCAAAGACCCGTGCGTGCGCAGACAAAGCGGCGGTCGGCTTACGCCAGCGTCCCGCATTCGCCCCCCATGTTCTTGCCGAATTCATGTCGCGCGGCGCCTACGCTCTAACCTTCGGATGGCTTAACATTTCACATAGTAGGCGAGCCAACAAAAGACTGTCCACATCGAGGCCAAATTGTGCGATGAAACTAAGGCTCGATCCCTTATCTGTTGCGATCGGTCGGATATGGGCCAAACGGAGGAAAAGATGAAGGCCACGAAACGTCAGCGCGCTCTCATTCCTTTTATTATTCTTCTGGGCTTGATGAACGCGGGGGCGGCCCTCGCGGACGCCACCTCCTTCAAGGTCCCGCTGACTGGCGCGCAAGGTGTGCCCCCTGTGGACACGACAGGCTCGGGAACCGCCGAACTGACATACGACCCGGCGACCCGGGTCGTCACCTGGAATATCACTTACAGTGGCCTCTCGAGCCCATCGACGATGGCTCACTTCCACGGCCCGGCCAAACAAGGCCAAAATGCCCCGCCCGTAATTTGGCTCAGCACGCAGGGCAGCCCGCCCGCTAACCCGATGACAGGGACCGCCACGCTCACCCCGGATCAGGCGAAGCAGTTTTCTGCCGGAGAGTGGTATGTCAACGTTCACAGTCAATCCCATCCTGCTGGGGAAATCCGCGGTCAGGTCATTCCTCCGAAGAGCTGAATGCGGAGAACTAATGGGCCTCACAAGAGATTGACCAGGAAGGCTGTGGCGAGGGCGGAACCGAGCAACAGCAACGCCGCTCGCGCCGGACTGCCAGCCCGCGGCGCGGCGATGCTAGCAGGCAAGACCTTTGTTCCCGTTATCATCGGGCGCAATAGGTTCTGCCCCTTGATCGCCGCAAACCCCGCGATCGCCAGAACATGCAACACGATGGCTGCGAGCAGCGTATCCCATAGGATCGCGTGAGAGGACTGCGATCGCGTTGGCGGCCCACGCAGGCACAATTTCGGTCAGCGGCCCTTCGTCGGCGATGTCGTTGGCGATGTAGAGTCCGGTCAATGTCTCAGCAAGAAGCAGTACGAGCAGGATGAGCACCATCCATCCCCCAGCCGGGTTGTGCCCCACCTGGCGGTCGGGCTCTCGCCGAAACGCGGAGTTCAGATGCCGAAAGGCTATTCGCGGCGGAGGTGAGAAAGCGGGAAAAGCGCGCTGTCTCGCCGCCGAAGAAGCCCCACAACAACCGGAACAGCAACAGGGTGAGCAGCGTGTCGCCGATCCATCCGTGCCAGACCATCCAGTTTAGTCGCCACGTCGCATAGGCTGCCGCGACAAGCGCCACGATGAGCCAGTGGAAGACTCGGATAGGAATGTCCCACACAAGGACGATGCGCGGCGCAGTCCCCATCGCGTAACGTGTCGGCAAAATTCGTTAGGAGATTATCGCAGCATCGCTCGGCGTCGTCCATTCCGCCGATGACATGGGCCATTGCAGGAAAGTCGCGCGCCGGTCGAATGTTGTCTGAACGACTCGATCGGCGCAAGATCGCCTTCATACGGCAATAACGGTTGAGATCGGGAGGACGTTGGATGCTTGAGTTGATCCGGCTCCATATTCGACCGCTTTCGCAGCAAATCTCGGCGCGAACCGGGAGGGCGCGACGCAGGGCGCGTAAGTCCCTACTAATCGATCGCGGACAGGACGTGAATCGTCCGTTTGGCGATCAAATCCTTGGTCTTTTGCGAGTATGTCTTCATGTGCGGCGCCCCGACGTGATCCCTCAGCGCCTCCGGGCTCTCCCAGGATTCAAGGACGACAAACGAGTCCGGCCCGAAATCCGTCTGGAAGGGGCCCAAGCTCGCGGCGTCGATGTGACCGGCATATTCGATGCACCCCTTTTCGGCGTGCACATTGGGGACGTTGGCGCGAAAGGCGGCCAGAAGCTCGTCGCGGCGGCCGGGGTTGGCGGTTATGACGGCGACTACGCGGATCATTCGTTATTCTCGCTGTTTCACCCGGCTCCCGGGCACGCCCGCCAACTAACCCTGGTCCACCGAGCCTGCGCCAGCAAAAAGGCGCGCGCCAAACTCCTGCTCGTGTCAGAGGTTGAGACCGGCGATCGCATCCGCGAGCCTCGCGCTCGCGGTCATCGCGCCGGCGTGGTTCAGATGCGACCAATTCTCGAACAGCTCGTCGTGGGGCGCGAGGTCGCCATAGTTTAGGACGGCGCCGAATTGTTTGAGAAAATCCACATCGCTGACCGTCTGCGGACCTTCGAACATCGGCAGGTGGACGAAGATGACCTGGGCGCCATGGGCTTTCGCCTCGCGAGCGATCTTTTGAGTGTAGAGGTGATCTTCGCCGCCGTTCAGCCAGTCGAATACGCGCGTCATCAAAGTTCGTGGGACCGGCTCGCGCGGCTGAGCGAGAAGGGTCGCCCGTGGAACCGGATCCTCCATGTTGACCAGCTTGCCCTCTCCGATGAAGTTCGTGCTGTAGTCGGTCCGGTTTCGCGCATAGTGCTTCGGATCGAATTCTTTTGAGAGGCCTAATAGATCAGGGAAAAGATTAGCGCCGAACAGCTGCAGCTTGCGGATTGGCAGATAGGCGAGGTTGTAAACGTAGTTATGAAGGAACGGCGACGGCGGGAAGACGATTGCCTCCGCTGGAGCGACATATTTGAAGAAGAAATGGCCAAAGGGATAAGGCTGCTCCTCCACCTCGAGAACGATCACCTTCGGCGATTTCGCCTTAAACAGCTCGTCCAGGATCGCCCACTGGATATCGCGGCCAGCGCCGGGCAGAGCGAAATTGACGACATTGACGTGCTTCCCCCGCTGCGCGAGATCTTGCTCGACGGCGGCGGCGCTGAAACCAAGTTGAGCCCGAGAGGGACCCAGGATGGCGACGTCGATCGGCTTGGGGTCAAAGTGGATCCGCTCATAGATCCATCGTAGCGGGCCGTCCGGGTCCTGCAGCTGCCATCTTTGATAGTCGTTCTCCGGAAGAAGACAGATAGCTGCATTGAGGATAAGGGCGACGGCGAGCGACGCGCCTAGAACACCAAGCAGTCTCAGTCCGGACGTCCGCTCGCGTGCAACCCACGCGCGGCGAGGCGCCGGCCCAACGGGCGCGGGGCGTGTGTCAGCTATTGAGGACGAGGAATCAGGCAAACGGGCGGCGTCCAACGATAATGCAGGTTATCGTGAGTTGCTGCCTGATCGCTCGCTCGAGGGTGATTCCGGTCATTGGAAGGTGGGCCGTATCGACCACTTCAAATCCGGCGGCGCGCACGGCGTCTTCAGCCTGCTTTGGCTCCCGAACGAGATACAGGTGATCCGGCGCTGGGCTGTTTGCCGGCACATTGATCCATACCCGACCGCCCGGCTTGCAAAGGTGCAGGAGCGAGCGAAGGGCTTTTTCGGGCTTGTCGAGGTGCTCGAGCACCTCGCTAAAGACGATGGCGTCAAACTGCTTGGCGTTAGACGCGTCCATGATCGAGTCATCGAGGATATTCTTCAATTCAAACCGGACCGACTTCGCCGCGCCGAGCGCCTTGAGGGCTCTTCCAGCCATGTCGACGCTCTTTTGCGAAACATCGTAAGCGGTCAGGCTGCCAATCTTCGGGTTCTGGCTGGCAAGATGGAGCAGGAGGCCATGGCCGGGACCAATTTCCAGCAATTGCGCGCCGTCCGGTAGGCTATTCAAGAAGACATCCGCAAAATGCTGAAGGCCACGACAATGGTTGTTCCACAGGACGTCAGATACAAGGAGCCCATTCATGTACCGCGCCATGAACGGAGCATTGTTATACACGGTGTTCAGCGCTTCCTCAAAATTAGTTAGCCTGTACGAGCCAGTACGGCGGAAATGAAGTTCCTCTGGCAAATAAATCTCTTCGCAAAGGAATCGGTAATCGTCCACATGGACACGAAGACCGCCATCCGCGGTCGCCAGACGAATCACCATGTCGGAGAGTTTTTCGGAGAACGAAAGAAAGCCTTCTTCACGCGGCCGCAAGCTGTTCTCCAAATACCTCTGGTGCTCTGGCCATACATTGAGCACTTCCGTCACCAAATTCGCGAGATGAGGGTACTTTGAGTTGTCAACTAAGGTCATGACGAGTCTTTCTCTTTGTAAAGTCTCGGGCAGTAACGAAAATCAGTATTGGCCACCCCCGAGGTGGTCTGTTTCTCTGAACTGCGGCGGTGAGCTTTGCGGTTTAAGGCGCTTCGTCGATGATCTCGATCAGGCCAAGGCCTTCAATCAAATAAAACGACACCCGCTTGCCGCCGAACAGAACAGCTTCCGTCGGCGGGGAAATGGAACGGACACTGAAATGCTCGTCGCTTTCGAGCGCGTCCAGCGAGCGGTCAAGGTCGGCGCAGGTGTAGCACATGTGGTAGACGAGTCCGTCCTTATGGGTCGAGAGTAACTTGTCGAGCGGACCGGGACCCTCGGCCGGACTGATGATCTCGACGTCAGGCATCTGGTCGTGGCCGCACATGGCCAGATGAACGTTCTGAAGCGGATCAAAGATCATCGGACCGATCCGATAGCCGAGCCCGGTCAGGAATTGCGCTGCGGCTTTGGGGTCCTTTGCCGCCAGTCCGAGGTGATGAAAGGCAAGCCCCCATTTGTTTGGCGACGGAATCCCGCTCATCGTCATCATCCAATCAGAATTGCCCATAGACGAATCGGCCAGATCCCGCGGTCGATAAAACCGATAGCAAAAACAGGCAAACGCCATACTGCAGCCAGTTCGGCGCAAGCTCGTCGATCCGGCCCGCTAACCTTTTGGCGCCGGGAGCGCCCGCGCCGACAAACAGAGCGACAGCCATGCAAATCCAGGCGGGAACGGTGAGAGACGCCGGCAGGTCCGACCAGTCCGACAGACCGCTTGGCGAGACGCCAAGAACCTGCATCAGGATGGAGATGGCCTGATCCCAGGTCGGCGAGCGCCAGAAGATGGTGGATAAACTCATGAGCGCGAAGGTCAGCGTCATGCCGGCCAGCGCCAATGTCCAACGAAGCGCCCGCTTGCCGATCGTGTCGGTCTGTCCGTCGGGAGCCGACTTCACGCGGGTCCGTCCGCGGCGCCTGAGGCTCATTACGACGAGCGCCGTGACGGAGACGAGAACGCCCTGCAAGACGCCGAAGACGAGAAAATTTAGCGTCAGGCCGTGCCACAAGCCGATGATAAGCATATTCAACATGATGCATAAGACGAGCCCCACCTGGCCAAGTCCGCGCAACGACATCGACAGCGGCGTGAACAAATAGTCCGTAACCCAGCTGGTCAGGCTCATATGCCAGCGGCGCCACAGTTCCTGGACGTTGACCGCGGCGAATGGGGCATGGAAGTTGGGCGGACCGTCGACGCCGAACAGCTTGCCGACGCCGAGCGCGATGTTCGTGTAGCCTGCGAAGTCGGCATAAAGCTGCAGCATGTAGCAGGCGACGGTTGTCAGCATGATTGAGTAAGAAAAGGCTGAGTGGGATTGGTCGATCAGCTCGATGAATCCGGCCAGGCGGTCGCCGACCAGCATCTTCATCATCAGGCCGCCGAGTATGAGCCGAAATCCTGTTTCAATCTGCTCGGGGTCGATCGTCCTCGCCGTGATCTCGCGCATCTGGGTGGAGAAAGGCGCAGGCCTTTGAATTGGCCCGCTGACGATCTGCGGAAAGAAGGCCGGGAAGAGAAAGAACACGATCGGGTCGCGCTCGACTGCCTCGTCGTCCCAATAGACTTCAATGAGATACGAGATCAATTTGAACGAGTAATAGGAGATGCCAAGCGGCAACAGTAAGCCGCGCCAGGCGCCCGCCGCCTTGAAGACCACAATGACGCCGACCATCGCGGCGACGCCGACGGCCATGAAAGCTTGCTTCGCCCGTTCACTGCTGCTCTTGGCGATGGCGAGCCCGATCGCGTAGACAGCGGCAGAGGCTACGATCAGCAACACCAGATAGAGTGGGCTCGAAAGCGCGTAAAACGCGTAAGACAGCGCCAGAAGATAAATCGCCCGCCAGCGCCCGGGGAGCAGATAGAAGGCCGCCACCGCGGGAAGGAGGGCGATGTAGAACAGCGGCGAGGTGAAACTCACCTACGCCGCCTTCCTCTTGATCAGTTCAAGCAGTTCGCCGACGTTTTTGAGATTGCGGACGTCCTTGATGCTGAATTTGACGCCGAACGCTTTCTCCACGGCAATGATCATATTGATGTTGGACAGCGAATCCCACGTCGGCACGTCTACCGCGCTCATCCCCTCGCTGACCACCAGGGCGTCGTCGTCGAAGACGTCGCGAAAGATGGGCGTCAAGCGCGACACGATTTCATTGTTCTCCATTGCTATCCTCTCTTGCCTCACAGCTCGTTGACGACCGGCGTCATGAATATCTCGCGCGGCTGATAGGCGTCGACGGCGAGCGCCCATTTCGACCCGCCGCCGTCGGCCTCCGCAATTCTTTCGAACCCGAAGCTCTTGAAGAAGTCCTTCACCATCTCATTCTTCTTTGTCGGAAGATAATGACCGGTGACACGCTTAGCGCCGTGTCGCGCGGCGTAGGAAAAGATGTTGTTCATGGTGAAGCTTTCGACGCCGCGCTGTAAAACGCGGCAGCTCATCAGATATTCGTCGATTTCGATATCGCTTCCAGCGTGCTTGAGAATGACTACGGAAATCAGGCCGTAATCGCCGAATTTGTCGGCGAGCTTGACCGTGAGAGGCGCGATGGCAGGATCACTCATCATCGCTTCGCATGCGGCCTCGCCGTAACGGCGCGTCATCAGATTGAACTGGTTGCTGCGCTGAATGAGTTGGGCGATGCGCGGCAGGTTGAAAGCATTGAATCGCTCGAGCCGAATCTCCATGCCGAGCGAGGTCAGATAGTCGTTGATGTTGGTGAAGTGTGTCTTGATGAGCTCGCGCTGGGCTTCCTCACGATATTGGTCGGCCCGCTGCAAGTCGGCTTCGGAGAAGGACGCGGTCTCGAACAGGTTCAGGCTGGCGAGGGTCTGGAGATAGAGGGACGGGTCCTCGGGCAAGTCCGGGACGACGACGTCGGGCAGGAACTGGCGCACGATGTTGCGCTCGAATGGATTGTCGTCGAGAAAGACGAAGGAATCGAAGCCGATATTCAGCGTCTTCTGGATGAGCCGGATGTTGTCGACCTTATTGTCCCAGTTGGCGACGAAAACGGAAATATCCTCTTCCTTCAGCACCATGTGGGGGTGCTCACGAAACGGCAGCACGGCGGCGGCATGCTCGTTCTTGCTGACCACCGCCAGAATGATTCCGCGGCGTTTCAGTTCGCGAATGAACGTCTGGAACGCGACGAACGCCTCGCCCTCGTCGAATTCCCCGAGCGCAATGCCCTCGAGACCATCGTCGCCAATCACGCCTCCCCAAAGCGTGTTGTCGAGGTCGAGGACCACGCATTTGGTGAACATGCCCGAGGCGGCGAACACGGTGTCGAGCAGCGATTGCGCGAGGAGCGGAAGATGCTCGAGCCTGCAAGGCGTCTTCGCCATGTTCCACATTCGGGGGTCGAACCATTGGGTCCGGCCGACCGACGCAGCCAGAAAATCGACGTCGTTCAAAAGGACGTTCTTGGATTCGCGGGCCTTGACGGCGAGCCGGTAATTGATCTCGGTGAAGATCGAGCCGACAGACTCGGCGACCTTCAATTCGTAATTGCCGAAGGCGCGCTCGTTCGGCAACACGAAGGTGCTTTGAACGATGGTGGCTTGGCTTTGGGCCCTGAAGGTGGCCCACAAATTCTCCAGCCTGCCGACCGTTTCGTCAGCGAACCCGCGCCGGTGGCTACTCGCGTAAAGATGCGCCTTCAGTTTTTCGGTTGATAGGAGGATGACAACATATTGAGGGGCGAAACCATAGAGCGCGGAGTTCGGGTCGAGGATCTCGAGATCAACGCCGTCGTAGTTCCCCTCGTATATCTCGGCCCGCACATTATTTCGGGCGGCGATCGCGCGCATGATGCTCGCTAAATGCTGAGTCGCGCAGTCCGCCAGAAGCGCAATGCGAACGACCTTTGCGGCCTCTTCGGTCTTGAGAGCTTTCGCCTCCTTGGCCAGAGCAAAATAATCCAGCGAAAGCATTGTGTGTTTCATGGCGCCATGCCCTGCCGACCCGATCAGACAATTCATATGTTATTGACGCGACAGAACGATTTCGTTCCCTTGTCGCCGAGAGATGGCGCGCGGCGAAGAAGCCAACGCGCGCATTTCCCTCCCTGCCAGGGCGGGGGGCGGCCTTTCTCTGCCGTCCCGGGCGCCTCTCGTCAACCCAAAAGTGCTGGCGGTCCGCAGTCGAGGTTAAGCCCGCGCCATCGGTTCCTTGCGCCGCCGGCGCGGGCGCCTTATCGCAGTGCAGCATTTTGCTCTGTTCGGAAGCCGACCCCATGGATCTGCTGATCGAGGGCTATCGCCGATTTCGCGCCGAGGTCTGGCCGGTCGAGAAGGCGCGCTACGAAGCGTTAGCCCATTGGGGGCAGAGCCCGGAGGCGATGGTCGTCGCCTGCTCGGATTCGCGCGTCGACCCGCAGACCGTGTTCAGCGCTGTGCCGGGCGAATTGTTCGTCGTACGCAACGTCGCTGCGCTGGTGCCGCCGTATAGCCCCGACCCTGGACATCACGGAACGAGCGCGGCGTTGGAATTCGGCGTCAAGGTCCTGAAGGTGCCGCGCCTCGTCGTGCTCGGACATGGGCAATGTGGGGGGGTCAAAGCGATGGCCGTGGGGCCGCCGCCGCAGGCGCGCGACTTCATCGCCTCCTGGGTCGACATCGGCAGGCCAGCGGTTGAGGCCGCGGGCGACAAGCCCGAGGGGCGCCTCGAACGGATCGAGGCCGAGGTCGTTCGCCTCTCGCTCGCCAACCTCATGACCTTCCCGTGGATCGCCGAGGCCGTCGCCGCCAACCGGCTGACCCTCCAGGGCTATTGGTTCGACGTCCACACCGGCGTGCTGGCGAACGTCGGACCGAGCGGGCTTGAGCCGGTGGATTGACGGGGCTCTCTCGTCCGGGACCCCTCTCCCCAACTGAAAGACTGGGTTATTCCCCTTTGCTGAACAGGAACGGCGCGACGTCGGAAACGCCTGGGGGTTTGTCGACCGAAAACGGCGCGGGACGGCAGACGGCAAGCGCGGAGAGCCCGACGCGCGCCGTGAGCAGACCGTTCAGCACGCCCTCGCCCATACGGGCGGAGATGCGTGAGGCGATGCCGTGGCCGACGAGCTGTTGCAGCAGGCTGTCGCCGACCGCCATGCCGCCGGTGATGGCGATATGGGCGCCGATCGAGCGCGCGAGCTTGATGAGGCCCAAGAGGCCCGGCCGGCCGCCATAGATTTCGGCGATGCGCCGCACGAGCCGCACGATCTGCGCGACGACGAACACGACATCGAGGATGGCGCGCGGGCTGATCGCGGTCACGAGCGACACGCGCTTGGCGGCGGCGGCGATTTCGCCCTTCGCCTTCTCGTCAAGGGACTGCAGGAGGGAGCGCTCCGTGAAATCGATGAGGTCGCGTCCATCGATGATCGCGCGCGCGGCCTCGTCGACCTGCGCCCGGGCGCGAGCCATTTCGGGCCGATTGCTATAGAGCGTGACGAGTTGGCCAACGAGGCGGCGCGCCGCGGCGCGATCGTCGGCTGCGCGCGCCTTGGCGAAAGCGACATGCATTTCCGCGATCCGCGTCTGGCGCCCCACTGCGATGATCTCGCGCGCCGCGACGCCGATCACGCCGGCCAGGAAGACCAGGCCGAACAGAACGCCGATGATCCCGAGCGACTCGGCTCTCGCGAACAACCCTTCGATGAGGTCGGTCGCCCATAGCCCCAAGGCGAGCGAGACGAGGCCGCCAATCCCCGACCAGACGAGACCCCCGAGGGTCACGCGCGAGCGAGCGATGAGGCCCGATTTCTGCGCTGCCTCGATCTCAAGCTCGGCTTCATCGATCGGCGCCGGAACGCCGGCGGGAATCGGATCGTGCTGCGAGAGAATGAAGGCTTCAGGCGCCAGCGGCGCGGGCCGACTATCGACCGCGACGCGCGAATCGTCGAGGCGGAAGGCGCGAGGGCGGGACGGTCGCGGGCTCACGCGAGACGATCCCCGATCAAGAATTGCAGCGCGCGGTCGAGGCGAATCTGCGGCGCGGGCTCGCTGCGCTGTATCAAGGGGGGGCGAAAGCGCACGAATCGCCAATCATTGTCGGCTTCAGGGAGGGCGATGGCGTCGCCCTGAAAGATCGCATTCGGATCGTCCGGCAATTCGCCGGGAAAGACGGCCGCCTCGGCGACGCCGTCGAACACTTGTCCCCCGATCGTCTCGCCCTTTTCAGGCACGCCAATGATGGCGTCGAGCGTCTCCCCGCCCGTTTTGATTTGCGCCTCGCGCGTCGCGCGGATCGCAGCCAGTGCGATCACGTCGATCTCCGCTCCGACCCCTTCGGCGCGGGCAATCGCGTTTGCGGTCAAGGCGCGCAAGATCGCTTCCAGCCGGTCGTGGCTCTTATGGTGGAGATGGTCAGCCTTGGTCGCCGCGAACAGGATGCGGTCGATGCGGGGACGGAAGATCGAACTCAGAATAGAGGCGCGTCCGGCGCGGAAGGCGCGCATGACCTCGGTCAGCGCGTTCTCGAGATCTTTAAGCGCAGCGGGGCCCGAGTTAAGCGCGGAGAGCGCGTCGACCAGCACGATCTGACGATCGAGTCTGGCGAAATGATCCCGAAAGAAGGGTCTCGCGACATGCGCTTTGTAGGCCTCGTAGCGCCGAGCCATCATGGCCGCGAGCGAGCCGGAAGCGATCGCCGCGTCGTCGTTTAGCGGAATCGGCGCGAAGGTCAGCGCCGGCGAGCCCGCGAGATCGCCGGGCATCAGAAACCGGCCGGGCGGCAGGGTCGAGAGCGCATAGACGTCGTCGCGCGCCCGCTTAAGATAGGCGGTGAACAATTCGGCAATGCGCCGGGCTGCCTCCTCATCCGCGTCGGCCTGAGCGTCGAGGCCGACCATCGCGGCCCGCCATTTCTCAGCCAAGGGCGCGCGGGCAGGGGTCTGGCTTGCGGCCAGCGTCTCGCGCGACCATTCAGCGTAGCTCTTGTCGAGGAGCGGCAGGTCGAGCAGCCATTCGCCCGGATAGTCGACGAGATCGAGGGTGAGGCTCGAACGCCGCGCGCCCCAGCTGGCCGCGCTCTCGAATTCGATCGTGAGTCTGAGTTGGGCGATGCGGCTGGTCGACTGCGGCCAGCGCCGATCTGGCCCCGAAAGGCTCGCCAGATGCTCCTCATAGGCGAAGCGCGGCACCGCGTCGTCCGGTTGCGGCTCAAGCCGCACCCGCGTGATGCGGCCCTCGGCGGAGGCGGCTAGAACCGGCAGGCGCGCGTTGGCGATCAGATTGTTAACGAGGGCGGTGAGGAACACCGTCTTGCCGGAGCGCGAGAGCCCGGTCACGCCGAGGCGCAGGGCGCCGCCGGAAAAATAATCGCCGATCGAACGGGCGACGAGTTCGGCCTCAAAGAGAAAATCGCTGAAACCTGGCAAGGACTCATCCGCGCGCGAAACCGGCGAGCCTATTTAGGCGGCGCCCGCCGGTTTGGACAGTGGGCCTTGCGTTCCGTTCCCTGACAGGAACGCCCTTTCGCCGGTTTCGAACCGTCAGCGAGTGCGCCGAGCAACCAGCAATCGCACTGGAGGCGGACGCGACGCAGATCTTCGGCGGCGCCGCGCGGCGCCGCCGAGTTTATATCAGGAAAGTGGTTCGCGCAGCCGCGCTACGCTCGACGCAAGAGGGCGAATACGACGCCGACAATTACGACGACCACTGCCAACCAAATGAGGAGGTGAGCGCCGCTCATGGCGGTGCCGGCCACGCCGCCAAATCCCAACAGCGCCGCCACCAGGGCGATAACGATCAGGACAAGCGCATAGTAGATAAGATTTCCGGGCATATCAGTAAGTCTCCAGGGCCGGACGGGTAGCCGCCGTGGACCCATAAACGCGAGCGCCAGCGTTTGGTTCCGTCGCACAGGCGTCCTAGAGCGCGGCCGTCGATGGATCAGAGCGCTCGCTTTCGACTCGACGCAGCTAATCGAACCGCGACCACACGGTTTCCGGCGCTCGCGCCCGCGAGGTGGAAGCCGGCTAATTCAAGCTTGGAAATAGCGCGGATGGTCGAGGTCGGCGATCAACCCGGGCTGACTCGGCCGCCATCCCAGCCGTTCCTGGGTGAGCTTGCTCGACGCCGGCATGTCGGCGCCGAAGAAGTAGCCCAGAAAGCCGAAGTGCTCGCCCGCCTCGGCGGGAGGCTTCGAGACGACCGGCAGGCTGAGGCGTCGGCCGATGACCTCGGCGATCTCCCGCGTCGGCACGCCTTCGTCGGCGATGCCGTGATAGCTCGCGCCCGCGGCGCCCTTTTCGAGCGCGAGCCGATAGAGCTGCGCCGCGTCGAGGCGATGCACTCCAGGCCAGCGGTTACGTCCTTCGCCGATATAGGCCGACACGCCCTTCTCACGAGCGATGGCGATGAGACGCGGCACGAAGCCGTGATCGCCATCGCCATGGACTGACGGCGCAAGCCGCACTGTCGATGCGCGCACACCCTGCGCCGCCGCCGCGGTCGCCGTCGCTTCCGAGACCCGCGGGTAGGATTCGGAGCGGGCGGGAGGCGCGATCTCCTCGGTCGCGGTGCGGCCGGGCGCCAGAAGCGCGACCCCGGAGGTGACAACCAACGGACGGCCGGAGCCGGCGAGCTCGGCGGCGAGCGTCTGAATGGCGCGCTCGTCGATCGCGCTGCTGTGTTTGAAATTCGAGAAGTCGTGGATGAAGGCGGTGTGGATCACGCCGTCCGACACGGCGGCGCCTCTGCGCAGGCCATCGAGGTCCTCAAGATCGCCCCGCTGCACCTTTGCGCCAGCCGCGACGAGCGACTTCGCGCCTTCATCCGAGCGGGCGAGGCCGGTAACCTCGTGGCCAGCGCCGATAAGCTCCTGAACCACGGCGGAGCCGACAAAGCCTGTGGCGCCGGTGACGAAGACACGCATGGAAGCCTCTCCTGGTTTCAGTTCGTTGGGTCGCCTTCGCGCCCGCGTGATCGAGGAGATAGGCGAACGAGGTGATACGAGCTATGCTGTGAAGTCCGTATTATCTTCGCGATCGTCCGAGATTGGCCCATGGATCCGCTTTCTGATGTGCTGTCGCTGCTCAAGCCGCGCAGCTACGTGTCTGGCGGCTTTGACGTCGGAGGAAGCCTGTCTGTCCGCTTCGGAGGGCATGAGGGCATCAAATGCTATGCGGTCGTTTCCGGTGGGATATGGCTCGCGGTCGAGGGGGTCTCCGACCCGGTGCGACTGAAGACGGGCGACTGCTTCCTGCTGCCGCGCGGCTGGCCTTTCCGCCTCGCCACCGATTTGACCGCCCCGCCGACCGAGGCCCTCGCAATTCTCGCCACCGCCCGGAGGGTTGGCGGAGTCGTGACGGTCAACGGCGGCGGGGACTGCCTCGTCGTCGGCGGGCATTTTGCACTGTCCGGCGATCACGCCGGCATGCTGCTCGGAATATTGCCGCCGATCGTGCATATTCGCAAGGAATCCGACAAGGCGGCGATGCGCTGGTCTTTGGAGCGGATGAGACAGGAATTGCGCGAGGGCCAGCCTGGCGGCTTTCTGATGGCGCAGCACCTCGCCCATTTGATGCTGCTTCAGGCGTTACGGTTGCACTTGGCGGAAGGGTCGGCGGGAGGCGTCGGCTGGCTATTCGCGCTGGGCGACAAGCACATAAGCGCTGCGATCGCCGCCATTCACGAGGCGCCAGCGCATCGTTGGACCTTGCAAGCGCTGGCGGAGCGCGCCGGCATGTCGCGATCGAGCTTCGCGCTTCGATTTAAGGAGACGGTCGGAGCGTCGCCGATGGAATATTTGACCCGCTGGCGCATGCTGCTGGCCGGGGACAGGCTCATGAATTCGAGCGATCCCGTTTCCACAACCGCGCGCTCGCTCGGTTACGAATCCGAAAGCGCCTTCAGCACCGCTTTCAAGCGAGTCATGGGCTGTTCGCCGCGCCAATATGGTCGCGGACGCGCCGGACCCACGCCAACCCAGGAAGAAGCGGTTCGCGCCGACCAACTCGAACCCGTCGCAGGCTGACGCGCGCGGCGCTAGTCCGGGTCCGCCTCGAGGTCCGCGGGCGTGAGGTAAAGCGCCAGCATCGCTGAATTGCGCTCGACTTCCTCCCATCGCTTGACGGAGAAGTCGAGGACCGCGACTGCGCCGGTCGGATATTTCGCGGAGAGGCGGCTCACCTCCGGCTCGGCGCCTGACCCGGTCAACGCGGTCGCCAGTTCGCCAAGCCCCGGATTATGGCCGACCAATCCCACGCTTTTGTGCGCATGCCCAAGCGCGCGGGTACGATCGAGAAGCGTCGTGAGACTTGCGTCGTAAAGCCAACGTCCTCTTCAAGCTCGACTTTCGTTCGCCACTCGGCGGCGAGAATCTCGGCTGTCTCTTTGGCGCGCGCGGCGCCGGAATGGATGAGAACATCCGGAAGAAAGTGGCGCGCGGCGAGCGCCTGGGCGACCCGCCTCGCGTCTGCGCGGCCACGCCCGGTCAACTTGCGCGCGTAGTCGTCGCGCCCAGTAGCGAGCTCAGCCTTGGCGTGACGAACGAGAAATAATCGGCGCATGGAAGAAGATTGCGCAAGCGCTTAAGGATTGGCAAGCGGGGCGCTTGTGACCCTTAGGACTTGTGTTTCTCCCGCAAATATTCCTGAAACGCCGCTTTGGCTGGCGTCGGCACGTTGGCGGCTGTGAACTCGTCAACCGTCCAGGACTGCAACGGCTTGATCTGCGGGGCGCTGGGTGAACGCGCGTTCGGGGTAACGCGCTCACAGACGATGCGTTCGCCGTCCAAACGGTACTGTTCATAGGGTCGTGCGCGTGAACTTCGCGTCTTGAAGAAAATGCCGGGGCCGAGCGTCATGCCTTACGCATAGCACTGGACGGGCCGCCGGGCGAGCGGGTCAATCGCCTCGAATCCCGAACTGAGACAGGATCGCCACCGCCCACTACCGCTCGCGACGGCTCAAAAAGGCAAGCTTTTCGAACAGATGGACGTCCTGCTCGTTCTTGAGCAATGCGCCGTGCAGCGGGGGGATCAGTTTCTTGGCGTCGCGCTCGCGCAACGTCTCTGGCGGGATGTCCTCGTTGAGCAGAAGCTTGAGCCAGTCGAGCAGCTCCGAAGTCGTCGGCTTCTTTTTCAGTCCCGGCGTCTCGCGCAGCGTGAAGAACGACCGCATGGCCTCTTCCACCAGCCGCGGCTTGATCGACGGATAATGTGATTCGACGATCCTGCGCATCGTCTCAGCGTCGGGAAAGCGGATGTAGTGAAAGAAGCAGCGGCGCAGGAAAGCGTCGGGCAGCTCCTTCTCGTTGTTGGAGGTGATGATGACGATGGGCCGCAATCGCGCCCGCACCGTCTCTCCGGTCTCGTAGACGTGGAACTGCATCTGATCGAGTTCGAGCAAAAGGTCGTTTGGAAATTCGATGTCCGCCTTGTCGACCTCGTCGATCAGCAGCACCGGACGTACGGGCGAAACGAAGGCCTCCCACAGCTTACCTTGGCGAATGTAGTTACCGATTTCGGAGACGCGCGGATCGCCGAGCTGCAAATCGCGGAGGCGAGAGACGGCGTCATATTCATAGAGGCCCTGCTGGGCTCGCGTGGTCGATTTGACGTGCCAAGCGATGAATGGCGCTCCAAGCGCGCCGGCGATCTCTTGCGCGAGTAGCGTCTTGCCGGTGCCGGGCTCACCCTTGACCAGCAGTGGGCGCTCAAGTGCGATTGCCGCATTCACGGCAGTCTTCAGTTCGTCGCCGGCCACATAAGTGGCGGTGCCTTCAAAACGCATCATAAGCAGCGGCGCCTTCAAAACGCATCGATTTGGTGTTCAGGTTTAGCCTCGCAAGGCGAGTTGGGCTCGTCAATTCATGAGGCCCTTGACGGTCTCGATGAGTTGCTTGAGCGAGAAGGGCTTCGGCAGGAACACGAAGTCCTGGCCCTCCGGCAGATTGCGCGCAAATGCGTCGTCGGCGTAGCCGGAGACGAAAATGACCTTGGCGGTCAGACCGCGTTTGCGCAGTTCCGTGAGCATCGTCGGCCCGTCCATTTCCGGCATGATGACGTCCGACACGATGAGGTCGATCGGCTCCCTTGCCTCCTCGACGACGCGCAAGGCGTCGAGGCCCGTCTCCGCCTCCAGCACTGTATAGCCGCGCGAGGCGAGCGCGCGTGAGGCGAACGCGCGCACCGCCTCTTCGTCCTCGACCAACAGGATCGCGCCGCGGCCCGTCAAATCCGCGGCCGGCTTGGGCGCCTCGACCTTCACCGGCTCGTCGACGTCGTCGGCTAAGCGCCGAGGAAGCAGGATGCGGAACGTCGCGCCGGCGCCGACCTCACTGTCGCAGAACACGTACCCGCCAGTCTGCTTGACGATGCCGTAGACCATCGACAGGCCGAGGCCGGTGCCCTTGCCGACATCCTTGGTGGTGAAGAACGGTTCGAAGATCTTCGCCTGGACCTCGGCCGGAATCCCGTGACCTGTGTCCTCGACCTCGACCAGCACGTAATCGGCGGGGGCGACATCAACCTCTTTCAAGTCACCGCGTTCGGCGGCGGGAAAGTTGCGCGTGCGCAGCGTGATCTTGCCGCCGTCGTGGATGGCGTCGCGCGCATTGACGACGAGATTGACGATCACCTGCTCGAACTGGTTGAGGTCCGCCTTCACTTCCCACAGATCGCGCCCGTACATAACTTCGAGCTGGATCGTCTCGCCGACCAGCCGGCGCAGCAGCATCTGCAATTCCGACAATACATCGTTGAGCTGCAGCGTCTGGGGGCGCAGCGTCTGACGGCGCGAAAAGGCGAGCAATTGCCGGACCAGCCCAGCGGCCCGATTGGCGTTCTGCTTGATCTGCATGATGTCCTGGAAGGACGGGTCGGTCGGGCGGTGATTGGCGAGCAGGAGATCGGAATAACCGATGATCGCAGTCAACACGTTGTTGAAGTCGTGCGCCACGCCGCCTGCGAGCTGGCCGATGGCCTGCATCTTCTGGCTTTGGACGAGGTTCTCTTGCAGTGTGCGCTGCTCGGTCGTGTCGAGGGCGAAGATGGTCGCGCTCGCGCCCTCGTCGCTGCGCGGATCGGCGGCCGAGACGAAAAGCCGCACCGAACGCGCGGCCGCCCCCTCCAGCGAGACGTCGAGGGGGGCGATCTCGCCCTTGCCCTGGCCCGCCGCCTCGATCGATGCGCTCAAAGCGGCGCGGTCGCGCTCGGCGACAAGGTCGAAAATCGATAGCCGTCCCTTGGCGGCCTCGCTCTTGGACGCTGCCTGGGCGAGGCGCGCAAACGCGGCGTTTGGACGCAGCACCGCGCCACCCGCGTCCACGGCCGCGATCGCTACCGGGGTGGAATTGAAAATGCGGGCGAAGCGCACCTCGGCTGCGCGCAAGTCCTCGCCTTTTTCGCCAGGAGCACGATTGATAACCAGCGAACGGGAGGGGCCTGCCGCCCCGTCGCTGGAAAAGGCGACCTTGTGCAGGATCCGCGCCGGGAGCAACCGGCCCTGGCGGGGCTTGAGGTCGACATCGAATTGCTGCGTCGTCACTTCGCCCGGCGGGCCAGACATCATGGTCAGCATCGCGCCGCCGCCTCCAGCGACGATGTCGTCGATCTTGAGCCGGCCGACGCTGAACTGGGCGAGATCATAGTCGAGCCAGCCGGCCAAGGTGGCATTCATGTGGGTGATCGCGCCGTCGGGTTCGGCCGAGAAAAAGCCGGCCGGCGCGTGGTCGAGATAGTCGATCGCGTGCTGAAGGTCTTGGAAGAAGGTCTCGTGCCGATCGTGGTCACGGGTTTCATCCGAGACTGTCCACACCATCAGGCCGTCTCGCGCGACGCCCTCGAGCGGACGAACACGAATGCGGTACCACGCGACCTCGCCCTCGCCGCTCGGCGTCGGCGAGAGGCGAAGCTCCTCACTCGCGCGCCCGCCCGATTTCGCGGCCTGTGACAGGCGATAGACCGACTCTGAGACGTCCGGCGAGCCGGTGAACAGGCGTTCTACCGGGCGCAGGTCGGTTGCCGCTGGCGCGCCCGAAAGTGCGCGGTAGGCGTCGTTGGCGTAGACGATTCGCGATTCACGGTCGGTTACGAGGATGCCGTCCGGATTGGAGTCGGCAATTGCCTTGGTAGTGTCGAAGCGCGCCGCCCGGGTCGGCAGTTGCAACAAGCCGAAGGCGTACAGCAGCAATCCGAAGGCGCCGCAGATAGCCAAGATGACGATCATCCAGGTCATCAGCGTTGCGCCGATGGCGTTCGGCGCAAGCCACAGGGCCAGAAGCGCGCCGGCGAGACAGACAAGGAGAATCGTCAGCGCGACCGGATTGACCGTTCGCTCGATTCTGTCCACCGGCGGGGGCGGCGGAGATTTCATCTGAGGACCAGACCCCCAAGGACATTGCCGTCGACGCGGACGCGGCGAGCGCGCCGAGTTCGATCGCGATTGAGGGTGTGCTACCATGGGCCGCGCGCCATGTCTTGATGGCAGCCGCGAGCCTTGGTGAGCGCCACAGTTTTCAACGGGGTCGCATTTTGTTATGAAATGTGACATGGGCGCGCGTCGATCGGATTCGGGCGCGCGCAGGCGGCGCGCCACGCCTGGTCACTCCGCCACGCGCGATTGTGCTTCTCGGGAGCAGACTGAACCGCCGTTCGGCAGGCGAATTTGAAGAGCGGTTTTTCGCGCGCTCGGCGGCGGAAGTCTTGGATTGGGCATGCAGTGGTTGAATGAGCTTCCGTTCGCGGACAATCGGGTCCTTCAGATCGGATTCCTTGCGGCTTGCGGCATCGCCGCCCTCATCGTGCTCGCGATTTTATACCGGTTGGCGTTCGCTCATCGGCTGCGCGTCCCGGGCGGACGGACCCGACAGCCGAGGCTCGGGCTGGTCGACGCATTCAGCCTCGACGGGCAGCGGCAGCTGGTGCTTGTCCGGCGTGACAATGTCGAACATCTGGTCATGATCGGCGGACCGAACGACGTTCTGGTCGAGTTGCAGATCAATCGCGCCGCGGCCCCGGCGCGCGAGAACAACCAGGCCTCCCCTCTGCTCGGGCCCAGCGCGCCGGTGCGGCGAACCGAAGCCGCGCCGCTCGCTGCGTCCGCGGCCGCCGAAGCGCCGAAGGTCGCCGCTAAGGTCCCGGCTTCGCCGCCTGCACCGGCCCCGGCTGCGCCGCCCGCCCCAACAGCGGCGCCACCGATCCCAAAGGCGCCCGCGCCGGCTCCGCCGGCCCCGGCCTCGCCGCCCGCCCCAACAGCGGCGCCGCCGATCCCAAAGGCGCCCACTGCTGCCCAAGCGACTGTTCCCGTTCCCGCCCAAGCGACCGCGTCCGCTCCTGCAGCCAAACCCCTCCCGCCCGAACGCGCGCGGCCGCCCACAGCTCCGCCGGCGGCGACGCAAGCGGCGGAGCCCGCTCGACCAGAGCCGGCGAGTCCGCCGCCTCTTCAGCCAGACCCGCGTCCCGCGCCGCCGCGTGCGACGATGCCGCCGCCGATCATCCCCGCCAACGGCTCGCCGAACCGGAGCGCCGCTGTTCGCGCGCCTGCCCAGGCCCCCGCGAGAGGCCCGGGCAATCCGCCGCCGCCCCCATCTCCAGTCACGCCCGCGCCGGCGCGTCGTCCAGAGAAACCGGAGCCGACAATCGCAGCCTCGAAAACGGAGTCACCACCCCTCGCAACGGTGAAAGCGGAGCCGCCAGCGGGGCCCGCAGTGACCGTCGCTGCGGCAAGCGCCGCCTCAGTCCAGGCACGGCCTTCGCCCAAGACGCCGCCCGTGGCCCCGGCGTCCGACGGTGCGCACAAGCCAGCCGACGCTCGCCCGCAGGCGGACAAGATGAACGCCGCGCCAGAGCGGCGAGCCGCTCAAAGTCGACGATCCTTTCGCCGATCTCGATTCGCTTGAAGCGGAAATGGCGCGCCTGCTCGGCCGCGAAAAGTCCGATTGACCTGAGCCGCGGGCGTTGCGGCCGTCGATAGTCATCGAAGAGGGTGCATCGATTTCGCCAATCGCGCTGCAGACCTCTCGCTCCGTAAGCCGGCGTCTACGGCGCGCAGGCTTAGCTGGCTAACGGTTGTCGCGGCGACCGCACAGCGAATCACTCGTCGCGGTAAATCCGCTCGCGCCGTTCGTGGCGCTCCTGCGCCTCGACCGACAGAGTGGCGATCGGACGCGCGTCGAGGCGCCTGAGGGAGATGGGATCGCCGGTTTCCACGCAATAGCCATAGGAGCCGTCGTCGATACGGGCCAGCGCGGCCTCGATCTTGGCGATCAGTTTGCGCTGGCGGTCGCGGGCGCGCAGCTCGATCGCCCGGTCGGTTTCCGAAGACGCGCGGTCGGCGAAGTCGGGGTGGTTTTCGCTCTCCTGCTGCAGGGCCGCCAGCGTGTCGCGGCTCTCGGCCAAAATCGATTCGCGCCAGCCGATCAGCTTGCGGCGGAAATATTCGCGTTGTCGGTCGTTCATGAACGGTTCGTCGTCCGACGGTTTATAACTTTCAACGGACACGTCGTTCATTGGTGATTCCTATTTCCGCGTGGAATTTCGCGGCCTTATAGCGATCCGTCGGCGAAGGAACAATGACTATCGTCGCCGGTCGAAGCGATCGGCCGGCCAGCGCGGCGTGATTCAGGCGAGGCCTGAGGCTATTTGCCTCACCAGGCTTGCCAGACAGTAAAGAGCGCCTCACGTTCAGGCGTTAGGACAGATTCGAGTGGCGAAGGAGGGTTGTCATGTACAAGCGCGTCGTTCTCGCGGTCGATCTCGCTGAGCCCACGCCAGCTCCGAAGGGTCTGACGCAGGCGGTGGAGCTGGCAAAGATGGGGAGCGGCGAATTGAGGCTGGTCAATGTTCAGCCGGTCATACCGGCCACGTTCATGGAATATGTGCCAGTCGATTTTGACGTCGAGCAGGCGAAGCGGGCCAAGGGGGCGCTCGACGAGATTCTCGCCGGCGTCGATCTGCCCGCCGAGCGCAAGAGCGCAGCGACGCGGGCGGGCGGGATCTATCACGAGCTCCTGGAGGAAGCGTCCGAATGGGACGCCGACCTCATCGTCGTCGGTTCGCATCGTCCGGTCATGTCGGATTACCTGCTTGGTTCGAACGCCAAGACGATCGTGCGCCACGCGCAATGTTCGGTGCTGGTAGTCAGGGAGTGACGCGTGGCTCCGCTTGGTAAGGCGCAAGCGTCACGCGGCGAGCGCCCGCATCGCCGCTTCGACCCCGTCTGGAGTCAGCGGAAACATGCGATGCTGAAAGATTTCGCCGATCATCGTTGTCGACAGCGAATGATTCCAAGCGCTCGGCGGCGTCGGATTGATCCACACCGTGCGCGGCCAGGCCACAATCGCGCGCTCGAGCCACACCCTTCCGGGCTCCGGATTGAGGTGCTCAACCGAGCCGCCGGGGGCCATGATCTCGTGCGGGCTCATTGAAGCGTCGCCAACGAAGACGACGCGATAATCGCGCTGGTAGGAATTGATGAGATCGCGCGTCGGCACGCGCTCGTCATGGCGGCGACGGTTGTTCTTCCATACGCTCTCGTAGAGGCAGTTGTGGAAGTAGAAATGGTCAAGCCGCTTGAATTGGCTTTTTGCCGCGGAGAACAGCTGCTCAGCGGCTTCTACGTGCCAATCCATCGAGCCGCCGACATCGAGAAACAAGAGCACCTTGACGGCGTTGCGGCGTTCGGGCCTGAGCTGGACGTCGATATAGCCTTTGTCCGCGGTCGACCGGATCGTGCCCTCGAGATCGAGTTCATCCGGCATGCCTTCGCGGGCGAATCGCCTGAGCCGTCGCAGCGCAAGCTTAATGTTGCGCGGCCCGAGCTCTGCGTCGCCGTCGAAGTCCTTGAAGTCCCGCTTATCCCAGACCTTGACGGCGCTGCCCCGGCGGCCTTCGTTCTGGCCGATGCGCACGCCCTCGGGATGGTCGCCATAGGCGCCGAACGGCGACGTCCCGCCCGTGCCGATCCATTTCGAGCCGCCCTGATGGCGCCCCTTCTGCTCGGCGAGGCGTTGTCGCAGCGTCTCCATCAGCTTATCGAAGCCGAGCTTCTCGATCTGAGCCCGCTCCTCGGGACTGAGATAGCGCTCAATCATTCGGCGCAGCCATTCCTCCGGTAAGTCTTTGGCTTCTACCGCTGCGGCTACACTGAGAACGCCCTTGAAGGTCACGGCGAACACGACGTCGAACTTGTCGAGATTGCGCTCATCCTTGATCAGGATTGCACGCGCGAGGCGATAGAATTCGTCGACCGACATCTGAGCCAGATCGCCTTCAAGCGCGCGCATGAGGTCGAGATATTCGCGCGGCGTTGCTGGCACATGGGCTTGACGCAGATTGGCGAAGAACTTGAGAAACATGACGCGATCCTAGCGTGCGCGTGCGCGGCCGTGCAATGCTTGCCGCGCGTCCCTGTCGCGCTGGGTGTCGTCGCATGTCCGTGGTCGTCGAGCGTCGAGGATTTTCGCTGCCGCTGGGCGTGAGCCCAGAGGCCGAGATTTTCGCCATCGGCGATATTCACGGGCGCAGCGATCTTCTCGCCGTGTTGATCGACGAGGCGGCGCGGGAGCCGAAGCGGCGCGACAAGCGAACGATTGTCTTCCTTGGCGACCTTGTCGACCGCGGATCCGACAGTCTCGGCGCGATCGATCTTGCGATTGGCGCGAAAGCGCGCGTCGGCGCGGATGCGACGATCGCGCTTATGGGCAACCACGAGACGATGATGCGGCTCGCGCTCGATCCCCAGACGCCTCGGGACGATGCGATCGATGCGCTCGAAACCTGGATCTCGAATGGCGGCGACCGGACGATGGCGGAGTTTGTTAAGACCAAGGAGCCGCCCGACTATCTCGATGATATGCTGACCGAGGCGCGCAGGTCGCTGCCTCCACGCGTGCACGCTTGGCTCTCGTCCTTAAGAGCAAGCTGGCGCTCTGGCCATGTTCTGTTCGTCCACGCGGGCGTCAACCCGCAGGTCGAACTCGAAACTTTTCTTGCTGCTCCGTGGAACATGGCTCGAGCCAATCTCGGCGAAGACCGTCACTGGGCCTGGGTGCGCCGGCCGTTCCTCGAGCATCGCCCGGGGAAGGACGGCTTCAGCGGCTTCTTTGTTGTCCACGGCCACACGCCGAACGACGCCCGCCCCAAGGCCTCGCATGCTGATCAGATCGCTCGATATCGTCTCAATCTTGACGCCGGTTCAGCGATGACTGGAGTGGCCAAAATGGCGATCATCCGCGACCGCTACGCGGAGGTGGTCACTGCGCGCGGGCCGACCAGCCGGAAGCTTATGTGGGGATGAGAGTCCGTGGCGCAAACATGGTCAGATCGCGCGCTTGGGCCGGCTTCGATGCGCCGAATCCACCGCAACAGTCGCGAAAGCGTTACGGGCCTCCGAATAGTTTCTTGCCCGCGAGTGTTTCACGTTGTTGGCGAAGCGCAGTCGGGGTCCGTTCGCTTTGGCGGGGCGTTGCAACCAGCGATTTTGACAACCCAATCTGGAGAATTGAAGCGATGCATCAGAAATTGGCTAAAGCCCTGGGCGGCGTGACCATCGTCCTGGCGTTCGTCGGAATCGCGACTCTGTCGCCATCGCAGGCTGCGGAGATGGTTCACGTGCGCGGCGCGATTGTCAGCCTGGACGGCTCCACGCTGACGGTGAAGACGCGCGAAGGCCCGAACGCCGCAGTGGCGCTCAAACCTGGCTTCAAGGTTGCGGGCATCGCCAAGACGTCGGTGGAAGACATCAAGGCGGGAGACTTCGTCGGCATCGCCTCCCTGCCGACGGCGGCCGGAGGGGACGGAGCGGTCGAAGTGCTGGTCTTTCCGCCGGCGATGAAAGGGACCGGCGAGGGCTCTTATCCTTGGGACCTAAAGCCGAAAAGCTCGATGACCAATGCGACCGTCACCAATGCGGTCAAGGGCGTCGAAGGGCGGACGCTCGATCTCTCCTACAGCGGAGGGAAGGAGAAGAAGATCTCGATCCCCGACGGCGTCCCGATCGTCACCTTCGGTCCCGCGACGGAGGCGGACTTGAAACCCGGCGCGACCGTTTTTGTCCCCGCCCAAAAGGGCGACGACGGCGCGCTTGCCGCAGGCTTCGTCGCCGTGGGCACGAATGGCGTCGACCCGCCGATGTAGGGCTGTCGCCGGACCCGACCGGCGTAGCGGAGGCGGCGGACTCGCGCGCCGATCCTCGCCGGGCCCCAAGCCGTCAGCCCGCTTCGCAGCCGCGCGCTGCGAAGCGGCGCAGCGTCGCCATGAAATCGCCGAACCGGTCCGGGCCGATATCCGCCGCCCATTCCGCTTGAATCTGAAGCAGGGTCGCGTGGACCACCTTGACCATCCCCCAGGTACGCGCGGTGAGATAGATCCGGCGGCGCTCGCCCTTCCGTTCGGCTCGCCGCTCGAGGTAACCTAGCGCTTCGAGCTGCCCGATGATGTGATTGGTTGCCTGCCTCGACATGCGAATCCGACGCGCGAGGTCGGATGGCCGCATCCCGTCGGGCGCAGGAAAGCTGAAGACGGCGAGATGGGCCGGCTGCAAGTCCGTGAACCCCGCGGCCTTGATGCTCGCCTCCATGCGCGCTCGCACATGCTCGAGACATTGTCGCAGCAACGCGCCGACATAGGGCGGGCCTTCATCGATCATCGGGTCGGCGCGCGGAAATTCACGATCGTGCGGTGTTGACATATTTGTAAAATCCTTTTACGAATGACATGTAAAATCATTTTACGATAGTGAGGCTGTCATGGAAAGTGCTGTTGCAGACGTCATTCGGATCGGTGGGCTGGAGCTGCGCTTTCTGGTGGATGAGACGCAGGGCTCAGGCGACCTCGTGATCTTCGAGATGACGGTGCAGCCCAACGCGCGCGTTCCCGTTCCGCACTATCACCGTGAAGTCGACGAGGTCATCTACGGCCTGTCGGGGACGTTGACGGGACGCGTCGACGGCGAGGCGCATGAACTCCGCGCCGGCGACTGTCTGCGAATTCCACGCGGGGCCGTCCATTACAGCGAAAACGTGCACAGCGAGACGGCGCGCGCCCTGATCGTGTTGAACCCGGGTTCGATCGGCCGCGCCTATTTCGAAGAGATCGCGAAGGCTGCGAGCGGTCCCGGCAAGCCCGATCCGGCGCGCCTGAAAGAGATCATGCTGCGCTACGGCCTCGTCCCTGCGTGAGACGACTCGGCCCCCGCTGCGGTTGACACAAGCCCTCTCCCGATTCCCAAGTGCGGAACCGGTGGGCGAGAGGGCAGGGCGGGCGTGCGCATCTGGATTAAAGACCCCTTGGCGATCTTCGCCGACGGCGCCGAGCGTGGCCTTGTCGTTGATGGGACGCGGATCGCTGAGCGTGTGGGGCGAGGCAAGACGCCGGAGCGGATTGACGCGACTTTCGACGCCTCGCGCCATGTCGCGCTGCCGGGGCTCGTCAACGCACATCATCATTTCTATCAGACGCTGACCCGCGCCCACCCTTCCGCGATCAACAAGCCGCTCTTTCCTTGGCTCGTCGCGCTCTATCCGATCTGGGCGCGGCTCAAGCCCGATCACTTGCGGCTTGCAGCCCGGCTCGCGCTGACGGAGCTCATGCTGTCGGGCTGCACTACCGCCGCCGACCATCATTATCTCTATCCGGAGGGCCTTGAGAACGCGGTCGACATCGAGGTCGAGGAGGCGCGCTCGCTCGGCATGCGCATGACCGTCTCGCGCGGGGCGATGAACCTGTCGGAGAAGGATGGCGGCCTGCCGCCCGACAGCGTCGTGCAGGATGAAGGGACGATCCTCGCCGACAGCGAACGCGTGTTGAAGCTGTTCCACGATCCAAAGCCAGGCGCGCACATCCGCGTCGCGCTCGCGCCGTGTTCGCCGTTCTCGATCTCGAAGGATCTCATGATCGAAAGCGCGCGCTTGGCCCAGCGCTACGATTGCCAGCTCCACACGCATCTCTGTGAGACCAAGGACGAAGAGCGCTTCTGCCTCGAAATGTATGGCTTAAGGCCGGTCGATCTTCTCGAGGCGACAGGCTGGATGTCGAGCCGCGTGTGGCTCGCGCACGGCGTTCATTTCAATGCCGAGGAGATCGCCCGGCTCGGCAAGGCGAAAGTCGGCGTCTGCCATTGCGCGGCGTCGAACATGGTCCTGGCGTCCGGCATCTGCCCGACCTGCGAGCTCGAGGCCGGCGGTTCGCCGCTGGGGCTCGGCGTTGACGGCTCGGCGTCCAACGATTCTTCCAACATGATGGAGGCGCTCCGCCACGCGCTGATGATCGGACGGCTGCGCTATGGCGCCGACAAGGTCACCCATCTCGACGTGCTGCGTTGGGCGACTGAAGGCTCGGCTCGCTGCCTCGGGCGTTCGGACGTCGGCCGGATCGCGGAAGGTTATGAGGCGGACGTCGCATTGTTCAAGCTCGACGAGCCGCGCTTCTCAGGCGCGCATGATCCGCTCGCGGCGCTGGTCCTGTGCGGCGCGCATCGAGCCGACCGGGTCATGATCGCGGGCGAATGGCGGGTCATCGACGGGCAGCCGGTCGGGCTCGATCTCGATCGTCTGAGTTGCCGAACACAAGCGCGCAGCGCTAGATTTCGCCTGACGCGCGGGACTTCTTAAGAGGGAAACCGCGCGCGGGCCGAGGCGGCGCGACATTCGCGGCTCCCGCGGAGGCCGAACGCACCGGGAGGGGACTATGATCTGCAACGCGCGGATAATCCAATTGGCGTCCGCCGCCATCGCCGCCTGCGCTTTGCTTTCGAGCGCGCCGGCGTCGGCGCAGGGCGTCAAGATCGGCGTCCTCAACGATCAATCCGGGGTCTATGCCGACTATGGCGGCAAGGGGTCGATCGAAGCCGCGAAAATGGCGATTGAGGATTTCGGCGGCAGCGTGCTCGGCGAGAAGATCGAGCTGGTGACCGCCGATCACCAGAACAAGCCAGATCTCGCCGGCAACATCGCTCGCCGCTGGTACGACGCCGAAGGCGTCGACATGATCACCGACCTCACGACGTCGTCGGTCGCGCTTGCAGTGCAGCAGATCGCTGCCGAGAAGAAGAAGATCGACATCGTTGTGGGCGCGGCGACATCGGCGCTCACGGGCTCGGCCTGCACGCCTTACGGCTTCCACTGGGGTCGTGACACGCACGCGGTCGCGGTCTCGACGGGCGGCGCGCTGGTCAAGACAGGCGCCGATTCCTGGTTCTTCATAACCGTGGACTACGCTTTCGGCTACGCGCTGGAGAAAGACACCAGCGACGTCATTACGGCCAGCGGGGGCAAGGTGCTCGGCCACGTCCTCTACCCGCTCAACGCCCCCGACTTCTCGTCCTTCCTGTTGCAGGCGCAAAGCTCCAAGGCGAAGATTGTCGGCCTCGCCAACGCCGGAACCGACGCCATCAATTCGATCAAGCAAGCGGCGGAATTCGGCATCGTCGCCGGCGGCCAGCGGCTCGCGGCGTTGGCATTGACGGCGTCGGAGGTTCACGGCCTCGGGCTGGAAGCCGCCCATGGTCTGGTGCTGACCGAGACCTACTACTGGGACCTGAACGACCGGACGCGCGAATTCGGCGAGCGCTTCTTTAAGCGCACCGGGCGGATGCCGAACATGATCCAGGCCGGCACCTATTCCGCGACCTTGCAATATCTCAAGGCGGTGAAAGCCGCCGGGACGAAGGACGCGGACGCGGTCGCCAAGCAGCTGAGGGAGCTGCCGGTCGACGACGCCTTCGCGTCGAATGGGCATGTGCAGGCCAATGGCCGCATGGTGTCGGACCTCTATCTGTTTGAGGTCAAGAAGCCGTCAGAAAGCAAACGGGACTGGGACTATTACAAGCTGCTCGCCACAGTGCCCGGCGACACGGCCTATCCGACCGCCGCCAACAGCGGCTGCCCATTGACGAAGTGAGCGGAACAAGCGGACGCCCCCGGGCGCTGGTTGGCTTGGGGGGCGCGGCGCGGGAGCTCGTGTGATACGAAGCGTCTGCGAATGACCGCACTCATTGTCCTCTTCGTCGCCTCGATGTGGGCGGGGGTGCAGAACGCGCTCGCCGGCGGCGGCTCGTTCATCACCCTTCCGTCGCTGATGCTGACCGGCATGGACGCGCGCGCGGCCAACATCACTTCGACTGTGGCGCTGTTTCCCGCGCAGCTCGTCACCGGCTTCACGGGTCGGGCGGACGCCGAAAGTCCGAGCGGACTCACGATGCGGACGCTATTCGTCATCAGCCTCATCGGCGGGGACTCGGCGCGCTCATTCTTCTCGCCACGCCGCCGGCGATCTTCGCCCGCCTCGTGCCGTGGCTGGTGCTGTTCGCGACCGCGCTGTTCGCCTGGGGCAGTTTTGTTCGCCAAGCGCCGCCGCCCGGCGAAACGCATTTGCCGCCTTGGGGCGCGGGCGTGGCGCAGTTTTTCATCGCGGTGTACGGCGGCTATTTCGGCGGCGGCATCGGCCTTTTGATGATGGCCGCGCTGACCATGATGGGATTGGCCGTGCGCAATGCGGGCGCGGCGAAGAACATTCTCGCTGGCGTCATCAACGCCTCCGCGGTTGCGATCTTCGTCTTTTCCAGAGACGTGCATTGGCCGCAGGCGCTCGTCACCGCGGTCGGCGCTTCCTTCGGCGGCTGGGCGGGCGCGTTGATGCTGAGACGCGTCAACGAGAGACTTTTGAAGCTCGCTGTTGTAGCCCTCGGCGTTGCCCTCACGATCGGGCTGTTCTGGACGGCGCGCTAGCGGTAAAGGATGCGCGAGCGGAGCGACGAAACATGAATATCGAACTCTTCACGGCCTTTCTCTTGATTACGGTCGTCCTGATCATCGTGCCGGGACCAATCGTCACGCTTGTCATTTCGACCGGCGCCACGCGCGGCGTGCGCGCCGCGCTGACTACGGCGGCGGGCACGACCGTTGGCAACGCCTTGCTGCTGACGGCGATCGCGCTCGGTCTTAACTGGGTTCATGGTCACGCGGACCTGTTGTTCACAGCGCTACGGTGGACCGGCGCGGCCTATCTCATCTGGCTCGGCGTGCAGGCGTGGCGACATGCAGGGGAGGGGGGCGATGCGCTTCTCGAGACCGGCCGCACGCGCTTTGTGCGCGGACTGCTTGTGGCGCTGTCCAACCCCAAGACGATCGTCTTCTTCACAGCCTTTCTGCCGCAGTTCATCGATCCGCACCTGCCGGCGGGGCCACAGCTTGCCGCGATGTGTGTCGCTTCGGTTCTGATCGCCGGCGCCTCGGATTGCGCCTGGGCGGTCGCGGCGGGCATGGGGCGCGGCTGGTTCATGAAGCCATCGCGAGTCAAACTGCTCGGGCGGCTCTCGGGAACAGTGCTCATCGGCGGGGGCTTGTGGCTGTCGCTCGCCCGACGGACGAGCTGACTCAAGTTGATGCCAAGCCTGACGACGATCGTTTCGGTCGCGGGCGCCTCGTTCGCCGCCTCCTTCGTTGAGGCAGTCGAGGCGCTGACCATCGTGCTTGCCGTCGGACTCGCCCGCGGCTGGCGCCCGGCTCTGAGCGGCGCCGCGGCCGCTCTTGTGGCGCTTGCGCTGATCGTCGCAATCCTCGGCCCGTTGATGAGCGCAGTCCCAATCCGGGCCCTGCAGTTCGTCGTCGGCGTGCTGACGCTCCTGTTCGGCTTGCGCTGGCTGCGCAAGGCGATCCTGCGCGCCGTCGGGATTATCGCTTTGCATGACGAGGAAGCCGCTTTTGCACGCGAAACGCGCGAACTGAGCGAAGCCGGGCGGCGCGAGACGTACGGGTTCGACTGGATCGGCGGCTTAACCGCGTTCAAGACCGTGCTGATGGAAGGGATCGAGGTCGCGTTCATCGTCATCGCCGTCGGCGCGGGGCGCGGCCTGCTTGGGCTTGCGAGCGCAGGCGCTCTGGCTGCCTGCATCGCGGTGGCGGCCATCGGCGCGGCGATCCATCGGCCGCTCGCACGGGTACCCGAAAACGCGCTCAAATTCGCGGTCGGGGTGATGCTCTCTGGCTTTGGCCTGTTCTGGACCGGCGAGAAGTCTTGGGGTCGCATGGCCGGGCGGCGACGCGGCGATTCTCGCCTTTATCGCCCTGTTCCTGGCCGTCGCCTTGGGCCTGGTCGCGCTTCTGAAGCCGAGAGTGGCCGCGCTGGCATGATCGGCGCAGCCGTCAAGCAATTGATCGGTCTGTTCGTCGACGACGGGCTTCTGGCGGCAACCATCCTTTGCGTGGTCGCCGTGGTCAGCGCATTGGCGCTTTCTGGCTTGGCGCCGGCCTGGCTCGCGGGTCTCATGCTGGCGCTGGCTTTGCCGGCGGCGCTCGCGGCGAGCGTGCTGCGCAGCGCGTGGCGAGCGCCGCGGAACCGATCACGCGCCGGAGCCTGAAAACACGGACGGTCAGAGGGACGCATGGCTCGACGCTTCATCGACATATCCGCGCCGCTGCAAAACGATGTCCCGGCCGACCCGCCTGGGCATCGGCCCCAAGATCGAGTACATCGATCATCAGCAAAGTCTCCCGCAGATCCTGCCGTTCTTTCCGGGCCTCAAGACAAGAGGACTTGCCGGACGGGCAGGGGTGGGCGGTCGAACGCGTGCAGCTCTCGACCCACAACGGCACCCATCTCGACGCGCCCTGGCACTACCATCCGACGATGAACGAAGGGGAGCGCGCCTGGACGATCGACGAAGTGCCGCTCGAGTGGTGCTTTCAGCCGGGCGTAAAACTCGACTTCCGCCATTTTCCCGACGGCTATGTCGCAACGGCGGCCGACGTTGATGAAGAGCTCCAGCGCATCGGCTATGTGCTGAAGCCGCTCGACATCGTCGTCGTCAACACCAGCGCCGGCGCGAAATACGGACGCGCCGATTATGTCGCCTCGGGCTGCGGCATGGGCGCCGAGGCGACCTTGCATCTTCTAAGACAGGGCGTCCGGGTCACCGGAACCGACGGCTGGAGCTGGGACGCGCCCTTTATTCACACCGCCAAGCGATACGCGCGAGACGCATAACGCGTCGCTTATCTGGGAGGGGCACAAGGCCGGCCGCCACATCGGCTATTGCCATATCGAGAAACTGCACAACCTCGAGGCGCTGCCGTCGACCGGCTTCACCGTCTGTTGCTTCCCGACCAAGATTGAGCGCGCCTCGGCCGGCTGGACGCGGGCGGTGGCGATCATCGAGTCGTAGACGGTCCGGGTTAGGTTCAGGAGCCGGCAAAGGCGCGAGCGGCTTTCATCGGCCACGTGAAAGCATCGGGGAGCGCCTGAACGACATGGTCAGCCAAAGCGGACGCGGGCTCGCTATTCCACGTTGATCGAATGACCGGCGAAAGGACAACGCCGACACCGATCAGGTAGATGATGACGATTATCGCGAGCAGCAGACGCATCTTCGTTTTCCCCGAGGTCGCTCGGGCTGATTACCACGAAACATAACAACTGAGGGCCATGACTGTTCCATGCGTCGCGGCGCGCATTCATATTTTGACCCAACGAGCGTTCCGCTCGTCTCACAAACTAGGAGGCGGTCAGGTGTCGGAACCATTCTTTCGACCGGGCGTTCCTTCTCGTCTCTAGACTGAATCGAGGAGAAAAATCATGCGCAGCATGATCATCGGACTTTCAGCTCTGGCAATCGCGACCTTGCCCACCCTCGCTTTTGCTGATGGCGATGGCGCTCTAACTGGTGCGGCCGGCGGCGCCGTTGCCGGCGCCGTGGTGGGCGGCCCGGTCGGCGCGGCGGTCGGCGGCGTCGCTGGTGGCGTTATTGGCGGGGCGGCCTCTGGGCCGGGGCCCGGGACCGTGGTCGTCGCCCCCGCCCCCGTCGCCCCGTGCGGCACTCGAACCACGACGACGACAAACAACAACACAGGCGCGAGCGTAACAAGACAGACGACGGACTGCCCGGATTGAGGGCAGGCTGTCACAATCGGCTCCTGAATTCCCCGAGAGGGGCAAAGCGCATGCGTCCGGCCTCGGTCTTCGCCTTGGCTGGACGTTGTGCTAAGCTAGACCAGCCATTGAGTTTAGGAGCTTCGTCATGGCGCAAGGTTTGACCGCCCGGGTCGTCGGGATCGCTGGCGCCGATCCACTGTTCGCCCGCATCCGGCAGGAAGCGGAAGAAGCAATGCGGCGCGAGCCCGAGCTCGCGCTGTTTATAACAGTGAACGTTCTCAATCACGACACGCTCGAGGGGGCGGTGGCGCATCGCGTCGCCTCACGGCTCGACCACCGCGACCTTCCCGCCGCGCTGATCCGCCAGACCTTCGAGGAGGCGATCGCGCGCGACCCATCGCTCGGGGAATCGTTCCATGCCGACATCATGGCGGTCGCCGATCGTGATCCCGCTTGCCTCAGAATGATCGAGCCGCTGCTCTATTTTAAGGGCTTCCAGGCGCTGCAGGCGTATCGGTTGTCTCATTGGCTCTTGAAGGCGGGCAGGCGCGATTTCGCGCTTAGCCTGCAGAGCCTCGCTTCGGCGACGTTCGGCGTGGACATCAATCCTGCCGCGCGCATCGGCAAGGGCGTGTTCCTTGATCATGCCACCAGCCTCGTGATTGGCGAGACGACGGTCATCGAGGACAACGTCTCGATTCTGCAGGGTGTGACGCTCGGCGGCACCGGCAAGGAGACCGGTGACCGGCATCCCAAGATCCGCCATGGCGTTCTGATCGGAGCGGGCGCCAAGATCCTCGGCAATATTGAGATTGGCTATTGCGCGCGGGTGGCGTCGGGCTCGGTGGTGCTTCACCCCGTGCCGCACAATAAGACCGTCGCCGGCGTTCCTGCGCGCATCGTCGGCGAAGCGGGCTGCGCCGAGCCGGCGCGCGACATGAACCAGATCCTGGCCGAGAAGGCATTCGAAGGGTAAGCCTCCTCGTCGACGCCGTGCGAAGCGGCCGCGGTCGGATTGGCGGCTTCCAAAGCGGGTGCTCATCCTTGTTGAAAAATGAGGATTGTCGATAATTCTGCGTATTGCAACGCTGTGTCTCTTCGTGCCAAGCCTCGTCGCGCGGCTCGCGAGCCGGAGAGAAAATGATGGACAAAGCCGAGATCGTGAAACTGCGTGAGTTCCTGCGCCGCTCCTTTGGCGCGCCGGCGCTCCAGGTCATGCCGAATTCAAAATCCGGCGACGCGGCGGATGTGTCGCTCGGCGAACGCAAGCTCGGAACGATCACGGTCGACGACGAGGACGGCGACCGCTCGTTCGCGTTTGAGATGAAAGTGCCGGTTGGCCGTCCCGTGCTGCAGGACTATCTTCGCCGTCTGTTCGAGAACGACAAATTGACGGTGGCCGGGCGCCTCAAGAAGACGGACTCGGTCGAACTCAACAATGGTCCCGATTTTCTCGGCGTCATCTCCGCCGACGATCCGGAGGCGTCGAGCTACACGTTGCAGATGGCGATCCTGGACGTCGATCTGGACGGCGAGGAGTAGCTCTGGGGTGACGCTTTATTCGCTCAATGGCCGCCGGCCGACGCTGCCGCCTGAGGGCTTCTTCTGGATCGCGCCCAACGCCAGCGTGATCGGCAATGTCGTGGTTGGACTCGATGTCGGCATTTGGTTCGGCGCGGTCCTGCGCGGCGACAATGAGCAGATCAACATCGGCGCGCGCACCAACATTCAGGAATCCTGCACCCTGCATACCGATATGGGGTCGCCGCTCGCCATCGGCGAGGAGTGCACCATCGGCCATAACGCCATCCTGCACGGATGCGCGATCGGCGAAGGCTCGCTGATCGGCATGGGCGCGATCGTGCTCAACGGCGCCAGGATCGGGCGCGGATGCTTAATCGGCGCCGGCGCGCTGGTGACCGAGGGCAAGACCTTCGACGACCATTCGCTCATCATGGGGTCGCCCGCCAAAGCGATGCGGACGCTGGACAAGGAGGCAGTCGCGAAGCTGCGTCTCTCCGCCGCCCATTACGTCGACAATTGGCGACGGTTCGCCACGGGGATGAAGCCGATCGACGCGGGCGAATGACGCGCAGCGCGCCGGGTCGCAGAGTCAGATCGTCGCGTTTTCGCCGAATTCTTCGGCCGGCAAGGGGCTGAGGAATTCAACCGCGATGCCGCAGTTGACGTGGCGCACGACCTCGGCCGGCGTCGCGCCGACAAAGACGCGCGCGCCGATCGGGGGCTCGCAATCGACGTTGAGCGCCGCCCCCGACATTGAGATGTCGATCAGGGTCGCCGTGTACTCGCGTCCGTTCGCGAGCTTGAGGATCGTATATCGGTCGCGCGGCGCGATGCGGTCGTGGCGTCGGTCATCGGGCAAGCCGCGCGACTGGCGGTCGGCGAGCGTCATCAGTTGACTGTTAAGCTTGTCGCGCTTGGCTGGCGGGACGTTCATCTCGATCGCAAATCCGCCGGGGAAGATCCGCGCGACCCGTCCCTCGACTCGTCCGATCTGGTTGAGATAGGCGACGATGCGCTCGTTGGGTTGAACCCCGGCGTCGGAGGAAAACGCGATGCCGTATGGAGACGCGTCGGTTGATTCGCAGTCGAACTCTTTGCGATCGGAGCGCATGAATCGTCCCAGAAGGCGCACCTTGACGCGCTGGTCGTGCCGCCGTTCGACTTGCGCCGGCTCCACGATTTTCCATGCCAAAGCGCCCACGGCGGCGTGCTCCTAGGATTCTCTGACGCCGGGCCGAACGCGATCGCTGAGGCCACCAGGGAATTGCAATCAGGCCGGCAAGCGCGGTCACCATAAGCCTTAGGGATTAAGGCGCTGTTACGCGCTGGGCGTGTCGCAACGTCAGGTTGCGGGCCGATCGCCTGAATAGACAAACAGATGTTTGTAACGCTTGGGCGTATCGCGAACCGAAAAGCCAGCCGGCGTCGCCCTCTCCGGCGTCGGCGGCTCCGACCTCGACGAATCGAGCGCGCGCAGTGAGGTGAGCGTGATTGGCCCGGCCCCCATGAGGCCCATCCACGCGGGCGCGGCATGGATGGCGAAGCCGCCGAGGACGCGGGAGTGGGTCAATCCATGATGACGGAGCGGCAGCAGAATGGCTTCGATGTCCACCGCCCCAAGACCGGGCGACCGCGCCTCCGCGCCGATCAGGAACGCCTGCGCTTCATCGGCGACGCAATGCAAAACCGAATCGAGTTCGCGGCGATCGGCGTCGCGCCATAGCTCCAGAAAGGGAAGGCCCCTCAGCTCCTTGAGGAAAATTGCGTTGGCCCTCGACCCGGCGATGCGAAATGGAAAGCCACGCTTCTCGTCGAAATCGAGCACGAACGTGTCGGCCAGCACGCCACGAATCGCGCCGGGGTCGACGTCGTTGCGCTCAGGCGCGCTGCGCGCGCCCCGCAATCGGTTCCAGTAGGCATAGAGTTCCATCGTGACAGCGAGCTTCACTGAATGCCCCGCGACCCAGTTCCCTGACGCTGTCCCGGAATGGGACGCAATTGATCTTTCGCCTTGGGATTGCCTGGGATGAGGCAGGGACCATGCCATTCCGTAACGGAAGCGGCTCGCCCTGCGCTTCGCTTGGACAGGCGGTATGGCGGTTACTTTCGGCTAACCCTGAAATTGCCCGGGCCAGTCCAGAATTGGCACATTCACGGACGTGAGACGAGAAGATCAGAACGGCAGGTCCCGGTTCACGCCAACGCTCTGCGCCGCCGCGACGATCGACGCCCAGGCCTCGTCCGACAGGGGCACGCCGCTCTTGCCGCGTTTTGCACGGCTCAAGCGCTCGGGTTCGCCTGGCGTCAGGATCGCCTCGCCGGGAATGGCTTTCCCTTGTTGGAGCCAATTGAGATAGCGCGTCATGTCGGCGTCGAAGACATGCGAGGGATCGACTTGGGCCGGATCGAGGTACAGCGAGAACATGCCGTTGGAGAATTTGCGGTCCGGTTCGGTTGCGCCATTGCCGGTGAGCGACCCGCCCAGGAGTTCGCAGATGAGCGCGAGGCCTGAGCCCTTATGCTCGCCGAAGGCGCGCATCGCGCCGGCGCCACCGCTGTGATCGCGCGGACCGTCTGGGGTTAACGGGCCGTAGATCAGCGCGGGATCGCCGGAGAGCGCGCCGTCGGGACCGATCAATGCGTCGGGCGGCAGCGGCTTGCCGCCGCGGCTCGCGACATTGACCTTGCCTTCTGCGACCAGCGATGTCGCGAAATCGAGCACGATGGGCGGGGCGCCCGCGCGGGGAACGCCGACGCAAAACGGCGCCGTGGACAGTCGACGCTCGAGTCCGCCGAACGGCGCGACAAGAATCGAGCCCGCGGCGTTGACGAAATGGATCGAGATCAGGCCCGCCGCGGCGGCTCGCTCCGCCCATTCGCCGACGCGGCCGACGTGGCCTGAGTTGCGCAGCGAAATCGCGGAAAGGCCGGTCGCCCTCGCTTTTTCAACGCCGATGTCGACGGCCGCCGGCGCCACGATCTGACCGAAGCCGAAGCGGCCGTCGACGACGCCGATCACGGATGTGTCAACAATACGTTCGATCGACTGGTTGGGAATGAGGTCGCCGGTGCGGACCCAGTCGACATAACGCGGCACGCGGATCACGCCATGGCTGTCGTGGCCGGTGAGATTGGCGTCGACGAGCGAGGCGGCGACGCTGTTGGCTTCTTCGGACCGGCAGCCGACGCGAGCGAAAATCTCGGCGCAGAAATCCGTTAGCGGCCGGGCGGGAATATGGATCGTCATGTCGAGCGCGATTAAGCGCATTCCGTTCGGCCGGCAACATTGTTGTTCCCGCTGATGGATTTCGGCTGCTTCGCGTATTTCGCCCTTGCGCCGCCTTGGGGCCGTCGGACGGGCCAAAATTCGCCAAAGCCATGACGCCGGTTTAGACTTGTCTCGGGGCGCGGATATCCTGGGACGGATATCCTGCCCGGCGTCGGTCCCGGCTTCGAGGAGCGGGCGCTGGAGTCGGTGACCGAAAGGCTGAAACTGGTATGAACGCAAACGAACCGCGCCGGATCGCGCGGCGCAGCGAACCGATGTTCAACGCGCCCGTTGTGGTCCTTGGCCTCATCGCCATTCTCATCGGCGTCTACGCGGCTTTCAACTGGGCCCCCGTGGCGGTGCAGGACAGAATCATCCGGGATTACGCGTTCATTCCAGGCCGGCTAAGCATCGCCATCTGGCCGGATCGGCTGGTCGATCTCATCCACCGGGCGAACACGGACCCGGCCGCGTTGCGGCAGGCGCGACAGATCCGGGAATTGCACGTGCTGGGTGGCGGGGCAAAGCCGTGGACCGTGCTGACCTACGCCTTTCTGCATGGGTCATGGACTCACGTGTTGCTCAATTCCGTCTGGATGGTCGCGTTCGGGCCGCCGATCGCGCGCCGGTTCGGCACGGCGAGGTTTCTTCTGTTCATGGCGGTCACTGCGATCGCCAGCGCGCTCGCCCACTGGGTGATTTCGCCGATGGATTTCTCCCCGCTCATCGGCGCGTCTGGATCGGATTCCGGCCTCATGGGCGCGGCGACCCGGTTCATGTTTCAGCCGGGAGCGCCGCTCGGAGCGTTCGGCACAATTGGTCGGCCTGAGGTCGAGTTCGATCCCGGCCGCCAGCCTCGGTCAAGTTTTTGTCGAGCGTCGGTCGCTGATTTTCATTTTGATCTGGTTCGCGACAAATTTGATCTTCGGCGCCGGAGCTCAAACGCTCGGCTTCTCGGACATGCCGGTGGCCTGGGTCGCCCATCTCGGCGGATTTCTCGCCGGGCTCGTGCTGTTTCCGCTGTTTGATCGCCCGTTCCGCGCCCCGCCGATGAGCGGAGAGCTTGCGATGGGTCCGCCGTCGATGGAGGCTTGATGGCGTTTCGCGTGGGCTACTCGCCGCGCTCCGCCTTGTGAGTTCACCGGGGAGACGCAGCGCCGTTCCGACATTGGGGGGACAATGATTCTGCCGACCATCGATCCCGTGATCGCCGGGGGAGTCGTCGTGACGACGGCCTTCACCGACGCCGTCTACGTGCTCTTCAACGCCGCCGTTTCCGCGCGCCGGCGATTCGCGGCGGCGACCTGGAGCAGCGTCTGGTATCTGCTCGCGGCCTTCGCGGTCATCAGCTACACGTCGAATTGGGCCTATGTGCTGTTCGCGGCGCTAGGCTCCTGGATCGGCGGCTTCCTGTCGATCACCGCGCTCGAGCGCATCCAGCCGCTTCGGCGCGGCCAATAAGGACGTTCGCCGCGAGATTTGAGCATCGCGGATGCAAGCGCAGAAGTTAAACTCTAGGTAGTTCTACCTATATACGAGCATATAGGGCGGCTTTATTTGTTTATTTTGCGCGGGAGATCAGTTCGTAGCTCGATGAATTTCGGTGGCTCGCGCAGCTCGCGGGCGATCGCTAGGCCTCCGCCAAGGGGACGCCAATGGGCGAGACCCGAAAGCTTGCGGCGATTCTTGTCGCGGACGTCGTCGGATATAGCCGGCTCGCGGGCGCGGATGAGGATAGGACCCTTGCGCGCCTAAGGGGCCTCCGCAGCGACCTCATCGACCCCGCCATCGCCGCCCATCACGGCCGTATCATCAAGCGCACGGGCGACGGGATCATCATCGAGTTCCGCAGCGTGGTCGACGCCGTGCGCTGCGCGCTTGAGGTGCAGAGCGGCATGGTCGAGCGCAACGCCGGACTGCCGCCGGAACGTCGCATCGAGTTTCGCATCGGCGTTCATCTTGGCGACGTTGTCGAGGAGGCGGATGGCGATCTGATGGGCGACGGCGTCAACGTCGCGGCCCGGCTGGAGGGGATTTGTGAGCCGGGCGGGATTTGCCTGTCTGAGGACGCTTATCGGCAGGTCAAGTCGCGGCTCGAGCTTCAGGTGGCCGACCTCGGGCCGCAAAGCCTCAAAAACATCGCCGACCCGGTGCGCGCCTACCTCTTGCGCCAGGGCGCGCCGGCGACGCAAAAATCGACCCATGCAGCGACGAGAACACGCGGCGTCTGGCGCCGCTGGTCTGCCCTTGCTGCGGCGCTTGTTGTCGCGGTCGTCGCGGGGGGCGCCTATGCTTGGCATGCGGGCTATGCGCCGCGTTTCATGGCCTCGTCCGTTGACGACAAGCTCGCCAATGCGCCGCGGCTTTCGATCGTCGTGCTGCCGTTCGAGAACCTCTCCGGCGACAAGGAACAGGACTATTTCGCGGACGCGATCACCGATGATCTGACGACCGACCTGTCGCATCTGCCCGACAGCTTCGTCATCGCCCGCAACACCGCGTTTACCTACAAGGGCAAGCCGGTCGACGTGAAGCAGATCGGGCGGGAGCTCGGCGTGCGCTATTTGCTCGAGGGCAGCGTGCGCCGTCTCGAGGACAAGATATCGGTCAACGCGCAGCTCATCTCGACCGAAACCGGCGCGCATGTCTGGGCCGATCGGTTCGACGGCGAGCGCAGCAAGCTTGGGGAATTGCAGGTGGAGTTCGTCTCCCGCCTCGCCAATTCGCTCGGCGTGGAGCTGGTCAAGGCCGAGAGCCTGCGTGCGATGCGCGAACGGCCGAACAACCCGGACGCCGACCGACCTCGCGATGCGCGCCGCGGCCTTGTTGAGTTCAAGCGACGAGTCGAAGCTGGGCGATGTGATGAACCTGTACGAACGCGCGCTCGCTCTTGACCCGCATAATTTGCTCGCGATGACAGGGCTGGCGGGGGTGCTGCAAGAGCGCGTGATCCAGTTCGCCAGCAAGGACCCTGCAGCCGACATCGCGCGTGCGGACGAATTGATCAATGCGGTCTTGGCCCTTCAGCCTGACAATTCGTGGGCCCATTGCATCAAAGGCTGGCTTTTCTTCGCGAAACGGCAGTGTGGGCCGGCGACCGCGGAGGCGGAAACGGCGATCGCGGAGGACCGCAACAATGCCGACGCTCACGCTGCCGCAGGCTTTTTCAAGATGTTTCTCGGCCACAGCGAGAACGGCTTCGCGGGCGTCGAAACGGCGCTTCGACTAAGTCCGCGCGACCCGGGCGTGCCGTTTTGGCAATTCTTCATGTGCCACCTCCATACCCATCTCGCCCAATGGGAACAGGCGATCGAATGGTGCAACAAGTCAACCGCCGGCGACCCTACAGAATTTTTTCCCGCTGGTCGACCTCGCCGCCGCCAACGCCTGGCTCGGTCACGACAAAGAGGCAAAGGAGGCCGCGGCCCAATTGCAGAAGGTCTATCCCGGCTTCACCGTGCAAACCTGGGCGGGCATCCACTGGTCCGACGATCCGACCTTCAACGCGCAATACCAGCGCATCACTCGAAGGCCTGCGCAAGGCGGGCTGCCGGAGGGCGAGAAGAAGACGGATTGAGCGGCCCCTGACCCCTCCGGTCGTGTCTGCCGAGGCCGAAGGCTCGTCAGAGAGGAAGTTCGCTTTTGGGACGCGAGCCGCTGTCATTCGAACGGCCGAGCGTCAACTCTCCGCGCAGCGCAGCGCCTCGCACGAGGATCTCATTTCTGGCGTCGTCGAGAGGCAAAAGGGCCTGGGCTCTAGTTTATCGTTCTGTAGATGTTGAATTGCGCGACGGTCTAGCGCCGGGCAATCGTCTGGCGGAGCAATCGGAAATGGCGCCGTAACACGCTGGAATCGCTCAAAACGGACTCGAAAATGGCAGCCCTTCTCCGAGCCGCGTCGCCCGGCGGATGGAGGCTGCTCAGGCCGCGTTCGGCTGGGCCGTCGCGCTTGGCAGGCGGGCCAGCATGGCGATCAGCGACCGGTCGCCGAGGACCGCGAGCCGCTGGCGGGAGTTGAGCCAGGCGCGGGCGTCTTCGAGCGTTTGAGCGTCATTGAGCTTCGCCGTCGCGACGGCGGTCTCGACATCGACGTCGCCCCGCCGACGCCGAGGCGCCTCGGCGAGGAAGGACTCGTGAGCGGCACGCAGCGCCGCGTCCGCCCAGATCGCCTGGAGCGCGTCGTCGTGGTCGCCCCCGGTCAGAGCCAGCTCGGCGGCCAGCGCATTGGCGCGCCCGACCACAGCGGGGGGTGAGGTCTCCTCCGGCGTGCGCAGAAGCCCCATGCGGCGCATCGCGAGGCCGAGCGACAGATTTCCGCTCGCCCAGGAGAGCGGAATGGAAAAGATAAGTCCGAAGATCGTCGGCGACATCCAGATGACGAGAGAGGGCGAGATCAGCATCGCCGCGAACAGCGTGATGACGCCCAAGAGAGTGTGCGCGCGATGGCGCCGCGCAATGCTTGCGAGCGGGATCGAGCCGTCGTCGCGGCGCTGCGGATTCCAGCCGGTGTCCCGTCCCGACAGGATCTGCGCCACCGATCCGGACTGGATCAACATCATGATCGCCGCAAACGCGGCGGACATGATGATCTCGACGAGCGTCGAGGCGATGAGCGCCAGGGCGCCGCCGGAGCCGCGCCGCGTTTTCCGCTCCATAAGCGCAATCGCGAGGCCGAGGAACTTGGGCGCAAGCAGGATGCCGATCGTCAGTGCGAACAGCAGCAGCGCGCGCTCATAGTCGAAGCGCGGCCAGGCCGGAAACAGGGAGAAGTCCTTGGTGAAATATTCGGGCCGGATGTAGTGGGACTGCAGCACCAGCACGATGCCGACCAGCAATTGCGCCATCCACAAAGGCGATGCGAGATAGCCCATGATGCCATTTGCGAAATGCTGTCGCGTCGCCAGGGTGAAGCCCCGGGCGCCGATGACGCGCGCGTGCTGGAGATTGCCCTGGCACCATCGCCGGTCGCGAGTTGCAAGATCGATGAGCGAGGGCGGGCTCTCTTCGTAAGAGCCGCCGAGGCCGGGCAGCATGTAGACGGTGTATCCGGCCCGGAGCATGAGCCCCGCCTCGACGAAATCGTGGCTGAGAATGTGGCCCCCGAACGGCGGTTTGCCCGGCAGGTCGGGCAGTCCGCAATGATCGGCGAACGCGCGCGTGCGGATGATCGCGTTATGGCCCCAGTAGTTGCCCTGATGTCCCATCCAGGCGCTCAAGCCCGCGGCGATGACCGGGCCGGTGATCCGGGCGGCGAACTGCTGCAGGCGCGCGAACATCGTGTTGCGGTTGACGATGAGCGGCAGACTTTGGATGATTCCGGCGTCGGGGTCCGCCTCCATCGCCGCCGCCAGGCCGACGATCGCTTCCCCCGTCATCAGGCTATCGGCGTCAAGCACGACCATGTGCGGGTAATGGCCGCCCCAATGGGTGACGAAATCGGCGATGTTGCCGGCCTTGCGACTCAAATTCTTGCGCCGCCGCCGATAATAGAAGCGAGCCTGCGGCAGCCGCGTCCGCATCGCCAGAAACGCGCGCTCTTCCGCGATCCAGACATTGGCGTCGGTGGTGTCGGAGATGAGGAAGAAGTCGAACGCGTGGCCTTGGCCCGTCCGTTCGACGTCCTCGAAGATGGCCTGCATGGCGCCGAACACGCGCGAGGGCGCCTCGTTGTAGATCGGCATCACGACCGCCGTTCGCTCGCGCAGGGATGGCAGTGGCCCGCGCCGGCGGCGATGAGCGAGAAGCCAGACAAAACCGACGACGCTGGATGAAAACGAGAGCGTGATCCAGGAGAAGGTGATCACGAACAAGACCGCGATCACCCATTCGAGCGGCGTGACCGTGCTGATCGAAACGACCTTGAACATCTGGTAGGCGCCAAACGCGGTCAGGGCCATGGCGCCGCCGAACACGGCGAGACGGGTCAGAATTGGCGGCCTGGCGAGGCGCGGCGCGACCAGCGCGCGGCGATCGCGCTGCGAGAATCGCCGGAACGACTGCGCCGGCATGGCAAGGGGCGCGAAACTCGGCATGGACGAGCCAAGCGACGAGCCGGTATCGTCCGGCCTAGGCTCGGACGGTATTAGCGTCAGGCTGTCCAACGGTAGAGCCATGTTTCGCTCACCGGCTGATTGTCGACTTTGAGCGTCAGACGTAGCTCTGAATAGGTTTCCGATCCCGGGTCAAGATCGAAAACGACGCGCACTGAATGCCTGTCTTTATAGGGAAAAAGCCGGACGGCCACGATTTTGCCCGGGGCCGCCTGAACGTCCGCGGCCACCGCCGCCGCTTTCGCGGGATCGGCGAAAATCTCCGCAGCCATCTCGACCGCAAAGCGCTCGAATGCGCCGACTTTGCCGCGCCGCGACGACACGCAAGACGCAAGCGGCGGCTTTGATGGCGGCGCCCAGCACCAGAATTGCCTGAAGGCGATCGACTGGGTCGTGACGGCGGCCATGCCCGCCTTGGGGCGCCATTGCACGATCACGTTCTCATTGGTTTCGGCGTCCGCGGGGATTTCCAGGAGGCGGAGGTTGCCCTCCGCCCAATCGCCGATCGGTTCGATCCACAGCGAGGGCTTCAATTCCCAATGCGTATCGTCGTCGTAAAACGCATCAAAGGTGCGGCTGCGCTGCAAGAGACCGAAACCGCGAGGGTTCACATCGGAAAACGCTGAGATCTGCAAGGTGTCTCGATTGGAGACTGGGCGCCAAAGCCACTCGCCGTTTCCAGTCAGAATTTGCAGTCCGGTCGACTCGTAGGCCGCGGCGCGGACGTCGTCGGGACGTCGATGATCGAGGGGACTGAACAGATAGGACGCGGCCATGGCCCCAAATCCCAGCTTGTCGACCGCCGTCCGCGCGATCAGCGTCATCTCGGTATCGATGATGGTGGTCTCCGAAGGGCGCAGCGTGAAGCGAAAGGCGCCGGTGACGCTCGGTGAATCGAGCAGTGCATGAATGGTGAGCGTATTCGCCGCTGGAATCGGCTTTTCAATCCAGAACTCCCGAAACAATGGAAATTCCTCGCCCGGGTCGTCGCCGGTCCGAATTGCAAGGCCGCGCGCGGTGAGCCCGAAGGGCTGCGCGTGCGCCCGCGAACGGTAGAAGGTCGCGCCCTGGAAGATCGCCACGTCTTCGAAGCCCTGATCAGAGGACTTGAGGATACGCAGGCCGGAAAAGCCCAGATCGCCTAGAGCGGCAGGCGGTTTCAAGGCGCCGAAGTTGAAATTGGCGGGGTCGTAGATCACCCGCTGCGCCATGCCGTTCTCGACAATGTTGATCCCGATCGGCGTTGTGTAGACGAAACCTCGATGCAACGGCTCGAGCGAAAAGCCTAATTTCTGGTCGCTCCAGATTGCTGTGCCCGGCACGCGCTGGATCGCCGTGTACTGATCGAAAGTGAGCCCCGAAAAGAGGCTCGGCAGCGCCGCCGCCTCGGGATCCTTGAAGGGCTTTGAGGCGAGTTCGGCCGCCATCTTCAGCACGGTATCGGCGCCAAATGGAACAGGCTGACCCAACGGTTCAGCGCCCACCGGCGTCGAGCCAGAGGGCGCCAGCGAAGCCGCGAGCGCGCCGCCAACAGCCAGCTGTAGGAATTCGCGACGCTGCCTATCCGCCATCCGTATTCGTCATTCGTTCGCCGGAACTAAACCGCGCATGAATGGCCCGACGTGACGTCGCTCCCAGCCAAAATGAAAGATCAGCCCGTGAGGAAGGTAACGCTTCGCAACCAACGACGTTCCGTCCAGGACCCATTCGGTTGTACATCGTTTTTTGCGGCGCAGCGAGACGCTTTTTGTCACAAGCTCAAAATCGCGTTCATGCAGGTGGCGTGGGGCTGGAAACCGCGCGCCCGCGGCGATAGTACCCCTCGGGCGAGTTTAGGGGGATTCGGAGCGGCCGAGCCTCCTTTCGCCAACGCTACTTGACCAGAGAGCAAACGCCCATGAGCGCCAACGTCCGCCGCTGCCTGACCATCGTGCTTGCCGCCGGCGAGGGTGTCCGCATGCGCTCGGCCCGGCCCAAAGTCCTGCACGAGCTTGCCGGCCGCCCAATGCTGGCGCACACGCTCTCAACCGTCCTTGACGGCGCGACGGGCGACATCGCGGTCGTCGTCGGATCGGACGGCGACGCCGTGGCGGCGGAAGCTCTGAAGGCGGCGCCGCGGGCAAAAATCGCTATCCAGGCCCAGCGGCGGGGCACCGCCGATGCGGTTCTCGCGGCGCGCGATCAGATTGAGCGCGGCTACGACGACATTCTCGTCGTCTACGCCGACATTCCGCTGATCGAGGCCTCGACGCTGGCTGCGATGCGTAACGAGCTGGCCTCGGGCGCGGACGTCGTGGCGCTAGGATTTGCCGCCGCCGATCCCGCGGGTTACGGCCGCCTTATCGAGCGCGACGGACGGTTGATCGCGATCCGAGAGGAGAAGGATGCGAGCGCCGAAGAGCGGGCCTCACGCCTATGCAACGCCGGTCCGATCGCCTTCAGCGGCGCTGAAGCGCTGAACCTGCTCGCCGCTATCAAGCCTGACAACGCCCAGAACGAATATTACCTCACCGATATAGTCGAGATCGCCAATGCCAGCGGCCTCGTGGCGCGAGCCCTGATCGCCAAGGAGAACGAGGTCATGGGCGTCAACGACCGGGCGCAGCTCGCCGCCGCCGAGGCCGCGCTACAGCATCGGCTGCGCCGGCGCGCCATGGCGGCGGGCGCAACGCTGACCGCCCCCGAAACGGTGTTCCTGTCATTTGACGCCAGGATCGGCCGCGACGTCCTGATCGAACCCCATGTCGTGATTGGGCCCGGATGCAATATCGAGGACGGCGCGGTGATCCGAGCCTTCTCCCATCTCGAGGGCGCGCGGGTGGCGGGCGGCGCCATCGTCGGGCCGTTCGCGCGCCTCAGGCCGGGCGCTGACATTGCGGCCAAGGCGAGAATTGGCAATTTCGTTGAGATCAAGCAGTCAGAGATCGAGGAGGGCGCGAAGGTCAACCATTTGACCTACATCGGCGACGCGCGCGTGGGCGCGAACGCGAACATCGGCGCCGGAACCATCACATGCAATTACGACGGCTTCGCTAAGCACAGGACCGACATCGGCGCCGGCGCCTTCATCGGCTCGAACTCGGCCCTCGTCGCGCCGGTAACGATCGGGGATGGGGCCTACATTGGCTCGGGCTCGGTGATCACGAAGCCCGTCGAGGCGGGCGCGCTTGCGGTCGCGCGCGGCCGTCAAGAGACCAGAGCCGGTTGGGCCGAGGCCTTCCGGGAGCGGCACAAAAAGGGGTGAGTTGCCGACGCGGGTCCTAGCGACGCTTGATCGCCGTGAACTCTCCTTGCGTTCATCGGGGCCGGCGGCCGTCCGATGGCGTCCAACTAACGCGACAATCGGCTCTTACTAGGTTTGTTGGCGCCGTTCGCGGACGGTCGTCTTTTTCTGGGACAACCAGACATGTCTCACTCGATTTTGCGCATTGCCGCATATCTGGCGCTGGCTTTGGCGCCGTTCGCCGTCGCCAACGGCGCCGCGGCAAACGTCGGCGGCATGAGCGGCGGCGCTCTTTCCTCATTCAGACGGTTGTCGCCCGCGCAAACCGTCCAGTTCGGCGGCAACAATTGCTACTACGCCGAGGGGTGGAACGGCCGCGGCTGGTATCAGTGCGGCGATGAGTGGAACGATGGTTTTGGTTGGATCGGCCCCTTCAACCTCAACACCTTTGGCGGCGTCGCGGTCCGGCGACATCATCGACACACCTTCGCCGTTTCGCATCCCCCGGCGGCGAACCCCGTTTACCCCCGCATCGACCCGTCTCGAGGCCTAGGCGCTGGCGGCGTTGCGCCGTCTACCGGTCTGCGAAGTGGCGGCGCTCCCGCCTTTCATACCTTCGGCAATGGTGCAGGTTTTCGTCGTTTTAGCGCGGGCGGCGTTCGTGCTTCGCCTAGTTTCCACGCCGGCGGCGCGCCCGCTTCTCCCGGTTTTGCCGGCGCCGGGTTCCACGGCGGTCTTAGTGGCGGCAATTTTCATCAGTTTCACGGCGCCGTCTCGCCCGGGTTTGCTGGCGGGGGAGGTTTTCATGGCTTGGGCGGCGCCGGAAATTTCCATGGCGCCGGCGTCGGAGCTCCCCACATCGGTGCGCCGGCGTCGCCAGGTTTTACTGGGGGCGGCGGTTTGCATGGGCTTGGCGCGGCCACAGGAGTCCACATCGGCGCGCCTGCCTCCCCAGGTTTTGCGGGCATCGGGACTTTCCATGCTGGCGGCGGGGCGGGAACTCCCCGGATCGGCGCGCCGGCCTCCCCGGGTTTTGCTGCCGGAGGGTTTCATGGTGTTGGAGGGGGCGGAGCTTTTCAGGGCGGAGGCGGGGGGTTCGGACAAGGCGGCATCGGACATCGCTGAGCGAATGGGGAGCGAGCCGCGGCTGCGGATCCCTGACCCTGACCTACCCAGCGCTGGGAGCAGGACATCGCGAAGGGATTAGTGCCCGAGGAACACCTCCAAAGCGGCCAAGATCCCCTTTGGATCGACCTGTCCCTGATAGACGGGCGGCGGCGCAGGCCCGCGCTTGAGCAGTTGGTGAATCGCCTCCCACGCCGAGCGAGTGGAATATTCGAAGGTGAAAGCGATGTCCTTTTCAAGCTCGACATACTGGCCGATCAATCCGAGATTGGTCGACCCATCAGGAACCACGGGCGGCCTGTCGCCGCGGCTGCGCTGTAGCCAGATGTTGTTCACATAGGGCAGATTGCAGGGAATGCAGATCGACGACTTCATGATCGTGTCAAGCTGGTCGTCGAACCGCAAGTTCCGCAGCGTCTCCTCGAGGATTTCCGCGCCGGTGCATTGATCCATGCGTTTCTTGACAAAAGTGCCCTCGCGTTCCGGATAGAGCCCATAACCCCACCAGACGCTCGTGCCCTTAGGCTGACCGAGGACCTCCGGCTGGTGGAAGATCGAGAACGAGATGACCCAGCCCGAGTCCCTTAAGGTCTGGAGCCCGCCGCATCCAGGCTCGACGCCGCCGAGCAGCTTGGTAATCCGCTCGACGAACTCCGAGCCCGTAGTGGTGACCGTGAACGTCACCCAGCGCGAATTGGCGATTCTGGGGGCGCCGAAATACTTGTCCGGATCGCCGAAACCCTTGTGCTTCTTAGCCAACTCCTCCCATAAGGCCCATGACCGGCCAGGATGCGGTGGCGGTCCGGGTGGCTTGTCCATCGTTCCCTCGGAGCGGTCAGCGGCCTGTGACCCGGTGGTCACGAGCACGATATCCTCCTCAGCGATGGTGACCGAACTTTCGGAGCCGTCCCGGAATTGGTAGTCGAGCCGGACGGCGGTCATGCGGCTGGGCGACTCGGCGAAGCCGATGTCCTTGACAAGCGCGCCGGTCACAAAGTTCACGCCTTTCGGAGTGAGCCAGGCGACCAGAGGTTTGACGAACGCTTCGTTCTGGTTGAAGGGCGTGCGCATCACCCCCGCCATCGTCGACAGGTGGGGGAACAGGTAGAGAAAGCGGTTCATGTAACGCCGGAACTCGATCACGCTGTGCTGCGGCAGCGACCCCATGATCGTCGACCAGAGCAGCCAGAACTCGGTCTTGAAGAAGTCAGGGGAAAAGAACTCCTCGATGCGGCGCCCGTCGAGAGCGCTTTCGGGCGTCAGCGAGACGCGGCCAAGGGCGAGCGCGTCTGAAAGGCCCAGGCCGAAATGCGGCCCATGCACGATATTGCCGTCGCGATCGAGGATATGCGCCTGATCGTTGTACGGGTTGGCGTCATTGAAGGTGAAGAACTGGTCCCTCACGGAAATCTTCGGGTCGGCAAGAGTCGGGATCCACGAGAGCAGTTCGAACCCGCAGCGGAATTCCTTGTCGAAGACGGAGCCTGGCAGATTGTAGCCGCTCGCCGGACTTCCTTCGAGAAAGTACCCGCCGCCGAGTTCGCCATCCGCCTCGTAGATCGTGATGTCCTTGCCGGGAACTTCGGCATTTCGGATAAGCAACGCCGCCGCCGCCAGTCCGCCAAATCCGCCGCCAACGATATGCGCCTTCATCTGTTCCTCTCCGCTCGCACACGCAAATTATTCGCTTGTCGCCCCCAAGCTCAAGCGCCGATGCGTTTAACTCTCCGCCCTGAACCGTATGCGGTTAGAGTGTCAGAGACAGTGATCGCGGTCACACAACACCGAGTTGTGGGGGTAGCGACGCTCAGGCGAAACCAAGATTTTGAGGCCGCGGAGGGTTACGCGGCAATGGGAATTACTACCTACTGCGCTTCACGCCGGATCGAGCAGCGCAAACACGCTAACCAGAGCGATCACGACGCAGCCCAGCGCGATCTCCGCGAGGCTCGTGGCGCGTAAGGTCGCGAGCGCATTTGCGCTCGTCTTGAGTCGGGGAGTGAGAACAAAGCGATTGAAGAGCGCCAGCGAAATCATGATCGCGACGATGACGAGTTTCGCGACCAGAAGCGCGCGGTAGGGCGTCGTCGGCGGGAGCGGGGGGTGATGTGACGTCAATGCGATGTTGACGACGCCCGTGAGAACGATGCCCGCGACGATGAGTTGACCCCAGAAGGAAAAGGCCGCCATCGCTCGCACCGCGTCTCTGCGCAGATCGTCGCGCTCATAAGCCCGAAGGCACATCGCGAACGGAACAAGGCCGCCGATCCATGCACCCGCCGCCATGAGATGCACGGCGTGGTTCGCGCGGTGCAAGACGCCCTCGGCGCCCGTCTGCATCGCGGAATGGCCGACGAGGCCGAGGCTCGCCAGCAGCGCCGCCGACACGAGCGAGGTCGCTCCCCATCCGGCGCCCGAGATTGCGACAGCGACCAGCGCCGTCGCCAGTGCGAGGTGCAACGACCAGGCATGGCCGAAGGCGGTGTCCGTGAGCACCGCGGCGATCGCTTCGGGATCGAGCGCGGCGCTCCAGTCGTCGGCCATCGAGGCGGACTCGAGCGCAAGCCACGCAATGGCGGTTATGAGGGCCACGACGCTGGCGATCAGCGCGACGCGGCGTGCTGGCGGCGACAGCGCGAGCCTCAGCCGTTCCGGCGTATAGGCCCGAAGATATACGCTCATGCCGAACGCCAGCATCGCTGCCAGGAAATGGGCGAAGCGGCAGATCGCGAGCGCGGTCACGTGACGACCGAATTAGCCGCACGTCCTACGCGCGGCTCAGCCATCGTAACCGCACGCGGCTTCACATCTTCATGCCCTTCATGGCGCCGCCAGTCGCGCCCGTGCCCGAAGCGCCGATGCCCATCACGCTGAACTCGACTTCGACGGGGCCGGCATGTTCGAAATTGAGCGTCGCCTTGACGCTCTCGCCCTTGGTCAAGGGGTGGGTCAGATGCGTGAACATCAGGTGATAACCGCCGGGCGAGAGCCCGACTGAACCGTTGGCGGGGATGTTCAGCCCGTCCTTGAGTTCGCGCATCTGCGACACGCCGTTCGCGGACGACATCTGGTGGATCTCGACCGTGGCGAAATCCGCCGTGCCTCCGGTCAGGCGATCGGGCGCGGCGCCTTTGTTTTGGATCGCCAAATAGCCGCTTCCGACCTCCGCCCCTTTCGGCGTAGCGCGCGCCCAAGGTTTCTCGACCACGATGTCGCCTGCCTTGAATTCCTGCGCCAAGGCAGGCGCGCTGAGGGCGAGAGTGAGCGCCAGGGTGAAAAGAGAATGTTTCATTGTCTGTCCTTTCTCGCCGTCAGGCCGGTCATGGCTTCACGGTGAATTCGAAGGTTCCCTGGGTGTGATGCGTGTCGACCGACACCGCCTGCCAGTGCACTTTGTACGCGCCAGCCGACAGGGGTTTCGAGATTGGCGCGATCAGCACAGCCTGATTGCCGGAGTCCGTTTTCGCGGCCCCGAGAGGCACGGCGCCGCCCGGCCCGGTCACGGAAACTTTCGAGAATTTCGGCTCGACGCCTTCGCTGAACTCAAGCCGGATTTCGCTCGGCGAAGCGACCGTGCTGCCGACGGCCGGAATCGCCTTCTCGAGCTGAGCGTGAGCAAAAGCCACGGTCGACGCGCAAGCGAATACGAGTGCGGCGGCGAAGCGTATGAATATGCGTGTCATTGTCGGGCTCCTGTGAACATCGGCAGGCTTTGCGAGAAGATCGGTTTGCCGATCGAGTCGGGAAAGATGCGGTCGCCGCAGACAGCATGCGCATGAGCGGCGGCGGTTTCCCCGGCCACGAACGCGCCCACGAGGGCGCCCGCGGCCAGGCGGATACGGAGAAGGGACATGAAAGGAAGACCTCGAGTTTGAAGGAATGCGAACGCGCGCCAGGGGCGCGCGCGGCGAATGACCGTCAGACTGGGAGGGGCGGCGCCCGGGCGGGGTTTGGCTGGGCGGGATAGGCGGGGAGAATGTCGCGCGCAGGCGGCGCGCGGATCGCATGCGCCTCGCTTTCAAGCCGGCCGGGCAACGCCGGCAGGTCTGGCGCGACAAAGGCCACAGCCTGAGCGGCGAACCGGCAAAGCGGACACTGATCGCAGCAATGGCCGGCCGGGTTATGCTGGACGGGCGCCTTGTCGTCGTTGACCTGGACGCAGAGTTGAGCGGTGTCGCCAAAGAGCGCCTTGAGCTCGGCGGCGATCGCCGCGTCATCGGCGCCGGCGAAGGCGGGCGCGGCAAAAGCTGGCGGCGTCGCGGCGGCGAAAAGCTGAACGAGGAGCGAAAACGCAACGACAAATGCGGTCAGCCGCGACCGGAACGACGTCAGGCGGCGCTTTCCGCGCCGCTTCCCAAGCGCAAATGTCTGGCGCCCGAGGCCCACCAAAACACCCTCCGATGCCTTTATTCGGTAGCCGAACGCGTCCGGGAACGCAATTCATTGCCGGTCCGGAGCGCACGGGGCATCAATCGGGTAAAGTGGGGCGACCACACGGCGATGCGCCATTCAGTGGGAACGATCGGACGCTTCGCGGGTTCAGCAGCGTCCGAAGCCAGGCGCAGGAGGGTTTGCATGCGCAAGATCGACGACAGCGAACGTCCAATGCCGGAGATCGATCTGGCGAAAGCGTGTTTCATCATCGAGAAATCGCGCGAATATCTCGGTGAGGACGCGGGCGTCGAGGCGGACAACTCGAACCCCGCCGACGACGATGAACACATCATGCTCACCGACGCGGCCGGCCGTTCGCTCCGCCGCGAACTGATCGAATTCATCAAGGATCTCGACGAAGACGAGGCGGCGGCGGTCGTGGCCCTCGTTTGGATCGGTCGCGGCGATTTTCAGCCCGAGGAGTGGAAAATCGCGGTCGCGGAAGCGAGGGAGCGGGCCGAGGGCCCGACCTGGAAATACCTCCTGGAGATGGAGCTGCTGCCCGACTACCTCGAAGACGCGCTCTCCGCCTTTGGCCGCTCCTGCGAGGGCTTGGGGTCAGCGGACGAGGGCTAACACGCGTTCGCGCCGCGGACGCTTCCAAGCGCGCTTGCGACCTGCGTTATTCGCTGCAAAAGAAGACCGCCGGGCCCGTTTCGTCGTGCTGGACGGAAATCCGCTCTGACGTGGGCGCTTGGCGGAGAGGGAACGGACAAACAAATGCTTGGCAAAAACCGAAGGTTGTGTTATATCTTTCCCATCGGCAGGATCATAGGCGTCCTGGGCTCAAAAAGAGAGGGACGGCGCCTGAGCCAGTCGGCGCGTTTGGGGCCATTTCGGGCAAGGAGTGAGGCGGGGGAATTTTTTACTCCAATCGGCCGTAACCCATTGAAAAGTCTCGATTCGAAAAAATAAACGCTAGTAAACGCTAGCTATTTTACTAACGTTTACTAGCGTTTATTGGCGTTTAATGGCTGATAAGGCGGGGTGCGGAGCGCTTGGCGAAGCGATTGCCGATCGCACGCCGCTCGTTCGCCGCGTCTACAGAAGCCTGAAGCACGGACCATCTCCAGCCCGTTCGCCAGCCGGCAGCAAGGCCAGGCGGCGCTCGCCGCAATGGCGAAAGCGGCGAAGCTCATGAAGCCGACGATGAGGCGCAGGCGTCCGGCGCCGGACCAAGAAAGCGGACACAGCGACGGCGCGGAATTTGCCTGCGGGTTCTCTCGGAGCGACCAAATCGCCGCCCTTCTTTGGACGCTGTTAGTGAGCTAAAGCTATGCTATGAGACCGCCGGCGTGAATCTAGCCGCAAACTCAGCTTTTGGCGGCCCGCTCTCCCAGGCGCGGCCCAGCCTCCAATTCGTGTGACACATGGCGCAATTGCCTCAGTTCGACCTTGCCGAAATCAAACGCCGCATGCAGGCCGCGCACGCGACGCTTAAGCACGAACTCGGCGGCCTGCGCACCGGCCGCGCCAGCGCGAGCCTGCTCGAGCCGGTGCAAGTGGAGGCCTACGGCCAGCGGATGCCGATCAGTCAGGTGGCGACGATCAGCGTTCCCGAACCGCGGGCGCTCTCAGTATCGGTATGGGACAAGAGCATGGTGCAAGCAGTCGATAAGGCGATCCGGGACGCCAATCTCGGCCTCAGCCCGACGGTCGAGGGCGCTGTTCTACGCATCCGCATCCCCGAACTGAACGAGCAGCGCCGCAAGGAAATGGTCAAGATCGCCCACAAATACAGCGAGGACGCGCGTGTGGCGGTGCGGCACGTGCGCCGCGACGGTTTCGATATCCTCAAGAAGCTGTTGAAGGAGCACGCAATCAGCGAAGACGACGAAAAGCGACAGGAGGCGGAAGTGCAGAAGGCGACCGATCAAGCCATTCAGGAGATCGACGCCTCCCTGGCGGGGAAGGAAAAGGAGATTATGCAGGTCTAGGCGATCGCCTTCTGTGTCCGAGGCCCTCATGCATCATCATCGCTCCGTTCCCCGTTCGGCCCGGACGCCGGCCCACGTCGCCATTATCATGGATGGCAACGGCCGTTGGGCTCAGTCGCGCGGCTTGCCTCGCTTCGAGGGCCATCGGCGCGGCGTCGAAGCAGTGCGCCGAGTTGTCCGCTCGGCGATCGAGCGCGGCGTGCAATTCCTCACGGTCTATAGCTTCTCGTCGGAAAACTGGAGCCGTCCGCCTGAGGAGGTGGCGATGCTGATGGGCCTCCTCAAGCGGTTTATTCGCGAGGATCTCGCTGAGCTCAACGCCAATGGGGTCAAGGTCAGGATTATTGGCCAGCGCGATAACCTCAAGCCCGACATTATCGCCCTCATCGTCGAGGCCGAAACGCTCACCGCCAGCAATCGCGGCCTCACGCTCACGGTGGCTTTCAACTATGGCGGGCGACAGGAAATCTTCGATGCGGCGCGTCGTTTGGCGCTCGACATCCGCGATGGGCGCCTCGACGCCCGGTCTATTGGTCCCGACGACTTGGCGGAGCGGCTCGACACGTCTGGCCTACCGGATCCCGATCTTATCATTCGCACCTCCGGCGAAGTGCGGCTGTCGAATTTCCTGCTCTGGCAATCGGCCTATGCCGAACTCGTCTTCCTTCCGATCCTGTGGCCTGATTTCGACGACGCGGCGTTTGTCTCCGCGCTCGACCAGTACGCGGCGCGCGAAAGGCGGTTTGGCGCCGTCGTGGAGCCCGCGGCTGTCAAGTCGGCGTCGTGAGGATGTGCTGGTGGCGGTGAGCGGAGGGGGTCCAGCGGTTCGTTCGGCGCCGCGTGCTCGGTTCGGCTCGGATCTCCAGCCACGCGTTGCGGCGGCCGTGGCGATGGGAAGCCTCGCGCTGGCGACAGCGTGGATCGGCGGTTTTATCTTCGCCGTCTTCTGGTGGCTCGCATCGCTTGTTGTCCTGTGGGAATGGCAACGGCTAGTCCAAGGCGCGCGGCTCGCCGAGCGGGTCGCGGTCGGCGGTCTCGCGCTTGCGCTCGTTGCGCTGTTTGCGCTTCACAATTCGATCCTTGGCGCCCTCGCCGTGCTCGTTCTCGGCGCGGTCGCGGTCGGCTGGCTTGCCGGACGCAGGGACGCATTCTGGGCTGCGGCGGGCGCGCTTTACGCCGGTGCTCTGGTCGCCTGCGTGGTGCTGCTGAGAATCAGCCCCTTCTTCGGCCTGGCCGCGATCTTATGGCTTTTCGCGGTCGTTTGGGGGACGGACATTGCGGCCTATTTCGCCGGGCGGTTGATCGGGGGTCCCAGGCTTTGGCCGAGCGTCTCGCCTGGCAAGACTTGGGCCGGCGCGATTGTGGGCGCGTTGGGTGGCGCGGTCCTTGGCCTTCTGCTCGCGGGGTGGACGAACCATCTCGCGGCCCTGTTCTGGCTTGGGCTTGCGGCGGCGATCGTCTCGGAACTTGGCGACCTGTTCGAATCCGCGCTCAAGCGGCGATTCGGCGTCAAAGATTCAAGCGGCCTCATTCCCGGCCATGGCGGCTTGATGGACCGGCTCGACGGGTTCGTCGCGGCGTCCCTCTTCGCCGCAGTGGTTGCAGGCCTCAACCCCCGTGGTTCGTTCATCGCCGGCGGATTGTTTCAATGGTGAGTGTTGTTGCTGGCGTTCGAACTCGGTCGTTGCGTTCGCGTGAGGCCCTCCCGCCCAAGCGTCTGTCGATCCTAGGGGCGACAGGCTCGATCGGACGCTCGTGCGCGCAGGTCGTCGCCGCCGCGCCGGGCAGATTCTCGGTTGTTTCGCTCGCCGGCGGACGGGACGGGGCGGCTCTTGCGAAGTGCGCGATCGAACTCGGCGCCGAATTCGCCGCGCTAGCCGATCCGGCGGGCTATGCGGACTTGAAGGCTGGCTTGGCTGGTTTTGAGATCGAGATCGCCGCCGGCCCGGCGGCGATCGAGGAGGCCGCCCTACGCGACGCCGATCTCGTGGTTTCAGCGATTGTCGGCGCCGCAGGCCTGCGCCCGACTTTCGCCGCGATCGCAGCCGGGCGCGCAGTGGCTCTTGCCAACAAGGAGACGTTGGTGTGCGCCGGTAACGTAGTGATGGAAAGGGCGCGGCGCGCCGGCTCAATGATTTTGCCGATGGACTCCGAGCACAACGCGTTGTTCCAGGCGATTGGGGCGCGCGACCCAACCACCATCGAGACGATGACCATCACCGCTTCAGGCGGACCCTTCCGCGAATGGAGCGCTGAGCGCATTTCCGCCGCCACGCGCGAAGAGGCGCTCGCCCATCCCAACTGGGTTATGGGGCCAAAGGTGACGATCGATTCTGCGGGTCTGATGAACAAGGGTCTCGAACTGATCGAGGCGCACTATCTATTCGGCCTGCCAGCCGACCGGCTCGATGTCGTCGTGCACCCGCAATCGATTGTGCACGGGCTCATCGCCTTCGCCGATGGGTCGCTGATCGCCGGTATGGCGTCGCCGGACATGCGTACCCCGATTGCGCATTGCCTCGCCTATCCCGATCGGATTGCGTCCGGGGTTCGGGCGCCCGACCTTGCCGCGCTTGGTCGATTGACCTTCGAGCGCGCTGATCTCCAGCGTTTTCCGGCGCTTGGCCTAGCAATTGAGGCGCTGCGCTCCGGCGGAGGCGCGCCCACAGCCCTCAACGCCGCCAATGAAATCGCGGTTGCCGCGTTTCTCGATCAACGAATCGGATTTGCCGACATCGCGCGCCTTGTCGCAAAAACGCTCGCGGCGATGACCGCGACCGGCGAGTTGTCCGCGCCGGCCGACATTGCGGAAGCGCTGGCAATTCACCATATCGCGACAGATAGGACAGCGAGCCTATTGGCGTAAGCGCAGAGTTGCGTCACTGTAACTGTTCAATAACCATCGTCCGACGGCCATTGGCCGATGCGGCAGCTAGAACTGGAGGCCGCAGATGGCGGGATTGAATACGATCACCGACCTCCTGGCCTGGTTCGGATGGTACGTTATCCCTTTTATCGTGATCCTCAGCCTTATCGTCGCTGTGCATGAACTCGGGCACTATTTGGTCGGCCGATGGTGTGGGGTCAAAATCGACGCTTTTTCGCTCGGTTTTGGGCATGAGCTATTCGCCTGGGTGGACTCGCGTGGCACCCGCTGGCGGATTGGCGCGCTGCCGCTCGGCGGATATGTCAAGTTTCACGGTGACGCCAACGCGTCCAGCGTCGGTGACGCCGCCAACGGCGATCCAGCGGTCGATCGCTCATTGACCCTCGCTGGGCAGCCGCTGCGAAACCGCGCAGCGATTGTGCTCGCGGGGCCGGTCGCGAATTTCATCCTGGCCTTCGTCATTTTCACCGGCATGTTCATGGCCTTCGGGCGCGTTGAACATGCGGCGCGCATTGGACGGGTCGAGGCCGGCAGTCCGGCGGCGGCGGCCGGGTTTCAGGCCGGCGACCTGGTAAAGACGATCAATGGAAATCCGATCGACAGCTTTGAAGCGCTTCAGGAATCCACCCTGATGAGCACCGGTCTGCCGATGAACTTCGTTGTCGATCGCCAAGGCCAAGAGGTTGATGTCACGGCGACGCCGCGGATAACTGTTGTCGACCAAGGCGTCTTCGGCAAGCGCCGCATGGGTCATCTCGGGCTGGCCTCCTCGGCTGACCGGAACGACGCGAAGATCGAACGATGCGGCCTTCACGACCTGCGCCGCCTGGGGCGCCGCGCAGGAATGGTTCATCGTCAAGGCCACTGGCGCCTATGTGGTCGGCATTTTTGCCGGGCGGGAATCAACCGATCAGATGTCGGGATTGATCGGGGCCGCTCAAATGGCGGGCGAGATGGCGAAAATCAGCCTTTGGGAGTTGTTCAGCCTCGCTGCGTGGTTTTCGGTATCGGTCGGGCTCATGAATTTGCTGCCGATACCGCTGCTGGACGGCGGCCATCTCGCATTTTATGCCTTCGAGGGCCTGCGCGGACGCCCTTTGAGCGAGCGAGCCCAGGAAATCGGCCTTAGAATCGGCATCGCGCTGGTGGCGTTGTTGGTGGTTTTCACTACCTCACACGATCTTTTCCGCTTGGTCAGTAGCGGGAATTAACCAACGGTCGACCATGTTGCGTGTCCCCGACGCAACGGTGGCCAGAAATGGTGTAGGATCCGGCAATAACGATTTGCAGGGGCGAGCAAAGATTGTAAAACGCCGTTAATCTTCCCGATCGCCGCTCGGCGAGTGGGACAGAGCGCCGCGGCGTCTGCGGCGCCGCCCGAGTCTCGCCCTGAGGCGCGCGGGAGGCGCAAGCAGGATCACGCTGAAGCGGCGCCGAAGTGGCCGGCCGCGTCGGCGCGAACAGGGGCTATGGGCCATATGGATTGGATTCGCGGGTGTGTTGGCGTCCTTCTAGCGGTGGCCCTTAGTCTGTGTGGGTTGTGCTGGGCGGCGCCCGCAAGCGCCCAGCAGATCGTTGTCCAAGGCGCGAACGTCGATCCTTCAACCCTGAAGCCGTACTTCACGGGAACCGATCCGGCTTCCGTCCAGCGGGGCGTTGAGGATTTGAGGGCCACCGGCATTTACTCAAATGTCAGCGCGACGGTGGAGAATGGCAAGATCGTCGTCAGTCTCGCCGGAAGCTCGCAGGTCATCAATCGGGTTGCGTTCGAAGGCAACAAACAGATTGAAACGAAGCAGCTCGAAGTCGAGGTGCAGTCGAAGCCGCGCACTGCATACAACGAGGCGACCGCAGAGGGCGACGTCGGCAGAATCAAAGACGCCTACAAGAAATACGGCCGCAACGAAGCAGGTGTGAGCAAGCGGCTGGTTGAATTGCCAAACGGACGGGTGGATCTCGTATTCACCATCACCGAAGGCGAAAAGACCGGCATCCGCGATATCAAGTTCGTCGGGAATCACGCGGTTTCGAACTACCGCCTGCGCAGCCTGATCCAGACGAGCACGATGAATTGGCTATCGTGGTTCAAGAGCACCGACGTCTACGATCCCGACCGGTTAGCTTCAGACCTTGAGGCGATTCGCCGCTATTACATGAAGAATGGCTACGCGGATTTCCAAATCACCAATACCGACGTCGCCTATCAGGCCAATCCGCCAGGCTATGTCATTACGATCACGATGGATGAAGGCCCCCAATATCACGTCTCGTCGGTGGCGGTCGTTTCCAATATTCCGAAGGTGGATGGGCCGGCGCTCAATCGATTCGTCGTCATGAGGCCCGGGGACGTCTATGACGCAAGTAGCGTCGACAAGTCAGTGGAGGGCATCACCCGCGACGTCGCCCGGCAAGGTTACGCCTTCTCGGAGGCCCGGCCGCATGGCGAGCGCGACACGGCCAATCACACGATCGCGCTTTCGTTCTCGGTCGACAACGGTCCGAAAGTGTACATCGAACGCATCGACATTGTCGGAAACACCCGCACCCGCGACTTTGTCATTCGTCGCGAATTCGATATCGGCGAGGGCGACCCCTATAATCACGTCCTGATCGAGCGGGCCGAGCGACGCCTCAACAGCCTCGGCTACTTCAAGAAGGTCCACATCTCAAACCGGCCGGGGTCTTCGCCGGATCGGGTCATCGTAGTTGTCGATGTGGAGGATCAGCCGACCGGTTCAATCAGCCTGAGCGGCGGTTATTCGACCACGCAAGGCTTTTTGGCTGAACTCGCTTATACCGAAACGAACTTTCTGGGCCGCGGTCAATACGTGCGCTTGAGCGTGTCCGACGGCCAGTACACCCAGGGCTGGAAGGCCTCCTTCACCGAGCCTTACTTTCTCGGCCAGCGGTTGGCCGCAGGCTTTGACCTTTACCATCAGGTCAACAACAATAACCAATTCGCCCTCTACCAGAATTGGACGACCGGCGGGACCCTTCGGCTCGGAGTTCCGATTACCGATGACCTGACGTTCCAGCCTAACTATTCGCTCTACGAGTCGAAGATCACCATTCCGAATACGCAGGGTCAGCCCTACGACGATTGCGTGGGCCCCGATCAGACCTTCTTTCCCGGTGGAACGGTCATTCCGATTGTCCCGACGCCGTTTATCAACTGTTTGACCAATGGCGAGGCGCCGGTTGAAATCAAGCAAGCGGCGGCCCAAGGCAATATTGTCACCTCGATGGCAGGATTCTCGATCCTCTTCAACAATATTGACGACCGGAAGAACCCGACCACCGGCTACGTCGTCAACTACAAGCAGGATATCGCCGGGCTCGGCGGCCAATCCGAGTTCATCCGCGAAACCTTCGACGCGCGCTGGTATCATCCGATCACCGAGGACTTCATCGGTATGATTCACCTGCAGGCCGGTCAGATCAATTCCTTCGGCTCTAGGGATGCGCTCATCATCAACAACTTCATGGAGGGTTCCTCGTTGGTGCGCGGCTTCGCGCCGGGAGGCATCGGGCCGCGCGATATCTCGGATCCGTTCAACATCCAGGCCAGCGCTCTCGGCGGGACGAGCTATTATGGCGCGTCGGCCGAAGTTGACTTTCCGATCTTCGGCTTGCCGAAAGAAGTCGGGTTGAAAGGGGCGGTGTTCGCCGACGCCGGCAACTTGATCGGATTTTCGGGCCCGACCAACTTCACGAATTTCCTGGGCTATACTTATTGTCCGCCGCCTGGATCCTTGGGCAGGGCGTTCCCAATCACGCAATTGAGTTGCGCACAGGTCTGGGACCCCAACATCATCCGCGCCTCGGTAGGGGCAAGTTTGATTTGGGACTCGCCGATGGGCCCGATCCGCTTTGACTTGGCGATTCCGCTCCACAAAGGCCAGTACGACCAGACCCAGCTCTTCAACTTCTCGGGCGGCACGACGTTCTAAGCTCGACCAGCCCCTGTCCCAACAAGCGGGCGCGCCAGGGGCTGGCGCGCCCGCCGTCGCTTCTGACGGAACTCCTTATTGGCCAGAATCCGCTTTTTTCCCCCGAGTTCGGCGCCTTCGTTGGCCGAAATCGGGAACTGGTGCGGCGCGACGCTCGCCGCCAATGCTGACCCCGACCACATAATCCGAGACGTCGCTGCACTCGATCAAGCGGGCCCGGGCGATCTGACGTTCCTCGACAATCCCCGGTATCTCGACGGGCTCAAGCAGACGCGGGCGGCGGCGGCGCTCGTTTCATCGCGCTATGCCAGCGCGGCGCCCGCGACTTGCGCCGTGCTCATCGCGGCCGAGCCTTATCGCGCGATGGCCTTGGTGATGACCAGACTTTACCCCTCCGCGGTGAAGCCGGGGTCGGTCTTTGGCGAGGCCGGTATTTCCACATTGGCGTGCGTTCACCCTTCGGCGCGGCTTGAATCTGGCGTTATCGTCGACCCTGGCGCGGTGATCGGCCGCGGCGCGGAGATCGGCGCTGGCACGATCATCGGGCCCAATGCGGTCATCGGTCCTGAGGTGCGCATCGGCCGCGACGGGTCGGTCGGCGCCTCGACCACGATCATGGCCGCGCTGATCGGCGATGGGGTCATCATTCATCCGGGCGCGCATATCGGACAGGACGGTTTCGGGTTCGCCCTTGGGGCGCGGGGGCATCTCAAAGTGCCCCAGATCGGGCGCGTCATCATTCAGAACTATGTCGAGATCGGCGCCGGCGTAACGATCGACCGCGGCGCAAACCGCGATACCGTGATCGGCGAGGGGGCGAAGATCGACAATCTGGTGCAGATCGGCCACAACGTCGTCATCGGCCGCCACGCGGTGCTGGTCGCCCAGTCCGGCGTTTCGGGATCGAGCGCCATCGGCGATTTCGCCGCCCTCGGCGGCCAGGCGGGCATCGCAGGACATCTGACGATTGGCGCCGGCGCCCAAGTCGCCGCGGCGGCCGGCGTGATGACCGACATTCCCGCGGGCGAGCGTTGGGCCGGGGCGCCAGCGAAGCCCGTCCGGAAGTTTTTTCGCGAAGTCGCCGCGATCACGCGACTGGCCGATCGCGATTCGCACGGCGACGCCAATGCTGATTAACGCCGGCGACGGACGGGTGAGAAAGGAAACGGAATGAACGAACCGGCCCCCCGGACGTTCGACAGCTACGACATCCAGAAGCTGCTCGCGCTGTTGCCGCACCGATATCCATTTCTCCTGGTCGATCGAATTGTCGAAGCCCGCGGCGACGAATATGGCGTGGGGGTCAAGAACGTGACGGCCAACGAGCCTCATTTCCAGGGCCATTTTCCAGGCCGACCGGTCATGCCGGGCGTGCTGTTGATCGAAGCGATGGCCCAAACGGCTGGCGCGCTGTGCGTTGCTTCGCAACTAGACAATACCGCGCCGAGCGTCGTCTACATGATGACGATCGATAAGGCCAAGTTCCGCAAGCCCGTGGTTCCCGGCGATCAGGTGCGGTTTCACATGACTCGCGTCGCCAAGCGGCGCAACATGTGGTGGTTCCGGGGCGAGGCGAAAGTCGAAGGCGTGCTGGTCTGCGAAGCGGAAGTGTCCGCAATGCTGGTGCGTGAATGACGAATGCAATCCATCCGAGCGCCGTCGTCGAAGACGGCGCTCGGCTCGGGACGGGAGTCGAGATTGGGCCCTTTTGCCATATCGGGGCCCAGACGACGCTCGGCGATAACGTCCGGCTCATCTCCCATGCGAGCCTCGCCGGCGACACCACAGTTGGCGCGCGCACCGTCATTTTTCCCTTCGCCTCGATCGGGCACCCTCCGCAGGACCTCAAATACCGCGGCGAGCCGGTCCGCCTCACGATCGGCGAGGATTGTCTCATTCGCGAAGGCGTGACGATGAACCCCGGCACCGTGGGTGGCGGCTCGGAAACGATCGTCGGCAAGCGCTCAGTATTCCTGGCGAACGCCCACGTCGCGCATGATTGCCGCATTGGCGAGGGCGTTATTCTGTCCAACAACGTCATGCTGGCTGGTCATTGCCAGATTGGCGATTTCGCCATTCTGAGCGGCGGCGCCGCAGTTCACCAATTCGTTCGCATCGGCGCTCACGCGTTCGTCGGGGGTCTCGCTGGCGTCGAGCACGACCTCATCCCCTTTGGCCTCGCGCTCGGCAACCGCGCCGGACTCGCCGGCCTCAATATCGTCGGCCTCAAGCGCCGGGGTTTTTCCCACGAGACGATCCATGAGCTAAGGCGCGGCTACAAGATGCTGTTCAATGGCGGCGGCACATTGAAGGAGCGCATCGACGAGGTCGCTGAGGCGTTCGCTGGCCAAGCCGACGTACAGCAGATCGTCGCCTTTCTGCGTCAAGGCGGCGACCGCGCGATCTGTGTCCCGCGCGCCGGAAAGGAAGAGGAGGGGTGAGTGGGGCGAACGGCCGGCGTGGCGATCCCGCGTCGCGACCTCTGGCGATCCTATGCGGCGCGGGCGCCTTTCCGCTCGAGGTAGCCGGCGAGGCCCGCCGCGCCGGCCGCGAGCCGTTTCTGGTTGGCGTCGTCGGCGCGACCGATTCGGCGATTGAAGCCTATCCCCACGTCTGGGTCCGGATGGGCGAGGTCGGCAAGCTGTTCGCCGCCTTGAGAGGGCGCGCCGTCGCCGAGATGGTCATCGTCGGCGCGATGGTGAGACCCGAATTGGCAGATCTCAGGCTCGACTGGGGCGCGGTGAAGCGAGCCGCCGGGCTGGCGCAGCTGTTTCGCCGCGGCGATAACGGACTGCTCGCCGGGCTTGCCGCGATTATAGAGCGCGAGGGCGTCCGGGTGGTCGGCGCGCACGAAATCGCCCCACGCCTCCTCGCGCCGGTCGGCCCGATTGGTGCACGCGCGGCGTCCGATGAGGACGAGACGGACATTGCACTTGGCGCGCGCCTCCTCGGAGCGCTGTCGGCCTTCGACGTGGGCCAAGGCGCCGTCGTCGCCGCTGGGCGGGTGCTGGCGATCGAGGGGGCCGAGGGCACCGACGCGATGCTCGCGCGCGTCGCGGAGATGCGCGCCAACGGCCGGGTGCGTTTCGCCGGTCCGGCGGGCGTCCTGGTGAAAGCGCCTAAGCGTGGGCAAGATCTGAGGCTCGACATGCCGGCGATCGGGCCGAAGACGATTGAAGGCGCGGCCAATGCGCAACTGCGGGGAGTTGCGGTCGCCGCGGGCAAAGTGCTCATCCTCGAGCGCGAGCGCTGCGCCCGCGAAGCCGACGCCGCCGGCCTGTTCGTCGCCGGCTTCGCGCACACGAGCCCGGCCGGATGAGCCCTCTGCGGGTGGCTCTGGTCGCCGGCGAGCACTCTGGCGACCAGCTTGGCTTTAAGCTCATGAGGGCGCTCCGGGAAGCGCGCTCGGGCGAGATCGCCTTCTCCGGCGTCGGCGGCGAGGCGATGGAGGCCGAGGGCCTCAAAAGCCTGTTTCCGATTAGCGACATCGCCGTCATGGGCATCCTGCCGGTGCTTGCCCGGCTGCCGACGCTCATCGCGCGCATCCATGAAAGCGCCACGGCGATCATCGCAGCCCGCCCCGATGTCCTCGTCATCATCGACAGTCCCGACTTCACCCACCGCGTCGCCCGCCGCGTGCGGGCGGCGCTGCCGAAATTGCCGATCGTCGATTACGTCAGTCCGAGCGTCTGGGCATGGCGGCCCGGCCGCGCCAAGGCGATGCGCGGCTATGTCGATTGCGTGCTGGCCCTGCTGCCATTCGAGCCTGAGGCCTATCGGCGGCTGGACGGGCCGCGCTGCGTCTATGTCGGCCATCCGCTGATCGAACGCCTCGGCGAACTGCGGCCACACGACGACGAGGCGCGTCGTCGCGCCTCCTGGCCGCCGCTCATCGCCGTGCTGCCCGGCTCGCGCCGGTCTGAAGTGACCCGGCTAATGCCAGAATTCGGCGGCGCGTTGGCTGCGCTGCGGCAATCGGTCGGGCCGTTCTCGCTCGTCTTGCCGACGCTGCCGCATATCGAGCGCGAGGTGCGGGCCATGGCGGCGAACTGGTCCGAGCCGCCGACCATCGTGCTCGGCGAAGCGGCGAAATACGCTGCATTTCGCGCCGCCCACGCGAGTCTTGCGGCATCCGGCACCGTCACGCTTGAACTCGCCCTCGCCGGCGTCCCGATGGTCGGCGCCTACAAGGTCTCGCTCATCGAGGAACAGCTCAAATACCTGATCAAGGTGCCCTCCATCCTGCTGCCCAACCTCATCCTCGGCGAGCGCGCGATTCCCGAAAAACTGCAGAGGGAGTGCGCTCCCGCGGCGCTTGGGGCGGCGTTGGCGGAGATCGTGCGGGACGGCCCGGCGCGCACGGCCCAGGTCGAAGCGCTGTCGCGGCTCGATCGGTTGATGGCGCTGCCCGACGAGGGCGCGCCCAGCGCCCATGCCGCCCGCGCCGTGCTGGAGACAATCGAGGCGGGCGGCGGCGGGCGGTCCCCCGCCTGATGCCCGCAGGCTGCAGGGCGCACTTTTGGTTGCGACGCAGCGATTTCAAAGGCTTGGGTGTATTTTTCTGTCACTTGAAAGAAACGCGCGCGTCCTGCTTGATGCGGGCGCATGCCTTTGTGGATCGCAGACTATAAATACTGTTTAATATCAAATAATTACTGAAAATAATTATTAAAATAGATTAGAAACATTGCGCGAAGGCGATTTTCTCTGGGCGTCGCGAGCCAGGCTCGACATATCGCGCTTGAGGACGCCGCCATTGTGGCCGGGTTATTGGGCCATGATCTCACGGGGCCAAGTGGAATCCTGGACCGACGCTGGCCGGCCCGCCGCATCGGGCGTTCGAGGACGGTTCGCCTCGATCACTGCCGCACCAAGCGATATAGGCGCGCCGATCGCGCCCATGCCGTCTCGATCGTCATCCGTCGCTCGGAAGCGGATTCGGGCGAGCCGAATCCCCCGCGGAGCGTCAGAGGGCGTAGCGGGCGCTCTCGCGGTCGCCACGGCGCCGCCTTAGGCCCACCGCTGCGAGACCGGCGAAGCCGATGCCGAACATCGCCCAGGTCGAGGGCTCGGGAACCGCGAGCGTGGTCACGTTGCCGTCGACGGCGAGCCTGAGCGTGCCGGAACCGCTCGTCCCGGAGACCTCGACGAAGTACGTCCCGGCCTGCTCAAAGTCCCCAAACGGAGTGTCCGTGCCGACGACCGCCGTCTCGCCGCCCGAGGAGGGGTCCGAGACCAGGACTTGCTCGATCACGCTCCCGACGGGGATGGCGGGCGAGCCCATGCTCGAGGTCCAGGTCGAGAGAATCAGTTTCCCCGTGCCAGAGGGAATCTGGTCCACCTTCGGGCCGGAGAGCGACATCGAAGCGGTGATATATTCGGCAGTGGGCAGCGTGAACTCGAAGAAATCATCGAACGGAAGGCCGGACCCTGGCGTCTTTGTGCTGGGAAAAGAGATGCTGTCGTTGAGGATCGGGCCGAGGTCCACGACCGTTGCCGCGTGAACCCCCGGCGAACAGAGAACTGCAATTCCAAATACAGCAAGTGATTTAACCAGGACATTCGTGCTCATAAGCCATCCCCAATCCAAAGGCCGCATTCAGGTTCAATAGCCACGTAGGCTATGTGGAACTATGCGGAGGGAAGGCCCCAAAGGCAACAATTTATCGAAAAATTAGCGTGAATTCGGCGGCGCTGGTTAACGTCGCGCCGGGCAATTCGGCGGCGCCTGGGCGCGCGACGGGCCAAATCGGGCTGCACGATCCGGTCGTTCCGGCGGCGCTCCCGTCCGGCCCGAGACCAGATCGATTTGCGGGTCTGGCCCGACAATCGCGGCGCGCGCTCACAGAACGTCGCCGACGGTTGTTCCGGAAAGCTTTGCAGCCGGCAAGACAGAGTCTGCGAAACCTGGGCGACCTATCCCCCGGCCCCTAGCTTAACCCTTCAAAATCGCCCTGCGCGGCCTACGCTCGCAGCGAGAGGGATGCGGTCCCAGGGTCGTGGCCCGCCGTGTGACAGCGGTCACAGCCGCGTTACCAAAAAACAAACGCGGCCGGAATGGAACGCTTTTGCGGGAGGAGCGACGCAATGATCACCGACGATTTTCTGAATGCAACCGTCGACTTCAACCTTCTTTCGCTGCGCGATCTGCTCGTCGCAGACAACGGGATCGCCGCCGCCGATCGCGCCAGCGGGAACGTTAAAATGCGAGTCACCGTCTGGGACGGATCTCGTTCCGCTCTGCCTCGACGACGCTGAGCGGAACTTTTGCCCGTTCGGCATGTAGACCGCGGGCGAGAGCGCAAAGCTGCAACTTGGCCGACTGCTCTTCGAGCAAGTCTATCCCTCCTGGCCGGGCGACAATGTTTTCGTCGATCTCGACGTTGGCCTCATCGACGTTGAAGATCTCAACAAGTGGACGACGCAGGTCTATGGCATTGGAGAGATCGGTCCGCTTGCGGACTTAAGCGACTCCAACATCTCCCTTAGGCTGATCGGTTGCCCCGTACGCGCTTATGGAGCGGCGTCCGGAGACATGCGGGGCGAAATTTGCGCGCTGTTCTATCGATTTAAGTCGGTTGCTGGCTTCGAATATGTCGCGGACGCGCTGATCGGGCCTGCGCAAAATCGGGTGCTCGGCACGCGGCCGGCGATTCCGGCACGTTGTGGCTCACCGACGTTCCGGGCGAGAAACCAGGCCCGCGCCCGATCGCGCTGCAATGGGGCGGGCAGGTGTTCATGGACGATGAAGGAGCGAACGCGCCCTACGCGCTCGCGACTTTCTTAAGCACGGTCTGCAACCAGCTCGACATCACCCTGCTCAGGGGCTGGAACATCGGCCTGCCGGAGTACTGGGGCGCGGTCGGCCATTACGGCATCGCGACCAAGGCCCTCAACGTCGTGCGCAACGCGAACTTGAAGAAACTTATGGACGCCAATCTCGACCGGATCTCTTACGACGTCGCCAAGATCAACAAGAAGACGATGGCGGGCCTCAGCAAACAGGATTTTGTTCCCCTCGCCGACGTGCCGGACATGGTGTGGAAGGTCGGGCCGCACAAGCGAGGTGGAATGAGCTCGCCCGAGCACCCCAACCATTTCGCCGACATGGATCGCGTGCTTGATCCTCCGCTGCCGGAGGGCGCGACCCTGCTTCAAATCTGCGACGGCAAGCCCGACAACGTCGCCGTCGACCTGTGGCGCCGCTACTACGACGCGGTGCAGAAGCAGTTTCCGAAAGAGAAAGAAAGCCGCGGCCTTCTGCCGTTCCGGGTGTGGCAGATCTACGACGCCATGGTCTCGTTCGTTCGGAACGGCGACGTCGCGAGTTTCGTTTGCGCCGCCGGCATCGTCTCTCACTACGTGGGCGATTCCTGCCAGCCCCTGCATATTTCCTACATGTTCAATGGCGACCCGGATCAGATGGTCCCCGATCCCAAAGGGAAGTCGGCGAATGGGATCCCGCTCGGCACGGGCGTGCATTCGGCTTATGAAGACGACATGGTCGACCGCCATGTCTCGGAGATTATGACCGGGGTTGACTCGATCCTCGCCCACCCGAGCCAGCCCGCCCTCGTGAAGGCGGACACGCCGCCGCTGTGGCGGTCGTCAATCTCATGCAGCAAACCTTCAGCGCCATCGCGCCAAAGCAGATCATCGCCGAATTCGTCAAGGTCGAGGACCAGAAGCCTGCCGCGCGCGCCGACGCCCTATGGGCTGCGCTCGGCCAGGACACGATCAAGGTGATGGCCGACGGCGCGATCTGCCTCGCCCAACTCTGGGATAGCGCCTGGAAGGAAGGCGACGGCGACAATACGATCAGCGATCTCGGCGAGATCGACCAATCGGCGCTGGAGACGCTCTACCAGAATCCGAAATTCCTGCCGTCGATGACGCTCGACCAGATCGGCTCGGTTCTCAAAGGCGGTCCGCCGCCGGCTCCCGGCGCTCAGGCGCGGGCTCCTGGAGCGCACAAGCCCGTGGCCCCGAAGCGCAAGGCGCAGCCGAGACGATCGACGAAGAAGAAATAGAGCGCCGCAGCGACGGCAAGCGCTCTCCCAGCTCAGCGATTGCTCATGGGCTTATATTGGCGCAGCGTTTTGCCGGTGTAGAGCTGTCGGGGGCGGCCGATCTTTTGCTCCGGATCCTGGATCATCTCCTTCCACTGGGCGATCCAGCCGACGGTGCGGGCCACCGCGAACAGAACGGTGAACATGTCGGTCGGGAAGCCCATCGCCTTCAGCGTGATGCCGGAATAGAAGTCGATGTTCGGATAGAGCTTCTTCTCGATGAAATACTCGTCGTGCAGAGCGATGCGCTCGAGCTCGATCGCGACGTCGAGCAGCGGATCATCCTTGACGCCGAGCTCATTGAGCACCTCGTGCGCGGTGCTCTGCATGATCTTGGCGCGCGGATCGTAGTTCTTGTAAACGCGATGGCCGAAGCCCATCAGGCGGAACGGATCGTTCTTGTCCTTCGCCTTGGCGATGTATTTGGGAATGTTCTCGACTCGTCCGATCTCGCCCAGCATCTTGAGCGCCGCCTCGTTGGCGCCGCCATGGGCCGGACCCCAGAGGCAGGCGATGCCGGCGGCGATGCAGGCGAAAGGATTGGCGCCGGAGGATCCGGCCAGTCGCACCGTTGAAGTCGAAGCGTTCTGCTCGTGGTCCGCGTGGAGGATGAAAATGCGGTCGAGCGCGCGGGCCAGGACGGCGTTGACCTTGTAGTCCTCGCACGGGACCGAGAAGCACATGCGCAGGAAATTCGCCGAGTAATCGAGCTCGTTCTTCGGATAGACGAACGGCTGGCCGATCGCATATTTGAAAGCCATCGCCGCGAGCGTCGGCATTTTCGCGATCATGCGGATCGAGGCGACTTCGCGCTGCCAGGGATCGGTGATGTCGGTCGAGTCGTGATAGAACGCGGCGAGCGCGCCGACGCAGGCCACCATCACCGACATCGGATGGGCGTCGCGGCGGAAACCGTTGAAGAAACGGTTCATCTGGTCGTGAACCATCGTGTGCCGGGTGACGCGATAGTCGAAGTCGGCCTTCTGCGCCGCGGTCGGCAGCTCGCCATAGAGGAGCACGTAGCAGGTCTCGAGGAAATCGCCGTGCTCGGCGAGCTCGTCGATCGGGTAGCCCCGATAGAGGAGCACGCCCTCGTCGCCGTCGATGTAGGTGATCTGCGATTCCGTGCTCGCGGTCGAGGTGAAGCCGGGGTCGTAAGTGAACATGCCCGTCTGGGCGTAGAGCTTGCCGATGTCGATGACCGACGGGCCGACCGTACCCTTCAGGATCGGCAGTTCGATGGATTTTCCACCCACGGTAAGAGTGGCGGAGGCCGCGGCCGGCGGCTCGACGGTTTTGTCGCTCTTGGTCAGGGTAGCGGAGGTCGGCGTCATCGAGCGTCTCCCATGAAGCTTAAGCGCTCTCGCACTGCAATATATGGCTATTGCAGCGCATTACTCAAGGCAAGTCAAAACCGAGGGAGCGGCTGAACCGCAGATCGCTATTGCGGATTCTCGTAGCTGAACGTCTGGCTGTTTTCATCGTAGGCGAAGAGCTCGCCGTAGCGGCCGAGATTGATGATCGCCCGCAAGGTCCGCTCGGCATAGTCCTCGGACATGTAATCCTCGAGCTCTTCCCGGAAGCGGGTGGCGGGCGCGCGATGGGTCGGACGCTCGTCGAGCACGCGCTTGATGTGGGAGGCGAGGGGAATCTGCGCCAGCACCTGGTCGCCGAACACCTTCTTGCGCTGGTCGACGTCCATGTCGACGAACCGCCGGCCGAGCGGCGTCAGCTTGATGTCGGCGTCCTCGAACTCGGCCAAGCGCAACAATTGCAGGGTCTCGCCGAGCGGAAACAAGTCGTCGATTTCGAGCTGTAGCGAATTGGCGAGATGGGGCAGGTCCGCCTTTCCGTCGTAGGGAGGAGCGGCGATCTCCTCGAGCATGCCGGCGAGCGAATTGGTCGACACGCGCGGAAGGGCGAGCCCAAGGCCGATCGCCGTCGCGGCTTCGCGCGCGGCCGGCTTCGTCGTGTCCGGCCGTTGGGTCATCAGCGCGTAGATCTTGTCGACCAGGGCGCGAAAATCGTTGTCAAGCCGATCGCGCGGGTGGGGAATGGTGACCGGGATCTCGGAGGCGATACGGCCGGGATTGGACGACAGCACGAGAATGCGGTCGGCCATCAGCACCGCTTCCTCGATATTGTGGGTGACCATCAGGATGGCTTTGATCGGTATGCGCCCTTCCTGCCAGAGATCGAGCAGGTCGGTGCGCAAGGTTTCGGCGGTGAGCACGTCGAGGGCCGAGAACGGCTCGTCCATCAGCAGGATCGTCGGCTGCATGACGAGAGCCCGCGCGAAGCCGACGCGCTGGCGCATTCCGCCCGACAATTCCTTCGGGTAGGCGGATTCAAAGCCGTCGAGGCCGATGGTGTCGATTGCTTTCAAGGCGCGCTTGCGGGTCTCATCGAGCGGCACGCCATTGGAGCGGGGCCCGATCTCGACATTGTCGAGGACGTCGAGCCAGGGGAAAAGCGCGAAGCTCTGAAACACCATCGCGACTTCCTTGGCCGGTCCAACCACCAGCTCGCCGTCGATCTTCACCGTGCCCTGCGTGGGACGCGTAAGACCCGCGATGAGCCTCAGAAGAGTCGACTTGCCGGATCCAGAGCGGCCGAGCAGCGCAACGATCTCGCCGGTCTTCAGGCGCATGGAAACATCGCTCAGCACCGGCGCCCGCGCTTCTCCCGAACCTGTCGAGAAAACCTGGCTGACGCCTTCGACGTCGAGGATTGTGGCGACTGTGGCGTCCAACATGGGCCGAACTCCCTAGATCAACGATGCGGTCAGAGGCGCAGCCGCCGCTCCGCATAGGCATAGAGCCGTCGCCAGAACAGGCGGTTGAACAGCGTCACGAACAGCGACATCATCGCGACGCCCAGCACAATTCTCGGAAAGTCACCCTTGTCCGTGGCCTTGGCGATGTACGATCCGACGCCTTGCGCGACGACGGTGTGATCCTTCCACTTGACGTATTCAGCCACGATCGATGCGTTCCAGGAGCCTCCCGACGCGGTGATGGCGCCCGTCAAATAAAAGGGGGCGACGGCCGGAATGATCACCTGAGACCACCAGCGCCAGCCGCGAATACGAAAGTTCGCGACCGCTTCACGCAAGTCGTTGGGAAAAGCGGACGCGCCGCCGATCGTGTTGAAGACGATGTACCATTGCGTGCCAAAGACGATGAGGAAACTCAGCCAGATGTTCGGGTTGAGATTGTAGGCGAGCACGAGGCTGACCGCCGCGCCGAACAGAAGGTTCACCGGGAAAGCGGCAAGGAATTGCGCGATCGGTTGGCTGGCTTCAGCCCAGCGAGGCCTCAAGCCGATCCAGACGCTGATAGGAACCCAGACGATTGTGGCGAGCGCCATCAACGCTACGACGCGAATGAGCGTGTAGAAAGTCAGGATAAAAACCTCTCCGACCTCGCCCCAACCGATTTCGGTCGCGATGTAAGAAATGGTGAGCCATGCCGCCCATGCGGCCACGGCGATAATGACGAGGATCCAGATGGCGTCGAGGAGCCGCGACGGCTCTTTTGACGTTTTCTGCGCCGGCGCAAAGGTCGGGAAACGCACCGGCCACAGGCTTATGCTTCTTAGCGCCGCAAGTATGGGAGCAGAGCCCAGGCGCAGCCAGTGCGTGCGCTTGATCAGGTTTAGCACCCACGACGACTCAACGTCCTGGCTCACCGACAATTCGACACGGAACTTGGTCGCCCAAGCGACGATCGGGCGGAACAGCAACTGATCGTACAGGAGGATGACGATTCCCATAGTCAGCACCGCCGCGCCGATCGCCGACCAGTCGCCCGCGTCGTTGGCCTTGGCGATGAAGGATCCCACTCCCGGCAGCGTGATCGTCGTATTGCCGACCGTGATCGCTTCGGAGGCGACGACGAAGAACCAGCCGCCCGACATCGACATCATCGTGTTCCAGATGAGGCCAGGCATCGCGAACGGCGCCTCGAGCTGCCAGAACTTCTGCCAGCCCGTCAGGCGGAAGCCTCGGGCGACTTCATCGAGGTCGCGCGGAACGGTGCGGAGCGACTGGTAGAAGGAAAAGGCCATGTTCCAGGCTTGGCTGGTGAAGATCGCGAAGATGGCCGCGAGCTCCGCCCCCATGGTGTTGCCGGGGAAGAGGTTGAGAAAGAAGGTCACGGTGAAGGAAAGGAAGCCCAGAATCGGCACCGACTGCAGGATGTCGAGCAGCGGGACGAGAATCATCTCGGCGCGCCTGCTCTTGGCCGCGAGAGTGGCGTAGGTGAAAGTGAAAATGAGCGAAGCAACGAGCGCGGCGAACATCCGCAACGTCGTTCTCAGCGCGTAATAGGGGAGCTGCCAATAGTCGAGCGAAACCGGGCTTTCGTTGGCCGCGGGCAGGGGCGCCGAAATGCCGTGGTAGCTTTTTGCGATCGCGGTCAGAATCGCCAGAATTGCGGCGAATGCGATGAGGTCCCATTGGTTCGGCAGAGCCCGCCGCCCGGCGGACGCAAGGGAGTTCAGCATGAGCGAATTCCGCCTGGCGCGTGTCGAGAACCAACGCTGAAGCGGCCAAACGGACGCGAAAAACGGTCAAACACGGTTGCCGCGGCTGAAGGCAATCGGAATTTGCGCGGCCCGTCCCGGTTGATCCCCGGACCCTAGCGTTGATGGGCGTCGATGACAGGCTTGACGACAGGCCCGCCGTCGCGCGCCGACGAGCGGGCGCGCGCTTGCCTTTCCCGCGGCCCTCGCTTATATGCCGCGCCATTCCACAGGCGGATTTTATGCGGCTCCTGATCCAAGGTTCCGCTCCGGTGGCGAGGTTTCGCTTCGCTTCACATGATCCGCCGAGGCTCAACCGGACAAGGATAAGCTCCATGGCTTTGCCAGATTTCACCATGCGCCAACTGCTCGAGGCGGGCGCGCATTTCGGCCACCAGTCGCACCGCTGGAACCCGAAGATGGCGCCTTATATCTACGGCTCGCGCAACTCGATCCACATCATCGACCTCGCCCAGACGGTGCCGCTGTTGCATCAGGCGCTCAAGGCGGTCTCCGACACGGTCGCCAAGGGCGGGCGGGTGCTGTTCGTCGGCACCAAGCGTCAGGCGTCGGATGAGATCGCTGCCGCCGCCAAGCGCTCGGCGCAATATTTTGTCAACGCGCGCTGGCTCGGCGGCATGCTGACCAACTGGAAAACGATTTCGGCGTCGATCTCGCGGCTGCGCAAGGTCGACGAGCTCCTGGGCGAGGGCGCGAAAGGCCTGACCAAGAAGGAGCGCCTGATGCTGTCGCGCGAGCGCGAAAAGCTCGAGACCGCGCTCGGCGGCATCAAGGACATGGGCGGCGTTCCCAATCTGGTGTTCGTCATCGACACCAACAAGGAAGCGCTGGCGATCAAGGAGGCCAATCGCCTCAAGATCCCCGTGATCGCGATCCTCGACACCAACAGCGATCCGGACGGCGTCAGCTTCCCGATCCCGGCCAACGACGACGCCGGCCGCGCCATCCAGCTCTATTGCGATCTCGTCGCTCGCGCGGCGATCGACGGCATTTCGCGCGGCCAGGGCGCGCAGGGGGTCGATCTTGGTGAAGCTGACGCGCCGGTCGCCGAAGCGCTGCCGGAGACGGTCGAACTGGAAGCCGCGACGACCGAGCCGGAAGCGGCGACCGAACGGTTCGAGCTTCTGGCCGCGCCGCGGGGAGCGCCGGACGATCTGGCCAAACTCACCGGGGTCGGCCCGCAGATCGTCAAGAAGCTCAACGAACATGGCGTCTTCCACTATTGGCAACTCGCCGCGATGACGCCGGAGGAGGCCGCGACCCTCGACGCCGATCTCAGGTTCAATGGCCGCATCGCGCGCGACAAGTGGAGCGAGCAGGCGCGCGAGTTGATGACCGCCGAGTAGGGTTTAAGCCGCGCGCGGCTTTAGAGCGAAAGAGGAACGGGCATGGCGACCATTGCCGCCGGACTGGTCAAGGATCTGCGCGAAAAGACCGGCGCGGGCATGATGGATTGCAAGAATGCGCTGAGCGAGACCGACGGCGATATCGAGGCGGCGATCGATTGGCTGCGCAAGAAGGGCCTGGCCAAAGCCGCCAAGAAGAGCGGTCGGGTGGCGGCCGAAGGTCTTGTCGGCGTCGCCGTCGAGGACAATGTCGGCGTCGTCGTCGAGGTCAATTCCGAAACCGACTTCGTCGCTCGCAACGATGATTTCCAGGCGCTGGTGCGCGGCGTGCTCGCGGTCGCGCTCGACCATGCGCCCAACGTCGACGCGACGAAGGTGCTTGGCGCGCATTACCCAGGCGGCGGCACGGTGACCGAGGCGATCGCCAACGCCATCGCCACGATTGGCGAGAATATGACGCTCCGTCGCGCGCAGGGCCTCCGGGTGACCGAAGGCGCGATCGGCCACTACGTGCACGGGGCGGTCGCCGACGGGCTCGGCCGAATTGGGGTCATCGTGGGGCTCGAATCCTCCGGCGACCGCGCGCGGCTCAGCGCGCTCGGGCGGCAGATCGCCATGCATGTCGCCGCTGCAAGTCCCGATTGCGCTCGACGCCGCCGGGGTCGATCCGGCGACGGTTGCGCGCGAGCGCGCCGTGCTCGCGGAGAAGAACGCCGGCAAGCCCGCAAACGTGATCGAGAAGATCGTGGAATTGGGCCTCAAGACCTTCTACAAGGAAGTCAGTCTCCTCGATCAGGCCTATGTCCATGATCCCGCAAAGAGCGTCGCTCAGGCGATCAAGGAGGCCGAAAAGACGGTCGGCGCGCCGATCGCCATTACCGGCTTCGTCCGCTACGCGCTCGGCGAAGGCGTCGACAAGACGGCGGAAGAGGCCTGAGGGCCTGACGAGATATCAAGCGGCCTTTAGGGCCGCTTTTTTTTCGCGTAAGACGGGCGGATCGGGCGATCGTGCGGCGGCGCGCATCGCGAGGAGGGGCTGGGCATGTCGAAAGCGCCGCGACCGTTGTTCAAGCGCGTAGTCGTCAAGCTGTCGGGCGAGGCGCTGATGGGGCCCGACACGCACGGCCTGCATGCGGCGACCCTCCAGCGCATCGCCGGCGATCTGAAGGCGGCGGCGGAGCTTGGGGTGCAAGTCGCGGTTGTCGTCGGCGGCGGCAATTTCTTTCGCGGACTCCAGGGCGCGGACAAGGGGATCGAGCGCGCGCGCGCCGACTCGATCGGCATGCTGGCGACGGTGATGAACGCGCTCGCGATGGAGGGTGCGCTCGAACAGATCGGCCAGCCCGCGCGCGTGCTCTCCGCGGTCGCCATGCCGTCGCTGTGCCAGCCCTATTCGCGTCAGGCCGCGCTTGCCCATCTGGTCAAGCATCGGGTGATCATCCTCGCCGGTGGGACCGGCAATCCGTTCTTCACGACCGACACCGGCGCAGCGCTTCGGGCCGCCGAACTCTCGTGCGACGCGGTGATGAAGGCCACTCAGGTCGACGGCATCTATTCCGCCGACCCGAAGAAGGACCCGACAGCGACGCGCTTCGATCGCCTGAGCCACGACGAGGCGATCGAGCGCAAATTGCAGGTGATGGACACCGCCGCTTTTGCGCTTGCGCGCGACAATGGCATCCCGATCGTCGTCTTCTCCGTCGACGAGCCGGGCGCCATTCCCTCGGCGATCCTGGGCAAGGGGCGCGCGACCTACGTGATGCCGTAGCGGTCGGCGCGGGAGCGCAGAGTCCTCGTCGTTGCGTCGGCGCAGACCTACCGCTCCGGCATCCCCGCCTTGCGCAGGTCGTCGAGATACTTGTGTTTCAACGGCTCGCGAAACGGCCAGCACGATTCGGTCTCGATCGAGTGCGAGCCTGTTTTCAGAAATTCGGCGATTTCGGCCTTAGCTTCGTCCAGGCGCCCGACGCTCGCATATTGGGCTGCGCCTTGCGCGGGTAATAACGACTCGAGGCCCTTGAAGACTTCAACCGCCTGGTCGTTACGCCCGGCGGCGTAATATGCCCAGGCAAGGTTGGATTTGGCAAAGGGATCGTTCTGCAGATTGTGCGCGACGGCCCAGGAAGCCCACTCTATCCCTTTGTCCAACCTGCCTGCGTTGGTCGCGTAGAAGGCCGCAGCGGACTGCGTTTGCTCATCAAAAGGCGCCATCTCGACCGTGGCTTCGGCTTCGTGGAACGAGCGTTCGAAATCCTCGCCGTGCCACGCGTAGGCGCCGATCATGAGTTTTCGGGTCACGAAGATGAGATACCGGGACTTGTTCTTGGCGTCCTCCGCCTCGCGCCCGAGCCGATATGGCGATTTCCGCGGTTTCATGGCAGTTCGCGAATGGTCCAAACGTATCATTCTCGACCTGGTAGGTCAAGGCGAGATAGACCTTGAGCAGCGCCGAGTTGGGAAAGCGCGCCAGCCCGTCTTCCAGGAGCTTTCGCGCTCGCAGGTTGTCGTCGAGCGTCCACTTCTCGGTATAAATCGCGGAACGAAGGACGTAATCGTAATCCGTGAGAGCCGATTCCGGCTTCCGCCACGCGGCCGCTTGCTCGATCTTTCGGAATTGGCCGTTGATTCCCGTCAGCGCGCCATAAACTCTTTCGGCTGTCTTCTTCTGGATGGCGATCGGGTCTTCTCCGTCGAAATCGTAACTGTCCGACCAGACGTTCTCGTCGCTGGCGGCGTCGGTGAGCTGCACGGTGACCCGCGTCTTGTCTCCGCTCTTCAATACGGAGCCTCCCAGCGCGTAACCGGCCCCGAGTTCCAGCGCTGCCTGCTTAGGGTTGGCGAGCTTCTGCGCCGGCATGTCGGCGGCCGACACGATGCGCGGCCGCGGGAAGCTCGACAGCATGGCGGAGACCTCGCGCGCGAAGCTTGGGCCCAGATGGTCGAGGCTCGCGTCGCCACCGGCGTTGGTGAAAGGCAACACCGCGACGAGCGGGATGGGGTCGGCAACCGCGGTCTCGCGCGGCCAGAAGCGCCATGCGCCAAAGCCAGCAGCGGCGATCACGAGAAGTGCGAGGCCGAGCGCCGGAGCAAGTCGGCGATATTGCCGCAGACCCGCGCCAAGCCAGTCGCGGCGGGCGCGCGTGCCGGGCGCCTGGATCTGATAAATGTGGACCGGCCGGTCGATGTTCTTGAGCGACCTCTCGCCGATATCGCGCAAAGGCAGGCCAAGCTTGCCGAAGATCGCCTCCCGCACAGTGGCCGAAATGCAGATGCCGCCGGGTTCGGCGATCGGCTCGAGCCGCGCCGCGACATTGATGCCGTCGCCGTAGGTCCGCGTTCCGTCATGGATGATGTCGCCGAGATTGACGCCGATACGGAGCAGCATCCGCCTTCAGCGGGAACATCGAAGTTGCGCTCGGCCATGATCTTCTGGATGGCGACGGCGCATTCGACCGCGCGCACGGCGCTCGGGAACTGCGCGACGATCCCGTCGCCGGCGATATTGATGATCGAGCCACCGTGCCTGGCGATGAGCGGCAGGATCACCGCCTGGTGCGCTTCGAGATCGCGCACCGTCTCGTCTTCGTTGCGCCCCATCAGGCGCGAGTAACCGGCGACGTCGGCGGCCAGAATGGCCGCGAGGCGCCGTTCGTCAACGTGGAGCCCCTCCGGCGCTTCGGACATGGCGTGTTCCTGGTGACGCCTAGCCAACGAGCGTGGAAGAACGCAGGCGGCGCTTGCGGGCACCGTATTCAGGAGTTCCAAGCGCACTCAATGGGGAAAACTACCTATCAGCACGACCAAAATCTTGTAGTCGCGATCTTTTTCACCGAGCTGAGACGCAACGGATAGAGAGGACAGTCGCGCCTTGTTGACTTGAGTGAACGCCCGCTTGCGAATAAATTCGTCTGCTCAAGCGTTTTCTGGGCTCAACCCCTCGAACCGGAAAGACCCGATCATGACCGCTTCTCTTTCATCCGCTGACAAAGGCCATCCTGGTCTCGCATCGATCGTCTTCTGTGGAATTGTCGCCATTGGACTGGGATTCGCCGCGCCCGCGGCCAAGGCGGCGGGGGGCGACGATAACAGCGGAGCCAGCGGCGCCGGCACGATGCAGAAGAAAGCCACCGGTATGAAGAAGAGCGACATGACCACATGCGCGCCGGGTCAGGTTTGGGACAAGAAGACGCACAAGTGCCTCGAGAGGCACAGCGGCGTTTTGCCCGATCCTGATCTGACCGAATACGCCTATTCGCTCGCCAAGGCCGACCGGTACCAAGAGGCGATCGACGTCCTCGACATGCTCGACAATCCCAACACTCCCCGCGCCCTCAACTATCGCGGCTACGCGACCCGCAAGCTAGGCCGCACCGACGAAGGAATTGGCTACTATCTCAAGTCCGTCGCTCTCGACCCGGCCTATCCGCAGGTGCGCGAGTATCTGGGCGAAGCCTATGTCATCCAGGGCAAATACGACCTTGCCAAAGACCAGTTGGCGACAATCGAGAAGCTCTGCGGGTCGAAAGACTGCGAGTATTACGAGGATCTCTCCGACGCTCTGAAGACGGCGCACGCGCTCTAGCGGGAGCAGCCTCGCGCGCGGCGGAAACGGAGCGCGCGAGAGCTTTTTCGTTACGTAGATTGCATCGCCCGGCTGGAGAGGCCGGGCGAGCGATCAATGCCCCCAGAGGCCGACCAGCTCCGCCTTGGCGAGGGTGTGGAAGTGAAGCTGAAATCCGACGAAAGCGGCGCTGTTGTTTTCGTCGCCGTCTAGCTTTGGCGTATCCACGGCGAAAATCGTGAAGTGATAGTGGTGCGGCGCGTCGCCCTTCGGGGGGCAGGGGCCGCCGTAGCCGGGCACGCCAAAATCGGTCCGGCTCTGCACCGCGCCCTTAGGCGCGTCGCCGCCTTTTAGATTGCCCGCGTTCTTCGGCAGGCTCGTCACGTCCGGCGGGATGTTGAAGACAACCCAGTGCCAGAACCCGCTGCCCGTCGGCGCGTCGGGATCGTAAACCGAGAGCGCAAAGCTCTTCGTGCCCGTCGGCGCTCCCGACCAGGACAGCGCGGGCGAAATGTTGCCGCCCGTGCAGCCAAAGCTGTTGAAGACCTGCTCGTCTGCGATCTTGCCGCCGGGCTTGATGTCCGGACTGGTCAGGGTCATCGTTTGGGCGGCGGCGCTTTGCGCGCCGAGGAAGGCGGCGAAAAGCGCAAGTGCGGTCAGTTTAAGCATGGGTCCTCCGTTTCAGGTCGACGCAAGTGGCGGTCCGCCCTCAACGACGAGAGGCGAAAACGCGATGAACGTGATGTATCCAGCCCTTAATCTCAGGGATTGCGCTGACACCTCGGCACTTCCCCCTCAATCAAACACGTCACGCCCCGCCTGTATTCGGTCTGGCTGGTGGCGTGCGGTAAACTACCTATGTGACGCCATGAGACTCGGTGTCAAACCAGTGGCGCCCTGCGGCGCGGCTTGCGGAGGTAATTGGAACGGCTTACGCCATGAAGCGCGCGTATTTCTTCCTCGGCCGGGAAACCTTCATGGCTTCGATCATCGACAGGCGCGTGACCGCGCATATTCAAGGCGATTTCGTCGTCTTTCTCATCGGCATGCGCATCAACAAACCATGGAAGCCGCATAAATGGCTGCTGAATGTTCGCACAATGCCGAAAATGCTCAAGGAGCTGGAGGCGGCCCCCGCTGAGCATGGCTTCCTCGGGTATACGAACCTCGGTCTGTTATCGCTTGTTCAATACTGGCGCAGCTTCGATCACCTCGAGGCCTACGCGCGAGCGCGCGACAAAGAGCACTGGCCTGCGTGGCTCGAATTCAATCGTCTCATGAAGGATTCGCGTGGCGACGTCGGCATCTGGCACGAGACCTATCTGATCCGGGCTGGCGAGTACGAAAGCATCTATAGCGGGATGCCACTCATGGGCCTCGCAAAGGCGGCCCAACTCGCGGACATCTCTGGCGACGCCGAGGCAGCCCGCGGTCGCTTGGGCGCCGATGCGGACGAAGCTCAGCCTGCGGCTGGCGAGAAACGCTTGAACGCGCCCGCATAAGGTTTGGCAACGCGGCGTAAGTCCTGTGCTTCGATGTCTTCAAGCCCAGCCGGACCAGGCTTTCCGCGGGGCTGAGTGCGCAAGCGGCCCCCTCGAGAACAAGAACGGCGGCCTTGCCCTGGTAGGGCAGGACCGGTTATGCGGGCGCAGCCAAGCCACGATCGCCTCAGCGCTGTCTTCGGCGAGACCGCGTTCGATCTCCCGGTGGATGACGCGCCGCGCGCCGGCGTTCGGATTTTTGCGCGCCAGCGCTGATGGGTCGGCGGCGCGCCGAGGCTTGCACGTGACGCGACCGCCTCCTAGCCTTGGGACCGCGTGCGCGCGGCGGGCTCTTTAAGCTCGCGTGCACTCGCCAAAAGGAGGCCGAAGACATGCCGCACAAGATCCTTGTCGCCCAGGGAGGCGGTCCGACGGCGGTCATCAACCAGTCGCTGGCCGGCGTGGCGCTCGAGGCGCGGCGGTTTCCTGACGTCAGCCATGTCTATGGCGCGCTGCAGGGCGTGCGCGGCATCGTCAACGACGATCTCGTCGATCTTGGGCAGGAGACGGTCGCCAATCTCGAGGCGGTCGCGGCGACGCCGGCCGCGGCGCTCGGCTCGACGCGCGACAAGCCGGACGTCAAATATTGCCAGGAGATCTTCAAGGTCCTGAAGGCGCACGCGATCGACACCTTCTTCTACATCGGCGGCAACGATTCCTCCGACACGGTGCGCATCGTCGCCGAGGAGGCCAAGAAATCCGATCACGGCTTGCGCGCGATCCATATCCCCAAGACCATCGACAACGATCTCGTCGGCTTCGATCACACGCCGGGCTATCCGTCAGCGGCGCGGTTCGTCGCGCAGGCCTTCGCCGGCGCCAATCTCGACAACCTGGCGCTGAAGGGCGTCTATGTCGCGGTAGTGATGGGACGGCACGCAGGCTTTCTCACCGCGGCCTCGGCGCTCGCGCGCAAATATCCCGACGATGGCCCCCATCTCATCTATTTGCCCGAGCGCACCTTCGTCGTCGACAAGTTCCTCGCTGACGTCAAGGCAACCTTCGAGCGCCACGGCCGCTGCATCGTCGCCGTGTCCGAAGGCATCCACGACGACAAGGGCGAGGCGATCATCAGCAAGCTCATGGGGAAGACGGAAAAGGACGCGCACGGCAACGTCCAGCTTTCCGGCACCGGCGCGCTCGCCGATCTCCTATGCGAAGAGGTGAAGTCCAAGCTCGGCATGAAGCGCGTGCGCGGCGACACGTTCGGCTATCTGCAACGCTCATTCGTCGGCTGCGTCAGCAAGGTCGATCAGCGCGAGGCGCGCGAGGTCGGCGAGAAGGCGGTGCAATATGCGCTTCGAGGCGCAGGCGACGGGTCGGTGGCGATTCAGCGCGTCGGCAATTATGCGGTCGACTATCCGCTGATTCCGCTGGAGACAGTCGCCGGCAAGACGCGTGTGATGGAGGATCATCTCATCAATGCGGCCGGCAACGATGTGACTCCGGCGTTCCACGATTACCTGCGTCCGCTGCTTGGCGCGGACGTGATCGAAGTCGCACGGCTGCGCGCGGCAAGAGTTGAGAAGGCGGGCGTGTTGATGGGGGATGCGACCTGAGGGCCGACTGCGGTGGTCGCGGGAACGTGTCATAACTGACGGCGCACCGCGTCTGCGGCGCGCGGGGCGTTCACCGGGAAAAGGGGCGAGCCATGTCAAGCGGGGATCCAATCAAAGCCGGGAGAATTACGACCGCCTACTCGACGACCGACCTAGTCGCCGAGCAAAATTGGGACAACTTTCATCCCTCTGATTTTGCCGGCGCCGTCATTTTCCGGGTGGGCCCATCGGACAACACCCGAGACCAACGCGTGCCCGGCGTGACCTTGGACGGCATTCCGGGCGCGGGGAACAATGGCGGAACCGGCATCGTCGGGCTCGGCGGACCACCGGTTGAGGATGGCGGCGGGGTTGGCGTCAAAGGGATTGCCAGCGGAAGTCGCCGACGGCGTCGTCGGAGTAAGCGACGCCGAAGCCAGGAGCGGCGTCTTTGGTTTCAACTCGCTCGCCCAGGGCGCGCAAGATGTCGCCGCGTTCGGAGTCTTCGGTCGTTGCGATACCCCAGGCGGGGCGGGAGTGGGCGCCGAGTCACAGTTCGGGGTTGGCGCTCGGGCGCATAGCGCACGCAATGACGGCGTTGTCGGACTGAGCGACGCCCATTTCAAGAGCGGCGTGTTCGGCTTCAACTCGACTGCCCAGGCGGCGCAGAATATTCCCGCTTACGGAGTCTTCGGCCGCTGCGACACCGGGGCTGGGGCGGGGGTCGGCGCCCTCATCGGCGCCTCGGCGTCAGTCTCAACGCCTTCAGCGCGAGGGGCGCGGTCAGCCCCTGCACGAGGACCGAAAAGGCGACCACCGCAAAGGCCGAGATGAGAATGTCGTCGCGCCGGGGCAGGTCGGCGGGCAGCGGCGAGCGCAAGCGCCAAGGCCAGCGCGCCGCGCAAACCGCCCCACCACATCAGGTGCTGCTGATTGAGCGGGATCGCCCAGCGGGTGCGGGCGAAGGCGAGCGAGACCGGATAGACCGCCGCCGCGCGGCCTAAAAGCGCAAGCGCGATCACCAGCGTCAGCGCGAAAACCCCCTCGCGGGCGAAATCGATGGTCGCCATCGCCGAGCCGATCAGCAGGAACACCAGCGAATTGGCGAGGAAGGCGGCAAACTCCCAGAATTCGAGCACGAACGCCCGCCCATGCGGAGTGATCGAAAGGCCGAACCGCTCCTTCGGCATGAGCACGCCGAGATTGCCCATCGTCATGCCGGCGGCGACAGTCGCCAGCACGCCCGAGGCGCCGAAATGTTCGGCGATCAGGAACGAACCGAAGGCGGCGACCACCGTCAGCGCCGTTTCGACCAGATGATCCTCGGAAGTTCCCGCGATCATCACCGCAATCAGCCCAATACCGAACCCTGCGGCAAGGCCGCCGCCGGCGACGATCCCAAACGTCGTGATGGCGGCGAGCGGGTCCCGGGCGCTCACCGGGTCATGAGCCGCCCAGACGAGAATGAGGGTGAAGAAGACCGCAGCGGCGCCGTCGTTGAACAGGCTCTCGGCTTCGATGAGGAGGCTGAGGCGACCGGTGACGCGCAATTCTTTGATGAGCGCGATCACCGCGATCGGATCGGTCGCGCTGATCAGCGCTCCGAAGACGAGGGCGGATTCAAGCGGCCACCCGAGACCGGCGACAAGGCCGCTGGCCACCAGGAGGGCGCATAGCGCAACCCCGATGGTCGACAGCGCGACCACCGGAACAAGATCGCGTCGCAAATCGCTCCAAGTCAGGTTGAGCGCCGCCTCGAACAGGAGCGGCGGCAGCACCACGTCGAAGATGAGATCATGCGTCAGCGCCAGGCCGGCGTTGCTGCGCGTGGCGGCGAGCGCCGCCCCGGCAAGCACGAGGCCGACCGTATACGGCAGACGCAGACGGCGCGCCGCGAGCGCGACCAGTATCGCGAGACCAAGCAGGCTCAGCGCGCGAAACAGCAGAACGTCCATGCGTCCTGTCTAACGGCGCGCCCCGGAAAGAGGAACCGCGGGCGCTATTCCGCCGCGGCGAGGTCGGCGCCGGCGCGCAAATAGCGCTCGGGATCGACCGGCTCGCCGTCGACGCGCACTTCGTAGTGCAAATGCGGCCCGGTCGAGCGGCCGGTCGAACCGAGCCTGCCCAAGACGGCGCCCTTGTCGACTGCCTGACCTTCCTCGACGAGCGTTTCCGACATGTGCGCGTAGCGGGTGGCGAGCCCGTTGCCATGATCAATCTCGACCATGTTTCCGTACCCGCCCGCGGGTCCCGCATGCACCACGCGACCAGCGGCCGCAGCGTGGATTTCGGCTCCATAAGCCTCGGCGAGGTCGATGCCCGGATGCAGCGCAAGGCGACCGAGGAATGGATCGGCGCGATAACCGAAGGGCGAGGTGACGCTAGGATCGCCGGAAAGCGGCATGCGCAGGGGCACGAAGGACAGGAGCGCCTTGAGGCGCTCGGCGGTCGCCACGTCCCGCGCGACGCGCATGAGCGCCGGGTCGAGCGCGGGCGCGTTCGGATCAAGGTCGGCCGGGATATAGGGGCCGCCCACCCCGCCTTCGCCGTGGGGCAGAGCGAGCTTCGCTGGATCGAGCCCGGTCTCGGCCACAATCGCCGCATCGCGCGAGGCGGAGCGTTCAGCGGCGCGGTCGATCGCGGCGAGAGCCTTCGTCTGGCTGCTCTCTAGCCGGTCTAGCGAGCGATCGATGGGCTCAAGGCGCGCTGAGGGGTCGAGATCGTCTGCGGCTCTCGTCAGACTTGCCGTCGTGAACGGCGCGTCCGAGGGCAGGGCGCTCAAGGTCTCCCCCGATTCATCGATCGGATGTGGCTTGGCGGTCCGAGGCCCGACCCCGGGCTCGGGAAGAGGGGCGTAGGCGCGCGCGGCGTCGTCCACGCCTGCGCGGGGCGCTGTCGATGGACCGAGAGCCTGGATCGCGCTGAGAGCGTTGGCAGGGGTTGAGGCCGCGGCTTGGCGCCGTCCAGCCAAGGACGGGTTGCTTGCTTCCGTCTCGGCAAGCGCGGCGACGATCGCGCCGCGCTGTTCAAGCCGCGTCCTGCCGGGACATGACTTCGGTCACCCTGCCTTTGAAGGAATTCCGCTCGAGCAGCTGCTGGCTCGCAGCTTCATCGAGCCGCGCGCGCGCTTCGGCCAAACGGTCCTCATAATCCGCCTTCATTGCCACCTGCCGCGCGAGGATTGCGCCCATCAGGTCGTCGTGGAAGGCGACATAAAGGGTGACGGAGGCGGTCCAGGCGAACGAGAACAGCGTAAGGGCCACAATCGCCCCAATGCCCACCCGTCCGAGCCGGACGCTTCGGACGGCGTCACCCCGGGAGAGCGAAAGACAATAGTGCGACCCCAGCGGCGCCGCCTGTGGATAGTCCTCTCGCAATGACATGAACCCAGAGCTCCAGCCTCGCAAAAAGGGCGTCCGCGACTGCCAAGGAAAGCTCATTAAGGTTAATGGGTCGCGAAGAGCTCAATTTCAGGATCAATCGCGACGATATGCCGCGCTCGAACTTGTCGCCGAGGTTCCGCGCGGAGGGCTGCGTTTCTGGTGGTAAGCGGCCCTATCAGACGTTGCCAAAGGCGCCGAAACAGCGCCGGAGCTGACGAGGTCGGCGACGATCCTGCTCGGTTCGCGGGGCTTGCGTACCTCGGCAGTCGTCGCGGCGCGAAACACACGCACGCGCGGTGGTCGGTGGCTCCCGCACTGCGGGCGTGACTTTTCCGGTAAGTTTCCTGCGGCGGCCTGTACCTTAGTTACGCGAAGTTTACTTCGTAAACTAATATAACCCCGTCCGCGCTGTTTAACCTGGGTAGTTTTACTCAGTTGACGCAATGTAGATGTCACTGTTACAATCGGCTGTCACTTATATTTTGATTTTCGCCACGCTGAGGGAGGATCGCTTCCCTCGCCAGAATAGGGGGATATTCTATGCTCAAAGTACTGACCCTTGGCGCCGCCATTGCTCTGGCTGCGCTGTCCGTGTTCGGCGCAACGTCGGCTCAGGCGCAAAGTCGCCCAGGCTCGATCGTGCGGACTGCCCCGGCAGCGCTATCCGGACTCCGAATGCGTCCAGGACTGCCCTTTTACGAGATCATTCGTCGCCTGAACGGCGTGTAGGGCCGCCACCCGCCTCCCCAGCCGCCTAAGATCAACGAACAGGACGAAATCGACAATCCAGGTAAGATGTGGATGATAGGGGGCCAGGTCGAGGGCAACCCCGATCATATCGGTCAGTGGATTGCGCTGACTGAACCTGGCAGCAGCGCCATCAGCGACGTTGTCGGCATTCCGGAGGCGGGTGTTCTCGCGTTCGTATCGGATGCAGCCGACTTTTCTACGTTTGACATTTTCAAGACCGTTGCCGAAACCTCGAGCCCGCTCGATATTACCGCCGACTTGCTCAGCGCCGCGGACAAGGCCAAGGGTTTCACGGCCTTCTTCCAGTCCGACTTCGAGCCGTCTACGGCGCCCGAGCCTTCCACCTGGGTGATGATGGCGCTCGGATTCGTGGGCCTGGCCTTTGTCGGCTATCGGAAAGCGCGGCCGACCGCCGCTCTTGCCGCCTAACCTCTCTCCGCATCGATGTAAGAAGGCCGCCCATAGGGGCGGCCTTTCTGTTTGTAGCGAGCGGGAAAGCCGTTAGAGCGCCTTCGTCGCCGCGAGGACCTCGTCCGCGTGGCCCGGCACTTTCACCTTGCGCCAGACCTTGGCGACATGGCCGCTGCGGTCGATGAGAAAGGTCGAGCGCTCGACGCCGAAATACTTGCGGCCGTACATGCTCTTTTCCTTCCACACCCCATAAGCCTCGATGGCGGAGCGATCCGGATCGGCGGCGAGCGCGATCTTCAAATCGTGCTTGTGCTTGAACTTGTCGTGGCTCGCAGCGCTGTCCGGCGAAATGCCGATGACCGTAGCGCCGGCGGCGGCGAACTTGGCGCGCAAGCCGTTGAAGTCGATGGCTTCGGCGGTGCAGCCAGAGGTATCGTCCTTGGGGTAGAAGTAGATCACGACCGGCTTGCCCTTGAGGTCCTTAAGATGGGCTCGGCCGCCGCCGTCGGTCGGCAGTTCAAAATCGGGCGCGGGATCGCCCTCCACCAGTTCCTTCGCCATATCGCCCTCGTTTCGTCTCATTATGGGATCATGGGCCGCCGTCGCCGAACGCGGCTTCGCCGTCGGGGCCCGACATTGACCCGCGGCGCTCGGCGTTTCAACCGGCGATCTCGGCCAAGTCGCCGCGAGCCGCAAGGACGGGTCGCTCGGCGCCTTCGAATCAACGAAGATAGCGCTTAACCTTGCTGGTGGCACGGAGGGTGACCGGTATTGGTCGGTCGACATAGCATGACGACGCGGGCTCGCGCTCGGGCGGCTGTGCGCGGCATGGCGGCGGACACGCAGGGTCCGCGCCTTCGCTCGCGCTGGCGCCGGATCAGCGCCGGCCGAATCACGCACATTTGCCTCCGGACGGTGGAGTTCGTTGCAGCTCTGTTCATCGTCGGCGGACTGGCGTTGGCCTCGTTGCTGGCGCGAGGGCCCCTTCGGCTTGTCGGCATGCACGACCAGATCCAAACTTCGCTCCAGGAGCGCGTCGGCGACCGTTACGCCATCGTTCTCGGACCCACCTATCTCATGCACGATTCGTGGGGCGTGGGTCTGGGTTTCAAGGGCCTCACGGTGCGCGACGCCGCCGGCCGAACGGTTCTTTCGGCGCCGAGCGGCAAACTCGGCCTCGATCCGTTCGCGGCGGCGATGCTCGACGTCCGGGTGCGCAGGCTTGAACTCGACGGGCTCGACCTGCGTCTGCGCGTCGCCGCCGACGGCGCGCTGTCGCTTGCCGTCGCCAGCGATTCGGGCGCGACCCCAATCGCTCTGTCCGGCGGTGCGATGTTGCCGGGCGGAAAGGCTCCCGGGCTTGCCGCTGTTGTCGGCGCGGCTGTCGAAGCGATGGCCGGCGCCACACAGGCGCTCGACCGGTTGACCCTCGCTAACGGTCATTTCGAGATCGACAACGAAGCGACGCAGCGCTCCGTCGTCTACAACGACTTTGCCGTGGTCTTCGATCATTCGGGCTCGAGCGCCCGCGCCACGCTCTCGGCGACCGGTCCGGCCGGACGGTGGACAATCGGGGCTCAGGCTGCGGAGGGGAACGCCCGAACCCTTTCCATCCAGGCAAATGATCTGAGCCTTGCCGACCTCCAAACGTTCGACCGGAAGCGTCCGCCTGTGACCGCGGAGGGGCCGGTTGCAATCAAACTCGACGCTGAACTCGCGCCCGAACTCGACGCTGCGTGCGTTCACGGGCCAATTCACGATCGGCGCCGGGCGGGTGCGCATCGACAACCCCGACGCCGTTCCCTTTTTCATCGACGAAGCGAGCTGGCGCCGTAACGTGGGATGAGGATGCGCGGCATTATCGTGTAGACAGGCTTGAGGTTCTAGCGGGCCTCACTCATGTCGACGCCCAAGGCTGGATCGCGCCGCCCACCGACACGGGCAGGGTCTGGACGACACATCTCGAGTCGCGCGGCGCACAATTCGGTCCCGAACGGCCCGGCGCCAATCCGGTCCCCCTCGAGTCCATAGTTGTTGACGCCCGCTTCCTCGAGACGACGTCCCAGTTCATCCTCGACGGCCTCACGGCGCGCGGACCCACCGTCGATGTGGCGGTCAAAGCAGAGACAGCGCCGGACGGCGAAGGCGCTTCGCTCAAGCTCAACATCGACGTGGGCCCCAGCGCCACGGCCGATCTCATCCGTCTATGGCCGCAGTTCATCAATCCCGATGTGCGCGAATGGTGCGCGGACCATCTGCATGGAGGACGACTTCAGGGATCGCTGAAAGCCAATTGGACGGCCGCTGATCTCGATGCGATGGCGCATAAGCGTGGCTTGCCGCGCGAAAGCCTGCACGGCGAGTTCACCACCCGCGACGTCGGCGTCGATCTTCTGCCCGGCTTGCCGATGATGATGAGCGACGAGGGCACGGGATCGTTCACGGGTCATGAGTTCACCGTCTCGGGCAACCACGCGACCATGGCGCTGTCGCCGTCGCGGCGGGTGCAGGCGAACGACCTCGCTTTCACTGTCCCCGATATCACGCCGAGACCCATCGTCGACGCGTCCTCGAAGGCGCACATGACCGGAACGGCAGACTCGCTAGCCGATCTGCTGATGCGCGAACCGTTGCGCCGCCAAGCGGGCCTCACTCTCGATCCTGCGACCGTCAAAGGGCAGGCGGAAGGAGACCTTGTCCTTGCTCTCAAGCTGGGCAAGACCGCGCGCCCGGAGGACACTCAGTTCCATGCCAGCGGATCGCTCGACAAGCTCCAGATCGAGAAGTTTCTCGCCGACGAGAAGTTCGAAGTCGGCGACGGCCTCGTTCGAGGCCGATCGCAACACGCTGAAGATCGCGGGCGACGGTGAGCTGCTCGGCGCTGCGACCCACGTGGATGTCGTCCGCGCGCCCGGCGAGGAAGGGTCGGCGACAATAACTTTCGCCCTCGACGCGGCCGGACGCGCCAAGCGCGGTCTCAATTTCGGCTCATGGCTGACCGGCCCGTTACCGATCAAGCTCAAGGCGCCTTTGACCCGCGCCAGCGCGGAGGTCGAAATCGACCTCACGCCGGCGGGCGTCGACAATTTCGTTCCGGGGCTTTCGAAGCCGGCTGGAAAACCGGGCAAGGCGACGTTCCTCGTCAAGCCCTCTCCAGAGGGCGCTTCGCTTAGCAACATCGCAATCGAACTCGGCGTGCCGATGTTCCGGGGGTCGGCTCAAATGGACCCCGCCGGGGCTATTGAGAGCGCCACGATCACTCAGGCCCGCATCGCCGCTGGCGACGATTTCAAGGTCGACGTGGTCAATGGCGAGTCTTTGCTTAAGATTTCGGCGCGCGGCGCTTCGCTCGACGCCCGCGCCTTCGTTAAATCGATCTTGGAGGGCGGCTCCTCCGGACAATCGGCGACGAAGGATTTCGACCTCGACGCCAGGATCGCGAGCGTCACGGGCTCCAACAAACAGGCGATCACGAATATGGAGCTTACCGCGTCCCGGCGCGGCGGCGAAACGCGACTCGGTAGCCTACGCGGAAGAATTGGCGGCGGGCGCGGTGACGGCGACCGGAAGCGGGGGCGAAACGCGGATCGCAACGTCCGACGCCGGCGCGCTTGTCCGGTTCGCCAATCTCTATTCCCATCTGGAAGGTGGGGACCTCAATCTGCTTCTTCGCTCTCGCGGCGAAGCGAGCGCCGGCGAGGCCACGCTCACCGACTTTGTCCTGCGCGACGAACCGGCGTTTCGCCAGCTCGTCAGCGCTGCGCCACAGCGCACATCGGAAGAAGGGGTGGTCTCTGTCGATGCGGCCCGCGTTCGTTTTCAGAAGATGACGGCGACCTTTGAGCGCACCCCGGGCAAGCTCGCGATTCAGGACGCGGTTATCTACAATCCAAACGTCGGACTCACTGCGCAAGGCGGGATTGATTTTCAACATAACCAAGTCGACCTCAGCGGCTCCTTCGTGCCTGCTTACTCAGTGAACACGATGCTGACGAAGATCCCGCTCGTCGGGCTCTTGTTGAGCGGCGGAGAGAACGGCGGTGTCTTTGGCATCAACTATCGGGTGCATGGCTCCATGAGCGACCCCACGGTCAGCGTTAATGCGCTGTCGGCGATCGCCCCCGGCATCTTCCATCGCATCCTCAGCGCCATCGACGGGACGACGTCCCGCGGCGCTGGTGTTCATGAGCCAGCTGAGACAGGCGATACGGTGACGACGCGCCGGCCCGCGCGCTAGGTTACACTGCTCGAAGCAGAACGTGCTTCTTGCGCCCGAGCGACAGCTTGACGATTCCGCCGGCTTTCAGCGCCTCGCGGGTGATAAGCGCCTTCTCGTCGCCAAGCGTGGCGTCGTTGACCCTTAAGCCCCCGCCACGGATCTGACGGCGCGCCTCGCCGGTCGAAGCGACGAGGCCAGCGCGTACGAAAGCGCTGAGCGCGCCTAAGCCCGCTTCGAACTCCGCTCCCGGCACATCGACCGTCGGCAGGCTTTCGGCGAGCTCCCGCTCCTCGAAGGTCTTGCGCGCTGTGGCGGCGGCCGCTTCAGCGGCAGCGCGCCCGTGCAGCAGCGCGGTCGCCTCGTTGGCAAGCGCCTTCTTCGCTTCGTTGATCTCGGCCCCGGCCAAGCTTTCGAGCCGGCGGATTTCGTCGAGCGGCATGAGCGTGAACAGCCTCAAGAACCGGCCGACATCGGCGTCGTCAGCGTTGCGCCAGAACTGCCAGTACTCGTAAGGCGCGAGCATGGTCTCATCGAGCCAGACGGCGCCGGCGGCGGTCTTGCCCATCTTCGCGCCCGAAGCCATGGTGATGAGCGGCGACGTCAAAGCGTAAAGCGGCTCGAGCCCCATGCGCCGGCCGAGATCAACGCCGGTGACGATATTGCCCCACTGGTCCGATCCGCCCATCTGCAGCGTGACCCCGTAGCGTTTGTTGAGCTCGGTGAAATCGTAGGCCTGCAGGCACATGTAGTTGAATTCGAGGAAGGAGAGTTCCTGCTCGCGGGTCAGCCTAAGCTTGACCGAGTCCATCGCCAGCATGCGGTTGACCGAGAAATGGCGTCCGACGTCGCGCAGGAAATCGATGTAGTTGAGCTTGGCGAGCCAATCCGCGTTGTCGGGCATGATGGCGTCGTGCTTGCCTTCGCCAAAGCGGATGAAGTGGGAGAAGGCCTTGCGGATGCCTGCCTTGTTGGCCTCGATCTCCTGAACAGTCAGCAGCTTGCGGCTTTCGTCTTTGCCCGAGGGATCGCCCACCATCGTCGTGCCGCCGCCCATCAGCGCGACCGGCTTGCCGCCTGTCTCCTGCAGCCAGTGCAGCATCATGATCTGGACGAGCGAGCCGACGTGCAAAGACGCAGCAGTGCAATCGAAGCCGATGTAGGCGACGAGCGATCCGGAGCGCGCCTTCTCGTCCAGACCGGCGAAATCGGAGCACTGATGGATGAACCCGCGGTCCTGCATCACGCGCAGGAAGTCGGATCGCGGTTGGAATACGTCGGTCAAGCTTGATCCTTCAGGCGCTTTTTGGGCCGAGCTTTACGGGGGCGGTACGGCGAGCGCAACTCTCCGCGCCGAGAGGCCGCTGAGGAGAGATGCGCCTATTTGCCCGGGCTATACTGGTAGGCGCCCGCGTCGATCGGACCTCTGCGCGGCGCCCCAGTAATGTCGACCGGGGGCGCCTCGTCAGGGTTGCCGAAGCCGATCGCCGTAGCCCCGGGTTTCAGCCGGAGGTCGTAGACGAACTTGGCGGGATCAAAACTGACAAACATGCCGCCGGCGCCTTTCCTCTCGATGAGGTTGTGGTCGGCGTATTCGCCTGGCTTGTCGACCCATTTTGGCTTGCCGCCCACATATCTAAGGATCGGGCATTTCCCGTTGATGGTGACGCAGATGTTATGATCCATCGTCATGTTCGGGTTGACGTCATAGATGTTGAGTCCGCTGACGATATTGTTGCGGATGATCACGTCGCTGGATGACGGGCCTTGATGGGTCTTGTCGCCGGCAACAGTCATGGGGCGGCACACGACTTTTCCGGCTGGGTTTTTTGTGCCCGCGTCGGTGCCGTCGTCCATCACCGTATTGTTGATGATCTTGCTGCCATGGAGGCTCGCATAGCCGATGCCCCAACAGGCGCTGGTTACGATGACGTTGTTCGTCACCGTCAGGTTCGTCCACTCCTCGTCGAAGGCGTCGATCCCTTGCAGATAGGTCGGGAACGCCAGCTTCGGGTCCGTCTGCCGGGTGACCAGGTTGCCGTCGATCAGGATGTCCGAGAACTTGTTGAACGCGACACCTGCGGGGAGCGGTCCATTCTGGCCTTGCATCGCGTCTTCGTGGTTGCCGTCGCCGATGTCGAAGTTGTCGTGGATGTAGTTGTGCGCGATCGTCAGGAAGTTCGCGCCGTAATCGATGGCGTCGTCGCCGAAATAGCCAATGTCGTTGTTCTGGAACAAGGACTTGTTGCCGAAGAGAGACGCTCCGAAGCGCACGTTCTTGATCTTCGATCCGGTCATCGAGATGCACGTCGTGTAGGGCTCTCCGTTCGTGCCGTTTCCTGCCGCCCCGACCTCCCGGAAGCCCAAGCGGCCCTGAGCTACCCACTGCGCTTTGGTCCAGCTGGTCCCGTCGTCTACCGTACTGAGCTGCATGTTCTCCAGGATGATGTCGGAGGTGGGGAAGGCGGCTCCTTGGTCCGTGACGGTCACGAGCGCGAGTTTGTTATTGTTCGCGCCCCAAAGGCTCTGCACCTTGATGCCGTTGAACACCCACTTGTTGGTCGAGCGGATGTATAAGGTCGAAAACAACGGCGTCTGCCCAGGTGCGGCTTTGACCGTCACGAAATCCGAGTTGGGCATCTGGGTATTATACACCCCAATGCCAACGTCGCCGTAGTCGCCGTTCATCAGCAGGATCGTGTCGCCGGGCTGGATGGGCGGGTTGTCGGTCTGGTCTGCGACGAGGGCACGCTTGCCATTGACGACGTGGAGGTAAGGAACGCTCGACAGCAGCGGGCGCTTATAGCCGGGAAGCGAGAATCCGTTCACCACCCACTTGCCGCTGAGAACTGCGTCCAGGCTGCTCCACGGGTGTGCTTGGGAGCCGTCGCCGCCGGCCGCTGCCGTCTTGCCGTTGACCGGATCGACATACCAGACTTTCCCGGTCGGGCCTGGCTGAGCGCAACCTGGGTAAACCTGAGCCGCCTGGGCGCCGCTGCCGAGCGCGGTTGCAAGGCAAAAAAAGCCAGCGCAGATCAGCGCGCGCGGCGCCTTGTCCAAAATCATGGCGCAATCTCCAACACAATCATCGGTGAGAGGAAAGTCAAAGAGGAATTGGCTGGCTTTCTACCGGGAACAATGGGCCAAGAGAAAGGCGCCGTGAGTCAAATCGGATCTGCTCCCCGTTCAGGCTCCATTTGCCCCAGGGCTTCAGGCGACACCGCCCTCCGAATACGCTAACAAACCGTGTCCGCGGCCAGTTCATTGGCGCGCCCGTCCGGATTCGCCCCTTCCATGTCTCCTCGCCTTGGCGAAGCCGATCTCATCGCCCGCTATTTCGCCCCCCTGGCGGGGCCGGCGGGCCTCAACCTCCGCGATGATGCGGCGCTGATGCGCCCTCCGCCCGGCGAAGACCTTGTGCTGACGGTCGATGCGCTGGTCGCGGGCGTCCATTTCCTCGCTGACGATCCCCCAGGGGCAATCGCCCGCAAGGCGCTGCGGGTCAATCTCTCCGACCTTGCGGCCAAGGCGGCTCGGCCGCTTGGATTTCTGCTCACGCTCGCGCTGCCGCTTGACTGGCGGGAAGATTGGCTCGCAGCCTTCGCAGAGGGTCTCGGCGCCGACGTCTTGGCCTTCAAATGCCCCCTCATTGGCGGCGACACGGTGGCGACGCCGGGGCCGTTGACGCTGAGCGTGACAGCGATCGGCTCAGTCGCGGGAGGGCGAATGCCCAGGCGCACGGGCGTCAGGCCCGGCGACCGCCTCTATGTGACCGGCACGATCGGGGATGCCGCGATTGGCCTGAAGGTTCGGCTCGGGCGCGGGCCGGACATTGCGCAGGTCGACAAGGCGTTCCTGCGCGAGCGGTATCTGACTCCCGAGCCACGCCTGGCGCTGATCGGCGCGATGGCCGCCCACGCCAGCGGCGGCATGGATGTCTCGGATGGCTTTGTCGGCGACCTCGCCAAGATGCTTGACGTCTCCGGCGTCACCGCCCGCGTGCCACTCGACCGCCTGCCGCTGTCGCCGGCGGCGCGCGCGGCGATCGCCGCTGATCCCGGCCTGTTCGAAGTTGCGGCGACCGGCGGCGATGACTATGAGCTGCTCGCCTCGGCGCCGCCCGAATCCGCGCCCGCCTTCGAGGCTGCGGCCGAGGCTGCGGGTGTGCCCTTGACGTTCGTCGGCGAAGCCGTCGAAGGCCGGCGGCCGCCGAGCTTCCTCGGCGCCGATGGCAATCCGGTCGTCTTTGCACGCGGCGCCTACAGCCACTTTTGACGGAGATATGATGACCGAATGCGCTTCTACGCTCATGGATCTCCGGCTGCTCGCGGCGCAGGCGGTCGCGCGCGAGGCCGGCGCCCTGGCGCGGCGACGCTTCCTCGACCGGTCGTTCACTGTCGGCTTCAAGGGTCCGCAGGACTTTCTGACCGAGGTGGACGGCGAGACGGAAGCGCTCATCGCGCAGCGCCTCCTGGAAGTTTTTCCAGGTGACGGGTTCATTGGCGAAGAGAGCAAGGCTCGCCCCGCAGGCGAGGGTGGCGCGGCGTGGGTCGTCGATCCGATCGACGGCACGGCGAACTTCGCTCGCGGCGTGCCGCATTTCTGCGTCTCGATCGCCTGCGTCGCTGCCGGCAAGGTCGAGGTCGGCGTCATCTACGATCCGATGCGCGACGAATTGTTTGCCGGCCGGCGCGGCGGCGGCGCGCAGCTCAACGGCGCGCTGATCCGCGCGTCGGGCGCGACCTCGCTTGCCACTTCCGCAGTCGAGGTCGGCTGGAACCTGCGTGCGGGTCCCGACCAATACGTCAGTCTCCTGCGGCGGGTCGCCTCCACCGGCGCCTCGCCCTCACGGACCGGCTCCGGCGCGCTCGCCATCGCCTATGTGGCCGCCGGACGGCTTGACGGTTTCGTCGAGCATCATATTCACGCGTGGGATTGTCTCGCGGGAATCGTGCTGGTCGGTGAGGCAGGGGGGTACGTGAGCGATTTTCTTAATGGCGATGGTCTTGCCAAGGGCAATCCGCTGATCGCCTGCGCGTCCGGCATCAAGGACGCGCTTATCGCCGCTGCGGCGTTCGAGGGCGTCACGTCATGACCGAGATCACACTAACCCACGGCGACGCGCGCGCAACGATTGCGCTTCTCGGCGCCGAGGCGCGAAGCTGGCGGATCGCCGGGCGAGATCTTTTGTGGCCGGGGGATCCAGCGATCTGGAGCGACATCAGTCCGATCCTCTATCCGGTCGTTGGCTGGACGCGGAATGGGGAGGAGCGGGTCGACGGCGTCCGCTATCCGCTTGCCCTGCATGGCTTCGCCAGGTTCGAGACCTTTGCCGTCGAAGCCTCAGGCCCTGACTTTGCCCGGCTTACGCTTACCGACAATGATCGCACGCGCGCGGTCTATCCGTTCGGCTTTACGCTTGCGCTCGAATATCGGCTGAGCGCCGACGCGCTCGCGATCGCCATCGAAGTCGTCAATCCTGGCGAGCGGCGCGCGCCTTATGCCTGCGGCCTGCACCCTGGCTTCCGCTGGCCGCTTGGCCAAGCGGGGCGCGAGGGCGCGCTGGTTCAATTCGAAAGGGCCGAGCGGCCAGAGGTTCCGCAACTCGCGCCGGGCGGCCTCGTTCGCGCGACCACGCGTCCGATCCCGCTTTGCGGCCGCAATCTGCCGCTCTCTGATGCGCTATTCGCCCATGACGCGCTTTGCTTCCTCGATTGCAACAGCCGGTCGCTCGCCTTCGTCGACGCGTCGGGGGCGTCGATCACCATGGAGTACGACAGCTTCCAACACGCGGCGCTGTGGACGCGGCCCGGCGCGCCGTTCCTATGCCTCGAGGCATGGACCGGCTACAGCGATCCGGACGGCTTTGAAGGTGATTTATTCGAGAAGCCCGGCATGCGGGTGCTCGAACCGGGAGGGCGCGCGCGCCACGAGGCGCGCTTCGTCTTCCGGCCCGAGTGAGGTTGAGGGAAATGTCTGCGCACGGACGATCTGCGAGTGAAACGTCCGCCTTCGTGCTCGACGGCGCGGCGATCGCGGACGAAGTGCTCGCCGAAGTCGCCGAGGACGCGCGAGCGCTCGTCTTGCTTGGCGTGACGCCCGGTCTCGCGGTCATTCTTGTCGGCGACAATCCTGCGAGCCAGACCTATGTCGCGGGAAAGGGGAGGGCGGCTAAGGCCTGCGGCTTCCATTCGATCCAGCACAATCTGTCGGCCGAGACGAGAGAAGCGGAGTTGCTGGCGCTGGTCCGCGCGCTGAACGCCGATCCGGCCGTGCACGGAATCCTCGTGCAATTGCCGCTGCCAAAGCACGTCGATTCGGCGCGCGTGCTGGAGGCGATCGCGCCCGCCAAGGATGTGGACGGCTTTCATCCGATCAATGTCGGCCTGCTATCGATCGGCGATACGAGCCGCGCGCTCATTCCCTGTACGCCCGCCGGCGCGATGATCCTCATCGATCGGGCCTGCGAGCGGATTGGCAGGGCGCTTCCTGGCATGGAGGCGGTGATCATCGGCCGCTCGAACATCGTCGGCAAGCCGATGGCGCAGCTCTTGCTCGCGCGACATTGCACGGTGACCATCGCCCATTCGCGCACGCTCGACCTCCCGTCAGTCGCGCGCCGCGCCGACATCCTCGTCGCCGCAGTCGGCCAGCCGGAAATGGTGCGCAGCGAGTGGGTCAAGCCGGGCGCCATCGTGATCGATGTCGGCATCAACCGCGTGCCGGGCGAGGGACTTGACGCATCGGGCAACCCAAAGACGCGTCTCGTCGGCGACGTCGCCTATGCGGAGGCCGCCGCGATCGCCGGCGCGATCACGCCCGTGCCCGGCGGCGTCGGCCGGATGACCATCGCCATGCTGATGGCCAATACGGTTCTGGCGGCGAAAAGGGCGCTCGGCGCGTGAGCGCCTCGGTCGTTTGCTACGCGGAACTACGTCGGCGCCTTCACGACATGATATTCGATGCGGCGGTTCTTCAGCCGTCCCTCGGCGGTGTCGTTGCTGGCGACCGGGTCGGCCTCGCCGTAGCCCTTGGCGACCAGCATGTCCGGGTCCACGCCATACTTGATGAGCGCCTCGCGCACCGCATCCGCGCGCTTCTGCGATAGCGCCAGATTCAGCGCCGCATCGCCGGTGTTGTCCGTATAGCCCGCGATCTCGAGCACATGGCCGGCCTTGAGCTGCTTCAAATCCGCGGCCGCGGTCTTCAGGAACGGCGCCATAGCTTCCGGCACTTCCGCGCTATCCGAGGCGAAGCTGAACACAGAGTCGTTGAGCGCGAAAAGGAGGTCCTTGACGCCGAAGCCGGACCCAAGCGACGCAAGTTCGGTCGTCGCTCGGCCGTTGGCGACAGCGACTGCTGCAGCGGTCTTGTCGGTCAGCGCGCCCACAGTGACGCCTACGCCGAGCGCGCTACTCAGCGCCGCGATGATCTTGCCGCGCGCGGAATCGTCCATGGCGCCGCCACCGACGTTGACCTTATTGCCCTCGAAGATTGCGTCGACGTTCGCGCCTTTGAGCGCTTCGAGCCCGGCGCGGAGGTTGCCGAGCCACGATGCCGCTGTGGCGCTCGGGTCGATGCTGATGGCGCTTTTCACCTTGTCCGCGCCGAAGACCGCATTGAGCGCGTTGACGATCGAGCTTTTCGCGTCGTCGTCGCGCACGGCGCCTGACGCCTGCACGACGCCATTGTCGTTGCTGAACGCGAATCGGGTCGGCGTGGCGGCGGGCGCCGGCGCGCTTGGTTCAGCCGTTGCGACGGCCGCAGGAGCCGGGGTTGCAGGCGCCTGTTCGGCAACCGGTGCGGCGGGCGCTTGCGCCGCCGGCGGAGGCGAAGCCTGCGGAGCTGTCGCTTGTGCGTCCGTCGAGGGAGCGGGCCCGGGCGGCGAAGGAGGCGGCACTTCCGCTTTCATCGCGGGGGCAGGCGGTGGCGATGGAGCGGGCGTCGTCTGCGCGTCGGTTGAGGCGGGAGGCGGAGTTTGGACCGGGGCGCAGGCGTTGGCGCGGGGGGCGGCGGAGTTGGCGTTTGCACGGTTGGCGCGGGAGGCGGCGGCGCTTGTGCGACGGTCGCCGGCGGGGGCGTCGCCGGCTCGGGCGCATTGGCGACAGGCTGAGCAGGCGGGATCCGGTTCAGGGTCGACCAAAAATAGGAAAGGACGGCGACGACGACCAGCGCGGCGAGCGCCGGCCACAGCCAACGTCGGATGGTAGGCTCGCTCTCTACGGCTGCCGGAAGAACGTCGATCCGCTTCGGCGCCGCTTGCCCCGCCACCGCCGCGACGCGCGGTTGCGAGAGAAAAGCGGCGACTTCCGGCGGAACGCCCGTCGGAACGGCGCCGCCCGGCGTCAAAAGGCCGACAATCTTCGGCAAGGCGTATCCGAGCGCTGTCGACACCACGCCCTGACCCAGTCCGATCCGGCTCGCAATCCCGCTGAGGGCAGTCGCGCCGAGCGCGCGTTCGACCTGCCCGGAGGCCAGTGGCGCCGCGTCCGGACGGCCGAGCCAAGATGCGACCTCCGTGCTCAGGCCAGCGGATTTTAGCTTATCGAGGAAACCGCCCAAGCTTCCCGGCGAACTCGAGATCATCGCCAGGATTTCTCTGACGAGTGATCGTGCGTTGGCGCCAACCCCGTACCGGCTGGCTAAATCGTCGATCAACGTGTCGAACGTCGCCATGTCTTCCTCCCCAAGGGTTCGCCCGCAACTCAAGCTTTGCAGAAGACAATGACCACTCGATGGCGCCGAAACCACATCGAAAAGCCGCCTGGAGTTTTGCCGAGGCGCCGCCGCGTCCCTAGCCCATGAGCCCCTTCGCCCGGGCGTAGTAAAGGAGCGCGATCGTTTTCGCGTCGGCGATCGCGCCGCGCTCGATCATCATGAGTGCCTCGCCGAACGGGACCTCGAGGACCTCGATATGCTCGTCCTCGTCGACGCCGCCGCCTTTTCCGGTACGGTCCGATTTGCCGTAAGGAGCGACGAAGCAGGCGATCTTTTCGGTCATGCCGCCGGGGCTCATGTAGGCGTCGAAAGCGTGGACAGGCTTGCGGATGGCGATGCCCGTCTCCTCGAGCGCCTCGCGGACGGCGCAGACCTCGGGCGGATCGCCATCCAGCATCCCGGCGCACACCTCGATGGTCGCCAGCGCTCCGTCACTGAGATACGCCCCGGCGCGAAACTGCTTGACCAGGGTGACGACCCGGCGCTCGGCGTCGTAGAGCAGCACCGCCGCGGCTTTGCCATGGCGATAGACGTCGTGCTTAAGCGTGCGCGTCGAGCCGTCGTCCTCCGTGACCTCGATCTCGGTGCGGGTCAGATCGAACCGGCCCTTGGCCAGGAGCGTGTCGCTGATTACGCGTGCGGCCTTGGCCATTCTGCTGGCCTAATAGCGGAATTGTTCGCGCAGGATCCGTTCGTCGAGCGAATGCCCGCGGATCATGCAACAGGACCAGGGAGGTCGCCTTGTCCATCGCCACGGCGACCTCGACGACGCGGCGGATTTCAAAGTGGTCGGCCGCCGCGGCGACCGGGCGCTTGTCGGCTTCCATCACCTCGATGGTCACGCGTTGAGAGTCCCGCAAGAGCGCGCCGCGCCAGCGGCGGGGGCGGAACGGCGACAGCGGCGTCAGCGCCATCAGCGGCACGCCGAGCGGCAGGATCGGCCCGTTAGCCGACAGGTTGTAGGCGGTCGAGCCGGCCGGAAGTCGAAACCAGGATGCCGTCGGCGATCAGTTCCTCGAGCTGGGTCTGATCGTCAATCTCGATGCGCAGCTTGGCGGCCTGGTAGGTCTGGCGCAGGAGCGACACCTCGTTGATCGCCCGCGCCGTCGTCTCGGCTCCGTTGATGTCCCGCGCCCACATGATGAGCGGATGGATGATCGACGGCAGCGCGACCCTAAGCCGCTCTGGCAGCCCCAACTCGGAATAGTCGTTCATGAGGAAGCCGACCGATCCTCGGTTCATGCCATAGATCGGCTTCGGCGCCTTCATGGTCATATGCAGGGTTTGCAGCATCAGCCCATCGCCCCCGAGCGCGACGATGACGTCGGCCTTGTCGAATGGGCTATTGCCATAGAGCGCGGTCAGCCTCTCCAGCGCCTCATTGGCTTCCTTGGCGCCGGAAGACAGGAAGGCGATCGTTTGCGTTCGCGCGGTTGGCGTCAGCACCGACATCTGCACTCCCACCAAACGCCCTACAGACTCGACGAACCGGCGCGCCGCCTGTTTGCGGCCGTCTCCGGGCGCAGTCTTAGCGGAGCGGCGGCGCGCTTGAAAGCTGCCGCGACCCCAACACAATAGCGCGCCCACGACTGCTCATGAAGCCGTCACGCAACGATCGAGGCGGGATGATCCCCTTATGGGAAGCGGATTATGGGAGCAGTTCCCGGGCGTCCGAGGGGACCCGCGCGGGCTTGCGGGCCGCGCCTTCGGCGGTCGGCAGTTTAATCAGGAACCGCGCGCCGCAGTAGAAGTCGTCAGCCTTGGCCGGCGCAAGCGTGATCGCCCCGCCGTTTCGCGCCACCAAGTCGGCCGCAATCGCGAGCCCGAGTCCGGCGCCGACGTCGCTCGTCGACTTGTGGAAAGGCTCGAAAATGCGCTCGCTTTGATCGGCCGGAAATCCGGGTCCGGTGTCGCTGATCTCGACCAGCGCCAGCCCGTCGGTGCGAATGGCGGCAAAGCGAATGGCTTTCGGACGTCCCTCCGTAGCCCCCTTGGCCATCAGCGCCTGAGCGGCGTTCCGGCTCAGGTTCTCGAGCACACGCAGGGTGTGGTCCGGGTCAGCGTAGACGCAGAACCGCGGCGGAATGTCGATGTTGTAGTCGATTGCAGCGTCGTATTCGGCTTTGCCGGACTCGACGACTTGGCTCACCAACTCGCTCAGGTCGAAGCGGCGGCGCGAGGGGGGAAGCTCGCGGCTTGCGCCATAGGTCAGCGTCGACTGACAGAACTGGATCGCGCGATCGAGGGTTGCAACCAGACGCGGCGCGAGCCGTTGGGCGAGCGGGTCGGGGATCGTCGCCAGACGATCCGAAATGAGCTGCGCGGCGCTGAGGATGTTGCGCAGGTCGTGATTGATGCGCGCGACCGCCATGCCGAGCTCCGCCAGGCGTTTGCCTTGCGCGAGTTCGTGGGCGAGCGATCGCTGCATGACCGCGAGCGCCGCCTCGGCGCGCCCGATCTCGTTGCCCCGCCCGGTCGGCGCGATTACGCGCGAAGCGTCTTGGGGGCTCTCGCCGAAGGCGATGATGTTGGATGTGAGGCGGCGGACCGGCTGAAGCACCATGCGCCACAGAGCGGCCCACAGCACGCAGGTGACGACCGCTGCGATGGTCAGCGAAATCGTGAGAAAATTGTACGACACGCGCCGCAACGATTGAATGAGCGACGTCTCGTCGAAGGCGAACTCGATCGCCGGTTGGTTCGCTTGGGCAGGAGCGCTCAAGTTTACGATCGTCCCGGGCGCGGCGAATAGGGCGTGAAAGGTGGCCGCCATGCTCTCGACATAGGAGGTTTCGTCGGCGGCGATCAACTCGACGCTCTCCAGCGGCCCGCCGGCTGTGACGAACTCGCGGCGTCCCGCCGGCGTCTCGACAGCCATCCATTTGACTTCGACGCTGTTGAGGATCTTTTTCGACAGGTCATGCGGCGGCGGATTCGGCCCGGCCAGCCCGAAAGCCTCGACAGTCGTTTGGACCGCGCTGATCTTGCCGTGCAGCAACATTTCGCGATGGGCGGTGAGCCGGGTCACATAGAAAAGGCCCATCGCCAGCAGAACAAATCCGATCGTGACCGCAAGGACGCGCGCCGCCAGGCCGAAGCCCTGGAATGGCAGCGCGAGTCCCGGCACGCTTGTCTGCCTCGTAAGCGCGCCTGTGAAAGCGGGCGCCTTGGCGCCGCCTTCGCTCCGGGCTGTAACGTCTAACATCGTCGAGTTGCGCCCTCAGCCGTTAAGTTCATCTTCTATATGAGCCTTGATTATGGCCGAAAAATTGGCGTCCGCTTGAAATCCGAGGCTTTTTGCCCGCGCGGGATCGAAGTCACGGGCCCATCCTGCGACAATTCGGATGATCGTCTCGTCAGGCTGGCGACGGATGAGGGCGACGGTCTTGTCGCCGGCGATCGCCCGCAAAGCCTCGATCTGCTCCCCGACGGTGACGCTCACGCCTGGCAGGCTAAGCGAGCGGCGAGCGCCCAAAAGTGAGAGATCGAGTTCCGCCGCGCGCAAGAGGAACTCGATCGCCGCGCGGGGCGAGGCGTGCCAATGACGAACGTCGTCGCCGACCGGCAGGATCGCCTCTTTGCCGGCGAGAGGCTCGCGGATGATGCCGGAGAAGAATCCGGAAGCCGCTTTGTTGGGCAAGCCGGGGCGCACGCAAATGGTCGGCAGGCGCAGTCCGATGCCATCGAAGAAGCCGCGCCTCGAATAATCCGCAAGCAAGAGCTCGCAGATCGCCTTCTGGGTTCCGTAGCTGGTCAAGGGAGCGGAGAGAAACTCGTCTCCGATCTTGTCGGGAAACGGCGCGCCAAAGACGGCGATCGAGGACGTGAAGATGAGACGCGGCTTGTAGGCGCCGCCGGACAAAGCCTGCTCACGCCGGATCGCCTCGAATATCGAGTGGGTTCCGCCAAGGTTGATGGCGTAGCCCTTGTCGAAATCGGCCTCCGCTTCGCCCGAGACGATCGAGGCCAGGAGGAAAATGACATCGGGTCGCGGCGCGACGAGTTTGGGCGCGGCGTAGGAGGCCGCGATGTCAAAGGCGTCGAGGGAGACCGAGAAGGGCGCATTCGCCGGCGCCTGCGGCGTAATGATGTCGACGAGATGCGCATGGGTGATCGCCTTGCCGGCGAGCTTTCCGTCGCGGACGAGGCGCGCCGTCAATTTGCGCCCGATCATGCCCGCCGCGCCGATAATGAGCACCTTCATACGAACTCTCTCCCTTCGCCGCGGTCGCGCCATTCCTGCTCGCGGGATGGTCGCAATCTAAAGCGGTTTTGCCGCTCTGCATATTCCCGTTCCGCTGTCAAGTTAAGCTAGGCATTGCCGAAGCAGAAAATGAAGCCGCCTTGTTTTGGCCTCATCTACTCTCCAGAGGGGCCTCGTAACGTTTGGAACAATGAGGTGTAATGAATGCAGAAAGTCATGTTGGTGTGCGCGGCCATTGTTGGATTTACGAACGTAGCGGCCGCAAGTGAATTGGGTATAGCCTCATACTACCAAAATCCACATTACAGCGGTCTGATTGCCGCGCACAAAACCCTTCCCATGGGAACGCGGGTGAAGGTGGTCAATCTCGACAACGGTCGCACCGCCGTCCTGAAAATCGTCGACCGGGGGCCGTTCATTCGCGGGCGCGTCATCGATGTCTCGCCCGCCGCCGCGAGCGTGCTCGGCTTCCGCCAAGCTGGCCTCGCGCATGTGCGGGTCGAGCGGAACTAAAACGTCAGCGACCAATCGCTATCGCAGGCCGCCCCGCGTTTCGGCGCGCGTTGCGCTTGAGCGCAGGGGCGAGCCAATAGGCTCCCGAGTCCGCGGCTCTCTCGCGGCGAGGAGCCGTCCGCGGACCTCGACGATGCGCTCGCTCGGTTCGTCGGCCTGCGCCGGTGCCGACGTCAGCCAACGCCCCAGGGCCAACGGCGCGGCGCCGAAGCGCATCCTCGCAAGCACCACGGCGCAGTTGCGGTGACGCTTTACTCAACTCCCATTCTCATCGCAGTTTTACATGAATGATATGTCTTTACTCCTGGCGATGAGGCTAGACATTCCGATTTTGCGGGGCGGAACTAAACGGGGTCGTAACTCACTGAAAATGTTGAGCCGCGGAACTAAAATTGCCGTTGCGATCATGCCCGCCCCTCGCCGTGGCCTCAGCTGAACGGGCCCATTCCCCCCAAAATTCCGGAGCGCTCTAATTCCCACCCTCGAGCAGCCGCCGCGCGATGACCTGCGCCTGGATCTCCGCCGCGCCCTCGAAAATGTTGAGAATGCGCGCGTCGCACAGGACCCGCGAGATCGGATATTCGAGGGCGAATCCGTTGCCGCCATGGATCTGCAGCGCGTTATCCGCCGCAGCCCAGGCGACCCGCGCGGCGAGCAGCTTCGCCATGCCCGCTTCGAGATCGCAGCGGCGCCCTTCGTCCTTGGCGCGGCCGGCGAAATAGGTGATCTGGCGGGCGATATGGATCTCGACCGCCATCATCACGAGCTTGTCGGCGACGCGGGGAAAATGGATGAGCGTCTTGCCGAACTGCACCCGCTCCTTGGCGTAGCGCAGGCCGAGTTCGAAGGCGCATTGCGCGACGCCCACGGCGCGCGCGGCTGTCTGGATGCGCGCGGATTCGAAGGTCTCCATCAATTGCTTGAAGCCCTGGCCCTCGACTCCGCCCAGCAGCGCGTCGGCGGGCACGCGGAAGCCGTCGAAGGCGATCTCGTATTCCTTCATGCCGCGATAGCCGAGCACTTCGATTTCGCCGCCCGACATGCCCTCGGCCGGGAACGGATCAGCGTCGGTCCCGCGCGGCTTCTCGGCCAGAAACATCGATAGGCCCCGGTACCCGCGCTCATCGGGGTTGGTTCGGACGAGCAGCGTCATCAGGTCGGCGCGAACGGGATGGGTGATCCAGGTCTTGGCCCCGCTGACGACGTAGCCGTCCCCGTCGCGAGTCGCGCGGGTGCGCAAGCTGGCGAGGTCGGAGCCGGTGTTGGGCTCGGTGAAGACCGCGGTCGGCAGGATCTCGCCGCTCGCGATTTTGGGCAGGTATTTCTCTTTTTGCGCCTCGGTCCCCCCGACGATGATGAGTTCGGCGGCGATCTCGGACCGGGTGCCCGAGCGAGCCGACGCCGATATAGCCGCGCGACAGCTCCTCCGACACGACGCACATCGCCACCTTGCCGAGCCCCATGCCGCCATAGGCCTCGGGAATGGTGAGCCCAAAGACGCCCATGGCCGAAAGCCCGGCGATGATTTCGAGCGGAATATAGGCGTTGGCGCGATGCCAGTTTTGGGCGTGCGGCACGACTTCGGCGTCGGCGAAGCGGCGCATTTCGCCGCGGATGGCCTCGAAGGTCTCGTCAAGTCCCGGATCGCCGATCAAGCCTTCCCGCGCCTCCGTGATCAGAGCGGCGAGGGCGGCGCGGTTTTCCCGGGTGTTGCCGGAGGCGATCAGCGCCTCGACGGCTTCGTTGCGAAAGGGCGCGATTTCTTGGGGCTCGAGGCCGAAGTCGGCGAGGCGGACGATTTCGCCCTGGTTCATCGCGATCGCGCCGAAGATCTGGGCGAGATATTCGCCAAGCCCAATGCGCGTCAGGAGCTGTTCGGCGTCCCCGAAGCGCTTGTCCTCATGCATGCGCCTGGCGTAAGCCGCCATTTCCTTGATCGCTTCGACATAGGTCGCAAGCCAAGCCAGCCCGTGGACGGCGTGCTGTTCGGCCTCTATCTTGTCGGCGCTGAGCTTGCCGTTTTCGCTCACCCGTTCGCGCACGGAAGTAAGTGCGCAATCCATGACGCCTTGGGCGGCGAAGTGGGCCTGGCGGGCAAGGTCGTCGAGCGTCAAGAGAGGTCGCTCCTTCAGTTGGGCGCCGATGCTGCGCCGCAGCATGCGTCGCCGTACGCGCCGTTGCAATGCGTCTTTTGGTCGCGGCGGCCGGGCGAGGAATTCGGCCTTGCGCGGGTGGCGCTCGGCGCCGTGCCGGGTCAAAATGGCCATCGGCGAGGGGAGGCTCGAACAAGGGTGCGTGGGGCGTTACGAATCGTCTGGCAGGCGGCGGAGAAATTCGCCGCCGATGACGGCTGGGCGATCGCCAGCTATATCGGCCTGACGCTGCTCACTTCGTTGTTCCCGTTCCTCATTTTCGTCGCGGGGCTCGCCGGGTTCCTCGGCTCGGACGATCTTGCCCACGAGGCGGCGAAGCTCGTGTTCGCCGAATGGCCGGAGGTTGTGGCCCGCCCGATCGCCCAGGAGGTCGAACGGGTTCTGACCACCCCGCGCAGCGGCGGATTGCTCACCTTCGGCGCGGTATTCTCATTCTATTTTGCGTCGAGCGCCGTCGAAGCGCTTCGGGTCGGGCTCAACCGCGCCTACGCCCTGGTCGAGCCGAGACCGTGGTGGATGCTGCGGCTCCAGTCGCTGGGGCTCGTGCTGATCGGGTCGATCGCCCTGTTGGCGCTCGCCTTCCTTGTCGTGCTCGGGCCGCTGATTGTGGACACGCTCGGGGCCTTCTTTCCCTCAGTGGAGCAGGCGCACGGTCTGCTCACGTTCCTCCGTATCGGCATCGCCGCCTTGATGCTGGCGAGTTCGCTCCTTCTGGCGCATCTCATCCTGCCCGCTCATCGGGTCGGGTTTCGCGACATCCTGCCGGGCGTAGCGATGACCTTCATCGCCAGCATCGCCTTCGGCGAGGCTTTCGGCGCCTATTTGAGCGAGTATTTGCGGAACTACATTTCGACCTACGCTGGTCTTGCGTCCGTTATGATCGCGCTGGTCTATCTCTATTGGGTGGCGCTCTTGTTCGTGTTCGGCGGCGAACTCAACGCGGCGATCATCCGGGCGCGCCAGCAGCGGGCGGCAGCGTGACGCAAAAACCAAATCGCGGATCACGGCGGCGACTGGGGCGAATCGAAGCGAATTTTTGTGCGAGGACTACAGAACTTGCCCGTGCACAATTAAGTTGCGGCTTCGCGTGTCAGAGTTAAACATCGCCAATGTGTCCGGTCCAACTCCAAGAGGTCGGAGGGCCAGTTGAACATAGCCATCCCCGCTCGCTACCCGTTTTTGACGGGTGGAGGGGAAGCCGCCGAGATCATCGCGAATTTTGACTGGGCTGCGACGCCGCTTGGTCCGATAGAAACCTGGCCCGCCGGCTTCAAGAGCACGCTCGCATTGATCCTGCGCTCGCCCGTTCCGATCGTGACCCTATGGGGCGAGGACGGGATCATGATCTACAACGACGGCTACTCCGCGTTCGCTGGTGGCCGCCACCCAATTTTGTTCGGTTCCAAGGTGCGGGAAGGTTGGCCTGAGGTCGCCGACTTCAACGACAACATCATGAAGGTTGGGCTCGCCGGCGGAACTCTGGCCTACCGGGACTTCCCGCTCACGCTCTATCGGCATGACGGCAAGCCGGAGCAAGTCTGGCTCAACCTCGACTACTCGCCGCTTCTGGGCGAAGACGGCAGACCTGCCGGAGTCATGGCGATCGTCGTCGAGATCACGGACAAGGTGCGGATCGAGCGCGAGCTCGAAGCCGAACGCAAGGGCCTCAAGCGCATGTTCGAGCAGGCGCCCGGCTTCACTGCGATGGCGAGCGGACCCGAGCATCGTTTCACCATGGTGAACGAGGCTTATCGGAAGCTCGTCGCCGGTCGCGATGTCGTCGGAAAGACCGTGGCCGAGGCGCTTCCGGAGGTGGTCGAGCAAGGCTTCGTCGGGTTGCTCGATCGGGTCTATGCTTCGGGCGAGCCCTATGTCGGACGCCGCGCGGCCGTCAATCTGCAGCAGGGTCCGGACGGCGCGCTCATCGAGCGCTATCTCGATTTCATTTATCAGCCGATCGTGGCCGATGACGGCGCTACCACCGGCATCTTCATGCAGGGCCACGACGTCACCGAGCAGCACGCGGCGGAGCTTGCGATCCGCGCTGAATCCAGAAAGCTCGACGTATTGAACCGCACGGGCGCCGCGTTGGCCGCCGAGCTTGATGTAGACAAGATCGTGCAGATCGCCACCGACGCCTGCACCGAGATCGTGGACGCCCAGTTCGGCGCTTTCTTCTACAACGTCATCAACGACAAGGGCGAGAGCTACATGCTCTATGCCCTCTCTGGCGTGCCGAGGGAGCACTTCGATAAATTTCCCATGCCACGCAACACGGCCGTGTTCGAGCCGACCTTTAAGGGGACTGGGGTCATCCGCTCCGATGATATCCTCAAAGACCCTCGTTATGGAAAGAACGAGCCTTATTACGGCATGCCCAAAGGACATTTGCCGGTGCGGAGCTATCTCGCCGTGCCCGTCACCTCCCGCTCAAGCGAGGTGATCGGCGGACTTTTCTTTGGGCACGGCGAGCCTGGAAAGTTCGTCGACGAGCATGAGGAGCTTCTCGTCGGCATTGCCGGCCAGGCAGCCACAGCCATCGACAACGCCCGCCTCTATCAGGCTGCAGAGCGGGAAGTGGCTGAGCGCCGCCGTGCTGAAGAAGCCCTGCAGGTTTTGAACAACACGCTCGAGCAGCGCGTTCTGGACGAAGTCGACGCCCGCTCCAAGGTCGAGGAACAACTCCGCCAGGTCCACAAGATGGAGGCGGTCGGGCAGCTCACCGGCGGCATCGCCCACGACTTCAACAATATGCTCGCCATCATCATGGGCGGCCTTAGCCTTCTGCAACGCAAGCTGGCGCGCGGCGAGACCGACGTTGGACGGTTCGTCGACGCCGCCATCGACGGCGCGCAACGCGCGGCGACCCTCACTCAGCGCCTTCTGGCGTTTTCTCGTCAGCAACCGCTTTCACCCGAACCGCTGGTCATCAACAAACTGGTCGCGGGCATGAGCGAGCTGCTTGACCGCACGCTCGGCGAGCAAGTCAAAGTCGAGACCGTGCTTGCCGCCGGACTTTGGCAGGTCAAGGCGGACCCAGCGCAACTTGAGAACGCGATCCTCAATCTCGCGGTCAATGCGCGCGATGCAATGCCAGGCGGTGGCAGGCTTACCATCGAGACCTTGAACGCTTTTGTGGATGACGCCTATGCCCAGGAGTACGCAATCGCGGCCGGTCAGTACGTGCTCATCGCGGTCGCCGATACGGGCGCAGGCATGACGCCGGAAATTATCGCCAAGGCCTTCGACCCGTTCTTCACAACCAAGGGCGCCGGAAAGGGGACGGGTCTCGGCTTGAGCCAAGTGTACGGCTTCGTTCGCCAGTCCGGCGGGCACGTCAAAGTCTACTCCGAACTCGGGGTGGGAACGTCGGTGAAGATTTATCTGCCGCGCCACTACGGCGAAGCAGCGGCGGCCGAGCAGGCGAAGGGGCTCCCCAGCATTCCGCGTGGTTTGCGGGGCGAGGTCATTCTCGTTGTCGAGGACGACGAGCGTGTCCGCGCGCTTTCCATCGAAGCCTTACGCGAGCTCGGCTACAGCGTTGTCGAAGCGTCAGGTCCGTCGCAGGCGTTGCGCATGCTCGACGAGGGCCAGCGGGTCAACCTGTTGTTCACCGACGTGGTCATGCCGGACATGTCTGGGCGACAACTGGCCGATCGCGCGCGGGAGAAACGGCCGAACCTCAAGGTGCTCTACACGACGGGCTATACGCGCAACGCCATCGTGCACAATGGGATGCTCGATCCGGGCACCAACCTCTTGAGCAAGCCTTTTAGCATCGAGGAACTGGCGGCGAAGATTCGCAAGATCCTCGATGAGGAGGCGTGACGGCTCACAGTCCCCGCGCCTTGAAGTACTTCAACAAGGTCCAGACCGCCGCTCTGCTGTTCGTCGTCCATCTCATTGGGGTCGAGGTGCATGAGAAGGATTTCTGACGGCTTCTTGCGTTCAGTGAGGGGCAGAGTTGAGGCTGGGGGTAGAGCTTCTCGAGGCTGGGACGGCCCTGCGTCGAACTCCTTTATCGGCGAACTTGCAAACGCTGGCCTCGCGAGTCTCCTGCGGGGCGTGAGAGACCGCGGCTTCCGACCCTTCAGGACCCTGCGGCTTATTTTCACCCCCGCATCATTTGCGGCGTAAAGGAAGAATGTCACGCACTTCTGGACGACTGCGTCGGCGGCGGGGAACGCCTTCCTAAACGCCTGATTGAAATGTGAAGGCGTGGCGCTTTCCAGGTCGATCGCGAACATCGGCGCATATTCATGCCGAAGGAGCTCCAAAAGCTTCTCGGACCAATCTCCCGCCCCGTACGCGTTCACCAGCCCCTTCAGGCGCTCGGTTGGGCGTCCATCGTCCTCGATCAGGCCAAGGAACCGAAGCGCGTGCATGAGCTGAGTGCCCACGACGCCTGAAAAGCGCGTCAGCACGCTGCGGTCGATGCGCGAGGGAACGCCGTGCTCATGAAGGTCCTCGATGAACGTCTTGAACGTTCGGTACGACGTATACGGCGGCGCTCCCGACGACCTCGTCCGTTCGAGCATCACCATCTCCCGGCGGTTCGGAACGCCGCGCCCCGTATTCCGCACAAGGGGCTCACTATACCGTATTTATGGTCTCAGTAGGACTATTCCAAATGGGCGATTGCGGCCTGATTCGTTTTTTTAAGATGCTGAAGAAATTGGAAATTCTTCCAATATTGGTGGGGTGCAGAGGCCGCAGCGTCTCCGCGTCTTGGCTAGGACAAGAATATCCGACCCTCAGACCATTTCGCGCGGCGGGACGCCGCAGCGACAGCGATTGGAGCGCGCAAATGCTATGGACCGCCGAGGCAGTCGAGGACCTCAAGAGGCTCGCTCTCGAGGGAAAGAGCGCAAGCCACATCTCGGCGGCGCTCGGCGTCGGATCCCGAAACGCGGTCATCGGCAAGGCGAGCCGGATCGGGATCAAGCTCAACGGCGGCGGGCGCGCCGCCGGACGGGGCGGGATGAAGGCGCGCGCGGGTCAGCCCCGATGGGCGACTGCGCATTACCCTCGGCCCCACGCCGACGACCACGGCTCCAGCTCTGCGCTCGCTCGCGATCTCCCAGATCTCGCCGGGGGACGGCAGGGCGGCAGGAAGTGGCTTTGGCGTAGCCGAGGTCGGAGAGATGCGACGGCTGCGGTTCGAGGAGATTCGTGAATTCCTCCTGTCGGTGGCCGCTCGGCGATCCGAGAAGCGGGGAGTTTGCCTATTGCGGACTCACGCCGGCCCAGAGCCAGTCCTATTGCGCCGGCCATTGCCGGATGGCCTATCGGCCACCCAATGCGCGCGCGAGACCAAGCCAAGGCGAACGAGCAACGCTTCGCGCCCTCGGGAACCCATGGCGCCCATTCTGAGGGTGGCGTGCTGTTTTTGCGCTCCCGCCGGCCGCGCTGTCCTCTCGAACACGCAGATAAGACCCGGAACATCCACGCCCGCTTCGCGCCGGGTCGATGCCGACTGGAGGAGCAGTGGCTGCAAGCCTGCCTCCCGCGCGGTGGTCTCGACATAGGACCGACTGTGCGCAAACCGCATCGTCGGCTCGAGTTTGAATCCGTCGTCCTCACAAAGTTCGACCGAGAACGCGAACAGACCGCCGGCGGCCAGCACCCTCGTCACGGCGGCGAATAGGGGCGCGAGGTCGCCGACATAGACGAGTGCGTCCGCCGCGACGATAAGATCTGTGGCCGTAGGCGGCTCACGGTCGAGCATCGCCGCGGCGTCGCCGACAACGAGCCGATCATAGACGCCGCGGTCGCGTGCTTTCGCGATCATGGCCCCCGAGAGGTCGATCCCGGTCAGATGGTCGACTCGGCCCTGCAGCGCTTCGCCCATGAGCCCTGTGCCGCAGCCGAGGTCGAAGGCCGAGGCGAAGCGGCGGTCCGATGCAACCGCGCTCAAGGCCTCAGCGATGAGGGCCGGGGCGCGATAGCCGAGATTTTTGACAAGATGCTTGTCGAAGCGCCAAGCATAGTCGTCGAAGAGGCGCGCGACATAGGCCGGGGGCAGTCCGTCGAGCGCCTCGCCCCGCCCGATGAGCGCGAGCCGGGCCCTCGCGCCCTGCGTATCGGCGGGATCGGCGACGAGGCTCATGCGAAAGGCCTGAGCGGCCGCGTCGAGATCGCCGAGCGTCTCCCGGGCCTCGGCAAGCGCGAACCAGGCGGCCGCCCAGTTTGGCGCCTGCTCGAGCGTCTGCTCGAATAGCTCCGTCGCTGCGCTCCAGTCGCCCTCTTCCCGAGCGGCTTTGGCATAGGCGAAACGGCGCTCGGCGATGAGGTCGCCCGAGACGAGGGGATCGCGAGCCACGCTACGGACCGTCGGCGAGCGCGGCCTTGAGGCGCGGCTGGTCGATGCGCACATTTTTTGTGTCGGCGAGCTCGATCAGGCCGCCGAAGCGCCGCTGCTTCTTCGCCTTGTGGTTGGTGAAAATTTCGGAGAGGCGATGATCGAGAAACGGATTGGAGAGCCGTTCGATCACTGTCTTGAGGTAAGCCTGTGCCTCGTCGCCCATGCCGATCGCCGCGAACACCGGAAGGACTTCTTCGGCGTAGAGCGCGTCAAGCTTCGTGCGCATCGTTGTGTCCGCGACCGCCTCGCGGACCGTCAGCCGTGGCGCGCCCTGTTCCTTGTCCCAAAGCTCGGCGAGATAGGTGTGGCCGAGATTGAGTATGAAAAGCTTCAGGCGCTCGTAAGGCTTCAGGTCGGCGGCGACGACGATGGCGGGATGCCGGCAAGGCAGTTCGAGGTCCGGCTGGTCCTCGATCGCCCATAATGCATAGGGCTCCGCGACCGCGCCCAAGGGCTCGAGCGGCTCGGAGACGATCCGGTCGACGAGCGAACTGACCCAGACGCATTCCTCGCCGACCCAGCGGCGCGCTTCCGCCGGCGCCTGCCATCGGTCGAGCATGTCGAGCACCACGCCGCGCAGGACCTTGCCGTTGCCGGGCGTCAGCTCGCACGGGAAGAGAATTATAGGGTCGGCGCCAGCGCGGTGGCGCGCGAGCAGGAGCTTGGCGAGCTTGGCGGGAAACGATCGCGGGCGGACCCGCATCGAGCCGGTCGTCGGGATCGGTCTCGTAGCCGCGATCGGCGGTATTCGACACGGCGCAGCGCGCGGCGATGAACAGGCGCTCGAGTTCGTCCCATTCCGTCACAGCGTCCACGCCGGCGCCCACGCTCGAAACCTCAACCCTTTCATCGACGATGGCCCCGTCGCTAAGGCCCTTCACGAGAACCGGATAAGGCGTTCCCGCCGCAAAGGCGGCGATGCGCCGGCGGCTTTCCGGGCTCCCGGTGGTTCCCGCGACGGCGATGCGCCCCATGGCTTCGCCGCGCGGCAGCGCCTCGCTGACGAAGAGATCCACATGCGCCTGCAGGAAGCGGCTCGCGCCGAACTGGAGGATGGGGAACTCGGTCAAATTGGTCTCCACGCGGGCCCGCTTGTGGCCGGGCCAAGGGCGCTTGTCCATTCCGACGAACGTGGCGGGTTGATTTTTTCGCCCATCTCTGGTTGAAAGGCTCCATGCGAACGTGGTCGACGACCCTGCACCTTAGACGCCCGGCGCGCTAGACGCGTCGGGACATCGTTTCGCATCCGCCTTTTCGTTTCGAAGAGGCAAGGTCGGCCAGCTGATTTCAGCTTAAGCGCCGCCATAAAGTCTTCTCAGGGTTCGTCATGACACAGATGCCTATTCAAAAGTACCGCGCCTACGCGCCTATCGTCCTGCCTGACCGGCAGTGGCCCTCGCGCATCATCGACAAGGCGCCGATCTGGTGCTCGGTCGACCTTCGCGACGGCAATCAGGCGCTGATCGAGCCGATGGGCGTCGAGCGCAAGAACCGCATGTTCAAGCTCCTGGTCGACATGGGGTTCAAGGAGATCGAGGTCGCCTTTCCCTCGGCGTCGCAGACCGACTTCGACTTCGTGCGCTCGATCATCGAGTCGGACGCAATTCCTGACGGCGTGGCCATCCAGGTCTTGACCCAGTGCCGCCCGGAACTGATCGAACGCACGTTCGAAGCGGTGAAAGGCGCGAAGAAGGTCATCGTCCACTTCTATAATTCGACATCGACCTTGCAGCGCGAAGTCGTGTTCAGAACCGATCGCAAGGGCGTGACCGAGATTGCGGTCAACGCCGCGAAGCAGGTCAAGGCGCTGGCGGCCGGAGCGCCGGGCACGGATTTTCAGTTCGAATATTCGCCGGAAAGCTTCACCGGCACCGAGCTCGATTTCGCGCTCGAAATCTGCGAGGCGGTCAAGGACGTCATCAAGCCGACGGCCTCGAAGCGGCTCATTCTCAACCTGCCGGCGACGGTCGAGATGGCGACGCCGAACACCTACGCCGACCAGTTCGAGTGGTTCGGACGCCGCATATCAGACCGCTCGAGCGTGATCCTGTCGGTCCATCCGCATAACGATCGCGGCACCGCCGTCGCTGCGGCGGAGCTGGCGCTGATGGCAGGCGCAGAACGGGTCGAAGGCACCTTGTTCGGCAATGGCGAGCGCACCGGCAACGTCGACATCGTCACGATGGCCTTGAACCTGTTCACGCAAGGCGTCGATCCAGAACTGGACATCAGCGACGTCAACGGGATCCGGGACGTCGCCGAGCATTGCACGCAACTACCGGTGCATCAGCGTCACCCTTACGCGGGCGAACTGGTCTACACCGCATTTTCGGGCTCGCATCAGGACGCGATCAAGAAGGGTTTCGATGCGCAGGAGAAGCGCAACGATCCTGTGTTCCTGGTTCCTTATTTGCCAATCGATCCCAAGGACGTCGGCCGCGACTACGAGGCGGTGATCCGCATCAACAGCCAGTCCGGCAAGGGCGGCATGGCCTATATCCTGCGCGCCGATCACGGCCTCGACCTGCCTCGTCCGCTGCAGGTCGAATTTTCCAAGATCGCGCAGGAGCGCATGGACGCCGACGGCAAGGAGCTGACCTCGCCCGAGCTTTGGGCTTTGTTCCGCCAAGCCTATCTTCTCGACAATCCGCCGATGACGCTCGTCAAGCAGCAGACGGTTCCGACCAGCCCGGACAATCGGGAGCTTGTCGCGACGCTGCGCAAGGCCGACGGCTCGACAATGACGATCGAGGGCGAGGGCAACGGCCCGGTCGACGCCTTCGTCGATGCGCTCAAGAAGGCGTTCAAGGTCGAGTTCTCGTTCATCGACTATCACGAGCACGCGGTTGGCCGTGGCGCGAACGCGACCGCAGCGAGCTATGTCGAGATCCAGGACGCCGAAGGCCGCGCCGTGCACGGCGTGGGCATGGACCCCAACATCGTGATGGCCTCGCTCAAGGCGACGCTCGGCGCAGTGCTGAGGCTGATGCGGCGAGAGGGCAGGGCGCTTTAAAGAGATTGCGGCTGGGTCACGCGGCCAATTGTAGCCGCGCTCGTTGAGCGCGGCTGACGCGGTCAGCGACCGCGTCTACAAATCCGATCGACGCAACTGCAGTGCGTTCTGCTCGCGCCCCTTCTGTTAGGCCGTCGCGAGCGCTTCCTTCGGCCGCCGGCCGATCGTCAGCACGAGAGCGGCCGCGATCACGCAGGCGAAGCCCGCGACATAGAGCGCCGGCAGGTAGGTCGCGAAATTGCTGCGCGAGAACCCGGCGCCGAAAGCCGCCGTCGCTGCGCCGAGCTGATGGGCGGTGAAAATCCAGCCGAAAGTCAGATTCGCCCTTTCCGCTCCGAACCGCTCGGCGGTCAGCCGGACCGTCGGCGGAACGGTCGCGATCCAGTCGAGACCGTAGAAGACCGCGAAGGCGGAGAGCCCGACGACCGTGAAGTTGGTGAAGGGCAGCGCGATCAGCGAGAGGCCGCGCAATCCGTAATACATGAACAGGAGCCAGCGGTTGTCGTAACGGTCCGACAGCCAGCCCGAGAGGATCGTGCCGACGAAGTCGAAGACCCCGATCACTGCGAGCGCGCCAGCCGCAGCCACTGGCGCAATGCCATAGTCGCCGCAGAGCGAGACCCAGTGCGTCTGGATGAGGCCGTTGGTCGAGAGGCCGCAGATGAAGAAAGTCGCAAACAGCACCCAGAAGGTGCGGCTCGCGCGGGCGTCGTAGAGCGCGCGCAAGGGTGAGGCCATCATCGCGGTGAGCCGCAAATCCTGCTTCGGCGCCGGCTGGATGGCGCGCTCGCCGAACGGAGCGAGCCCGACATCCGCCGGGCGATCGCGCAGCACCATGAGCGCGATAAAACCGGCGACGAGCAGCATGGCGATGACGAAGGCGAGCGCGACGCGCCAGCCGTAATCTTGCGTCAGCTTGGCGGCGAGCGGCAGAAAGATCAGCTGTCCGGTCGCGTTGCTCGCTGTCAGCATCCCGACCACCAGGCCGCGTCGATGAACGAACCAGCGCGTCGCGATGGTCGCCCCCAGCACCAGCGCGACCATGCCGGTGCCGATTCCGACGAGGACGCCCCAGAGCGCGACGAGCTCCCACACCTGCGTCATGACCATCGAGGCGACAATGCCCGCGATGATCATCGCGATCGCCGAAACGACGACCGGCCGCACGCCGAAACGGTTGATGAAAGCGGCGGCGAAGGGCGCGATCAGCCCGTAGAGGGCGAGCCGGACCGCGAGCGCGACCGAGATCTGAGCCGTGCTCCACCCAAACTCCTTCTCGAGCGGCTGAAGGATGACGCCCGGCGCGCCCATCGCGCCTGCAGTCGCCAGCATGACAAGGAACGTCGCTCCCGCGACGAACCAGCCATAATAGACGCCGCGCTTAGCCATCGCGGCGGCGAGCCGGTTGGAAAGCGAGAACGTCGCGAACTGTCTTTGCGGCTGGACAGTGTTCTGCACAGCCGGTCCCGATATCGTCATCTTAAACCCCGTGGCGGGTATCTACCCGCAAACGTGCCAAAAAAATCAAAGATTGTGCGCGAGTGTCTGCAGCTGCGCGGCCCCGGTCGCGCCAAGCGCCGCCTCGACGCGCCGCTGAGCTTCGTCCCACAACGGGGCGCCGATCCGCAACGCACGCTCGCCTTCTGGAGTGAGCCGCACCGCGGCTTCGCGCTGGTCCTCCTCCGCTGAGGCCGTTCGCACGAGCTTTAGTTTTTCCAGCGCCTTCACATTGCGACCTATCGTTGATCGGTCCAATTCCGCCAGCTGCCCGAGTTTCGTCAGGGACACTGTTCCGGCGCGCTCAATTTTTCTCAAAAGGCTGAACTGCGCCAGAGTGACCCCTGCCGGTTCGAGGATCGAGTTGTAGAGCGCAGTCGTCTTCCGCGCGGCGGTTCGAACCGCGACACAATAACAAATCGGCACCATATGCGGGCGTATACCCGTAATTGGCGCAACATGCAAGCGCCTCCGATTTGGCAGGCAAACGGCGCGGCGCGATGAAATCAGACGTCCGCGCCCGCCAGGCGCGTGGCGATCGAACTCGAGCCTTGAACCGAGCTCATCGATCGTCGAGGCCAGGGCTTGGACGCGTTGCTCGGCGTCGTCGGAGCGCTTGCGGTGAGCCGCCGCCTCATCGCGCGCTTCGGTCAGATTGTCGGCGATGGTCAGAGCGGCCATGATGACGAGACGCTGGTCGCCGATCTCGCCGAACGTCTTGCGCATCTCGCCGATCTTCTCATCGATCAGGCCAGCCAGCGATTCGAGGCGCTCTTCTTCCCCCTCGTTGCAAGCGAGGCGATACTTGCGCCCGTCAATGGTGACCGAAACCTGTGACATGGCGCGCGCCTTATCCTCGACGGACTGGCTTCAAGGGTCCGCGTCCGGCGCCAAACGGCCGAGAACGCGTTCGATCGCCTGCGCCGCATGAGCGAGCCGCTTGGCCGCTTCGCCGTTGGCGGCTTCGAGCGCGCGTGACCGGTCAACGGCGGCGTCGAGTTCGACCGCGAGCCGCGAGCGGTCGTCTTGCATGAGCGCGAATTCCTCTTGCGTGGTTGCGCGCGCTTCATCGTGACGCATGCGCAGATCGGTCGCCCACTCGAGCGCATCGACCGCGGACGTGAGTCGTTTGAGCGACATCTCAATGTCATCTAAGGAGGATTTGATTCCATCCATTGTGGCGTTTTGTTTACGCGATGCTTGAACGGAACGTCAACGCGGGCCCAGCCGCAATTGACAGGTTCCTGCGAGCGCCCCTAATTGACGCGCCCGTTCCGCCCGGGGTCAAATCACTGCCCGAGCTCGGAACTCCGAATTGCCGGCGTTCTATTGTTTGAGGAGACTCCCGATGGCGACAACGACCCTGTCCCCTGGTGCGACGAGCGTGTCTCACGACGCGATGGCCAATGCGATCCGCTTTCTCGCCCTCGACGCGGTGGAGAAGGCCAAGAGCGGCCACCCCGGCCTGCCGATGGGGTGCGCTGACATCGCCACGGTTCTCTGGCGCGACGTGCTCAAATTCGACGCGTCCGATCCCCATTGGCCCGATCGCGACAGGTTCGTCCTCTCGGGCGGCCACGGCTGCATGCTCCTGTACAGCTTGCTCTATCTGACCGGCGTCGGCGGCGCCAAAGGACTGGGAATCGAAGACATCAAGCAGTTCCGCCAGGTCGGCTCGAGGACGCCAGGGCACCCCGAATATTGGTGCGCTCCGGGCGTGGAGACGACGACCGGCCCGCTGGGGCAGGGGATTTCGACCTCGGTCGGCATGGCGATCGCGGAGCGCATGCTGGCCGCGCGCTTTCCAGGCATCGTCGATCACCACACTTATGTCATCGCTTCAGACGGCGACTTGATGGAAGGCGTGAGCCACGAAGCGATCGGCATCGCCGGCCATCTCAAGCTCAACAAGCTGATTGTCTTCTGGGACAACAACGGGATCTCGATCGACGGGCAGATCCCGGTCCTCGCCGACAACATCGACCAGGTCGCCCGCTTCCAAGCGGCGGGCTGGAATTCAACCCACATTGACGGGCACGATCCCAAAGCGATCCTCGACGCCATCCACGCGGCGCAGAATTCCGACAAGCCGACGATGATCGCCTGCAAGACGACGATCGGCTTTGGCCTGCCAACCCACGCGGGAACCCAGAAAGCGCACAGTGATGCGCAGGGAGCGTCCGAGGTCGCCGGCGCGCGCAAGAACCTGAACTGGGCCTACGAGCCATTCGTCATCCCCGACGACATTCTCGGCGCCTGGCGCAAGGCGGGAACGCGCTGCACTGCGCAACGCGACGCGTGGAACCGCGCGGCTCGAAGCGCTCGACCCGAAGGAGCGCGCCGAATTCGAGCGGCGGCTGCGCGGCGACCTGCCGCAAGACCTTGATAAGGTGATCGACGCCTATAAGCAGAAGCTTGCCAATGAAAAGCCTGAGGTCGCCACCCGCAAGGCGGGCCAGGCGGCGCTCGATGTGATCGGGGCCGCCGTGCCCGAGCTCGTCACCGGCTCGGCCGATTTGACCCCGTCCAACAACACGAAGTTCTCGCCCGAGAAGGAAATCGCGCCCGACGACTTCTCCGGGCGCTACGTCCATTGGGGCATCCGCGAGCACGGGATGATCGCCGCGTGCAACGGCATCGCCATTCATGGCGGCTTCATCCCGTCGGGGGCGTCGTTCTTCTGCTTCACCGACTATTGCCGTCCCGTCGCTGCGGCTCTCGGCTCTGATGGGGATCAGGGTCGTGAATGTGTTCACCCACGATTCGATTGGCCTCGGCGAGGATGGCCCGACCCATCAACCGGTCGAGCATCTGGCGGCGATGCGGGCGATGCCGAATTTCTACATGTGGCGTCCGGCCGACAGCGTCGAGACCGTCGAGTGCTGGCAGGCGGCGCTCGAGCGCGAGCATTCGCCCTCGATCCTCGCGCTGACGCGGCAGTCGTCTGCCGGCGTTGCGGACGACGCACGTGGCCGAAAACTTGTGCGCCAGCGGCGGCTACGAGATTTCTCCGGCCTCAGGGCAGGCCGAAGTGTCGATCTTCGCCTCCGGCTCCGAAGTGTCGCTCGCCGTCGCCGCGCAGGCGCAATTGAAGGAAAAGGGAGTCGCCGCCCGGGTCGTGTCGATGCCCTGCTTCCCGGCGTTCTTCGAGCAGCCGGAGGACTATCGCCGCTCGGTCATCGGCTCCGCCAAGGTCAAGGTCGGCGTCGAGGCGGCGGTGCGGTTCGGATGGGACGCGATCATTGGCGACGGCCCGTTCATCGGCATGAAGAGCTTCGGCGAAAGCGGACCCTATAAAGCCGTCTACCAGCATTTCGGCATCACGCCCGAGGCGGTGGTCGAGGCGGCGCTCAGCAGACTTCGGGCCTGAAAGTCCTCTTTCGATCGAACGGGCAGGCGATTTTGCGCCTTCCCATGAGGTTGCAGAGATGTCAGCTCGTGGCCAAACGATCGTCGGCGCCTACGCGATCGCGGGCGGCAAAGAGGGCAAGCAGCGGCTCGACCTGCTCTCAGACGCCATGCGGGCGACGACGCTCGAGCTCCTCGAAAGCGCGGGGCTTAAGACCGGCGATCGGTGCCTGGACGCCGGATGCGGGGGCGGCCATGTCGCGCTCGACATGGCCCGCATTGTTGGACCGACCGGACACGTCACGGGCATCGACTTTGATCCCCACGTGCTCGAGTTCGCGCGCGCGGACGCCAAAGAGGCGAGGGCGGACAACGTCGAGTTTGTGACCGCTGACACGTCAAGTTTTGACGGCGGCCCATTTTCCTTCATCCACGCGCGCTATCTGCTGTCGCATGTGAGCGAGCCTGATCGTGTCTTGTCGCGCCTCAAGCGGCTTCTCGCGCCGGGCGGCAGGATCGCGATTGAAGATATCGATATGTCCGGCTCGTTCTGCCATCCGCCCAATTCCGCGCAGGATCGATTCCAGGCGCTCTACACCGAAGCGGTGCGCCGCGGCGGGGCCGACGCTAATCTTGGCCGCCGATTGCCGGCTCTCGCTCTCGCCGCCGGCGTGCACGGCGCGCAATGGAGGGTCTTCCAGCCGCTTTACGCTTCCGGACCGCATAAGCATATGACTGCGGTGACCATGCAACTGATTGGCGGGTCGCTTCTTGCGCTATGGGCTGGCGACCGAAGAGGAGATCGACACGCTCGCCCAGAAATTGAGCGCATTCGCCGACGATCCCTCGACGCTGGCCGCTCTCCCGCGCATCGTCCAGGTTTGGGGAACGGCTTAAGCTTGCGGCGGCGTCTCGCTCGGGCCTGAAACGAGCGTTGACGCGTTTTTGCGGCAAATCAAGTGAAATGTCGCATTTTCCGACGAGCCTGTAGACTTCGGGCCGGGGATCGGACAATAAGCGCGGCTTCAACGGATTGAATTGCGAGGCGTCGGCGGCCATGTCGCAGGCCCGGCGCGAGAGGAGAGATTGCGATGGTTGCCAAGGTAGCGATCAACGGCTTCGGCCGGATTGGGCGGCTCGTGCTGCGCGGAATTTTGGAGTCGGGCCGCAAGGACATCGAGGTCGTCGCCATCAACGATCTGGGTCCGGTGGAGACCAACGCGCACCTCTTGCGCTACGACAGCGTCCACGGGCGCTTTCCTCACGAGGTCAAAGTCGAGGGCGACACGATGGTCGTCGACGGCCACAAGATAAAGGTGACGGCGATCAAGGATCCGGCCGAGCTGCCGCACAAGGCGCTCGGCGTCGACGTCGCGCTCGAATGCACCGGCATCTTCAACTGCTCGCGAGAAGGCGGCGGCCCATCTCAAGGCGGGCGCGAAGCGCGTCCTCATCTCGGCGCCGGCGGAAGGCGCGGACCTGACGGTCGTCTATGGCGTCAACAACGACAAGCTGACCAAGGATCATCTCGTCGTCTCCAACGCGTCATGCACGACCAATTGCCTGGCGCCGGTCGTGAAAGTGCTCAACGACGCGATCGGCATCGAGCACGGCTTCATGACGACCATCCATTCCTACACCGGCGATCAGCCGACGCTCGACACGCTGCACAAGGATCTCTACCGCGCCCGCGGCGCGGCGTTGTCGATGATCCCGACCACGACCGGCGCGGCGAAAGCGGTCGGCCTCGTGCTGCCCGAGCTCAAGGGCAAGCTCGACGGCTCGGCGATCCGCGTGCCGACGCCGAACGTTTCGGTCGTCGACCTCAAGTTTGTCGCCAAGCGCAAGACCAGTCCGGACGAGATCAACAACGCGATCAAGACGACTGCGGACGGCAACGGTCCGCTCAAGGGCATCCTCGGCTACACCGACGAGCCCAACGTCTCGAGCGACTTCAATCACGACGATCGCTCCTCGGTCTTCCATCTCGATCAGACCAAGGTCATCGACGGCAATTTCGTTCGCGTGCTTTCCTGGTACGACAACGAATGGGGCTTCTCGAACCGCATGGCGGACACGGCCGTCGCGATGGCGAAGCTGATCTAAGGATTTGTGTCGCCCCCGCGAAAGCGGGGGTCCAGAATCGTGTCGCGAAAGCCCCGCTCGACCGGGCGCGGCTGGACTGGATGCCCGCTTCACGCGGGCATGACAGAACGGACGGAACCGGAGTGCTTCGCCGCCACCGGACGCTTGTGAGGCCCCATGACAAAACCGTTCCGCACGCTCGATGACGCCGACGTCGCCGGCAAGCGCGTGCTCTTGCGCGTCGATCTCAACGTTCCGACCGAGAACGGCCGCGTGACCGATGCGACGCGCATCGAGCGCGTCGCGCCGACGATCACGGAAATCGCGGACAAGGGCGGCAAGGTCATTCTGCTCGCGCATTTCGGTCGGCCCAAGGGCGGGCCGGACGAGGCCAATTCGCTAAAGCCCGTCGCCGCCGCGGTCGCCGAGATCATCAAGCGGCCGGTCGCCTTCGCGACGATTGCATCGGCAAGACGGCCGATGACGCGATCGCCAAGATGAAGAACGGCGACGTGCTTCTGCTCGAGAACACCCGCTTCCATAAGGGCGAAGAGAAGAACGATCCGGCCCATGTCGACGAGCTCGCCAAGCTCGGCGACGTCTATGTCAACGACGCCTTCTCCGCCGCCCACCGCGCGCACGCGACGACCGAGGGACTCGCTCACAAGCTGCCCGCGCATGCGGGGCGGGCGATGCAGAAGGAGCTCGAGGCGCTGGAGGCCGCGCTCGGCAGTCCGAAGCGCCCCGTCGCGGCGATCGTCGGCGGCGCCAAAGTGTCGACCAAGCTCGAGCTGCTCGAAAATCTCGTCAACAAGGTCGACGTCCTCATCATCGGCGGCGGCATGGCCAACACCTTCCTGTTCGCCGAAGGCAAGGGAGTCGGCAAGTCGCTGTGCGAGAAGGATCTCGCCGACACCGCGCGCTCGATCGCCGCGGCGGCGCAGAAGGCCAAATGCCGCATTCTGCTGCCGGTCGACGCAACCGTCGCGAAGGAGCTCAAGGCGCACGCCGCGGCGCGCGTCGTCGACGTCGATCATGTTCCCGAGGACGAGATGATCCTCGACATCGGCCCGAAGTCGATCGCCGCGGTCGAGAAGGTCTTCGGCGAGATCAAGACGTTGGTCTGGAACGGCCCGTTCGGCGCGTTCGAGACGCCGCCCTTCGACAAGGCGACGATGGCGATCGCGAAGACGGCGGCGCGCCTCACCAAAGAGGGCAAGCTGACCTCAGTCGCGGGCGGCGGCGACACCGTCGCGGCGCTCAACGACGCCAAGGTCGCCGACGACTTCACCTATGTCTCGACCGCGGGCGGCGCGTTTCTCGAATGGATGGAAGGCAAGGCGCTGCCGGGCGTCGAAGCGCTCAGGGCGAAGTAACTCTCTGCGCGGTACCCACCCGTCTTGTCATGCCCGCGCAAGCGGGCATCCAGCAGCGTTCCGCTTGGCGGAGCGCTTCGGTGGAATTTCCCGCTTGCGCGGGAACGACAAGTTAACGTACGATCTGCGCGCTCCGATCGTCAGCGCGGCCTGACGGTGAGGCTCTGCGTCGCCCGCCCGATCATTCCCCGTTCGTCATAGAGCGCGGACTCCGCCAGCCCGCAGCCGTTGCCGCCAAACAGGCTGCGCGAGTCGAGACAGATCCATTCCCCCTCGGGTCGGCGAAAGAGGTTGATCGTCAAGTCGCCGTTGATGAAGACATATTTGGCGAAGTCCAATGACGCGCTCACTCCGTTTCCCGAGTCTCCCGCAACCGCTACGCGCTCGTAGGCGCTTGGCGCTTCGCCTTGGATGAGCGGATGGTTCATGCGAAACCAGGCGGCGCAGGGTCCATTGAAAAAGCGTCCGTCCGCGACGCGGTTTTCCACCAGATGACCGTAGCCGAGCGCCACGCCTGCGAAGGGTATCTTGACCACCGGGCATTGGTCGGGCGGCTTCGGAGCGTGAGGCGGCGGGTGGCCTGGCGTTCCTGCGGGGATCGGCGCGTCGTCCTCGCGCTGCATGAGCGCGGTGAAGCGCGCGCATTCCTTGCCGCTCGCGATGAATCGACCGGAATAGTGGCCTGTATTGCGGCCGACGTAGTCGGTCGCCACCTCGACATGGCATTCCCCGATGGGCGCGGGGCGGATGAGATTGACGGTAAGCCGTCCGAGATGCGTCAGGCCGTCGTTCAAGGCGGCGCGCTCAATCGCCCGGCACATTAAGGCTGACGGCGGCCCGGCATGTTGATGGTCGGGATGCCAAGGCCCGCGGGTGAGGAGGCTGGCGTGAAACACGCCTGGAGTGACTTCGCTGTAAGCTGCGTCCAATGAAAGTCTCCGCCGTAGCGCCGCTCGTGCTTTCTTCGGCGCTCGAGTCTTTGCGCCATCCTGAGGCTTGCCGCAAGATAGTTCGTATGTGAACCAATAGGGCTGACATGTGGGTTGAGCTAACGAGGCTTTGTCGTCGACGCGCAGGACGACCTGCGTGAAAAGCGACGACCTCGAGGCTGTGGTCGCCGCCATCGAACGAACCGGCCTCGTTCCGCGCGGCGCGCTCTCACTCATGGATGACGAGCGAGATGGCTCGCTTGCCGACATTCGCACGATCGTGCTCGCCGGCATGGCTGGGCGCGACGGCTGGAGCGCATTTGCCGCATCGCCCGAAGCAAGCGACGGTTTGGACGATCCGCTCGACCGCTGGAGCCGGCGGGTGATCGAGGCTCTGGCGCGCGAACTCGGCGGCGAAAGCGTTGTTCCCCTTTGGCGGCCCGCCTTTCTGGCCGTTCCAGCAATGGGCGCAGCGCGCCGAACCCGTACATCCCTCGCCGATCGGAATTCTGATCCATCCGCGCTATGGGCTTTGGCATTCCTATCGCGGCGCGCTCGGCTTCCGCGAAGCGTTCGACATTCCAGAGCTCACGGTCGTCCCGAGTCCATGCGAATCCTGCTCCGGACGCTGGTGCTTGAAAACGTGTCCCGTCGGCGCGTTCTCAGGCGCCGGCTACGACGTCGCCGCCTGCGTGGGCCACCTCCAAAGCGCTGCGGGTGGGGACTGCATGGGCGGGGGATGTCGGGCGCGGCGGGCGTGCCCGGTCGGCGCCGAACACGCCTACGGACACGAGCAGGCGAATTTCATCATGCGCGCGTTCCTCAGGGCGCGCTGGGATACGCGCTGAGAACTGAAGTCAAACTCAATCAATCGGACGGTCCCCAAAGCGCGGGTCGTTCAAGTGGCATCCCCTTCCAACGAACCGGGCACAGCCAGGCGATCGTCGCCCGTTCAGATTCGCCGGAACTATGACAAAGGGGCGGATGTTGTCGGGCGCCGGATAGTCTGGCAACCACCCGAAGCAACCCGCTGTGGCTGCCGCTACGGAGGATATTGCTTCGCTCGCGCAGAGCGGAGTTTCGATGCTTTCATTTCTCGCCCAGGGGTCGCCGACGACCATCGGCTTCCTCATCGTGTGCCTGGCGCTCGTCCTGGCCTTCGAGTTTTCGAACGGATTTCACGACACTGCGAACGCCGTCGCAACGGTGATTTACACGAATTCCCTGAAGCCGCTCTACGCAGTCGTGTGGTCCGGCATAATGAATTTTTTCGGCGTTCTTCTCGGCGGCATCGCCGTCGCTTACGCCCTCGTCCAACTCATTCCGCCCGAGGTGCTTTCTCCTCCGAATGGCGGCACGGCCGTCGGCATGCTCGCCGCCCTCTTTATTGCAGCGCTGGTCTGGAACGTCGGGACGTGGTGGCTTGGGCTTCCGAACTCAAGTTCGCACGCGCTGATTGGCGCGCTCATCGGCATCGCGATCGCGAATTCGATCAAACACGCGCGTGGTTTTGGCAATGGCGTGGATTGGAGCCAGGTCAAGAGCGTTTTGTCGGCGCTGTTGTTTTCCCCGATCATCGGCTTTGTGCTCGCCTTGGATCCTTTTCAGGCTGCTCAAACTCGTGGTTCACGACAAGCGCCTTTACGAGCCCCCGGAAGGCGACAAGCCCCCGGTCTGGTGGATGCGAGGCCTGTTGATCCTGACCTGCACCGGAGTGTCCTTCGCGCATGGGACGAATGACGGCCAGAAGAGCATCGGATTGATCATGCTCGTCATCATCGGTCTCTTTCCGACGTCCTTCGCGGTGAACCTCGATACGAAGAGCGAGGACATCGCTCAGATCGCCAAGAAAATGCCCGCCGCCGCCGATCTCATTGAACGCTACGGCGACGATCAGAAAGCGATCGGCGTCGCCGCGGCCCGGAAGCTTGCCGACACATTCGCGGGGGTCAAATCCGTCGCTGACATCCCCGAGGCCGAGCGGCCCGCGGTCCGCAACGATCTCGATCAGGTGCTGTCGGAACTGAAGACAGCCTCGGAAGCGAAGGGGATCTCGAAGGAAGACAAGGAAACCGCCAAATCCACGCACGACCTCACGATGAAATCGGTGCAATACGCCCCCTGGTGGGTGCGCGTCCTCAGTGCGCTCTGTCTCGGGCTCGGGACGATGGTCGGTTACAAGCGCATCGTGACGACGCTCGGCGAGCGCCTTGGCAAGCAAAAGCTCGTGCCTGCGCAAGGAGGGTCCGCTGAATTGGCGGCCGCAGCCGTCATTGGGTTCGCCGGATTCACCGGCTTTCCGGTGAGCACCACCCATGTGGTGACGGGGGGCATTTCCGGGACGATGGTGGGATCGGGCGCCGGCCTCCAGGCCGGCAACGGCATGGCAGATCGCCACCGCATGGGTGCTCACCCTCCCGGCCACGATCATTCTTTCCGGCGGCCTGTTTTATCTCTTGTCGTGAGGCGCCCGCCCGTCGGGTAGCAAGGTCACATTGGACAGTCGCTGTCATCGCCCTTGCCATTGCCTGCGGGGCCCGTCAGTATTTCACGAGAAGGCGATCGGCCTTGTGGCGACGGGAGGAGTATGCATGGCGCATCGGCTTCGTTTTGGCATCTTTCTCGCGCCGTTCCACAAGCCGGGCATCAATCCGACACTCGCGCTGCAGAGCGACCTTGAGCTTATCCAGTGGCTCGACCGCTGCGGCTATGACGAAGCGTGGTGCGGCGAGCATCATTCGGCGGGAACGGAGATCAGCCCTTCGCCGGAGATCTTCATGGCCGTGGCGGCTGAACGGACGCGCCACATTAAGCTTGGCTCCGGCGTCGTCAGCCTCTCTTATCACAATCCGCTTTGGGTCGCCGAGCGCATAGTCATGCTCGACCATCTCACGCGCGGGCGCGTCATGCTTGGCGTCGGACCGGGCTCGCTGCCGACCGACGGGGCGATGATCGGCGTCAAACAAGCCGACACAAGGCGGTTGCTCGAAGACAGCCTCGGCGTGATCATGCGTCTGCTCAAGGGCAACGAGCCGGTCACTTTCAAGAACGAACGCTGGGAGCTGGTCGACGCGCGCCTGCACCTGCGCCCTTACTCGGATCCGCTGTTCGACGTCGCGGTCGCGGGGGTCGCCTCGCCCACAGGTCCGCGGCTCGCCGCGCGTCACGGTGTTGGTCTGCTCTCCGTTGGGGCGACCACGGCGGCCGGTTTCGATGCGCTGGCTCTGCATTGGGACGTGATGGAGGACCAGGCGAAGGTCCACAAGACTCATGTCGACCGCTCAAAATGGCGCCTCGTCGGCCTGTGTCACGCCGCCGAAACGATCGATCAGGCCTACCGCGACGTCGAACATGGCATCGAACATTGGTTCCAGTATTTTCAGGCTGTAGCCGCCTTCCCGCAAATGGCCGTTCCCGGGAGCAACGTCAAAGAGATGATCTCGTTCATCAACGATTCCGGTTTCGGCGCGATCGGCACGCCGGACATGGTCACCGCGCAGATTGATCGGCTGATGACGCAATCGAACGGCGGCTTCGGCGCCTATCTGATGCTGGCGCACAACTGGGCCGATCCGCGCGCCACATCACGGAGCTACGAGTTGATCGCCCGCCACGTGATGCCGCACTTCCAGGGCCATCGGCAGCAGACCCTGGACGCTGCTGCCCGCGCGCGCGCCGTGCGTTCCGATCTCGCCGCGCAACAGCAGAAGGCGGTCGAAGTCGCGACAGAGGCATACGTCAAGGACAAGGCTAGTCGTGCAGGCTGAGACGGCGGCGAAAGCTTTTTTCATGGCGTCATCAAAGTAACGACGTTTCGTCGACGCGTAGCGCGCCGCTTCATCCACGCGACCTCAACTGAGGCGGACGAGCCCGGTCGATGACCTCTGCGCGGACGTGAGTAAACCCGCGCCTGACGGCGTCTGGACGCCCATGATTATTGCATGGCGTTTTCATGACGATCCGTGGCAACCTGAGGACGAGGCCGCGCCGGGGGGCGAAGGCAGCAGCAATAAGCGAGGTCGCGATGACAGACCAGGCTTTGACCCCCAGTCCGCTCCCCCAGGGTTTGATGACGCGGAAACCTCTCGCCGACATCATCGCCGAAGGCGAGGGCCATGCGCTGGGCAAGACTCTCGGTCCGGTCAGCCTCACTGCGCTCGGGATCGGCTGCATCATCGGCGCCGGCATCTTCGTTCTCACCGGCACTGCGGCGGCGCGCTACGCCGGGCCGGCCATCATGCTGTCCTTCGTGATCGGCGGCATAGCCTGCGCCTTTGTCGGCCTCTGCTACGCCGAGCTCGCCGCGCTGCTGCCGGTCGCCGGCAGCACTTACACCTATACCTACGCCACGCTCGGCGAGATTTTTGCCTGGATCATCGGCTGGGATCTCATCCTCGAATACGCCATGGGCGCCTCGACCGTGGCGGTCGGCTGGTCGGGTTACATCGCCTCGCTGTTGCGCAATTTCGGCATAACCATCCCGGCCCAATACGCGGCCGCGCCGTGGACGCAGGTCAAGCTGCCGGATGGAACCACAGTTGATGGCATCGTCAACATTCCCGCAGCCCTCATCGTCCTCGCGCTGACCGCGATGCTGATCGGCGGCACCAAGGAATTGGCCCGGCTCAACAACATCATGGTCGCCATAAAGCTGTTCGTCGTGCTCGCCTTCATCCTGCTCGGGGCGGCCTACGTGACCTCCGCCAACTGGCATCCCCTCATTCCGGCCAATACCGGCGAGTTCGGCCATTTCGGCTGGACTGGCGTGGTGCGCGGCGCCTCGGTCGTGTTCTTCGCCTTCATCGGCTTTGACGCCGTCTCGACCGCCGCGCAGGAAGCGAAACTGCCGCAGCGCGACATGCCGATCGGCATTCTCGGCTCGCTCATCATCTGCACGATCCTCTATGTGCTGGTGGCGGCCGTGGTGACGGGCCTCGTGCCCTATACCGAGCTCAACGTCGCGGACCCGATCGCCAAGGCCGTCGACGTCATCGGCATGACCTGGTTCTCGGTGCTCATCAAGATCGGCGCGCTGGCGGGCTTAACGACCGTCATCCTCGTCCTGCTCTACGGGCAGAGCCGCGTCTTCTTCACCATCGCCAAGGACGGCCTTCTGCCAAAAATGTTCTCCGACGTGCATCCAACGCTTGGCACGCCCTACAAGAGTCAGCTCCTGATCGGAATCATCGTCGCCATCGTCGCGGCGCTCACCCCGATCGACGTTCTCGGCGAGATGGTGAGCATCGGCACCTTGTTCGCGTTCGCGCTGGTCTGCGGCGCGGTGGTCTATCTGCGCAAGAGCGATGCGGAGATCTTCCGGCCGTTCCGCACGCCCGCCGTGCCGTGGGTGCCGAGCCTCGGCATCGCTTTCTCGCTCTTGCTGATGGTGTTCCTGCCCTGGGAAACGTGGCTCAGGCTGATCGTCTGGCTCGCGATCGGCCTCGCCATCTACTTCGCCTATGGGCGTTCGCACTCGGTGCTGATGAACGACACGCGCTGAGCGGCGCCGAACGCCTGAAACCCACCTCGTCAGCAGGAGGGGGCGTCCTAAGCCGCGCAAACTTCCGGCAGCAGGCCCGTGTCGCAGGCCTTTATTTGCAGGCCGAGATACTTGGAATAGACGCGGCATTGCGCGAAACTGCCGGCGATAAACCAGAGGCCAGGCTGAGCGGTGCGAGTGAACATGTTGCGCAACTCCTGTTCATCGCCGAATCCCCAGATCGGGCCAACGCGGCCCGCAACATCATCGCCAAACAGTTTGCGAACCAAATATTCCTGGCCTTTGTAGCCGGTCGCCAAAACGATCAGATCGGCGGCAAGCGTTTCGCCGGTGCTCATTCGCGCTCCCTCTGCGACGAAGGAGGCGATGTCGGAGAATTGCACCAGCCCGATTTCGCCCTTAACGATCAGATCGGAGCAGCCGACATTGAAGTAGTAGCCGCCGCCACGGGTGAGGTACTTGAACTGCCAGCCCGTTCCGTCCTCACCGAAATCAAGTTTGAATCCGACCCGCCTGAGCCCATCGAGCAGGTCCCGGTCGAGATTCCTCGCTTTTTCGGTGAGGAGGATGTGGCTTTTCTTTGCCAGTGAAAGGGGGATGGACGCTGCGATAAGATCGCAGTCCTCCAGCGAAGGTCCTTCGTCATAGAGGGCGTAAGGCAGTTGCGCGCTTGGTTCGACGTTGACGATCATAGTGGAACTGCGCTGAGCAAGCGTGACCCTTGCCCCGCTCGAGTGCAGGTCCTGCGCAATATCATGGCCGCTATTGCCTGAGCCGACGACAAGGACGTTTTTGCCCCTCCACTTCTCGCCGTCGGTGTATTGGCTGGAGTGCAGAACAGCGCCGCCGAAGTTGCGCAACGTGGGAATATCCGGAAGGCTCGGAATACCGCTGACGCCGGTGGCCATGACGACATGCCGCGGGTGCATCTCTCGCTTCGTGCCGTCATCGCGGCGGAGCATGACGGACCACCGTCCCTCTTTTTCGTTGTACGCGCCGCCCTCGAATTCGGTCGCCGTCCAATAGTTGAGCTCCAGGCTTTCCACATAGGCCTCGAACCAAGCGGCAATTTTGTCTTTGGGAATATAGGCGGGCCAGGTCGGCGGGAAACGCATGTACGGCATGTGATTGACGTGCGTTTGGTTGTGCAGAACCAGCGCGTGATAACGGTTGCGCCAGTTGTCGCCGATGCGCCGTTCGCGGTCGACGATCAAAGTGTCGACCTGCAGTTGAGTGAGGCGCGCTGCAGTCGAAAGCCCTGCTTGGCCGCCCCCGACAACGAGGACGGCCGGCTCGCGGTCGACATAGTCAGCAGCAGCTTTCCTGAGGTCGAGCCAGTTGGGGCCCCGAAAATCGCGCGAATAGACTTTGCTCTGCGGGCGTGATCGTCCGACCTGCTCTTCGTGCCCTTTGATTTCGTCGAGCGCTGTGAGCAGCGTCCACGCTTTCAGCGTGTCGCCATCGCCGACATCCGAGGTGAGCCGCAAAACCCCGTTGCCGCGGCCCTCAGCCGTTTCAAATGTGAAGATCGCTTCAATCGCGTCGGCGCCCGCGCGCGTCACATGGCGCGGCGCGGCGCGGCGGGGATCTATCCTGAAAGCGGCGGGTCGAGCACTGCCGATATGCGCCTTAAGCTCTCTCAGAATGGCGTCTGCGCCGTTGACAGTGCGGATGCGCCAAGTGAGCGCCAGCAAATCGCGCCAATAGCTATCGGCGTGAAATAGGGTCTTGAGCAGAACATCGTCGGGCCCAGCGAGAGCCGCTTCAAACTGCGTAAGCCAGTTCTGTGCAGCCGTTGCGATGGTTTCTGTTCGAGGCGGCATTCGCGCCCTCAATCAAATCGATCTGCGCGGCACGCGCACGTCTCCAAAATCGGATCGAGAGCTAGTCGTTCTGTCTGGCGTTGTAACACTCGCGAAGAATGGCACATTTTTCGGTACATTCCGCGTCCAAGTCTAGGGTCGCGACTGATTGATTTTCCTTAGTGGCCTTTAGTGCGTAGCGGGGTCAAGGCCATTGAGGCGTCCCCACAGGTGGCGGAGGGACATACGTGGCTCGGCCGGTGCAACGCCGGGCTGCTCTTTTATGGATGGAGCAACGACGAACAAGCCGATGCGGATGAAGGGTGGCAGGCTGCATTGCGCGCCGCTCATCTGGCGCCGGCCGATCCTTACTCGCACTATGCGGTAGGCATGATGAGCATAGTAACCAATCAGCCCAGCAGGGCGATGGAGGCGGCACAGAGATCGCTCGACCTGAGTCCGAGCTTCGCTTTAGGTTACCTCGAGCTTGGCCTGGCTCGCCTATTCGCCGGCCTCGGAGCGCAGGCCGTCGAGCCGCTCGAACGGGGACTGCAACTCAGCCCGCACGACCCGCAGGCGTTCATATGGATGCAGTTCCTTGCGTTCGCGCATTTCCTCTCCGGCAAATTTGACGAGGCGGTGGCGCGGGCGCGCGATGCGGCGGCCAGCCGTCCGCAGTTGTTTTCAGCACACTGCATTCTTGCTTGCAGTTTGGTCCGGCTCGGCGAACAGGAAGACGCTCAGCGAGCTGTGCTGGCAATGCAACAATCGCTGTCTGCGAGTGGAAGCGACCTCAAGCAATTCCTCCATCGCTTTACGGATGCAGGCGATCGCAAACAGATATCGGCGGCGCTGGGCGAGGCGGGGTGGATGGAAAATAGCAACCTTCAGTGACTTCGCGTCGATTGATCCGCTCCCCGCACCGGCGGGCAATGACCGGTATTTGCGGCATCTCTGCCATTGCATCGCGATGGTTGAACCTTCCGGACACGGGCGAGGGTCAGCACGATCAGCTTTGAAATAACGTGAAATAATAAAGGCAAGCAAATGCTTGCGGAAATATGGAATATGTGTTATTCGTATTCCCAGTCAAGGAATCTACGCCAGGTCAGGCAGCCCGCGGACGAGGGGGTGAGCGGAAGATGCGCTTGAGACCGCAGAGCCTGAGACGGGGATGAGATTTTTATTTGGATTCGGCGTAACCCATTGAAAAGTCCCGATTCGGACGAATAAAACCAAATAAAACCAAGCGTTTTTGCTTGGTTTAATTTGGCCGGGCTTGGTTTTGGTTGGTTTTGCTTGGACGGATTGTCCCCTCCTAGGACAACCTGGGCTCCGGGCCCTATCGGGTTGGATTGGTCGCCGTGACCATCCAGATCGCCGCGCCGAGCGGCACGCCGTCTCCGCGCGCGTGGGCGGCCAGAGCCTTGCGAATGTCCGCCGTCGCGGCGGCGCGAACCGCCTCGCTTTGGCCCTCCAGAATCCGGCTCGTCGGCCCGATCGTCATTGCGGCCTTGACGGCTGTGTCCAGACCCTTGCCTCCGGCGAGGTCCAGTTCGAGATCGTGGGGTTCAAGAACGATGTCGGCGAAGCCCGCGTCGCTGAGAATCCGCCGCACCCGCGCCTCGCTGGCGAATGCGAACGGGCCGGGGTCCTCCGGATTTGTCTCGGGCAGAGGAGGGGCGTGCTTGGCCGCTTCGCGCAGCGGCAGGATCATCCAGGCATTCTGCTTGGCCTCGCGCCAGCAAGCGAAGACGAGCCGCCCGCCGGGCTTGAGGCCCGTGCGCAGGTTGGCGAACGAGCGCGCCGGATCGGCGAAGAACATGACGCCGAACCGCGAGACCACAAGGTCGGCGGCGTTGGAGGTCACGTCATGGATCGTGGCGTCGGCGAGTTCGAACCTCACGGGCAGGTTTTGCGGCGCGCGCTGGCGGGCGCGGGCGAGCATCGGCTCGGAAAGGTCGAGCCCCAGGACGTCGCCGCCAGGACTGACCCTCGCCGCGAAGTCGATCGTCGTCGCGCCGCAGCCGCAGCCGACATCGATCACGCGATCGCCGGGCTTTGGGGCCGCCGTGGCGATCAGCCGGTCGGAAACCGGGCGCAGCACCTGATCTTGATGTTCCTGATGGTCGGTCCATCGCTGTCCGGCGACGGAGGTCCAATATTCGGCCTGCGCGGCGTTGTCGGCGTGGACTGGCGCAGCGGACATTGACCCTTCCCTCTTGGCGCGTCGTGTGAGACCGTGCAGTTGATCAGGTTTTCGCGCGGACGCAAATGCGCGCCGCGATAAGGGCTCGGAGCGTGTCGTTTAATTGTCATAAAATGGGCACAACTTGCGTCAGCCGCGCGTGGCGAGCAGGCTAGATCGAGCGGTGGGAGGCGCTTTGAATGGCTAACGACCCGCCGACGGAATCGAGCGGGCGTCCCGGCGCGGGCGTCCCAGCGGATATTCCCGCCGCCGCGGGAAGCGACGGACACAAGGACGATCAGACCAGGGAGCGGGCCTATCTTATCTGGGTCGATGAAGGCCGGCCGCAGGGACGCGAGCTTGACCATTGGCTGCGCGCAAAGTGGGAGATCGAGCGCGAGCCCAATCGATAGGCTGACGCCAGCCTCACGAGGGTGAAGCACGCGTTTGTGCATCTTGGTTGTCACGCAAGTGATATCGGGCCTCAGTAAGCCTCTCGACTGGGGAGAACGGAACAATAGGTCGAGGGAAGGGGTCAGCGAACGGCCCTCCGTCATTCGCGAAAGAAGAACTGGAGGACATGACGATGGCGACCACTCTGTCGAAAAAGAAAAGCGCGTCGAAGACCGGGAGCACGCTGACGAAAGCTGAGAGCGCGCTCATCGACGCGTACTGGCGCGCCGCTAACTATCTGTCCGTCGGCCAGATCTACCTGTTCGACAATCCATTGCTGCGCGAGACTTCTCAAGGAAGAGCACATCAAACCGCGCCTCCTTGGGCACTGGGGCACGACGCCTGGCCTCAACTTCATCTACGCGCACCTCAATCGGCTGATCAAGAAGCTCGATCTCGACATGATCTACATCACTGGTCCCGGCCATGGCGGGCCAGGGCTGGTCGCCAACGCCTATCTCGAAGGCACCTACAGCGAAGTCTATCCGGGCATTCCGCAGGATGTGGAGGGCATGAAGCGGCTCTTCACCCAGTTCTCGTTCCCCGGTGGAATTCCGAGCCACGTGGCGCCTGAGACGCCCGGCTCAATCCACGAGGGCGGCGAGCTTGGTTACGCGCTTTCGCATGCCTTCGGCGCCGCGTTTGACAACCCCGACCTTATTGTGACCGCCGTGGTCGGTGATGGCGAAGCGGAGACGGGACCACTCGCCACGAGCTGGCATTCCAACAAGTTTCTCAATCCGGTCCAAGACGGCGCAGTGCTGCCGATCCTCCACCTCAACGGTTACAAGATCGCCAATCCGACTATCCTGTCGCGCATCAGTCATGAGGAGCTTGAGTCGCTTTTTCGCGGATACGGGTACACGCCCCACTTTGTCGAGGGCGATGACCCGGCGGTTATGCACGAGCTCATGGCCGCGACGCTCGAGACAGTCATCGGCGACATCCGCAGCATTCAAGCCGACGCGCGGAAGAACGGATTCTCGAAACGCCCCATGTGGCCAATGATCGTCATGCGCACTCCGAAGGGATGGACCTGCCCCAAGGAGATCGACGGCAAGCGGGAGGAGGGCTATTGGCGCTCGCACCAGGTGCCGATGAGCGAGATGCGCGGCAATCCCGGCCACGTGCGCATTCTCGAATCATGGATGAAGAGCTATCGCCCGGAGGAGCTGTTCGACGACAAGGGCCGCTCTCAAGAGCGAGCTGGCCGCGCTTGCGCCCGAGGGCGACCCGCCGTATGAGCGCCAACCTGCACGCCAACGGCGGTCAGCTCTTGCACGACTTAAAGCTCCCGAACTTCCGTGACTATGCGGTCAAGGTGCCTTCGCCCGGCTCGGTAACCGCAGAGGCGACGCGAGTCATGGGCCAATTCCTGCGCGATGTGATGAAACTCAATCTGGACTCGCGCAACTTCCGACTGTTCAGCCCGGATGAAAGCAACTCCAATCGCTGGCAGGACGTGCTCGAGGTCACAAACCGCGCCTGGGCCGCCGAAACCCTTCCGTATGATGACCATCTCGCCGTAGACGGACGGGTGATGGAGGTGCTGAGCGAGCATCAGTGCCAGGGCTGGCTCGAAGGCTATCTCCTGACCGGCCGGCACGGCTTCTTCTCCTGTTACGAGGCCTTCATCCACATCATCGACTCCATGTTCAACCAGCATGCAAAGTGGCTGAAGGTCTGTGGTCATATTCCATGGCGACGGCCGATCGCCTCGCTCAACTATCTGTTGTCCAGCCACGTCTGGCGTCAGGACCACAATGGCTTTTCCCACCAGGATCCCGGCTTCATCGACCATGTGCTCAACAAGAAGGCGGAGGTCGTGCGGGTCTATCTACCGCCGGACGCCAACTGCCTTCTTTCTGTCACCGACCATTGCCTGCGCAGCCGCAATTACGTGAATGTCGTCGTCGCCGGCAAACAACCCGCGCCGCAATTTCTGACCATGGAACAGGCGGTCAGGCACTGCGAAGCGGGCCTGGGGATCTGGCCATGGGCGAGCAACGACCGCGGCGGCGAGCCGGACGTCGTGATGGCCTGCTGCGGCGACGTGCCGACGCTTGGAAACCCTGGCCGCGGTCAAGCTCCTGCGCCAGCACGCGCCGGAGCTGAAAATCCGGGTCGTCAACGTCGTCGATCTCATGACGTTGCAGCCGCCGAGCGAGCACCCGCACGGCATTTCCGACCGCGACTTCGACGCGCTCTTCACCGTCGACAAGCCAATCATCTTCGCCTTCCATGGCTATCCATGGCTCATCCATCGGCTGACCTATCGGCGGGCCGGGCACGACAACATTCATGTGCGCGGCTACAAGGAAGAGGGAACGACGACCACGCCTTTCGATATGTGCGTGATCAACGACCTCGACCGTTTCCATCTGGTCGGCGACGTCATCGACCGCGTGCCGAAGCTTGGCGAGCGCGCCGCTTACGCCAAGCAGGAAATCCGCGACAAGCTGATCGATCACCGCGAATACATCCGCCGCTACGGCGACGACATGCCCGAGATCAAGAACTGGACCTGGAGCGGCGAGAACGCCGGGAAGGGGGCGGCTTCGACCGAAGGCGACAACGTCTAAGCGTCGCCAGAGCGTCACAAGCGGTGGCTAACATTAGCCCTTTTCGGCGGGAGGGCCGGCCAATGAACGACATGCATGAACTCAATCGAGGGGCGCAAGCGACTCCGATCCAAGGTTCGCCTGACGCCGCCGCGCTGCTGAAGAGCTACGCGGTCAGCGCAGCGTTGTTCTCCGGCTCGCCCGATGCGCTTTATGAACGGCATCTGAAATACGACAACATTGTCGAGCCCGACACTGCCAATACGCGCGAGCGCTACAAGGCCGCCGCGCGCGCGGTTAGAGACATTCTTTCGGACCGATGGCTGCGCACCAACAAGACCTACGCGCACGAGAATCCGAAGCGAATTTATTACATCTCGATCGAGTTTCTCATCGGCCGGTCGCTCGGCAACAACGTCATGAATCTGCTGCTCGATCCGATCGTCGGACCGAGTTTCAAAGGCGACGGACGCGAGTGGTGGGAGATCCTCCACGAGGAGCCGGACGCTGGCTTGGGCAATGGCGGTCTGGGTCGTCTCGCCGCCTGCTTCCTCGACTCCATGGCCACGATGCAGCTGCCTGCGATGGGCTATGGCCTGCGCTATGAGCACGGTATCTTTCAGCAGAGAATTCAAAACGGCTGGCAGGAGGAGCGGCCGGACAACTGGCTGGCTAATCCGGATCCCTGGGAGATCGTGCGGCCCGCGGAAAGCGTGCCAGTGACCTTCGGCTGCTCGTTTGAATTGCGCGAGGGCAAGCTGCGCATGATTCCGAACAAGCCCTCGACGCTGATCGGCGTCCCCTATGATCGGCCGGTGGTCGGATACGGCGGCAAGACGGTCAACACGCTGCGTTTGTGGAGCGCCACCGCGGCTCATTCCTTCAATTTTCAAGAGTTCAGCGGTGGCGATTTCGTTGCCGCGATTGCGGAAGGGCTCAACGCCGAGTCGCTCACCCGCGTTCTCTACCCGGACGACCACACGCAGCAGGGGCAAGCCCTGCGGCTCATGCAGGAATATTTTCTCGTCGCCTGTTCGCTGGCCGACGCGATCCGCAGGTTTCGGGAATCGAATTCCGACTGGCGGCTTCTTGCCCGAGAAGGCCGCCATTCAGCTCAACGACACGCACCCGACCCTCGCCGTTCCCGAACTCATGCGCATCTTGCTCGACGAAGCGCATCTCGGTTGGGACGAAGCGTGGGATATCACGCGCGCCACGCTCGCCTACACCAACCACACTCTGCTTCCCGAGGCGCTCGAGCGTTGGCCGGTCGACTGGATGCGCCTCCTCATTCCGCGCCAGCTCGAGATCATCTTCGAGATCAACCGCCGGTTTCTCGACGACATTCACGCGCACCATCCAGATGACGCCGGACGCGCCGCTCGCGTGAGTCTGATCGAGGAGGGACAGACGCAGCACGTCCGCATGGCGCATGTGGCGATCGTCGGCTCCCACAGCACCAACGGCGTGGCCGCGATCCACTCCGAACTCTTGCGCAAGACGACGGTCAAGGATCTGGCCGAGGTGTTTCCCGAACGCTTCAATAACAAGACCAACGGGGTCACGCCGAGACGCTGGCTCAAGCTCGCCAATCCCTGGCTCTCGACGGCGATTTCGGGCGCAATCGGAGACGGCTGGATCACGGATCTTGCGGAGCTGCAAAAGCTTCGCCCGTTGGCGAAGGACGCCGCGTTCATTGGGAGTGTTCAGAAGGCCCAACACGAGTGCAAGGCGCGCTTCGCCGACTGGGTCAAACGGCACACGGACGTCACCGTCGATCCGAACACCATTTTCGATTGTCAGATCAAGCGCATTCACGAGTACAAGCGCCAGCTCCTCAATGCTTTGCGCATCGTCATTCTCTATCAGCGTCTGCGCGAGAACCCGGGTCTTGAGATTCCGCCGCGCACGTTCTTCTTCGCCGGCAAGGCGGCGCCGGCCTATTATCTCGCGAAGGTCATCATCAAGTTCATCAATAACCTGGCTCAGACGATCGACGCTGATCCCGCGATGCGCAGCAAGCTTAAGGTCGTGTTCCTACCGGAATATAACGTCACGCTTGCCGAGCGTTGCATTCCTGCCTCCGACGTCTCGAACCAGATTTCGACCGCGGGCTACGAGGCGAGCGGCACCAGCAACATGAAGTTCATGATGAACGGCGCGCTGACCATCGGGACGCGCGACGGCGCCACGATCGAAATGGCCGAGGAGGCAGGAGAAGAGAATTTCTTCCTGTTCGGCCTCACCGCGCAGGAGGTCGCCAACAGCGAGTCCTGGTACAGCCCCTATTGGCACTACGAAAACGAGCCGGAGACCCGGAAGGCGCTCGATCTGATCTTCTCCGATCACTTCAGTCCGCACGAGCCCGGCATCTTCGAGCCGCTTCGTGGCGCTCTCCTCACCTACGGCGACCGCTTCATGCACCTGGCGGATCTCACCTCCTATCTTCATGCCGACGGGAAGCTGTGCGAGCTCCACCGCAAGCCGAATGAGTGGACCGAAAAGGTCATCCTCAACCTTGCCGGTTCGGGCAAGTTTTCGAGCGACCGCACGATCGGGCAATACGCTCAGGAGATCTGGGGCGTAAAACCCTGTCCGGTGAAATAGCTTCGCCTACCCCATCGCTAGAGCGGCGCGCTGTGTCGGCCTATCGCCGACCGCCGCGCGCCGCAATTCGATCAGCTCTAGTGACTGGCAGGAGCGTGGCGCATGTGGCGCACATGTTCGGCTCCCGCGCGCGCCCTCTCCTTGTGAGCGTTGCGGCTGTGGCGCACATGGCTGCTGTGAGACCCGCCTCCACCCGCGTGAGCGGACTGCGCCATCGCGGCCAGCGGCGAAAAGACGATGACGGCGCCGAGGCCGATCACGACGAACGTTTTGATCATTGAAGTCCTCCTACAACGATGGGTTGAGCTTACCGTTGCGAACATCCGCAGTTTGGGGCGCGGGCAATGAATTGCCGATGAACGCAGCCTTCAGCCCATATACATGCCGCCGTTCACGTGCAGCTCCTGCCCGGTCATGAATCGGCTTAGCGGCGAAAGCAGATAGAGCACCGTGTCGGCGACGTCGCGGATGTCGGAGCGGAACGGCAAGGATTGCCGGTCGATCACCCAACGATCGAAGGCCGCGCGGCCCTCGCGATAGTGCTTGTGCTCGAGCTCTGTCGGAATGGCGCCCGGGCTCACCGCATTGACGCGAATATTGGAGGGCCAAGCTCGCGGGCCAAGGACCGGGTGAGCCCGAGCAGCGCGCCCTTCGACATGGCGTAGGGGACCTTTTCGGCCCAGCCTCCGGACAAAATGACGCTCATCACGTTGACGATGGCGCCGCCGCCCTTGCGCTTCATGTGGGGCGCGAGCGTCTGGCACAGGACGAAAGCGGCGTGGGCGTTGATCGTCTGAACCGCGAGAAAATCGTCGATCGAATAGGCCTCGATCGGCGCCACCGGATCGATCGCGGCGTTGTTGACGAGGAAGTCGAAGCCATCGACCTCAGCGGCGAGCGTTGCGCTCTCGCGCTTGAGGGCAACGAGGTCGTTCAGGTCTCCGGCGACGAAGATTGCGCGGCCGTCGCCAAACCTTTGACAAAGCGAGCGCGCCTTCGAGGCGCCGTCGGAGGTCGGCAGATCGTGCAGGAAGACCCGGCCTCCGCTCTCCAGGAGCGCTTCGCCTATGGTCGAGCCAATGCCTCCCGCGCCGCCGGTGACCAGCGCGGTCTTGCCCTCAAGCCCCTCCATGACGCGCTCCTCGTCGAAACCCGGGCCGGCGGCGGCGAGCGAGACTAAGGGCTCGAGCGCGACCCGGCGGAACAGATCCATTCAAATAAAAGCGAGCAAACCACAGTAAACGCCGGCTCACCGACGGATGGTCCAATCCTTGTAGCGCTTAAGATTGTCTTCGTTCGGCGGATAAAGCCCGGGCAGCTTCGCTCCCTTCGTGACCTCATCCATGATCCACGTCTCCATGCGCTCCTGCTCCGGAGCGACGCGAGCCACCTCCTCGACCAGCGCGGCTGGGATGAGAACCGCGCCGTCGTCGTCCACGATCACAATATCATCGGGATAGACAGCCACGCCGCCGCAGCCGATCGGCTCCTGCCAATTGACAAAGGTGAGGCTGGTCACCGAGGGAGGGGCGGCTGCTCCCGCGCACCAGACCGACAAGCCGGTCTTGAGAACGCCCGCCATGTCGCGCACGGCCCCGTCGGTGACAAGTCCGGCCACGCCGCGCTGCTTTATCCGTGCGCACAAGATGTCGCCGAAGATGCCCGCATCCGTGACGCCCATGGCGTCGGCGACGATAACGCAGCCGGGCGGCGCCTCCTCGATCGCCGCTCTCGTCGAGCGCGGGGAGGACCACGAGGCAGGCGTCGCAAGATCCTCGCGCGCGGGAATGAAGCGCAAGGTGAATGCGCGCCCAACAATGCGCGGCTGTCCCGAGCGAATCGGGCGCGTTCCTCGCATCCACACCCGGCGTAATCCGTGCTTGAGCAGGATTGTCGTGATGGTCGCCGTAGACACGGGTCTCAGCGCATCCGTGATGTCGCTTAACTCGCTCATGTTTCCTCCGGTCGGAAGGGTTCAGGCGAAGACGAGTCTCGTCCTCGGAGAATAGGGTAAGAACGGCGTCCGAATCTCGCGTGGACTTACTCCAATGTGCAACGACTATCGACTGCTGACCAATGCGTCCGAGCTCTTCGAGGGCTTCTCTGAGACTCGAATCAAAATCCGCTTTTCAGAGGGCGCGCCCAACATCGAGGCGCGCGAGGATATCAAGATCACCGATACGGCCCCGATCGTCCGCGCGATTGATGATGGGCGGAGACCGGCGACCTTGTACAACGGCGCTGGAGCTGGCCCGGACAGAACGGCAAGCCGGTCTACAATTTCCGCTCCGACGGCCGCGAGTTTCCCTCGGGGCGGTGTCTCATTCCCGCCGATGGCTTTTACGAGTTCACCGATCCGGCCGACAAAAAGAAGAAGCGGAAGGACAAGTGGCTGTTCACCAAGACCGGCGAGCCGTGGTTCTGCATCGCTGGAATCTGGCGGACCGATGGCCAAGTCGGCGAGGCCTTCACGATGTTGACGATGCCTCCCGGCCCCGACATCGCGCCCTATCACGACCGGCAGATCGCCATTCTCGATCGCGCGGATTGGCCCGCCTGGCTTGACCACTCAGTCTCGGCCAAGGCCATCCTGAAGCCGCTCGCTGCGGGCAGCCTCGCCGTCGCACAGGTGGGTTAAATGCGTCGTCGATCACGCCCTTTGGCGTAGGCGCACATGAGCAAAAGAATGATCCAACCGGCGGCGCCGGCGAATACGATCGTCACGGTAGTTTCCTCTAGAAATGGGTTGCGTGGCCAGCGTTCGAAGGGCTGATCCGTTCCTTCACATCCGCTCCGCGATCTTGAAGACGAGCCAGCCGAGACCGGCGAAGCTCAAGCCCCAAAAAAGCATCACGGTGACCATCGCCTTGACCTCTGCTTTTTACAGGATGATCGCGAGTTAACCGCACGAGTGCAAGTAACAAATTGTTAAAGGCAAATCGGCGGTTGAAGCTCATCGTCCTGCTCTAGGGTGAGGTTGTAGACCCCCGCCGGAAGGAGCGCCGTGACGCCGCTCACACTCCGTTAACCATAGGGAAGCCAAGCCCCGTTGGGCTCGCTGTTCGCGTGCGTCGCGGCGGGATCGCGCTCAGCGCGCGAGTGAGGCGCGAAAAGCCAAATAATCCGCAGAAACTGTCCGTCCTAACGGAAGATTAACCTTGAGACCCTAGAGCGTTGATACCCATGGGGTCCCATGCTATCCCACGCTGTCCCGCCACTCGACTGCGCCCTCGCGCCGTCGCCTAAATCCGCAATAACGCGGCTCAAGCGGGCTTGCTCGCGCGCCGAAGGGCTGCCTGGTGGATCGATTTCTCTCGAATTTCACCCACCGCTTCGACGCCAAGGGCCGGATCTCGATTCCGGCCTCGTTCCGCCAGGTGCTGGCGAAGGACGGCTTCGCCGGCGTTTACGCCTATCCCTCGCTGGACGCGCCGGCGCTCGACTGCGGCGGCAACGCGCTGATCGCCGAGATCGACTCGCTTCTGCAGACAATGCCTCCGTACTCGCAGTCCCGCGACGCCTTCGCGACGGCGCTTTTGGGCATGAGCGAGGTCTTGCGCCTCGACGCGGAGGGCCGGGTCTTCTTCGAGGAGCGGCTCAAGACGGCGATGGGGCTCGGCTCCGAGGCCGTGTTCGTGGGGCAGGGGCACAAGTTCCAGATCTGGGAGCCGACGCGCTTTCAGACCCATCTCGATCAGGCGCGGGAGCGCGTACGGCGCTTGCGGGCGGAGCGCGACGCGCTCGCGCCGCCGGGCGTCTCGTGATGAGCCCCGCCGCGCCCGCTGGGCTCGGCCATGTTCCCGTTTTGCTCAAGGAGGCCATGGAGGCGCTCGCTCCTCACGCCGGCGGCGTCTATGTCGACGGCACCTTCGGCGGCGGGGGCTATTCCCGCGCGTTGCTTGACCACGGCGCGCGCGTGATTGGGCTTGATCGCGATCCGTCCGCCATTCGGGCCGGCGAAGCGCTGAAGGCTTCGTCCGGCGGTCGGCTCGAGCTTGTGGAGACGCGCTTCGGCGATCTCGACGAGGTCGCGAAGCGCCTCGGCGTCGACGCGGTGGACGGCGTCGTGCTCGACATTGGCGTTTCTTCGATGCAGCTCGACGAGGCGGCGCGCGGCTTCTCGCTGCGCTTCGAGGCGCCCCTGGATATGCGCATGGGGAGCAGCGGGCGCTCGGCCGCCGACATTCTGCGCGACGAGGACGAGGCGACGATCGCCGACATTCTCTTCCATTTCGGCGAGGAGCGCGCCGCGCGCCGGATCGCGCGCGCTATCGTCGCCGATCGCGAGACAAAGCCGTTCACGTCAACGCTGGAGCTCTCGGGCATGATCGCACGGGTCGCGCCGGCGCGTCGCGGCGAGCTCACCCATCCTGCGACGCGCGCCTTTCAGGCTTTGCGCATCGCCGTCAACGACGAGCTCGGCGAGCTCGCGCGTGGACTGTGCGCCGCTGAGCGGCTGCTCATGCGCGGCGGGCGCCTTGTCGTTGTGACGTTCCACTCGCTCGAGGATCGGATCGTCAAGCAGTTCTTCGCCAGCCGCTCAGGCCGTGGACGAGCCGCCTCGCGCCGCTTGCCGGGCGAACCGGCGGAGGCCGAGCCGACATTCGAGGTTCCGCGCGGCCAGCCGATCGAAGCGGGCGAGGCGGAGACGAGTGCAAATCCGCGCTCGCGCTCGGCGAAATTGCGGTTTGGCGTTCGCTTGAGCGCGCCGCCGCGGGGACGAGATGAGGCAATTGAGGCGCTGGCTCGACTGCCAGCGCGGAGGGGGAGATAGGACCGATGTGGCGTATCCTGCATGCTTTCGCCATCGCCGCGCTGATCGGGTCGGCGGCTTACGTCTATGGCGTCAAGTACCGAACGATCTACGCCTCCGAGCAGCTCGTGAAAACGCGCCATCTCATCAACAAGGAAAAGGATGCGATCAATCTTCTGCGCGCCGAATATGCGCATCTCGCGCGGCCTGACCGTGTGCAGACGCTGGCCGATACGAAGCTTGGTCTGCAGCCGCTGGCTCTAAGCCAGATCGCAACCGTCAATGAGTTGCGCGACGCCCAGCCAAAAACCAACTCGATCGGCCGCCAGCTCGAATCGCTCGGATTCACGGCCGACAATTCGACACCGGCCGTCACCGCCTCCGTCTCCACTCCGCCGGTCAGGTGAGGAATGGCCGAAACCCCGACCGACTCGAAAGCGAAGCCCGTGACCCGTGCGCGGCCGCGCCTCAGGCTTCTGGACGCTTTGGCCGACGCTGAAATCGCATGGCTCAGGCGTTATCTGCCGAAGAATTTCGGCGTCGATTTGGATCCGCCAGGCGCGCACTCCCTGCTGCCAACGGGTGCAACAAAAGCAAAGTTGAAGGCCTTCGCGCGCGCGCTTCTTTCGACCCGGCTCGACCGTTCGAGCGCCCGCGTCCGCACCGTCGCGCTCGGGCTGTTCGTTGCTTATGCCGGGCTCGGCGCGAAGCTTCTCGCGCTTGGCCTCTCTCATGATCCGCCGCAGACGTTGAAAACCGCCGCCGATGACGCGGTCTCGGGAGCGAGACCGGATTTGCTCGACCGGAATGGCGAGATCCTCGCCAGCGACGTCAAGACGATGTCGGTGTTTGCCGAGCCGAACCGCATCATCGACATTGACGAGGCGGTCGAGCTCATCACCGCCGTGCTTCCCGACGTCGATGCGAAGCAGCTGCGCGAGCGGTTGGCGTCGAAAAAGGGCTTCATCTGGGTCAAGCGGCAGATCACGGCGAAGGAGCAGGCCGAAATCTTTCACCTGGGCCTGCCGGGCGTCGGATTTCTGCCGGAGAACAAGCGCGTCTATCCCAACGGTCCGATTGGCGCGCACGTGATCGGGTTCGTCGACAAGGACAACGTCGGCATCGCCGGCATGGAGAAATATCTCGACCAGCAGAGCCTGACCGATCCGCATGTCGCAGGCTTCACGGTCGATCCGGCGAGCCTGAAGCCGGTCCGCCTGTCGCTCGACCTCAAGGCCACACATGCGCTGCGCGACGAACTGGTTGACGGGCTGGATCGCTTCCACGCAAAAGCCGCGGCGGGCATGGTCGTCGATGTCAACACCGGCGAAGTGCTGGCGCTCGAATCTCTGCCTGACTTCGATCCCAACGACCCGGGCGACGTGCGCGATCCGACCAAGATCAACCGCATCAATGTCGGCGTCTACGAAATGGGTTCGACCTTCAAGGCGCTTTCGCTCGCCATGGCGCTCGAATCCGGCAAGGTCAATCTCGGCTCGCACGTGGACGCGCGCGACAGCTTGCGCTACGGGCGGTTCACGATTCACGATTTTCACGCCACCCATCGTGTGCTGACAGTGCCCGAAGTGTTCACCCACTCCTCGAACATCGGCGCCGCGCGGCTGGCGCTGATGGTCGGCGTTGAAGGCCACAAAGCCTTCTTGAAGAAGATGGGCCAGCTCGATCGGTTGCGCACGGAGTTGCCGGAGAGCGCCGAGCCTCTCGTGCCAAGGCATTGGTCGCTTCTGAACACGATGACCATCGCCTTCGGCCAGGGCCTCAATGTTGCGCCCATTCAGGCGGTGATGGCGGTGTGCGCGCTGGCCAACGGCGGCGAGATGATGGCGCCGACCTTTCTGCCGCGCAGCGAAGAGGACGCAGCGAAGGTCAGCCATCGCGTGATCAGCGAGCAAACCTCCGAATCCATGCGCTATCTGATGCGCTCCAACGCCACTCACGGGTCCGCAAGTTTCGCCAACATTCCCGGTTACTACGTCGGCGGCAAGACGGGAACCGCCGACAAGATCATCCACGGGCACTATTCGCAGAACAAGGTCTTCACCACCTTCATGGCGATCACGCCGGCCGACAAGCCGAAGTATCTTTATCTGACAATCTACGACGATCCGCAGGCCACGCCCGAGGATCACGGATTCCACACCGCCGCCTATAACGCCGGACGCGTCGCCGGCGCGCTGATCCGTCGGGTCGAACCGCTCGAGGGCGTGCCGCCGATGAAGGAGGCGCCAACGCAGCCGTTCCCCATCATCGCCCGACTGGGGTATGGAGCCGACGCCGACAAGACCGGCAAGGAGTGAGCTCAAGGGCGATGAGACGGCTTGGCGACATCCTCGAGCTCAAGGACGCCGATCGCGCGCTCGCCTCGTGCGCGATTGCGGGCTTGGCGTTCGACAGCCGAAAGACGGCGCCGGGCGATATCTTCTTCGCGCTTGCCGGCGCGAAGGACGACGGTCTCATGTACGTGGGCGAAGCCGTCGCCAAGGGCGCGGCGGCAATTGTCGCCGAGCGTTGGACGGAGACTCCCAACACCGCCTTCGTCAAGGTTACCGACGCCCGCGCCGCGCTCGCTCACGCTGCCGCGCGCTTCTATCCGCGTCAGCCGGAGACAATCGTCGCGGTGACCGGCACCAGCGGAAAGACCTCGGTCGCCGCCTTCGTGCGCCAGATCTGGCAGGCGCTTGGGACGCGAGGCCGCTTCGATCGGAACAATCGGCGTCGTGTCGCGCCCGCTGACGCTTTACGGGTCGCTGACGACGCCGGATCCGATCGTGCTGCATGAGCTTCTTGATCGGCTAGCCGCGAACGGCGTCACGAGCCTCGCGATCGAGGCGTCCTCGCATGGTCTCGACCAGAAGCGGCTTGACGGCGTGCGTCTCACGGCAGGGGCGTTCACCAACCTGACGCGCGACCACATGGACTATCATGCGACGGTCGAGGACTATCTGGCCGCCAAGCTCAGGCTTTTCCACGACCTTTTGCCCGATGGCGCGCCGGCGGTCATCGACGCTGACAGCGCCATTGCTCCACGCGTGATCGCGGCGGCGCAGGCGCGTGGGCTGAAGCTCGTTACTGTCGGCGTCAAGGGCGAGACGATTCGCCTCAACTCCGCCGCGCGCGACGGACTGTCTTCCGTGCTTGATCTTCAGTTCGGCGGCCGAAGCTTTCGCGTGGACTTTCCGCTGGCCGGCGACTTTCAGATCTCCAATGCGCTGGTCGCCGCAGGCCTTTGCATCGCCACCGGCAGCGACGTGGATGCGGTGTTCGCGGCGCTGCAAACATTGGAAGGCGCGCCGGGGCGCTTGGAGCGCATCGGCGACATCCACGGCGCGAGTGTCTTTGTCGACTACGCGCATAAGCCCGACGCGCTTGAGAAAGCGATTGCCGCGCTGCGGCCGTTCGTTCGCGGGCGTCTCGTGCTGGTGTTCGGTTGCGGCGGCGACCGCGACCCGGGCAAGCGGCCGATCATGGGCGAGATCGCCGCGCGCTCAGCCGACGTGACGATCGTAACCGACGACAATCCTCGCTCCGAGAATCCCGCGGCGATCCGCAAACAGATCCTCGCTGCTGCGCCCTTGGCGATCGAGATCGGCGACCGGGCGGCGGCCATTCGCGCAGGGGTCGCGATGCTTCTTGGCGGCGACGCGCTTCTGATCGCCGGCAAGGGTCACGAGACCGGGCAGATCGTCGGCGACAAGACGCTGCCGTTCTCCGACGCCGATGAGGCGCGCGCGGCGCTCACGGAGGCGCGATGATCGCGCTGTGGACCCAGGTCGAACTGAGTGAGCGCCCTCGGCGCCTCGCCAAGCGCGCAGCTGAGCGCTTCTGTCAGCGGCGTCTCGATCGATAGCCGGACGCTTGAGTCTGGCGACCTTTTCTTCGCCATCCGGGGCGATGCGCATGACGGGCACGATCACGTCGCGCGCGCTTTCGAGGCCGGCGCGGCAGCGGCTGTCGTGTCGCTCGAGCGCGCGCCGGCGCTCGCGGCTCTTGGTCCGGTGTTCGCGGTCGAAGACACCCTGAAGGCGATGGAGCGGCTGGGCGTCGCTGCTCGCGCGCGCTCCAAGGCGAAGATCGTCGCGGTGACCGGTTCGGTCGGCAAGACGACCGCCAAGGAGATGCTGCGCGCGATGCTGACGCGCCTGCGGCGCAACGCACGCTTCGGCCGCTTCCTACAACAATCATTGGGGCGTGCCGCTGACGCTCGCGCGGATGCCGGCTGACGCCCGGTTCGGCGTGTTCGAGATGGGCATGAATCACGCCGGTGAAATCGCGCCGCTCACGCGCATGGCGCGGCCGCATGTCGCCCTCGTGACGACGATCGCTCCCGTGCACATCGAGCACCTCGGCTCGATCGAAGCCATCGCCGACGCCAAGGCCGAGATCTTCCTCGGCCTCGAGGCTGGCGCAACGGCGGTCTTGAATTGCGACGCTCCGCAATTCGAGCGACTGAACAAAGCCGCGTCGGCGCGCGGCGCGCAGGGTCTCGAGCTTTGGCGGAGGCGCCGATTGCGACGCCCAACTCCTCGAAGTCGAGGCGATCGAGGGCGGCTCGCGCGTGCGGGCGCGCATTCTCGCCCATGAATTGGCGTTCGAACTCGGCGCGCCAGGACTTCACATGGCGCAAGACGCGCTTGGCGCGCTCTTGGCGGCGGAAGCGCTTGGCGCCGACGTGCACGCATGCGCCAACGCGCTCCGCGGCTTCTCGCCGCAGAAGGGCAGGGGCGAGCGCTTTCTCCTGCCGACGGCCGATGGTCCGGCGACCATCATCGATGAAAGCTACAACGCCAATCCCGCTTCGATGCGCGCGGCGCTGGCGCTTGCTCGCTGCGGCCAAGCCCGGGCCAAAGGGGCGCCGCATCGCGGTCATCGGCGACATGCTCGAACTCGGACCGAAGGCGGCGGCGATGCACGCCGAACTCGCCGCCGACCTCAGCGCCAACAACGTGGATCTCCTGTTCGGCGCGGGCCCGCTCACGCGCGCGCTTTATGAGGCGGCGCCCCCGTCGATGCGAGCCGCCTGGACCGAGCGCTCAAGCGAGCTGACGGACGAAGTCGCTCGGACCTTACGCGGCGGTGATATCGCGATGATCAAGGGCTCCAACGGCAGCCGGATGGGCCCGCTCGTCGCGGCGCTGCGCGATCGCTTCGCTCATGGATCAGGAGGCTAGGACATGCTGACCTGGCTGGCGGAGCTCCCAGGCGCTTTCCACCTGTTCCGATATCTCACGTTCCGCACGCTTGGCGCCGCGGGAACCGGACTTTTTCTCGTCTTCTTCTTCGGTCCGACGATCATTTCCGCGTTGCGTCTGAAACAGGGCAAGGGGCAGCCGATCCGCGCCGATGGACCGGCGTCGCATCTTCTCAGCAAAAAGGGCACGCCGACCATGGGCGGGCTCATGATCCTGTTTGGACTCTTTGTCTCGGCTTTGCTGTGGGCCAACCTCCAAAGCCCCTATGTGTGGATCGTGCTGTTCGTCACCGCGGGCTTCGCGGTGATCGGCTTCTACGACGATTATCTGAAGGTGACGAAGCAGTCAGACCGCGGCTTCTCGGGCCGCGCGCGCCTGTTCGGCGAATATGTCATCGCCGCGCTCGCCTGCTATGCGCTGATGCGGGTCGGCGCCGACGGCGCGACTGAGCTCGCCGTGCCGTTCGTGAGCGGCTTCGTGTTCGATTTCGGCTGGGCGTTCCTGCTGTTCGGCCCGTTCGTGATTGTCGCTTTCGGCAACGCGGTCAATCTGACCGACGGGCTCGACGGTCTCGCGATCGTGCCGGTGATGATCGCCGCCGCGACGCTCGGGCTCATCGCCTATATCGCCGGCAATGTGCTCTACTCGCATTACCTTCTGATCAATCACGTTCCCTTCGCCGGCGACCTCATGGTGGTCTGCGGCGCGTTGATTGGCGCAGGCGTTGGATTTCTCTGGTTCAACGCGCCCCCGGCTCAGATCTTCATGGGCGACACGGGATCGCTGGCGCTCGGCGGCCTGCTCGGCGCGACGGCGGTGGCGGTCAAGCACGAGGTTGTGCTCGCCGTGATTGGCGGGTTGTTCGTGATGGAGGCGGCGTCGGTGGTCGTGCAGGTGGTGTCGTTCAAGCTCACCGGCAGGCGCGTATTCCGGATGGCGCCCATTCATCACCATTTCGAGCAGCTCGGCTGGTCGGAGCCGCAGATTGTCATGCGCTTCTGGATCATCGCTTTCGTGCTCGCGATGGTCGGCCTCGCCTCGCTGAAACTGAGGTGACGATGACGCCGGTCGAGACCCTGCGCGGACAGAGCGTCGCCCTCTTCGGCCTCGGCGGCTCGGGGCTGTCGACCGCGCGGGCGTTGGTCGCTGGCGGCGCCGAGGTGGCTGCCTGGGACGATAGCCCGACGGCTCGGGCGCGCGCCGAAGCCGCGGACATAAAGCTCGTCGATCTCGCCGAAGCCGACTGGCGCAGCTTTCGGGTGTTCGTGCTCGCGCCCGGCGTGCCGCTGACCCATCCGAAGCCGCATTGGACCGTCAACCTTGCGGACGAGGCGGGCGTTCCGATCATCGGCGATATCGAGCTCTTTGTGCGCGAACGTGGGGTCAGAGCGCCGGATGCGCCGTTCGTCGCCATCACCGGCACCAATGGCAAGTCGACGACCACGGCGCTCATCGCGCACGTTCTCAAGGAGGCCGGGCGAGAAGTCGCGATGGGCGGCAACATTGGCGTGCCCGTTCTTGATCTGCCGCCGCCTGCCTCTAGCCGGGTCAATGTTGTCGAGTGTTCGTCCTATCAGATCGACCTGGCTCCCTCGCTTAGCCCGAGCGTGGGACTCCTGATCAACATCACGCCCGACCATCTCGACCGGCACGGCGACCTCGCGCGCTACGCCGCGATCAAGGAGCGCCTTGTCGCGCAGGCGGAGGTCGCGCTGGTCGGCGTCGACGATGAGCCTTGCCGCGCCATCTATGCGCGATTGAAGGCGCGCGCCGGGGCGCCGCGCGTCCTCGCTGTCTCGGGGATGGAATCGCCACACGCCGACTTTTGGGTGAGCGAGCACCGCGTGATGGCGCGAGGCGAAGCCGCGCCCGCAGCTGATCTCGCGCAGGCGCGGGCGCTCCGCGGCGCTCACAATGGACAGAACGCAGCGTTCGCCTACGCCGCCGCGAGGGTGCTCGGCGTTGAGCGCGATCGCATCGCGCGCGCGTTCGAGACCTTCCCGGGACTTGCTCATCGCATGGAAGAGGTCGGCCGGCTTGGTCGCGTGCTGTTCATCAACGACTCGAAGGCGACCAACGCTGACGCTGCCGAAAAGGCGCTCATGTCGTTCCACGACATTCACTGGATTCTCGGCGGCAGGCCGAAAGCAGGGGGCGTGGAGCCGCTGCGGCCTCTATTTCCACGTGTCGCCAAGGCCTACTTGATCGGCGAGGCGAGCGACGAATTCGCGCGCACGCTCGACGGCGCGCTTCCCTTCGAACGCTACGGGACTCTGACAGCGGCCATTGAGGCGGCGGCCGAGGACGCGGCGCAGTCGACAGCGCGCGAGCCCACCGTGCTCCTTTCGCCAGCCTGCGCATCGTTCGATCAGTTCACAAATTTCGAGGCGCGAGGCGACGCCTTCAGATCTTACGTCGCCAAATGGCTTGAGCAGCGCGCGGCGAGCGAACCTCGCGTGCAAAGGGGGAGATAAAGCGCATGGTTTCGAGAGTGGAACGCGGCCCCGTTGCGGATTGGATGCGCACCGCGGACCGATGGCTGATCGGCTCGTTCATCGCGCTGATGGTGATCGGTCTCGTGATGGCGCTCGCGGCGAGTCCGGCGGTCGCGGAACGGCTCAATCTCTCGACCTTTCACTTCGTCAATCGCCAGGCCTTGATGCTGATCCCGACGGCGGCCTTGATGATCGCAACCTCGTTTCTTTCACCACGGCATGTGCGGCGCGCGGCGTTGCTGACGTTCACGATATCGTTCGCCCTGATCATTCTCGCGCTCATGTTCGGCGCGGAGGTGAAAGGGGCGCGGCGTTGGATCTTCGGCCTGCAACCCTCCGAGTTCATCAAGCCGGCGTTCGTCGTTCTTGCCGCCTGGGCTTTCACCGAAGGCGGGCGGACCGGGCCGACCGCGATTCCGGCCAAGCTTTTGTCGTTCCTGCTGCTGCCGATCGCGATTGTGCCGCTCATTCTCGAGCCGGACTTCGGTCAGACGATGCTGGTCGCGGTGGTGTGGACGGCGCTTTTCTTCCTGGCCGGTCTGCATTGGTTCTGGGTCGTCGCCATCGGCGGCATGGGCATGGCCGGCGGCTTCGCCGTTTTCAAACTGTCGCCGCATGTGCACGAGCGCGTTCTGCGCTTCCTCGATCCGGACTCGACGGGCGGCTTGGTCGACACCTTCCAGGTCGACACCGCGTTGCAGAGCATTCTCTCCGGCGGCTGGCTCGGACGAGGCCCGGGCGAGGGCGTCTACAAGCGAATCCTGCCAGACGCGCACACCGACTTCGTTTTCGCTGTGACTGGCGAAGAGTTTGGCATGATCGCTTGCATGGCGCTGATCGCCTTCTTCGCTTTCATCGTCCTGCGCGCGCTGACCCTCGCCGCGCGCAACCCGGATCCGTTCTGCCGGCTCGCGGCCGCCGGGCTCACGGTCATGTTTGGAGTGCAGAGCTGGATTAACATGGCGGTCAACTTGCGCGCGATGCCGGCCAAAGGAATGACCTTGCCGTTCATCTCCTACGGCGGCTCCTCTCTGCTTGCGCTCGGCCTCGGCATGGGCTTTCTCGTCGCGACGACGCGCAAACGGCCGGCCGCCGATCTCGATCATCCGGCCGCGTCCGAGGGATGAGTTCGGCGCGCGCGATTCTGCTCGCGGCGGGCGGTACGGGCGGACATCTCTTTCCCGCGGCGGCGCTCGCTGCCGCCCTTGCCAAGCGCGGCGCCGAAGTCGAGCTCGCGACCGACGGCCGGGCGCTCAAGTTCGGCGGGGATTTTCCCGCGCGCGCGATTCATGTCTTTCCCGCCGCCACGACCACGGAAGCCGGCGCCCTTGCCAAGGCGCGCGCTTCGCTGACATTGGGCGCGGGCCTCGCGGCCGCCGTCGTGAAGCTCAGCCGCATCAAGCCGCGCGCCGTGGTTGGGTTTGGCGGATATCCGACTGTGCCGCCGCTTCTCGCCGCCTGGCTCCTCAGAATTCCGACGGTCCTGCATGAGCAGAATGCTGTGATGGGACGCGCCAATCATTTCTTGAGCCCGCGCGTCAACCTTGTCGCTTGCGGCTTTCCGGGCTTGAAGGGCGTCGATCCGGTCAAGGCCCGCGTGACGGGCAATCCGGTTCGGCCGTCAGTCATCTCCGCGGCTGCGGTCCGCTATCCGGAATATGTCGGACAGCGGCTGAACCTGCTCGTCACCGGCGGCTCGCAGGGAGCCCGGGTCATGGCGGATGTCGTTCCAGCGGCGCTGGCGCTGATGAGCCCGGACGAGCGGCAATGGGTCCGTCTCACTCAACAGGCGCGCGGCGAGGATAGCGCCCGCGTGGCGGCGGCTTGCGCGCGGATGAGCTTTCCGGTCGAGATCGCTGAGTTTTTCCCCGATTTGCCGGCGCGGATCGCCGCTGCCCATCTCGTCGTCAGCCGCGCCGGCGCTTCGACCGTCTCAGAGCTCGCCGTCATCGGGAGGGCTTCCGTCCTGGTCCCATTTCCGCATGCGCTCGATCAGGATCAGGCCGCGAACGCCGCGGCGCTCGCCAAGTCCGGCGGCGCGATTGTCCTGTCGCAGAAGGAGTTCACGCCCGAACATTTGGCTGCGATCCTGCGAGACGCGCTGGCTGCGCCAGCCAAGCTCGAGGCTGCTGCAGCGGCGGCGAAATCGGTCGGCGTGCCCGATGCCGCCGAGCGGCTCGCCGACCTGGTGCTCGAGATCGCTCGGCCTGCGTAGTCAGCGAGTTAAATTGCCGCGATTTCAGAGCGCGCGCCAACTGGGTCCAGGATTGGATGCGATCGGGTCCGCCGCCGATCACATTCGTTCCGTTCATTTCCCAGATCGAGGCCTGACCGCTGGCGTTCTGCCACAGGATGTCGGAACGGTGGTCGCCATTGAAGTCGCCGGTTCCGACCTCACTCCAACTCAGTCCTGGGTTGGCTGCGATCGATCCGCCGCCGATCACGTTGGTTCCATTCATTTCCCAGATTGCCGTCTGGCCGTTCGCGTTCCGCCACAAGATGTCGGAATGTCCGTCGTCGTTGAAGTCGCCGGTTCCGAGCGCCGTCCAACTCGGCCCGGGATTGGGGGTCACGGGCCCTCCGCCGACCAAGTTGGTCCCGCTCATCTCCCAGATCGAGACCTGGCCCGTGCTCGTGTTTTGCCAAAGGATGTCGGCATGGTGATCGTCATTGAAGTCGCCCGTTCCGACCGCTTTCCAACTCGGCCCGGGATTGGGGCCAACGGGCCCGCCGCCGATGACGTTGTTCCCTTTCATTTCCCAGATCGAGGCCTGTCCGCTGGCGTTTCTGTCTCGGGCGAGCGAAGATCGGCATACTCCGGGAAATAGGAAAAAATCGGCGCATCCAGAGAATCCCTTATCAAGCCGCGATCAACGGCAATGCCCACAAGAAGCGATACGACACTCTTGGTCAGTGAATTGCCACGGTGCTTAACCGTCGCCGGATCAAACGAACCGGTCGGTCCGGACACGAAGAAGTAGCGCTCGTAGACAAGCACGCCATGGCGAACCACAACAATCGAATTGACGTTGGCGAGCTTGCCGTCCGCCACGCCTTGGCCCATCGCACAGAGCCGAGTTGGATCAAAGCCCTGTTGTTCGGGCGAACCGATAACCCAGCCATCGTGAATGTCGGACGGGCTGCCGCAGTCGGAGCCGGGTTGGCCTGCCATGGCACGTTCAGCCGTGAGCGAAAATACCGCCAGGACATACAAGACAACGGCCGAACGGATCATCCATGCGCGCATGTTGTGTGCTCCGAACCGTACCCGCGATCGACCTTATCTAACGCGATCTCGGTGATTGATTGAGGTCCATAGTACCGCAACCAGCCGGCAGAGTGGGGCCAAGCCACGCCTGGCTAACCGGTGCCGCCGATAGTCGCGGGCCGTTTTTCCGGCGCGGTCTCGTGCATCATTGCCATGGCAGCGAGCCCGATGGCGGCGGCAAACAGCATGTACCAGGCCGGCGCCAGTGCGTTGCCGGTGACATGAATGAGCCAGGCAACGACAAGCTGCGCGGTGCCGCCGAAGTCTATATTCGCGACCGCATAGATGGTCGCAAAGGCGCCGCCGCGGATGTTTTTGGGCAGCCCTTCTGCAAGCGCCACGTAGAAGGCGCTGTAGGGAATGCTGCCGATCAGCGACAGCACACCGAAGCCCCCCAGCAGCGCCCAGGCACTGCGCGTTTCCACGATCCAGAGAAAGATCGGATAGGTGAGCAGCAGCGCCGCAAGCTGCGGCCACACCATGACCGGCCATCGCCCCTTGCGGTCAGCCAGCCAACCGCCATAAAGCGCGCCGGCAATACCGAGGCCGTTGCTGACAACGGAGGTGGCGAACGCAAGGTCGGTCGCAACATGCAGCGTGTTCTCGGCATAGGTCGTCATGTATTGGGTGACGTAGGTGGCGATGGTGCCGCTCGCCAGGATGAGCAGGCCAAGAACAATGGTCCGGGCGTTGGCGCGTATCACGCCGACCGACGCGTCGGCTGCCGCTTTCGCCTTGGTTTCTATCTCGCTCAGATGGATCGTCTCCGGCAGGCCGGAGCGCAGCCACAACCCGAATGGCAGGCAGGCCGCGCCGAGCAGAAAAGCAATGCGCCAGCCATAGGATTTGAGCGCGGCATCGCTCATCGACCTCGAAAGCACCACCCCGACCAGCGCTCCGGCCGTCGCGGCGATTTCCTGGCTGGCGGGCTGCCATGAGACGGCGAACCCGCGGCCGCCTGGCGGCGCCGCCTCCATCAGATAGGCTGTGGTGGGCCCGACCTCGCCGCCGAGCGAGAAGCCCTGCACCATGCGCGCGATAATGGCGATAATCGGCGCGGCGATGCCGATAGCCTGATAGGAGGGCGTCAGTGCCAGCGTGATGATGGCGCATCCCATCATGGCAAAGCTCAGGATCATCGCCGGACGGCGCCCTGCCCGGTTGGAAACAGGATTCGATTACCAAGCCGCCGATCGGCCGGGTGATAAAGCCGGCCCCGAAGGTTGCCAGCGACAGCATCAAACTGCCGAACTGGCTTTGCGCGGGGAAAAGAAAGTGTGGCCGATCTGGATGGCAAAGAAGCTGTAAGTGATGAAATCATAGAATTCGAGCATGTTGCCGATGGTCACGGCCAAAATGCCTAGGGATTGCTAATTGGTTTTTTCCTGTGTCCCGCAATGTCAGAAAGTTGCTCGGGCACCGTCTGGGGCATCGTTTTGCCTGGGTTCACTCGTGCGGGAGCTGGGATATGTCGTTGTGAACGACTTCGGGCCCTGCCTGATCGCCGGCATGCTCACCCAGAAAAAGGCATCGGGCAACACCCGCGGCAAACACCTTGGCGGGAGCGATCCGCAGGCGGTCGCGATCTTCGCCTTCTTATCATCCTGACTGTCGTCGGTAGATCGTGC
>CAVUPE010000035.1:0-75933 GCA_963743265.1 uncultured Alphaproteobacteria bacterium | reverse complement strand
CGCCACTACTACGATTTTTATGGCGAGATCTTCGAAACGATCGGGCACTCCCCGGGCCAGAACAAGTCGAGGCAAATCTCTGGATCAAGGAGCACGGGATTGCCACGCCCTCGCAGCACGAGGTCAGCAAAGCGTCCGACCCGCACGCGCAACAACTTGCTCATGACATCGGAGCGATCGCGAAAGACTCGGAGTATATGAGTTCGAATGGCTCGCCCTTCGATTCCCGCTGCGTAGGCGCCGCCGATAACAGCGCCCAGAAGTACCGGCGATCGCCACTGGACAAATCCCCGTTTCGTCCAGAGCTTCCAGCGCCAAAACCTGCGCAATTCCTCGTCGCGCCGCCACCTCCGAGCGCTACAGCTACCTTCGATCGGCGAATATTTTGCTATCTGACCCCAACTTCCGTCCACGGCGTCTACTTTTTGCTATCGCGAGCTAGCGCGCGCCAACCAATATCGCGCCGGAAAAATCCCTCCGGCCATCTTATGCGATCGACGGCCGCATATGCTCGTTCGTGCGCGTTTGCCAAGTCGCTGCCAAGCGCCGTAACGTTAAGACTCGGCCCCCGTCCGCGAAGATGACGCCGTCGACTTCGTGCGTTCCACCATGAAGGACGATCACTCCTGTCAGCGTGTCAGCATCTTCAGATTTCCTCCGATCCTCGGACCCGCGCAGCGGTTCACCGGGATAGCCTCGGCCAGCCATCACGACCGCAAGCGCGGCATTCGAGCAGAATTTCGGCGGTTCATTCCGCAAAGTTCCGGTCGCACACGCAAGGAGAAGGGGCAACAAGTCATCCTCAGGCGGGGTAAGATAACCTCTGCTTCAGGGTCCCCAAATCGGACATTGAATTCGATCACCTTTGGCCCGTGTTTGTCGACAATCAAGCCTGCAAATAATACCCCCCGAAAGGGCGACCCTCTTTCATTCATTCCCCGTAATGTCGGCATAACAATTTCACGCGTTATGCGCTGGCTTAGTTCGGAGGTCACTATGGGCGACGGAGAATAGGCACCCATCCCACCAGTATTTGGACCCTTATCGCCTTCGCCCGCGCGCTTGTGATCGTGGGCGCTGGCAAAAGGCATCGCGACCGCGCCATCGCACAACGCGAAGAACGAAACCTCCTCGCCTTCGAGGAACTCTTCAACGACAATTTCCGCCCTTGATGATCCGATGGCTCTGGACAGCAACGCGTCGACTGCGGCCTCTGCTTCTTCAAACGTCCTCGCGACGACGACCCCCTTACCCGCGGCAAGCCCGTCAGCTTTAACTACGATCGGCGCACCGCGGTTGCGGATATACGTCTTCGCCTCATTGAATCTCGAAATCGCCGATAGTCGCTTGTCGGTATACCAAATTCGCGGCAGAAATCCTTGGCGTATCCCTTGGATCCTTCGAGCCGGGCCGCGTCTCTCGTTGGTCCGAAGCACAAGATGCCTGCGTCTATTAGATCGTCTGCCAATCCCGACACCAGAGGAGCCTCCGGCCCAACTACTACTAGATCAACAGCTTCTCTTTGACAAAAAGTGATCACCTTCGCGTGTTCGGCCGAACTAGCGGCACAATCTGGGCGACGGTTGTACAACCCGGATTGCCAGGGGCCACAAAAATGTTCCCAATTAAAATCGACTTAGCGCATGCCAGAGCCAATGCATGCTCCCGCGCGCCAGAACCAAGAATTAATACGTTCATTCGTCGCTCTGGCATCCAATTTATCCCGTCTTGGAGGTGCTATCAGCAGGCCGTCTATTCAGAGGTGGAACGCAAGTGATTGACTCTTCGCCCTCGATACAAAGCAGCAAAGCCCACTAACGTTAGATATGGTCAGTCCGGCCCTTGAGTTGTCGAACCGCAAGTGGATTGCCTTGAGCGAGCCACCGCGCTTGGCTTTTGAGGGAAGCCGAAAAGCTTTTGTTGTTTTTTGAGCGACGACCGAGGGGCGACCCGGCAGCGCCCGGTACGGCGCAGCCGACATTCACGCTTACGCGATAGCTTATCTCGTGGGTCGGCCAGGCGCGGACATTAATGTCGATCATGGAATGAATTTCTGTGGAATAACCACCGCAACTCCGAGTACGGATGGTATCATTGGGTGTCGGCTATGATGGACCGTCGGCTTCAACCAAGCAGGCCTATGGTCACGCCTTTGTTGTTCTGGCTGCATCTAGCGCCAGGTCGCCGGCCATGCGGACGCCGATCGACTCATTGCGGACATCTCAACCCCGCCTTCGCAACAAGGCCACCAATTGCGGTCGCGGACTAGCGGACGGCCGTCCCAATCCAGCGTATGATGGAATCCCCTTTTGGATTTCTATCCCACCCGTCAGCACTGCTTGGCCGAAGAGCGCCTTCGAACATCGAGGCAGCCAATCAAGCTTGCGCACCGCCGAGGTCCCGTAACTGAAGTAGGCCGACGGGACCATTCCAACGAATGGCCGGGGGTGGTGTACACCCTAAGCATTGAGCTGCCAATGTAAGTCCCATTCACCCCTACAGAAATTAGTAAAATGTTCAGGAAGCCGCCAACCGTTTTGCAGCGGCATGGCGACCGACGATCAGTCGGCTATTCCGCAGACGTAAGTACGTCGAATTGTTTGTTGCTTCGAACGCCGCGGTCAACGAAACTCCTGTTAAATGCATGTTCGAGTTCTAGCAGCGAGAGTGCTAGAAGACTGCCAATCAGGGGTGAATTCCTCGGCAACGGCCCCAAATTCCTCTTCGCAGAACCGGCCTATTATGACTGCCGCAAGCGCATTTTTAAACGTTATAGGGGGATCCCATTTATGAGCAATGGTATCGTGGATTTGGAATTTCATCGCGATACGATTTATTGATCATGAGAGCGGCGGTTGCCGAGCCCAGATCGGCGATATATTGCGCCCGAACTCCGGGCCTTCGTTTGGTAAACGTGATATCTACCACGCTTTGCGAAGCCTGCCTAATTCCAACTCTACCAACAACTGGGAGCGCGACAAGATGCCGTGGGGCTGCCGAGTTCTTCACGGTGCGCTAATGGCGTACGAAATCAGCACATTTCTGTGTATCATTCTCTCCAGTGCCCCAAGGTTGAATTGGCACCGTAGAAGTGGAATTTTTTGGTGAGCCATCGATCAACTTATCACTATAGGTCACGTAAACTAAAATATTCCTCCTAGTATCGCAGCCTCTGACGATTTGCATTTTTTTAAATACGAGTGAACGACGCTCGCTGAAAATGACATCACCTTGGGTAAACGTGCCCTTGAACTTGATCGTACCGTACTGCCGGCATGCAAGCGAAATGTCTGATGTCTGCTCGACCACGCCAAGGGCGCCCGACAGTCCTCCTTTTTCGGCGTCGTATAGTGACATACTACGCCATCGACTAACGGATCGTCGATCCCGTAGACGGCCAGTTTGTCGTTGGGCGTCAGCAGCTTGAACGTAGTCGACTTGCGAAAAATCAAATCGGGGTCAGAAGGGCCCGCATTGGCCGCGCAAGCCGCCGTCATTATACCGAGGAACATCATCGCCATTTGCCGAATGCTATTCATACCGCTGTCTCTTTTGACAATGCATGCCGCGCGGATCGCCTGAGGTCGTCCTTTCATGTAACTCTTGCGCGCGCAAAACCAAGAGCACGTTCGAGGCTTCTCACGTTTCACGGGGCAAGAAATCAGCAGAACTTTTCGAGCAGAATTGGGCGTTAGTTGAAGTCACCCGTCTGAACACTCGATCGCTTATCCCTCGTAGGTCACCGATCGAACCTTTGTTGCCCTTAATATTCATATATAAATATATCTCAATGTTGACAATCATTCCCGCACCCCAAGGTTGACGATGCGTGAGGCGAATGGAGGCACGCTGGCCCCACCGCTTCGAACATGCTTTAACGCGAGCGCCTTTTAAGGAGCGCCGTCTTGATGGTGGACCGCTCAATCCCGCACTTTCACAATGATCTCGGCGTCCCTTCGATCAAGGTTAGCGTGAAGGAATTTATGTGCACGGGCGCGAGCCCGCCGTTTGACCATCCTCACATTTTCATCGACATGGGCTCGGACGGCGAGGTCGATCTGCTCCTATTGTTCGACTCGCTTCGTCTACGACAGCGATCTCAATGGGCCCTGCTCGCCGACCGAGTGCGAATTGCGCGACGTCGCCTGACGCTTGCCGCCGCGCGCGATCATCGCCGGTGCCGGAATTGCCGGACTTACCGCGGCGATAGCGCTGTTACAGGCGGGTTTCAGTGTCGCGATATACGAGAGAGCGAACACGCTCGATGAATTTGGGGCTGGGCTGCAACTCACTCCGAACGCGACACGCATCCTAGCTCGACTTGGCGTGCTCGAGCGGGTGCTGCGGCTTGCCTCAAGGCCGCGCGCCGTTGTCGTGTTGCGGGGTTCGGACAACACTGAACTTATGCGAATGCCGCTGGACGATGCCGAAGATCGCTGGGGCGCTGCATATTTGGTCATTCATCGCGCCGATTTGCAGCGCGCGCTGCTCGACGCCGTTCGCAGCCACTCGGGCGTCGAACTGACGCTCGGCGCGACCGTCTTCGACTTTGTCGATGACGGAGACCGTCTTTCAGTCGGATTGACGCATGGCCTCACCCAAACCCGCGACGAGGCCGACCTCCTGATAGGCGCCGATGGCTTGCGCTCTCAGGTTCGCGACCAATTGGGCTTCGGAGCTCAGGATCAGGTCTGAGTTTGCCGGACGCGTTGCTTATCGCGCAATTGTCAACGCCGATGACGCTAATCCTCGTGGACAGTCGCAGCAATATCATTCTGCGTCTGGGAAGAGAGGCGCATCTCGTCCAGTATCCCTTGCGTCGCGGATCGATCATCAATTTGGTGGCGACCATCAAGTCAGCATCGCCGCCAGGCGGCGCCGATCGTGAAAAGGACGAAGGAGCGAACCGTTCAAGTCTAGAACGCGCGTTCTCGGGGTGGTCAAAAGAAGCGCGCTTGCTGACGAAGGCGCCGGTTCAGTGGCGCGCTTGGCCGCTCTATCACCGTCCCCCGATTTCTTCATTTTCGCTCGGGCGCGTCGCGCTTGTCGGCGACGCGGCTCACCCGATGGTCCCGTTCCTTGCACAGGGCGCGGCCCAAGCCATCGAGGACGCTGGCGCGCTCGGCCGCGTCCTCGCTCAAGTGCAAGATATCCCGGCTGCTGTCTCAATGTACTCGCGTGATCGCGTAGCGAGGGCAGCTCGAGTTCAACGGGAAGCCCTCAAACTTGGCCGCATCTATCACATGAGCGGTCCATCGGCGTTCGCTCGGGATATGACAATGCGCTTACTCGGGACACGTCGGCCTCATCGAGCGGTACGATTGGCTTTATGGCTGCCTGACGACGGGAGACAAGACGCTCACATGTTTTAGCGAACGCCAAGTACATCTGGGACGCAAACTCAGTGACGAATGTGAAGAATCTGGCTCAGGAACAGCTTCGTGCGTTCATGCTGCGGATGCTGGAAAAAAGGTAGGGGCGCGTTCACCTCGACGATCTCGCCTCCGTCCATGAACACGACGCGATCGGCGACCTGACGCGCGAAACCCATCTCGTGCGTCACGACGATCATCGTCATGCCCTCCTGCGCCAGCGCGGTCATGGTATCGAGCACTTCCTTCACCATTTCCGGATCGAGCGACGACGTCGGCTCGTCGAACAGCATGATCTTCGGGGTCATGCACAAGGCGCGCGCAATCGCCGCCCGCTGCTGCTGACCGCCCGACAGCTGGCCGGGATATTTGTGCGCCTGATCCAGGATTCTTCACCCGTGCGAGCAGCTTCATCGCCAGCTCGTCGGCGTCGCGCCTGGGCATTTTGCGCACCCAGATCGGCGCCAGCGTGCAATTCTCCAGAATGGTGAGATGCGGAAACAGGTTGAAACTCTGGAACACCATCCCGACTTCCCGCCGCACTTCATCGATCCGTTTGATGTCGTCGGTCAGCTCCACTCCGTCGACCACGATCGATCCGCGCTGATGCTCCTCGAGTCGATTGACGCACCGGATCAGCGTCGATTTGCCGGAGCCGGACGGACCGCAGATCACGATGCGCTCTCCGCGCCCAACCGTCAGGTTGATGTTTCGCAATACATGAAAGCTCCCGTACCATTTGTGGACGCCGGTGAATTGGATTGCTGCGGCGTCGGCTTGATCGACGTCGGCCAAAGCGCTCGACATCACTTGCGCCCTTTGGCGAGGATTCGTTCGACGTGAGCCGAGTAGCGCGCCATTCCGAAGCAAAAGGCGAAATAGAAGATCCCGGCGAAGACGTAGCCGGTCACCATGATCGTTGGCCCGGCCCAGACCGGATCCTTGATTGCATTGTTCATCGCTTCGAGGAAATCGGTCGCCCCGACGAGCGAAATGAGCGTTGTGTCCATGAACAGGCCAATGAAATTGTTGACGATCCCCGGTATCACCAAGGTCAGCGCCTGGGGCAGTATGACGAGGGCCGTCATGCGCGGGTAGTTCAGTCCGAGCGCCATCGCGGCTTCGTATTGTCCCTTCCCCAAGGACTGAAGACCGCCGCGCACTTCTTCGGCCATGTAGGCGGCTGAAAATATGATGATTCCGGCCAATGGACGCAGCAAGCGATCGGGCGTCCATGTTTCGGGCACGAACAACGGCAGCAGGTTGTTGGCCATGAACAAGATTGTGATGAAGGGCACGCCGCGCACGAACTCGATGAATACGACGCTCGCTGCTCGGACGGCCGGCAACCGCGAACGACGCCCCAGCGCGAGAAGCACGCCGAGCGGCAAGGAGAAGACGATCCCGACGACGGCCGTCAGCAGCGAAACGAAAATGCCGCCCCACAGCTGCGTATCGACAATCGGCAGACCAAGCCAAGGCGAGCCGCGCAGAAGAATGAGCGCCAGAATCGGATAGACGACAAAAAACAGCAACGCGCCTAAGACCCGGCGCGGCGCATTGATCCACAATAGCCAGATGATTAGAGCGGCGCCGATCGCCTCCACGACATCGACCCGCCAGCGTTCGGCGACAGGATAAGACCCGAACCGCAGGTAATCCCACTTCGCGATGACGAAGGCCCAGCAGGCGCCGTCCTGATGTTGGCGACAAGCGGCGCCGTCGCTTGCGCTCCAAATCGCGCGCGTCGTCGCCCAGGCCACCACTTGCGGCAGCAAATACGCGACGAGCGCAACGCAACCAATCGTGACGACGGTCGATCCGATCGACGAGAAGAGATTAGCGCGAGCCCAGGCGAGCGCGCCGCTCGACAACGCGGGAGGCGATTCTTCCAGTTCCGGCGCCTCGCGAATGTAGCCCAGGGACGCCAAGCTCACCGCCCTTTCAGCGCGTAGCGCGCATTGAAGGCGTTCAGCGCCAGCGCGACCGTAAGCGAAATGATCAGATAGACCGCCATGGTGATCGCCATCACCTGCACCGCCGCCTGGGTCTGGTTCAGAACCGTGCCGGCGAAAATCTGCACGAGGTCGGGATAGCCGATGAATACGGCCAGCGAGGAGTTCTTGACGATGTTCAGGAATTGCGACGTGAGCGGCGGCGTGATCAGTCGCATCGCCTGTGGGATGACCACCAGCCTCATCGACAGGCCGCGATGCAAGCCGAGCGCGCCAGCCGCCTCGCTCTGGCCAACCGGCACGGCCAAAACCCCGGCACGAACGATTTCCGCGATGAACGCGGCGGTGAAGGTGACCAGTCCAAACACGAGCGCGGCCATTTCGGGAATGACCTGGAGTCCGCCTTTAAGATTAAAGCCGGAAAGGCGCGCGACATCGAACGCGAACGGGGCCCCGGCCACCGCCGTCACGACCGCGGGCAGTCCGAGGATGAGCGCGGCGGCGACGAGCGCGGTCGGCGTTTGCGCGCCAGTTCGCTCTTGTCGCCGCCGAGCCCACACACAAACTCCGATCGCAACGGCGATCGCCGTCAGGACCGCTCCCAAAAGCCAGACAGCGGAGTCCCGCGCGACGGGCATCGGCAAATAGAGGCCGCGGTTGTTGAGAAAGACGACATCGCCAATGCTGATCGATTGCCGAGGTCCCGGCAAAGACTTGAGAACGGCGTTGTACCAGAACAGCAACAGCAGCAAGAGCGGCGTATTGCGCATGATACTGGTGTAAACGAGCGCAAATCGGGACAGCAGCCAGTTGGGGGACAGTCGCGCCACGCCAATCACGAAACCCAACAGCGTCGCCAGCGGAATGGAAATGACCGCGATGAGAAGGGTGTTGAGCAAGCCCACCCAAAACGCACGTCCATAGGTCGACAGGTTGGAGTAATTTATCAGATGAAGATTGATGTCGAAGCCGGCGACATCATTCCAGAAGCCGAAGCCCATCGGGATGCCGCGCGCCCGCATGTTGACCACGGCGTTGTAGATCGCGCCGCAAGCCAACGCTGCGATGCCCGCGAGCAGCAATGTTTGGTAGACTAGTCCGCGTACCCGCTGATCATTCAGCCAAGACGATCGCTTGGCGCGCGCCCGGTCCATTCCTTAGGTCCCTGGGTCGCCTGCCGAGGACGACTAGTCGTCGATAATGGATGGCGCAGGCCGCCGGCGCAAGTCCGGCCGCTCACCACATGTCGAGGGCGACGCGCGCTTCATCGGACATGCGGCTTTGATCCCAAGGCGGATCAAACACCATGTTCACCTTAGCGCCTGCGACGCCAGGGACCGCGCTGACCGCGTTCTCGACCCATGTCGGCATTTCACCGGCGACCGGACAAGCCGGAGCGGTCAACGTCATCTCGATACTGACAAAACGCTTGTCGTCTATATCAACATTGTAAATCAGGCCGAGTTCGTAGATATCCGCTGGGATTTCCGGATCATAAACGGTTTTCAGCGCCGCGACGATGGAATCCGTCAACTGACGCAACTCTTCAGACGCCATCTCCAAAGGGGGCCCGAACGCCGCATTGCGCTCCACAGGCGCGGCGGGAGCTTCGATGTCATTCGCGCCGCTCTGCGCCTCGTTCATGCCCACCTCCCTACTGGAAGAGCTTTCGCGCGCGGATCAGCGATTCCGCCAGCGCCTCGACTTCGTCGAAGGTATTGTAGAGCGCAAAAGAGGCTCGGCAAGTGGAGGTCACCCCGAACCTTTGCAATAAGGGCATTGCGCAATGCGTTCCCGCCCTCACGGCGATGCCCGACCGATCGATCAACGTCGCGATGTCATGCGCATGCGCGCCCTCTATCGTAAATGAGACGATGGGGCCTTTGCCTTCTGCAACGCCAATTATGCGCAGGGAATTAATCGACGACAGGAGCGTCTGCGCATAAGCGCACAACGCTTCCTCATGCGCGCGGATGCGAGCTCGCCCGATTCCCTCGATATAGTCCAACGCTGCCCCAAGCCCGATAGCCTGCACGATCGGCGGAGTGCCGGCCTCGAACCGATGCGGCGGATGGTTGTACGAAACCGTCTCCTTCGTGACTTCCTCGATCATCTCGCCGCCGCCCTGGTACGGCGGCAGCTTCTCCAGAAGTTCGCGTTTGCCGTAGAGCACGCCGATTCCAGTGGGACCATAGACCTTGTGTCCGGTGAAAACGTAGAAATCGGCATCGAGGTCGCGCACGTCGACGTCAAGGTGCACGGCCCCTTGCGAACCATCGACCAGCACGGAAATTCCTCGCCCATGTGCGATCCTGACGATCTCCTTGATCGGGGTAACGGTTCCAAGGACGTTGGACATTTGCGTTATCGCAACAATTTTCGTTCGGTCGCTTAACGCGCGTTCGAACGCGTCGAGCGAAAAGGAACCGTCGTCGCCAACGTCAACCCAACGTAAAACCGCGCCCTTGCGTTCACGATGGAAGTGCCAAGGTACGATGTTGGAATGATGCTCCATCACGCTGAGCACAATCTCATCGCCTGCGCCGATGTGCGCGTGACCAAAGCTCGATGCAACAAGATTAATCGCCTCAGTCGCCGATCGCGTGAAAATGATCTCCTCGTGCGAAGCCGCGTTGACGAACCGTCGCACTGTTTCTCGAGCCGCCTCATACGCCTCGGTCGCCGCATTCGCGAGATAGTGCAATCCGCGATGCACGTTCGCATACTCGTGCTCGTAGGCGTACGTCAGGCGATCGATGACCTTTTTCGGCTTCTGAGCTGAGGCTGCATTGTCCAGATAGACAAGCGGCTTTCCATACGGGCGCTCTGCGAGGATCGGGAAGTCCGCCCGTATCGCTTCGACATCGTACGTGTCGAGCGCCGGCTGCACGAACTTGTTCACGTTTTCGCCTTTCTCGTTTCAAGCCAGGCTGCCAGTCGGGCGCGCAACGGGCCAGCCAATAGTTCGCTCTCAATCCGATCGATCGACTCCCCCCCAAAAGCCTCGAGCAACATCGCCTTGGCGTCGTTGTTCGAGATGCCTCGCGATTGCAAATAGAACACCTGTTCGGGATCAAGCGACGCGACTGTCGCTCCGTGTCCGCACACGACGTCGTCGGCAAAGATTTCCAACTCCGGCTTCTCATTCATCTGCGCGCGTGGGGACAGGAGAATAGCTTGGGACTTCATGGCGCCGTCGGTCTTTTGCGCGGCTTTCTCAACGATAATCTTTCCCTGAAACACTCCGACCGCGTCGTCATCGACAATCGCACGATAGAATTCGCGGCTGGTTCCGGCCGGCGCAGCATGAACGACCTGTAGCGTTGTGTCCGCGCGTCGGGCGCCGTCGATAAGCGCCAGTCCACCAAGCGACAGCTTCGCCTCAACTCCGGCCATCCTGACAAAAATCTGCCGGCGCGTGACTTCACCGCCAGAAACGAGTCCAAAAGCGGCAAGCTTCGCAGTCTCCGCCACTTCGCAGATTTGCGTTTCGATGTGCAGCCCGGGCTCGTCGCCAAGAACGGCGACATGGGTCGCCCTGGCTCCGTCGGCCAGCGTCATGATCGTCGCTGCGTGTCGCTGGACACCCGCATGAGCGCCGTCGAATATCTCAACGAACGACGCCTGCGCCTCGACGTCGAGCGCAATGGTCGTCCGCGAATAGACCGAGTGGGACGACGGCTCCGTGGTGAGATGGACTACCATAATCGGCTCGGCGACCTTTGCCCCGCGCGCGACCTTAATGGTACACCCGGGAGGGCTTAGCGCCTCGTTGAGGGCCGCTAAAGGATCGTCGACCGCATTGGGCACGACTGCCGATCCCTCACCGATGACGACCCCGGTCGGGAGGCGATCCGAAAGCGCGGCAATAAATTGCCCGCCAAGCAAAACAATTTGCGCGCCTGCAGCGAAGCGTTCACGCTTAGCAAGCACGCTACGCGCCGCTTCTATGTCGGCCCGCTTCGGGGTGGCAAGGATCGGCGACGCATCGGCCATCGCGGCGCGCAAATCGGTATAGTGCCAGGCCTCGACGCGCCGGGTCGGCAACCCGGCCGCGGCGAACCGCGCGAAGGCGGCGGCGCGGGCAGACGACGGCTCACGCCTTTCCTGCTCTGCGAATTGCCGGGAAAGCGTCCTTTCGGCGGCTGATCGACTGACGACATGCGCGGTCATCGGCGAATCACGCAGCCTCCTCCGCGTAATCACGATAACCATTGCGCTCGAGCTCAAGCGCGAGTTCAGGGCCCCCGGTGGCGACAATACGACCCTTGGCCATTACGTGCACCACATCAGGTTTGATGTAATCCAGCAGTCGCTGATAGTGCGTAATAACGACAAAAGCGCGCTTAGAGTCGCGAAGGGCGTTGACGCCCTCGGCGACGACTCTTAGCGCGTCAATGTCGAGTCCCGAATCGGTTTCGTCGAGGACGCTTACCCGCGGCGCCAGCAGGGCCATCTGCAGCACCTCGAACCTCTTCTTCTCGCCCCCGGAAAAACCCGACATTGAGCGGTCGTCGCAGCATCTCCTGATCAATCTTGAGCGCCTGCGCCGATTCACGCACGCGCCGCATAAAGTCCGGCGTGGTGAGATCGCTTTCTCCGCGCGCCCGCCGCTGTGCGTTCAACGCCGCCTTCAGAAAAGTCATCGCCGCGACGCCTGGAATCTCCGTCGGATACTGGAACGCCAGAAACAATCCCTTCAGCGCGCGCTCGTTTGGCTCGAGCTCGAGGAGATTGTTTCCATCGAGCAAAATCTCGCCCGATATGACCTCGTAGGCCGGCTTGCCCGCCAGGACGTAAGCGAGCGTCGATTTGCCGGAGCCATTTGGACCCATGATCGCCGCGACCTCGCCCGCGTTGACGGTCAGACTGAGGTTGTCGAGAATCACCTTGTTCTCGATCGAAACGGTGAGGTTCTTGATTTCGAGCATTCCGAGACCCTCGGCTCGCGCGCGGCCCATCGAATTGACGGTCATCCCACGCTTCCCTCGAGGCTGATTGAGATCAGCTTCTGCGCTTCGACGGCAAACTCCATCGGCAATTGCTGCAGCACGTCCCGGACAAAGCCATTAACGATGAGCGCCGTCGCCTCCTCGGCCGAGAGCCCCCGCTGGAGGCAATAGAACATCTGCTCATCCGAAACCTTCGACGTGGTCGCTTCGTGTTCGATCACCGCTGAGGCGTTCTTCGCCTCAATATAGGGCACCGTGTGCGCGCCGCACTCGTGCCCGATCAGCAGCGAATCGCAATTGGTGAAATTGCGCGATCCTGTCGCCAGGCGGTGAGCCGACACCTGCCCGCGATAGGTGTTTTGGGACTTGCCGGCAGCGACCCCCTTAGAGATGATGCGGCTGGTCGTGTTGCGGCCGAGATGAATCATCTTCGTGCCGCTGTCGACCTGCTGATGGCCGTTTGAAATCGCGATCGAATAGAATTCGCCGCGCGAGGATTCGCCGCGCAAAATGCAAGACGGATATTTCCAGGTGATCGCCGAGCCGGTTTCGACCTGCGTCCAGGAGATTTTCGACCGGGCGCCGCGGCAGTCGCCGCGCTTGGTCACGAAATTATAGATGCCGCCGCGCCCCTGAGAATCGCCGGGATACCAATTTTGCACCGTTGAGTATTTAATCTCCGCGTCATCGAGGGTTATGAGTTCGACGACGGCGGCGTGAAGCTGGTTCTCATCCCTCTTCGGCGCCGTACATCCTTCGAGGTAGCTGACATAGGCTCCCCGGTCGGCGATGATGAGTGTGCGCTCAAACTGCCCCGTATTCCTCTCATTGATGCGGAAATAGGTCGAGAGCTCCATCGGGCACCGCACGCCTGGCGGCACGTAAACGAAGGAGCCGTCCGAGAAGACCGCCGAATTGAGCGTCGCGTAGAAGTTGTCCGTGCTCGGCACGACCGTACCGAGATAGCGGCGTACGAGGTCGGGATGATTTCGGACGGCCTCGGAGAAGGAGCAGAAAATGACCCCGGCCTTGGCTAGTTCCGCCTTGAAAGTCGTTGCAATCGAAACCGAGTCGAAGACGGCGTCGACCGCCACCCTAGGCTTCTCCACTCCCGCAAGGATTTCCTGCTCGACGAGCGGGATGCCGAGTTTCGCGTACGTGCGCAGCAACTCCGGATCAACCTCGTCGAGCGACTTCGGCGCTGGCCCGGATTTTGGCGCGGCGAAGTAATAGATCTCCTGGTAGTTGATCGGCGGATGGTTGACGCGCGCCCATTTCGGCTCTTCCATCGTTTGCCAACGACGAAAGGCCTCAAGCCGCCATTCCAGCAGCCATTCCGGCTCACCCTTCTTTTCCGAAATAAATCGAACAGTGTCTTCGTTCAGGCCCTTCGGGGCCATATCCGACTCGATCGGGCTAATGAAGCCATATTTGTAAGCGTCGACCTCAATCGAACGTACGCGATCGACGGTCTCCTGGACGGCCGCCATGAGTGACTTCTCCTCGCCTTGACGGTTTCAAGGACCGCCGGTGGGGGTCTGATGGCCCGGCTCAAAATGGTCGCTTCGACCGGGGATGCTGGGCCCTATATGGCGTTCATGCGCGCCGATTGCAAATATCCTTCGGCCGCGACGCTGCAATGCAAAGGCTATGTAGCGTCTCTATTTCACATAAAATATGTGTCTTTAACTAAAAATGCTGACATACGTTGCATTATAGCCAGGCGCTGCGGTATTTGGCATCGCCGAGCATGCGCAGCGCTTATACCGCCTCGCCGCGCAATTGGGCAGAGAGCTTCCTCAAATCAATCGGATTCGCATCGCGCTCATCGGAAGCAGGGGCGCGTCTGTCCCCAGTGCGGGCCGAAATATCCGCGAACTTCATTCGCATCGGCGTGGCGATCGCCTCGCCGAATGCGATCGCCTCACGGTCGGCGATCGAGGACAGGAAGGCGATCGTGCTGCTGGCCGAAACGCCCGCCGCAGCGCGAATGATCCCCTTGTCCAGCTCATTGGCGAGCCGCATGGCGAACAAGGTCGAACATTGCGACAGCACGGTCGGATCGAGTTCCGATGGCCGTTGCGTGACGATGCCGAGCGAAGCGCCGTATTTCCGTCCTTCCTTTGCAATCCGTCCGATCGCCAGCCTTGCCGGGCCAAAGGTTTGCCTGTTGTCGGAGGAAATATAGCGGTGCGCTTCTTCGCACAACACGTTGATTTCATAGGCGCCTGAGCAACAGAACGCGATCTCGAAAGAGAGCCGCGCGAGCACCGACACAACCGAGTTGGTGACTTCATTGGGCAGACCGGCAAGTCGGACGATCGTGACCGGCAGTCCTCGTGTTGGGATACGAAAGAGCTTGGAGATTACCTTGCCGATGTCGTCCTCAACCACCAGCCTGCCGAACATGAACCGATAGCGCGGATCGCGGTTGAGCCCCTCGAGTCGATAACGAAGGGCCCGCAATTCGGAGCGCGGAAACCGCTGATCGAGCAGGCCGAGCCATTCCTCGATCACTGCGATGACGTCGACAATGCGATAGGGTGTTGGCGTATCGGAAGTTACCGAATTCCCCTCAGCGACTGGCTGACGCCGCACCGCGCTTGCCCCGGCCGATGAACTCAATTCGGTTTGATATTTCGCCCGGGCGATACGGATGACCTCGTAAAGCGCATCCCGTTCGTCCGCATGCGGCTGCCGGCCACTAAACACGACGTCGGCCAGTTCATCGAACTTAAACATCCAGAACGGCAGCTCCAGGCTTTCCGAATCGATGATCTGGGCCAGTCCAGGAAAATGCGCTGCGTATTCGTTGTGCGGGTCGAAAATAATAATTCTCAGCTTCGGCATCATTGCCAGAGACTTCTTCAGAAGCAGGCTGACGGAGGTCGTCTTGCCGACGCCGGTTGATCCCAAAACAGCAAAGTGGCGCCGCATCAATTCGCCGACGTCAATCTCTGCAGGGATATCTTGGTTCTGGCTCAACCTGCCGATCTCGACGCCTTGCCGGCCGCGAAATGTGTAGATGGCTCGGAGATCATCTGCACGGATTCGGTGCGCAGGGGCGCCCAGCGAAGGAAACGAGCGCACGCCGCGATGGAAATACGGCGCGCCATTGGGATCGTCGATAATTTCGCCGTTCACTTCAATTGTGACACGGGCGGCGTTGGCCTCGTCTTCGGACCACCGGCCGTCATGAGTCGCAACTTCGCAAACCGTGCCCACCAAACGCGCGGTCCGGTGAGTGATCGTGATGAGATGGCCAACCGACCACTCCCCTTCGTCCAATTTGAGCGGGCAGCTGAGGATGCCTTGTGTCCCGTTCAAAGCCACCAGTCGGCCAATGACGCGCGTTGGGTCGACCTCTCGCCGCTCGAACGGTAACCCGTTCCCGCCAGTCTCTTCAGTCTCCCGCCGGTCCGCGCCGACCACGATCGGCGAACGCGCAACTCGCGCATCATCCGGTTTGCCGACCCTTTCGAGAGCGTCGCGAAAAAACTGGCTGTCGGTGCGAAATGAATGCATGTCTAACCGATCGCTTGCTGCCGGCCATGAAAGAGAGCAGGAACGAGCTTGCCGCGCGCCCGTAAAGGATCCGTTTGGAGGATCGATCTGTTTTGAATCGTGCGCCGTCTTGGACGAGCGAACGCTCTGCGATCGCTGTCGGCGCGCGGATTTCGGCGAAGTTTAAGCGGAAGCCCGGATTTCCGGCTCGCCCCCGATCAGACGCGCAAACTGCCGCACACGCGACAAAAGGCGCTCGCCGCTCAGCGCCCCGAGATCGGCCGGCAGAGTCAGGATCACGCGACCCTTTGCGCACAGCATGGGGGCGCGCGGCAGCACCCCCGGCATCGCCGCCGAGATGTTGTAAGCGACCCGCATCGCAGCACCGAGAAGTCGCGCCCGATCGAGTTGTCGCGCCGTCACCAACGCGCGCGACTGCGGCGAGACAACATCTTCACTGGACATGTGCCGGTATGAAGCGGCGAGCGCAAGGAACGCGCGCGATGGATGATCGACGCCGATGAACGCTGCGTTGGCCACCAGATCGTAGGCCTGGGCGCCCCGATAGTCGGGATGGGCGCGCCAGGAAATATCAGACAACAGACATGCGGCATGGCGAAGGCGTCGATCCTGATCGTCCTCCTCGAGATGAGTTGAGGCGATCAGTCGGCTTGTCCAGGCGTAAAGCTCTTCGCCATGTTTCGGCGCCCGCGAACGCAGTTGGTTGAATTCACGCGCCGACAAGATCAGTGGATCTTCCGCTTGCTCTTGAGGAGTGAGCTGCGAGTAGATGAGCCCCTCCCGAACACCAAGGGCGGAAACGACGATCTCCTTCGGGTTGGACTGACGGATGATCTCTTCCAGCACCGCGGCGCCGTAAGCCAGTAGCGGCCTGCGAGCCGACGACACCGACTCGATCGACAGCAGTGCGTCCGCTTCGATCCGTTCGACCAGCGCGGCGAATTCGAGCGCGTCCCGCGAGGGAATGACGTAATTGTGCATCACGTTCATTGGATACTGTCGCTGCCGCATATGCAGGCGCGCCAAAGCGCGCCAGGTGCCGCCGACGGCATAGAAAGTGCGCCCGGCCAGCCCCTGGAGCGCCTTCACCGTCGCGAGCCGCTCACGGACTATCTTGGCGGCCTTTTTCGGCGAGCGTTCCGAGAGGTCCATCAGCGACAGGCCGCCTAATGGCAGGGTAACCCCTGGCCCGCATCGGCCGTCCTGAACGTCGGTGAGTTCGAGAGAACCACCCCCCAAATCGCCGACGACGCCGTCCGCGTTGTAAATCGAGCTTATAACGCCAAGCGCCGACAGCCTTGCTTCCCGCTGACCGCTCAAAAGCTCGATTTTGCAGCCAAGCGCTCGCTCCGCGCGATCGAGAAACTGAGCCCCGTTCGCTGCGTCGCGCACAGCAGCCGTCGCCACGCTGCGCACGTGATGGATTTGCATCGTGTCACAGAGAACGCGGAAGCGCTCAAGCGCCGCCAGCGCCTTGACGATGCCTTCCTCCGGCAAAAGCCCGGTCATCGCGACGCCTTTGCCAAGACCGCATAACGCTTTTTCATTGAAGGTCGGCGTCGGTGCGCGCGACTGCGACTCGTACGACACCAACCGCACCGAATTCGAACCGATGTCGACAATCGCCAACGGCTCGCCCGGCAATCGTCCTCGCGCGTTATCGAGGATTGCCGATCCGGTCGGGGAGGTGTCGAGCATAGCTGATCCTCTCAGGCGCGTCGTATCGCCGGGCATGGCGCCTATCAGACGCGCCGGCCCAACGCCAACGGAAAGGACTCCATCAACGCTTTGCCGCGACCCGAAAGGCTCGGATTGGTCATGAAATACTTGTGTGCGTTGAACGGCTCCTCTCCCTCAGCGGGAACGATTCTGTCGCTCGATCCGTCCGGCAGGATCCGAAAGCTCTGCTGGTTGTCCATCAGGTTGGCCTGCATGATTTGATCGAGGACGTGTTCGTGAACCGTTGGATTGACCAGCGGAACCAGCGCCTCGACGCGCCGGTCGAGATTACGCGGCATAAGGTCGGCCGATGAAATGAACGCCCGGGCCTTCGGGTTAGGCAGGCCATAGCCGGCGCCAAACGCATAGATGCGGGCATGCTCCAGGAATCGGCCCACGAGCGACTTGACGCGAATGTTGTCGGAAAGCCCCGGAACGCCGGGTCGCAGACAGCAAATTCCACGTATCACGATGTCGATCTGCACGCCTTCGCGACTGGCGGCATAGAGAGCGTCGATGATCTGCGAATCGACGAGCGCATTGCATTTGATCCAGATCTGCGCCGGCCGGCCCAGGCGCGCGTAGTCGATCTCATCAGCGATATTGCGCAGCAGTGTCTTCTTGAGCGTGATCGGCGAGATCGACATCTGCTCGAGGCCATCCGGCTCGGCATAGCCAGTGATGAAATTGAAAATACGCGCGACATCTCGCCCGATCGCCCCATCGGCCGTGAAAAGCGAAATGTCGGCATAAATCCTGGCGGTAACCGGATGATAGTTGCCGGTGCCGAGATGACAGTAATTGACCAGCGCTCCACCCTCGCGCCGCACCACCATTGACAGTTTGGCGTGGGTCTTGAGTTCGATGAACCCGTAGACGACTTGCGCGCCGGCTCGCTCGAGATCCCGCGCCCAGCGGATGTTGGCCTCTTCGTCAAAGCGCGCCTTCAATTCCACCAGCGCGGTGACCGACTTGCCGGCCTCCGCCGCTTCGATGAGAGCCCTTACGATCGGGCTGTCGGCCGAAGTGCGGTAGAGCGTCTGCTTGATCGCGACCACGTTGGGATCGTGCGCCGCCTGATTGAGGAATTGGACGACGACGTCGAACGATTCATAGGGATGATGGACAACAAGATCCTTCTGCCGGATCGCCGCGAAACAATCCCCGCCGAGTTCCTTGACGCGTTCGGGAAAGCGAGGGTTGTAAGGCGGAAACTTGAGCTCGGGGCGGTCGATCGCCACCAGTTGCGACAGGTCGTTGAGCGCCAGCATTCCCTCGACGAGGACGATACCGGACGGAACCACGTCGACATCGCCGGCAACGAATACGCGCAACGATTCGGGCATGCTCGCTTCGATCTCGAGCCGGATGACGGTGCCGCGCCGGCGTCGCTTGAGCGCGCTCTCGTAGAGGCGAACGAGGTCCTCCGCCTCTTCCTCGACTTCAATGTCGCTGTCGCGAATGACGCGAAACGCCCCCTCGCCCAACACTTCGTGGCCAGGAAACAAGAGCCCGATAAATGCGACAATCAACCGGTCAAGCATCACGAAACGCGCGGCGCCTCCAACCGGACCATCCGGCAACCGGACAAACCGTTCGACGCTTCCGGGAATGCGCACCAGCGCGCTCATCGTCTTGCCGTCGCGCGGATTTGAGAGTTCGAGCGCCAACGTGAATCCCAGATTGGGAATGAATGGAAACGGATGCGCCGGATCGACCGCAAGCGGGGTCAGAATTGGGAACACGTGCAGGAGAAAATAGTCCTGCAGCCACTCTCTTTCGCGACGGGTCAGATCGCCGACCTCGAGGATTACGACGCCGTTGGCGGCGAGTTCAGACTGTAAGGCCTTCCACCGCGACTGTTGCGAAGCGACCAGCGCGGCGACGCGCTCGCTGATGCGTTCGAGCTGCTCCGCCGGGGTGCGTCCGTCATCGGAAATTTCCGCGACCCCGGACAGCACCTGGCCAACCAGGCCCGCTACGCGGACCATGAAAAACTCGTCGAGATTGTTGGCCGAGATTGAAAGAAACCGCAGCCTCTCGAGTAACGGGTGGCTCGAGTTGGCGGCCTCCTCCAGCACCCTTCGATTAAACTCGAGCCACGACAATTCGCGATTGATGAACCGCTCGGGCGACGATAACAACGGCGGCGGCTCGTCATTCGCCGCGACTGTTGCGGTCGTCGAGACACGCTGCTCTTTCGTCGCGACCGCGGGCGCCAAACAAATCTCCTCTTTTGTCGACGCCATATTGATCCAATCGCCGCGCGCCCGCAAGCGCGGCTGGAGCGCTTTGCTTAACGTCTGCGACGCTGACGGCCAACCGTGGGCGCGTCACGATCTCTCGGAACGCGACGACTGACAGTGGGCGCGAGGAAGGCGTCGCTTTGAATCTAATTGTACAGATTGTAGTTGTTCTTAATTGTTCCGGGCAGCCGCGCGACCGGGGCGACCGGCTAAAGCCCTGACTGAGTGCGCGAACGTAAACGGTGGCCGTAAAATACACTCAACCCATTGAAAAGACCATCGCCGGTAAGAATGCTGGACACCGCAGCGGCAGCCCTTCCCCGACGCCAATTCAGCTGTCATCGCTACTGAGGCTCGGGAGCGCCGGCGCGCAGCGAACGGGCGACCGCGTCAAGGGCTTGCGGATAGATCCGGTGCTCCTCTTTCAAGACGCGCGCCGCAAGGGCGCTGGCGTCGTCCGCCGGGAAAACCGGCACCCGCGCCTGGGCTAGGATCGGCCCAGCGTCGAGCTCGGCGGTAACGAGGTGAACCGTGCAGCCGTGTTCGGCGAGCCCTTGGGCGAGCGCCCGCTCATGGGTGTGGAGGCCGCGCAGGTTCGGCAACAGCGAGGGATGAATGTTGAGCAGGCGTCCTCGCCACCGCTCGACGAATGAGGCGCTCAGCACCCGCATGAACCCGGCGAGGCAAACGATTTCGGCTTGGGCGGCGGTGAGCCGCGCCTCGAGCGCCGCCTCGAACGCCGGCTTGCCCGTATAGGCTCGAAAGTCGATCGCCTCGGCGGCGACGCCGAGCTTGCGCGCGAGCGAAAGGCCGGCCGCGGCCGGGTCGTCCGACAGAACCAGCACGATCTCAGCGGAAAAGTCCGGCGACCGCGCGGCTTCGATCAAGGCGATCATATTGGAGCCGCGGCCCGAGATGAGAACCGCCGCTCGCACTCGGGGGCTCACAGTCTCAAACTGCCATGGGTTATGAGGCGCTGCCCTTCGGCGAGAACAAGCTCCCCAATCAGGACCGGCGATAGACCCGCGCCGGCGAGGGCCTCATGCGCTTCTTCCTCGTGGTCGGCGGAAACGAACGCCGCCATTCCGAAGCCGCAATTGAACGTCCGCAGCATCTCCGTCGCGTCGAGACCGCCGGCCGACGCTAGCCAGGAAAAGACGGGTTGCGGAACGAAGGCGTCGAGATCGAGCGAGACGGCGAGACGGTCATCGAGCACGCGCGGCAGATTGTCCGGAAAACCGCCGCCGGTGATATGAGCGAGCGCATGTATGCCTCGCGTTCGCGTCAGCGCCTGAAGCAGCGGCCGCACATAGAGGCGGGTCGGCGTCAGCAACGCGACGGCGAGCGAACATTGGGGATCGAACGGCGCGGGAGCGTCCCATCCAAGCCCGCACCGCGCGACGACGCGCCGCACCAACGAAAATCCATTGGAATGGACGCCGGACGACGGCAGACCGAATACTAGATCTCCCGGCTTCAGTCCTGGCCGGGGCAGCAGCGTCCCACGCTCGGCGGCGCCCACGGCGAAGCCAGCGATGTCGAAATCGCCTCCGGCGTAGAGGCCTGGCATCTCCGCCGTCTCGCCGCCGATCAATGCGCATCCGGATTGCGCGCACCCCTCGGCGATGCTTTGCACGACCGCGGACACGATGTCCTCGTCGAGCTTGCCGGATGCAAAATAATCCAAGAAAAACAGTGGCTCGGCGCCCTGAACGACAATGTCGTTGACGCACATGGCCACCAGGTCGATGCCAATCGTGTCGTACACGCCGCTCTCAATGGCGATCTTCAACTTTGTGCCGACGCCGTCGTTGGCGGCGACCAGGATCGGGTCGACAAACCCCGCCGCTCGAAGATCGAACAGTCCGCCGAATCCGCCAAGCTCCGCGCCCGCGCCCGGTCGGCGCGTGCGGCGAGCGAATGGGCGTATTCGATCCACGATCCGGTTGCCAACATCGATGTCGACCCCCGATTGGGCGTAAGTCAGCGGCTTTTGGCTTTCGGACATCCCGACTCGCAGGGCTTCAGACACGATCGGGGTAATTGTACGCTCCGCAACACGCAAGCGCGCAGGTCAGTTTCCCAACGTGGGCGACTTCGTGTTATCCGTACTCCTGGTCATTCGTGGCGAAGACCAAGGGAGGGGATGACTGGGCGGTGACGCCAGGGCGTCAATACTTGATGAATATTGGCACGGTTCTCAGCAATTTACCCAATTTCGTCACGCTGGCGCGAATGCTGATGACGCCGCTGGCGGTCATAATGATCATCTCGCAACGATTCCTACCCGCATTCCTGATTTTTATTCTGGCCGGCGTGTCGGATGGGGTCGACGGCTTTATCGCCAAAAGATTCGATCTGCGGACGGAGCTCGGCGCCTACCTCGATCCGCTCGCCGACAAAGCGCTGCTGATTTCTATCTACGTTTCCCTGTCCATATACGCCGGTTTGCCGGCCTGGATCGCGATCACGGTCGTGTCGAGGGACGTGATGATCCTCGTGGCCGTGTTGGTCTCCTGGCTGCTCGACAAGCCAGTTGAAATTCGCCCCGTCTGGGTGTCGAAACTGAATACGGTCGCGCAGATCACGCTTGCCGGCTTCGCGCTTGGTGTCCGCGCCTACGGCCTAGACCAGCAACTTTTGCAGACATCCCTTGAATGGACGGTCGCCGCGACGACCCTGGCCTCGGGCGGCGTCTACGTCGCCCAGTGGCTGGATCACATGAGTCGATAAGGCGCGACCATGCTGCAAAGTCTCGCGTGCGTAACGGTCCTGGTTCCCAGCTACGACGATGGGCTCGTCTTTTTCCGCGATGTCCTCGGCTTCGAGGTTCTTGAAGACGTCCCCCTCTCGCCCAACAAGCGCTGGGTTGTCGTCGCCCCATCGCCAGGCGCAGGCGCGGCGCTGCTGCTCGCTGTCCCGAGCGACGAGCGTCAGAGGACCCGTATTGGCGACCAGACAGGAGGACGGGTCGCCTTTTTCCTTCATTCCGGGGACTTCTGGGCGGATTACGAGAAGCTGGTCAGGCGCGGCGTCAGCTTCCTGGAAACGCCACGCCGCGAGGCTTATGGGCTAGTTGCGGTCTTTGTCGATCCCTGGGGCGGGAAATGGGATTTGCTGCAGCCAGCCAGCGAAGCTGCCGAAACGCCATGAGGTTCGGGCTGTGAGCCTGGAGCGCCAAGTTCTCTTCTGGGGGCTCGGAGTGGCGGCCCTCCTGCTTGTCGTCTATCTGCTTGGCTCGACGATAATGCCGTTCGCCGCCGGTATTGTTCTCGGTTATCTTCTTGATCCCGTCGTGCTCAAACTTCAGAGGTTCGGGTTCAATCGTCTCGGCGCGTCGCTTCTCATTCTCACAGTTTTTGTCCTGACAGGTGTCCTCTTTTTTATTCTTGTCGTGCCGGTGTTGGGCAATCAGTTCATCGCCTTCGCTCAGCACCTGCCAGGCTACGCGGTGCGGCTGCAAACATTCGCCGTGGAGGAGGGAAACGCGTTCATTGCGAAATATGGCGGCCGATGGCTGGACGCCCTCGGGCTCACCCAACAATTGTCGAGCGCGCAAATTCAAAAGTCGGTCGGCGACTTCGTCTCGCAGAGCGCACAATGGCTTCTCGACGCTTTCACAAGGCTCGTGTCTGGCGGAGCCGCGCTGTTCAATTTCCTGTCGCTGTTGATCGTCACGCCTGTCGTCGCGTTTTATATTCTTGTCGACTGGCACCGGATGATCTCGAAGCTCGATAGTTGGCTCCCGCTCGACCATCGCGAAAGTCTGCGAAAAATCGCCCGAGAGATTAACCATGCGTTGGCGGGGTTCATCCGCGGTCAATCGATCGTCTGCCTGTTCTTGGGCGTATGGTACAGCCTCGGGTTGACATTGATCGGACTCGACTACGGCTTTCTGATCGGCGTTGTCGCTGGCATCTTGAGCTTCGTGCCGTATGTCGGGTCGCTGACCGCGCTCGTGCTTTCCCTTAGTGTCGCTCTCTTTCAGGGATGGCCAAGTCTCAAGCTCTTCTTGTTGGCTCTCGGCGTAGTTGGAACGGGTCAATTCCTCGAGGGCAACGTGCTCTCGCCGCAACTCGTCGGCGAATTGATCGGGCTTCACCCAGTCTGGCTGATGTTCGCGCTGCTTGCCTTCGGGCAATTGTTCGGCTTCCTGGGGCTGCTCATCGCCGTTCCAACCGCAGCGGCGATCGGCGTTGTGGCCCGTCATGTCATTGCCCTCTATCTCACGAGTCCCTTTTATCGAGGCCGCTCGGAACCGAAGAGCCAATGATGCCTCCGTCTCGGCAGTTGACGTTTCGATGGCCGCATTCGCCGAGCTTCGCGCGCGAAGATTTTTTGCCCGCGCCGTCCAACCTCGAGGCGCTGAAAGCAATCGAGCTTTGGCCGAACTGGGCCGGTCGCATGTTGATGCTCGTCGGGCCCGAGGGGGCGGGAAAAAGCCACCTCGGAGCGATCTGGGCTCGGGCCGCCGGCGCCATCAGCCTTGCTGCAGAGAAGCTGGACGAACAGAGCCTCGAGGCCTGCGCCCGCGCGCACGCGGTGTTGATCGAGGACGCCGACTGCGCAACGCGTGCAGAGGCGCTTTTTTTTCATCTGATAAACACCGCAATGCAAAACGATGCCTGGCTCATGCTGACCTGCCGTTCGCCGCCAGACGCATGGGGAATTGCCACTCCCGACCTTCTTTCGCGACTTCGACTAGCGCCTGTTGTAGGCCTTGCCGCGCCCGACATTGAATTGACCGAGGCCGTTCTCTTCAAGCTGTTCAGCGATCGCCAGCTTCAGGTTGAGCCACATGTGATCGCCTACATTGCGCTGAGGATCGAGCGCTCACTTGGAGCCGCGCGAGAGCTTGTCGCGATGCTCGACAATGAAGCTTTGACGCAAGGTCGACGTATAACTCGCACGATGGCGAGCGACGCGTTGCGCGAAATCGCCTTGAAGAGCGAATCGCCCTAGCCGGGCCACAAATTCATGTTTACAATATCTTAATTATCGTCAGCGGCATGGGAGATGCGAGGCCGCGCCGCGATGAAAATGGAAGCCAAGATCCCGGAGGAGACGATGCGTAAGTCCCTCATTCTTGCTCTCACCGCAATTGGAGGCGGCGTGGGTTATGCGGCGGGAGTGACCGAAGTCGCCACCGGCCCCGGCACGGACGACCCATCCACCTGGCGCTGGCACGTGTCGTCGATCTTAACTGCGCAAGAGGATACGACATCTCGGCGCATGGAAACTGTCGGCGTGCTCGGCATTGAGGCGTTCAACCAACGTTACGAGCGCTACACCCCATTGGGGCTGCCGCAGCCGCGCAGCGATTCGCGCTAGACCAAGACGCGTCCTGTCGAGCCCGCCATTTCTCAGTCGGAAGCGTTCAGGGCCGCTATGTTTTGCGCGCGCGCCCATATCCGTTCGAAATTGCTCTCAAAGGCGTCGACGACCGCCGGATCGGTAATGAAAATGGCGTCGTTATCCTGACTGGCGAGCCCCGACCGGGAGAAGTTGCCCGAACCGGTGCGCAACACCGCCCCATCGACGGCATAGGCTTTCAAATGCATGAGAACGCCCTGGCCTTTGACGCGCGCGACGACATTAGGATGAGCGAGCAACGCTTCGACGAGTCCCCCGTGCGTGGGTCCGTGCTCGGCGAATTGCGATCTGTCCAAATAAAGTCGGATGAGGACGCCGCGTTCCGCCGCGTCGGTCAACGCCTCGATGATTCGCGGGTCGGATAGAACATAAGCCGCTATATCAATGGACAATTGGGCGCGGCCAATCTCCTGAGTATCGACACTCTCGAGGTTTTCGCGCGGCGCATAGTGGATCTCCGGTTGGGATCCCCCGGCCTTCGATCCCTTTTCCACCCAAGCAGCGCCGAGCGCCGTCAAGGCCACACAGGCGCTGAGAAATACGCGAATCGCCAAAGCCGAATCAGCCGGTTAAGAACTACAACTTAATAGTTGTATTCGGTTGCAACCGCAAGTGGGCGAACTATCGGCGTCCGTGCGGATTAAGAGGCCTAAGCGCTTCAATCACGGGGCAAGGCGCCCTAGTGTCGAACCCGGCAGGGGCGGCTCGAAGCGTGACGATCATAAGAGGCTCATGAACGCTATTACCGAGATTACGCGGCGTCCCTCAGTCTGCCCGCACGACTGCCCCTCGGTTTGCGCGCTCGACGTCGAGGTGATCGGGGGCAAGCGCATCGGCCGGATCCACGGCGCGCGCGGTCAGACCTATACGTCCGGAGTGGTGTGCGCCAAGGTCGCTCGCTATTGGGAGCGAATTCATCACCCGGATCGGCTTACGCAGCCGTTTCGTCGCGTCGGCCCGAAGGGAAGCGGGCAATTCGCGCCGATCGGTTGGGACGAGGCGCTCGACCGCGTCGCCGACAAATTCCTGGCGGTCGAGCACGAACTTGGACCCGAAGGCGTATGGCCATACTTCTACGCCGGCACGATGGGTCTTGTGATGCGCGACGGCATCGAGCGCCTCACGCACGCGAAGCGCTATTCCCGCTTCCATGGGACAATCTGCGTCGGGATCGCCTACCCAGGATATGTCGCCGGAACCGGTCGACTGATGGGCGCTGATCCGCGGGAAATGGCGAAGTCGGATTGCGTCGTCATTTGGGGCACCAACGTTGTCGCCACTCAAGTCAACGTTATGACACATGCGATTCGCGCGCGTAAGGAACGAGGCGCGAAGATCGTCGCTGTCGACATCTATGAAACCGAAACGATGCGCCACGCCGATCTCGCACTATGCGTGAGGCCAGGCACGGACGGAGCGCTCGCCTGCGCAGTGATGCACATCCTGTTTCGTGACCGATTAGCCGACTGGGAGTATCTCGAGCGATACACGGACGCGCCCCACGACCTCGAGGCGCACCTGCAGGCCCGCGATCCTGCATGGGCGAGCGCGATCACCGGCGTCGCCGTCGCGCAGATCGAGGAATTCGCCGCGCTGGTCGGGCATTCGAAACGAACTTTTTTCCGGCTTGGTTTTGGTTTCTCGCGGCAACGCAACGGCGCGGTGAACATGCACGCCGCTTTGTGCATTCCCGCGGTCACAGGCGCCTGGGCGCACGAGGGAGGAGGCGCCTTCCACAGCAACAGCGGCGTGTACAAGCTGCGAAAGACGATGATCGAGGGCCTGGACGTCCGCGATTTCGAGCGTTCGTAGACTCGACCAGTCGCGGATCGGCGCCATACTGACCGGCGACGAGGAGGCGCTGAAAGGCGGCCCGCCCGTGCAAGCCATGCTGATCCAGAATACGAACCCGCTTGCCGTTGCGCCGTATCAAGAGAAAGTGCGGCGCGGCTTTTCGCGCGAGGACCTCTTCACCTGCGTCCACGAGCAGTTCATGACCGACACCGCGCGCTACGCCGACATCGTCTTGCCCGCCACGATGTTTCTCGAACATGACGACATTTACACTGCCGGGGGTCACCAGCACCTGCAATTTGCTCCCAAGGCGGTCGACTCGCCCGAGGGCTGCCGCTCCAATCACGAGGTGATCGCAGCGCTCGCTCGACGCGTCGGCGCCGAACATCCCGCATTCTCGATGTCGCCGCGAGAGATCATTGATTGGACACTGCGGGAATCGGGCCACGGCGATCTTGCGACCCTAGAGAAAGAGCGGTGGCTCGACTTGCAACCCCCGTTCGAGGAGTCGCACTTCCTCAGCGGCTTTGGATTTCCTGACGGGAAATTTCGCTTCAAGGCGGATTGGAACGACACACCGATCGCCAATGACGGATTGCGCGGTCCCTGGCGCGCCATGCCGACTCTCCCCGATCATTGGGCAATCAACGAGGACGCTGACGAAGATCACCCGTTCAAGCTCGCGACTTCTCCAGCTCGAAATTTCCTCAATTCGACCTTCACTCAGACGCCGACCTCGCTCACGCGGGAACAGCGGCCCGAAGTCATGATCAATCCCTCCGATGCGGCGAGCCTTGGACTCTCGCAGGGCGATGTCGTGCAACTGGGGAACGAACGCGGCCGGACGCGCTTGCACGCCCGCATAGTGGAAGCCGTGAAGCCGGGCGTTCTGGTCAGTGAAGGCATTTGGCCGCCTTCGGCCTTTCTGGACGGCTGGGGAATCAATGTACTCGTGGGCGACGACAGCGTCGCTCCGCACGGCGGGGTGGCGTTCCATGACGTCAGCGTCTGGGCGCGCCGGGCGTGAACCGCAACCAATCGGCGCACTTTCATTGCCAGGATCGTCGGGATATACGAAGGCCCGATTGTTGACCACGCGTCGATTCCTGTTCGCGAGCCAAGTAAATGAAGAAGCCGTCCGGCGTGCAAACCGACGGGTCTGCGCAAAGTCTTGTCGATGTTGCTGCGATCGACCGGCTGGCGAGGATCGTGTCTCAATACGATCTGAGCGAAATCGAGATCAGCCTCGGCGATCTTCAAGTGCGTCTGGCCCGTGTGCGACCGCCAGCAGCGCAAGCGAACGTATCCGCAATTCCTCAGATGGCGTCTGCGGCGGCTAATGCCGCCCAAGGCGCTACTGTCGCGCCGCCTACGGTGGAGCCGCCCGCGGCCGATCTGGCCGGCGCTGTGAAGTCGCCGATGGTCGGCACCGCCTATTTGCGGGCCAGTCCCGAATCCAAGCCGTTCGTCGAGATCGGATCGGTTGTGAAGGTTGGGGACAAGTTGCTGCTGGTCGAGGCCATGAAGACGTTCAACGACATCGTCGCCCCGCGGGCCGGCAAGGTCGTCAGCATCCTGGTCGACGATGGCTCGCCGGTCGAATACGACCAGCCGTTGATGATTGTTGAATGACCGCGATACGGAATCGAGCCGCGAGAGTTGCGAGCGATCGAGGAGCTCGCCTCGATGTTCGATAAAATTCTGATCGCCAACCGGGGCGAGATCGCGCTTAAAGTCATGCGCGCGGCCAAGGAGCTCGGCATCGCGACCGTTGCGGTCTATTCAACCGCCGACAAGGACGCGATGCATGTCAAGTTGGCCGATGAGAGCGTATGCATCGGGCCGCCGCCGGCGCGCGACAGCTATCTCAACATTCCCGCGATTGTCGCGGCGTGCGAAATCACTGGCGCTGACGCCGTTCACCCAGGTTACGGGTTTCTAGCCGAGAACGCGCGCTTCGCGGATATCCTCGACGAGCACGAGATCACATTTATTGGCCCGAAGGCTGAACACATCCGCTTGATGGGCGACAAGATCGAGGCCAAGCGCACCGCTGAGCGGCTCGGGCTCCCGTGTGTCCCGGGATCCGACGGCGGCGTGCGGGACGAAGTCGAGGCTCGCGAGATCGCCGACAAGATCGGCTATCCGGTCATCGTCAAAGCCGCGGCAGGCGGGGGTGGCCGCGGGATGAAGGTCGCGCACGGACCCAACGACCTCGCCGAGGCGATCAGTGCGGCCAAGATCGAGGCGAGGACGGCGTTCGGCGATGATTCCGTGTATCTGGAGAAGTACCTCGCCAAGCCACGCCACGTCGAAATTCAGGTGCTAGGCGACACGCAGGGGCACGCCATTCACCTTGGCGAGCGCGACTGCTCCCTTCAGCGCCGCCACCAGAAAGTCTGGGAGGAAGGCCCCTCCCCGGCCTTAAACCCGGAACAGCGCGACAGCATCGGCGGAATTGTCGCCAAGGCCATGGCTGAACTGGGCTACGTCGGCGCTGGAACCGTCGAATTCCTCTACGAGGACGGGAAGTTTTTCTTCATTGAGATGAACACGCGAGTGCAAGTCGAGCATCCCGTCACCGAGATGATCACCGGAATCGACATCATCAACGAGCAAATCAAGATTGCGGCCGGGTCGCCGCTTTCCCTTACGCAAGATGACGTTCGCTTCCTTGGCGTTGCGATTGAATGCCGCGTCAACGCCGAGCATGCGCGCACTTTTCAGCCCTCGCCGGGACGAATTACCTACTTTCATCCTCCTGGGGGTCTCGGCATTCGCGTCGATTCGGCTGCCTATCAGGGCTACGTGATCCCGCCCTATTATGATTCCCTGGTTGGCAAGCTGATCGTCCACGGCCGAACTCGAACCGAAGCTCTGATGCGGTTGAGGAGAGCGCTCGATGAATTCGTGGTCGACGGCGTCGAGACCACGTTGCCACTGTTTCGCGCGCTGGTTCGAAACTCGGACGTGCAGAACGGCCAGTACGATATCCACTGGCTCGAGGATTTCCTGAGGAACGAGGCGAAAGCGGAAGGGTGAGTAGCGGGCGCGGGAAGCCTGATATTAGGTCGCCCCAGAGGCGTCATTGCGAGCGAAGCGAAGCATCCAGGGTCTTCGCGCGTCCTACGATCCCTGGATCGCCGTGCCCCTTCGCTCCTCGCGGTAACGCGGCGACTCAACCGAGCCCTCCACAATCACTTCTCCGGCGTGCCGGCCGCCCGCAAATCATTCAAATACGCGGTTCGTTGCGGCTCGATCTGCGGCGTCGAGCCCTCTTTCGCGATCGAAAGTTTGGTCCCGGCCTTAAGCGCGTCAGCGATCGCGCGACGCGCCTCGTCGAGCCGGCCGAGACGCACGCAAATTGCGGCGTACTGCGCCGGAAAGTCGGCCTTGTAACGCGATATCGCCCTCATGGCGTCGTTGTAGCGCTGGCCGACATAATAAGCCCAGGCGAGGTTTTCATAGTACCATGGAGGCGGACTTGGATCGTTGCTTACCGCCCGTTCGGCCCAGGCGATAGCTTCGCTGGCGTTGCCGGCGCTCGCCAGTTCGAATGAAAGGTCCGCACGCGACACGGTTTCGTAAGGCGCCATCGACATCGCGGCCTTCGCTTCGTCGATCGAATGGGTGAAGTCGCCGTCGTGATATTGATAGAGAGATCCCATCAGGTGATGCAGCAGATAGGTCGCCAAATGCGATTGCGACGGCGCGGTCTTGGCTGATTGCGGCGCGTTGACGTCCCCCGCGGCTCGTCTATCCTCTGAGGAAGCACCACGCGAGCTTCACCTGCAAGAGTCTCGTCCGGGTATTTCTTGGGCAAACCCGGCCTCCTGGGGTCGGGCGCCACTGAAATGCGACCCCGCAACCACGCAAAGCGCGACTGCGGCCGCCAAAACCGGCCATAGCGCGCGCCACGTCCTCGGGACCGCAGCTGGCCGCGGGATAGCCGCGCCCGACGAGCCCGGTCTTGCAGTGGGCCGGTTCACACGGCGGCCAAGGCCCGTCGGATAACGCTCGGCTGTTTCGGCGGGCTCGACCTTCTCCTAACCCTTCCGACCATCACGTCGCGCTGCGATCGAACGGAGCATTCGCCGGGCCGTGAGCGCGTCGCCCGATTCTGCTGGGTGCAGGCGAAGCGAAAACGAGCCCCAAGGCGAATCCCCCGCCTCGTCCTGCGGCTCGTGCCGGCCTTACTCCGTCCGCCTGAACGTCCACCTGCCCTCGCGTCGATTACGATCGACATGTGACAAACAACAATTGCCCGGCTGACTGCGGTCAAACGCCAGGCCTCGCATTCTCGGAGCACCAGGCGTCGCCGAGCGAAACGGAGGTACGATTATTGACTGACCCCAATGCAGCCCCCGGGCACCGACTCAGGGCGACGGCATTAATGACTTGGATCAGGTCGTTGGTCAGGACTTCGATAGCGCGGGCAACAATCACGGTTTTCTTTATGCGAATGGCCGTTTCACGACGATCGATGACCCAAGGGTTCTCTGGCGGTGGGTGGAACCGCGCCCCAGCCATCAACGATCCGGGACAGATCGTCGGATGGTATTTCGACGCGCAGGGAAACTCGACGCCTTCCTCGCGACGCCCAAGCTTTCGCCCTTCGCATCGGCGAAGGCCGCTCAGGTCGCCGACCCAGTGCCCGAGCCTTCGACCTGGGCGATGATGCTGATACGGCTGGCCGGGATGGGTTTCCTCGGCTTGCGAACCCGCGCAACGAAGCAAGCTTCGCGGCGTCGCCTAGATCTACGTCTAGTTAATGTAAATAACAGCGCATTGCCGAAGTCTGGTTTCTCGCGGCTGCGTCATTTTTCTCGAGTTGCAGAAAAATGAGCTTAAGTGATTGAAATCGCTTCGTCGCGCGCAAAACCGCACACCGCGCCGCCGCGCAGAATTTCGGCCGCTGCCTCAAGCCTCGCCGTCTCAGCTCAACCGCTGCAAGGCTGCGCGCGCTTCGCTATCGTTGGGATTAACCGTCACCGCGCGCTGATAGGATTCCACGGCCTTCGCGTGATTGTTCAGCTTTTCGTAACAGAGGCCGAGGCCTGTCCAGGCTTCCGAGTTGTTGGCGTTGACGTTGAGCGCCGCATTGAAGTCCTCGATTGCAGCCTCATACTTGCCAGTGGCCATTAAACTCTGGCCACGGGCCTGGTACGGTGCGCCCGCGAACGGGTCGCGGTCAATCGCATTGTTGAAATCGGTGATCGCCTGAACATTATTGCCCTGGCGCTGATAGATGAGCCCGCGCGCGTGGTAGGCCTGCGCTCCCTCCGGGTTCAGCCGGATCGCCTGGTTCAGGTCGTTGAGCGCGCCCGTATAGTCGCCGTGCGAGCGCTCGAGGTTGCCGCGGCCAAGATAGGCGGCTGCGTCGTTGGCGTTGACAGAGATCGCCTGATTGAAGTCCTGCATCGCCAGATCGTCCTTCTTGGTCTGGCGGTAGGCAAGCGCCCGGTTGGTGTAAGCGCCGGAGAAATGCGGGTCGAGCTCAATCGTGTGGCTGAAGTCCTCGATGGCGTTCGGATACTTGCCGAGCTTGGCGTAGACGACCCCGCGCGTGTTGTAGGCAGCAGCGTCACTTGGATTGCGTTGAATGACGTCGGTAAGGGAAGCAATATTGCCGGCGTTGGAGGCCTGAGCCGCAGGTTCGGCGTCGACCTCCGCCACATGCGTGTTCAATCCGCCGAGCGTCTCGCTGCATGCCGCGAGCATTAGCGCAATCGTCGCCAATCCGGCTCGCGCCAAAATGCTCGTGGATGTCGATCGTCCCATCATCGCGCGCCAACATCCAAGCCGAGCCCGAAGGCCGGCGCGGACCGTGCGCCTTGATCGATCATACGCAAGGCCAAATCGAAAACCCCGCCGCTCAACCGGCCGCCGAGGACCACGGCCGCTAAGCGCTGAAGGCGTGCGCGGCAAAGCCGCCGACGGACATCGAACCGGCGCGGATCAGCCGGCCGACCGCGGCGCCCCGGGAACCGGCTTCGGCTTCATCGGAAGCAGACCCTCGCGTTGCAACTTCTTGCGAGCGAGCTTGCGCGCGCGCCGAACCGCCTCAGCCTTCTCGCGCGCCCTCTTCTCTGAGGGCTTCTCGTAATGTCCGCGAAGCTTCATTTCGCGGAAGATTCCCTCGCGTTGCATCTTCTTCTTGAGGGCCTTGAGGGCTTGATCGACATTGTTGTCGCGAACGAGTACCTGCACGGATTATCCTGTATTTTGAGGCCGAGCCTCGAAAGATCCGAAAATTGTGGCGCACTCGCTGACACGGCGGAGCGCAAGTTGCAGGGCCTTTACCAGACAGGCTATTTCTTGTCCAGGGCGCTTGCGCCTCCGCGGCCGACGTCGCGGTTCCCTTGTCGCCCAGCATGGCATAGAACATTCAAATCAGGACCCTTGCAATGAACAGATTCGAGCGGCGCCCGGTGGACGCAGGCGAAGCGAAGATTGAATTTCTTGATGGCGATTTTCGTATCCTTCGTCCGGGCGCCTACGTGCGTTGCGCCGTTACCGGCGAGCCGATCCCTCTCGACGAGTTACGATACTGGAGCGTGGATCGTCAGGAGGCGTACGCAACTCCCGCTGCGTCGATGAAGGGAAACAGCGAGCGCCGCTAGCCGAAGATCCTGTCGCGTTCGACATCCTCATCGGATTGGCGGCGAATATTGAATGCCGCCCTCGTTCCACAATTGATTGAGTCCACGCGGAATGGCCAGCGGGGTTTTCGCGCCTAAGTTGCGCTCAAAGACTTCGCCGTAATTGCCGACATAGCGGATGATGTTGGCCGCCCAGCCGTTGGTCAGGCCGATTTCTTCGCCAAAATCTCCACTCGTACCGACTAAGCGCATGACCTCGGGTTTCCGCGACCTCAGCGCCTGATCGATGGTTTGCGAGTTGATCCCAAGCTCTTCCGCGTTAATCATGGCGAAGTAGACCCACCTCACAACACGGATCCATTGCAGGTCATTGTCGCGCACCACCGGCCCGAGGGGCTCCTTCGAGATCACGTCCGGCAGAATTACCTGATCCCTCGGCTTCGCGAGGCGGAGACGCAAAGCATAAAGCTGGGAGAGATCGCTGGTCAGAACCGAGCAAAGACCGGCGTCGTAGTTCTTGATCGACTCGTCGGTCGATGAGGATATGACCTCTTGAAGAGCCATACCATTGCTGGTGAAGAAGTCGGCAAGATTGTCGATGGTCGTGGTCCCGCTCTGCACGCACACCTTGGCGCCGTCGAGTTGGAGCGCCGAATTGATGCGCAGCGCGCGCGAGACCATAAAACCCTGCCCGTCGTAATAGGTTGCGCCGACAAAGGTCAGGCCGAACTCGGTTTCGCGTCCCATCGTCCAGGTGGAGTTGCGCGCAAGAACATCGATTTTTCCGTCCCGAAGCGCCTGAAAACGGGCGTCCGCCGACAGCGGTGCGAGCTGAACCTTCTTTGGATCGGCAAAAATGGCGGCGGCGATCGCACGGCAGAAATCGACGTCAAATCCAGTCCACATTCCGCGTTCGTCGACGTTGGAGAACCCGGGCAACCCTTCGTTGACCCCGCAGGTCAACGCCCCCCGGGCCTTGACCGCCGTCAAGGTCGGCGACGATCCCGCCGAACACGCGAAGCCAGTCGTCGCCAAGACATACGTCGCCACGGCCCATCGCAGCGTCGCCCATCCCAGTCCCTGAAGTCGGCGCGGTCGGTCCATTCGGAAGCTCACCATTGGCGCTCTCGCTCACATTAACTGAGGACGAGGCTGGAGAAAACCGGCCCTCGGAGCTCTCAAGACGCCGTCTTGCGCAGGTTTTTCAGGCCATGTACGAACCCTTCGCGACGGTACTAGGGAATTCTCTGTCCGCGCGGTCGGGGAGCGGGCGATGATCGAATGGTTCGATGATCTCGTTCTCGGCATGCGCTTCAAGAGCCCGGAAAAGCGCGTCACGCGCGAAGACATCAAGCGGTTCGCGTCCGAATTCGATCCCCAAGCGTACCATCTCGACGAGGCGGCCGCGGAGCGCTCGGTGTTCGGAGGCCTCGCGGCCTCGGGCTGGCACACCGCGGCGATCGCCATGCGGCTGGCGGTCGAGACCCGCCCGTTCGGGCCGCATCCGCTGCTCGGGCTAGGGGTTGACGAGCTGCGCTGGCTTGCCCCGGTCCGCCCCGACGATGTCCTCCATTTGGAAGGCGAGGTTGTGGAGCTCACGCCGTCGCGGTCAAAGCCGCAGGGGATCGCGCGGGTCAAATGGACGGCGTTCAACCAGCGCGGCGAGCCGGTCTACACGTTCACTCCGCTCGCCATTGTGCCCCGCCGGCCCGCCTGATCGCCGGGCCTAAAGCATGGGTACGGCCGCAGATCCCACGTCGGAGCGCGATGTACGGTTTTGCACGCGACTCAGCGTTTTCAGTTGCTTAGGCTCATTTTTCTGCAACTCGAACAACGGAAGGATTTGCGATATATCATTTTTGATTTGTAATATATCCGGAAGATCGACCGCTGATTGCGCCCAACGGGCCCGCCCGCCGGGGCGCCGCATCGAGAATGCCCTTGCAATCGCCGAGATAGTTCATATATAAACCTTATTGCGACAGACGGGCGCCGTGGCCGCTGCGGCCCGACTTCCGCTTTCTGGCGAGGACGACAATGCCGACTTACAAAGCGCCGGTGAGCGACACCGTTTTTCTGCTGAGCGACGTGTTCGACTACGCCAAATATGCAAATAGCCCCGGCTTTTCCGAGGCGCCAATCGACGTCGTCGAGGCGGTGCTCAGTGAGGGAGCGAAATTCGTCGAAGAGGTCATTCAGCCGCTCAACCGCGTCGGCGACATCGAGGGTTGCAAGCGCAACGACGACGGCAGCGTAACCACCCCCAAGGGTTTCAAGCAGGCTTATAAGGCTCTGGTCGAAGGCGGCTGGGTGGGCCTTGCGGGCGATCCTGACTTCGGCGGTCAGGGCCTGCCGATGTTCGTCGGCGCCCTTTTCGGCGAATACGAGTGCTCCGCCAACATCGCCTTCTCGATGTATCCGGGTCTCACCCGAGGCGCAGTCGCGGCGCTGATGGCGCACGGCAGCGATGACTTGAAAGCGCGCTATCTGCCCAAGCTGACGGTCGGCGAGTGGGCCGGCACGATGAACCTGACCGAACCGCATTGCGGCACCGATCTCGGCCTCATCAAGACGAAGGCCGTCCCGCAAGCGGACGGCTCCTACGCGATCACCGGCCAAAAGATCTTCATCTCGGCCGGCGAGCATGACCTGACGGACAACATCGTTCATCTCGTGCTCGCGCGCATCGAAGGCGCGCCGGCTGGCACGAAGGGCATCTCGCTCTTCCTCGTGCCGAAGTTCCTGCCTGACGCCGATGGCGGGGCTGGCGAACGCAACGGCGTCGTCTGCGGCTCGATCGAGCACAAGATGGGCATTCACGGCAATTCGACCGCGGTCCTCAACTATGACGGCGCCAAAGGCTGGCTGGTCGGCGAGGAGCACCGCGGCTTGCCCGCGATGTTCGTGATGATGAACGGCGCCCGGCTCGGCGTCGCCGTTCAGGGTCTCGGACTTTCCGAGGTCGCCTATCAGAACGCTGCAGCCTACGCCAAGGACCGCCGCCAGGGTCGCTCGCTGAAGGGCGCGGCCGAGCCCGACAAGGCCGCCGACGTCCTCTTGGTCCACCCGGACGTGCGGCGCATGCTGCTTGAAATCCGCGCTTTCAACGAAGCCGCGCGCGCGCTTCTCGTCTGGACCGCGCTTGCCGAAGACGAGGCGCGCCACGCCCCCGACGCGAAGACGCGACAGACCGCCGACGATCGGCTTGGCTTGATCACGCCGGTACTCAAAGGCGTGTTCACCGATTATGGATTCGCCAACGCGGTCAAGGCGCAGCAGGTGCTTGGCGGCCACGGCTATATCGCCGAATGGGGCATGGAGCAGTTCGTGCGCGACGCGCGCATCGCCATGATCTACGAAGGCGCGAACGGCGTGCAGGCGCTTGATCTTGTCGGGCGCAAGCTGGCGAAGGACGGTGGGCGCGCGGTGATGGCGTTCTTCGGCGAAGTCAACGGCTTCCTCGCCGCCAACAAGGATGACGCGGCGCTCGCGCCCTACCTCGGAGGCCTCAAGTCCTCGCTCGGCCATCTGCAGCAAGCGACGATGTGGCTCTCGGCCAATGGTCTCAAGAACCCCGATGACGCCGGGGCTGGTTCCTACGATTATATGCACCTCATGGGCCTGACCGCGCTTGGCTACATGTGGGCGCGGATCGTCAAGGCGGTGCTGGCTCGACAGGCGCAATCGGAGAGCACGCCAGCTCTTGATTCCAAATTGACCCTCGCCAAGTTCTTCAACGAGCGTATGCTGCCGGAGACTGCGGCGCATCTGGCGCGGCTCAGCGCCGGCGCCGCGACGCTGATGGCGCTTCCGGCAGAGGCGTTCTGAAAGCGCGTTTCCAGGGAGGCTAAGGGCGATGGCGATCGATGCGGCGGCTGGCTTGGCGGGAGGTTGCCAGTGCGGCGCGGTGCGCTATCGCCTGATCGCCGAGCCGACCGGCGTCAACATCTGCCACTGCCGAATGTGCCAGAAAGCGAGCGGCGGTCCGTTCATGGCCTTTGGCGGCGTACGGCTCTCGGAATTCGTCGTCACCAGCGGCGCGATCGCGACCTTCGCGAGTTCTGACATCGCCGAGCGCGGCTTCTGCGCAAGATGCGGCACACCCTTGACGTATCGAGGGCGTGGGCAGCGATCGCGTCAGCGTCACCCTCGGTAGCCTTGATGATCCCGGCGCGGCCGAGCCCCGGACGCAGCTTGGCGTCGAATCGAAGGTCCGCTGGCTTGACCATTCCCTGACCCTTCCGGAGCTCCGCATCGAACAATGGCTAGCGAAGAAAAAGATCGCGGCCGTTCATTCGCATCAGCATCCGGATCACCAGACCTGACGAAGCTTCGCGGCCCGCGAGCCGCATGGAGAGACAAGATGACCGAAGCCATCATCTACGACCACGTGCGAACGCCGCGCGGACGCGGCAAACCGGATGGCTCGCTGCACACCGCGTCCACGCTCCATTTGGCGGCGACGGCTTTGAAGGCGATCAAGGATCGCAACCATCTCGATCCCGTTGATGTCGACGACGTGGTGATGGGCTGCGTCGATCCGGTCGGCGAAGCAGGCGGCGACATCGCGCGGATGGGCGCGCTTGCCGCGGGCTTTGGCGACACAGTGCCCGGCGTGCAGATCAACCGGTTCTGCGCGTCGGGTCTCGACTCGGTCAATTTCGCCGCCGCTCAGGTGATGAGCGGCCAGCACGACCTCACGATCGGAGGGGGCGTCGAATCGATGAGCCGCGTCGGCATCGGCGCGTCGGGAGGCGCATGGCCGGCTGATCCGTCGCTGGCGATCCCCGCCTATTTCATGCCTCAGGGCGTCTCGGCCGACCTCATGGCGACAAAGTACGGGTTCTCGCGCGACGACGTCGACGCTTACGCGGTCGAATTGCAGAAGCGCGCCGCGGCGGCCTGGAAAGAGGGCCGGTTCAAGAACTCAATCGCGCCGGTGCTCGACGTCAACGGCCTGCCGTTGCTCGAGCATGACGAGCACATGCGCCCGAACACGGACATGCAGTCGCTCGCTTCGCTGAAGCCTTCGTTTGTGATGGTCGGCGAACAAGGCGGCTTCGACGCGGTCGCCGTTCAGGCGCATCCGGATGTCGAGCGCATCATCCATGTTCATCACGCCGGCAATTCGTCGGGGATCGTCGATGGCGCCGCCGCGGTGCTGCTGGGATCGCGTGAAGCCGGCGCGAAAGCGGGCCTCAAGCCGCGCGCGAAAATCCGCGCTTTCGCCAACATCGGCTCCGAGCCCGCGATCATGCTGACAGGACCGGTCGACGTGACCAAGAAGGTGCTCGCGCGCTCGGGCATGTCGATCGACGACATCGACCTCTTCGAAATCAACGAGGCTTTCGCGTCGGTCGTGCTGCGCTTCCGCCAGGCGTTCGACCTCGACGACAGCAAGGTCAACGTCAACGGCGGCGCGATCGCCATGGGCCATCCGCTCGGCGCGACCGGCGCGATGATCCTCGGCACCGCGCTCGACGAACTCGAGCGCACCGGCAAGAGCACGGCGCTCATTACGCTGTGCATCGGCGGCGGCATGGGCACCGCCACGATCATCGAGCGCGTCTGATCGCGAGACGGAGTTTCTCACATGAACCTGACCAACTTTCGTTTCGAAACCGACGCCGACGGCATTGCGCTCGTGACCTGGGACATGCCGGGCCGGTCGATGAACGTGATCAACGCCGAGGTCGTCGGCGAGCTCGGCCAGATCGTCGACAAGATCGCAAGCGACGAAGCGATCAAGGGCGCTGTCTTCACCTCAGGCAAGGATGGCTTCGCGGCGGGCGCGGACCTGACCATGCTCGAGACCGCGGGCAAGGAATACGCGCGCCGCGCCAAGGCCGACGGCAAGGACGCCGCGATGCGCGCCTTGGTCGATGGAACGAAGCAATTGTCGCTCGTCTACCGCCGTCTCGAAACCTGCGGCAAACCGATCGCCGCGGCGATCAACGGCGTCTGCATGGGCGGCGGTTTCGAACTGGCGCTGGCGTGCCACTATCGCATCGTCGCGGATACGGACAAGGCGCGCGTCGGACTGCCGGAGATCAAGGTCGGGCTCTTCCCCGGCGCAGGCGGCACGCAGCGCGTCGCGCGGCTGATGCCGACGCCGGACGCGCTGCAGATGCTGCTCAAGGGCGACCAGATCCGCCCGGCCGCGGCGAAGAAGATGGGCCTCGTCCACGAGGTCGCGCCCGCCGATCAGATCGTCGCGCTCGCCAAGGCCTGGGTGAAGGCGAACCCGAACGCCAAAGCTCCGTGGGACGACCCGAAGTTCAAGCTTCCTTCCGGCAAGGTTTTTTCGCCCGCCGGGCATGATGATCTGGCCGCCGGCCAACGCCATCTATCGCCGCGAGACCTACGACAATTATCCCGCGGCCAAGGCGGTTCTGACCAGCGTGTTCGAGGGCCTGCAACTGCCGATGGATCTCGCGCTCGCTGTCGAGAGCAAGCATTTCGTCAACATCCTGTTGTCGAAGGAAGCCGCGGCGATGATCCGTTCGCTCTTCCTGTCGATGGGCGAACTGAACAAGGGCGCGCGCCGCCCGGCCAACGTTCCGCCGACGAACTTGCGCAAGGTCGGCGTGCTCGGCGCGGGTCTGATGGGCGCCGGCATCGCCTACGTTTCGGCCAACGCCGGACTCGATGTCGTGCTGATCGACCGCGATCAGGAATCGGCCGACAAGGGCAAGGCCTATTCCGACAAGCTCATCAGCTCCCAGATCGCCAAAGGCCGCGCCAAGACCGCCGACAAGGAGGCGCTGCTCGCCCACATCACGCCGACCGCGGACTACGCCGAGCTCAAGGGCTGCGATCTCATCATCGAGGCGGTGTTCGAGGATCGCGCGGTCAAGGAGGAGGCGACGAAGAAGGCGCAGGCCATTGTCGGACCCGACGTCGTGTTCGCCAGCAACACTTCGACGCTGCCGATCACCTCGCTCGCTGGGACGTCGCTCAAGCCTGAGCATTTCATCGGCGTGCATTTCTTCTCGCCCGTGGAGAAGATGATGCTGACCGAAATCATCATGGGCGAGAAGACCGATGCGAAGGCGCTCAGCGTCGCGATGGATTTCGTCCGCGCGATCAAGAAGACGCCGATCGTGGTCAACGACTGCCGCGGTTTCTACGTCAACCGCTGCGTCGGCAATTACATGGTCGAAGCGCACGCGATGGTGATGGAAGGCGTGCCGCCGGCGATGATCGAGAACGCCGCCAAGATGGCCGGCATGCCGGTCGGCCCGCTGGCGCTCAACGACGAAGTCGGCATCGATCTGAGCTGGAAGATTCTCCAGGCCGCGAAAAAGGATCTGGGCGCGAACGCCGTCGATCCAAACCAAGAAAAGCTCATCGAGGCGATGGCGGTTAAGGAAGGCCGCTCCGGCCGCAAGAACGGCAAGGGCTTCTACGATTATCCGGCGAACGGGCCGAAGAGCCTCTGGCCTGGGCTTGCCAAAATCGTCGGCAAGCGACTCGATCCGGACAACGTCAGCGTCAGGGATCTCAAGGATCGCTTTCTGTTCACCGTGGCGCTCGAGGCCGCCCGCTGCATGGACGAGGGCATCGTCACCGATCCGCGCGAGGCCGACGTCGGTTCGATCCTGGGCTTCGGCTTTGCGCCCTATTCGGGCGGGGCGCTGTCATTTATCGACGGTATGGGCCTCAAGGCCTTCGTGGCTCGCGCGAAAGAGTTGGCGGCGAAATATGGGTCTCAATTCGAGCCGGACGCCAAGCTCGCCCAGATGGCCGAGCGCGGCGAGACGTTCTATGGAGTCTACCGCGAGAAGCAGAAAGCGGCATGAAGCGCGGGTCCCGGGCCCCGCTAGCACTCGCTGGCGTTCGCTGCTAACAGATTGATTTGGCACGAGTTTTGCGGAACTAATGGTTGCTAGAAGGCGTTGGAAATGACACCATCGTCCTTAGGGAATCAGGAGATTTCGCATGGTAACTGTCGATTTCCGTCGTCAGCTGGAGGGGTTTGGCCTGACGACGGCCAATATTCTCTACCGTATGCCCGACCACCCCGGTATCCTGCAGAACTTCATCTGGCAACAGCACGATGTGCACCCGCACTTCCCCGAGCTGAAGAAATTCCTCGACTTCTGGACGCGCGAACTGGACGGCCTGCTTCATTCGGTGACGATCGCGCATTCGCGCCTGATCAAGCCGGCGGAATTCAAGGCGGTCGGCGCGGAATTCCGGTTGAACTGACTCGTGGAATGTAGGATCCCGGCGAAGGCGGGTACATGCCACACGGGCCAGGTCACATCGATTGAACGCCAGCCGCACGGTAGCGCGACGTCCCACCGTCGCCCGCGTCGGAACGCACTGATGAAAAGAACCGCAGCGCCGAAGCGGCTTGCTCTCATTGATCGCGATGGAACCATCATTGTCGACAAGGTCTACTTGCGGGATCCGGACGGCATCGAGTTTGCTCCGGGCGCGATCGAGGGACTGCGCCTGCTACGGGACGCCGGGTTCGCGTTGGTTTTGATCACCAATCAGTCCGGGATCGCGCGCGGTTATTTTGACGCGGAGACGCTCGCGCGGATTTATGACCGGCTGCAGTCTATGCTGGGGGCGGAAGGTCTCCGACTGAAAGCGATTTACTTCTGCCCGCATGGACCAGACGACGGCTGCGATTGCCGCAAGCCGGCGCCGGGAATGGTCACAAAAGCGATGCGCGATTTGGGATTTAGCCCCGGTGAGGTCGTGTTGGTGGGCGACAGCGACGCCGACATGGGGGCCGCGGCGGCTGCGGGCATCAAAGGAGTGCGGGTTGCCGCTGGCGGCAGGTTTGCCTCGATCGGCGCTGCGCCCGATTTCCTCGAAGCTGCCCGCCGCGCGTGCGCCTTGTTTACCTAGCCTCACGCATTCCCCGAGAAGAGACGCGAAACGCTTGCTTGTGTCGCGCCGCGCATCCTTGCTGCATGGGCATTCGCCGTGTATGAGCCGCTTGCATGGGTGAAATCATCGTATGGCCGAACGCGTCCGGTCCGCTGCGTTTTGCGTGACGTCGCAGGTGGACTGGGAGAAAATCGGGGACGATAGGTGGCGCGTTCACCGAACGAGAAACGCGCGGCGTGTCGGCGTTTTCCGTCACGAGCGAAATAGAGCGAACTGCAGATCCGCGCTCAATTTGGCAGCTGAGGCCGCTATTCCCTCAACGCAATCGCGCGGACGGCAATCAATGGAACGCTCGAGCGCCAAAGCCCTTCTGGTCCATGCTCGCACGAGATCTATGGTCGCGGTGAAATGCGAAAGATCCCACATCTCGAGGCCCTGGATCAAGGCGATTTCCAATTCAAGGTCGGGCCGCCGCGCCGCGACCCGCGAGGTTCGCGCACGGTTTCGACCCGCTGCGATGAACCCGTCATTGGCGACGCGGACTCCGACAGGGGACGGCGCTCGGCATGCTAGGGCGCTGGGTTCACCGCTCCGAACATCGCGGTCGCCGCAGCGCTCGGCGTCAACGCTTGGATACCCACACCGCCCCTGAAGGAGGGAGTTCGTGGGTCATGTCAACCCCACCGCTCGCCAGGTTCGGCCCGGGACTGGGGCTGACGGGTCCGCCGCCGGCGATCGTGTTCCCGTTCATCTCCCAGATCGAGGCTTGGCCGCTGGTGTTTTGAAGAAGGATGTCGGAGCCGCCGGCGCCGGTTCCGATCGCGTGCCAGCTCGTTCCGGGATTGGCGCTGACCGGGCCGCCGCCGATCAGGCTGGTCCCGTCCATTTCCCAGACCGAAACTTGGCCCGTGTTCTTGTTCTGAAACAGGATGTCGTCGGAAAAGCCGTCGCCGTTGAAATCGCCGCTTCCGATCGCTTGCCAAGCCGTCCCCGGATTGGGCGTCACCGGGCCGCCTCCAATGAGCGTGTTCCCGTGCATTTCCCAGATCGAGACCTGGCCGGTGTTCCTGTTCTGCCACAGGATGTCAGAATCGCCGTCCTTGTTGAAATCGCCGGTTCCGATCGCTTTCCAAGCCGTCCCCGCGTTGGGAGTCACGGCCCCGCCGCCGGTCAGGGTGTTCCCGTCCATCTCCCAAATCGAGGCTTGGCCGGTGTTCGTGTTCTGCCACAGGATGTCGGAAAGGCCGTCGTGGTTGAAATCGCCAGTGCCAACGGCATGCCAGGCCAGCCCCGGATTGGGGCGTCACCGGCCCCGCCGCCGATTAAGCTGCTCCCGTTCATTTTCCAGATCGAGGCTTGCCCGCTGCTCGTGTTCTGCCACAGGATGTCGGTAGAACCGCCACCAAAGAAGTCGGCTGTTCCGATTGCTTTCCAACTCGGCCCGGGACTGGGGCTCACGGGGCCGCCGCCGATCAACGCGCCCCCATTCAGTTGCCAGATCGACGCTTGCCCGCTGGTGGTGTTCTGCCAAAGAAGATTCAGAGGCACGATCGCAGTAGGCACGATCGCAGTAAGATCGAGAGGAACCAACCCCGTCGTCGGCGACGCGCCGGCGACGGCCAGTTCGTGAGTTCCGCCGGCCGTCCCATCCGTCTCCCATAATTGCTGATTGCCGCTCGCATCTTTGCCGTTGAACAGCACCTCACCGTTGAAGAGTTCGAAGCCGGACGGGTCTAATCCGGACAGGTCTGGGGACCTCCCAGGCCCGCGAAGATCTCGTGCGTGCCGGCCGCCGTTCCGTTCGTCTCCCATAATGCGTCAAAGCCCGTTCGAGTCAGAGTCGCGTCCATTGAACAGCACTTCGCCATTGAAGCCCGTCAGAAACCGAGGGGTGAGGTCAGTAACGACGTCTCCGTTTATGTCCTTTATGCCGGTGAGCTCGGTAGTGTCGGGGCCGGTGCCATCGGTCACCCACAACCCGGTGTTCCCGCCCGTGTCTCGACCGCTGAACACCGCCTCGCCGCCGAGAGCGGTCAAGAATTGCGGGTTGAGGCCCACCAAAGCATCCGCACCCGAGATGCCCGTGACTTCGTGCGTGCCGCCGGCCGTGCCGTCCGTCTCCCACAATCCGACTTTGCCGTTTGCGTTTGTGCCGCCGAACAGCACGTTGGCGCCAAAAACCGTCATGTCGTAGGGATTTAATCCGGAGGCGCCCGTCCCCAGGAACAAGCTCAAATGTGCCAGCGGCAGTTCCGTTCGTCGTCCATAGTCCGGAGACTGGGTTGCCAGGCGTAGTGCGCGAGTCCACCCCATTGAACAGCACTTGATTTTTGAAGACTGTGAGGTCGGACGGATTAAGTCCCGTCGCCGCCGCCCCGGCGCCGGGGGGTAGGGTAAGCTCAAACGTAGCGCCAGCGGTGCCGTTCGTCTGCCATAATTGAGGATGGCCCGATAAATCGACGCCGTTGAACAACACTTGACCTTGGAACAATGTCAGGCCGCTGGGATTGAGCCCGGAAGCGCTCACGTTGGCGATGCCGGTGATTTCCGCCGTTCCAGGGGCTGTGCCGTCCGTCGCCCACAGGCCAGGATGGCCCGCCGCGTTCACGCCATTGAACAGAACCTGGCCCTTTAAGGCGTCAGGTTGGTCGGAGCGAGCCCCGCAGGCACAGTCGTCAGTTTAATGGTTCCAATCGCCGTGCCGTCCGTCTCCCACAGGCCCTCACCGCTCGTGCTGGTACCTTGAAATAACACAACTTTTCGTAGCATATCCCTACCTGTCCGTGAGACGCGCAGGCCCGGTTTAGACTGGCCGCCCGTTTTGGTCTAGACCGCTTTTACACAAAGTGTTTACGAAGTAAACAGACCAACGCGAGTTGGGTGTGCGCCACGCCCGCAAACCTCCTTGCGGCCGCCGAGTTCGCGCCTTGGAATCGATGCCAACGAGATTCCACAGGACGCCGTTTCGGATGGTATCGGATTGGGCTGGACAAACGTTGATACGATCGCAGCTTCTTCGCCGGGTCCTTGCGACGATACGCGCTTCGACTGGCTGAAGTCCTAGCGCCGAAGAACTCCACTCGGAGCAGAGAGTTGAGGGATGGAATCGGTCGAATGTCTCGTCGTCGGCGCGGGTGTCATCGGTCTCGCCGTTGCGCGGGCCCTCGCTCGGGCCGGGCGGGAGGTGGTCGTCGTCGAAAACGAGAGTGGGACTGGCGCAGGCATCAGTTCGCGCAATAGCGAAGTGATCCATGCTGGCATCTATTATCCGCCAGGGCTCGACAAGACGCGGCTCTGCGTCGACGGCAAAGCAATGCTGTACGCATTCTGCGAGGAGTTCGGAGTTCCGCATAAGCGATGCGGCAAGCTCCTGGTGGCGGTGAACGCGGGAGAGGTCGACAAGCTCGCCGCGCTTGAAACCCAGGCTGAGGCCAACGGCGTCGCCGATCTCATCTGGCTCAGCGGCAAGGAGGCGCGCCGGCTCGAGCCCGCGCTGGTCGCGGAGCGCGCACTGTTGTCGCCCTCGACCGGCATCGTCGACAGCCATGCCTTCATGCTGGCGCTCTGGGGCGACGCGGAGGCCCATGGCGCCACGATCGCGTTCGGAACGCCAGTCCTCGCCGGTCGCGCCATTGAGCGGGGGCTTGTCATCGAAACCGGCGGGCCCGCGCCCATGCGGATCGCCGCCGGTATGGTCGTAAACGCCGCCGGGCTCGGCGCACAGGCGCTCGCGGGCTCGATTGTGGGCATGCCGGCGGCTAAGATCCCGCCATTGCATCTCGCCAAGGGCAATTACTTTTCCTTGATCGGGCGCTCTCCCTTCTCGCGCCTCATCTATCCGATGCCGACCGCAGGTGGCCTCGGCGTGCATCTCACCCTCGATCTCGCGGGACAGGCCAAATTCGGACCGGACGTCGAATGGATCGACGCAATCAATTATGACGTCGATCCCCGGCGGGCGGCCTCCTTCTATGCCGCCATCCGAACTTATTGGCCGGGCCTGCCGGAGAACGCGTTGCAGCCGGCCTACGCCGGCATCAGGCCGAAGATCGCGCGGCCCGGCGGCTCGACCACGGACTTCCTCCTGCAGACCGAAAGGGACCATGGCGTCGGGGGGTTGATCAACCTGTTCGGGATCGAGTCGCCAGGGCTGACGGCGAGCTTGGCGATCGCGGATTGGTTGGCGCACCGCGTCTGACCACGCGGGCCCGTGGAAGCGCTAGTCCAGCCGGCTCGATTAAGGCGCAATTTGGCGCCTGCGGCTGTTCAGGCGCGGACTGACCCAACCGGCCGGCCTGCTCCAGTCGAACGCGCAATCCCGGTCGTCCCTTTGGGCGCTTGCGTCACCTCATAGTCGTCGCTGTCGGCGAGCTTGTATCCCGCGACCAAAACCGAGGTCGGCAACACGCGTTCAAGGGCGTGTGGCAGATCCCCGTCGGTTAGCCCGCGCTCGTGAGGCATCTCGGCGGCAAGACGCAGGTTCCTCAATGGCTTCAATGCCTCAGGGCGCACCCAGAACATTGTTCCGCCGAAGAAATCGAGTTGGAATTTGTCGGCCGGGACGCCCATCCGTTCGGCAATCTTCAACGTCATGGGGCGATTGGCCGACCAGGAAAGATCCTCGGGATAATCGGCCTTTGGCAATCGAAACGCTTTCGGGCCGATCATCCCGATCGACGGGTCGCGCTCGAACGTGTCGATGGCGGCTTTTGCGGCGCCCGGCGCACCCAGTAGATCGAACAGCAGCCGTCGCCGCCACATCTCGCCCATATAGGTCTGGCGGCCGCCGTCGATCGATTTCTTGCCGTGAATCTTGCAAATGTAACGGTAGCCATCGAGCCGGCCGCGTTCGAGCAGGGCCAGGAATGGGCCAATGTCGCGGCCACGATTCTCCGCGATCTCAATTTCGGCCCGAGGATAAATGCGCCGAATCGATTCAATCAGCCGCTCGCGACCCGCAACGGTCGTGACGATCAGATCGAAGGGAACCGTCACCGCCCGGAGCGCCCCCGCGATGTCGGGCCAAGTGTCCTCGTAGTAGATATGGGCGACGACCGCGACGGCCACGCCCGCGGGACCCTCCGTCACGCGAGGCGCCGGACTCTCCTCCGCCGGCCACCCGTAGAGAAGTTCCGGGTGCTTGGCGACGAGGTCGCTATCGACCACGACGCCAAGGTTTATCCCACCCTGATTGTATCTGGTAAAGCGCTTGCGTTCGGCTCTCAGGCCGACCGAGAACAGGGAAAACTCGTCGTATTTCAGATATTTCTTTTTCTTGAACAAGAGCGCCAGCCGCAGCCGCGCCCATAGGGATGACACAGGCGCCCAACGTCTCGACGCGAAAATCGTCACCGCTGATCGGAAGCGCCCCGCCCTGGCTCGGGACGACGACATAATCCAGACCCCGCGAATAAGGCACGACGACGCTTTGGTTGCTCGTCCCGATCCTGAGCAAGGAAAGGGCGTCGTCCTCCCTTTGAGCAACCGGCTTCAGCCGGTAAGCGCGCGGGGGCCGGAATGAGAACTGGCTCATCAATGTCTTGCCGGGAGCTCCCTATATGGGCCAAGCCGGGTCGGCGCATGCTCTAGCGGGGACGTGGGCCCCGGGCAATCGCGAGTCCTAAGCGGCATCGCCGGCGCCGCCTGGGGCAAGTGTGCGTTTCTGCGCGCGACGCCCTGTTTTCAGCGGCTTAGGCTCATTTTTCTGCAACTCTAAACAATATATTAATACAGTATTAGATAGTTATTAAGTCCTTCAATCGTGGCCGCCCGCCACGCTTGGCGGGCGCTGCTCGCTAACCACCTATTGGCGACCGCCGTTGCCGCTCAACTGAAGCGACAGCCTTCCATCCGCCTGTAGCCCGTCATGGGCGAGAACAGCGGCTTGCCTGAGGTCGTTGGCGAAGGCGCGGGTCTCCGCGTCTTTTGCGGTTGGGTCCGGCAATCGAAGCAGATAGGCGGGATGGATCGTCGGCAGCAAGACACGCTCGCCCAAAGCAACTGGGCGTCCCCGCATGTCAGAAAGCCGCGCCGACGGTCCCGCCACAGCGCGCAGCGCGCTCGCGCCAAGCGTGACGACGAGCGGCGAGTCGACCAGGGCGAGTTCGCGGTCCAGCCACCACCGGCAGTGATCAATCTCGCGTGCGCTAGGCGTCTTATGGATGCGCCGCTTTCCACGCGGGACAAATTTGAAATGCTTGACCGCATTTGTGAGGTAGCATTCGCCTTCTGCGAAGCCCGCCTGGCGTAAGGCCGCGCGCAGGAGCCCGCCCGCCGGTCCGACAAAGGGACGACCTTGCAGATCCTCTTGGTCCCCGGGCTGCTCGCCGACGAAGATGGCCCGCGCCTGCATTGGGCCTTCGCCGAAGACTGTTTGCGTCGCGCAATCACCAAGGGGACAGAGGCGACAAGCTTTCGCCTCTTCCAAGAGGGTCCCGTAGGCGTCGGCGGGCTCTTGTGGCCTTCGGGCTTCAGCGAAGCGTGCGGCGACTCTGATTGCTCCCGGCTCGACCTTGGATGGCGGAGCCGCAACCATCTGCGCTTCGCGAAGTAGCGCGGCCGACGCCATGGCGGGAATCTGCCGCGTTTCGGGCAGATTGGCCCAATATTTCTTTGGCATCTCCTTCAGCATGGCCCGCTTCATCAGCCGCGCGGGATTGAAGATAGACCGGTAGTAGACGTCCCAGGCGCCGGCGAAATCGTCGAGCGGCGGCGCATCCTCGCGACGGGCGCCTGGACCGAAGCGCAAAGTTCCATCCCAGAGGATTGAGGTCCGGGGAGTCAGGATCGCAAATCGCATGGACGCGAACCGGTCGACGAAGAAAGGCGCCGTCAGCTCTTCGATGTAATGCTCGGGTTCGAACCAAGCGACGAACCGCGGCCCATCCGGCGCGTCGATTTCGCGAAAGCGGACGAAGGCGGTCATCTTGTGACGATCGCGCCGCACGGCACGCTCCATGTCTTCAAGCCGGCGCACGAGCGGGTCGCTGGCGATCTCCAGGAAGCGCGGCGTCTCCCGAAGCCGGAGAAGAGCCGCATACAGAAGATCGTAGCGTGTCGGCTCCTTATGGCGACAAACCAGATCGGCCAGGTCAAGAAAGCGCGGCGGCACGCGCAGCGGCGCGACTGTCGTCGAGGGCTCGGGCGCCTCCTGCTCCGCGAAGAGGTCGTTGCTCTTCCTCGGCGGTCTCCGTCACAAAACGGATTGCGTCGGCGCCCACACCTCTCGCCGCCGCGGCGCGCGCGGCCTGACGAAACCCCTCGAAATCGATCTCGCTCTCCAGGCGAACGATCTTCACGGCGCCCTGCCCTAACTCACGCAAAAAGATCGAGTTGCCGCGGGCCCGGACGCGCGAGCCTGCCTGCAAGCGAAGCGGAATCAATGAGGCCGGTCGGGCGCCAATCAGGCGTGACGACGAAAGGGCGCACGGCATCGAGCGAGCGCACGAGACGGGCAAGATCGTCGATCCGCAGCGTGACATGCCGCCGCGCATTCAGGATGCGCTTGACGACGCGTGCCCCCAAGCCCGGGATGCGCAGCAGCGTCTCGCGCGGAGCGCGGTTGACGTCGATCGGAAAAAGAGCCCGGTTGCGCAAAGCCCAGGCGAGCTTCGGGTCGCGCTCGAGGTCGAGCATGCCGTCGCTCGCTTCGTCGAGAATTTCCTCGGCGGCGAAGCCATAGTACCGCATCAGCCAATCGGCCTGATAAAGGCGGTGCTCACGCATCAGCGGCGGCCGCTGCAGCGGCAAATTTTGCGAGGCGTGAGGAATAGGACTGAAGGCGGAATAATAGACGCGCCGCAGGCCGTAGGACGCATAGAGCGAGGCCGAGCGGGCGATGATGTCCCGATCCCGCGCGTCGTCAGCGCCGATGATCATCTGCGTGCTCTGACCGGCCGGAGCGAACCGTGGAGCGCGCGGTGTTTTCCGCTTCTCTTCTTTCGCTTCATCAAGTCGCAGTCGAAGGCCGCCCATCGCCTTGCGGATGACGAGCGCGTTCTTCTGCGGGGCAAGACGAACGAGCGCCTCGTCGACCGGCAGTTCGACATTGACCGAAAGCCGATCGGCTGCCCGGCCCGCGCGCTCCATTAGATCCGGCGAGGCTCCGGCGATCGCCTTGAGATGAATGTAGCCTCGGAAGTCGTGGTCGCGCCGCAGCGTCTCAGCGACGCGGACCATCTCCTCCATCGTATGGTCTTCTGACTTCGCTATGCCCGACGAGAGAAACAATCCCTCGATCATGTTGCGGCGATAAAAGCCGAGCGTGAGGGCGACGACTTCCTCGACCTTGAAGCGGGCGCGTGGCGTGTCGCTCGACAGGCGATTGACGCAGAAGGCGCAATCGTAGACGCAGAAATTCGTGAGAAGGACCTTGAGGAGTGAAACGCAACGTCCATCCGGCGTGTAAGCATGACAGATGCCCGACCCGGTCGTGGATCCAAGGCCTTTGCCGTCGCGCGAGTTTCGGCCGCCTGCTCCCGAGGACGCGCAGGACGCGTCGTATTTCGCGGCGTCCGCAAGGATAGCCAGTTTGCGATGAAGGCTGGCCTCGATCTTGATGTTCATGATTTGTTCTTACCACAGCCTCTTTGACTCGCCAAGAGGGCTCCCGACGGCGAGAGACGCGAAAAAAGGTGGGGCGACTGCGCCCGCATCCAGATAGAGACCGCGCGAGCGAGAACGAGGATCCTGAATGACCGCCAAAGCGCCCAACATTCTCATCGTCATGGCCGATCAAATGGCGCCGGCGTTTCTGCCCGTCTACGGCCATCCCCTCGTCCGCGCCCCGAACATGCAGGCGCTCGCGCGCGACGGGGTCGTGTTCGACAGCGCATATTGCGCGAGCCCCTTATGTGCGCCGTCGCGCGCCTCGTTCATGTCTGGCCTTTTGCCGTCGCGCACGGGGGTCTACGACAATGCGGCTGAGTTCGCAGCCGACATTCCGACCTTCGCGCATTGCCTGCGCGCACGCGGCTATCGCACCCTTCTCTCCGGCAAGATGCACTTCTGCGGACCCGATCAGCTGCATGGATTCGAACAGCGGCTGACGACCGACATCTATCCCGCCGACTTTAATTGGACGCCGGACTGGGATCGCCCCGATCATCGTCCGAGCTGGTATCACAACATGAGCTCGGTACGTGACGCGGGATTATGCGTGCGCTCGAACCAGCTCGATTTCGATGACGAGACCGCTTTCATGGCCGAGCGCGCGATCTTCGACATTGCGCGATCGCGGGATCCGCGGCCGTTCCTGCTCGTCGCCTCGTTCTCGCATCCGCACGACCCGTTCGCCGTGCCTCAGCGCTACTGGGACCTCTACCGCGACGAGGACATCGACATTCCGGCGCCCGGGGAGGCGCTTGATGCTCACTCGCGGCGCCTGCGCCATGTTTGCGCGATGGACGCCGAGCCCGTGACCGAGGCTCAAGTGCGCGCCGCGCGTCACGCCTATTACGGCGCGATCGCCTATATCGACGACCTGCTCGGCCGTCTCATGCAGGCGCTGCGCGCCGGCGCCCTCGCCGAGGACACGATCGTCATCCTGACCAGCGATCACGGCGAGATGCTGGGCGAGCGCGGCCTTTGGTACAAGATGAGCTTCTTCGAGGGCGCGGCGCGCGTGCCGCTCATCGTAGCCGCTCCCGGCCGCTTCGAACCGCGGCGTGTCGCGGCCAGTGTTTCGCTCGTCGATATCATGCCGACGTTGGTCGAACTCGCCGGCGGCAACCCGCAATCGCTCGGGATCCCGATCGACGGACGCAGCTTGGCGCCCCATCTGCGCGGCGCGGGGGGACATGACGAGGCCATCGGCGAATATCTTGCCGAAGGCGCGATCGCGCCGATCGTGATGATCCGCCGCGGCCCATACAAATTCATTCACTCCCCCGCCGACCCCGACCAGCTCTTTGACCTTGAGGGTGACCCCGGCGAGCGCGACAACCTCGCAGACAGTCCTGCGTGCGCTGCGCTCATCGCCGAGTTTCGCGCCGAGGTCGGCAAGCGCTGGGACTTCGCAAAATTGGACGCGCGGGTCCGCGAGAGCCAGCGCCGACGCCAGCTCGTCGACGCCGCGTTGAGCAAGGGCAAGATCCAGGCGTGGGATTTCCAGCCATTTCGGAAAGCATCCCGTCAATACGTCCGCAATTCCATGGATCTCGACGATCTCGAGGCGATGGCGCGCTTTCCGCCGGTCGGCCGCGGGTCCCAATAGACAGCAAGAATCGGGCGGACAAGGCGAACAGGCGCGGCTAAAGGCATGTTCAGGAGCTGCCTTCCGGAGAATTGGGATGACCGTTGCCGCACAGCGCGCAATGACGACGCGCGAATGGGGCCTTCTGGCTTTGCTGTCGCTGCTGTGGGGCGGATCGTACTTCTTCGTTGGCGTCGCGATTCGGGAAATCCCGCCTCTGACGCTGGTGACGTTGCGGGTCGGGCTGGCGGCGGCTCTCCTTTGGATTGGCGCGCCAATCTTCGGCGTCGCGCTTCCCAGGGACCGGAAAGCGATTGCGGCGCTGGCGCTGCTGGGCTTGGGCAACAACGCCCTACCCTTTGCGCTGATCACCTGGAGCCAAATCCGCCTGCCGGGTGGCCTGGCCTCGATCCTCGTCGCGACGACTCCGCTCTTCACCGTCCTCGCTGCGCATGTCCTCACGGCGGAGGAGAAGCTCAGCGGACTTAAACTGTTTGGAACAGTCGCCGGAATGGCGGGCGTCGCCTGGCTCATCGGCCCAGACTTATTGTGGGGCGGCGCCGCGAACAACGCGTGGGCGGAGCTCCCGGTTCTCGCAGCGGCCGTCTGCTATGCGCTCTCCGCCATCTACGCTCGCCGCATGCCTTCTCTCGGACTGAAGCCGATCGACGTCGCGGCCGGGCAGGCGACGGCCGCGACCGTGTTTCTCGCGCCGCTGGCCCTCGCGATCGACCGGCCATGGACACTCGCCATGCCGAGTGAAGCCGCGATCGCGTCGGTGCTGGGTATCGCCGCGTTCTCGACCGCCCTCGCCTTCATCGTCTACTTCCGCATTCTGGCCGGCGCGGGCGCGACCAACGTGCTGCTGGTGACTCTTCTCACCCCGGCGACTGCGGTGGTTCTTGGCGCGGTGTTCCTGCATGAGCGGTTGACGGCGCAACAGTTCATCGGCTTTGCGATCATCGCGCTCGGCCTCGCGTTCATCGACGGCCGCCTGCCCCGGTTCCTGCTTGGCGCTAACTCTAATCTCACTCCACACAATTCCCAGCTCCCCACCGGTCAGAAACCGCGCTAACCTGTGGCCCGACGAGGGCCAGGATGGCGGCCGGGACCAAGAAGCCGATCGAGCTTGCCGAGCGCGTCGCAAACCGGCGCAGCAGGCGTTCGACCGCCGCGGCCACTGAGGGCGCTTGGCGGCGGGAAAGCTTTTGCCTGCCCCGCGATGAAGCGCGCGCCAAGGCGCGCGAATGGTTCGAGCGTTTCCCCAAAGCGGCCTATATGACCGAGATCGAATCCTGGCGCGAGCTCGCCGGCGATCGGATCGAATTTGTCATCCGTCGGTTGCCATCCGCCGATTGATCGTGATTATTTTGTCATTATTTGCCTAGCACGGCTTGAGCCAGGATTTTTGGCGCCAGCGGCCGTTGTCGCCGCACTTCCGCCCCCATATAAGGGTGACGCCGCCGCGACCCGGAAGCGGGCTTATTGCGGCGGCGACAACATCCGGGGGTCAAGTTGTCCTCGTCCAGAATTGCGCATGAACGCCTTGTCATTATCGGTTCGGGGCCAGCCGCCTATACCGCCGCGATCTACGCCGCGCGCGCTTTGTTGAAACCGCTGGTTCTCGCCGGCTTCGAGGCGGGTGGCCAATTGATGACCACGACCGACGTGGAGAATTATCCCGGATTCGCCGATCCGATCCAGGGACCATGGCTGATGGAGCAGATGCGCGCGCAAGCTGATCACGTCGGCGCGCGCATCGAGAGCGAACATGTCGTGGCGCTGGAGCTTGGACAGCGGCCGTTCATCGTTCGCTGCGACAGCGGGCGCACGCTCGCGGCCGAAGCAATTATTTTGGCGACTGGAGCAAAGGCCAAGTGGCTTGGCCTGGAGAGCGAACACGCATTTAAAGGCTTGGGCGTCTCGGCTTGCGCGACCTGCGACGGATTCTTTTTCCGCGGCAAGACAGTGGCTGTGATCGGAGGCGGTAATACCGCGGTCGAGGAGGCGCTGCATCTCTCCAACCTCGCCGCCAAGGTCGTCGTCGTACATCGTCGTGACTCGTTCCGGGCGGAGAAAATCCTGAGCGAACGTCTGGCGTCCCGTCACAACGTCTCGATTCGTTGGAACACCGTTGTCGAGTCCATTCTGGGGGAAGCGCCGCCACTCGGCGTGACCGCCATCCGGCTGCGGAACGTGGTGACCGGCGCGCTTGACGATCTCACCGTCGACGGCGTCTTCGTCGCCATCGGGCATGAGCCGGCGACCGAATTGGTGCGTGGCCAACTCGCCCTCAAGACCAACGGTTATGTTCAGACGGCGCCCGGTTCGACCACGACCAGCATCGAGGGCGTGTTCGCCGCTGGCGACGTCGCGGACGACGTCTTCCGTCAGGCGGTCACGGCCGCCGGTCTCGGCTGCATGGCGGCGCTCGAGGCCGAGCGCTGGCTCGCCGCCCAGGAGCCAAAGCGGGAAGCGGCCGAATAGACGTATGCCCGCGACGGCGTCAGTCGAATAAGTAAAACGAAATCACAACGGGCCCCGTGAGGCCGAGGAAACGTCCATGGACTGGGATAAGCTGCGCGTCTTTCAGGCGGCCGCCGACGCTGGGTCGTTCACCCACGCCGGCGAGACGCTGGGTCTCAGCCAGTCGGCGGTGAGCCGTCAGGTCGGGGCGCTGGAGGCTGACCTCGGCGCGCCATTGTTTCATCGCCACGCCCGTGGACTCATTCTGACCGAACAGGGCGAAATGCTGCTGGGCGCCGTGCGCGACGTGGTTCTCAAGCTCGACGCTGTGCGCAGCCGGCTCATCGACAGCCGCGAGAAGCCGCACGGCGAATTGCGGGTGACGACGACTCTCGGCCTCGGCGCCAATTGGCTGGCGCCCCGGCTCGGCGAGTTCGTCGATCTCTACCCCGAGATCAAGCTACATCTCTTATTGTCGGACGACGACCTCGACCTCGGGATGCGGGAGGCGGACGTCGCGCTCAGGCTGCGCGAGCCGAGCCAGCCAGACTTGATTCGGCGTCGTCTGTTCACCGTGCATTTCCACGCCTATGCCTCAGCCGATTACCTGAGAAAGCACCCGCAGCCGCGCAAGGTCGAAGATCTCGACCAGCACCATCTCGTCGCTTTTGGTGCGCCGACGGCGACCCATCTGCTCTACGATCTCAATTCGCTTCTAAGCCTGGGGCGCGATCCCAAGGCTCCGCGCGCGCCGCAGATCACGGTGAACAATTTGGCGGCGATGACGCATGCGGTCGAGCACAGCGTCGGGATCGCCGTGTTGCCCGACTATTGCGTGCAGCCGGAATCGGGACTCGTGCGCCTGCTGCCGCAAGCAGACATGCCGGAGATGGACTGCTTCCTGGTCTACACCGAGGAGCTTAAGAACGTCGCGCGGGTTCATGCCTTTCGCGACTTTCTCGTCAGCACGGCGCAGCGCTGGCGCTACTGAGCGCGTCAAGACTGCGGGCTCTGCCGATCCGTCTTCAGAACAGCCGGTCCTTCCAGGTCTTCGGCGTCTTCTCGTTTATGATCTCGAGATCGATATGATACTTGAAGTCGCGAGTGCCGCGCTTCCTGATCGCCTCGACCATGTGCGCCAAACCAGTGTCGAGATCGACCGACGTCTTGTACTGCAGCAGCTTCCTCGCCTTGTCGGACGAGCACGAGGCGTGCTCGACTTCCTGCGGCCGCCCCTTCATGAAGATGGGGTCGAGATTGAACTGAAGCTGGTTGGCGATCCGCTCGGCGAGCTCGATGATCGTGATCGTCTCCTCGTCCGGGCCGATATTGATGATCTCGCCGACGACGTTGTCGCGGAACGCCATCTCCTTCAGGCAGTAGAGACAGTCGTCGATGAACGAAAAGCATCGCTTCTGCTTACCGTTCCCATAGATAATGGGCTGGCGTCCCTGCAGCATCAGATTGATCATGATCGACGCTACGTTGCGGAAGGGATCGTCCCATTTCTGCCGGGGGCCGATAATGTTGTGGGGCACCGCGATCACATATTCGACGCCATGGACGGTGCATAAATTGCGCAGAATGTCCTCAGCGGCGAGCTTACCGATGCCGTAGGGATCCTGGGGCTTCGGCTTCTGGTCTTCGGTGAACGGCGGCTTAAGCGCGCCATAGCGCGCCATCGAAGAGCAGAAGACGACTCGCTTCGCGCGATTAGCGACCGCAGCGGAGAAAATCGCAACGGAAGCTCCGACTATGTTCTGCGTTACGAAGTGGGGTGAGAAAACCGACAGGCCTTCGTAGGCCGTCGCGGCGCAATGATAATAGATGTCGCAGCCTTCCGACACCTTTTGGATGTGATTGAAGTCGTTGCAGTCGAACTGATGAAAATCAACTTTCGACGGGACATTGTCGAGTTCTCCGCCGATGAGGTTATCGACCCCCACAACTTGATGCCCATCGGCAATCATCGCGTCAGCCAAATGGCTGCCGAGAAATCCCGCGACCCCCGTAATGAACACCTTCATCGTTGACCCTTTTCTCGTTTCAGCGCGGCTTCTCGCATGGATGTATGTTCAGGCGGAAAGCACGGTTTTTGCCAGAAAGATCCTTCTTTTTCGTGCTCAAGCCAGAAAAGATCGACCTTTCCGGGGCTCCGACAGTTCTCTGGCGGCGAGGACGCGCCTCTTCTTAATCGGCGCGTCGCAAAAAGACCTTTGTGGCCGGTCCCCGGGTGGCCCGCATGAATCCGGGCATTCCCGTTTCCCCGCTCACGCCGGCCCACCACCCCTCGACGCCAATCTTGAAGGACCGCCAGGAGTGAAAGCGGACCAGAAATTCCAAGGTCTGCAATAGCGCAACGGCCGCGAACAGGGGCCAAGCCGCGGGAAATCGCTTTTTGGCGATGATGACCCGATTCCTCTCGGAGAGGTAGATGCTGAAGCGCGACCGCTTGGGACGCGGTCCCCCGGAGCCGGAGGTCGAGCCGGCCACATGATGAACGACCGAGTTCGTGCGCATATCCCAGCCGGAAGGGTCCGCGGCGCAGGGACCATTCGGCGTCCTCGTAATAGACGAAAAAGTCCTCATCCATCACGCCGATCGTCTTGATGTAGTCCTTCGACACGAACATGGACGTGCCAGCGACGATTTCGAGCTCCGCCTCCACTTCCCTTGCGTCAGGAGTCAGGTCGGCGGGTTGTCCATTCCCCAGCGACGGGCTTCGGCCGAACAAGGGCCAGTATCTCATCCCGCCCCACAGTTGAACGCGGCCATCAGCCACAAAGACGATCTTGCTTCCGACGATTCCGTACCCGCCTTCCGCTTGCCGGCGCACCAGGGCGCCGAGCGCATCCGCTTCGGGAAACGTATCGGGATTGAGCACCCAGATGAAATCCCAGTTGGTCCCGGCGGCGGCGATGCAGAAATTGACGCCGCCGCTATATCCCCGGTTCTCGCGGGACCTGAGAACCGTCACCACGCGTCTGTCCGCGCCAAGATAGAAACGCCGGCCTTCAGCGCCGCCCAACCGCTCCTCCGCCTCGGCGTCAGCCTCGACCATCCCGGGGACTTTGGCCATTTCCCGGACGTCGCGGTCGAATGCGTCATGGCCGCCATTCTCACAAATTACGACGCTGAACTCTCGGTAGATCGAGCCGTCGAGCGAGCCCAGACAGCCCACGATGTTCTTGGCTTCGTCTGTCGCGACGATCGCAATGACGACGTGGGGGACAGTCCTGATTGCGCTGGCGACTTCCGACACTCGACACCCTTACCGTTGGTCAATCCCGCTGGGCCGACGAGACGCTATTCGCAACCCTGGACAGCTCTCACGTCGCCGGCGGGGCTCGGAGCGCGGCTAAACCGCCGCCCCTTGCAAAGCCCCCCTTCGTGTTTTCTGCTGAACTGGCCGCGCCGGATTCCGAACGACCCTCGTGGCCGTCCGAAGCGCCGGACGCACGCGCCGCCCCTCACGGCCTTGGCCGGAATTGCAGGCGCAAAGTAAAGATCGAGAGGTATCGGACGCATGAGGCAGTGTCAATCAAAGGCCCCTTGCACTGTTAACCCACATTGAAGAGGAGCCGGCGCAGTTCACTTTTCACCCCATCGCAAGACGACTTGAGACGCGACCAAAAAGCGATAAGCCCGAATCTGCACTAGCACGCCGATCGCCATGAGGCGGCTTCGAAACCCGTTTAGGCGTTTTGAGGCAAGCGGTACGAAGGCGTGTGGCGCGGCCGCGACCAGGGCCGCTACTTCCCGCAACAAGATGCGGGCCCGTCCCTTGCCGTCGCGGCGAGCGCCTTCGCATCGTTCAAGCGTCAAGCGCCGCCATTTGCGCTTCAATTCCGGCATTGTCCGGCGGGCAGGATGGCCAACGATCGACTTCGGCGCAAAGCGAATGCGATAGCCCTGCCGCACCGCCCTCTCACACCAATCCTTATCCTCCGGGACGCCGTTTTGGAAGCCGCCGACCGCGTCGAACACCGAGCGCCAGACGAACATCGAGGCGGTAACGGTGAAGTTGAGGTCCTTGACGTAGCGCTCGTTTCGAAAGGCGAACACGCTCTCGAACGCTTCGGCCCCCGTCATCCGCTGCGGATCCTCAACCAGCACGTCGACCCGGCCCCCGGCGAAATCCGCCTGACTCAGTTCAGCGAGACCTTCCTCAAGCCAGCGCCTATCCGGTAGACAGTCGCTGTCGATGAACGCAAGCGCCTCGCCCCGCGAAGCCCGCACCGCCGCATTGCGGGCGGGCCCTGCGCCGCGCTCCGCGACCTCGATCACCCGGCCGCGCGATCCGACTACGCGGCGCACGGCGTCAAATCCAAGCGAACTGCCGTTGTCGGCGACGATGATTTCCGTCCGATCGCCAGGGAAGCTCTGCGCTTGCAGCAATCTCAAACAGGCGTCCAGATTGTCGTAGTCGTTGAGGTGCGGCATGATCACCGACACGAGACCGACGCCAAGCGGCCGGCGCGCCGCCTCGAGCGGCGCGGCTTGTTCGGTCTCGCCGACCGTCATGGCTTGCTTTCAAGCCTCATTGGCATATTTACTCATAATCGATACAGTTTTTCCGAAATTGCTCATTTCGAGAATGTCGTCCGTCTCCAGCATTGTATCGAATTCCGATTCAAGCGCGGCGACAAGGATCATGTGGCCGATCGACGTCCAAGCCGGATATTCTTGATAGATAAGCTTTGACGTATCGGTTTCATCGTCAAGGTCGAAGCTCTCTTTAAATGCGCTAAATACCCTGTCCCTCACCGTCATTGGCCTCGTCTCCGCAATTGTAGGGCGCCCCGGGACGGGACCTCCGTTTCCCGGAGCGACTCCGGCCAATGCCTTTCACTCGACTCGCGTGCACAGGAAAACCCGTTCTCCGCGCCGCAGGCCGTGCTTGAGGACGTAAGGCTCTTTCGACACCCACTCGCGGATCGAGAACCCCGCCCCGCGCAGTCGATCGCGAAGGTCGCGGCCGTAATAGCGAACGTGATCCTCCTGCCCGAAATGAATCAATCGGTCCGCTGCGGACACGATCGACGGGTTCTCGTAGGTCTCGTCGAGTCCTTCCTCCATCGGCACCATGATGATCGCCATGCCGGATGGGCGCAAAATCCGCCTCAGCTCCGACATCGCCTTTCGGTCGTCGGCAACGTGCTCCAAAACGTGAAGGCATAGGACGACATCGAATGACTCATCAGGGAGGTCGATCGCACAGACGTCGATGCGAAGGTCGACATCCGTTTTGAACAGATCACAGGTCTTATAGCTCTTCACTCCTTTACTGCGGATGAAGGCCGTCAAACTCGGCTCCGGAGCAAAATGGAGAAGGTCCTTGCCCTCGAACAAAGGTTCCTGGTTGGCGCAGATGGCAAGCGCTCGATGGCGCTCGACGGAAAGACATCCGGGACAGATTGTGTCCGCCGCGAGGGGAAATCCGTAAGAAAAAAAGCGCCCGGAATGACCGCAAATCGTGCAATGCCTGGGATAGTGCGCGCCGAACAATCTCAAGCCGGACTTACGAGCATATTTAATCGCCCGTACAGAGGCCCGAATTGGCTTCGGCACATTGGTATACTGCATCGAATCTTGGCTCTCAAATGGAAAAAGCGACGCTCACGAGAAAACCAAATGGTCTTTTCTTGGCGCCGCTTATTTGCGATGACATTCTATATCGGTCGGATGCGGCGATGGCAATCCCCGTGCAGACCGACGTCCCCTCTCGCTTAAACCTTCTCGACCTGGCCGAATTCGAGATCGACAGGCGTCGCGCGGCCGAAGATCGACACGGCGACCTTGACCCGCGATCGGGATTCGTCGACTTCCTCGACCACTCCGTTGAAGGATGCGAAAGGCCCGTCCGCCACCCGGACGTTTTCGCCGATCTCGAACCGGATCGCCGCTTTCGGCCGCTCGACGCCGTCGGCCACCTGTCCCTTGATCCGATCGGCTTCGATATCGGGAATCGGCATCGGTTTCTTGTCCGCGCCCAGGAAGCCGGTCACCTTGGGCGTGTTCTTTATCAAGTGATAGACCTCGTCGGTCAGGTCGCATTTGACGAGGACATAGCCAGGGAAGAACTTCCGCTCCGAGTTGATCTTGCGCCCGCGGCGCATCTCGACGACCTGCTCGGTCGGCACGAGGATCTCCTCGAACTTGTCGGCGAGGCCGCGCTGGCTCGCCTGCTCGCGAATGGATTCCAGCACCTTCTTTTCGAAGTTGGAATAAGCGTGAACGATGTACCAGCGCATAGTCATGTTTAGGCGATCCAAATCATGGCCGATATTAACCGCCACGCCCGAAACCAAGAGCAAGAGAAACAATTGTGCGCAGCACCTCATCGACGATGAGGAAGAATAGGCTCGTGAATACAACCAACATCAGCACGAGCCCGGTGGTGATCAAGGTCTCGCGCCGCGTCGGCCAGATGACCTTGGCGGCCTCGGCGCGCACCTGCTGAACGAACTCGAACGGATTGGCCATTGCTTCGACATGGGTTTGAAATTCGACCTGGCGATGACGCCCAGCCAGAAAAATTCGCGGCGCGGAGCCTCCCAGCGCCGCGCCACCGCGACCTCATATAGGAAAAAATGGGCTCTCGCCAAGCGAAATGTGACGTTCTGAGATAAAACGGTCACAACGGCTTGGGTTGGCAGGGGTCCGCTAGCTGCGGAAATGCTTCGACAGCTTGAGGCCCTGGTGCTGATAGCTGGAGGTCGCGTCGGCGCCGTAGAGCGCGTCCGCGGGGCCGGCGAGTTTTTCGTAGACCAATCTGCCGACCGGCTGGCCATCTTCCAGCAGGAACGGCACATCGCGGCTGCGCACTTCCAGGACTGCCCGAGCGGACGGGCGCCCGTCCTTGCCCTGTCCGAAACCTGGATCGAAGAAGCCGGCGTAGTGAACGCGAAACTCGCCGATCGCCGGATCGATCGGAGCCATTTCCGCCGCAAGATCATTGGGGATTTGCACTCTCTCCCGTGAGGCCAGAATGTAGAACTGGTCGGGATCGAGGATCAGGCGCCGGTCCTCGCGGGCGCGAATCGGCTCCCAGAAATCTTCGACGGCGTAGCCGCGCAGGCGGTTAACGTCGATGACGTCGCTGTTCTTGATCGCCTGGTAGCCGACGACAAACTCACCGAGACCCCCAAGATCGACCCGCAGCACCACGCCCTCGCGCAAGTCGAGCGGACTGTCGACCAGCGAGCAGGCAAGGTGGCGCTTGCGAATCTCGGCGTCCTCCAGAGTGAAAGTGTGTCGGTCGCGTTGCTGGGGATGACGGCTGCGAAACCGGACCTGGCTCAGCTTCGATCCCGCTTTGACACGGACGCTGAAGCTACGGGGCGAGATCTCCAGCCAAAGCTCGCCCTGGTAATCGAGCGGCACGTCGTCAAACGCCTCTCCCCCATCGACGATGAGGCGGGTGAAAATGTCGATCCGGCCAGTCGAGCTCTTCGGGTTCGCAGCCCCCGAAAGATTAGGGCGCAGCTCCAGTCGCTCCATCAGACGGGCGATATAGACGATCCCTTTCTCCAGCACGGCGCCCTTGCCCGCCAGCGAGACGGGCTCAGCGTTCAGGCTTTTGAGCCGGTCCCGAACGGTGTGCTCGCGCCCGGGCAGAAAGCTCGAGCGAACGCGATAGGCTTCCTTGCTGAGCCTGAGGTCGAGGCTCGCGGGCTGAAGCTGGGACGGTTCCAACGGAACGTCCGCACGGATCAGTTTTCGGCCGATCATGGCGCGGATCTTCTGCCGTCCGAACAGACCAAACGGGGCCGAGAACAGGGCGTCCGCCACGCCCGGTTCATGACTGTCGAGGATGTGGGGAAGCGGCGTTCGGGGCGTCAACAGCTTAGGCCTCAAAGGGCGGTTTGGCGTTGTTAGCGCTCCCTAACCTTTAAGCCAAGGCTTCTAAGGGAACAGTTGGCCTTGACGTCATAGCTTGGCTGGCGGTATGGCAAGCTTTCTCGTGGTCATTTGAGCCGATCGGCTTGCCGCCACGTTAAACAACGGGCTAAAAGATCGGGGCGCATTCAAAACCGTCGCCTCGTCTCGAGCCCCGTCAGGCGCCGTCGGCGCAGAGGACTTGAAGATGACGAGCCCGCGTAAATCCCGCGATCCCAAGACGCTGAGGCCCGCGACGCAATTGATCCATGGCGGATCGCTGCGTTCGAGATTCGATGAGACGTCGGAGGCCCTTTTTCTCACCCAGGGCTATCTCTACGACACGAGCGAGCTGGCCGAGGCGCGTTTCAAGGGCGACGATCCGGGGTTCATCTATTCACGCTTCGCCAACCCGACGGTCTCGATGTTCGAGCAGCGGATGGCGCTGCTCGAAGGCGCCGAGGCGGCGCGGGCGACGGCAAGCGGAATGGCGGCCGTCACCGCCTCGCTCATGGGCCAGGTCAGAGCAGGCGACCACGTTGTCGCCGCGCGGGCGCTCTTCGGCTCGTGTCTCTATGTGGTCGAGGAGTTGTTGCCGCGTTTCGGGGTCGCCTCGACCCTCGTCGATGGCGCGGATCTTAACGCCTGGCGCGCCGCTCTGCGTCCGAACACCAAGACGGCTTTCCTCGAATCGCCGACCAACCCGACGCTCGAGCTCGTCGACATCGCCGGCGTCGCCGAAATCATGCATGGGGCTGGCGCGACCCTGGTGGTCGACAACGTATTCGCCACGCCTTTGCTGCAGCATCCAATGAAACTCGGCGCCGACTGCGTCGTCTACTCGGCCACCAAACACATTGACGGCCAGGGGCGCGTGCTCGGCGGCGTCATCCTGGCGAGTGAGAAGTTCATCGCCGACCACATCCACAATTTCCTCCGTCAGACCGGTCCGTGTCTCTCGCCGTTCAACGCCTGGACGCTGCTCAAGTCGCTGGAGACGCTGCCGGTGCGCGTCGCGGCGCAAACGCGCAGCGCGGGCACGATCGCGGACGTCCTGAGCGAGCATCCGGCGGTCGTACGCACGCTCTATCCGGGCCGCGCCGATCATCCACAAGCGGCGCTTGCCCAGCGGCAAATGGAAGGCGGCGGCACGATCGTGGCGTTCGAGGTCGCCGGCGGCAAGGCGGCGGCGTTCCGCGTCGCCAACGCGCTGACCATCATTGGCATCTCCAACAATCTCGGCGATGCGAAGAGCCTCATCACCCATCCGGAGACGACGACCCACCAGCGGCTCAAGCCCGAACAGCGCGCGGCGCTGGGCATTGCGCCGGGCCTCCTCAGATTGTCGGTCGGCCTCGAGGACGTGGAGGATCTGATCGAGGATTTAGGCCAGGCGCTCGACAAAGGGGCGCTGCCGCGCCGCCACGCGGCCGAGTAGGCGAAGCGCCGGCGACCTCGCCGACCCAAAGACGCGACGGGCTCCCTCTCCTAAAAAGCGCCAGAATTTCCCCTCAAGGTTCGCCGCCCGTGCAATTGATATTGACCTGAATTGACGAGAAAGCCGTGATGACGAAACCAGTCTCCAAGAGACATTTGCCTCATCGTGTTGCCGTTGCTTCCATCGCCTTGGCGTTTGTGCTCTCGAGCGTAGCGCAATCCACTGCGGGATGCGGCGGATATTGTGAAGCAAGACAGGTGCGTGCGGTCTGCCATCATGCGCTTGGGTCTCACGACCTGAAGGCTCACCAGCGCGACGCTGAATTCGAGAAATGCAAAGCAGATCCGCTGAGCTATCTGGGGCCATCCGCCCAAGGCGGCGGCGAACAGATCGGGTCGGATTAGCGAAGTGATCCGCTGGAGCCGGCGCGTCCCCGCACAAGTTTACGCGCGCCAATAATTTCAATCTCTTAACTGCTCTTTCGCGCAACTTTGCGCGGATTCCCTCTTCCCCGGGCGAAGACGGGCAAGCGTCGCGCGCCTTATTTCAGTCGTTTCGTTTCCTGCGCCGAAGCGGCCCAAAACCGACGAAAGCGAAAGGAATATTTCGCCAAGCGAAACAAAACGCTTCGCAACGCGGGTCGTAAGTCATTGAAATCCTTATGAGCACCGAATCAGTCATTTCGTCCTTTTGTTTGTTTTCAAGGGTTTAAGCTCGTTTTCGTTTCGCCGTTTTCTCGAAACGCCCTTTCCGACCCAAAATCGCCGGACGAACGGATTGTGAATCGCTTCTCATCCCGCCAAGCCATGGCGCCTGCAGTCCAAGACTTGCAGGGAGCTTATCCGATATTTCTGTAAATGTCAACCATTATGTCTGATTTCTGCTACCCAGATCATCGTCCGTTCTACGGCCCTCAAGCCGCCACGTCGGCGACCACGGTGTCGAGCAGCGGCGCGCCCATCGCGGTCACGCGAATGCGGCCGCGCTCGTCGCGCTCGAGAAAACCATCCTCGATCAGGCTCCGAATCCGCTCGGGATCGATCAGGCGGCCGCTCACCTTTTCAAACGCCCGCGGGTCGACGCCTTCGCTGAGCCTCAGGCCCATGAGGAGGAACTCGTCGCCCTGCTCCTCGCGGCTGAGCGGCACGCTCTCGACCAGGCCGTTTCCCTCGCTCTCGACCAGGGTCAGCCACATTTCCGGATGCCGCTCAGTCTCCTGCGCCAATCGACCCTTCGCAGTAATGAGGCGGCCGTGCGCGCCGGGGCCGACGCCGGCATATTCGCCGTAGCGCCAATAGATGAGGTTGTGGCGGCTCTCTCCACCGGGGCGCGCGTGGTTCGAGACCTCATAGGCGGGCAAGCCGCGGGCATAGGTCAATTCTCGCGTGGCCTGGAACAGCGCGAGGCTCAGCTCCTCATCCGGCAGCTCGAGCTTGCCCGCGTCGCGAAGCCGCTCGAACATCGTGTCGGGCTCGATGGTCAGTTGATAGAGCGAAATGTGGTCGCCGACATAGTTGAGCGCCTCGGTGAGCTCGCGCCGCCAACCGGCGTCGCTCTGTCCGGGCCGGCCATAAATGAGGTCGAACGTGAAGCGCGGGAACAGCGACGCGGCAAGCCTCACGGCGGCCAGCGCCTCGACGACGGTGTGCTTGCGGCCGAGGGCCTTAAGATCAAAGTCGTTCAGCGCCTGAACGCCGATCGACAGCCGGTTCACCCCGGCCGACCGGTAGCCGCGAAATCGCTCGGCTTCGACGCTGGTCGGGTTGGCTTCGAGCGTGATCTCGGCGTCTTTATCGACGCGCCACGCGGAGGCGATGGCGTCGATGACGCCTTGCACGGTCTCGGGGCGCATGAGCGAGGGCGTGCCGCCGCCAAAGAACACCGATCGCACCGTCCGGCCCGGCGCAAGTCCCGCACGATGGGCGATTTCGGCTTTAAACGCCGCGAGGTAGCGCGCCTCGTCGATCGCCGCGCCGCGCACGTGGCTATTGAAGTCGCAATACGGACATTTCGACAGGCAGAAGGGCCAATGAACATAGACCCCAAATCCCGGGTCGGCGGGAGGGGCCCGGTCGGCGGTCGCGGCGGCCGCGATCACGCTGCGAATCATTGTTCCGTTATGCCAGCGAACGGGAGGCTAGGCTAGCCAGGCAGCGGCAAGCCTCGGTCGGGTCCAAGCCTGGATTTCCGGGCTCGACCCCAAAGCGGAAGTTCCTTCCTCGATTCCACCTCAACCGGTGTCGACCCGGGCGGAAGTCTAAGCCTGTTATCACTCCTCCGGCACCCCCGCCTTGCGTAGACCGTCAAACAGGGCGTTCCAATACTCGACGTAGCAGGGATTGGTCTGTTCATTCACATTCCGCGCCCGCGTCAATCTCCAATTCGCCAGTGTTCTGTTTGCACCGGCGGTGGCAAGGTAGGCTTGGAGCGCTTCGTGCGCCTGCGGTTCCTCACCGCTCAGGGCAAGCGCCACAACGAGGTAGAAATGCTGGCTCCCCTTGTTGGGATTGATCGCGATCGCACGACGAGCCGAACTCGATGGCTTGATCATACTGTTTCAACGCAATGTGGCTGCCCGCCTTATCTGCATACCAAACCGATCGAAAGGAATCGCGTGGACTGAGCCAAATTGCCTGGTCAATCGATTCAAGGCTCATCTGATAGTTGCAAATGCGTCTCAATAGAAAACCCATGTGCCAATAGGCATCAGCGAGACTCGGATCCAACTCGATCGCGCGGCGATCCTCGCTGATCGCTTCGTCGAGGCGAAACTGAGACTGGAGTGCGAAAGCTTTGGCTAGGTGAGCAGGAGCGTAGTCTGGATCGAGCGCAAGCGCTTTCGACAACAGTACGTCGACCTCCTTGAGATTGTCCGCCGAGTCATGACCTCGGCCTAGTGACGGCATCAACCGGAAGGCCGACCACGTAAGGGCGAGGACGTTCTTAGGATCGACGGCGAGCGCCCGTTCGCACGCGGTATTGGTTTCCCTGAAGACAATTTCGTTTCTCAATATGCCCGCTTGGCATTGGATAGCCAGGTCCTCGGCATTGGGACTTGATGCAAGCGTGCGTTCGATCTGCGCAATCTCGATCTCGGGAAGTTGAAGGTATATCCCCCGCGTCAGGCGCGCTGCGATCTTATCTTGCATTGGGACCGAACCGGCGCGAGGAACCTCAAACTGATCGTCCCAAAGACGGGCGCCGCTCTCGATATCGATGAGTTCAGCGCTGATTTTCATGTTATCGCCGGTCGTTTGCACCGAGCCCTTCAACACATAGCGGACGAGCCGTTCCTCGCCGATGGCCTTCGCGTCGAGTGGTTTATCTTTGTAAGCAGCGGCCGTACTATTCGTGATCACGAGGCCGCCGCGAAGTCGCGCAAGAGCCGAAGTCAATTTGCTGCTGATCGTGTCCGCGATGGACTCCTGCGTCGGATCGCCCGGGAGATTGGCGAAAGGCGCCACCACAATCGAAAAGCGCGGTGTTCCTGGGAGCGGCTGAGCCGCTACCGCATTGCCTCCAAGGCCGTACCAAGCTCCCCCCGCCATAACGAGGATGAAGGCGGCGATCCATGAGGTCTGGATGGCGCGCAACCGGTGCTTCAACCCATCAGACCGGCCCAACTAGGCGGTCGCCAACAATACATACGGTGGTGATCGATGCGCCGCGCCGAAAACCGCCCATGGCTGCCCCTCACCCGCAGGAGAATGCGAGGTCGTTGCTGAGGGTAGAGGGGAAATCGAGACGGGCAAATGGGTATTAGTACCTCGTTCTGCCGGGTGAGCCAGCGGGGATGTCAGTTGATCCCAGAGACCCTCGCGGCCTTACAGGGGTTCTTCATCGACCCTCATTATGGGCTGTCTGCAGTCGACTAGTCTCACTCACGGCTCACGCTGCGCCCGTGTCCGCTCTCCGCACAAGGCGTTCATTCGAAACTAGAGGAGGTCCGAACCTCGTCAGGGCTTCCTACAACGCCTCGTCGCCGGTCTCCGCGGTGCGAATGCGCACCGCCCGCTCCATCGGCAGGACGAAAATCTTGCCGTCACCGATCTGGCCAGTGCGCGCGGCAGCCTGGATCGCCTCGATCGTCGGTTCAACCTCGTGATCACTGACCGCAATCTCAAGCCGCACTTTCGGCATGAAGGCGACGTTGTATTCCGAGCCGCGATAGATTTCGGTGTGACCCTTCTGCCGGCCGTAGCCGTTGGCCTCGCTGACCGTCATTCCCTTGACGCCCAGCCGATCGAGCGTCGTTCGCACCTCGTCAAGTTTGAACGGCTTGATGACCGCCAGGATGAGCTTCATGATCGCACGCTTTCGAAAGGCAAGAGTCCAGGTTCCTCGCTATGCTGGCGAGGTCGGCTGCGCAAGCGCGCATTTGCCCGCAGGTCGATGTTTTGCCGTCGATCCGGCAAGTCGAGAACGCCGCCTGGACCGCCGGCGTCGTTTTTGCTTAGTCTTTCGCCAAAGTCTCGACGAGCTGCCCGCGCAGCCGGGACCAGCCGTCGAGTAAAGTCGCGCGGCGCCCTTCACTCGCCGTTCGTCTTCAGGCGCGCCTTGGGAAAGTAAAGTCCCGCCAATCGGCGATTCCACCATCGGCCCGGCATGGTCGTCATTTCCGGCATAGGTATAGTCGTAAAGCTCAGCGCGCACGTAGGTCGGCGGCTTATCCGGAAAAGGATTTCTCTTGAGCAGCGCGATCACCGAAGGTTCGTTTTCCAACAGCCGCTCGAGAAAGCGGGAAAACCACGGCACGCGTTGCGCATCGTCGAGCGCGGCAAACCACATCTGCCAGTCGAGCCGGGGCTGGTGGGGGATGTTCCATGGCGGACGGCGCTCGACGTCGCCAGGCTTGTAGCGAAATTCGTACTCGCGCCATTGCTCGCCGTCATCGGACCCCTCGACGATGATCTCGTTGCGGGTCGTGGTCATGACTGAGAACAAGCCGTAGGGGCTCACGATGTGGAACGGCTCGAACAGGCCGTCGATCACCAGCGCCGGTCCGGGCGGGCTGCCGCCGAAGCGTTCGTCCATCTGCACCAGGCTTAGGAACACCATCAGCACCGCGACCGAGTTGACGACGATTGTCACCGCGCGTCGCGGCGCCTGACGTTCTGCGCGCGCCTCCACGAGGTCAAGAAGGCGAGCCGGCAATATCCGTCGCAGCGCTGCGTCGTCGAACAGCGTCAGGCACAGCAACATGGTCTGAAGATTGAACCAATTGTAGTTGCCGGTCGCGAGAATGCAGCTTTGCAGCGTGAGGATGCCGAACGCCGCGACAAACCGTAAGCGCCGCGGTGAGAAGATCAGGAACGGCAGAACGAGCTCGACGAAAAACATGGCTCCCGTCGCGGCTTTCAACACGCCGGCCGGCAGCTGTGCCGCGTACCACGCGAGGGGAGTCGGAAGCGGCTGGGTCAGAAAGTGGTAGCTGAGCGCCGAGAGGTTCCACCAGTTGGGATCGCCGCTGATGAGCTTGACGACGCCCGACATGAACATGAAGCGGAACAACAGCCAGCGCGCGAGCCAAACGCCGGTCGTGGGCGCGAAGCTCATCACGAGCGCGACGACCGCAGTCTCCAGCAGGAACGTGTCCCACTGGAAGTTCATGAAGGTCTGCCCGGCATAGAGCAGAGAGAGATAAAGCACGTAGATGAGAACGAGGCTGAGACGCGGGAGCAGATTGAGCGCCAGCATGAGCGACAAGCCCGCCCCGGCCCAGCACACCGCCTGGATCGCGAGATCGCTGTCGTTCAGCCAGAACACCATCGGCATGAGGACAAAACGCTCCGGCCCGAGATGGGCCGCGAGCGCGTCGACGAGTTCATTCAGCGGCAGGATTCCATGGCTGCCGATCAGCCCTTCGCCTGCACGGCGAAGGATACGAAGGCGCAAAGGGTGATGAGCCCGAACAGGCGCAAGAACAGGAACGAGACAAGCTGGTAGCGCGGAGGCTCGTGGTTCCTCCCCCAGAGCACGAGGCTTACGCGGAAGAAGGCCGGGCGGCGCTTGGCGATAAAGGCGTAAGCAAGTTCTGAGACAGGCGCGAACCCGGGCAGGTACCGGTAGAGCGCGAGCCAGAATCCTTTGCCGCGCGCATGGGCAAGCGTCAGGAAACTGGCCTCGGCGCCGCTGGCGCGCCGGCCGTCGGGCGCAATGAATTGCACCGCGCGCTGGAAATCCGCTTCAGAAATCGCCCGATATTGCGCCAGGACTTGCTGATAGGGCCGGTAGTCGACGCTCTCGCCCGTCAGCTTCTGCCAATAACGCGCCCAATATCCGCAGAACCCGCAATCGCCGTCGTAAATGAGCAGCGGCCGCCCGCTGGCGGCTGGCCCTTCAACGGGTTCGACGGACTGATTTCCGGGTGGCTCTTGCACGACATCAACGAGGACAGGGCGGCCCACTTCGTCAGCCGCCTTGGGCAAAACTGTGGGCTGCTATCCCATCGGCCGGCGGGGTCGCTCTGTGCCCGCTATACGGCGACGCTGGGAGCGGCTCCCGGCTGAGTCTAGCCGGGTCCGTGCTCCGACAGGCGGTCGATATCAAGACATCGACCGCCCGCTTGCACGCTTTGCCGCCACCCGGCGGAAATTGGGGCTGAGCGCTTGTGCTCAGCCCTTGGCGGCCCGGCGGCCTACCTCTCGAGATCAGCCAGCGTCGGCATGCGGCCGTTTGGCGTCATATGATTGATGATCTGCGGCAACACAGTCGAGAGCTGGCTCAGCAATTCTTGCTGGCTCATGCCGGTGCGCTGCGAAAGTTCGGCAAGCACATTCTGGCCGAGCGCCGAACCGAGCTGTCCGGGCGGCACCGGCTCATTCGGCCCATGTCCGACCCAGGAATTGACCTGCGGCGCCACCCCGCCCGCACTGAGCTTGCCAATGAGGTCGGTGAGGCCGCCAAGAATGCTGCCGGCCGGCGCATTCGTAGGCACGGGTTGCCCGGGCGGCGGGATCGGGATGGACGGGGTGGACGCCGGCGAGGAGCCGCCGCCAAACATCTTGCCAAGGATCAGCGCCCCCACGGCGACCGCAATCGGCGTTGCCAGATTGCCGCCTGGAACGGCATTTTTCATCGCGTCGTCAAAGCCCGCCATCGTTGTCTCCTCCACCTCAATCCAAATCGCAAGAAGCCTATGCTTCGACTACAGCCTAGGGCCGCAATTCGAAGATATCACGACCAAGACTACCGGCTTGCGTTTTCCCCGTCCATACCGCACATTCTCCCGGCGACGGACGGCGCACGGGAGGCTACGACATGGGCATACTCAGCTGGATCATTCTGGGCCTGATCGCCGGCTTCATCGCCAGCAAGATCGTCAACAAGACGGGCTCGGGCATGACGATGGACATCGCGCTCGGCGTCGTCGGCGCGATCGTCGGCGGATTTTTGGCGAGCTTTCTCGGCATCGGCGGCGTTACTGGGGTGAACATCGGCAGCATCATCATCGCAGTCATCGGCGCGGTGGTCGTGCTGCTCATCTACCGCGCGGTCACCTCACGGGCCTGACGCAAAACCGTCAATCGGCGACGCTCCAGCGGGCCGCCGACCGATCGTCCTCCCGCTTGGATTCGATCCACCCCTCGACAGCGCCGTCGCTGCGTATCGCGCGCTTCCAGAACGGCGCGCGGGTCTTGAGGTAATCCATCAGCATCTCGGCCGCCGCGAACGCCGGGCCGCGATGCTCGGCGGCGACCGCTACGAAAACAATCTGCTTGCCCGGCTCGATGCGGCCATAGCGATGGATCACGGTCGCGCCCAGAAGCGGCCAGCGCTCCTCCGCTTCACCCGCCGCGCGTGCGATTTCCTCCTCGGCCATGCCGGGATAATGCTCAAGCTCGAGCGCGGCGAGGGATCCGCCCTCGTCGCGGCAATAACCGACGAAGCTGACCACCGCGCCGACATCGGTTCGCCCGCGCGGCGAGCGCTTCGACCTCCGCTCCAGGATCGAAATCGTCTTTCTGGACACGGACTGTCGCCATCGCTTTCAGCCGCCAGTCATCGGCGGAAAGAACGCCACTTCCTTCGCCCCCGCGATGGAAACGTCATTGCGAGCGTGAACCCGATCGAGCGCGGCGCGGACGGCCCCAGGCTTGTCGAACGCGCGCGCATAGCCCTCGCCGCGCCCAGAAAGCCAGGCAATAAGGTCGCCGACTGTCTCCACTGTCGGGGGCGGATGAAGCTCTTCCTCATCCATACCAACCCGTTCGCGCACCCAGGCGAAATAAAGCGCCTTCATTCTCGTGTCAGTCGCCTACGTTGTTGTAGCTCGCCTTCATATAGTCCCAGCCGGTGTAAAGCGTCACCAGGGCGGCGATCCATAGGAGCACAATACCGGTCGTGACGGCGCCCGGCAGCACGGTTTCGCCGGCCGGGCCCGCGATCAGGAAGCCCAGCGCAATGAATTGGACGGAGGTCTTCCACTTGGCGAGAGCCGTAACTGGCAGCGGAACTCTGAGCTCAGCCAAATATTCGCGTAAGCCCGAGACCAGGATTTCCCGGCAAAGGATGACGATCGCGGCCCAAAGCGTCAGGCCGGAAATGGTCTGATTGGCGGCGAGCACCAGGATCACAGCCGAGACGAGAAGCTTGTCGGCGATCGGGTCCAGCATCCTTCCGAGCGAGGACTGTTGCGACCAGGCGCGCGCCAGATAGCCGTCGAAAAAATCACTGATCCCGGCGGCGATAAAGATCGCGAGCGCCGTCCATCGCGCCCACGGCACCTCGCGGCCAGAACAGGAATCCGGCGACGAGCGGAACCGCGGCGACGCGCGCATAAGTCAGAATATTAGGCAGCGACCAGTTGCGGCCGGCCTGACGGGCGGTCGAGGAAACCATTTGCGAGCCAGCAGACATCCTGCCCGTTCACCCGTCAATAGCGGCCGCAGACACAAGTCGCGGCGGGTCGTCGGCTACAGGGCGCCGACAAAGCTGGGGACGATGACGCACACTCTGGCCTCGGCGAGCGCAACTTCGTTTAATGTCAAGGTCTTCAAAAGTGTTCCTCGCCGGAAGACCTCGCCCATGTCCAATGTTCACGTCGTCGGCCATCCGCTGGTGCAGCACAAGCTGACGTTGATGCGCGACAAGACCGTTTCGACCAAAGGGTTCCGGCAGCTCATGAACGAGATCGGCATGCTGCTCGCCTATGAGGTGACGCGCGACCTGCCGCTGGAGCTCATCGAGGTGGAGACGCCGCTCGTCAAGACGATGGCGCCCACGATTTCCGGCAAAAAGCTGGTGTTTGCGCCGATTTTGCGCGCCGGCGTCGGCTTTCTTGACGGCATGCTCGATCTCGTCCCGAGCGCGCGAGTGGCCCATATCGGGATCTATCGCGACCCACATACGCTCGAGGCGGTGGAGTATTATTTCAAGGCCCCGGCGGACGTGGCCGACCGGTTGGTCATTGTGATGGACCCGATGCTCGCGACCGCAAATTCAGCGGTCTCCGCCATAGACCGCCTCAAGCGGCGTGGGGTGAAGGACATCCGCTTCGTTTGCCTTCTCGCCGCGCCGGAGGGGATCGACCGGCTGACCAAAGCGCATCCCGACGTGCATATCTGGACCGCGGCCGTCGATGAACGGCTAAACGAACATGGCTACATCATTCCTGGCCTGGGCGACGCGGGCGACCGCATGTTTGGCACGAAATAGAGGCGCCGCGTTCCATCGCCGTGCCGGACTGCGTCGCTCGGCTTGGCCTCGCGAAAACCAGGCACTTTGGACCAGAACAGCCGCTTGTCTTACTTGCGACGCCGGCGCTGCTGGCCAAGGCCCATCTGCTTCGCCAAGGCCGAGCGCGCCTTTGCGTAGGCCGGAGCGACCATGGGGTAATCGGACGGCAGACCCCACTTCTCCCGATATTCTTCGGGGGACAGGTTGTATTGGGTCCGCAAATGCCGCTTCAATGACTTGAATTTACGACCGTCCTCCAAGCAGATGATGTAATCGCTGGTAATTGACTTCTTCGGCGGGACGGCGGGCTTGGCTGCCTCGACTACGACGGGTTGTGCGCCAGTCGCGACACGCACGAGTGCTGCGTGAACGTCGCTGAGAAGCGATGGCAATTCGCTCGACGGCACGGAATTGTTCGACACATAAGCCGACACGATCTCCGCGGCGAGTTCAATGTGGTTGGTGGAATCGCTCATTGTTGACGTTACTCCAGTAAGTCGCCTGGGAAAGAGCACCCTGTTGGCGATCAGCTTCAGGCCACTCTCTGCTCGTCCGACTACGACGAGCATCCTCATTTCTAGTCGCTCTGTTGCGACTTGGGCCAACGTCCGCATAGCGCAAAAGAAAACATAGCACAAGACAAGATATGATGATTTCAACTAGGGTACCGGCGGAAATCGGCTGAATACTAACACTGAGCCGGCTGACGGACGTTGAATTCACAGAAAAACACAATTGTCTTCACTTGACAGACGGCGACTAACGTGCCGCAAACGCTTTGACCGAATCATCGAGGACCATTTTCAAAGTCGCCGAACATTGACGCGAAAACTTGCCGTTTCGCATAACTCAGGCCTGGGACAGTCACGGAAATTATTCGCCGCGGCCGGCGGCCTTCTTCACCTGCGCCGCTGCTTTGCGAACAATGATCGAGCCCAAGAATACGGCGGCCGTGAGGATGTCATCGGCGCTCAAAACGATTATATGCGGTCTGCCGATCCAGTTGATCAGCGGCGCCTGGGTTCCAATGCAGCATCAAAAGACGTCAACATTCACCACTGCGCGCAACAATGCGGCGCGGCAGGCCACGCTGACCGGAATCGTCCGGCTCTTATGGCCTTACATCTGGCCCGGGGACCGCGCTGATCTGAAGCTGCGCGTGTTTCTCGCCGTCGCGCTGATGCTTCTCTCGAAGTTGTTCACGATCGCAATTCCCTATTCCTACAAGTGGGCGACCGACGCGGTCGCCGGCAAGGTCGCGCTCGATGCAGTCCCCCTGCCCCGCGCTCTGATCGGAGCAGTTGCGCTGACCGCCCTTTACGGGATCTTGCGTATCCTCATGGCGTTTACCCAGCAGGGGCGCGACGCCCTGTTCGCGGCAGTCGCCATGAATGCGGTGCGCCGTTTGGCGATCGAGGTGTTCGAGCATTTGCATCGCCTGTCGTTGCGCTTTCATCTGGAACGCAAGACCGGAGGGCTCACGCGCGTTCTCGAGCGCGGCCGCAACGCGATCGAGACCCTCATTCGCACTTCGATGCTGACTGCTGTTCCGACCGCCGTCGAGTTCGCGCTGGTCATCGCGGCCATGCTGATCTCGTTCGACTGGCGATACGTCGCAGTCATCAGCGCCACGGTGGTCGCGTATCTGATCTATACGACCGTAGCCACCAACTGGCGCATCGGCATCCGGCGGTCGATGAATGAGAGCGACACCGACGCCAACACCAAGGCGATCGACAGCCTGCTCAACTTCGAGACGGTGAAATATTTTGGCGCCGAAGCCCACGAGGCGGGGCGATACGACAAGGCGATGGCGCGCTACGAGCGGATGAGCGTGCGCACCTATGTGTCGCTCGCAGTTCTCAATGCCGGTCAGGCCTTCATTTTCACCAT
>CAVUPE010000034.1:0-110787 GCA_963743265.1 uncultured Alphaproteobacteria bacterium | reverse complement strand
AAGACGAGGCCGGATGTCATCCAAGCCATCGTCGCGAACATCCCGATGGGTCGCACCGGCGAGCCCGAAGAGATTGGGCCATTGGCGGTTTATCTGGCGAGCCCAGCAGCCGCCTACGTCACCGGAGCCGCCTACGTCATCGATGGCGGTTACACGCTGTGGTAGTCGGCAGAATTTTTGGGTCGCCGGGTTGGATCCAATTCCCAAGAGGTGAACTTGATGCAGCTTGATCTGGTTCTCCGAGGGGGGCGGGTTATCGATCCGTCACAGGGTATCGACTCCGTCACGGACGTTGGCTTCCAAGATGGCCGTGTCGCCGCAATCGGCTCAGGACTTTCCAGCGCGAAGGTCAAGGACGTTAGCGGCCTCATCGTCACGCCGGGCCTCATCGACTTGCATACTCATGTCTATTGGGGCGGCACGTCGCTTGGGGTCGATCCTCTCCGTCTCGCGCGCGGCGGGTGCACGACGCTGGTCGACGCGGGCAGCGCCGGACCGGGCAACTATCCGGGGTTCCTCGAGCACGTCATCCGCCCGACCGCTCCGGTGCGGGTCCTTGCTTTCCTGAACGTATCTTTCGCTGGCATTTATGGATTCGCTCGCCGCGTCATGGTCGGCGAGAGCGGCGACCTAAGGCTGATGGCGCCGGCCGAAGCGGTCGAGGTCGTCAACGCCAATCGCGACACGATCGTCGGCGTCAAGGTTCGAGTGGGCCTGCACGCTTCCCAATATTCTGGCGTGATCCCGCTCGACATCGCGCGGCAGACGGCGGAAGAACTCGGCCTGCCGATGATGGTCCACATTGATCATCCGCCGCCGACGCTCGAGGACGTTCTGGCGCGGCTCCGGCCGGGTGATATTCTAACCCATTGCTTCCGCCCGTTCCCGAACAACCCCGCGACCGCCGACGGCGGTGTGCGCGACGCAGTGATCGAGGCGCGCAAGCGAGGGATTCTCTTCGACATCGGCCACGGCATGGGATCTTTTGCGTTCAAGACTGCCCGGACGATGGCGGCCAATGGGTTCGCGCCGGATTGCATATCGAGCGACGTCCACGCCTTGTGCATCGACGGTCCCGCTTTTGACCTTCTCACCACGATGTCGAAGTTCCTCTGCCTCGGCATGAAGCTCGACGACGTCCTGCGCGCTGCGACGGCGGCGCCAGCCAAGGCTTTGCGCCGTAGCGATCTCGGCAGCCTGCGGCCCGGCAGCGTGGGCGAAGCCTCGATCCTCGAACTCAAGAATGGCAAGTTCGACTATGTCGACGTGGTCGGCGAGCGAATGACCGGGGACTGGCGGTTGGAGGCGCGCGGAATTGTTCTGAACGGGCAATTGTGGAATGGATGAAGCGCCAGCCGACAAATCGCATTTTGGGATGATCCGCTCATGAGCAACCCAACGCCCGAGCAAAAGCTTGCCGCTCTGGGCCTGACGTTGCCGACGGTCCCAACTCCGCTCGCCAATTACGTTCCCTATCGCTGGGCCGGCAACCTTCTGTTCCTCTCCGGCCAGGGACCGAAGAAGCCCGACGGAACGTTCGAGATCGGACGACTTGGCAAGGACGCCACGGTCGACGATGGCTACCGGGCGGCTCGCCTCACCGGCCTGCAATTGTTGGCGGTCGCGAAGTCGGCGATTGGCGAACTCACGCGCATCGAGGCGGTGGTCAAACTGCTGGGCATGGTCAACGCCGAGCCCGACTTCGGCGATCACCCCAAAGTCATCAACGGTTGCTCTGACCTCTTTGTCGAAACGCTTGGCGAAGCGGGTCGCCACGCTCGCTCAGCGGTCGGGATGGGCTCGCTGCCCAACGGCATCATGGTCGAGATCGAAGCCATTTTGCTGATCCGATCTTGAGATCTTGAAGAAGCACGGGCACGCTTGGCGCGACACGCGCGGCAATCGCGGTGGCGCGCGCCTAACCGCTATTTTAGCCGGCGCGCCCTCAGGTATGAATCATGCGACTTAGCGACCCCGTTTAGCTCCGTCCTCAAAATCGCGCCCGTTGGACGCGCTCGGGAACTAGACGGCAACCACATATTTAGCAATGTATTTCGACTCAGGCGAGCCTCACGCCTCGCCATCATCGCCGCGGCGATCTCGCGATAGATGAAGGTGGCGCGCAGCGAGATCGTCCTTCGGGACATATTCGTCGGGCTGGTGCGCGACGTCGAGCGAGCCGGGATCGAGCACGACGCCCATCAGGGTCACTGCACTTTCCCTCTCGCCGCGACTTCATAGAAGGTTTCGACTCGTCCCTGCCGGGCGGCGTAGATTCGGTCGTAGAGGTTGGTCACCACGCAGGCGTGGTTGGGGATGACAGTGACGAGCTCGCCAATTTTGGGCTCTCCCGAGCCCGGCGGCGCACGAACATGGCCATGCTCTTCGCTCAAGCCGTAGATCTCCCAGTCGGGATGCTCGAGGATGCGGCCGAAACCGTTAAGCCCGAGCAGATCGGACGACAGGCTCTTCGATCCGGCGTCGATCACGCACCGGTCCGGCGCTGCGTGCGACACGACCCGCGCCTGAACCCTGAGCGCACAGTCGGCCAACGAGCCCAGACCATGCGTCTCGACATGATTGCGGTCGCTGTAAATGTAGGTTCCAGGCCGATGCTCCGTCGCGACGGTCACTTCATGGGCGCTGTAGAGGTCGGGCGTTCCGCCGTTGCTGACGGTTTCGACGGCAAGCCCGGAGCGCTTGCACAGATCGACGGCCTCGGTCAGCCAAGCGTTGGTCTTGGCGACCGAGTTCTTTGGCGGGTAGGTCATAAGCCCTTTGAATTTGAGTCCGGGCGCGCGATCGATCGCCTGCGCCAGCGTGACGGCGTCGGCCGGCGATGTGACGCCGCAACGCTGCGCGCCGGTGTCGCATTCGACGAGCACCGGCAGCTCAAGCCCGGCGCGCGACATGGCGGACGACAGGCCTTCGATCACGTCGTTCGAGTCCGCCACGACTTTGATATCGGATCGACGGGCGAGCGCCACCAGGCGGTCGAGCTTGGTCTGACCGATGAGGTTATAGGTCAGCAAGATGTCGGCGATCCCGGCGTCGACCATCACCTCCGCCTCGCCGAGCTTCTGGCAATTGACGCCTTTCGCGCCGAGCTTGAGCTGCAGATGGGCGAATTCAGGAATCTTGTGTGTCTTGATGTGGGGTCGAAGGCTCAGCCCATGACGGTCGAGATAGGTCTGGCAGCGCCGGAGATTGTTCTCCATCACGTCGAGATCGACCACCGCGCACGGCGTATCCAAATCCTGGACAAGCAACTTTTCTACTCCTTCGAGGCCGCGCGCATTCTCAGCGGGATTGATCGCGGCCGGACAACGGCAGCATAGCCAAAATCAGGCAGCCAAGAATTGCGCTGCGCCAGCCCTCCGAGGCGTTCACGCCGGTGATCAACGCCGTCATTGTCATTAACAGCACCGCTCCAGCGATCGTGCAAGATAACTGCCTTTCCGCCGAGGAGCGAGGCGCCGCCGAGCACCGCCGCCGCGATCGAGGGCCTGAAGCTGCTCGGCTCACCGCCCAATGTCCACATCAAGATTTCAGCGCTGACCGCTTAAGATCCGCGTCCGGCGCCTGAACGCTTGCGCAAGGTCGCGCTGATTTACACCGAATGCTTTGGCGCTCGAGCGATGCTTGGCAGCGACTTCCGTCGGTCGCGTGCGGATGACCTTCGACGCGATCTTCGTTGGCTTCAAAGCAATCGTCCGCGATTTCTCCGACGCCGAGCGGTCGCGCTTTTCCATAGTGCGCGGCGCGTGTATCGCATCGACGGGCTTTGACCGCTGCAGCTTGACATCCGCCGGCGCACTCAGCTTCGTTGGTGGCGCGCTTTGCAAAAGAACGAGACTCGCGCCAGCGAACGCGCTTCGGAGAGGGCTCTAATGCATCGGTCGATGTGGACATATGCCTGGGACATTCTCGACCTTGGGTATGATCGCGCGCTCGGCGAATTGCGCGACCGCGCTGGCCTCAATAGCGTCAGTCTTGCTAGCTCTTATCACGCCGGCCGCTTCCTTCAGCCGCGAAGCCCGAAGCGAAAGGTTTACTTTCCCGAGGACGGCACAATCTATTTCCACCCGACGGCGGCACGATGGGAGGGGCTGGCGATCAAACCCAAGGTTGCCGACGTCATTCTTGAGGGCGGCGACGTTCTTCGCGAGCTCGTGCGCAGGCGGGACGCAGGCGGGCTGGCGGTGTGCTGCTGGACGGTTTGCCTGCACAACACCCGCCTCGGCATGCTCCATCCGGGGGCGGTCACGCGAAACGCATTCGGCGATCCCAATTACTACAATCTTTGCCCATCGAACCCGGACGCCCGCGCTTATGTGTGCGCTCTGGTCGAAGATCTGACTCACGCCTACAAGCCAGATCTCGTCGAACTCGAGAGCCCGTCCTTCATGGGATTCGCTCATGGGTATCATCACGATAAGGACGGCGTCGGCCTGACCGCAGAGGATGATTTTGCGTTGTCGGTCTGCTTCTGTGAGTCTTGCCTCGCCCGCGCAAGAAAGGCCGGCATCGACGGCGAAGCCGCGCGCCGCACGATCGCGCAATGGATCGTCGAGGCGTGCGAGCGGGAAGCGCCAAAACCGCGGTTTCTTGATTTTCCGGGGGGCGGTATCGAGACTTTCCGACCGTTCCCCGCGGTTTACGAATATCTCCTGTGGCGCAGCGAACCGGTGACCAGTCTCATCGCTGAGATCAAGGCGCGCGCGCATGCCTCAAGCCGCGTCGTGGTGATCGATGAAGGATCGCTCGGCGGGTGCGATCTCAACGAGATCGGCAAGATCTGCGACGGCGCGATTCTTTGCGTTTATGGGCTTGGACCTGAGCAGAGCGCAGCCGTGATCAAAGAAGGTCGGGCGGCGCTTGGCGCCGAAAAGTTCCTGGGCGCAGGCTTTCGGCTCTTCAATGGCGAGGTCGGAGGCGCCGACGGCTTGGCGGCTCGCGTCAATGCTTGCGTCGAGGCCGGAGCGGATGGGCTGAATTTCTACAACTACGGCCTCATTCCCGCTCCGCGTCTCGACTGGATTCGGACGGCCCTCGGCGATTTGAAGCCGAATTCGCTGAGGAAGGCCGACAGGCTCCTGGCTCACTGGAATTTCCGTCTCGATCACAATTCAGAAGCCCGATGGTAGTCTCGATGGAAATTTCCTTGTAGCTCAGCGGAGCCATCTCTCAGTAGCTCCGAATCTGAGCCTCGCAGGTCCTCCAGAAAACGATGATTCCGTCAGGCGCCGACGTGACTGATCCGGCGCGCCGAGAGGACACCGGTCAACACTTGTTCAAGACGGTCCATGTTCACCGGCTTTACAAGATGATGGTCAAATCCTGATTCGCCAGTACCCGCGCGGTCTTGGGTTTGGCCCCACCCGGTCTGCGCAATGATCGCCGTATCGTCAAAGAGCGCCTGCGCGCGGAGCGCCTTACAAACAGCGTAGCCGTCCATGCCGGGCATGTTAATGTCGAGCAAGATCGCATCGGGTCGGTATTCCCGCGCTGTCTCAATTGCGAGCTTGCTTTCATGGACCAGCCGATAGTCGTGGCCAATCACTTCAATCATCCAGCCCGTCGTCTGCGCGACGTCGAAATTGTCGTCCACGACCAAAACTTTCAGCCTGGCGTCCTGCGGCGAGAGCGCGCGAAGGAGGTTCGGCGGCGACGGACGGGGCTGGTGCGCCCCTCACCGCAGGCAAGCGCAGTCGGAACAAACTGCCTTTGCCGGGGCCGGCGCTTTCGGCGACGATTGCGCCCCCATGCATCTCGACCAACTGCTTCACGAGCGCAAGGCCAATTCCGAGCCCGCCGCGTGAGCGATCCAGGTTGTCACGAACCTGAGTGAAAAGATCGAAAACCCGCGGCAGCATCTCGAATGGTATGCCGATCCCGTTGTCTGAAATACTTATAAGGACCTCGTCGCGGTTCCGTCGCGCCGAAAGAGCAATCCTGCCGCCGTCGGGCGTATATTTGGCAGCGTTGTTCAGAAGGTTGCTGACGACCTGAGAAAGCCGCGTGAGGTCAGCGTCGAGCCAGACCTCTGTGTCCGGCAGATCAAGAATGAGTTCGTGGCGCCCCGCGCTGATGAGCGGTTCGCTCGCTTCGACTGCGGTCTTGAACAGCTCGCTTAAAGCGATCTGCTCCTTCCGAAGTTCGACCTTGCCCTGGCTCACCCTCGACACGTCCAGGAGATCGTCGACAAGCCGCACAAGGTGAGAGAGCTGTCGGTCCATCATGTCACGGATCTCTTCGGCGTTCGACGCGACTGGAGACGCCCGCAGAATGTCGAGCCCGTTTCGGATCGGCGAAAGAGGATTCCGCAATTCATGGGCGAGGGTCGCGAGAAATTCGTCCTTGCGCCTATCCGCCTCCGTCAGCGCGTCGGCATACGCCTTCAGCTCGTCGCGTTGAGCGGCGATCTGATAGCGTTGCTGGTAGAGTTCGAAGAACACACTCGCCTTGCTGCGTAGGATGTCCGGCTCGATTGGTTTGTTGAGGAAATCGACCGCACCGGTTTCGTAGCCTCGAAACCGGCGCTGACGATCAGCCGCTCCGGCGGTGACGAAGATGATCGGGACGCGGCGCGTTCGCTCGGTTCCCCGCATGAGTTCGGCGAGTTCATAGCCATCCATTTCGGGCATCTGGACATCGAGAATGGCGAGCGCGACGTCATATTGCAGCAGCAGCTCCAGCGCCTCGCTTCCTGAGCGGGCTTTCAACAATACGAGCCCTTCGCGACGCAGGAGGCCCTCTAGCGAGAGGAGGTTTTCCTCAAGATCGTCGACGAGCAGGAAGTAGACAGGTCCGACTTCGGACGTCATTGAGCTCCAATCTCCAGCAGATATGCGGCAATCTCGTTCAACGGCAGGACACGGGCCTCGGGGCAGGACGCGATAGCCGCCTCCGGCATCGCCGCCGCATAGGCGCTCCTGGGACTTTGCACAATCGCGACGCCGCCTGCCTTAACCACAGCCTTTAGGCCGTCCGCGCCATCGCTGTTGGCTCCGGTAAGCACCACGCCGATGAGACTGCCGCTATAAGCGTCCGCTGCGCTCTCAAACAGGACGTCGATCGAAGGGCGCGAGTACAGGACCGGCTCCTCGCCCGACAACGACAGGCGTTTATCGGCCTCAACCAGCAGATGATAGTCCGGTGGAGCGAAATAAGCGACCCCAGGCTCGATTGGCTCCTTGTCCTCAGCCTCACGCACGCGAATTTTACAGCGCGCCCGAAAGAGTTCCGCGAAGAGGCTAGTCCTGTCCGGCGGAAGGTGAACGACGATCAGAATTGGGAGAGGATAGTCCGGCGCCAACCCCGGCAGGAGCGCCGACAGCGCCTCAAACGCTCCGGCCGACCCGCCGATTACGATGGCCTCCGGAGATGGTCGGTTCACGAGCCGCCTCGCTTTTGGTAAATTCGTTCGTCCCTTGCGAACTCGACGAATGCGCTCGCGTGCTCAGTGAACCGAAGGCTTTCCTTCGCGCCGATCCCGAGAAACGCCCTGCGCGCTAGCGAGTCTTTAAACAGCCCCACCGCGCGGTTCTGCAATGACCTATCGAAATAGATCAGCACGTTTCTGCAGGATATGAGATGCATTTCACCGAATGACGCATCGGTGACGAGACTGTGATCGGAAAACACCACGCGCTGACGAAGGCTCTTGCTAAATGAGGCCCGGCTATAGGCCGCGGTATAGTAGTCCGACAAGGATGATTTCCCGCCCGACTGTCGATGGTTTTCCGTGAACAGTTTGATGCGGTTGAGCTCATAAATGCCGCTCTCGGCTTTGGTAAGCGCATCCTGGTTGACGTCGGTCGCATAGAAGAGGGTTCTGTCCTCGAGGCCCTCTTCACGGAACAATATGACGAACGAGTAGAGCTCCTCGCCCGCGCTGCAGCCGGCGACCCAGACCTTCAGCGACGGATAAGTCCGAAGATGGGGAATGACCCTCTCACGGATGGCGCGGAAATAGGCCGGGTCGCGAAACATCTCGCTGACCTGCACGGTGAGGAATCCAAGAAGCTTGGGCAGCATCGTCGCGTCGTGCAGCAGTCGGTCCTGCATGGCGGAAATCGTGTCGAAACCCAGGTGCTCGCGGCCCCGCTTCAGCCGCCGCTTCAGCGAAGCCATAGCGTAGCCACGGAAGTCGAAGTGATACTTCTGGAACAAAGCCTCCAGCAGCAGCCGAATCTCGATCTCCTCGGTCCTGTCCGCCATGCCGTTCACTCAGTTGCTCGGCATCCAAACGCGAATCAGGGAGAGGAGTTTCTCGACATCGAGAGGCTTCGCCATATAATCGCTGGCCCCAGCCGCAAGGCACCTCTCTTGATCATCGGGCATGGCTTTCGCCGTCAGCATGATGATCGGCAGCTTTTTCCAGTCGGGGTTCCGGCGAATCTGTTGTGTCGCTGTCAGGCCGTCCATGATGGGCATCATGACGTCCATCAGAACGAGGTCGATCGCGTTCGCTCCCCTTTTCAAACGACTCCTCGATCGCCTGGATCGCCTCACGACCGTTTCGTGCAATCTGCACCCGCGCCCCGCGCGGTTCGAGAATGCTCGTGAGCGAGTAAACGTTCCGGACATCGTCCTCGACCACCAGAATTCGCCGGCCCTCGAGCAACGCATCGCGATTGCGCGCCCTCAGGATCATCCTTTGTTGTTCGTCCGGAAGGTCGGAAATGACTTGATGCAGGAACAGGCTGACCTCGTCGAGGAGCCGCTCGGGCGACTTCGCGCCCTTGATGATGATCGACTTCGAATAGCGGCGCAGTCGCTGCTCTTCCTCGCTCGATAGGTCGCGAGCCGTATAGACGATGACGGGCGGAAAGGAATACGCGCTCTCCTTGCTCAAGGTTTCGAGAAGCGAATAGCCGGAGGCGTCCGGCAGCGAAAGGTCGAGGACCATGCAATCAAAGGTCTGGTCCTTGAGAAGAGTGAGGCACTCGGCGGCCGTCGCGGCCGTGACGGTTTCAACTTCGTGTGAACCCAGAAGACTGCGTATGGCCTCGCGCTGAACCGCATCATCTTCGACGATGAGAACCCGGCGCATACGCTGAGCCAGCTTTGTCTCCAGCTTCCTCAAAACGTCCGTCAAGTCCTCACGCTTGACTGGCTTCAACGCGTAGCCGATCGCGCCAAGCGACAGAGCCGTTTGGGCATTGTCGGATGCCGAGACCACGTGAACGGGGATGTGGCGGGTGCGCGTGTCGCGCTTGAGCTGATCGAGCACCCAGAGGCCGGAATGGTCCGGCAAGCCGACGTCCAACACGACAGCGTTCGGATTGAATTCCTTCGCAAGGGCGAGCGCCTCGGTCGCGCTTCCGGCAACAAGGCACTCGAACTCCATCTCGTGGGAAAGATCCCTGAGGATGCCAGCGAAACTCTGATCGTCTTCGATCACCAGGAGCACGCGCCTCTGGCCGGAGAGCCGTTCACGATCGTCCTCGACCCGGCGAGCCGGCTCACGATTGTCCGCGGGGGTCGGGACGGGCTGCGGCGCCTCGAGGGCAAATGTAGCGGCGGGGGCTCTGGCCGGCGCCTCCCGCGGCCGCACATTCGTTGCGCTAAACGCATCGGGAATGAGGACCGTGAACGTGCTGCCCTCGCCCTCCGCGCTTCTGAGCGCGAGCGTTCCGCCGAGCAGACGGACAAGCTCTCGACAGATCGACAGTCCGAGGCCAGTGCCGCCGTACTTTCGGCTGATCGTTCCATCTGCCTGCCGAAAGGGCTCAAAAACGGCCTTCTGTTTGTCCTCCGAAATGCCGATGCCTGTGTCCGTGACGGATAGTGCAATCTGGCCATCGAGGGCGCGCCGGACGCCCAACTCCACCTTGCCCCGTTCGGTGAACTTGAATGCGTTCGAAAGCAGATTCCGCAAAATCTGTTCAAGTCTCTGCCCGTCGGTCTCGACATGGCCAGGGCATCCCGGGTCGACCTCGATCCGGAACTCCAGATTCTTCTTTTCGGCGACCGGCCTGAACAGGTTCGAGAGATCTCTGGTGAGCCGGGTAATGGCAACCGGCTCCGGCTTGATCTCCATGTGGCCCGCCTCGATCTTCGAGAGGTCGAGAATGTCGTTGATGAGCGTCAGCAAGTCGACGCCGGACGACTGGATCGTCTGGGCGTAACGCACCTGCTCCTCGCTCAACCGGCCATTGTCATTGTCCGCGAGGAGCTTCGCGAGAATTAGCAGCGAGTTCAGGGGCGTCCTGAGCTCGTGCGACATGTTCGCGAGGAAATCGGATTTGTATCTGCTCGCCTGTTCGAGCTCCTGAGCCCTGACTCGAACGACCTCGTTGGCGCGCTCCAGATCGTCTCGCTGGCCTTCGAGCAGCTGGGCTTGTTCCTCGAGCTGCGAATTCGTTTGCTCAAGTTCAGCTTGCTGGAGTTCGAGCCGGGACTGCGACTCCTTCAGCGCTCGGCTCTGCTCTTCGAGCTCTTCGTTCGATACGCGTAGCTCCTCGCCCTGCGCCTGGAGCTCTTCCGCCTGGCGCTGCGTCTCTTCCAGGAAATTCTGGAGCTCCACGCGATAGTTGGCGGATCGGACGGCAATACCAATCGCGTCCGACATCTGATCGAGAAGCGAAAGAGCGTCCGCATTGAGCGGATGGATGAAGCCAAGCTCCAGCACGGCGTTTGTCGATCCATCCACATTGGCGGGGGAAATGACCAGGTGCCTCGGCTTCCCCTCTCCGAAGGCCGAACCGATGGCGAGATAACCCTCTGGGACATCGCGGACGAGAAAGGATCGGCCCTCAGCCGCGACCTGCCCAAGCAACCCCACCCCGCGTTCAAAATCGGACGGAATCTTCACTTCAGCAGGAACGCCATAGGTCGAAACCCGGCGGTAGGTGCCATGACTGTCCCTTATGAACAGTGCGCCCGCGTGCGCGTCCAGATATCTGCAAAGGTATCCTAGAATGTTGTCTCCAAGTTCCTTGGTCGGCTGATCCCCAAGCATGGCCTTTGAGAGCCCAACGCGTCCCCCCTGAAGCCAGTCTTCTCGCCGTCGGGCGGCCTCGGCGCGAAAGATCAGGAAACCGATGACTCCCGGTTAGGCCGATTCCAAGCAGGCTGGAAATCATGCCGCTGCCGATCGCCCTCCCGTAGGCGTCAGCCATTTCGGCAAGCCGCTTCGCGCGCAGATCGATCTCTTCCCGCTCCATCGCCGAGACTTGGTCGCGGACTGCGTCCATGTCCTGTTTGCCGCGATCGGTCTGCACCACGGCGAGCGCCGCAGCCTGTCCCTGGGTTTGGCGGAGGTCGATCGTTTGTTTGAGCTCGGCGAGCTTGGCCCCAATGTGCTGTCTCAGGCTCCCGAGGCGGTCCTGCTGCGTGGGATTGTTGATCGTCAGGCGCTGTAGGGCATCTAAGCGGGGGCCAATCTCCTGCGCGGCTGCGCTGTAGGGCTGGAGATAGCTTTCGTTACCGGTGAGCAGATAGCCCCGTTGGCCGGTTTCGGCGTCTTTCACCGTGGAAAGCACGTCTTCCAGCGCGGTCAAGGTGTCGCCGCTGCGGACGACGAGGGCGCTATCCGTTTTCAAGGTTTGGAAATTGAAATACGCGACCGCGCCCGTCGCCAGGAAGAAAATGATGGCGGCGGCTAGGCCCAGCCAGATCACCGGATCCGTGCTGGACCTCAACGCCGTTGACCGAGGCATACCTGTTTCCTTTCGTCTTTGCGCCCGTTGATCGAACGCCGAGATGGCTTCACTGCGAGAATTAGAATTGGCTATCTGAAGGCTCGACGCGAGATTTGTGAAGCCGAGGGTACGCCGCTCTGCCCGCCGCCTCACCCGTTGCGAGGAGACCATCGGGTGAGCGTCAGATGCACATGGACGATCCAGGCCGCATATTGTTCCGCGCTCAGTCCAATTGGGCAAGATCGCTCGCTGATCGTGGGCAACAACTACAGGATTGCCCAACTGAGGCGGATCGAAAATCTCGCGCTGAGGTTGAAGGACGGTGATGATTGCCCGAAAATGTTCGTCCCTTGGGGCGCGCCAATCGAGAGGCGTTGCATTGGAAACACCTCCGTAGACAGGTGGAGCTCGCGGTTGAGGACGGGCCGCTCATCCTGATGCTTGCGATCGGGCATGATCCGCGATGCGGGGTTTGAGCCGCTCTGCGTCGAACGCGACGAAGCCGTCCGTAGCCTCGAACGCCGCGCTATGTGCACCGACGCCGGCTCAGGGGATCAAATCACGCAAGTCAGTGCATGGCTCGCGTCGCCTAGTGAATGGCCGCGTACATGATCTTCTCCTCGGTCGCTTCGAGCGCCGAGAATTCCTCGACCACCTTGCCTTGCCGCGAGACCAGTATGCGGTCCGAGAGCGCCATGATCTCCGGCAGGTAGGATGAGATGACCACAACGGCCTTGCCTTCGTCAGCGAGCCGGTTGATCACGTCGTGGATTTCGACGATCGCGCCGACGTCGACGCCGCGGGTCGGCTCATCGAAGATGATCAGATCGGGCTCCTGGATGAGCGACTTCGCGATCACCACCTTCTGCTGGTTGCCGCCCGACAGTTCGACCACTCTCGCCGCATCGCCGATCGCGCGAACGTTCAGGCGCTTGATCCAGTCGGTTCCAACCGCGTTGGCCTCGCGCTTCGAGAGCAGCGCCCGCCCACGCGGGAACTTCGCGAGCAGCCCGAGATAAAGGTTGCGCGCGATCGACGTCGTTTCGAAAAAGCCCTCGACCTTGCGGTCTTCCGTGACGTAGGCGACGCCCGCGCGAACCGCGGTCGCAGGCACGCGAAACCGCACCGGCCTGTCGCGCAGGATGATTTCCCCCCCGTGGAAGAAATCGCGCTTCAGGACGCCGGAGACGATCTTGAAGGTCTCGGTCCGCCCGGCGCCGACAAGGCCAAAGACGCCGGTGATCTGTCCGGCGAAGACCGAGAGCGAGTTGTTCCTCACCATCGGCGCCATTTTGAGGTTTTGCACCGTCAGCACGCGCTCGCCGACCGGGCGCACGGTCGTCTTGCGCACGCCGTAGAGACTCTGCGACAGGTCGCGACCGACCATCGCCTGGACAATGCGCGCGCGGTCGAATTTCGCTGCGTCGTCAGTGACGACGTTTTTGCCGTCGCGCAGCACGGTGATGCGGTCGGCGAGCATCAACGCCTCTTCGAGCGCATGCGAGATGAAGACTATCGATACGCCACGCTTCTGGAGATCGCGGACGAGATCGAAGAAATATTTCTTCTCTTCCGGAGTGAGCGAGGCGGTCGGCTCGTCGAAGATGATCACCTTGGCGCGATGAAGCACGGCGCGCGCAATCTCGACCATCTGCTTCTTGGCTGCGCCGAGCGCGCCGACGGTGAGGGTCGGATCGACGTCGAAGTTCAGCGACTGCAGGAACTGTTGCGCGGCGATGTAGATTCCGCGCAGACGATTGTAAAAGCGCTCCTGGCCGAGAAACAGGTTCTGCGCCACGGTCATCGTCGGCACGAGACTGTTCTCCTGGAACACCATGCCGATGCCGAGACGCCGGGCTTCCAGCGGCGATCTCGGCGAGACCTCGACTCCGTTGAGGATCATCGTCCCCGACGTCAGAGTGACAACTCCCGCCATCACCTTGGTCAGCGTCGACTTTCCGGCGCCGTTCTCGCCGACCAACGCATGGATCTCCTCGCGCTCGAGCTCAAAATCGACGCCGTCGATCGCGGGAACGCCGGCATAGAGCTTGGTCGCCTTGTTCAGGGCGAGAATGGTGTCGCTCATGCGCCAAACTCCGCATCGAGCGGAGCGATCGGGAGCCTCAAAACGCGCCCGGGCCCCTTCGCGATCATGATGAGGTCGCCGTTGAACTCGATCGCCGACACGACGCCATGGTTCGTTCCGTCGACGCGGCTGTGCAGCGAATAGAGCGGCGCGCCGTCCTCGCTCAGGCGGACGACGAGGCCGTAGGACCGCGGGGGCGCCCAAGGCTTGATCACCCCCATCGTCTTGATATGCGCGCCTTGCAACGGCTCTTTGAACGACTGGCCCGAGCGCAGGCGCGGAACAATCCAATACTGGGGCTCGATTTCGGCCATCATGCGTCGCCGATAGGCCGTTTCTCGCAGCACAAACTCAACAAGAAGACTGCGCGCGACAAAAGCTGTCAGCCAGTATCCGCCGGCGGCGGCCGGCGAAATCCGCGATGGGTAGGCCGGAAGATGACGGAGAACGACGGCCGTCGATCCATCGCGCTCGATCGCGACGACCCGATGCCGCCAGCTCTCGCTGACCAGCACCGCATCGCGTCGCGCTGCCGCCCCGAAGGCGTAGTTGAGGCTGCTTGCGATCGCCTTCACCGATCCAGTGGCTGGGTCGAGGAGCAGGACCCGCCCGCTCCGACCGCGATCCAGTAGATCGGTCGGCCATTGATCGACGCTGCGCCTTTGCGAACCGTCGGTCGCGATCAGCATGCCATCGGGGGCGGCCGCAAGCGCATTGACGGCGCTAAGCCCGCTGGCAAAGACCGCTCGCGGCTTCGACGCCGCGGGATCGGCATAGATACGCGCCTCGCGTCCGCCCAGCGCAACCGCAAGGGCGCCGTCGGCCATACACGCGAGCGCCGAGATCGGCTGTTCGAAGCTGCGGATTTCGGTCGCGGCGTTGCGCTCGAGACGCAGAAGCCTTGGACCGTCAGCGAGGTAGAGGTTGGCGCCGTCGGTCGCCAGGTCCTCCGGCGCTGCGCATTCGAGCAGGGTCTCCGCCTCCTCCAGCTTCTGATTCGGTTTGAGCGCCCCGTCGAACGACGGCACGGTAATCGTGGCGTCGCCGCGCCCCAAAACCTGGTTGGCGAATTCCCTGATTGCCGCAATCAAGCGAGACGCCCCCATCGCTTGTCGTATTGGATGAAGTTCGGATCGGCGCCATCAAGCTTGTAACGTCCGATGCGATTGTTGGCGATGCCGCCGAGGTAGAGATAACCGCGATGCTCGCGCATCGACGTGATCATCGGGTGGTTGAGGCCTTTGAGGTCCCACAGGGAATCGAGGATCTCGCCTTTCTCGTTGAATTTGACGACGCAGCCGGTGTTGATGTTCGGGAACAGCCATTCGTCGACCGGAACGCGCTTGGCCATGCGGTTGCGAAACCCGGGCATCTTCCAGGCCAGGTCGAGGGAGGGACTGCGCATGCCGACGAGCGCCAACCAATAATTGCCGTCGGATGCGAGGTTGATGTTGTCGGGATAGCCCGGAAGATTGTCCATGACGACTTCGATTGCGCCCTTCTTCGGACCATCGAACCAGTATCGCTTGACGGAGCAACCAAACGTCTCGGCGAAAAGGATCGACTGGCCGTCGCTCGCGACGCAGATGCCGTTCGGAAACTTCAGCCCGCGGACCGCCGTGTGGGTCCGCCCTGTGTTCGTGTCGTAGCAAATGATGCGGCCGTTGCCGCGCGCCTCGAGCCCGTCGACCGGCCACTCGTCCATCTCGTAGCGGATCGTCGCCTCCGAGAAGAAGATGAGCCCGTTGTCCGTGATATCGAGGTCGTCGGCGAGGCGCAGGCGGCTATCGTCGTTGACCGACCTCAGGCTGCGGTTGGTTTCGTCAGTCGCCTTCTCGACGGCGCCGTCGGGCGCGATGCGATAGAGGCCCATGCCGCCGATGCAGATATAGAGATTGTCGTTGCGGTCGAACGCCATGCCGAGCGGCTGCCCACCGATATGGGCGAAGACTTCCATTGTCTCGTAGTCGGGCGCGAGAAACCGGATGACATCTCCGTGGCGCGAGCCGGCGTAAAGATTGTCGTGCCGGTCGAGAATGACGTCCTCCGGCGCTTCGATTCGGCCCAGTCCGATCAGCGTCACGTCGCGCAACTTGTCGTTCTGCTCGAACGGACCGCCCTTGCCGATCTCAGTCGGCGGCGGCGGCGGCAGCTCGTGGAAGGTTGGGCTGACGTAGACCTTGCTGATGATGCGGGCGCGGTTCTTTTGCCAGCGTATGTCGACCGTCGCGGCGATAAGCAGAATGCTCGCCAGCGCCATGCGGTTGAAGCCGCCGCGCGCGTTCATGGTCGTGAGGCCGTTGGTGATGAGCAAGACGATCAGCGTGCCGACCGCCGACTTGGTGACCGAACCCTTGCCGCCGCCGAGCGTGATGCCGCCGAGCACGGTCGCCGTCAGCACGATGACTTCGAGCCCGACGCCAATGTCGCCGCCGACCGTTCCGAGCCGAGCGGCGAAGAAGAGCGCCCCGACTGCGGTTAGCGCGCCGCAGGCGACATAGCAGAGCGCAATCGTGCGCCGGACCGGAATGCCAGAGTTATAGGCCGAGCGCCGGGAGCCGCCGATCGCAGTGATGTGCCAGCCGGGCCGTAAGCGCGTCAGGAAGATATGCCCGAAGATTGCGACCGCCAGATAGACAATGGCGATGCTCGGAACTCCGAACACGTCGCCCCCGCCGACGAAGTTCCAGGTCGGAAAGTCGGGGAACGCCGAGGCGATCTGGTTCGAGTAACGCTGGATGAGGAGATCGAAGGCCGAGCGGTAGACGATCAGGGTAATGAGGGTGGTGATGAAGGCGCGCAACCTCAGATATCCGATCAGGAAGCCGTTGATAGCTCCGAGAAGCGCGCCGAAGACAATGGTGGCGGCGGCGACCGCAACGACCGGCCAGCCCAGAACGTCGAGCGTATAGAGCGCGCAGAAATCCGTCAGCGCGAACATCGATCCGACCGAAAGGTCGATGCCGCCGACGATCACGACGAGACCCTCGCCGAGCGCGATGAAGCCGATCTCGCCCGCCTGACGGGCGGTGTCCGCCAGGCTCGAGGCTGACAGGAAGTTGTCGATCAAGCGGCTCAGCGCGAAGCCGACGATCAAGAGGACGATGACCGGGATTGCGGTTTCGGTCCAACGCTTCGATAAGATCTCGCCGACTAAATGATCCGGCCAGTACCGGTATCGCCAGCGGGTGAGGGTTTCGCGCATTAAGTGCCGAACGGTTGGCCGGAAAGCAGTTGGTGAAGGCTGGACTCGGGGCGCGACGATCCGCCCCGAGCGCCAGTTGAACTGACCGCTATTTCTTCAGATCGCTGAGATTCCAGCACGCAGTCTCGCTGTCGGCGTTGGCTTTGGTGATCGGGATCAGCGTCGTGTAGGACGACCCCTTGATCGAACCCGGTTTCACGCCTGACGAGATCAGCCACTTGATCATACCGGCCATCTGGGCCGCCTGTGTCGGAACGTCGTAGCTCATGTCGAGATCGAGGCCGCCGGTCTTGACCAGTTCGCAGGCGCCCTTACGCTCGCCGCCGCCCGACGTCGCAACGAACACCTTGCCGGTGAGGCCCGCTTCCTTGACTGCGGCCGCCGTGCCGATGTCCATGCCGTCCCAGAAACCGACGATTCCGCAAAGATCGGGGTTCTGCTTTAAGACCGTCTGCGTGATCGCCTTGGCCTTGGCTGCGTCCCAGTCCGCCGCCTGGCTCGAGACAACCTTGATCTCCGGGTGCTTGGCGAGCACGTTCTCGACGCCCTTCAGCGTATAGGCGCTGGCGGCGGCGGACAGGGCGCCCTGTACGATCGCGATCTTGTTCGACTTGCCCTCGCAGGCTTTGACGACCGCCTCTGCATCCTTTTCGCCAATCTCGATCCAGTTCGCGCCGACGAAGCCCGTGCTGCGATAGGCCGAGCCCATGTTGATCTGGATGACGTAGATGCCTTCGTTCTCCGCCCTCTGCAGGAGCTTTGCATAGGTCTGCACGTCGGGATTGTGCACAACAATGACGGCCGGTTTCTCGGAGATCAGCGAGGTCACCGCCTGTGCGCCCGAATTGGTGTTCCAGTTCGGATCGCGGAGCTCGAATTTGACGCCATAGGGCTCGAGTTCCTTCTTGAGGCCGGCGTACCAGCCCTCTGTCAGGTCGAAGTTCATCGCGACCGGGACGAAAGCGACCGTCTTGCCCTCGAGCGCCTCCTTGAACGGCTTCTGGAAAGGCTCGTCGAGTCCTTGCTGCGCGAGCGTCGGAGCGCTTGCCCCGACCGTCAGTCCGAGCCCCATCAGCATCACTTTTAATGTCTTGTTGAACGTCATTGTTTCCTCCTGTTTTGCTATTGCCTACGCTTCCTAAATGTCACCCTGCTGGGCCGTCTCCTCGTTGCGCGGATTGAGAAACGAGTCCGTGATGACGGCGAGCAGCAGCACAACGCCCTTGATCAGATTCTGGCCGGCGTAGGGAATGTTCATGATCGTCATCCCATTAAGCATCGTGCCGATCAACAGCGTTCCGATAATGACGTTGAGGACGCCGCCGCGACCCCCAGAGAGCCCGATGCCGCCCAGAACCACGACGAGGATCACGTCGTATATGAGGGTCGAATTGAAGATGCGGGTCGGCATCGAATTGACCGACGCCGCCAGGACGAGGCCGGCGAAGCAGCCGATCAGCGCGGCGAGCACATATTGCAGGACGATGATCGGCCGCGTCGGAATTCCGGTCACGCGCGCGGCATTCGGGTTGTCGCCGATCGAATAGATGTAGGCGCCCCAACGCGTCTGGCGCAGGAAGAACGCCACCACGACGCAGGCGATCGCGAACATGACGATCGGCGTCGGCACGCCGAGAATCGAACCCTGACCCAGCCTCTGGAAGCCTTCCATTCCGGGGCTCCACTGCACGACGTCGACTGAAAAGAGCGCGGCCTGTCCGAACCCTGCAAGGAACAGGCCGGTCGCCAGCGTCGCGAACAGCGATGGCACGTCGGCATAGGCGATAAGCCAGCCATTGATGAGCCCAAAGCCGATCGCCAACACCAGCGCAACGGCGATCGAGGCCGGCAGAGCATGGCCGTCCTGCACCATTTGCAAGACGAGGCCGGGCGGCACCGCGAGCGTCGCGATCAGAGAAATGTCGATTCCGCGACCCAGCACCACGATCGCCATGGCGAGGCCGAGAATGCCAAGCACAGCGACGTTCTGCAGCAGGGTCAGCATATTGTCGGCGCTGAGGAACCCCGGGAGGAAGAGAGAGAACGCAACGAACAGGACAGCGAAGACCGCGAATACGATCTCCTGTTGTCCCAGCCGGACGCGGCGCTTCGACCCTTCGCTCATGCTCCCCGACCCTATCATTGTCTTTGGACCAGGGAAAAGTCAGATCCAATCGCTGATCTTGCGCCCTTAGATTTGTCGTGTCCGAGCGCTACCGGCGCAAGAAGGTCGTCCCTCAGGAAGAATCGCGGCCGATGAGAAGAAACCCGGCGCAAGCATCCAGCCGGATGTTTAATCCGTGTAGGACAAATTGCTGTCCTCGTGCGGAGGCGCCAAAGTGTTAAAGGCTGACGAGTAGCGCCATTTGTCGCGGTACATAAGCCAGGAAACTGACCGGAAACAAGACGCGAACGACGGCGCCTGCGGCTCGCCACGTTGGATTCACCAGTTCTCCAGACCGTGCATCGAGGCGGTTTCGGTCATCACCACCTCCGGCTTGCGGAAATGTTGCGCTTGCCGCTGCTCCTCCTCGGAAGCGATTTGCGCCTGCATATAGGCTCCGAGATGTCTGCCGCGCCGGACGACGCGCTGGCCATAGGCCAGCCGCTCGGCGCCGTAGGCCGCCAATGCGGCATCGATATCGTCGTGGCGCGCCAGGTGATCGGCCAGCGCCCGAGCATCGCCCGCCGCCTTGGTCGTGCCCATGCCGACATGCGGCCGCGCCACGAAGGCCGCATCGCCGACCAGCGCGACGCGGCCGACGATCATGGCCGGGGTCTCCAGGTCGACGATCGTCTGCAAGAGCGGCTGGCGCGTCTTCGTCATGACCTCGGCGAAAGGCGGCGCTAGCAGGCTGATCGCATCAGCCCGCATTCGTGCGAGCACGTCGGGATGCAGCCGGTCCGGCGGAACCGCGCTGGAATATTGACGGCCGTCGGCGCCGGTAAGCAGGCGCGGCAGATCCAGAGCCGGATCGGCGGGGCGGTACCAGACACAATTGTAGCGGCCGCCCGAGCCCGGGCCGCCGTCGACCGGATAGCCCAACGCCTGTTCGCGGTCCGGCAGGCAGAAAGCGAACTTGTTTCGCAGCAGGTCGCGGGCCTTCCCAGACAGTTCGGACATGTCCGCCAGCCCGCGCCAGGCCACATAGCCGGCATAACGCGGCTCGACGGCAGGCATCAACTGCCGCCGCACCGTAGACTGGACGCCGTCCGCAGCGACCAAAAGATCGGCAGTAACTTCGCTGCCGTCCTCGAAACGCGCGACGGCACGCTGTTTGTCATGCGCGATCGAGACCAGCGCGCTGCCGTGGCGGTAGACATCGCCGGCCTGCAGACGAAGGCGCTGCCAGATGCGATCCCACGATGCCAGCACCTGCGGACGCGCGACCTCGCAGACCACATCGCCGCTCCGCGCCAGCACAATGCGGCCTTCGACGGCGACGCCGACCTCGTCACCCTGCCCGGTCGCGAGAGCCAGCGCTTCGTGCAGGTCGTCGTGGGTGGCAATGCCTGCGCCGCGCGAGCCGAGTTCCTCACCGGCTCGCTCGTGGATCGATACCTCCCAGCCGACCTTGCGAAGGAAAAGCCCCGCGAACAGACCGCCAATCGATCCCCCGATGACGACCGCGCGTTTTCGCTGACCTCCGGCTGAGTGCATCACGACCGAGCTTCGTTGGATAACGGGAGCAATCCCGACGAATTCTGCACGAACGCAAAGCGAAAGTGTAGCAAGCCTGGCGGTCGCCTCTGAAGGCGGCAGGACGGCAGGGCGTGGACAAGTCCATAGCCTGGGCAATCATACGGCACTTGTTGGGCGCAGCGCTTGTGAAGGCCTTTGCGCTTTGCGCAAATTGCGGACATTGCCGACGACGCTTGGTCCCCGGTCTGCTCCCAAGCTCTGCGTCAGGCCTATGGATCGTGGATGGCGCCCGTCAAATAATCGGGCCAGTCACGCTCGAAAAACGGGCGGTGGTCGCGGTCCCGACGCCGGATCGGCCGGGCCTCACAGATGAAAGTCGAGTCCTCCAGACGAACGTGGATCTGTTCGAGCCGATCTTCATCGCGCTCCGGGATGAAGCGAAGGTCTTCGAGAGGGCCGCTGCGGGCCTGCGGAACGTGGCCCCCATCCGGGGAACAGACCGTGCGGGCGCCCCGGCTACCGCCGCCGCGCTCCAGGTAGAAGGCCAAGGCCGTCAGAATCGCTTCCGAAGCAATCGCGCTCTGGCGCCACTGTAGCGCCCGCAGAGCCTCATTTGCGCCGTCGAAGGCAATGCCTTGCTGGCGGATCGTATCGTTCAGCGCGTGCGCCGCACCGGCTGCGGCCTTTACGTCCGCGACGTTGCAAAGGATGGCGGCATGATCGCTCATTCGGTCCTGCACGTCCTTCCGGATTGCGATAGCCTTCAGCCTGCTGTTCGCTCGCAGCGAGCCAAGCGTGCTTGCGACGGCCTCGCCAATGAGAGCCTGCTCGGCGCCGAACTTCGCGTGAGGCGTTCTTCTCGCGGCGATATGCTCGGCGCAGCGTGTACCAAACACCTGGCCGGCGTTGAGCGCAGCGCCGCCCGGCCGGGTCACTCCATGCGTTCCCGCCGACTCGCCGACGGCATAACAGCCTTCAAGATTAGTCGCGCCCCAAGTGTCGACTGCAAGGCCGCCGTTCATGTGCTGATTGTTGATCGCGAACTCGAGCGGATCGCGCGTGATGTCGTATTTGTACTGCTTGTAGAGCTCGATCGACAGCGGATTCATTTTGCGCAGGCGGTCGATGGGCTCAGCGAGCAGCGCTCCGCTGTTCGCCAGATAGACTCGCACGTCGTCATCAAGCCGGTCGAGACTGAATTCCGCATCGCCGGGCACGGGAAACGGATTGCGGTTGAAGTCCATGAAGACTTTTCTGCCCGTTTGGCTCTCGCGAAATACCGCGAGATCGAGCAGACTTGACCCAAAGTCGAGCATTCGCGTCGCGTGAAAGGGCCACTGGTAACCCTTGCGAAAAATGTTGGAAGCGAGCTCCTGCGTGGTGCGATAATAGTCGGCGAGGAAATTGCGCTCGTTCCCTCGCGCGTCGCGCGAGAAGATGTAAGGCATGCTTTGCACGTAGGTACCCGACAAATTCCACGGAAAATTGTCGCGTGGCGTTCCGATGCCGAACTGACTCTCCGTCAGATTGACCGCCTCAATTCCTGCTTCGAGCGCAAGGCCAAGGGAGCCAAAACAATGCCGAGGATAGACGCTGTCGCGATAGAGTTCGCCCGGGCCACCGGTCGCGATGATAACGGAGTCGGTGAGAAACGCGGTGAGCCCATACGGGTTGTCGGCCGTGCGTCGCTTCGGCGCCATTGCCAGCACGCCGATTGCGCGGCGCTTCTCGCCGGGTGCGACTAGCAGTCGGACACCCGTTGTGTGGTTGAAAATCGGGATCTCGAGGCGGACAGTTTCTCGGGCCAGCACCAGAACCATGAGCCGCGAGGTGCGGGGTCCGCAGCTGGTGGCGCGCCCGACTTCGTCATGATCGGTCTGGTAGCGCAAAACGCCGCCGAGCCGATCTTGCGGCAGAGGCAGACCCATAAACTGAAGGGAAGCGAGCGCCCGTGAGGAGCCGACCGCCTCCACATAGGCGGTGTCCTCGTCCATCGCCCCTCCGGCGCCGAGCGCGTCGGCCAGAGCCCGAAAGTCGTCGCCGCGTCCGGCCGTGTTGGCTGTATGCAGGGTCTGCTTATCGGAGCCGGAGCAAGCCGACGTGCCGCCGAATGCGCTCTGGCTCGCCACGACCACATCCACGCCCCGGCGCTTCAGCTCGACCGCTGCGCGCAGCCCCGCCGCGCCACTGCCAAGGACGAGGGCTTCCGGCCGGTGAACAGGCAGGACGTCGCCTCCGACTGTCATCAATTCCGTCGGGGGACGCTCGTTAGCCAGCCTTGGCATGATGACGTCGGTTAGGCGATCGAGGATCGATTGCGGGATGTTCGAGGTCAAAGGCCTTTCCGTGAACTTTTGGGTTGACGACCCAATCGAGACCCTGTAGTCGATAATTAGCACGTTCCAATTACACTGACAAGCAAACGGTCCACGCTAGCTATCTAAATTCGGCATTTTGCAGTCAAGATTGGAACGATCCAATGAATTGCAAGCAAGAACGAGGGCGGGGATGAAGGGGAGGACGAGATGAGCGATGCCCGCGCGACCATTGTCGATGTCGCGCGACGCGCCGGCGTTTCGAAGTCGACCGTCTCGCTGGTTTTGGGGGGGAGCTCACTCGTAGCGGATTCAACCCGAGAGCGGGTCACCGAGGCGATGAGCGAAATCGGTTACATTTATCATCGGGGGGCCGCGACGCTCCGCGGAGCGAAATCGGGTGTTCTGGGCATGGTCATTAACGATCTGTCCAATCCCTTCTACGTCGAGCTCGCGATCGGCATCGAGCAGGCATGCCAGGGCGGCGCCTTCATCCCGTTTCTCGCAAATTCGGCCGAGGATCCCATCCGCCAACAAGAGGTTATCCGGTCCATGCGGGAGCATGGCGCGGCCGGGCTGGTGCTCGCGCCCGCCATCGGCACATCCCTGGACGATGTAAAGCCCCTCGTCGCCGGATTGCCCGTCGTTCAGGTGATGCGCCGGCTTCCCGGCCTAAAGGCCTCGCTCGTGGCGCCCGAGAACCGCGAGGGCGCACGGAGGGCGACCGCCTATCTGCTTGAGAACGGGCACAAGAGCATTGCTTTCGTCGGCGGCACGGACTCGTTGTTCGTCCGCGACGAACGTCTCGCCGGTTATCGCCTCGCTCTGGAACACGCCGGGATTCCGTTCGACGCAGCTTTGGTCATCGAGACCACGACCAACTACGCGGGCGGCGGAGTGGCGGCGGCGCGCCTCTTAGTCCTCCCGGAGCGCGCGACCGCCGCTCTTTGCTTCAACGACGTCGTTGCGATCGGCCTCATTCGCGCGCTGACGCAGGCCGGCGTCGCGATCGGACGAGACTTCGCGGTCATTGGCTTTGACGACATCGAGGAAGCCAAACACACGCTCCCCGCTTTGACGAGCGTCGCCGTGAACGCTCGCAATCTCGGCTCACGGGCGGCTCAGCTGCTTATGCGTCAGATTGCCAGCGGGAATTTCGAGCCGGAAGCGGTCCTGTGCCCAACGAGCCTGATCATCCGCTCGTCCTGCGGTACGGCGAATTCCATCCAAGAGGGTAGCCAGCCATGACCGGACTTCGCTGGGGGCTCGTCGGCGCGAGCACGATTGCAGCTGAGCATATGATCGACGCCTTTCGTGCCAACGGCGGCGACGCCGTCGCAGTCATGAGCTCGAATGCTGACCGGGCGGCTAAGTATGCGGCGAAGCACGGCATCGGCAAAGCAACGACAGACCTTGGGGCGCTCGTCGAAGATAAGGACGTCGACGCGGTCTACGTCTCGACCACCAACGAACTCCATCGCGACCAGGTCTTTGCGGCCGCCGCCGCCGGCAAGCACGTCCTATGCGAGAAACCCCTGGCGCTGACCCTCCCCGATGCGCGGGCAATGGTCGCCGAATGCCGCAAACGCGGCGTCGTGATGGGAACCAACCACCATCTCCGAAACGCCGCGACACATCGAGCGATGGCGGACGCTATCAGGGCCGGCCGTATCGGCAAGCCGCTCTTCGCCCGCGTTTTTCACGCCGTTTATTTGCCGCCGCATCTGCAAGGCTGGCGCATTGAGAAGCCGAACGCGGGGGGCGGTGTCATCTTCGACATCACGGTCCATGACGCGGACACGCTGCGCTTCGTGCTCGACGACGAGCCCCAGAGCGTCACCGCGATGACGTCGAATGGCGGCATGAGCCAGGCCGGGCTCGAAGACGGAGTGATGGGTGTCATCCGCTTTTCGAGCGGACTGCTCGCCCAGTTCCACGATGCTTTCACCACCAAATATGCGACGACAGGCTTTGAAGTGCATGGCGACGAAGGTTCGCTCATCGCCCGCGATTGCATGACGCAAGCTCCAAAGGGCGAGGTGTTGCTCCGTTCGGCTGCCGGAGAAGAAGCGCTGAAGCTCGACCACGAGAAGCTCTACGTGCGCTCGGTCCGCCTGTTTCAAGGCGCGGTCGAAGGCCGCGGCGCGCCGTCAGCAACGGGCGAAGACGGCGTCAAATCACTGAGTGTCGCGATCTCGACCCTCGAAGCCGCGCGCTCCGGCGCGGCGGCTCCCATCGACTTGAGCGTATGAGATCAAAATGGCCCGGCAAAAAGTCATTTCGGCCGCGGAGGCCGCCCGCCTGATCCCGGATGGCGCCATCGTTACGATCTCCTCCTCGTCGGCCCTCGGATGTCCGGACGCCGTGTTGAAGGCGGTTGGCGAACGTTTCGACGCGGACGGTCATCCCCGAAACATCACAACGCTGCATCCCATCGCGGCCGGCGACATGTGGGGAGTGAAGGGCGTCGATCATCTCGCCAAAGCGGGCTGTCTGGCGCGCGTACTGGCGGGTTCGTATCCCTCTGGGCCGTCCTCGGCCGAGCCGCCCGCGATCTGGAAGATGATCTCAGGGGACGCGATCCCCGCGTACAACGTGCCCTCGGGCATCATGTTCGACATTCATCGCGAAGCGGCGGCCAAGCGTCCTGGCGTGCTGACCAAAGTCGGCATGGAGACATTCGTTGATCCTCTCCATGAGGGCTGCGCGATGAACGCGAAGGCGGCCGCCGATCCGATCGTCAAGCGCGTCACCTTCGCGGGGGAGGATTGGCTCTTCTTTCCAACGATAATCCCCCAGATTGCGATCATCCGCGCGACCACGGCGGACGAGCGGGGAAATCTTTCATATGAACACGAAGGCGGCATCCTCGGTCCGATTGATCAGGCGCTATCCGTCCGCAACAACGGCGGAATTGTTATTGCTCAAGTCAAGCGTCTCGCCGCCGCCGACACTCTGCGACCCGCATGAAGTCGTCGTTCCGGGCGTGATGGTCGACTATATCGTTGTCGCTCCTGATCAGATGCAGACGACGAACACCGTCTATGAGCCTGCGATTTCTGGCGAGATATTCCGGCCACTGTCGTCGTTCGAGATTCCGAGGTTCGATATCGCCAAAGTGATCGCACGGCGCGTCGCGCAAGAGCTCCGGGACGGCGACGCGGTCAACATCGGCTTTGGTATCTCCGCCAACGTGCCTCGTATCCTGATCGAGGAAGGGCGGCATGGCGCCGTGACATGGGTGATCGAACAGGGCGCCGTCGGCGGGGTGCCATTGCTCGACTTCCAATTCGGCTGCGCCTCGAATGCGGAGGCGATCGTCCAGTCGCCGCACCAATTCACATATTTCCAGGGAGCAGGATTTGACATGTCGCTGCTCTCGTTCCTGCAAATCGACAAGGGAGGCTCTATCAATGTCTCCAAGCTCGGCGTGCGCCCCCATGTCACCGCGGGCGCGGGCGGCTTCGTCGACATTACGGCGCGCGCAAAAAAGATCGTATTTTCGGGGTACTTTACCGCCGGCGCGAAACTCGACGTCGTGGACGGCGCGGTTTCGATCCTCAAGGAAGGCAAGGTCAAGAAGCTTGTCGAAGCAGTCGAGCAGATCTCATTCTCCGGCCCCCGTGCGGTCGCGCAAGGCCAAGACATCGTCTACGTCACCGAGCGCTGCGTCATGCGCCTCGAACGCGAGGGCGTCACCGTCACCGAGATCGCCCCCGGAATCGACCTCGAGCGCGACATTCTCGCCCAAGCGGAATTCCCACTGCGGGTCGCGAACGACTTCCGCCAGATGGACCCGGCGCTATTCCGGCCGGAGCTCCTTAATCTGCAACTCCGCCCGGCGCGGGAAACTCTCCAGTGAGCCCCTTCGTCGATCTGAGCTTCGAGGGTCCTTGCGCGCGCTTGACGCTCAAGCGCCCGGACAAGCTCAATGCACTCGATCGCCCGATGATCGATACGCTCTTTGACGGCGCGCGCGCGATCGAGGCTTCGTCAGAAGCCCGCGTCGCGATCCTGTCGGGCGAAGGCAAGGCGTTCTGCGCTGGCGGCGACATTGCGGCCTGGGGCAGCCTGCCGCCGCTCGAGATGTGGCGGGACTGGACGCGGGCGGGACACCGGGCCTTCGAGGCGCTGGCGCGCCTCCGCGTGCCCCTGATCGTCGTTCTCACCGGCCACGCCTTTGGCGGCGGTCTCGAACTCGCGGCGGTTGGTGACATTCGGATCGCCGAGAGTGGAATCAAGCTTGGGCTGCCTGAGTCCGGTCTCGGCATGGCCCCGGGGTGGTCCGGCACGCAGAGGCTCGTGCGGCGCTTCGGCGCCTCTGTCGTGCGGCGCATGGCCCTCACGGGCGCGATATTTCCAGCGGAAGAGGGTCTGCTGCTCGGCCTCGTCGATGAGGTGGTCGCGAAAAGCGAGGGACTTGCGCGCGCAAGCGCACTTGCGGCCGATATCGCCGAGCGTGGCCCACTAGCCGTCCAGATGGTCAAGGCGATGATCAACGCCGCTGAAGGCGAGGACCGGGACGCGCCCATCGAGGGGCTCGCCGGCGCTCTCACCGCTTACACTCAAGATCTGGCTGAGGGCGTTGCGGCTTTTCGCGACAAGCGCGCACCTAGCTTCAAGGGCCGATAGGAGTGATAAACATGCGCGCCCCCGCGCGCATGGGCTTAGACAGGAATAAGCAGAGTGCCGCTCTTGGACGCTTCCCGACTACCCTCAGTCGGGGTCGGCCGCGAACTAGGGCGCAACGCCGTGGAGGATATACGGAAGAAAAGACGTTTCACGTCCATACGGGCCAGCGAACGAGCCGGTAGCTCCCGCGTGGCGCGTGATCGACGGCAAGAATCGGGAGCCGATGCAAGGTTTCTGGATACGGGGCCGGACCGTTTTCGGTGGGAGCAACGACTTGGAAGGGTAGACAATGCAATTCCGCACCATATTGATGGCAAGCGCAATAACCGCTTCGGCGGTCAGTCTTGCTGGCGGGGCCTCGGCGGCCGACGTCAAGGAAGTCCAGATGCTGCATTGGTGGACGTCAGGCGGCGAAGCAGCCGCGCTGAACGTCCTCAAGCAGGATCTCGCAAAAGAAGGCTACGCCTGGAAGGACGTTCCTGTCGCAGGCGGCGGCGGCGAAGGCGCAATGACGGCGCTTAAGGCAATGGTGGCAGCCGGCAATCCGCCGACTGCCTCGCAGATCCTCGGCTATTTTGCGGTCGACTACGCGGAAGCGGGTAAGCTCGGCGACATTACCTCGCTCGCGACGAAGGAGGACTGGGCGAAGGTCGTTCCGACTGCGCTGCAGAAATTCACCACCACCAACGGCAAATGGGACGCCGTCCCGGTCAATATCCATTCGGTGAATTGGGTCTGGCTCAACAAGGCCGTGATGGACAAGATCGGCGGAGCCGAGCCGAAGACCTTCGACGATTTCGTCGCGCTGCTCGACAAGGCCAAGGCGGCCGGCGTCATTCCGCTCGCGCTCGGCGGCCAGCCCTGGCAGGAGGCGACCCTGTTCGACTTCGGTCGTGGCGTCGACCGGCGGCATCGACTTCTACAAGAAGGCGTTCATCGACCTCGACGAGAGCGCCCTGAAGTCGGACACGATGAAGAAGTCGTTCGACAACCTCGCCAAGCTTCGCGCCTACACCGACCCGAACTTCGCCGGCCGCGACTGGAACCTTGCGACCGCCATGGTGATCAAGGGCGACGCGCTCGTGCAGGTGATGGGCGATTGGGCCAAGGGCGAATTCAAGGCCGCCAACAAGGAAGCGGGCAAGGACTTCCTTTGCTATCGCTTCCCCGGCACCGACGGCGATGTGATCTACAACACCGACATGTTCGCGATGTTCGACGTCTCAGCCGATCGGAAGGCGGCCCAGCTCGCGCTCGCCGACGCGACGATGAGCCCGAGCTTCCAGTCCGCGTTCAACGTCGTAAAGGGTTCGGTCCCCGCCCGCATGGACGTGCCGGACACCGCGTTCGACATCTGCGGCAAGAAGGGCATCGCTGACGTGAAAGCCGCTAATGCGGACGGCAAGTTCGTGGGATCGATGGCGCAGAACTACGCACAGCCGCCGGCGGTCGCCGGCGCCTATCATGACGTCGTGACCAAGTTCTTCCACGGCCAGATCAAGAGTTCTGACGCCGCGGTGACCGAATTAGTGAAGGCCCTGAACAACGCGAAATAAGATAACAGTCCTCCCCCGCCTCGCGGCGGGGGAGGCTTATCGTCGGGAAGATTTTCCAGACGAGGTCCTTGAGGTCCAGCATGACCACAATCCTTGCGCCCACCGCCGTGTCAACGACTCGGCCGCGCGCGCAGATGCGCGAGCGGCTTCAGAATATTGTGCCGAAATTGGTCCTCGCGCCGTCCTTCCTCCTGGTGCTGATTTTCGTTTACGGCTTCAATTTGTGGACGTTGTTTTTGTCGTTCACCAACTCAAAAGCCTTTGCAACCACCAAGCTCGTTGGCCTGCTCAATTACCAGAAGCTTTGGAACTGGACGTTCGAGACGGACCCTCCGTCGAATTGGTATACGGCGATCGTCAATATGGGCATTTTCGGCGGACTCTATGTCGCGTTCTGTCTGTTCCTGGGCTTGACGCTCGCCATTCTGCTCGACCAGAAAATCCGCGGCGAGGGAATCCTACGGCCAATCTATCTCTACCCGCTTGCGCTCTCCTTCATCGTGACGGGTACGGCGTGGAAGCTTTTCCTTGATCCCGGCATCGGGCTCGAGAAGGCCGTTCACGATTGGGGCTGGACAAGCTTCAAGTTCGACTGGGTCGTCAATCCCAGGATGATGATTTATTGCGTCGCGATCGCCGGCATCTGGCAGACCTCTGGCTTCGTGATGGCGATGTTTCTGGCAGGCCTGCGAGGCGTCGACGGCGAAATCATTAAGGCCGCCCAGATCGACGGCGCCTCCGCCTTCGCCACCTACCGCCGCATCATTCTTCCGATCATGCGGCCGGTGTTTTTGTCGGCGCTGATTATTCTCACCCACATGGCGATTAAATCCTACGACCTAGTGCTTTCGGTCACTGGCAAAAATCCAGGCGGCGCGGCCGAGCTGCCGTCGACCTTCATGTATTCCTACACGTTCACCCGAAACCAGATGGCGGTCGGTTCGGCGAGCGCCGTCATTATGTTGGCGACGATCGCTGCGATCATGGTTCCCTACCTTTATTCCGAGCTTCGGGAGAAGGGTCGATGAGCGCCGCCGATCTCATCACCGCGGGGCCAAGCCGTGAGCCAGCCCGGCATTCGACCACGACGCGCGTCGTGATCTATGGGTTGCTGCTCGTCTTTGCGTTGATCTATCTCATCCCGCTCATCGTTATGGTGATGACTTCACTGAAGCCGCTGGACGAAGTCACCGGCGGCAACATGTTCGCGCTGCCCCGCCACCTGACGTTTGAACCTTGGGTGAAGGCCTGGGGCGAGGCGCGCATCGGTGTCTCCGACACTGCTGGCATCAACGGCTATTTTTGGAATTCGATCAAGATGGTCGTCCCCGCCGTCCTGATCTCCACGCTGCTTGGCGCGCTCAACGGCTATGTGCTGACCAAATGGCGCTTTCCCGGACATAGGCTTGTGTTCGGCATGATGCTGTTCGCGTGCTTCATCCCGTTCCAGTCCGTCATCATCCCGATGGCCGTCATTCTTGGCTTCCTCGGGAGTTTCGGCAACCGGATGATCGATCTCACCGGCTTCTCATTCGGTTTCGGAAATCCGACTGAGAACCTTGTCATCGTGCATGTGGTCTATGGCCTCGGCTTCACGACACTATTCTTCCGTAACTACTACGAGGCGTTCCCAACCGAGCTGGTCAAGGCGGCGATGATCGACGGCGCGGGCTTCTTCCAGATTTTTCGACGGATCTTGCTGCCCAATTCGCGCGCCGATCTTCATCGTGACGGTGATCTATCAGTTCACGAATATCTGGAACGACTTCTTGTTCGGTTCGACCTTCGCCGCCGGCGACCAGTCGCCGATGACGGTCGCGCTCAACAATCTGGTCAACACCTTCGACCGGGATCGTTGAGTACAACGTGAACATGGCGGCGGCCATCATCGCAGCGGCTCCAACCTTACTCGTCTACATTGTCGCTGGCCGCTACTTCGTGCGCGGTCTGATGGCCGGCGCAGTGAAAGGTTAACTCATGGCTTTTCTCGAAATCACTGGGCTGCGCAAACGCTTCGGGTCGCTCGAGATCTTGAAGGGGATCGATCTCGCTCTCGACAAGGGCGGTTTTCTCGTTCTGGTCGGCCCATCGGGCTGCGGAAAATCAACTCTGCTCAATACGATCGCTGGGCTTGAATCGATCAGTTCCGGTGACATTCGCATCGAGGGGCAACAAATCAACGATCTTCACCCTTCCAAGCGCGACATCGCGATGGTGTTTCAGTCCTATGCCCTCTATCCGAACATGTCGGTCGCGCAGAACATGGCGTTCGGCATGGAAATGCGCGGCGTGCCGAAAGCCGAGCGGGACAAGGCGGTCGCCGGCGTTGCGAAGACGCTCCAGATCGAACATCTTCTTGATCGTCGGCCTAGTCAGCTCTCCGGAGGACAGCGCCAGCGCGTGGCGATGGGTCGCGCCCTCGTTCGGCAACCACGCGTGTTCCTTTTCGACGAACCGCTTTCGAACCTCGACGCCAAGCTGCGCGTCGACATGCGGATCGAGATCAAGCGTCTCCATCAGGTGACTGGCACGACGATTGTCTACGTCACGCACGATCAGATCGAGGCGATGACGCTGGCGACAAAGATCGCTGTCCTTAAGGACGGCGAGTTGCAACAAGTCGGGACGCCGAACGAAATCTACAACACGCCGAACAATCTGTTCGTGGCCGACTTCATGGGCTCGCCGGCCATGAACCTGCTGGAAGGCAAGGTCACTCGGACCAACGGAGCGGCGCAGATCGTGTTGGAGCGAAAGGATCATCCGCCGATCGTATTGCCGGTCCCGCCTAGCGCCGAGCCGCGCAACCTCTCCGATGGTATGAAGGTGATCTTCGGCATCCGCCCGGAAGCGGTGAATGACCGCGAGAGCATGGATCGCAACGCGAAGACCGTCGCGACCTTCAACGCCAACGTCGAGATCGTGGAGCCTGCAGGCTCCGACACCTTCGTCGTCACCCACATTGCTGGCAAGGAGGTAACAGCGCGCATGCGGGCAGACGCCGACGCGCACGTCGGTCAAAATCATGACTTCGCCTTCAACCTCGACAAGGCGGTGCTTTTCGATCCTGAGACGACAAGACGAATCTAACAGGTTCCGTGATCGAGCGGATCGTTATTGAAGGTGTGGTGACGTGAATCCGGGCGCTGTCGACAAAGGGATGGTCGACATCCTCATCGTCGGATCCGGGATGGGCGGCGCAACCTGCGCCGCTGGGCTGGCCCCTTCCGGCGCAAGAATTCTCATTCTCGAGCGCGGTGCTCGGCTTGCGGACTCGCCCGAAGCGCGGGACGCGCGCGCCATCTTTCAACGCGGCGTGTTCCGTCCACAGGAGTCGTGGGTTGACGGGACCGGGGTCCAGTTCAACCCCGGCAACTATTACTACGTCGGCGGCAACACAAAGCTCTACGGCGCGGTGCTTCTGCGTTATCGGGCCCAGGACTTCCGCCCGATCGCCTATCGAGAGGGAACAACGCCAGGCTGGCCGTTCGACTATGATGAACTCGAACCCTGGTACACCCGCGCCGAGAAGCTTTACAGCGTGCACGGGGCGCTTGGATTCGATGAGAGCGAGCCGCCCCATTCCGAGCCCTTCCCGTTCGCCCCCGTTCCAGACGAGTTGGCGATCGCGCGGGTGCGCGAGAGAATCAAGGCGGTCGGGCTGCACCCATTCCCATTGCCGCTCGGCGTCGACATCGACCGATGGCTAAAGCGCGCGAAGACGCCGTGGGACGCCTTTCCCGACACGGGTACAGGCAAGATGGACGCCGAGAGCTGCGGACTGGCCGAGGCGCTTCGTCACCCGAACGTAGAACTGCGCGAGAACGTCAAGGTCGAGCGCCTGATACTCGAACTCCGACGGCCAGCGCCTCGCCGGGGTCGAAGCGAGCGTCAATGGGGAGCGTAAGCGCATACTGGGAAGGATCGTCATCCTGGCGGCCGGAGCGGTGAATTCCGCGGCGCTGCTTCTCGCCTCGAAGGATGAAGGGATAGCCAACCGTTCCGATGCGGTCGGGCGGCACTTCATGAACCACAATTGTTCAGCCATTCTTGCAATCGATCCCCGGACCGTCAACGACTCGGTCTATCAAAAGACTCTGGGCATTAACGACTTCTACCTTGACGACGGGCAAGGCGGACCCCCACTCGGCAATATCCAGTTGTTGGGGCGTGTGACGGCGCCCATCCTCAAATCCAGCATTCCCCGCGCGCCGGAGTGGGCGCTTTCACTTCTCTCGCGCCGCGCGGTCGACTGGTACGCGATGAGCGAGGACCTGCCCAATCCGGAAAGCCGAGTGACCCTGAGAGATGGTCAAATCCATCTCGACTGGAAGCGAAGCAACTGGTCGACGCACGAGAAATTGGTGACAACTTTCAAGGAACGGCTTCGCGCGGCGGGTTATCCAATCTTGCTTTCTAAGCCCTTCGATCGACGGACTCCTTCGCATCAATGCGGGACCGTGCGCATCGGGACTGATCCGACAACAGCGCCGCTCGATCCATTCTGTCGCGCGTGGGATCATCCCAATTTGTTTGTGGTCGACGCGTCCTTTCTGCCGACCTCAGCCGCCGTCAACCCTTCACTGACAATTGCGGCTCAAGCGCTTCGTGTCACCGATCACATCGTCAAGACCGACCTACGTTAAGTTCAGGCGACTCGCATGGGATACGATTACATTATCGTTGGCGGCGGCCCTGCCGGCTGCGTGCTCGCGAACCGTTTGAGCGCTGACCCGTCTATCAGAGTGCTGCTCCTAGAAGCGGGTGGAAGCGACTGGAACCCACTCTTCCGAATGCCGGCGGGCTTCGCAAAGATGACGAAGGGAGTCGCCAGCTGGGGCTGGAGCACCGTGCCGCAGAAGCACCTCAATGGCCGGGTCCTCTGGTACACTCAGGCCAAGGTGATCGGCGGTGGCTCATCGATCAACGCTCAACTCTACACTCGCGGTAACGCCAAGGACTATGATGCGTGGGTGAGCGATGCGGGTGCGATCGGGTGGAGCTACCAAGAGGTCCTGCCTTACTTCAAGCGAAGTGAGGACAACCAGAAGCTTCATAACGCCTATCACGGCTATGGCGGCCCGCTCGGCGTCTCCTATCCAATCAATCCGCCGCCGATCAGCTACGCGTTCCTTCGCGCTGCGCAGGAACTCGGCATCCCCTTCAACGACGACTTCAACGGCGCCGTCCAGGACGGAATCGGCCACTACCAGCTTTCCACCCGCAACGCTGAGCGGTCGTCAGCCTCGACCGCTTTCGTGAAGCCGGTACAGAGCCGGAAGAACCTCACGGTCCGACTCAATGCGCAGACGCTGAAGATCGACATCCAGAACGGTCGGGCGGTCGGCATTACTGTCGCCTCAGGAACCGGAACGGAGACCCTGAACGCCGACCGCGAGGTCATCATAAGCTGCGGCGCCATTGGTTCGCCGCGTCTCCTCCAGCTCTCCGGCATTGGGCCAGCCGATTCCCTGAGAGCGGCGGGCGTCAATGTCATGCATGACCTGCCAGGCGTCGGCTCGAATATGCAGGATCACCTCGATCTCTACGCGATCTCGGAATGCACCGGTGATCACACGTATGATCGCGTCGCCCGTCCGCATCGCACGGTCTGGGCGGGCCTCCAGTATTTTCTATTCAAGACCGGACCGGTCACCTCCACCCTCTTTGAAACCGGTGGCTTCTGGTACGCGGACAAGCAGGCGCGTTCGCCCGACATCCAGTTCCACCTCGGCCTTGGCTCTGGCATTGAAGCAGGCGTAGCCGCGATGAAGAATCCCGGCGTGACGCTCAATTCAGCCTTCCTTCGTCCCCGCTCGCGCGGCACGGTGCGGATCGCCAGCTCAGACCCGAAAGCCGCTCCGCTGATTGATCCGAACTACTGGGCCGACCCCTATGACCGCAAGTGCTCGATCAAGGGCCTCCGCCTCGCGCGCGAGATTCTGCGACAGCCCGCGCTGAAGCCGTTCGTAATGGCGGAGCGTATGCCTGGCGACGATCTCAACACTGACGAGGACCTGGCCGAGTACGCCTTTCGATCATGTAAGACCGATCACCATCCCGCGGGCACGTGCGCTATGGGCTCGGGACCAGATGCGGTCGTCACCCCAGATCTGAGGCTGCGTGGGCTCCTCGGTATACGGGTCGTCGACGCATCAGTGATGCCGTTCGTGACGTCCAGCAACACCAATGCGCCAACGATCATGGTCGCCGAGAAAGCGTCGGACCTTATCCTCGGCAAGGCGCCTCTCGCTCCCGCGACCATTTGATTGCATCTCCGATGTCCGCCTAACGTCGAACCGGCCGGAGGCTGCGCGGTCTGCATCAAGCTGTAGCGCGACCAACCTCTGATACGCGCTTTTTGCACTTTCCGCACGCAAGCGTCGGACATGTCGGCAAGATTCATAGAGGAAAAAATACAGTAATATCAATATGTTGGTTGGTGGGCCGGGCAGGACTCGAACCTGCAACCAGACCGTTATGAGCGGCCGGCTCTAACCATTGAGCTACCGGCCCGTCCGGGCGCGCCTCCCGAGGGTAAAGCGCAAAACGCGCGCGGTGGCAATGCGGTCTCGCAGGAACGGGCCGGTCGCGCCCGCGCCGATCTGTCCAGCCGACCCAAATCCTCGGCGAGAACGGTCGAACTCCGCGCTTAGTTCAGGGTCGCCGCCGGGCGTCGAGCGGCCACGGGCGCGTCCTCAAAGCCCACCGCGCGCTCGACGATATAGAGCGGCCGGCGCTTCGCCTCGGCGTAAATGCGCCCGACATAGAGCCCGATGACGCCGGTCATCAGCATGTTGGCGCCGCCGAGCGCGGCGATGATCACGATCGTCGAGCTCCAGCCGCGCTCGAGGCTCGGGTCGCCGAACGCCCACCGCCCGATCACGCTCAGTCCATAGACGAACGCGAGCGCGGACACCGCGGCGCCGGCCCACAGCGCGAGACGAAGCGGCGCGTCGGAAAACGAGATGATTCCGTTCGCCGCCAGCGCGACCATCTTTCGCAGCGAATATTTGCTTTTCCCCGCGGCGCGCGGCGGGCGGTCGAAGGTCACACTTCCCTGGCGGAACCCGATCCAGGCGAACATGCCGCGCACGAACCGGTCGCGCTCGGGCATGGCGAGGAAGCAGTCGAGCGCCCGGCGATCGACCAGGCGGAAATCGCCGGCGTTGCGTGGCGTCGAGACGTCGCCGAGCCGCCCCATGAGGCGGTAGAAGAGATCCGCCGTCGCGCGCTTGAACCGGCTTTCGCCTTGACGCGAGGCGCGCTCGGCTGAGACGACGTCGTAGCCTTCCTTCCATTTGGCGATCATCTCCAGCACGACTTCGGGCGGGTCCTGCAGATCGGCGTCCATCACGATGACCGCGCGGCCGGCGGCGTGATCGAGCCCGACGGTGATTGCGATCTGGTGGCCGAAATTGCGCGACAGCTTGATCAGCCGGTAGCGCTTGTCGGCGCGCGCCTTGGCCTCGATCACGATCGCGCTCGTGTCTTTAGAACCGTCGTCGACGACAATCACTTCGCCCGGCGCGTCGAGCGCCCCGAGCAGGGCGTCGAGGCGCCTGAGCAGGATCGGGATGACGGCCTCCTCGTTGAAGATCGGCACGACGAGGGAATAAGTCGGCGGCATGGGCGAGCGGCCTTGTCCGGAAGCCAAAGTCCAGACACTGTCTGGCAAAGGCCTAAACAAAGGCTTTGCGGCGCGCGGGGCGTCGAGGCGCTACTTCCGTCCGCGTCAGTTCTGATAGGATGGTTAAAATGCGTTAACCGGCGTTCCCCGCTCGGAGTTGGTCATGGAATACGAAAACATGCCCCAGTCCTCGAATATCGAGGATCGGCGCGGACAACGTGGCGGGGCGGTCGGCGCCGGCGGACTGGGCATCGGCGCCATCGTCGTCATTTTCGCCATCAGCTATTTCACCGGCATTTCGCCCCAGATCCTGATGGGCGGGGCCGAAATGATCGGGGTCGGGCAACAGAGCGCGCCGCCGCCAAGCGCGCCGCCGGACCCCAACGACCCGATGCGCGCTTTTCTCTCCAAGGTCGTCGGCGGGACCGAAGCGGTCTGGGCGGAAGTGCTGCCGGCGCAGGCGGGCGTCAAATACCAGCCGGCGCCGCTCGTCATCTACGACGGCGCGACGCGGTCGGGATGCGGCGGCGCGCAATCGGCGATGGGGCCGTTCTACTGCCCGATCGACAAGAAAGTGTACCTCGACACCTCCTTCTTTCGCGACATGAAGAACAAGTTGGCGGCGGCGGCGAATTCGCCTATTCCTATGTCGTGGCGCACGAGATCGGCCATCACGTGCAGGATCGGCTCGGCATTCTCGACAAGGTCGACAACTGAAGCAGCGGGTGAGCCAGACCCAGGCCAACGCGCTGTCCGTCAGGGTCGAGCTGCAGGCCGACTGCCTGGCCGGCGTGTGGGCCAACCATGCGAACGACAAATGGAAGATCCTCCAACCGGGCGACGTCGAACGGGCGCTGGCGACGGCGCAGGCGATCGGCGACGACCGGCTGCAGACCGCCGCGCGCGGCTACGCCGTGCCCGACAGCTTCACCCACGGCTCCTCGGAGCAGCGCCAGAAATGGCTGACCGCCGGCTTGAAGAGCGGCGACATCAACTCCTGCGACACGTTCTCGAACTGAGCGGCGGACCGTCGGTTTCGGCGAGATCTGTAGACGCGTCGCTGACCGCGTCGCCGCGCTCCAAGCCGAGCACTCCGTCTACGCAGGAGCGCACAATCGCTCTCGCTTAGATGGACGATCGCTTCTAGGGCCGCGTCTGCGCGCTCTCCCCGCATATGGCGCGCGGCCTTGACGCCGCGCAGGCGTTGGCCTATCTCTTGTTCATGATTTGTTCCAACTCTTACGTTACGGAACATCGCCATGAACCAGACCCTGATCCGAACCGCGACCCCAGACCCGCGCCATCGCCCCGAGGCGATCGCCGAACGCATCCTGCCCGCCGATCTCAGGCGCGGGCGCGGCGCCGCGACCAACGCCACCGGCCGCTTCGAGCTTCAGAAGCGCGAGGATTTCGACGACGGCTGGACGCGCGACGAAGCGCCCGAGCCGCTGGCCACCGAGGTCACGTGGGAAAAGCCCAAGGCCATCATCACGCGCAACGAGTCGCCTGACATTGGATTCGACCGGTCGATCAACCCCTATCGCGGCTGCGAGCATGGCTGCTTTTATTGCTACGCCCGGCCGACCCACGCCTATATGGGACTTTCCCCCGGGCTCGATTTCGAAACCAAGCTGTTCGCCAAGGAGCGCGCCGCCGAGCTTCTGGAGCGCGAGCTCGCCTCGCCCAAGTACAAGCCCGCGCCCATCGCCTTCGGCGCCAACACCGACCCCTATCAGCCGATCGAGCGGCAATATCGCATCACCCGGTCGCTGATCGAGACGCTCGCCCAAGCCCGCCACCCGCTCACCATCGTCACCAAATCGAACCTCATTCTGCGCGACCTCGACCTCCTGGCGCCGATGGCGCGCGACAACCTGGTCAAGGTCTTTGTCTCGGTGACGACGCTCGACCGCGCGCTCGCCCGCCAGATGGAGCCGCGCGCGCCGACGCCGCAGAAGCGGCTCGAGGCGATCGAGGCGCTCAACGACGCGGGCGTGCCCGGCGGGCGTGATGGCCGCGCCGGTCATTCCGGCGATCAACGACGAGGAACTGGAGACGATCCTGACCCGCGCCTATTCGGCAGGAGCGCGCGAGGGGAGCTATGTCGTGCTGCGGCTGCCGAACGAACTGCGCGACATGTTCCGCGAATGGCTGCAGGTCCACTATCCCGACCGGCTCAAGCGCGCGGTGTCGCTCATGCAGTCGATGCGCGAGGGCAAGGACTATGAGGCCCAGTGGGGCCGGCGCATGGCGGGCTCCGGCCCCTACGCCTGGATGATCGGGCGCCGGTTCGAGATGGCCGCGCGCCGGCTCGGCTACCGCGAGACGTCGCGGGAGCTGCGCACCGACCTGTTCCGCAAGCCGATCCTCGCGACAAGCGCGCGCAGGCGCGCAGCTCAGCCTGTTCTAGCGTAGACTGAGACGCATGCGTCTCAGCGATTGCTACAATTTCCAAGATTTTCGGCGGCTCGCGAGGGCGCGCCTGCCGGGCCCCATCTTCGACTATATCGATGGGGCCGCAGAGGACGAGTGCAACTTACCGCCGCAATACGGCGAGTTTCGAAAGCTGCGACCTCGTGCCCAGCGTCCTGCGCGGCGTCGATGCGGTCGACCTTAGCGTCACCGTCATGGGCCAGAAGCTCGCCGTGCCGTTTTATTGCTCGCCTACGGCCTTGCAGCGTCTGTTCCATCATCAGGGAGAGCGCGCCGTCGCGGCCGCTGCGGCGAAGCTCGGAACGATGTTCGGCGTCTCGTCTCTCGGCACGGTCAGCCTCGAGGAACTGCGGAAGGCGTACGACACGCCGCAGATCTACCAGTTCTATTTCCACAAGGATCGGGGACTCAACCGCGCCATGATGCAGCGGGCGAAGGAGGCTGGCGTCCAGGTCATGATGCTGACCGTCGACAGCATCACCGGCGGCAACAGGGAACGCGATCTCCGAACCGGTTTTTCGATTCCCTTTCGCCTGACGCTTGGCGGAATGGCGCAGTTCGCGATCAAGCCAGCGTGGGGTCTCAGCTATCTAACGCACGAACGTTTCCGGCTGCCGCAGCTCGAGCAGTATGTCGACATGAGCGGCGACGCCTTGTCGATCAGCCGCTATTTCACCGAGATGCTCGACCCGACCATGAACTGGGACGACGTGGCCGGCATGGTCCGGGACTGGAACGGTCATTTCTGTTTGAAGGGCCTGATGTCGCCTGGCGATGCGATCCGTGCGGCCGAGATCGGCTGCACGGGCGTCGTTGTGTCGAATCACGGCGGGCGGCAGCTGGACGGCTCGCGGGCGTCATTCGACCAGCTGGCGGAAATCGTCGACGCTGCGGGCGACCGGATCGATGTGCTGATGGACGGCGGCGTCCAGCGCGGATCGCATGTGCTGAAGGCGCTGTCGGTCGGCGCGAAGGCCGTCGGAATTGGGCGCTACTATCTCTTTCCGCTGGCGGCGGCCGGCGAGACGGGCGTGGAGCGGGCGCTTCGCTTCCTGCGCACCGAGATCGAGCGCGACTTGCGGCTCATGGGTTGCGCCAGGATCAGCCAGCTCTCACGCGACAACCTGCGTTTCCGGTAGGAACGCCGGGCGCGCCTTTCAAGCGGCGGTCGTCTCGCGCAATGCAGTCGAGGCGGGTCCGACCACCCTGGCTTGCGGGCCGGGGCGTCGACCGTCGTCGCCTCGGGAAACCTTCGCTGCGCCGGAGTCACGCCGCCGCTCGCGCGCTCGCTCCGCCAGGAGCTCGGTCGGATCGCGGTCAAGCGGCAACGCCGAGGCGTCGCGCACGTCGCTCAGGTTGAGGCCGATGTCGGCCAGCTCGCGGCGATCCATATTGGCCAGCGCCCGCAGCGTCGCTCGCGCGGCGGCGACGCGGAACGGCCAAGACGCCGCTCGTCTCGCTCCAACGCCGATTGTTCGCCATATGCGGTTCTCGGGAATCATGGGATCAGGTCCTTTCTTGCGCTTAAGATCGGACGCGAAGGCTTGCGACGCCAGAGACAGTCCAGTACAGTATCTCCAAACTGTACCAATCCACTGACAGTACAGTTTGGAGCAAAGCGCGCATGGACGATCGGCCAGCCTCTCGCGTCGAGACGACTGCGGGGTTCATTCGCGGCCGCATAGCGAGCCGCGCGCTCGCGCGCGGCGCCCGGCTCCCCTCGGTGCGCGAACTCGCCGCCAAGCTCGAAGTCTCGAAATCGACGGTCGTCGAGGCTTACGACCGGCTCGCGGCCGAAGGCGCGGTCGTCGCCCGGCGTGGCTCAGGATTTTTCGTCGCGGGCGCCGCACGCCCGCTCACGCTCTCAGCCGCCGACCCGCCGCCTGAGCCCGCGATCGACCCGTCGTGGATCAATCGGCACGCTATGGTCGGCTCGCCCGATTTCCTCTGTCCGGGCGCCGGCTGGCTGCCCGATTCCTGGGTGCTCGACCTTGGCGTCCAGCGGGCGTTGCGCCTTGCCGCGCGCGAGGATCCTGAGCGTCGGCGTCAATATGACGAGCCGCTCGGCTATGCGCCGTTGCGGCGGTTGTTCTCCGTGCGCCTCGCCGAGCGCGCGGTGCTGGCGGATCCCGACCAGATTGTCGTGACGGATTCCTGCTCGCAGGCGCTCGATCTCGTCTGCCGCTTTCTCCTCAGTCCAAACGACACGGTGGTCGTCGACGATCCCTGCTATTTCAATTTCCATTCGCTCCTGCGCGCCAATCGCGCCCGGAGCGTCACCGTCCCGATGACTCCCGACGGCCCCGACGTCGCCGAGCTTGAGCGCGTGTTCGCCGAGCATCGTCCGCGTCTCTATCTCACCGGCGGAGGCTTGCAGAACCCAACGGGGGTGACGCCCTCGGCGGCGACCGTCCATCGGGTGCTGAGGCTGGCCGAGCAGCACGACGTTCTCATCCTCGAGGACGACACGTTCGCGGACTTCGAGGCCGAGCCTTCGACGAGGCTCGCCGCGCTCGACGGCCTGCGCCGGGTCGTGCAAGTCGGCAGCGCGACCAAGGCCGTCGGCGCCGCGATGCGCTGCGGCTATATCGCCGCGCGGGAGGACTGGATCGCGCAGCTTGTCGATCTGAAGCTCGCGACGACCATGGGCAACAGCGCGACGGGAGCCCACATTCTGCATCGGGTGCTGACGGAAAGCGGATATCGGCGCCATCTCGACGGCTTGCGCCGAAAACTCGCCGACTCCATGGGGCGGACGTTGCAGAATCTGCGCGCGCACGGCCTCGTCCCCTGGATCGAGCCGCGCGCCGGCATCTATGTGTGGGCGCGCTTGCCGGACGGCGTCAGCGCCGCCGACGTGGCCCGCTACGCGCTGACGCGGAAAGTGATGTTCGCGCCAGGACCCGCGTTCAGCGGCTCCGAAGAGGCGCGCGGCTGCCTGCGCTTCAACGTCTCCCGTTGCGGCGACCCCCGCGTCTACGAGGTTCTCGACGAGGCCATCGCGCGCCGCTCGCCGCGGCGAGTCGGTCCAAGCGGCGCATGCCGCGCTTTAAGCTAACGGTCGAATACGACGGGACGCCCTTCGTCGGCTGGCAGCGACAGGAGAACGGCCTCTCGGTTCAGGAAGCTCTGGAAGGCGCGCTATTCGCGATGACCGGCGCGCGCGTGACCGCCCATGGCGCGGGACGCACGGACGCCGGCGTGCATGCGCTGGGCCAGGTCGCGCATGTCGACCTTGAGCGCGACTGGGCCCCGTTCCGGCTCGGCGAAGGGCTCAATGCGCTGCTTCATCCCCATCCCGTGGCGATTGTCGGCGCCGAGCGCGTGGCCGACGATTTCGACGCGCGCCACAGCGCAAGCGCCCGCCATTATCTCTATCGCATCGTCAATCGCCGCGCGCCTCTGACGTTCGAGCGAGGCGCGCGCCTGGCGGGTGAAGCCGCGGCTCGACGCCGAGGCGATGCACGCGGCGGCGGCGGCGCTGATCGGCCGGCACGATTTCTCCACCTTTCGCGATTTGCAATGCCAGGCGAATTCGCCGATCCGCACGCTCGACCGGCTCGACGTCAGGCGCGAGGGCGACGAAGTCCTGTTCGAGGCGAGCGCGCGGTCATTCCTGCATCGCCAGGTGCGCTCGATGGTGGGCACGCTGGTCGAGGTCGGCGCCGGCCGCTGGAGCGCGAGCGACTTCAAGGCGGCGTTCGAGGCCGCCGATCGCAGCCGCTGCGGCCCGGTCGCCCCGCCTCACGGCCTCTATCTCGCCCGCGTCGACTATGCCGAACCTTGCGCGAAATAAAGCTCGAGCGCGCGCTCATAGATGCGCGACAGCGCTTCGAGATCGTCGACCGCGACCCGCTCGTCGACGCCATGGATGGTGGCGTTGACGAGGCCGAGCTCGACCACCGGGCAGGCGTTCTTGATGAAGCGCGCGTCCGAAGTCCCTCCGCCGGTGGAAAGCGTAGGCTTCCGCCCGGTCACGTCCGTAACCGCCGCGGCGACAAGATCGGTGAACGGCCCGGGCTTGGTGAGAAATGCGACCGCGTTGCTCGGCTCGAAGGTCAGCGTCGCACGCCCGCCGACGTCGGCCGCCGCGACCCGGCGCTTGATCTCCGCTGACAGAGAGTTCGAGCGTCCACAGATCGTTGAAGCGGACGTTGAACTTCAGGCGCACCTCGCCCGGGATGACGTTGAAGGCCGGATTGCCGACGTCGACCGAGACCACTTCGAGGTTCGTGGGCTCGAAGTCGGCGTTTCCCTGATCGAGCGGCGGCGAGAGCAGCGCCGTCAGCATCGGCGCAAGCGCAGGAATCGGATTGTCGGCGATATGCGGGTAAGCCGCGTGACCCTGACGGCCGCGGATGGTGAGCCGTCCGTTGAGCGAGCCGCGCCGCCCGTGCTTGATGGTGTCGCCGACCGCTTCGACGGAAGTCGATTCGCCCAGGATGCAATGGTCGAAGGTTTCCCCCTTGGCGCGCGCCCAGTCGACGAGCTTGACCGTGCCGTTGATCGCAGGGCCTTCTTCGTCGCCAGTGATGAGGAAGCTGATTGAGCCTCTAAACGCGCCCTTGGCGATGAAGCGCAAGGCCGCGGCGACGGAGGCGGCGACGCCGCCCTTCATGTCGCAGGCGCCGCGGCCCCAGAGCTCGCCGTCCGCGATTTCGCCCGAGAACGGGTCGAACCGCCAGAGCGCCTTATCTCCCGGCGGCACGACGTCGGTGTGGCCGGCGAAGGCGAGATTGGGCTTGGCCGCGCCGAAGCGTGCATAGAGGTTGAGAACAGGAGGCGTTCCCGGCGCCTCGAACGTCACCAGTTCGGCGGCGAAGCCGCCCTCAGTCAAGAGATCGCGCAAGTAGGGCAACGCGCCGCCGTCGGTCGGCGTCACCGAGGGAAAGCGGATGAGCGCGCGCGCGATCTCGAGCGCCGAGGGCGGCGCGGGCATGCCAGCGCCCATGCGGGAGGGTTACCTCGGGCGCATTTCGCGCACCGGCGCGGCCCAATCGAGGCCGGCGTCGTAGATCGGCGGCTCGGTGTTGGAGAGAAGATTCCATAAGCCGGTGTGGGGACTGCGCTTCAAGGACTTGATCAGGACCCGCCCGTCGCTGAGGCCGCAGACGCACATGCGGCCGACAAGACTGTCATCCGGCGGATTGTGGATATCGTCGTAGAACACAAGCCAGTTGTCGAACAGCACGCCCAGCGAGTGGCCGCGGATCTGCACCGCCACCGTCATCGGCTTCGAGTCGAGAGGCGCGTCGACGTCGTCGAACGGCCCCTGGCCATCGGCGTAGAAATGCGCGACGGCGCCTGCCCCGACATAGCCGATCAGCGGCGCGCTGGGTGGCCGCGGCGGTCCGCCGCCGATGAGGCGAGGCGGCTCGATGCCGAGATAATCGGACACGGTCGCGATCTCGTCGGCGCGCAGGCGGCGGTGGCCGTTGAGAAGGTCGGTCACGGCGGAGGGCGAGCGACCGAGCGCCCTGGCAAGGCCGCTTCGGGTTTTGCCGGTTCTTTTGAGCCCGGCGCGGATCCAGTCAACGGTCAAAGCGGAAGCTCCTGCAACTTGCTTTCTCCAAGCGAAAGGCGTGGGACGCTCTGGCGCGTCTCCGCCATCGAACACCTGCCGACTCACGGTATTAACCTCATTTCCGGAAAAACCGCAATTCAAAAAAACAGAATCTTGACATGACATTCTGTTTTGCACGATACTGAACAAAGAGGGAACATAGCACAGCAAAACAGAAGGGGCAAGCACCATGACCACCTCTCGCCGCCGCCGTCCACCAAAAGTCGACACCGAGCGAGCAGAAGCTGTGCGCTCCTGCGCCCGTCATCTCAAGGACTTGGGGCGCGCTCAGCGGCATTTCCCTGCGAGCGTCCGGGTCAGCGCTCGCGGCTTGCCGAAATTCGTAGCTCCCATCCTTGAGCAGTCCTACTGCACCTCGCCGGCGGCTTTATGCGTGGAACTGGCGGAGATGGGGGACCGGGCGCAGTCGGCCGACTCGGCGGAACTGGCGAAGCTGGCGGAACTGGGCGCGGAACTGACCGAACTGGACGCGGAATTGGCGGAGTTGCTCAAATGAGCGCCGCCCGAAAGCCGACCAAGCGCGCCCGTAAATCGCCGCAGGAGATGCTCGACGCCGTCCAGCAGCGGCTCGACGCCACCCCCGAGCGCCTCGCCCGCGCCAAGGAGGCGGGCGAGACGCCGACCCTCGACGCCAGCCGGACGCGTCGCATGCTCGACCCGTTCGACACCATGCGGGCCAACCGGCTGCTGGCGCCGACGGACCCGAAGCTCAACGACATTCGTTGGCTGGTCGGCGAATCGCTGCGCCGCACCCATCACCGCGCCCGGCTCGATCAATTGCGGGCGGTCGCGCCTGATCGAATGGGCTCGACCGGCTTCGGTCCCCGTCCCGGCCTGCCGCAGGCCGACGTCGCCCTTCAGGCCCGCGACCGGCTGAGGGAAGCCGAGGACCGGGTCGGCCCGCATGCCTGGCCGATCGTGACCCGGATCGTCATCGAAGGCGCGGGCGTGCGCGACTGCCGCGGCTTCGTCCCCGAGCTCGCCACCCCCTGGCGCGCCGACGCGGTGGTCTCCGATCGCCTGCGCGTGGCGCTCGACATGCTCGGCGGGCTCATGGGGATCACCCCGAGGCGGCGGCCGTGAGCGGCGCCGGGTCGGATCGGCCGCGCCGCGAAGAGAAGGATCCCCAACAGGAGCGCACAGCATGACTTTCAACATCGTGGCCATGATTTGCGTGGCAGGCATGGCCCCGCAAGATTGCTCGCCAATGCCTGGATATTCGCGAGACGTGGCGATTATCGGCTCCGTGTCGAACGAACTGTGGTGTGGCGTCGAGGCCCAGCAGGACCTCGCCAAGAGCGCGCCGTTCCGCAACCTCGCGGAAGGCGAGTTCATCAAAATCATGTGCGTCAAAAACGGCTGATCGCGGTTCGGCGACTCCGGCTCCGCGGGGCCAGAGCGCCGAAACCATTGCGCGCCAAACCGCATCAGTCCTGCGACGCTCGTGTTCCTGCCGAATAGAGGTCGATAGATGAAGAGAGACCAATCGCCCATTTGGATTGGCCTTGCCGACCTTCTCCTCTGCATTCTTTCGGTCGTCATCGTCGCGGTGGCGCCGACCAAGGCGAGAGTCGATGGCGTCAAGCCGAAGGCAGAGTTTCTGATCACCGCCGACTGGAAGGTTGAGCTCGATTCCGACGTCGATCTTTGGATCGTCGGACCGGAGAACAAGCCAATCTTTTACGGCGCGCGCGAGATCGGATGCGCGTCGCTCGATCGCGACAGCCTCGGCTATTCGACGTCGCAGATCACGCTCGCCGACGGCTCGCTGGCGCAGTCGGAGTCGAACAAGGAAACGGCGACGATCCGGTGTGTCGCGCCGGGCCATTATGACGTCGGGGTCAACCTCTATTCCGATCGAGAACTCGCCAAGGGCGCGACGTCGATCCCCGTGCGGGTCGAGATCACGGGCCTCAACCCGCAAGTCACGACCCTGTCCGCCAAGGACGTCGTCCTCGATCAGGTCGGGCAGACCATCAACGTCGCGAGCTTCGATCTCTCGCCAGACGGCCAGATCACGCTTGTGGAGCCGCCGCTCGAGCCGATCACCGACGCCTACAGGAACGCCAAGCCGTGACAGACGGCCGCGAAGTCGTAGATTTCATTATCAGATCAAGCATAAGCGCGCCGAAGCATTTTCACAGTTGCAAAAAGTAAGCCTAAGCGACTGAAAATATCGAGTGCCGCGAGAATTCAACATCCCAGCTCGCAGCCCTAAATGGGCGGCAAATCCAGCACGGTGTCTTCGGTCGAACCGTCATCGCGAGGAGCGAAGCGACGCGGCGATCCAGGAGTCGCGGTCGCCTCCGACGTTCCCCGAATCGCTTGCGCTTACGCTCGCGATGACGGGTCCGGTCGATCTGATTGTGTGATCATCCAGCGCCTCACGCCCCAAGACCTCGTAGCCGCGTTGACCGTAGAAGTCCGGGCCTGCGAGCGCTCTCCGAACCTCCCGTTTCGCCCTGCGACATGATGCGCGGCGCGCGGACAGAAAAATACGCTTAAGCAACTGAAATTGCTTTAGTCGCGGACAGATCCGCACACCCGTCCCGCACCCAAAAGCGGTGGCGAGCCGGCCGTCAACCGCACTCGCCGCGCGCCCCGCCCAGCCGCTTCTGCAGAAAGATAGCGCTTGTGCCCGGGCGGGTAGTCCAGTTCGCCGAACACCTGATAGCCGAGCTTCGGATAGAAGCCCGGGGCCTGGAAGCTGAACGTGTCGACCCAGGCCGAGTGGCAGCCGCGCTCCAGCGCCCGGGCCTCGGCGCCGGCCATCAGCTCCCGCCCGATCCCCCTGCCCCGCAGCGCGTCGCTGACCCACAGATAGCGGATGAACAGCCAGCCCGAATAGGTTTCGCCCGCGAGCCCGGCGACGATCTGCCCTCGATCCCGCGCGAACACGGCGAGCGGGCGCCATTGCTGATGCCCCGGCCACCGGCTTTCGTTGAACGCTTCCAGCCCGTTCGGCAGGACCTCGACGTCGGCGTCGCTCGGCGCGTCCTCGATGTCGAAGCGAATATGGGAGGATGAGGTCATCGCGGTCGCCTCTTACGAGCCTTGCGGGTTGCGCCGCCAGGACGCGCGAAGGACGCCCTCCATGTCGGCGAAGCGCCCGACGATCGCCTCGAGCGCCAGCTCCCGCCGACGGTGCGAAGTGACCGTCGCCGTCACGTCGACCCGGCTGCTGTCCGCCATGAAAGCGCTGTCCAGCTCGGTGAACTGAAGGTCCGGCACGTCGGCGACAGCTTCGACGAGCCGCGCGCGGATATCGGACGCGATCGCCGCCCGGCATTCCATCGTGACGAGATAGTGCTGATCTTCCTCCGACATCTCCACCGGCTGCCGATTGATCGCACGGACGATCGGCCTCAGCAGCGTGTTGGCTCCAATCACGAGAACGGCCCCAATGAGGCCGTAGAGCGCCAATCCCTCGCCGGCGAGCAAACCGACCGCGGCGGAACACCAGAGCGTCGCCGCGGTGTTGAGGCCGCGCACATTGAGGCCTTCCTTGAAGATCACGCCCGCGCCGAGAAAGCCGATGCCGGACACGACCTGGGCCGCAATCCGCGTCGCGCCTTCATTGTCGCCAGCGGCGCGCGAATAGGTGATGAAGATCGCCGCCCCGAGCGCGACCAGCGTATTGGTCCTCAAGCCAGCGAGATGCTGGCGCCATTGCCGTTCGAGACCGATCGATGCGCCGAGGCAAGCGGCGATGAAAAGATTGAGGCCGGCTTGGGCGAGCGCTGTGGCCATTCGGGACTCTCAGGTGCGGACGGGAGATATCCTTAAACCGGTAAAAGAAACGCCCCAATTCGCCATAAATCATTCACGCCAAATTCAGCCGGAAAGACCATAATTCCATTGCGGTCGGAAACCTGGAGGAAAGCATGAACTTGCGCATTCTGTCCCGCGGCGCGATTGCCGCCATCGCCGGCGCGACGATGCTCGCCGCCTCAAGCGCGCCCTCGCCCGCCTTCACCCTTTCGTCCCCGTCGCTCGAGCAGCCGGTCGTCGGCGCAGACGTTGAGTCCGTCTGGTGGCACGGCGGGTGGCATCGCGGATGGCACGGCGGCTGGCATCGCGGATGGGGGTGGCATCGCGGCATGGGCTGGCGTGGCGGCTGGCATCGCTACGGGTGGGGAGGCCCTCGCTACTACGGCTTCGGAGGAGGCTATCGCTGCTGGTGGACCCCGTGGGGTTTCCGCCGCTGCGGGTGGGTCTGAGGCGCAAAACGGAGTGTGCGCGCCGCCGGAAGCGCGGCGCTAGCCCTCCATTTTCTCTAATAGCGCCTCGGAAACCTCGAAGTTCGCGGTGACGGTCTGAACGTCGTCGTTGTCTTCGAGCGCGCCGATGAGGCGCAGGATCTTTTCGCCCGCCTCGTCATCGACGGCGATGGTGTTCTGCGGCCGCCAGACGATGGCGGCCTTCTCGGGCTCGCCGAACTTCGCCTCCAAGCGCCTTCTGCGCGTCGCGCAGCGCTTCGACCGAGGTGATCGACCTCGTGCTCTTCCGGGCCTGAGACCACGTCGTCCGCGCCGGCCTCGATCGCCGCCTCGAGCATCGCCTCGTCGTCGGCGACCTTGCGGTCGAAGACGATGAGCCCGACCCGATCGAACATGAAGGAGACCGCGCCCGTTTCGGCGAGCGAACCGCCCGCCTTGGTGAAATAGGAGCGCACTTCGCCCGCGGTGCGGTTGCGGTTGTCGGTCAACGCCTCGACGATCACCGCGACCCCGCCCGGCGCGTAGCCCTCGTAGCGCACCTCGTCGTAGTTCTCGGTGTCCGCCGAGGACGCCTTCTTGATCGCCCGATCGATATTGTCCTTGGGCATGTTCTCGGCCCTCGCCTCGAGCACGGCGGCGCGCAGGCGCGCGTTCATCGCCGGGTCGGGCAAGCCCATTTTGGCGGCGACGGTGATTTCGCGCGCGAGCTTGGAGAAGAGCTTGGAGCGGATCGCGTCCTGCTTGCCCTTCTTGTGCATGATATTCTTGAACTGACTATGGCCGGCCATATTCGCCTCGGTTGCCCTTCAATTGCGTGGGTTGGGATGGCCCCCTATACGCCGCGTCCGGCGGCAAGGGAAGGCGATCGGGAGGTATCGAGATTGACGCCGAACGCCACCGTCGTGATAGCCCCGGGAGTTGATTATTTCCCCGGTTTCCTCGACCGCGCCACCCAAGAAGGGCTCCGCGACGAGGTGCTGACGATCCTTAAGCTTGCGCCCCCATTTCGCCCGCGCATGCCGCGCACCGGCAAGCCGTTTTCGGTGCTGATGAGCAATTGCGGACCTCTCGGCTGGGTTTCGGATGAAGCCGGCTATCGCTATCAGCCGACGCATCCGGAGACCGGGCGCCCGTGGCCGGCGATGCCGCCAACGCTCCTTGCCGCTTTTGCAGCGATCGCCCCTGACGCCCCGCCGCCGGAGGCCTGCCTCATCAATATCTACGACTCTGCGGCGCGGATGGGCCTGCACCAGGACCGCGACGAAGAGGAGCTGACCGCACCGGTCGTGTCGTTATCGCTCGGCGATACGGCGCTGTTCCGGGTTGGCGGACTTCAACGCAACGCGCCCACCCGCTCCTTCCGCCTCGCCTCGGGCGACGCGATGTCGCTTGCCGGCGAGGGCCGTCTCGCGTTCCACGGCGTCGACCGCATCATAGCGGGATCCTCGACCCTCCTGCCGGAGGGCGGCAGAATCAATCTGACTCTACGACGGGTGACGAAGGCCAACGCCTAGGGCTATTCGCCGCTGGACGCCTGTTCCTGCCTGGGCGCGGCCTTCGGGCCGCCCTTGGAGACGCCGACCATCGCAGGACGAAGCACCCGATCGCCGATCGTCCAGCCGCTCTGGACCACCTGGGAGACGGTGCCTGAGGGAACGGTCTCGTCGGGCGCCTCGAAAATCGCCTGGTGAAAGTTGGGATCGAATTTCTGGCCCTTGGGGTCGAGCTTCTTCACCCCGTGACGACCGAGCGCCGCTTCCAGGTCGCGGGCGGTCAGTTCGACGCCCTCGATCAGCGAGCGGATCGAGGGATCGGCGTTCGCCCGGGCCTCCGCAGGCAAGTGCTCGAGCGCGCGCGAAAGGTTGTCCACCACGGTCAGCATGTCGCGCGCAAAGCCGGTCACGCCATAAGTCTTGGCGTCGGACACCTCGCGTTCGGTGCGCCGGCGCAGATTCTCCATCTCCGCCAGGGTGCGCAGCACGCGGTCCTTCAATTGGGTGTTTTCGGCGTTCAACGCCTCTACCACCGCGAAACCGTTCGGTTCACTGGCCTCGGTCTGAGCGCCTTCCGCCGGACCAGCGGCCTGCGCGGGCGTATCTGCGCCCCATTCGGCGTTATTATTACTCATCGTTTCATGAGCCCCATTTGAATTTGCGACGGATATCAGGGCTGACGGACCAAAAATCAAGCGCGCGAGGAGTTGTAAGTCCTTCGCTGTCGACGCCAGTCAGTCCTTGGCGAAGTCCGCCAGCAGACGCCGTTTGATCGCCGCCTGCCGCGCTGGCGCACTAATCTTCTGCCCGGTCAGGTCGGTAATGTAGAACGAGTCCACCGCCTTTTCGCCGAAGGTGACAATATGGGCCGACCCGATGTTTAGATTAAGGCTCGACAATGACGCGGTCAGATCCCGCAGCAGGCCGGGCCGATCGAGACCGGAAACCTCGACCACCGTGTAACGGCGGGAGAGATTGTTGTCGACCGTCACTTCAGGCTCGACCGCGAATGCGTCATGCCGATCGTCGCGTGTCTGTCTCGACGGCGTCATTTCGGCCAGTCGGACCTCGCCTCGCAGCGTCTTCTCAATGTTGGACGCAATGCGCCGCCCCCGCCGCAATTCGTCCTCGTCGCGCTCGAAAGCGCGCGAAACGAAAATGGTGTCGAGCGCCAGGCCGTCGGTCGTGGTGAAGATCTGGGCGTCGACGATGTTGCCGCCCGCGGCGGCGCAGGCGCCGGCGATGCCGGTCAGGAGTCGCGGGTGGTCGGGCGCGACCACAGTGACCGCGGTCACGCCATGAAAGGCGTCGGTCGTGACCTCCGTCGCCAGCGAACGCGTATCGGCCGCCATCGCGTGAAGCAACTTGGCGTGGGCCGCCTGCCTAGCAGGCTCCACTTTCAGCCAATAGGCCGGATAATGCCGCTGGGCATAGGCGTCAAACTCCGGATCGGACCAGCCCGGGAGCAACTTGCGGACGGCCTCCTGAGCCGCTTTGACGCGGCCAGCGCGGTCGATAGCTGAATGACCGCCGCCAAGCGTGACTTCGGTCTCCCAGTAGAGCGTACGGAGGAGCTGGCCTTTCCAGCCGTTCCACACCCCCGGTCCGACCGCCCGAATATCGGCAACCGTGAGCGCCAGCAGCATTTTGAGACGCTCTTGTGTCTGCACGATCGCTGACAGCGCCTCCGCGGTTTTCGGATCAAACAAATCGCGGCCTTGCGCCATATTGGACATGACCAGATGCTGCTCGACCAGCCAGGCCACACGCTCGGCATTGGCGGCGGTGAGCCCAAGACGCGAGCTGAGGGCGCGCGCCACCTCGACGCCCGCCCGTGAATGATCGACCCCACGTCCCTTGGCGATGTCGTGCAGGAACGTCGCCAAATAAAGCTCGGTGCGGTGGGCGATCTGCGGCACGATCTTGGTCGCGAGCGGCAGTTCCTCCGTCAGCCGCCCCGCTTCGATCGCGCTGAGTTCGCCGACCGCGCGAATGAGATGTTCATCGACGGTGTAGTGGTGGTACATCGAGAATTGCATCATACCGACGACGCGGCCGAAATCGGGGATGAATCGGCCGAGCACGCCAGCTTCATTCATGCGCCGGAGCGCGATTTCCGGCGCGTTGCGCGACGTGAGGGTCTCGAGAAAAAGGCGGTTTGCCTCCTTGTTCTCGCGGAGGTTGGCGTCGATGCGCTTCAAGGATTGCGTCACCAACCGGGTCGCGTTCGGGTGGATCGGCAGGTTCGATCGGTCAGCGATCCAGAACAGCCGGATGAGGTTGACCGGATCGCGCTCAAAGGCGTCCTCGCGGACAACGGTGACGCGATCGTTGTCGACCTTGAAATCCTTCGCGTCCGCGATCGCGCGGGTGCGTCGTCGCAGGCGCCCGACGAGGCGGCCGAACGCGGGTGTCCGCTTCGCATGTCGGTCCTCAAGCGCCGCGCATACGATTGCGGTCAGATCGCCGACGTCCTTGGCGATGAGGAAATAGTGCTTCATGAACCGCTCGACGTCGATCAGCCTCGCGCGGGTCGAATAGCCGAGCTGTCGGGCGATTGGCCGTTGAACGTCGAAGCTCAGCCGCTCCTCCGCCCGGCCGGCGAGAAAGTGGAGTCGGCAGCGCACGCTCCAGAGGAATTCCTCGCATCGGCGAAAGAGCGAGAACTCCCGCGGCGAGAACAGTCCGGCGGCCACGAGCTCGCTCGGATTGTGAACGCGGTAAGTGTATTTGGAGATCCAGAACAGCGTGTTGAGGTCGCGTAAGCCCCCTTTGCCCTCCTTGACATTGGGCTCGACGAGATAACGCGAGGCTCCCGCCTTTCTCACCCGGGTTTCGCGTTCAGCAAGCTTGGCGGCGACAAACTCGGCCGCCGTCTTGGCTACGATCTCCTTGTCGAACCGCGTTGTCAGCTTCTCGAATAGCGCCTTGTCGCCCGTGATGAACCGGGCCTCGAGGAGCGTCGTGCGGATCGTCATGTCGGCGCGAGCCTGTTTCAGGCATTCGTCGATCGTTCGCGTCGCATGCCCGACCTTCAGCTTGAGGTCCCACAGCACATAGAGCAGCGCCTCGACCACCTTTTCGACGCCGGGGGACGCCTTATCGGGCATGAGGAACAGGACATCGACGTCCGAAAAGGGCGCGAGCATGCCTCGCCCATAACCGCCGACCGCGACAATCGTCGGCAGCGGCCCGCTCGACTAGCGTCGGGGCGAGCCAGCGCGCGGACATTTCGAGTCCGACGCGTAGCAATTCGTCGGTCTCGGCGCTTAGCGTCTCCGCGCAGGCGCGGCCGGTCCCGCCAGCCTCCAGAGCGCGGCGTGCTTCGTCTCGACCGGCGTCCAGCGCCGCTCGCAAAGTCTCGACGGCGGCGCGCCGGAACGCCGTCGGGTCGCCCGGATGCTGTTCATGGAGGGAAGCGAACTGGTCGAGAAGCTTGGCTCGCTCGACCCCCTTTGGCGGGGGCGCTGCGCGGGCGCGGCGCTCGACCGCAGGCACTTGGGCGTCTGACATTGGAGGTATATCCTCCCTCGGTCTGGTAATCGCAAGGCCAGCCGGGTTTCGACAGAAATGTTAGGCCTTGGCGACCTTGGCCTCGATTGCGTCCCAAATCGCCACTGCTAGATCAGGGCCGCCAACCTTCTTGATGGCACGAATTCCGGTCGGCGAGGTGACGTTGATCTCCGTCAGATAGCCGTCGATGACGTCGATGCCGACGAACAGAAGGCCACGCCGCCGGAGTTCCGGTCCGATAGTGGAACAAATCTTCCGTTCTTTCTCGGTCAGCTCTGTTTCCCGCGCCGCCCCGCCGCGCACCATGTTCGAACGGATGTCGTCGCCCGTCGGCACGCGATTGACCACGCCCCTCGCCTCGCCGTCGACGAGAATGATCCGCTTGTCGCCCTGCGCCACCGCCGGCAGGAACTTCTGGATCACCCACGGCTCGCGGAGGCTGGCGCTGAACAGGTCGAACAGCGAGCCGAAATTCGGGTCCTGAACAGCCATCTTGAACACCGACGCGCCGCCGAAACCGTAGAGCGGCTTCATCACCACTTCGCCGTGTTCCGCGCGGAACGCCTCAATCGCCGCCTTGTCGCGCGCGATCAGGGTCGGCGGCATGAGCTCGGGAAAATCCATCACGAAAAGCTTTTCGGGCGAATCGCGCACGCCGCGCGGATCGTTGACGACCAGAGTTTGCGGATGGATGCGCTCGAGAAAATGCGTCGTCGCGATATAGGCGAGGTCGAACGGCGGGTCCTGGCGCAGCAGCACCACATCGACGGTCGAGAGGTCGACAAGCTTCGCCTCGCCGAGGCGCGCGTGATCGCCCGCGACGTCCTTGACCGTGAGCGGCTCGGCCATCGCCTCGACGCGCGTGCCGTTCAGTCTCAGCCGATCAGGCGTGTAGTGCAGGATGCGGTGGCCGCGCGCCTGGGCCTCGAGAAGAAGCGCGAAAGTCGAGTCGCCGGCGATGCGGATGCGCTCGATCGGGTCCATCTGCGCGGCGACGGTCAGGGGCATGGGCGTCCGATCGAGGGCGAGAAGCGGATTTCAGGGATCAGTCGATCTCAAGCCTATACGCGTCCGGCTGGTGACGGGGAAGCCGCCCCCGCGCGACGAACACGGCGTCGCCCCGCAAGGTCAGGCCTGCCGCCCATGGGTTTCGCGTCAGCCAGACGCGCGCGGCGCGGGCGATTCGCCGCCGCTTGGTCGCGCTGATCGCAATCGCCGCGACTTCGAGATCGGCCCGCGCCTTGACTTCGACAAAGGCGATCGAGCCGCCGCGCCGCGCGACGAGATCGATTTCGCCTCCGGAGACGACAAACCGCCGCGCGAGGATCGTGTAGCCCTTGAGGCGAAGAAGCAGCGCCGCGATCGATTCGGCCTTTAGGCCGTAAAGATGCGCGTCGCGTCGGCGCTCGGTCCGCTGTTCGGCCCGGCTTCTCATCGCTGGGCGCCGGCAATTGCAAGCGCGCGCGCATAAACCTGCCGTCTCGGCAGCCCATGTTTGGCGGCGATCGCCGCCGCCGCGTCCTTGACCGACAGGTTCGCGAGCTGCTCGGCGATTTCCTGGTCGAGCGCGGCCTCGGAAATCACCGGGCGCTCCTCCGCCGCGCCGACGACGATGACGATCTCGCCCCTGGGCGCCCCGCCCGCGGCATATTCGGCGGCGAGCTCGTCCAGCGCGCCGCGCCTCACCTCCTCATGCAGCTTGGTCAATTCGCGCGCCACCGCTGCGGGCCGAGGCCCAAGCTCGTGCGCAAGGTCGGCAAGCGTCTCGGCGAGCCGTCCCGCGGCCTCGTAGAAAATGAGCGTGCCGGGCACGGCGGCAAGCGCATTGATGCGCTCCCGCCGCGCCGATTGCCGGGGCGGGAGGAATCCCTCGAAATAGAAGCGGTCGGTCGGCAGACCGGCGACGCAAAGGGCGGCGAGGGCCGCGGAAGGGCCTGGCGCAGCGATGACCGCGAAGCCGAGTTCGATCGCCTCGGCGACAAGTTTATAGCCGGGATCGGAAATGAGCGGCGTCCCGGCGTCGGAGATCAGCGCCAGCGCCTGCCCTTCGGCGATACGCTTCAGCGCGCGGGGGCGAGCCTCGGCGGCGTTGTGCTCATGATAAGGCGAGAGCGGCCTCTCAATGCCGTAGCGGGCGAGCAGCGTGCGCGACACGCGGGTGTCCTCGGCCAGGATCGTATCCGCGCCGGCCAGGATCGCCAGAGCCCGCAGCGTCACGTCGGCGAGGTTGCCAATTGGCGTCGCCACGACGTAAAGGCCGGGATCGAGTGTCGCCCCAGGCAGAATCGCGTCGCCAATGTGAAAGGTTCGAGCTCGAGCGATCCGTCTGTGACGCCGTCCGACTGGGGAGCTTTTGCCGCGGTCATTGCGCTTCAATCCGCCGATCGTCTGGCTGGCTCAATGATCGACGCATAGCCAAGCGCAGGTGAAAATGCCACAATTTCCGTCGAGAGCCAGCGAATGGCGGCCGTCGTGCGCTGACATTTCGAACGTGACGGCGCAACGCGCTGGCCCGCGCCAGCGCAGCTCAGACGAGAGGTGGGTATGAGGTTTGCCGCGGAGCAGCCGGCAGCAGCACGAGGCCTGACAAGGCGCGCCTTGCTTGGCGGCGGCCTTACCTTGACGCTCGCGGGCTGCAATTCGGCTGGCCTCGAGATGCCAAACGACGCCGGCGGGCCCGCTTCCTACGCCCGCTCAGCCCGTGAGCGGCCGCCCGTTGGCGAAACGATGGGCACAGGCCCCGTTCGCGTCGGCATGATCCTGCCGCTCACGCAAAACGGCGCGCCGAGTCCGATCGGCGCCTCGATGCGCAACGCGGCGCAACTGGCGATCAGCGATTCCGGCTCCACTTCCATCACGCTCATGATTCAGGACGACCATTCGAGCCCCGACGCCGCCGCCCAGGCGGCTCAGTCGGAGCTGGGCGCCGGAGCGCAACTCATCCTCGGGCCCGTGTTCGCCAATGATGTGCGGACGGCGTCGGCGGCGGCAAAATCGGCGGGGCGGCCGATGATCGCGTTCTCGACCGACGTCACCGTCGCGGCCCCAGGCGTCTATCTCTTGTCCTTCCTCATCCAGGGTTACGTCGACCGGATCCTTCAATACGCCGTGTCGACCGGCAAGAAGTCGTTCGGAATCCTGGCCCCCCAGAACGACTACGGCAATGTCGCGGCCCAGCGGTTCCAGGAGATGGCCGGGAACGTCAATGCGCAGGTGGTGGTGACCGCCCGCTACTCAACCGGACAGATCGCAACCGCCGCTGGGCAGGTCGCGGCGGTCCAAGGTCAAATCGACGCCTTGTTCATTCCCGAGCAGGCCGACGCCATGCCTGCGGTCGCGGCCGCTCTCGGGTCTGCCGACGTCAAGACCAAGTTTTTGGGAACTGGCGTCTGGAACGACGCGCGGGTTCTCAAATTGCCGCAGATGCAGGGCGCGTGGTTCTCCGCGCCCGACAATTCGGGCTTCGACGCCTTCGCGCAGCGCTACAAGGCCAAGTTCAACAGCGATCCGGTGCGCCTCGCGACGCTCGCCTATGACGCGGTGACCCTGGCCGCAGCGCTCGCCCGCAACGGCGGAGCGGACCCGTTCAACCAGGCGGCGCTGACCAACATATCGGGCTTCAACGGCGCTGACGGGGTGTTCCGCTTCCGCGCCGACGGAACCAACGAGCGCGGCCTGGCGGTGATGGAGATCGCGGACGACGGCGCCAAGGTAATCAGCCCCGCGCCGCGCAGCTTTGCGGCGGGGTGACGGTGATTAACGCCGTGGTCCGGCGGCGCAGCCAGTGCAATCTGAGGGCGAGTCTCTCGATCGCGATAAGCTTCTCGTTGAAGCCTCAGTTGCGGAGTTTCGAGCCGAATTCTATTCCAGTCCGTTTGCATCATGCGCCCCGCACCGCGTTCTCGATAAAATCCTCGAGCCGCGTAATACAGTCACGATCGCGGTATACCAGATGCTTGTTCCGATCGATCTCAAGGCTAATTCGCCTGCGTTCTCCTGAATTTGTCGCCAATCGAGTCGCTATCGAAACGTATTCGTCGGTCGAGTCCGCGATCGTTTCTCCAACTCCAATCCTGTTCAAGATAGCGCTGCTATGACGACCTCGCATGAACGCCCCTCTCAATGTCACGACAGGCAGATTATGGACGAGGCTCTCCAAGGTCGAATTGCAACCCGACCACCCGATGCTGTCGAGAAAGATGTCGCAATTGCCGATGGCGGCGACGTAGCGATCTGTGCTCAAGCTTTCGATAAACAGGCAATGGTCTGATGCCACCAGACCCCAGTCCGAAAATACAGAGTTCAGACGCCGGTGAAATTGGTCCGCGACCGCCGTTTCTTTGGGGTGCTTGATAAACACAAACTGGCAGTTTCCCACCAACTTCGCAATTTTGGCGAAGACAAAATCATGCTGCGGAAGATATTTGTAAAGCGACTGGCCGGACCAGAACACCACTGCGTCCGGCCTCATACCGAGTTCGTCCCGAGTTATCCTCACCGGCGATATTGCGATCGGCTCATAATAGATGGAGAGGTTCGGCAGGCGCACCAAGCGCTCGGTATAATGTTCGGCCGCGTCAGCGGGCTCCATCATATCGCTGCTCAGAAAGTAATCGAGCGTGGGAAGACCGCTGGTTTCCGGATGCCCCCAGGAATTGCATTGAACTGGCGCAAGCCTTTGCGCGGCGAGTTGCAAACACAACTCATCCATCAGAAGGCCCGGATAAATCAGGACATGCGGCGCGTCTGCGAGGATTTCATCGCGCCACGCCTCTAGAGGCATAGCGCGGTGCACAAATCGAGAGCAGAGTTTCGCCGCGACCTCCGTTTCCTGGTCGCGTCGTCGACCGACGTGGTAGCCGAATATCTTGAAACGCTTGCGATCCAACTGGCTCATCCAGCCTTTGAGCGGAATTTTCCAGTTCGAGTGCGCGTAGAAATGGCTGCTCACGAAGCCCACTCGGATCGGTTCGCCGGCTTCTGGCGCCGCAGGCGGAGGGCCTTGACGAAACTGAGCCCCAATGGCCCGGCCGGCTAGCGTCCCGTACAGGGTCTGCAAATCCCGGTCGTTGCGGCCTTGATAGGCCAGATAAAATGGTTTGCAGTGCGCGACGGCCTCGATCATGTTTGTTCTCAGGCGTCCGGCTTCGTAATCGCTGCAGATCGCCCGAAGCTTATTTTCGTAAGCCCTGCGACGGGCTTCGATATCGTCTTCGTTGTCGTACAAAATTCTCAACTCGCAAACGCAACTTAGAAATCGGCACAAGGCATTCTCGGGATCGATATCGATCGCCGCTTGCGCGCTTTTGACGGCTTCGTCATTGCGGTTGCAGGTGAACAGAGCCTCGGCGCGGGAAATCCATGCGTCGACGTAGAGCGGCTTGATCGCTATCGCTCGGTCGAAGCTTGCCAGCGCATCGCCAAACCGATTGAGATTTGCGAGCGCGTCGCCGCGACCGCGATGCGCCTCGGCAAAATGCGGTCGGACCGCAATCGCTCTGTCGAAACTGGCAAGCGCATCGTCGAATCGCTCCAATTGGACGAGTGCATTGCCGCGATTGCAGTGCGCCTCGGCAGAATCCGGTCGGGCGGCAATCGCTCTGTCGAAACTGGCAAGCGCATCGTCAAAACGCATCAAGGCGTTGAGCGCATTGCCGCGGTTGTTGTGCGCGTCCCCGAAACCGGGCTGGATCGCCAGGGCTTTGTCGTAACTGGCGAGAGCCTCGGTGAACCGCTTCAATTTCGCCAGCGCCAACCCGCGGTTGTTGAGCGCTGCGACGAAGTTGGGATGGAGGGCGATTGCCTTGTCGAAATGAACGAGCGCATCCTCAGATCGATTCACAAAATGGAGCGCGGTCCCATAACTGAACTGCGCGTCGGCAAAGGCTGGCGCAAGCGCGATCGCGCGTTGAAAATGGATAATCGCCTCGTCGAACCGACCGAGGTCTTTGAGACCCTTCGCCAAATTGTTGAAAGCAATCGCTGAATTTTGATTCAATGCGACCGCCTTGGTGATGATCTCGACCCCTTGTTCGAGGCGACCCTTCTGGAGCGCGATGACGCCGAGCATATGCAGCGCCTCGAAGTTGTCAGGCTGGCTTTTTAACGCCGCATTGTAATGTCGCTCCGCCTCGACGAGATTGCCCTCTTGATGGCGCGCCAGGCCCTGACGGAACTCATGAGCGCTCGCCGATGGGTCGAAAGTCGTATCCCGCCGCTTGTGCTCGTCGCCTCGAGACAATGCTTGCTCCTGGATGGCTATAGGGTCGACGTTTTTCTGGACGCGCGACTTGATGAATTCATGATCCGGCACCCGTAGCAAGGAGGGAAAAAGACGGATTACGCGTCCGGAAAGGTCGGCGCCGAGAGGGTATCAGCAGCTTCTCCGGCGGCCGAAAGTCCGCAAACCGTTTTGCCGCAACCTCCGCGACCAGGATCTGCGAGGGCCGCTTAACGATTCGCGACGTTGAATCGGCTGCAACGGCCTTCCGCTTCGGGTCAAAACCGCTCCAACCGATCGCGCTGTGACCCTAAAGCATGCTTGGCAGCACCCGGTCTGGCGGCCGATGGCCGTCGACGAAGGTCCGGATGTTGATGATGACCTTCTCGCCCATGTCGGCGCGGCCTTCGTGCGTCGCCGAGCCGGTGTGCGGCAGGAGCGTCACCTTGCCCATTTTCGCAAGCGCGATCAGCTTCTCGTTGACGGCGGGGGCGTGCTCGAACACGTCGAGCCCGGCGTTGGCGAGTTCGCCCGCTTCGAGCATCCGGATCAACGCATTCTCGTCGACGACCTCGCCACGCGCGGTATTAATGAGAATGGCGTCGGGATGGAGATGCTTCAGCCGGCGGGCCGACAGAAGATGGAAAGTGCCGGGCGTATGCGGACAGTTGATAGACACGAAATCCATTCGCGCCAGCATCTGGTCGAGCGAATCCCAGTAGGTCGCCTCAAGCGATTCCTCGATCTGCGCCGCCACTCGACGCCGATTGTGGTAGTGGATCGACATGCCGAAGGCGCGCGCGCGGCGCGCCACCGCCTGGCCGATACGTCCCATGCCAACGATGCCCAGACGCTTGCCGGTAATGCGGCGTCCCAGCATCCAGGTCGGCGACCAGCCGGTCCATCGCCCCTCGGGAATGACGTGCGAACCCTCCACCAGCCGCCGCGCCGTCGACAGGATCAGCGCCATCGTCATATCCGCGGTGTCCTCAGTCAGGACGCCCGGCGTGTTGGTGACCGTAATGCTGCGGCGGAGCGCGCTGGTGACGTCGATATGATCGACCCCATTGCCGAAATTGGCGATCAGCCTCATCTGTTCGCCGGCCTGGGCGATCATGGCGGCGTTGATCTGGTCGGTGATGGTCGGCACCAGAACGTCGGCCTCGCGCATCGCCTCTACGATATCGGCCTGGGACATCGGCTTATCTTCGAGGTTGAGGCGCGCGTCGAACAGCTCGCGCATGCGGGTCTCGACGAGTTCGGGCAGTCGCCGCGTGACCACAACAAGGGGCTTTTTCTTGGTCATGGGCGCCGCTCTTATCGCTCGCGCGGCGCTGCCGCCGCTCCAGCCGCCATCATCTGTTCCGCGCCTTTACAGGAGTTCACGCCGCGTTAACGACCGACGACGCAAATGGATTCGCCGGCGCACCCAGGAATCCGATCCGCCCGGTTGGCTCCTTAGCAGAAGAACGGGCAAAGACAAGATGACCGGATCGCTGTCAAGGAAGGCGGCATGAGACGAGACAAGCGATCAATGAGCGCGCTCGCAGTCGACCGCCGCGGCGTGCTCGCGCTGGCCTGTGCGTTGATCGTCGCACCCCGCACCGCGGCCGCCGATCCCCTCGGGCCGGTCACCAAACTGCCGCTGCCGCGCTTCGCCAGTTTGAAGACCGACCGAGTCAACCTGCGGGAGGGCCCATCAAAGGACCACGCGACAAAATGGGTCTACGAGCGGGCCGGGCTTCCGGTCGAGATCACCGCCGAGTTTGAAATCTGGCGCAAGGTCCGCGATTCCGAAGGCGTCGAGGGCTGGGTGCTTCATTCGTTGCTTTCCGGGCGACGAACCGCGTTGGTCACGCCCAATAAAAAGGGCGAGAACTCGAAGGTCTACCTCCGCGCGTCCGCATCGGCGGATTTGGCCGCCACGCTTCAGTCGGGGGTGATCGTCAACATCCGCAATTGCGACGGGGCCTGGTGCCTGGTCGATGGAGACGGGTTCAAGGGATATATTGAGCAGGAGAAATTGTGGGGCGTGTACCCCGACGAGAAAATTCAATGAGGCGGGCCGGATCGTCCAGCAGGGGCTAGGGCGCCGTGCTTTCAGGGCGTCGCCTCTTCACTGGCGTCTTGCGGGGCGCGTGCGAGCGGGCTACGGAGCGCTAGCCCCTTCGACAGGAACTCTTCAGCCAATGAGAAAAGTCTACGCCAACGCAGACGAGGCGCTCGCCGACCAGATCAAGGATGGCATGACCTTGATGGCGGGCGGATTTGGCGTTTGCGGGGTTCCCGAGACGCTGATCGAGGCGGTGCGGAGATCGGGCGCGAAGAATTTGACCTTCGTTTCCAACAACGCCGGCGTCGACGGGATCGGCCTCGGTATTCTGCTTGAAACCGGTCAGATCAAGAAGATGATTTCGAGCTATGTCGGCGAGAACAAGATCTTTGCGCGCATGTATCTCGCGGGCGAACTCGAACTCGAATTCAACCCGCAGGGAACGCTAGCCGAGCGCATTCGCGCTGGGGGAGCGGGAATCCCCGCCTTTTTTACTCGCACCGGTGTTGGCACAGTGATTGCGGAGGGCAAGGAAGTCCGCGAGTTCAACAATGAGGCCTACGTCATGGAGACTGGCCTCGTCGCCGATATTTCTTTGGTCCATGCCTGGAAGGGCGACACTGAAGGGAATCTCGTCTATCGGAAGACGGCGCGCAACTTCAATCCGAATGATGGCGACGGCAGGCCGTCTAACGATCGCCCAAGTCGAGCATCTGGTTGAGCCTGGCGAGATCGACGGCGACCACATCGTCACTCCCGGCATTTACGTTCAACGGATTGTTCACGTGCCGAACGAGCTAAAGCGTATCGAGCAGCGAACGACGCGCAAGCGCGACGCGGCCTGAATTCTTCGGAGGCGAATCCAATGGCTTGGACCCGCGACCAAATGGCGGCGCGCGCCGCCAAGGAGCTCAAGGACGGCTTCTACGTCAACCTCGGCATCGGCATTCCGACGCTTGTCTCGAACTACATCCCTCAGGGAATGAGCGTGCAGTTGCAGAGCGAGAACGGCATGCTGGGGATGGGGCCGTTCCCCTTCGAGGGCGAGGAGGACCCGGACCTCATCAACGCCGGCAAGCAGACCGTCACGCAATTGCCGACGACCAGCTTCTTCTCCAGCGCCAATTCGTTCGCCATGATCCGCGGAGGCCACATCGACCTCGCCATCCTGGGCGCGATGCAGGTCGCCGAGAATGGCGACCTCGCGAACTGGATGATTCCGGGCAAGATGGTGAAGGGCATGGGCGGCGCGATGGACCTCGTCGCGGGCGTGAAGCGCATCGTCGTGGTGATGGATCACTCGGCAAAGGACGGGCCGAAGCTCCTGCATCATTGCACCTTGCCCCTGACCGGCGCGAAAGTCGTCGATCTCGTCATCACCGATCTAGGCGTTTTCACGATCGACAAGCATGGGCTCAGGGGCATGGCGCTCATCGAACTCGCGCCCGGCGTGACCTTGGACGAAATCTCCGCCAAGACCGAGGCGAGCTACCGGGTGGCGATGAATCAGCCCAGCGAGGCCGCTGTCGCGGGTTAGAGCGCTTTCAGACAAGCGCTGGGGCGGGCGCCATTTCCAAGTCCGTTTTGAGCGATTCCAACGAGTTGCGGCGCCATTTCCGATTGCGACGATATACGTAAATTAATTGTTTAACTGAGAAGAGTGGCAGACGCCGCGACCCCCTCCGAGGTCGGGCGTCCCGCCCAACCGCGCTGCCGGATTAGACCAAGACCATACCTCCATCCGACATGATCACTTGCCCGGTTATGTAGTCGGAGTCGGAAGAGGCCAGGAAAGCCGCGATACCCGCCAGATCCGCCGGCTTCGAAGGAAAGCCGAGCAGGATGCTCGCCGAAAAGCTCTCGATGAACTCGCCTTTCCGCTTGATGACGCCCTTGTCGATCATGTCCTGCTCGAGGCCGTCCCAGAGCGGCGTCACCACCACCCCGGGCGCGAACGCGTTGACCGTTATCTTATGCTTCCCGAACTCGCGCGCGGCGGCCTGTGTCAGCGAGATAACAGACGCCTTGCTCGCGCAATAGGGAGCGAACTCGGCGTAGCCCTGTCGTCCTGCGATCGAGGCGGTGTTGATGATCTTGCCGCCGCTTCCCTGGGCCATCATTTGGCGCGCAGCTTCCTGGGTGCCGACAAGCACTCCGAAGGCGTTGACGCGCATGATGCTGTTGAAGTTGTCTTCGTCGACGTCCATGAAGGGAAGCGGCTTATTGAAACCGGCGTTGTTGAACATGACGTCCAGTCGACCGAAGCGCTCGACGGTTCTTTGAACCGCATCTCGCATCTGCTTCCGTTCGGCGACATCAAGGGTCACGGCTATTGCCGGTTTGTCATCGCCGGTCAGGCTGTCCGCTACGGATTGCGCTTTGGCGCCGTTGATGTCCGCAATCACGACCGAGGCGCCTTCCTCGAGCCAGTCGCCGAGCGATGCCCTCGCCGAGACCCTGAGCGCCGCCGGTGACAATCGCGACCTTGCCGTGAAGACGATCCATCGTGTTTCCTCCCTTGTGGTCAGTCCGGCGGTCCGCAACCGAACCGACTCGGGCGATCCTTGTGATTATGCTTTGGAAGCAGCCCCAGAGGCATGAAGCAGCGAGCGCAAAAGATCGGCGTTCGAAGGATCAGCTTTTAGCGCTCCACTCTCGATCTTCATCGCAATTTCAACCAGCTTCTCATTGATCGGCGCACTGCCCCCGAGCCGGCGTTGTTCACGCGCCACGAGACCATTGATGTCATCAACCTCGGCGCGGCGGCCTTTCATCCAATCCTGCAACACCGCCACTCGCGTGTCCGGCAGGGTCCAACGCGACAAGACCTCGTCCATGAGCGACTTCGCGTAAGCCTCGGGGTCGTTCACTTCCACGCGAGTTTTGCCAAAGATCGGAACGAGCTGATGCCCTAAAGCGATCGCGGTGCGCACGGCCTCCGTGCCCGACGCTGACATGACCTCGCGGATGCCGGGGATCGCCACAGCGTCGGCCATCGGGAGTCCCAGAATTGCTGTTGGCAGAAATTCCGCGGCGTTCACGACCAGTTTCATCCATTTTGAAGAGCGAATATCCTCAGTGACCTCCACCGTTCCCGCATGACCAAGGCACTCCGCGACTTCGTTCTCGCGTCCCCGTGTCGAACCGTCGAAACCCCCTATCGCAAACCACGAACCGGTTGACGGGGTCTGCCGCACGACGATCCCCGGCTCGAACATGTTCGAGGTCACTTCAATCACAGCGCCCAGCGTGCGCTCGGGCCCCATGATCGAAGCGACGTCGTCCATCGTCATGCCGTTTTGCACGCCGACGACGAGGCCGTCCGGTTTGACTACGGGCTTGATGAGTTCGCAGGCCCATCTTGTGTCATAGGCCTTGACCACGATGATCACGACATCGAAGGGCTCCCGAAACGTTGCGACTTCGCAGAGATGAAATGCGCGAACCTGCGTTACAGTCGTTTCGTCCGGCATCTCGATACGAATGCCGTCCTTCCGCATCGCCTCAACATGCGCGGGCCATTGATCGATGAATGTGACGTCGAGGCCGGCGCGCGTCATATCCGCGCCTATGGAAGCGCCGTTCGCCCCCGTGCCGAGAACCGCGATCTTTCGACTTCCCATATTTGCCCTCCGTTCTTGTTTCTATGGCGTTGGCGCTTTTGGTACGAAGCGGCCAACCCTACGCCCCGCCGAGGCGCGCGTCGCTGCGTGGAGTCTCCCACGCTGCGCATTCGAGTGGAGATCTAAAATTCTCATTTTGAAGAGCTTTATGGAATCGCTCGTGAAAGGTCGATTTTGGCTGCGGAAAAGCGCTGGCCGGCCACACGGCACAACGCTCCCGCGTTCTCGGGCGACTGGGCCGCAATGATCAGAGGCCGAGTTGACTTGCCAAGTCTTCTATACCACTCGCGACTGCGTCCCACTCCTCTTCAGGTCCAAGGTCGCTGGTCTGACCGGGCCCGTGCTCCGTCGGGCGAGGGATGAACGCGGTCCGCAGCCCGCAGCGTCGCGCGGCGGCAAGATCGTTATTGTGTGCGGCGACGAGACAGACTTGTTCAGGCTGAAGCATCAGGGTCTCGGCGGTGCGCAGATAGGCCTCCGGCATCGGCTTGTAAGCTTGAGCGACTTCAGCGCCCAGAATGGCGTCCCACGGCAGGCCGGCGCGCTTCGCCAGGTCGAGCATCAGCCGGATATTTCCGTTCGAGAGAGGCGCGATGATGAACCCGCGCTTGAGCCGCGTGAGGCCCGGAACAGAATCCGGCCAGGGGTCAAGCCGGCGCCAGGCGAGGTTGAGCGCATCCAGTTCGGAAGGCGGAACTGCGGCCGGGTCTATCCCGAACTCGGGCAGCGCCGCTTCGAGATTTTCCCGATGCAGAACATCCAGACGGGCGAACGGACGACGCCCGGAGCGCACCTCCTCCATCGCCGGCGAATAGCGGCGCCGCCACGCGTCGGCAAAAGCGGCCGGATCGACGCCAGGCGCGTAGCGAGCGAGGAAAGTAGCCGATTCCCGCGCCACTCCGCCGCGCCAGTCGACGACGGTGCCAAAGACATCGAAAACGAGCGCCTGAACGTCGGCGAAGGCCTGCATGGATGTGGTGGACCTTGCTCCCGTCGCCGCAGTCTACTGCAGGCGGTCCTTGATCTTGTCGAGCCCGGCGCGGACGCAGGCGTCGTCCAGCTTGCTGCCGGGTGCCCCGGAGCCGCCAATTGCTCCGATCGTCTCGTCGCCCAGCTTGATTGGCACCCCTCCGCCGAAAAACATCACATGCGGCAGCCTGGAAAGGGGCGCGATCGAATGCTTCGCCCTTGGCGCGTTCGGCAAGCGCAAGCGTGTCGTTCTTGAACGAAGCGGCGGTATAGGCCTTGTAGAAAGCGCTATCGAGCGTGAAAGCGCCAGCGCCGTCGCCGCGAATGGTGGCGATGACCACGCCGTCGGCGTCCACCACCTGCGCCGTCTCGTGATAGCCCTGCTTCGCACAGGCCGCGACCGTCTCGCTTGCGGCCTCGACCGCCAGCGCCGCCGGTAAGCGATGCGTCGGCAATGTCTGCCCGGTCGCGGTCGACCCCATCAACGCGACGCCGGCTAGCGTCGCCAAAATCCTGCAATCGGTCATGACGCTCCTCCCAACTCGGCGCCCCCGGCGCCGAGTGCTAAGCGCCTGCGGCGAATTTCGCATGACGCTCAGCGCTCACGAATCCATCTTCAGCGCGGCGATGAAGGCTTCCTGCGGGATGTCGACCTTGCCGAACTGGCGCATCTTCTTCTTGCCGGCCTTCTGCTTCTCGAGCAGCTTGCGCTTGCGGGTGGCGTCGCCGCCGTAGCACTTGGCGGTCACGTCCTTGCGCAAAGCCCGGATCGTCTCGCGAGCGATGATCTTGCCGCCGATCGCCGCCTGAACCGGGATCTGGAACATGTGCGGCGGGATGAGGTCCTTGAGCTTCTCGACCATCGCCCGGCCGCGCGCGTCGGCCCGATCGCGGTGGACGAGCATCGATAGCGCATCGACCGGCTCCGCGTTGACCAGGATCGACATCTTGACCAGGTCGCCCACGCGATAGTCGGTGATCTGATAGTCGAACGACGCGTAGCCCTTGGAGATCGACTTCAGCCGGTCGTAGAAGTCGAACACGACCTCGTTGAGCGGCAGCTCGTAGACCACCATCGCCCGTTTGCCGACGTAGTTGAGGTCGACCTGAACGCCGCGCCGATCCTGGCAGAGTTTGAGGATCGCGCCGAGGTAATCGTCCGGAGTGAGGATCGTCGCCTTGATCCACGGCTCCCTGATCTCGGCGATCTTGACGACGTCAGGCATGTCGGCCGGATTATGCAGCTCGATCTCCGACCTGTCGGTGAGCGCGATCTTGTAGATGACCGACGGCGCGGTAGCGATGAGATCGAGGTTGAACTCGCGCTCGAGCCTCTCCTGGATGATCTCGAGATGCAGGAGGCCGAGAAAGCCGCAGCGAAAGCCGAAGCCAAGCGCCGCCGACGTCTCCATTTCATAGGAGAAGCTCGCGTCATTGAGCCTGAGCCTTCCCATCGCCGCGCGCAAAGCCTCGAAGTCGGCGGCGTCGGTCGGAAAGAGGCCGCAGAACACGACCGGCTGCGCCGGCTTGAAACCGGGCAGAGCCTCAAGCGTGGGGCGCCGGTCGTCGGTGATCGTGTCGCCGACGCGCGTGTCGGCGACCTGCTTGATCTGGGCGGTGATGTAACCGATCTCGCCAGGACCGAGTTCGGCGGTCTCGGTCATTTTCGGCCGGAAGACCCCGATGCGATCGATCTCGTAGACGGCGTCCGCGCCCATCATGCGGATGCGCGCCCCCTTCCTGAGGGCCCCGTCGATCACGCGGACCAGGACGACGACGCCGAGATAAGCGTCGTACCAGGAATCGACCAGGAGGGCCTTCAGGGGCGCCGCCTCGTCGCCCTTGGGCGGGGGCAGGCGCTTGACGATCGCCTCGAGCACGAGATCGATATTGAGACCCGTCTTGGCCGAGATCGGCACGGCGTCCGACGCGTCGAGGCCGATCACGTCCTCGATCTGCTCCTTGATCCGCTCGGGCTCGGCGGCGGGCAGATCGATCTTGTTGAGCACGGGGACGATCTCATGCCCCGCGTCGAGGGCGTGGTAGACATTGGCTAGCGTTTGCGCCTCGACCCCCTGGCTCGCGTCGACAACCAGGAGCGAGCCCTCGCAAGCCGCGAGCGACCGCGACACTTCGTAAGCGAAGTCGACATGGCCGGGCGTGTCCATGAGGTTGAGGATATAGGGTTTGCCGTCCTCGGCCCGGTATTCGAGGCGCACGGTCTGCGCCTTGATGGTGATCCCGCGCTCGCGCTCGATATCCATGGAATCGAGCACCTGTTCGACCATGTCGCGCTCCGCCATCGTCCCGGTCTGCTGGATGAGCCGGTCGGCGAGCGTGGACTTGCCATGGTCGATATGGGCGATGATCGCGAAATTGCGGATGTTCTTGATCGAGTGCACGGTCATGGGGCGCGGGATAGCAGGGCGCGGAGGGCAAGGGAACGGGATTCAAGCCGGAAGGAAGATTGTCGGAGCGACAGCGCGATCCGACGCGCGCCCGCGAGTGGGTTGCGCCTGCAAAACGCCTATGTTAGGCAACCTCGCCTTTCGGGCGGGCTCGGCCGCGCGCTCAGTTTTGAGCGCGGAATCTTCAAGAATTTCTGAGGGTTCGCGCAGCCTTCTGGACCGGCGGCGGGGCTGAGCTCAAGGGTCTTCTTAAGGTGGCGGGCGTGGCAGAGGAAGACACGATTGTTTCCGGCGTAGCCGGGCGTTACGCGTCCGCCCTGTTTTCGCTCGCCCAGGACCAACGCGAGGGCGAGGCGGTCGCAGACGCGTTGGCGAGATTCGACGCCCTCATCACCGAAAGTCCTGACCTCGAAAGGCTGGTGCGCAGTCCGATATTCTCGGCCGCCGACCAGCTCAAGGCGTTGGACGCCATCCTCGCTCAGGCCGGAATCAGCGGCGTCGCCGCGAACTTCATCCGGCTCGTGGCGACGAAGCGCCGCCTGTTCTACATCCGTGAAATGATCGCGGATTACCGCAAGCTGTACGAGGCGTCGCGAGGCGTGACGCGGGCGGAGGTCACCAGCGCCACCGCCTTGACCGACGCCAACGTCGCCTCGCTCAAAGATTCGCTGCGCGCCGCTTCCGGCGGCCGCGAAATCAACCTCGACATGAAGGTTGATCCCTCGATTATCGGCGGCTTGATCGTCAAACTCGGCTCGCGCATGGTCGACGGTTCGCTGAAAACCAAGCTCAACGCAATTCGCCTTGCCATGAAAGAGGTCGGTTGATGGATATCCGCGCCGCAGAAATTTCCTCAATCCTCAAGACCCAGATCGCCAACTTCGGCGCCGAAGCGCATGTGACCGAGGTCGGACAGGTGCTCAGCGTCGGCGACGGCATCGCGCGCGCCTACGGTCTCGACAAGGTCGAGGCCGGTGAAATGGTCGAATTCGAGAACGGGACGCGGGGCATGGCGCTCAATCTCGAGAGCGACAACGTCGGCATCGTCATTTTCGGCGCCGACCGGGAGATCAAGGAAGGCCAAACGGTCAAGCGCACGGGCGCGATCGTCGACGTGCCGATCGGCAAGGAGCTGCTTGGCCGGGTCGTCGACCCGCTCGGCAACCCGATCGACGGCAAGGGCCCGATCAACGCTGCAAAACGCACCCGCGTCGACATCAAGGCGCCCGGCATCATTCCCCGCAAGTCGGTGAGCGAGCCGATGGCGACGGGCCTGAAGGCGATCGACTCCATGATCCCGATCGGCCGCGGGCAACGCGAACTCATCATTGGCGACCGCCAGACTGGCAAGACCGCCATCGCCCTCGACACCATTCTCAATCAGAAGTCTCTGAACCAGAGCGACGACGAAAACAAGAAGCTCTATTGCGTCTATGTCGCGATCGGGCAGAAGCGTTCGACGGTCGCTCAGTTCGCCAAGGTCCTCGAGGAGCACGGCGCGCTCGAATACACGATTATCGTCGCCGCCACCGCCTCGGACCCGGCCCCGATGCAATTCCTCGCGCCGTTTTCCGGATGCGCGATGGGCGAGTTCTTCCGTGACAATGGCATGCACGCGGTCATCGTTTACGATGACCTCTCGAAGCAAGCCGTGGCCTATCGCCAGATGTCGCTCTTGCTGCGACGCCCGCCGGGCCGCGAGGCCTATCCCGGCGACGTGTTCTATCTCCACTCGCGCCTGCTCGAGCGGGCCGCCAAGTTCAATAAGGACAACGGGTCGGGCTCGCTTACCGCGCTTCCCATCATCGAGACGCAGGCCAACGACGTCTCGGCCTATATCCCGACCAACGTGATTTCGATCACCGACGGGCAGATCTTTCTCGAGACGGACCTGTTCTACCAGGGCGTCCGGCCTGCGGTGAACGTCGGCCTTTCGGTTTCGCGCGTCGGCTCTGCGGCGCAGACCAAGGCGACCAAGAAGGTCGCCGGCAGGATCAAAGGCGAACTCGCGCAATATCGCGAAATGGCGGCGTTCGCGCAGTTCGGCTCCGATCTCGACGCCGTCACCCAGCGCCTGCTCAATCGCGGGTCTCGTTTGACGGAGCTTCTCAAGCAACCGCAGTTTTCGCCGCTCAAGATGGAGGAGCAGGTCTGCGTCATCTACGCGGGCGTCAACGGCTATCTCGACAAATTGCCGCTCGACAAGGTTCGGCCGTTTGAAGATGGGCTTCTCAGCGCTCTGCGCGCGAAAAGCCCGGACATTCTGGATGTCGATTCGCTCCTCAAACGATTTGACGAATGACGTCGAAGCCAAGCTCAAGACGGCGGTCGAAGCCTATTCCGGGACCTTTGCCTGAGATGGGCCGATCTCTGCCCAATCGTTCGCCCGTCTTGAAGCGCGCGCGGAGGCGCTGAGCGATGCCGTCGCTTAAGGAGCTCAGGAACCGGATCGCCTCGGTCAAGTCGACGCAGAAGATCACCAAGGCGATGCAGATGGTCGCGGTTTCCAAGCTGCGCCGCGCGCAGGCCGCGGTCGAAGTCGGCGCGCCCCTATGCCGAGCAGGTCGAAGCCGTGCTGACGAATCTGGCGGGCGCGGCGACCGATGGCCAGGGTCCGCGGCTGCTCGTCGGCAGCGGCTCGGACCAGACCCATCTGCTCCTGGTATGCACCGGCGAGCGCGGGCTGTGCGGCGCCTTCAATACCGCCATTGTGCGCCTTGCGCGCGAGAAGGCCAATTCGCTCGCGGGGCAAGGCAAGACGGTCAAGATTCTTTGCGTCGGCAAGAAAGGCTATGATCAGCTTCGCCGGACGCATGAGAGGCAGATCCTGGAGCTGATCGACCTGCGCGCGGTGCGTACGATCACCTACGAGACCGCGAAGCCGATCGCCGAAAAGGTGGTCGCGCTGTTCGACAAGGGCGAGTTCGACGTCTGCACCCTATTCTACTCGCGCTTCAAGTCGGTGATCGCGCAGATTCCCACGGCCCAGCAGCTGATTCCGCCCGAGCTTGGCTCGAAGGATGAAACCGCGCCGGTTTACGATTACGAGCCGGACGAGAGCGAAATCCTGGCCCAACTGCTGCCGCGCGCGGTAGCGGTGCGCATCTACCGCGGGCTGCTTGAAAACGCGGCCTCGTTCTTCGGCGCACAGATGAGCGCGATGGACAACGCGACCCGTAACGCCGGCGACATGGTGAAGAAATACACGCTGCGCTACAACCGCACCCGTCAAGCGATGATCACCAAGGAATTGATCGAGATCATTTCGGGCGCCGAGGCGCTCTGACCGGACCTCGCGCCTTCCCTGGCGCAAGAGATCGAAGAATACGAGGACGAACACCAATGGCGAATAGCGCGAATGCCACCGGCCGCATCACCCAAGTGATCGGCGCCGTCGTCGACGTGAAGTTCGACAGCTACCTGCCCCCCATTCTCAACGCGCTCGAGACGATCAACAACGGCAATCGCCTCGTGCTCGAAGTCGCCCAGCAGCTCGGCGAGAACACGGTGCGCTGCATCGCCATGGACATTTCCGAGGGCCTCGTGCGCGGCCAGGAGGTCACCGACACCGGCGAGCCGATCTCGGTCCCGGTTGGCGAGGGCACGCTCGGGCGCATCATGAACGTGGTCGGTGAACCCGTCGATGAAGCCGGGCCGATAAACATGGAGGCTCGCCGCGCGATCCATCAGCCGACCCCCACCTATGTCGAGCAATCGACGGAAGCCCAGATTCTCATCACCGGCATCAAGGTCGTCGACCTGCTCGCGCCTTACGCCAAGGGCGGCAAGATCGGCCTGTTCGGCGGCGCCGGCGTCGGCAAGACGGTGCTCATCCAGGAATTGATCAACAACGTCGCCAAGACCCACGGCGGCAATTCGGTATTCGCCGGCGTCGGCGAGCGCACCCGCGAAGGCAACGACCTCTATCACGAATTCATCGAGTCGAAAGTCAACGCCGATCCGCACGATCGCGATTCCAACGTAAAATCGAAATGCGCGCTGGTGTTTGGCCAGATGAACGAGCCGCCCGGCGCACGCATGCGCGTCGGACTGGCTGGGGTCACCGTCGCCGAACATTTCCGCGACCAGGGCCAGGACGTGCTCTTGTTCATCGACAACATCTTCCGCTTCACCCAGGCCGGTTCGGAAGTCTCGGCGCTGCTCGGCCGCATTCCTTCTGCGGTCGGCTATCAGCCGACGCTCGCCACCGACATGGGCGCGTTGCAGGAGCGCATCACCACCACGACCAAGGGCTCGATCACATCGGTGCAGGCGATCTATGTGCCCGCGGACGACCTGACCGATCCGGCCCCGGCGACCTCGTTCGCCCATCTCGACGCGACGACGGTGCTATCGCGCGCCATCTCGGAAAAGGGCATTTATCCGGCGGTCGATCCGCTCGACTCGACTTCGCGCATGCTGACCGCCGCGATCGTCGGCGAGGAGCACTATAATGTCGCCCGCCAGGTGCAGCAGGTGCTGCAGCGCTATAAGGCGCTGCAGGACATCATCGCCATCCTCGGCATGGATGAACTGTCGGAAGAGGATAAGCAGATCGTCGCGCGGGCGCGCAAAATCGAACGATTCCTGTCGCAGCCCTTCGACGTCGCGGCGGTGTTCACCGGCACCCCCGGCGTGCAGGTCAAGATCGAGGACACCGTCAAGGGCTTCAAGGGCATCGTCGAAGGCAAGTACGACAATCTGCCCGAGGCCGCCTTCTACATGGTCGGCACCATCGAGCAGGCGGTCGAGAAGGCCAAGAAACTGGCGGCCGAGGCTTAAACAGCGTCGCGTCCGGAGGGCTTATGCCGACTTTCCATTTCGAGCTCGTGTCGCCTGACAAGGTGCTGTTCAACGGCTCCGCCCAGGCGGTGCTGGTGCCGGGCGCCGAAGGCGACTTCCAGGTGCTCAGCGACCACGCGCCGGTGATGACCGCGATGCGCGCAGGCGTCGTCGGAATCGACGATGAGCAGGGCAAGCACACGCGCGTGTTCGTCCGCGGCGGCTTTGCCGACGCGAGCAAGAAGGGGCTCATCTTGCTCGCGGAAACCGCCATTCCGTTCGAGGATTTCAACGCCGAGAAGCTCGGGCAGGAGATCAAGAACGCCGAGGAAGACCTCGCCGACGCGAAGGACGACCAGAAGCAGCAGGCGCAAGAGAAGCTCGATCGCCTGCGTGAACTCAAGGACGTGATCAAGCTCTAGGCGGGCCTGGGCTGCGCCATGCAGCAACGGCTTACGGCCATCCTTCCCTGTAACGATCTCGACGCCGCGGAGGCGTTTTTCGCGCGGCTGGGATTTCAGCGTGACCCGGCGCAGCCTCGACGATTATCGCATGTTGTCGGACGGGCTTGGAGGCTCCATCCATCTCAATCGCGCGGTCGAAGGGTGGCTGCAGGCAGGCCGCAATCCGTTTGGGCTGTACCTCTACCGTGAGGATGTCGACGGCGCGGCTCGGGCCTTCGCTGGAGAGACGATAGGACAGCCGCGGCGATACGCCGTGGGGAATGTATGAGTTCGCCCTGAACGGTCCTGACGAGACGCTCGTGCGCGTCGGCTGGCCGACCCGCCTGCGCGAAAAAACGCGGCGATGACGCGCGAAGACTATGACGCATTCTGCAAAAGCCTGCCTCACGCGACGCATGTCGTCCAATGGGGCGATGCGAGCGTCTGGAAGATTGGGGGCAAGGTGTTCGCGATCGGCGGATGGTCCGGCGGACCCGAATTCGCTGTAACCTTCAAATGCTCCGAGGCGAGCTTCGCGATTCTGAAAGAGCTGCCGGGCTTGCGCCCCGCGCCCTATCTCGCCTCCCGCGGATTGTCTTGGATCCAGCGCATCGACGCCCGTTCGCTCGGCGATCACGATCTGGAGGCCTATGTGCGGCAGAGCTACGCGATGATCCTTGCGGCGCTGCCCAAAAGGACGCAAAGCGCATTGGGCGTTCGAGTCTCTCGATGAATCCAGGGCAACGTCCATGGCTGTGACGCCTTCCGACATCCGCGCCGCCCATACGCGTATCCGCGGGCGTATCCGCCGTACCCCGATCCTCGAGACGGCCTCGCCGATCGCCGGCGCGCCGCCGCTCTCGCTGAAGCTCGAATGCTTGCAGGCAAGCGGTTCGTTCAAGGCGCGCGGCGCCTTCCACAACCTTCTCACTCGGCCCACGTCAGCGGCCGGTTGCGCCACCGCCTCGGGCGGCAACCATGGCGCCGCCGTCGCCTACGCCGCCCAAAAGCTCGGGATCCGAGCGCGCGTCTTCGTCCCGGAAATCGCTACTCCCGCCAAGGTCGCGAAGATCAAGGCTTATGGAGCCGAGGCGATGATTGGAGGCGCGGCGTATGCCGAGGCCCAGGAGCGGTGCGACGCGTACGTCGCCGAGAGCGGCGCGTTGCCGATCCATCCTTACGACGCCGTCGAGACGATTGCCGGCCAAGGCACGGTGGGACTCGAATGGGAGGAGGACCTCGAACGATTAGGGCTCAGGAAGCTCGACACGGTCCTCGTCGCGGTGGGCGGCGGCGGGCTCATTTCCGGCGTGGCCGCCTGGTTTCAAGGCCGGGTCAAGGTCGTCGGCGTGGAGCCGGAAGGTTCGTGCGCGCTTTACGCGGCGCTGGAGGCGAACGAACCGGTCGACGTGTCCGTCAAATCGCTGGCCGCCGATTTGCTCGGCGCAAGGCGTGTCGGCGGCCTCAACTTCGAGATCGCAAAGAAATTCGTGAACAGTGTGGTGCTGGTCAAGGACACAGCGATCGTGGAGGCCCAGCGCCGGCTCTGGGCGGACGTTTCGGTCATCGCCGAGCCGGGCGGCGCGGCGGCCTTCGCCGCCCTCGCAAGCGGCGCCTATCAGCCTGAATCTGACGAGCGAGTGGGCGTTCTGGTCTGCGGCGCCAACGCCGATCTGGCGGCGTTTGCATAAGACCGGGTTTGAGCAAGACAGGCGCCGAAAACCCTCTGGACAGCCGTTGCGATGCGGAAGAGCCCAGACTATTGTCCGGCCCGCTTTCCGCCAGGCCCAGCCCGCCTTGCGGCGTGTTGGGGCGTAGCCAAGTGGTAAGGCAGCGGATTTTGATTCCGCCATCCGGAGGTTCGAATCCTCCCGCCCCAGCCAATGATTTCAATCGCTTGATTGACGACAGGCCGGTGCGATTAGCGCCGTGTCGGCACCCCGTCGGCTAGAGCGTCCTGCGCTTGGTTGGAATCGGAGCGGGATTCCCGAATCAGCGAGATTTTGATTCAACCTGTTGGCTGGGCGGAGGCCAGCAGGAATGCCGAAGCCGTATTCGCAAGACTTGCGTGACCGGGTGATTGATGCAGTGAAGAGGGGCGAGATGAGCCGCCGCGCAGCAGCGCGCCGGTACGAGATCAGCGAATCCGTGGCGATCAAATGGCTTGAGCGCGTTGAACGGGATGGCTCGCGAGAGCCTGTCGGACACGGCGGCCATCGCGCCTCCAAGCTGATGCCGCACCGGGACTTTCTGGAGGCCGCACGGGCCGAGAAATCGGACGTCACGCTTCAGGCCCTGTGCGATCGCCTTTCGGCCGAGCGAGGGGTCAAAGCCGACACCTCGATGATGAGCCGCTTCTTTCGCCGGATCGGCGTCACGGTCAAAAAAAGACCCTTGTCGCACGCGAGCAGGATCGCCCGGACATAAGTCGCCACCGCAAACGATGGCGACTCTATCAGGGGCTCATCGACCCTAGACGGCTGGTCTTCATCGATGAAACCTGGACGAAGACCAATATGACCCGCCTGCGTGGCTGGGCGCCAAGGGGAGAGCGCCTCGTCGACAAGGTCCCGCAGGGGAAGTGGAAGACCGCGACTTTCCTCGCCGCCTTGCGCAACGACCGCATCGACGCGCCCTGCCTGTTCGACGGGCCCATCAACGGCGAGCGCTTCCACGCCTATGTCGAACAGTTCCTCGTGCCGACGCTCAAGCCGGGCGATGTCGTGATCCTCGACAATCTCGGCTCCCACAAGGGAAGGGCGGTGCGGACGGCGATCCGGGATGCCGGAGCCCGCCTCGTCTTCCTGCCGAAATACTCCCCCGACCTCAACCCCATCGAGCAGGTCTTCGCCAAGTTCAAAACTCTGCTGCGAAGAGCGGGAGCGCGAAGCTACGAAGCGATCTCCGACGCCTGCGGCAAAATCCTCGCCCAGTACCCGCCCGCCGAATGCGCCGCATACCTCAAGAACGCAGGATACGCGTAGACCCAAAAGCAGGACGCTCTAATGTCCGCGTAGCTCCGGAGCCGTCACCCTACCCACTGAATCGTCGCTATCCCGCCACCGCGCGTCGCTCGGCATTGCTGCGCTGAAAGAGATCATAGAGCGCGATAACCCGCCGACCCTCTTTCGCAGTGAGAGCCTCTTCCGGTTCCCTTGCTGCAAGCACGTCGAGGAAGTGGCGCGTGGACAAGGCGAAACTCGCGCCCCAGTCGGTATTGAGGTTGTGGAAGGCGCGCACTTCGCCGCCTCGGTAGAGCGTGAGCGCGGGTTCGTCCAGCATGCGGTCGGAGCAGCGGGTGACCTGGATTATGCCTTCCTCGCCCTGGATTTCAAACCGCTCGGCATCGGCATAATAGTCAGTCCGCAACGTCATTTTCAGCGCCACGGAAACGTCCCACGTTCCGTGCACCGGCGGATTGGTATGGCGCCACATCAGGGTCGCGGGCGCATCGTAGACGCCGGCCGGGGTCTCGGTCCGCTCGATGCACGCGAACCCGTCGCGCACATCTCCGAAGAGCCACAGGGCCACCGCCATCATGTGGTGGCCGTGGTCGAACACGATCGGGCCGCCGCGTCCCTCGGCGGCGAGCGCATGGCGCCAGCGACTCGCCGCGTCCGGCACGCGCCACGCCTGCGCGCGGTCGGCCATCACCACCTTCATTCGGAAATGCAGCGGCCTGCCGATCGCGCCCTCACGGAGCAATTCGCGCGCTCTGACCAGCGGCGGGTAGAAGACAAAGTTCTCGAACACCTTTAGACGCCTGCCGCTCGCGGTGGCGGCTTCGATCATGCGATCGCATTCGGGGAGCGTCATCGCCATCGGCTTCTGCACGCTGACATGGGAACCGGCGGCGAGCGCCGCCACGGTCATCGCCTCGTGCATCGGGTGCGGCGTCAGGACTTCGATGAGGTCGAGGTCGAAGCGTAAGAGATCCTCAAAGTCACGCGTCGTGCGGGCGCCAGGGTGTTCGGCCGCCCGACGGGCGAGGATTGCGGGGTCTGCTTCGCAGAGCGCCGAAACCTCCGCCTCGGGATGATCGAGGTAGCCACGAACATTGAGATCGAAGACGCGCCCAAGGCCGACAAAGCCCACGCGTAGCTTGCGCGCCATGCAGGAGTTGCTCCGTTGTTGGTGGCGGGAATCTGGCGCCGACGGCGGCTTATGTGTCAAGAGAAGGACGAGAGGCCATTCGACGGCGCTCGCCCCGCTGAATACCCCGCGGCCCCGACGTCACTGGCCGTCGAAGGAGCGGGAAGCGGTCATGCTCGCGCCTATCTCGCGCCGTGGCTCACCAGGTCGAAAATCTCCGTTCCACCGACTTGAGGAAACGGATGCGGCGCGCGAGCGTGGTGTGATCCATGTCATAATGCGCGAGGTAGTCACAGCGCGCGCCCGGCGCGCAATTCAGGCGCATGGAGCGTTCGAGGAACCGGCGGGGCGGGTCGCCCATCAGAAAGGTCGTCCAACGCCTCCCGCCGTAGGTGCAAACCACACCGAGCCGCTTGATGTTGTGCAGGCTAGGGACATACGAGCCGTCGTCCTTCAAATTGAAGCTGACGCCGGGCAGGAACACTTTGTCGACGAAGCCTTTGAGGATCGCGGGAAAGCCCATGTTCCAGACAGGAAAGGAAAAAACCAGCGCGTCGGATTTGAGCAGGCGGTCGACATAAGGACCGACGCGGCCTCGATTCCCTGGGACATCGTAATAGTCGATGCGGTCCTGTCGGGTCATCACCGGATCGAACCCTTCGGCGTTGAGGTCGCAATCGTCGACCCCATGCCCCCGTGCACGTAGGGTCTCGACCACCGTCGCATGCAGGCTGGCGCCGAAGCTCGTCTCGACCGGGTGGGCGAATAGGACCAGAACGCGCACTCTGTTCTCTCCGCTCTGCGCTTCCCAGCTGATGCGATTTCGGCGCGCCGATCGTCTATTTCAATCCGATGCTGGAACGCGAACGGCGCGCGCAGGCTCGACGCCGGCGAGGTCCTCGGCGCCGTTAACATCGCATCAATTCTGGCAATTACCGGTAAATAAAAAGTCTCTCTATTAAGCAACCGAGGTTGCACCGAGCAAATGTCGAGAACGATTGTTGGGATTTGAGAACAAAAGTCCAGTTCTCGTGCTGCAACGCACTGCCGGTAATATGACAATTCCTTGACATCGCGCTGTCTAAACGTTGACCTTTGCAAGCTAAAAGTATTTTTCTGAGCCATGACATCTTGAGAACAAATTCGCTTGTCATATGATGCGTCACGACTACGCGAGCTACGCGAGAAGGAGGCTGCCAATGATCGTCCGAGAGATCGTCCAGACCTGCTCCAATCCGAATATCGCGCGAGCCGCTGTCGCCTCCATCGGCGGCGATTTCGCGCGACGCTTCACCCACGACGCGGCGAAGCGAAACCTGACGAGCGGCCTGTTTGCGGCCGGCCTCGTTCGCCGCTTCTCGCGTCGGGCTGGTGAAAGCGACTGGCAGGGGGTCGGGGAAGCGACCCGGGGCGCCGACCAGCCGATCCTTTCCGGTCTGAGGTACATTCTCGAACGCGGCGTCGAATTGGACGAAGGCGACGCGGATCCCGAGTGGGGCTGGGTCGCACCCAAGCCGGCGGCCTCCTCCTGCGCAGCTTGGCGGCATTGAGGCCAGGCATAACCGCGACCTGACCGCTTCCCGACTGATCCGTGCGCTCCCGCTTGTGAGGGCTTCGGGGCGTAGCGCACAATGCGAGCGCATGTATCTCGGGCTCGACTGCGGAACCTCTGGGCTTAAGGCGCTTCTGACCGACGAGAGCGGGGAACCCGTCGCGAATGGCGCCCGGTCGTATTCGCCCGACCGCCCGCGCGCGGGTTGGTCGGAGCAGAATCCCGACGACTGGGCGAACGCGATGGCCGGAGCGATCGCCGACCTCAGAAATACCGCAGGCAACGCGCTAAGCGCGGTGAAGGCGGTCGGCTTCTCGGGCCAGATGCATGGCGCGGTGCTCTTGGATCGCGCTGACAGGCCAATCCGCCCAGCCATCCTGCACAACGACGGACGCGCTGTTCGTGAGGCGGACGAGCTGGCGCGCGACTATCCCGACTTGGCCCGCATCGTCGGCGTGAAGCCGATGCCAAGCTTCACCGGGCCGAAGCTCAAATGGATCGCGCGGCACGAGCCGGATCACCGTCGACTCGTGAACTCGCTCCTCTCGCCGAAAGACTATTTGCGCCTCAAGCTCAGCGGCGAACGGGGCACGGACATGAGCGACGCGGCGGGGGCCTGGCTTCTCGATGAGGCCCGGCGGGATTGGTCGCCGGAAGCTTTTGCCGCGTGCGACGCGGATCCCGCATGGGCCCCCCCTTTGTTCGAAGGATCGGCGCCGGTCGGTCGCATCCGGAGCGAGGCTGCGGATGCGCTTGGCCTGCCGCGCGGGGTGCTGCTCGCCGCCGGCGGCGGCGACGCCGCGGTCGGGGCGGTGGGCCTGGGCGCGATCACCCCAGGCGAAGCCTTCATATCGCTTGGAACCGCGACGCAGCTCATCGTCGCGACCGACCGATACATGAGCGCGCCGGAGAAGCTCGTGCATTCTTTCGCCCACGCGCTGCCAAATCGCTGGTACGCAATGGCGGCGATGCTCAACGGCGCCGGCGCGCTCGCTTTTGCCGGGCGGCTTCTCGGAGCCACGCCGGACGAACTGGAGCGCGCGGCGGCGGCGGATTATCGGGGCCCGGGCGCGGTTCTTTTCCTGCCCTACCTCAGCGGCGAGCGGACGCCGCTCGACGATCCCGACGCGCGCGGCGTGCTGTTCGGCCTGAGCGAGACGACCTCTCGGGCCGACGTCGCCCGTGCGGTGATGGAGGGAGTCGCGCTCACACTCGCGGAGGCGCGCGATTGTCTTGCCGCCGCCGGCGTCGAAATTGAGCGCGTCAGCCTTATTGGCGGCGGCGCGAAGAGTTTGCTCTGGACGCGGATGATCGCCGCCGCGACCGGCTTTACCGTCGTGCGCATGAAGGGCGGCGAAACGGGCCCTGCTTATGGCGCCGCGCGTCTCGCGCGGATGGCCGCAACCGGCGAGCCGCCGGAAGCCGTGTGCGTGAAGCCGGAGATCGCCGACGTCACCGAGCCAGACCCGCACCTGGCCGAGCTCTTCGCACGGCAGCGCGAGCGCTTCACGGCGCTTTACGCCGCCGTGAAGCCGGAGTTCCGGAGGTAGCGCCGGTAAGGCGCCGACCCAACGCGCTCAGGGAACGGCGCTCACGCCGCCGACGCCTCGATCATCAGCATGTCGAGATGAAACGAGCCGTCCGGCTCGATGGCGAAATGCGCCTTCGTTTCCGTCGAGGCGGCGATCTGGAGCGCACGGATCGCCTTCACATTCACGTCCGGCGTTTGCATGCGCGCGATCCACACGGGGAAATCCATCCGAAGCCGCCACGTCCGGCAGACCTCGACGGCGAAGCCAGAGCGGCCGAGCGTGTCCACCCATTGCGCGCTCGTGTAATTGCGAACATGGGAATGGTCGCGCAGCAACTCGATCGCCTGCAGATGCGTGTCGAACAGCGCCTGGCCCGGGAGCATGGACGTCGACGAACGCCGCGCGACCGCCGCGTTTCAATGTGCGGCGCGCTTCCCGAAGCCCAGCGTCGAAGTCGCGCCAGTGATGGGCGGAGAACCGGCTGGCGACAAAGTCGAACGTCTCGTCTTCAAACGGCAGATGCTCGGCCGGGGCTTCTACGGTCTCGATGTTGGCCAAGCCCTTCTCGCGCGCCGTCCGCGCGACCGCCGCGAGCATCTCGGACGACAAATCGCTGGCGATCACCCGCCGGGCGTGGCGCGCGAGAGCATAGGCAACATGGCCGCCGCCGGCGCCGAGATCGAGCGCCAGTTCGGCGTTCTGCGCGAGCGCACCGATCGCCTCGAGGTCGGCTCCCTGACTGTGGACCGCGCTTTCGACATAGGCTTTCGCTCGAGGGCCGAACTGCGCCTCGACGACTCGCTCATGGGCCTTGCTCATCAATGGCTCCTCTCGGTTCTGGGGCTTTTGCCTTCTGATTTACACTGTTACAAGATCGAATCTTATCCTATTATAATCGGCGCCATGCTTGAAGTGGATCAAAGGCGGCTCCTGGGCGAGTTCGTACGCGCGCATCGCGAGCGTATGCGGCCAACGGCGGCGAGTGGACGGCGGCGAACGTCCGGTCTCCGGCGCGAGGAACTCGCGGCGCTCGCCGGCATCAGCGTGACCTGGTGCACCTGGATCGAACAGGGCCGTCCGGTCCAAGCCTCCCCCGAGGCGCTTGGCCGTATTGCGGAGGCGCTGTCGTTGTCGCGCGCGGAGCGCGACTATCTGTTCAAGCTTGCCGGGCGTCTCGATCCCGAAGGGCCGCGCGGGTCCTCCGCGGACGCGCCTCCCTCCCTGATCGCCGCAGTCAACGCGATTGACTGTCCTGCCTATGGGCTCGATCGCCTCTGGAACGCGTGCTGCTGGAACGAAGCCGCGGCGCAGCTCTTTCGCGGCTGGCTGGACGGAGACTGTCAACGCAACCTCTTGCGCTATGTGTTTCTCGAACCTGCCGCTCGCGAGCTGATTCCCGCATGGAAGGACAGGGCGCGACGCCTGCTCGCCGAATTTCGCGCGGACTTTGCCCGCACCTTTCGCGACGCCCAGGTCAAGATCTTCGTCGAAACGCTCCGAGCCGAGAGCGCCTTCTTTGCAGAAGCGTGGGATGCGCAGGCCGTTCAGCTGCGCGAAGGCGGCCTTCGCCTGTTCAATCATCCAGCCGATGGTCTCGTGAGCTACACACAGCACACATTCGCACTCGCCGAGCGCCCCGACTACAAACTTGTCATGAATACGCCCGCCGAGCGATAATCAACGGAATCGCATTCGATCATGTTGTCATTCCCGCGCAAGCGGGAATCCAGGGTCTCGCCACGCTCTTCTGGATGCCCGCTTTCGCGGGCATGACACGCGACGGGCCCCAGCGGATTGCAAGGCTGCGCTCGTCCATTCTCATTCAGACCGCCCCTGCTCGGCTCGTTTCCCTACCTTGAGAAATCGTAATGCGCTGGCCAATTTCCGGATAGGCTCGAAGTTGCATGGTCGCTCCACCGATCGCTGATGCGGTCACTAGCGAATTTGGAGCGAACTCAATGTCATTCTCCGGTCTTGCGACCCCCCAAGGGCGGCGCAACACGATTCTTGCCTCGGTCGCGGTCGCCGCTCTTGGCGTTGCCGGCGTCCTCGGCGGGAACGCGTTCACCCCGACTCACCCCGCTTATGCCGCGGCCGTCTCCACCGCCGACCTGCCTCAGAACGCCCCGTCGTTCGCGCCGCTCATTGAGCGCGTCAAAGCCTCGGTCGTGTCGGTCAAGGTCAAGATCGCCGCTGAAGACGCCGACGCGGAGGGCGAGGGCGCCTCTTCCAGCCAAGGCCAGATGGACAATCTCCCCCCGGAAATCCAGAAGTTCTTCAAGCAGTTCGGCGGCGGCATGCCCAATGGCGGCGGCGCTCCGCAGGGCAAGCACCCGATGATGATGGGCGAAGGATCCGGCTTCTTCGTTTCGGCTGACGGCTACATCGTCACCAACAATCACGTCGTGCAGAAGGCCAAGACCGTCTCCGTCACGACGCAGGACGGCAAGACGCTCGACGCCAAGGTTGTCGGCACCGATCCGAAGACCGATCTCGCGCTCATCAAGGTGAACGAGTTCGGGCGATTATCCTTTCGTCGCGTTCTCGAAGGAGCAGCCCCGCATCGGCGATTGGGTCGTGGCGATCGGCAATCCCTATGGCCTCGGCGGCACGGTGACCGCGGGCATCATCTCGGCTGAAGGCCGCGACATCGGCGATGGCCCCTATGACCGCTTCCTGCAGATCGACGCGCCGATCAACCGCGGCAACTCGGGCGGCCCGACCTTCAACATGAAGGGCGAAGTCGTCGGCGTGAACACCGCCATCTATTCGCCGTCGGGCGGCAGCGTCGGCATCGGCTTTGCGATTCCTGCGACCACCGTCGATAGCGTCATTGGCGCGCTCGAGCACGGCGGAATCGTTCCGCGCGGCTATCTCGGCGTCAACGTTCAGCCGGTCACCGAGGATATGGCCGAGAGCATGGGCATGAAGACGGCCAAGGGCGCAATCGTCGCCGAGGCGATGTCCGGCACCCCGGCCGCCGAGGCAGGCCTCAAGGCTGGCGACGTGATCACCAAGCTCAACGGCCAGGTGGTTGACGACGCGTCCGACCTCACCCGCCGCATCGGCTCGTTCAAGCCCAGCGACAAGGTCGAACTGACCTACGTCCGCGACGGCGCCGAGAAGACGGCTTCGATCACGCTCGCCGATCAGAAGAACCAAACCGTCGCCAAGGCTGATGGCAAGCCGGAAAAGGAACAGGGCGCGCTCGGCATCCAGATCGCTCCCGCCAAGGATGGCGACAAGGGTGTCCAGATCGTCGGCGTCGATCCGAACGGAACGGCCGCAGAGCAGGGACTGGCTCAGGGCGACATCATCCTCGATGTCGCAGGCAAGCCGGTGTCGAGCCCGGCGGACGTGAAGGCCGGAATCGCCAACGCGAAAAGCCAGGGCAAGAAGGCGGTGATGATGCGTATTCAGACCGCTGACGGCGCCCGCTTCGTAGCTGTCCCGTTCCCCAAGGCGTAACCCCCTAATACGCCTCAGGGGACGGGCGGCGGCGCGCTGATTGGGAGGTCGCGCGCCGCCGTTTGCCGGCCTCCGTCCGGCTAGCCTGTTGAATCGCGAGCGTCAGCTTCGTCGGCCGGACATCAGCCTCAGCCAGGGCGCCGAATGAACGGCGCCCATCATGAGGTACATCGGGACCATTCCGCTTAAGAGCGACCCCTGTGTCGCGGAACAGAGCGGCTCCATGCCGCCGCCGAGACCAGCGGTTAAGAGCGCCATCGTCGCGAACGCCGGCGCGGCGGCGAGGCTGAGCCAGTCCGCCGCGACGCGGGCGACGCCCGCGCCGTGACTCCTGCCGCCGATCGAGATTGCGCTCATCACTTCGCGCCTGCCTCGGCATTCCGGAAAACGGCCTCTCCGGCGGACGACACTTTGTCCCATTGCGGGTTGACCGCCTTCTCGGCCTGGTAATTGTCGTGCCAGTTCCACCATTTGTAGGGCGGCGTCTGGGGGTAGCCGTCGGGCGAATCCTCCCATAGCTCCTGGCGCCCGAGCGGCGTCGCATCGAGATAATTCCAGAGCGTGCCCATCGCTTCGTCGCCGCGGCTGTTGATGAAATAGGTGCGGTAGATCCTGTAGCCGTCGCGGAAGAAGACGTTGTGACCGTGCCACTCGTCCACGCCGAAGTCGGCGTCGAAACTGTCCGTGATGGTGTACCAGGGCATCCGCCAGCCCATCCGCGCTTTGAGCCGCTCGATGTCCGGCTGTGGCGCGCGTGAGGCGTAGACGAGCGTCGTGTCGCGAGCGTTCAGGTGCGCGAGATGCGACACCTGATCGGCGCCCAAGGAGCAGCCGCGGCAGGCGTGGTCGGGCCAGCCAAACACGCCGGGCTCGAAGAACGCGCGGTAGACGATCAGCTGACGACGCCCCTCGAACAGGTCGAGCAAGCTCAGCTTGCTCTCAGGTCCGATGAATTCATAGGCCTTCTCGACCGCCATCCATGGCATGCGCCGACGTTCGGCGGCGAGCGCGTCATGGGCGCGCATCACGGACTTCTCCTTCACGAGGAGCTGCTCGCGCGCAGCGTCCCAGTCCTGTCGCGATACGATTGGGGGAGTGTGCATTGCTAACCTCCGGCTTGCTGAATGGGTTGATGGACAGGGGCGCCGTATTCGTCGCGGCGACGCCACCAGACGCCCTGCTCGTTGCGACCCTTGGGCGCGCGGTCGAGCCATTGATAGGCGCCCCAGAGTCCGTCGAGCCCACGCGAATAAGTGGAATAGGCGTGGTAGATGACGCCGTCTTCCGATGCGAAGGCGCTCATGCCCGGACGATCGCGCATGAAGGTCCGCCCGTCGGTTCCGCACGAGGCCGCGAACCGCGCGACGCCCTCTGGAACCTGCGCCGCTGTCAGCGGGTGGTCGCCTCGGCGATAATTGTATTCAACGCCTCCTGCGCCCTGCTGTTCCTCGGTGATCGAGACGTTGAAATCGAAATTGAAGTCGTCGCCGAACGAGGACGCCCAGGGAAACGTCCACCCCATTCGTTGCTTGTAGGCTTGCAGCTTCGCCAGCGGCGCGCGCGACACCGCCCACAACGCCACGTCGTGATTCGCCAGATGCACCGCGAAGCCGTTGAACCCGTCGGCGATCATCGAGCACGACGGACAGCCCGCCTTGTAATCGGGCCCGAACATGAAGTGGTAGACAAGGAGCTGCGAGCGCCCGCCGAAAAGATCCTTGAGCGAGGCCGCGCCATCGTCGGTGTCGAACCGGTACGCCTTGTCGACCTTCACCCGCGGCAGCTCCTGACGCTGGCGAGCCACTTCATCGCTAAGCCGCGTCAGCTCTTTTTCACGGTCGAGCAGTTCGAGCCGGGCGTTCAGCCATTCATCGCGCGAAACGACTTGGATTGTGCATGGTTCAACCTCCTGTTGGCGAGTGGGTGATCCCATTCACGCCGGGATGCGCCGGTCGTATTCGGCTCTGAGGCGGCTGAACCGGTCCCAGAAGGGTTCCGACTCCTCGCCGTTCAGGCGCGCGGCCAGCATGTCGAGATGCGCGTGCCAGCCGGTGCTGACGCCGACCATCATGCCGCGGGTGGGCAGACGGCGGTGGACCACGGTGAGCAGCACCTTCTCGCCTCTCGGCTCGAGCACCATCGAAACGTCGCTGTCTTCCTTTCCCCAGGTGAAGACGAGTTTGCGCGGCGGATCGAGCTCGATGATCCGGCTCTCCATCCGGTGCTCCTCGCCGAAGCCCTCCGGCCGCTTGCCCGGCGGGTCGGTGAGCTCGCTGTTGCGCCAGACAAATTCGAACGGCGCGCCGACCTTCATCTCCATCTCGCCGGACGCCAGCCACTTGCGGCGCAGGTCGCTCTCGGTGAGTAGGACCAGACCCGCTCGATCGGGCCGGGCAACATGCGCTGGATCGTCAGCGTGGCCGGCTCCGACAGCGCGCCATAGGCGTCGACTTTCGCGCGGTCGTTCATTTCTCGTCTCCTTGTTTCGGGGTCGGTTTGGGGGTCGCGGATTTTTGTTCGTCCTCCTCGCGGAGGAGCCGGTCGAGCACATCGAGGCGTGCGGTCCAGAACCGCTCGTAGAAGTTCAGCCACTCCTGGGCGGTTTCCAGCGGTCCCGGATCGAGCCGGCACACGTGCGCGCGCCCGCGCACCTCGCGCTGGATCAGTCCGGCGCCTTCCAAGACTTTGATGTGCTTCGAGGCCGCCGCGAGCGACATGGCGAAGGGTTGCGCCAGCTGGCCGACGGTTCGCTCGCCGGAGGCGAGTTCGCGAAGCATGCGCCGGCGCGTGGAATCGCTCAGCGCGTGGAAGATGTGGCTTAGCTCGGGCGCCTGTAGTTCAACCATGTGGTTGAATGTAGGCTGGCGTTTTTAGAATGTCAACCGGTTGGTTGAATGATAGGTCGGGCTCGGAAACGCTCCGGGCCATTCGACCCATTCGCGCCGACCGACCGGGAGCTGGAGGGCGGCGTCTACGGATGGATCAGAGCGCCATCCTCAGACCTGGAGCGCGCGTCCCGAAATATCTCACTCATCTGCCTCGCCGTGCAATTCCAACTCGGCGCCGTCCGTGCTTTCGAACTTGACGTTCACTTTCTTGCCGTCGAAAGCGAGCGTCCACCTCTCCGTTTCGCCGTGCCCCAGAACTCGTCGCTCCACCATGAAGGTGTGGTCGTCGAGCCAGCTCCCTTTGACGGCGTTGACGCCATAGGGCGTGGGCGACTGTCGAAAAAGCCCGTCAAGACCGATGGATCCCGCGAACCGGGCGGTCGGGCGGTCCGGCCTTTCCGTAGCGAACGTATAGTCCAAGGACGGATTGGGATCGACGAGGTTCAATGAAAACGTCTTCACATGCAGCGCGTTCGCGCTGAGCCGGTAGGATTTTCCCGATATGGCCTTCGCCAGCTCGGGCGTCGGTCCGACCGGAGTGGCTTGCTCCGTCGCGGCTTTTTGAATCGACGCGGCAAGCAGGGCTTGCCCGGCGGAATCGGGCGCTAGCGACGCGTCCGATTTGATCGCGTCGGCAATATCGTCGATCAGGCGCGCCAAAGGATAATATTCGCCATCCTTCAAAACGCCGGTCATGACGGCGACGACGTCGAGTTTTGGCAGCACCAGGATGATCTGTGAGTGACGCCCGCGCGCCATGAAGGCGTCTTTGTCGGGAAGCGACCACCAAAGATTTGCATAGTGGAATCCATGCGTCGCCGTCACCGGCCCTTGTCTTACGCGATCGATCCACGAGGACGGTATGATCTGCTGGCCGTCCCACGAGCCTTGATGAAGGTAGAGATAGCCAAGTTTCGCCATGTCATGCGGGGTCAGGTAGAGGCGGCTTTCGCCATCCGTGACGCCCTGTTGATCAGCGTCGCCCCAGCGGACGCTTGAAATGCCCAGCGGCTTGAACAGTTCGTCCCGCGCAAAATCCAGCGCGTCTCGTCCCGTCTTCTTGGTGATTATGGCGGACAGAACATACGGATTGCCGCCGTTGTAATCGAACCGCGCGCCCGGCGGGTCGGACATCGGTTGGCTCAGCACGAACTCCGTCGGATCCGGGCTTTTGTACATCCGACTGATGGGTTCGTCGGGAGTGTAGGCATCCTCATCCCATGCCAGGCCGGATGTCATGTCGAGCATGTTTTGAACCGTCATCGCTTTCTTGGCGTCATCGACGTTCGCAATATGCTTGTCGGCGAACAGGTCGACGATTGGATGGTCGACGCTGTCCAGAAGACCCTCCTTCACCTCGATCGCCGTCAGCGTGCCGATGAAGCTTTTCGTCACCGACCGCAAATCGTGGCGAATGTTCGGGGCGTAAGGCGCGTAATAGGCGTCGGCGACGATTTTGCCGTGGCGAATAACCAGCAAGCTGTCCTGCTTGTACGTGCCGACCTGGTCCACGAGGCGAGCGAGGGCAGCTGAATCCATGCCCTCCGCCTCGGGCGTCGAAGCCTCCCAGTCTTTTGTCGGCCAGGGGGTTTGCGTGGATCCGGGAGCAGTCCGGTGCGGCGGCATGGGCTGAGAATATTGCGAGGCATTGGGCGACGATCAGCGCCGTCGCTATTCTTTCGAGGGCACGCATATTGGCGACCTCCAATCGACGCGCCCCACGACTGAGACTCGTGGGCCGGCCCCGCGACGCGCGCAAGCGACCCATCCTATTTCGGTTTAATTGTCGACGAAACGTCTCAAGGCGCTGCGCGCCCGATCGAGCCCCAATCAAAACTCCGTGAGCTTGCGCTGGCGACAGAGTCTGCGCCTTGACTCATGTCCTCCCCGCGGCATCATCGCGGCGGAAATTGGTCGGGCGCGCGAACAAGAGACCGACCGGGGGAGACGTCCAGATGAATTGCAGATTCCTTCCACGGGCGGCTTTTGCGCTCGCCTGCTGTTTCAAGCGCGCTGCTCGGCGCCTCGGCGGCCAACGCCTATACGGCTGAATATGTTTTCGGCGACAGCCTCTCCGACAATGGCAACCTCGCCGGGCTGGCTGGCGCCTTTCCAGACCCGCCGAGTTTTGACAACAGCTTCACCAACGGGCCCGTCGCGGTTCAGCTCCTGGCGCAGAGCTTGGGTCTGAGCGCCAATGCCGCTCTCTGGCTGACTTCGCTCACCCCACACGGAACGAACTACGCCGTCGGCGGAGCGACAGCCGCGGTTGGCGTGGATATCGAGGGAACCGACATCAACGCCAACTTGCCGTCGCAGGTCGCCGCCTACAGCGCATCCGTAATGGGCCACGCGGATCCAAACGCGCTCTATGTCGTGATGATTGGCGGCAACGACGTCATCGATGCAGTGTTGGGGCGGGCTGGCGAGGCCGCAGTCTTAGGCGGCGCTGACCAGGAGGCCATGGAGATCTCGACGCTCGCGGGTGAGGGCGCCAAGCACTTCCTGGTCGTGAACGTTCCGGATGTCGGCCAGATCCCGCTATTCACACAGGAAACCCCTGCGCCGGCGGCTGCGGAGGCTACGGAGTTCAGCCTAGACTACGACCAGGAGCTTCGCCACGAACTGCACGATCTCGATGCCGACGCTGGCCCCCGGCACAACGCTTCAGGAGTTCGATCTTTTCGACTTCAACGCAAGCATTCTGGCTAATGCCGCGGCTCTCGGGTTCACCAACACCACCGACCCCTGCTACGCCTTCCCGCTAGTTGCCGACGGACACGACGAGCAACACAGGATGCAGCCCCGCGAACGTCGACACTTTCCTGTACTGGAACAACGTTCATCCAACCGCCCCAGTGCAGGCCCTGCTGGGCGGAAGGACTCCGGCGGGCGTGTTCCCGAGCCCTCGACCTGGGCGATGCTGATCATCGGCTTCATAGGCCTGGGCTTTGCCGGCTACCGTCGAGCGCGCGCGCTCGCGCGGCGGCGTAACGGCACGTTTTGCCGTCTCCTTTTGGTCTGGCTACGGTCGCCGGTGTTGACCAGCGCTGCAGAACGCCGCGCACGACTTCAATGACGAAGGGGAAGGTATGACGCGCTTGTCTCTGCTCGCGGTTGAAGTGCCGCTTTATCTCGCTCTCGTGGGAGCGGCCAATGCCGCCCCCGTCACAATTGACTTTACCCTGACGGCGACCCAGGGGAGTCGAATTCGGCGTCACGGCTCCGGCAGAGATCACCGGCTCCTTTGTGGTCGACTCCTCCTTTTTGGCCCAGGCGAATGGAAACTATGACGGCAGCGCCATTTCCGATTTCTTGATGCAGATCGGCACTCAGGTCTACGATCAGACAACGGCGTCCTCCCCGAACATTCAGGGTGTCGAGTTGCAAAGCAATGAGATCGTCGCGGTGGCGATGAACTGGCAGCAAACTTCTGCGGGGTCGCTAGGACCGTTTACCCAGTGGGATGATCAACGGGTCGTGGGTTGCTGGCCCGTCCGTCATTCAGCCGAGCGACGCCATCCTCCAGGGTCCCGCGGATCGCAGTCCTTCGTGAACCATCGGCAGTAGTCCCCGAGCCGTCGACCTGGGCGATGATGATGCTGGGCTTCGCCGGTCTGGGCTTGCCGGATATCGTCGCGGCGCGCGGGCGCGCTGAGACGGCGTGAGCCGATCGACATTCGAATCGCGGAAGGCCGCCTTCGGGCGGCCTTTTTCGTTCGGGACCGCGAAAGGATTTTTGCAAACATTTTCTTTACGAAAACCAGAACCTATGCTATACCTTTGTGCAGTCGCCGATCGAACCTGCCCCTTGGCCGGACCCAGGAGGCGCGTTTGAGACGGCGCGCACGGAGCCGAAATGAGAAAGGGATTTTTTATTTGGATTCGCTGTAACCCATTGAAAAGCCCCGATTCGGACGAATAAAACCAAATTAAACCAAGCTATTTTCCTTGGTTTTATTTGGTGGGGCTTGGTTTGGCTTGGATTGGCTTGGATTTGCTTGGACGGTTTTGGCCGTCGTTTGTCGCGTGTCTATAACGTTTCGTGTACGTGTTTAAGGTCACGCCACTCGGCGGCCGCCCGCGCCATCGCCACGAACCCGGCGACCTCAACCTCCTCCGCCCGCATCGTCGGCTCAAGCCCGGCGGCGGCGAGGAGCGCGGGAAGGTCGAGCCCGCGCGCCCCCGCGAAGCTCTTCAGCGACTGGCGCAGCATCTTGCGGCGCTGGCCGAAGGCGGCCTGGGTCAGCGCCGACAACGTCGCCGCGTCGCACGGCGCCGGCGCGGCGCGCGGAACGAGTTCGACCACGCTCGACGTGACCTTCGGCGCGGGAACGAAGGCGGCGGGCGCGACGTCGAAGAGAATGCGCGCCTCCGTCCGCCATCCCGCGAGCACCGCGAGGCGCCCATAATCGGCCCGCTCGGCCGGAGTGGCGACGATGCGCCGCGCCACTTCGCGCTGGAACATGAGCGTCAGGCGATCATAGAACGGCGGCCAGGGCTCGGCCTCGAGCCAGCCGGTCAACAGCGCGGTCCCCACGTTATACGGCAGGTTGGCGACAATGCGGATCGGCATGGCTCCGGCCTTGTCGAGCAGCGTCCGCGGCGCGACGCCCAGCGCGTCGCCTTCGATGATGTCGAGCCGCCCCGGCCAGTGCGCGGCGATCTCGGCGAGCGCGCCGAGCGCACGGGCGTCGCGCTCGATAGCGATGACCTTCCCGGCTCCCTCGGACAGGAGCGCGCGTGTCAGGCCGCCGGGACCGGGTCCGACCTCGACCACGGCGACGCCTGCGAGCGGTCCCGCCGCGCGGGCGATCTTCCGGGTCAGGTTGAGATCGAAGAGAAAGTTCTGCCCGAGCGCCTTGCGGGGATTAAGCCCGTGCGCCGCAACCACTTCGCTCAAGCGCGGCAGGCCGTCCGCGGCGAGGCTCATCGCGTCAATCGATCGGCGAGCTTGAGCGCCGCGATGAGGCTCGCCGGGTTGGCGACCCCCTTTCCCGCAATGTCGAACGCCGTGCCATGATCTGGGGACGTGCGCACGAATGGCAGACCGAGCGTGACGTTGACGCCCTCGTCGAAGGCGAGGGTCTTCGCCGGGATCAGCCCCTGGTCGTGATACATCGTAAGCGCCACGTCGTAGCGCGCCCGCGCCTTGGCGTGGAACATCGTATCGGCGGAGAGCGGCCCGACCACGTCGATGCCCTCGGCCTTGAGCGCCTCGATCGCGGGCCCGATGATCGTGATCTCCTCTCTCCCCATCGCTCCGCCCTCGCCGGCGTGCGGATTGAGGCCGGCGACCGCCAGACGCGGCCGCGTCACACGAAAATGGGCGCGCAGGTCGCGATCGACGATGCGCGCGGTTCTGATGATGAGATCGGTGGTCAGCGCCCTGGCTACTTCGGCGAGCGGGATATGAATGGTCACGGGCGCGACGGCCAAAACCTCCGACCAGATCATCATCACCGGAAAGGCCGGCGCGCCCCAGGCCCTGGCGAGCTCGCCGAGATATTCGGTGTGCCCGGGATGTTTGAATCCGGCCTCATAGAGCGTCGCCTTGGCGATCGGGTTCGTCACCACCGCGCGCGCCTCTCCTTGATGGACCGCCTCGACGGCGCGCTCGATCGATTCGATTGTCGCCGCGGCGTTGGCGGCGCTTGGCCGGCCGGGCGCGTCTTCAACCGCGTTTCTCAGCCGGACGACCGGCAGGCCCTTCGAGAACGCAGCTCTAGCTCCGGCCGGATCGGTCTCGATGATCGGGACCGCGAAGCCCGTGCGCTTGGCGGCGCCGGCGAGGGCGTCGGGCGCTCCGAAGACCACGAACGGCGCGCCGGCTCGGTCGCGCCAGGCGGCGAGCGCCAGTTCCGGGCCGATCCCGGCCGGGTCGCCCATGGTCATCGCCAGTGGCGGCGTGTCGACAGTCATGCTCGAGGCTCCAAGCGCGGCTTTCGCCCGGCCGAACGACGAGACGATCAGAGGCCGACGTTCGTCCTGACGTCGCCGAGCGTGCGCAGCACCAGCTGAATCATCAGCGTCTGGTTGCGCGTCGCCGGATTCAAAACGACGGGACCGCCTGGGGTCACGCTGAAGATCGCCGGCGCGCTGACATTGGACGAATACCTGAAGGTGAGCGTCGTGCAATCGTCCTTGTAGCCCACGCCGACTGAATAGCCGACCGGATAGAAGATCGGCGTCGTCTGTCCCAGCGTATCGTAATAGTGACGCGACAGGTCGAGCACGAGTGATCCATCGAGCGACCAGCGATTCTGGAAGCTGTAGCCGACGTTTCCGGTCAGACCTTCACGGGGGAATTCGAATCCGAGCGCCGGCTGGGCGGCGTAGAGGGCGTAATCGACGCTGCCGTTGACGCCGTTGAAGTTCGCTTTGGCGATCCCATCGAAGCGCGCGAGCTGCAGCGTCGAACTGTCGAACTGCTGTTTGCTCATGAACGTAATCGGGCTCGAGAACGGCTGCACCGACTCGCCGAACACGAAGTTCGAGTACTTCTTGTCCAGGCCGGATTCGAGCCCCGCGTTGGTGGGGTCAAAGAGGGTGTAGGAATTTTGCCCGGCGACCTGGATCGACTCCCCGGCGACCAAGTTGGCGTGGCCCCCGTTGGCGAAGTCGGCGGCGTACTGGAGCCCATAGTTGAGCCGCGTGCCGCCTTCGACCCGATCGTAGCCGGAGAACTTGTTCCAGGCGAACAGGTTCGTGTCGTCGAAAACGAGGCTCTGCGAATCTTCGTTGGGTTGGATCCTCGGCGTGATCTCGCTCGGGCGGGCGATGAACTGGGCGATCGGCGTAAGCGTCTGCGTCCCCCAGGAGGACGTGGACACGAAGGGAAAGCGGTACTCGACGCCGGCGCCCGCCATGCCGCGGGCGAAGGCGCCTTGGTTCGACCCGGAAAAGAAGGCGGCCTGGTTAGAATTGGCGACCGTGCTCGTGCCGAGCACGCTGGCGTAGGTGATTGATCCCGTCTCATTGAGTTCAGTCGCCTCGCCATCGAGACGCGCGAACAGGAACGGCTTCCAGACTTCGCCGATGGGATCGATATAGCCGCGCTGCCACGAGACCTGTCCCGACGCACGCGTGTAATTGCCGGCGATGCCGCGCAACAGGCATTTGCCTGGGAAATACGTATTGACGGCCGTAGTTCCGACCTGCGTCTCGCAGACGTTGTAGAGATGATAGGCGCTGTCGAAGGTCTGCAGGCCGGTCGACTGGAACGCGGCGTTGGTCTGGTTGATGTTGGCGACGTTCGCGTCGACGGTCAGTTCGCCTCCAAGCCCGTTGGTGCGGTCGGCGGGAACGTTGATCACCCGGTTGTAGTCGAAGATCGGCGCCGCGGCGACCGGCAGCGTGCGATTGTCGTCATTCGCCGTCGTGCCTTCGAAATGGTAGGCGCTGAGGTCGAAGAAGCTCCGGGCCCCCTGGCCGCGCAGATAGACCGACGAGATGATGTCCTGGAAATAGAAATTGTCGAAGTTGATGCCCTGAAGCCGATAGTCATTCAGGAAGAATTTGTCGCTCAGCCATGTGCCATTCCAGCCGAACTGCCACATGTCATTCAGGAAAAAGTTGCCGTTGCTTTGGATCGACCCTCGCAGCCGCGTGTCACCCGCGCCATAAGGAAAAGCCGGAAATACGCCAGGCTGCGCCTGATCGATCCCGGTCGCCTTAATGCTGTAGATGCCGTTAGAGAGCCGCTGACGCCAGTCGACCTCTCCCAACAATCCCTGCTTCGAGAGGAAGGTTGGGGTTAGAGTGAGGTCGTAGTTCGGCGCCAGATTGATGAAATAGGGCAGGCTCATGCCGTAGCCGAGGTTGGCGCCGGAAACGAGCGCCGGCGCCAAAAGGCCCGTCTGCTTGTTGACGGTCGCATCAGGCGAGGAAAAGTAGGGCATGTAGAACACGGGAAAGCCCCAGAACTGGAGCTGAGCGTCCTCGTAATAGACCGTGTGAGTTGTTTGGTTCTCGATGATCTTGGTTGCGCGCACCTGCCAGAACGGCGGGCGTTCCGGATGGTCCTTGCACGGTTCGCAAGCGGTATAAGCCCCTTTCTGCAGCACCGTCACGTCGCCGTTCGAGCGCTCGATCCGCGGCGAGGTGAAGCGCGTCTTGTCGGTCGTCAGGACCTGAACGCTGTCGATGAAACCGTCGCGAAAATCGTCGCTAAGCGCGAACCGGCTTCCGTAGACGACGTTGCCGTGCTCATCCGTCATCTTGGCGTGGCCGTCCGCGTAAACGCGCTTGGTGGCGCGGTCGTAAGTTACGCGGTCGGCCTGAAGCACTCGGCCTTGATAGAAGAGCTGAACTGAGCCAACGGCCGAGATCGTATTCTTGTCCTTGTCGTAGACGAGCTCGTCAGCGTCGATGACCAGTTTGTCCTGCGGCTTGGCTTGGGTGGACGGGGCGGCGACGGGAGGCGTTTGCGCGGCGGCCGGTCCGACGAACAATTGGGCCCACGCCACAACCGCCGCGATTGCGAGCGGCAGGGCGATCCTCGCGGCCCGCGTACGGCAGGCATTGGACTTAAAGGAAAAGCTGAGGGCGAAACCCATCAACCATCCTCTTGTTGCAGCAGCACATACACGCCAAACATGCAACCGACGATCCCGGGCGACCACCCCGCCACGGAGGCGCTGAGGAAGCCGGCTCCGCCGAGATCGCTGACCACTTTGGTCGCCACATAAAGCATGAACCCCGCCACGACGCCACCGGAAATCATATATTCGATCCCGCCCATTCGGAAGAATCTTAACGAAAAGCAAGCGGCCACCAGCACCATCGAGGCCAGCATCAGCGGGCGCGCCAGAAGTTCCTGATATTTCAAGAGGTAGGCAGTGGGATCCAATCCTGCGCGCGTGGTCTGTTCGGCGAGCGCGGGCAGCCGCCAGAACGACACGGTCTCGGGCGCGACAAACGCCTGGGCGACCTCCCTGCGATCGAGGTTCGTCGCCAAGAGGTAGGTCGAGACTCGGAGGGCTTCAAAACCCGGCGTCACCACCACGACGTCGTGCAGCACCCAATAACCTTCGTGCAACTCGCCTGAGGCCGCCTCCAACCGCTCGACGAAATTCCCCTGGTCGTCAAAGTTAAAGACTTCTATCCCGTTGAACTGCGCGCCGCCCATGCTCCTTCCGGCGGCGCGAATGACGGCTTGGCCGTCGATGCTCTTCTGCCGAATCCACATCCCCAACGAGCCTAGCGCGGGGCCGCCAAACACGTTGCTCTCGATCTCGTCCGATTTCTGTTTCATCCATGTCGACGCTGGGTTGTAGGCGGTTACCGACAAAACACCGATGAGGACGATCACGGCGAGCGGCGGCGTAAGGAACTGCCAGACGGACAGCCCGGCCGCGCGCGCCACGACCAGCTCCATCTTGCGCGACAAGTTCAGGAAGGCGATCATCGATCCGAACAGAACGGCGAACGGCAAAGCCTGTTCTGCGACCGTCGGGGTTCGCAGGAACGACAGGCCCGCCATGAGAATCCCGGTCGCGCGCTGGGAATCGCCGGAGCGACGGAGCAACTCCACCAAATCAACGGCGTAGATGAGGACGAAGACCACCATAAACGCAGCGATCACCGCGCGCGCGAACCGGCCCGCGAGATAGAAGGACAGCGTCCGGCCGATCACGCCGGCGCCTTTGCGAGCGGCTGGGCGAGCGTCAGAATTGATCGCCGAAAGATCAGCAGCAAGGCGCCGAGGCAAGCGGCGACCGGAATCGCCCATACGAAGACGGCGGCGGACGGATCGCCCACCGAGAGGGTGGTGGCGGCAATCCCGAGCATACGCACGCCGGCAAACGCGAGAACCGCTCCTGCGATGGCAACGCCTCGCCCCTGACGGGTCGTACGCGCCTCTCCGAGCGCCGCAAAAGCGATGAGACCGCCGGCGACTGCATAGAGGGGGCTCGCCAGGCGGTCGAGCAGTTCGCTGCGGATATGGCCAATGAGTGCCGGATCCGCCCTGTCCTTAGCGTCGGGCGCCATCAGTTGCGCGGTCGTGCGCTGGCGCGGCCTTTTCATCGTGCTAACCGCGTGCATGAACTGCGACAGATCGATGGTGTAGTCATCAAAGGTCACCATCGCCGAGTCCCCAGCCGACTGCGGTCGGAACAAGACGCCCTTGGACAGCTGGAGAAAGCTCTCTCCATCCCGATCGACTGTTTTTCCGGCCTCGGCGATATACGTCGTGACTTTGGTCGGGTCACGGTGGTCTTGCATGAACACTCCGTGAAGCCCTCCATCGGGGGTGCGCTCGCGAAAGTGAAATACGAAGCCGGATTCGAGCTGGGAGAAAGCGCCCGGTCGGGCGAAATTGGCGATGAAATCGGCGTGAACGAACGTCGTCAGGTGCTCGATTGCGCCGAAGCTCCAGGGTAACACCTGGATGTAAAGCAAGGCCACGATCCCGAAGACCATTCCCGACAACATCGCCATGGGACGTAATAGCTGAAGAGGCGACACCCCTGACGCCGCCATGACGACGAGCTCGCTGTCGCCATTGAGCTTGTTGAGAGTGTAAAGAACGCCGGCAAAGAGCGCCACGGGCGCAATGAAGGCCACGAGGGAAGGCAGCGCCAGCGCTGTGATCCACAGAAACAGCAAAATTGTCTGACCTTTGCTCGTGATCAAGTCGATCTGGCGCAGCGCCTGGGTCACCCAGACGACTCCCGTCAGGACGACCAAGCCTGAGACACAGGCTGCCGTCGCCGTCCTGAGCAGATAGCGTTCAATCTTGATCATTGCCGCCGTATCAACTGAAGGGTGAACGACCGCGCGTCAGGGTGTGCCCGTTCGCTCCCTGCGCTTGCCCGATGTGTCGTGTCGTTGCAAGACGACTCTCGCCAGCGCGAGACCCTAACCGGCTGAAAGATGGCGCCCAATCGCGGCGGCTTATTGACGAGCGCGGCAAACCCGCTGATATGTCGGCCTCCTCCGTCAGCGACGCCCCGTCGGTTGGCCCGAAGTCCTCAAATCCGAACAAAGGATAGGCGTTGGTTATGAGCGGAGCCGTCAAGATCGCCTTCGGGTCTCTGTCCGCGCCCAAAGGCAGCGCGCTGGTGGTTTTTGTCGGCGCCGACATGAAGCCGGCCGCGACCGTGACAGCCCAGTTCGGCGATCTCGAACCGCTCATCCGCGCTGCCGCGAAAGCCTCCAACTTCCGCGCCGCCCTTCGCACCGCGCTCGACATCCTCGCACCCTCCGGCCTCGACGCCTCTCGGCTGGTGGTTGTCGGCGTTACGCCGGGCAAGGACAACGCCCCCGTCGACTTCATGACGCTCGGCGGCTTCATCTTTGGCAAAGTGACTGGCGCGAAGCGGGTCGAGGTCGCCTTCGAGGCCCCATCGGGAACGTGGGACGGCTCGGCGGCCGCCGATTTTGCCCTCGGCCTTCGCCTGCGCGGCTACCGGTTCGATAAATACAAGACGCGCAAGAAAGACTCGGAGGACAATAGCGTCGAGACGCCTGATTTCGTCATCGGCTCGAGCCATGCTGCAGCCGCGCGCGTGGCCGGACAGGAGCGCTTCGCCGTCGCTGAAGGCGTGGAACTGGCGCGCAATCTCGTTAACGAGCCGCCCAACGTCCTCTTTCCCACCGAATTTGCCGATCGCGCCAAAGCGCTGGAGAAGCTCGGCGTCGTCGTGGAAACGCTTGACGAGAAAGCGATGGGCAAACTGGGGATGAACGCGCTGCTCGCGGTGGGACGAGGATCGGCCCGCGAAAGCCGCCTTGTCACGATGCGGTGGAATGGGTCGCGGTCAAAACGGACGAAACCGATCGCTGTGGTCGGTAAGGGGGTCTGTTTCGATTCCGGCGGGATCTCGATCAAGCCCTCGGCCGGCATGGAGGACATGAAGGGCGACATGGGCGGGGCGGCCTGCGTCGTCGGGCTCATGCATGCGCTCGCCGCCCGCAAAGCGAAAGTCAACGTGGTCGGTGTCGTCGGTCTGGTCGAGAACATGCCCGACGGCGATGCCATCCGGCCGGGCGATATCATCACCTCCATGTCGGGGCAGACGATCGAGATCGTGAACACGGACGCGGAAGGCCGACTCGTTCTGGCCGATGCGCTCTGGTATACGCAAGAGACCTATTCCCCCCGGGCGATTATCGATCTGGCGACGTTGACCGGCGCCGTCATTGTCGCGCTCGGCACCGAGGTCGCTGGACTCTTTTCGAATAATGACGAGCTTGCCCAACGACTCGCGGCCGCGGGCGAGGCTTCGGGCGAAAAGGTCTGGCGCTTGCCGCTCGGCGCGGGGTACGACAAGTTGATCGATTCCAAATTCGCCGACATGAAGAACACTGGCGGCCGCCATGGCGGCTCGATTACTGCGGCGCAGTTCATCCAGCGATTCGTCAGGGAGACGCCATGGGCCCATATCGACGTCGCAGGCACCGCCATGGGTGCGCCGCCCTCCGACATCAATCAGTCCTGGGGTTCGGGCTGGGGGGTGCGTCTTCTCAACCGTCTCATGGCCGACTCCTACGAAGATTAGCTTCTCATTGACGAATTGATTCGAGAATTGGCCGCAAGGGGTCAGGATGCGGATTGGGTCCACGATCTTCGCGCTTGCCGCCGCCTGGATCGCCTCACAGGAGCCGGCGTGGGCGATCGCGGGGTGCGACGCCTTTTCTAGCAGCCTGCGGGCGGAAGCCAGCGACATGCAGGTCGAGTTGGGGCGCGCCGTCGTTGTGTCCCGGACCCGCTCGGCTTCAGACATGTTCGACATTACGACGAAAGTGGACGTCGACGGGACCCTCGCTTGTCGCGGCGATCAATTCCTGCGCTTCGAGGCGCGCATCGGCGAACCGGCCAACGCCCGCACGACCACGAATTTCGAGCGTTTTCAGGCGGCGGCCCTGAAGGCCGCGCTGGGGTGGGACGCGGCCAAGAGCCGCAGCGTCCTGCACGGCATGAGCAGCGACGCAGGGGAGTATCTCGCTGCTTCGCGCGAGCGCGGCGACGTCTATGTCTCAGGCAAAACTGAAGAGCACGTGCCCGGCGGCGTGAGCCTCGGGCTGATTGCGAGCGGCTCGGACCGCACCTTCGTCATCGTCGGCCCCGCGGGCCAGTGACGGAAATCCGGTTTTATCATCTCGAACAGCGGCGCATCGATCAGGCGTTGCCGGGCTTGCTCGAGCGTGCGCTGGAGGAAGGCCGGCGCGTCCTCGTGCGGACCTCTTCCGATGAAATGGTCGCCGCTCTCAACGAGCGGCTGTGGACCTACGACGACGCGAGCTTTCTCCCGCATGGCGCGGCCGGCGACGGCGATCCGATGACCCAGCCGATCTTCCTGACCGCCGAACTGGAGAACCCCAACGCCGCGACCATGCTGGTCAGGCTTTCCGGCGTCGAAGCCGGCGAGGCCGACGAGGCGTTCGATCTCGTGGTTCTCATGTTCGACGGCCGCGACGAGGCGGCGCTCGCCCACGCGCGGGGCGAATGGCGGCGGCTCAAGGACCAGGGACGCGCGATCAGCTACTGGCGCGAGAGCGACGAGGGCGGCTGGGAGCAGGCGCGGTAAGTTTGGGTTTTCTTGGCGCTCGGCCGTTTCGCCGCGAATTTCCCCATTTCAAGGTGTTGGATTTCCTTGGATTTCCTTGGATTCTCTCGTCCGAAACTAGACTTATCAATGGGTTACACGGGATTTTCGTCGGAAAATTTTTCGGCGCGGTTTTTCCCCCAAAGCCTTCGCCGCGCGGAGAAATGTAAGCGTGCGATCTTGGCATGCGAAAGCGCGGAATCGTTCATAGAGCAAGCTTAGCCCCACTTCTGATTTTCTGCAACAGATTGTCGCGGACCTCCCTGCGTTCGCGGTTGGTCGGCGTCCTGTAACCGTGCTCCTGAGCGCCTGCCGTCATGGCCGGGCTTGTCCCGGCCATCCACGCATCACCGCCTCAAAGACGAGGCCGACATTACGAGAACCGGTCCCACGGGTTCGAGAACATGGCGCTCCGACGTGTCACTCGCTTCTGGTCATTTGTCGCGCCGAACCACGTGGATGGCCGGGACAAGCCCGGCCATGACGCCTTCTCGCGCCGGCGCGCGGCGAGGTCTCATGCAATCCGCCCGCCCGCGCCAACGGATGTCGTCCGAGCCATCCCCTAGGGCCGTTGCATCCAACAAATGCCAGCCGGCCCAACGCTCCAATGCGGCGGCGACTCTAGAGCGCGCTGGGCTTGGATCGAATTGGGGCGGGATTCCCGAATCAGCGGGATTTTGATTCAACCTGTTGGCTGGGCGGAGGCCAGCAGGAGATGGCAAAGCCGTATTCGCAAGACTTGCGTGACCGCGTGATAGATGCGGTGAAGAGGGGCGAGATGAGCCGCCGCGCGGCAGCGCGCCGGTACGAGATCAGCGAATCTGTGGCGATCAAATGGCTTGAGCGCGTTGAACGGGATGGCTCGCGAGAGCCTGTCGGACATGGCGGCCACCGCGCCTCCAAGCTGATGCCGCACCGGGACTTTCTGGAGGCCGCGCGGGCCGAGAAATCGGACCTCACGCTTCAGGCCCTCTGCGATCGCCTTTCGGCCGAGCGAGGGGTCAAAGCCGACACCTCGATGATGAGCCGCTTCTTTCGCCGGATCGGCGTCACGGTCAAAAAAAGACCCTTGTCGCACGCGAGCAGGATCGCCCTGACATAAGTCGCCACCGCAAACGATGGCGAACCTATCAGGGGCTCATCGACCCCAGGCGACTGGTCTTCATCGATGAAACCTGGACGAAGACCAACATGACCCGCCTGCGCGGCTGGGCGCCAAGGGGCCAGCGCCTCGTCGACAAGGTCCCGCAGGGCAAATGGAAGACCGCGACTTTCCTCGCCGCCCTGCGCAACGACCGCATCGACGCGCCCTGCCTGTTCGATGGGCCCATCGCCGGCGAGCGCTTCCACGCCTATGGCGAACAGTTCCTCGTGCCGACGCTGAAGGCGGGCGACGTCGTGATCCTCGACAATCTCGGCTCCCACAAGGGAAAAGCAGTACGGAAGGCGATCCGGAATGTCGGAGCCCGCCTCGTGTTCCTGCCGAAATACTCCCCCGACCTCAACCCCATCGAGCAGGTCTTCGCCAAGTTCAAAACTCTGCTGCGAAAGGCGGAAGCGCGAAGCTACGAAGCGATCTCCGAAGCCTGCGGCAAAATCCTCGCCCAGTATCCGCCCGCCGAATGCGCCGCATACCTCAAGAACGCAGGATACGCGTAGACCCAAAAGCAGGACGCTCTAGCGTCTCCCGCGTCCGCGCCGCCTGGACGCCCAGGAGCGACCATCCGACGTATTTGCTCCACACCAAGCGCGTTCTCGAAGGCCTGCGCACGGCCAGGGTCCCCGAACAATGATCGCCCCTCACGCGGGACTTCGCCGCTTTGTCGGCGCCCGCGGCGCGCGCCATGCGAGAGCGCCGATGCGCCATACCGCGCTGACTCAGCTCGGCCTGCTCAAGGCCGCCTCACGGAGAACCTGACGACCGATCTTTCGCGAATTCGAGGCTCGTTCGTGATCGGTCGCAACACGGCCTTCACCTACAAGGGCAGGCACGTTGATCTGAAACAAATCGGCCGCGACTTGAACGTCCGCTACGTCCTTGAGGGCAGCGTTCAGCGCGGAGGCGATCGCATGCGCGTCAACGTCCAGCTTATCGACTCCGAAACGGCTAATCACCTCTGGGCTGAACGCTTCGACAAGCCGCTGGCCGATCTGTTCGATATGCAGGACGAGATCGTCGCGCGGCTGGCAGGCTCGCTGAGCACCGAACTCGTCGCCGCGGAGGCGCGGCGCGCCGAACAGGCCCCGACCCCCGACTCGATGGACCTCTATTTTCAAGGTCTGGCTTGGTTCAACAAAGGTCGGACCCCTGACAATGTGACGCACGCGCGCTGCTTTTTCGATCGCGCGCTCGCCGCCGATCCCGACAATGTCGATGCGCTCATTGGATCGGCGCGTGCGGACATTGCCGAGGGTGTGAATATTATGGTGACCGATCCCACGGCCGCCTTTGCGGCGGCGGAAGCGAAACTGACCAAAGCCTTGTCCTCGGTCCCGGACCATGCAGGTGGCCATCTCTGGTTAGGACTTGTCGACATTTTGACCAAACGCGCGGCAGAGGGCATCGCCGAATGTGAACATGCGCTGGCGCTGGATCGAAATCTCGCCGAAGCTCATGCCTGTATCGGATGGGGTAAGATGTTTATTGGTCGCGCCGAAGACTTAGAGACTCACATTGCCGAGGCGCTCCGCCTCAGTCCGCGCGCCACGCAAGCGTACACCTGGATGAATATGGCGGGCCTTGCGAAGCTCCACCTCGGCTGTTGGGACCAAGCAGTCGCGTGGTTCCGGCGGGAGATCGAGGCCAATCGAAATAATCCGCCGGCCTATTTGAACTTGGCTTCCGGCCTCGCGCAACTCGGTCGACTGGACGAGGCGCACTCCGCGCTCAAGGCCGGCCTTGCGCTCAATCCAGCCTACGTCATCTCCCGTATCCGAGACGCCTGGACGGCGAGGAGCACGGATCCGACATTCCTGGCCAAGCTTGAGCCCATTTTCGAAAGCATGCGCAAAGCTGGTCTCCCAGAAGTCATGACCGCCCCCCTCACGCGGTGCTCGCCGCCTTTCTGCCTAGCGCTGCTTGTGCCGCCGCGAGGCGGGCGATTGGGATGCGGAAGGGGGAGCATGAGACGTAGTCGAGACCCGCCTGTTCGCAGAAGGCGATGGAGGCCGGATCGCCTCCGTGCTCGCCGCAGACGCCGAGCTTGAGGTCAGGACGGGTCTTGCGGCCACGCTCGGCGGCGATAGTGACGAGCTCGCCAACGCCTTCGGCGTCCAGGGTCACGAACGGATCGGCCTTCAGGAGTCCTTTGACGGTGTAGAAGCCGAGGAACGACGCCGCGTCGTCGCGCGACACGCCAAGCGTGGTCTGGGTCAGGTCGTTCGTGCCGAACGAGAAGAACTCGGCGCTCTCTGCGATCTCGCCGGCCCGCAGCGCCGCGCGCGGCAGTTCGATCATCGTGCCGACCTGATAGGGTGTTTTCACGCCCGTTTCCTTGTCGACGGCTTCGGCCATGGCGACAATGATCGCCTTCACGAGGTCGAGTTCCGGCCGCCCGAACACCAAGGGGACCATGATCTCGGCGGCCACCGGCTTGCCCGTCTTGCGTCCCGCCTCGACCGCGCCCTCGAAGATCGCGCGCGCCTGCATTTCCGCGATCTCGGGATATCGGATCGCGAGGCGCACGCCGCGAAAGCCGAGCATGGGGTTGAACTCGTGCAATTCAGCCGCACGTGCGCGCAATTTCTCCGCGCTCACCTTCATCGCCTTGGCGACCTCGTCGACCTCGTCGTCGGTCTTCGGCAGGAATTCATGCAGCGGCGGGTCGAGCAGGCGGATCGTGACCGGCAGGCCGCTCATGATCTCGAACAGTTCGGCGAAATCCTTGCGCTGCATCGGCAGCAGCTTGGCGAGCGCGGCGCGCCGTCCCTGTTCGTCGTCGGCGAGGATCATCTGGCGAACCGCTACGATCCGCTCGCCGCCGAAGAACATGTGCTCGGTGCGGCAAAGCCCGATGCCTTCGGCGCCGAACGAGCGGGCGGTGCGTGCGTCCGCCGCGGTCTCGGCGTTAGCGCGCACCTTCATGCGCCTGACCGAATCCGCCCAGGTCATGAGCGTGGCGAAATCGCCAGTCATCTCGGGTTTCACCATTGGCGCGGCGCCCGCCATCACTTCGCCGGAGCCGCCGTCGATGGTGAGGATGTCGCCCTTCTTCAGCGACATTCCGCCCGCGCTCATGGTCTGCTTGTCGTAATCGATGCGGATCGCGCTGACGCCGCAAACGCACGGCTTGCCCATGCCGCGGGCGACGACCGCAGCGTGCGAGGTCATGCCGCCGCGCGTTGTCACGACGCCCTCGGCGGCGTGCATGCCGTGAATGTCCTCCGGCGAGGTCTCGACCCGGACCAGGATCGATTTTCGTCCGGCCTGACGCAAAGCCTGCGCTTCGTCTGCGGAGAACACGATCTCGCCGCTCGCCGCGCCGGGCGAAGCCGGCAGGCCGGTCGCGATTGCGGGTGGCTTGTTCTTCGGGTCGAGCATCGGGTGCAAGAGCTGGTCGAGCGCGCTCGGCTCGATGCGGCTCACCGCGTCCTCGCGCGAGATGAGGCCTTCATTCGCCATTTCGATGGCGCAGCGCAGCGCGGCCTTCGCCGTGCGCTTGCCGTTGCGCGTCTGAAGCATCCACAACTTGCCGCGCTCGACCGTGAACTCGAGGTCCTGCATGTCGCGGTAGTGTTTCTCAAGGAGTTGGGTAGTGGCGACGAATTGGCCGAACACCTCGGGCATCAGCGATTTAAGCGAGGGCTGGTCGGAATGAGCCGCTTTCCGCGCCGCTTCGGTGATGTTCTGGGGCGTGCGGATGCCGGCTACGACGTCTTCGCCCTGGGCGTTGACCAGGAATTCGCCGTAGAGCTCTTTCGTGCCTGTCGACGGATTGCGGGTGAAGGCGACGCCCGTCGCCGACGTCTCGCCCATGTTGCCGAACACCATCGCCTGCACATTGACGGCGGTGCCCCAGTCGGCGGGAATTGCGTTCAGGCGCCGATAGGTGATGGCGCGCTGGTTCATCCAGGACGAGAACACGGCGCCGATCGCGCCCCAGAGCTGATCGCGCGGCGCTTGAGGGAACGGCTTGGCGGTCTCCTCGATCACCCTCGCTTTGTAATCGTCGATGATCGCCCCCCAGTCTTCCGCGTCAAGGTCGGTGTCGAGCGCATAGCCCTTGCTTTCCTTGTATTGCTCGAGGATGTCCTCGAAATTGTGAACGTCGATGTCGAGCACGACATTCGAGTACATCTGAATGAATGGCGATAAAGTTCGTAGGTGAAGCGCGCGTCGTTCGACGTTTTCGCCAGAGCTTCGACCGAGGCGTCGTTCAGCCCGAGGTTCAGCACGGTGTCCATCATGCCGGGCATCGAGGCGCGAGCGCCCGATCGCACCGAGACCAGCAGTGGATTGGCCGCATCGCCAAATGCGCGACCGGTCTGGCGGCCGAGTTCGGCCACCGCCGCGTCGACTTGGAGCCCAAGGTCGGCCGGATAGGTTTTGCCGTTGGCGTAGAAGTGAGTGCAGACCTCGGTCGTAATGGTGAAGCCCGGCGGCACGGGCAGGGCGAGCGAAGCCATCTCGTGCAGGTTCGCGCCCTTGCCGCCGAGAAGGTTCTTCATTTCACCCCGGCCTTCGGCGCGCTCCGCGCTGAAGGAATAGACCCACTTCGTCATTCTCGCTTCCCTGATTTCAAGCGGAAGGCCCGAGCCTACTCAGGCGCGGGCGTGCAACCCCATGCCGAAGCTTACCCATCCGACCCCGTGAAACAGGAGGTCGACGCCGAGCAGAGTGCCAAGGACGTACACGCTGTCGAGCGGCCAATGGCTCACAATGATCAAACCGAGCAGGATGGTTACCGCGGCGGCTAGAAAGACCAGGCCGCGTGGATGGTCTGCCGGGAGCTGAAAAGCGAGGTAGGCGCGGACTACGCCCGCGGCGATGAGCCCGGCGCCCAGAAGTAGCGTCAGCGCAACCGAGGCGAGCACCGGGTTCACGATACACACGACGCCGGCGGCGATGTAGACGACGCCGCCGACCACCCAAAGAAAAAACCGCCCCCACTCGCGCGCATGCATGCCGATGCCGATCTCGGCCCCGCCGGCGATCAGGAACAAGACGCCGTTGAGCGTCACCGTCGCGATAGTCGCGATGAGGGAAAAGAACAGCGCCGCGACCCCGAGGATGACGACAAGCACGCCAAAGGCGGTGATCGCCGCCCATTTTCCTCGCAAGCGCTCAACTGTCTCGCCGAGAGAGTGCGCGGATGTCGGGACGTTCGACACATTCGACATTGCGGTTCTCCAGGCAGCGAAGACAGGATCCGGCCTAGCGCGGACGTTTGAGCTCGCCGAGCACATGCGCCGCATATTCGACCATCGGAACGATGCGGCCATAGTTAAGCCGGGTCGGCCCGATCACCCCGAGCACGCCGGCGATGCGATGGTCCGTGCCTCTGAGCGGCGCCGCGATCATCGATGATCCGGAGAGCGAGAACAGCTTGTTCTCCGAGCCGATGAAAATCTTGACGCCTTCGCCGGTTTCGGCGCGATGCAAAAGCTCGATCACGTCGGTCTTGGTCTCGAGGTCGGCGAACAGCGTGCGAATGCGCTCGAGGTCCTCGGAGGCGTATACGTCGCCGAGAAGGTTGGCTTGCCCGCGGACGATCAATTGGTCGCGAAGTCCTTCGGCGCCGGACCACGAGACGAGGCCAGCTTCCACCAGGCGGGCGGCGATCTCGTCGAGCTCCTGGCGGGCTTCGCGGCGCGCGGCCTCGATTTCCGCCGTCACCTCCGACAGGGTGCGACCGCGAATGCGAGCATTGAGAAAGTTGCTGGCTTCGACAAGCGCCGAAGCGGGCATGCCGGGAGGCGTTGCGACCACCCGGTTCTCGATCGAGCCGTCCTCGGAGACCAAAATCGCCAGCGCGCGCGCAGCCTCGAGACGGACGAACTCGACGTGCTTCAAACGCGCATCGGTCTTGCTGGTCAGGACCACACCCGCGCCGCGAGTCAGTTCGGACAACAGACCCGTCGTCGCGGCTAGCGCGCCTTCGAATCCGCCTTCCTCCGCCGCCGCCCGCACCTGGCTATCGATACGTGCGCGCTCCTCGCGGCCCAAATCCCCAAATTCGAGCAACGCGTCGACAAACAGCCTCAAGCCTTGCTGGGTCGGCAGGCGCCCGGCGCTGGCGTGCGGGGCGTAGATGAGCCCGAGCTCCTCGAGATCCTGCATCACATTGCGAACCGAGGCCGGTGATAGCGATATCGGCAGCATGCGCGACAGATGCCGGGAGCCGACGGGTTCGCCGGAGGAGAGATACGAATCGACGATATTGCGGAAGATCTCTCGCGAACGGGAGTTGAGCGTCGTCAGCGCACTCGATTCAGCGGGACGTTCTGTGGGAGCCGACATGCGACGAGAATGGCTGGAACTCCGGTCGCGCGCAAGGCGACGCGACTCCCTCCCGCCTGCGATTGAAAAGAAGAGCGTGAACTGCCACAGATGCCGCGACCGATAAGGAGCAAGCGGCATTGGGCGAGACTTTGCGATCAGGCGGACAGATTCTCGTCGACCAGCTCGTCGCGCAGGGGGTCGAGCGGGTTTATTGCGTTCCGGGCGAATCCTATCTCGCCGCCCTCGACGCGGTGAACAACGTGCCGATCGAACTGACCGTCTGCCGGCAGGAGGCGGGGGCGGCGATCATGGCGTTGGCGGAGGGGCGTCTGACCGGGCGGCCTGGAATCTGTTTCGTCACCCGTGGCCCCGGCGCGACGAATGCAGCGCACGGGCTGCATATCGCCGAGCACGATTCTGCGCCGATGATCCTGTTCATAGGCCAAGTCGAGCGGGCGATGATCGGGCCGCGGCGCCTTCCAGGAGATGGACTATCGGGCTTTATTCGCATCGACCACAAAGCGTGCGACACAGATCGAATACGCCGCGCAAATTCCCGAAATCGTGCAGCGCGCGTTTCACATCGCGATGCAGGGCCGGCCGGGTCCCGTCGTCATCGCGATCCCAGAGGACGTGCTGACCGAAATCGCGGACGTGCCGGACGCGCCCGCGCGCAACCCGGTCCCGATCTGGCCGGGCCTTACGCAAATGGCGGAATTGCAGAAGATGCTATGGGCGGCCAAGCGTCCGATCGCCATTCTCGGCGGCGGCGGGTGGACCAAACGGGCGAGCGACGCCTTTGCCCGATTCGCCGAGCGGTTCGACTTGCCGGTCGCCGGCTCCTTTCGGCGCGCGAGCACGTTCGACGATAAGCACGCGAATTTCGCGGTGAATCGGCGCTCTGATCAATCCCAACCTGAAATGCGCGCGATGGAGGCGGCCGACCTCGTGCTGCTCGTTGGCGGACGGATGTCGGAGATGGCGTCGCAAGGTTACACGCTGTTAGGCATGCCGACGCCCACTCAACGGTTGGTCCACGTGCACGCCGACGCGACTGAGATTGGCCGCAACTACCATCCCACCCTTGGCATCGTGGCGACGCCTCGGAGTTCTGTGCGGCGCTGGAAGGTGTGCAGCCGCCGAATCGAGGATCCCCTGGTGGGCCGAGACGCGCGTCGCGCGCGGAGACTATCTGGCCTGGAGCGAACAGGCGCCGCGCAATCCGGGCCGAGTCTCGCCAAGGTCATGCTGTCGCTCCGCGACCGCTCGCCCAGACGGCGTCTTCACGACCGGCGCCGGGAATTTTGCGATTTGGCCGGCCGTTTCTTGCGCTTTCAAGCGCTTCAACCAGCAACTGGGGCCCACGTCAGGTTCGATGGGCTTTGGCCTGCCGGCGGCGCTCGGCGCGCAGCGCCTGTCGCGGCGGCCTGTGGTCTGTTTCGCCGGCGACGGCGATTTTCTGATGAACGGGCAGGAATTTGCGACCGCGGTGCAATATCGCCTGCCGATCATCGTGCTCGTCATCGACAACGGCATGTACGGCACGATCCGCATGCATCAGGAGCGCGAGTACCCCGGGCGCATCAGCGGCACCACGCTGCAAAACCCCGACTTTGCCGCCTATGCCCGCGCCTTCGGCGGCCATGGCGAGCGGGTCGAGGAGACGGACGCCTTCCCGCCGGCCTACGAACGCGCGTGGGCCAGCGGCATGCCCGCGATCCTCCATGTCAAGTTGATCCCGACACGATCACGCCCACGACGACCTTGTCCGCGATCCGTGCAGAGGCGCTCAAAAAGAGCGC